>NZ_JANIJX010000092.1 GCF_024580735.1 Brevibacterium moorei | reverse complement strand
CTTAACCTTCCAGCACCGGGCAGGCGTCAGTCCGTATACATCGCCTTACAGCTTCGCACGGACCTGTGTTTTTAGTAAACAGTCGCTTCTCCCTGGTCTCTGCGGCCACCACACACACATCAGACCGTAAAGGTCCTTCACATGGGTGGCCCCCCTTCTCCCGAAGTTACGGGGGCATTTTGCCGAGTTCCTTAACCACGATTCTCTCGATCACCTTAGTATTCTCTACCTGACTACCTGTGTCGGTTT
>NZ_JANIJX010000091.1 GCF_024580735.1 Brevibacterium moorei | reverse complement strand
TGCATCAGTGGAACGCGCAAGAGCCCGAACCCGCCCGGACGGACGAGCCGAAGGATTCATCCGGACGGAGAACGAACTCGTCACCGGACTGACAACGATTCTGGGCTCCCAACGGAAAGCACTGGACGTTGATACTTGTAGGGATGGTTTCCATCCAGGGTGTGACCCAGGCACTGACTGGCCACCACAGTGTGTGCCTTTGCCGTGATCTGTCCACCCACCAGGGAATCATCGAGTGTCCCGACCGGAC
>NZ_JANIJX010000090.1 GCF_024580735.1 Brevibacterium moorei | reverse complement strand
ATTCGGCGATTGACTACCGGCCGCCTGTCGAGGTCCATTCTGAATGGATCGCCCAGTCCGGGACGGAGTCCACGGCCGCTTAGGAAACCAAGAAAAGGAGCCTCTACAAAACCCGGGGCTTGACAAGCAAAGGAGAGTGATCTCGCATGGTCAGCGTTGTGGGATTCACCGTCGAAGAGGTCCGTGAGTTCGTTCGCGAGTACGAGCGTCAGCCCTATGGTTCGAAAGGCCAGTGGGTCAAGGACAAACC
>NZ_JANIJX010000009.1 GCF_024580735.1 Brevibacterium moorei | reverse complement strand
GAGGGTGTGGTCAGGGTTGATCGAGGTGATGGCGGAGACGTCGAAGTGGGTGGCCTGGTACAACCAGACGCGATTGCATTCGGCGATTGACTACCGGCCGCCTGTCGAGGTCCATTCTGAATGGATCGCCCAGTCCGGGACGGAGTCCACGGCCGCTTAGGAAACCAAGAAAAGGAGCCTCTACAAAACCCGGGGCTTGACACTCCACCCCCTATGCCGCGGACACCACCTCCTCAAAACCAACCGCAACATCACCATCACCACCAGCAACAACACCCGGACAGGCGACAGCCGGCCGGGCGGGAAGAACAACACCATCACCTACGAATGGACCTCCACCACCGCACCCACCGGCTTCACCCACACCGTCGATCCACCACCGGACCTCATCAACGCCGCCCAAGCCCGCCACATCATCGACGAACACACCCCACCCATCGACCAGGACACCACTGCGCCCTACCACCTGGAAAAGAACCTGCCCAAACTCACCGACGCCGAACACGCCCTCCCCGCCATCGCCGACCTCGAACACCTCCTCGCCGGCGGCGGCCTCCTACCACCACGCCCCGAACGCAAACTCACCACCTGGGAAGAACTCGACATCCTCTACCGGATCGCCCACCCAGACCACACCACACCCAGACCCAAAACCTGGCGCCCCAAAGACTGGGTCCCCTGGGCCCACCACCGCACCCGCGCCCAAATCATCACCGACCCCTGGCGCCACACCACCCCACCGATCGACCACCAAACCGAATACGAAACCGACCTCCCACCCTTCTAAGCCGCGGCCCTTCACCTCTACGCGGTCTCAGTATCCGGTCCACCCACATATGCAGGGCACCCTTATGCATTACATTTCACATCATGAAATCCCGCATAACGTTGGCTCTGACCTCCCTGTCCCTGGGCCTTTCCCTCACCGCATGTGGCGGAACCCAGTCGGCCGCTCCGACGGAAAACGAAGCCGGCGAGGCAGCGGAAGCCGCGCAGTCCCCCGCGGCGGCGGAGAACGCCGCCGAGAACCCCGCCGAATCCGCAGATGCAGAGGACTCCGCCCTGGCCGTCCCCGGCTATGCCGTCGGTGAGATCCCGCCGATCCCGCAGATCGCCATCCCCGACATCTCCCTGCTCAACTCCTCCAACGATTCCTTCACGATCGAAGCGGGCAAAACCCTAACCTCGATCCCCGGCATCAAGGTCACCCCGGCCAAGTGCGATGGCACCAGCCTCATCTCCTCCTCGGGCACGATCCTGAACGGAGACGGCTCCGGCGTATCGACCGGTAAGGACGGCTCCAAGATCAACAACGGAGACGGCTCGGGCGTCACCAATGACAAGGACGCCACCATCATCAACAACGGCGATGGTGCGGGCGCCTACACCGGCAAGAAGAACGGGGTGAATATCGTCAACAATGGAGATGGCACCGGCACGTACAACGACAAACAGCTCAACGTCGTGGTCAACACCGGCGGCTCCGGCACCTCCGATGATTCGACCACGGGCTACAAGATCGTCCTCAATGGCGACGGGTCGGGGACCTTCCACGATGAGAAGAACGACGTCGAGATCGTCAACAACGGCGACGGCAATGGGACCTACCACGGCCACGGTCTGGAGATCATCAACCACGGCGATGGCAAGGCCCTGATCACCAGCGACGCCGGCGCAACCACCACCGTCGACGCCGAACCCATGGCAAAGGCTCCGACCGCAGGCTCCTTGCCGCCCATGACTGCGATCAAGCCGATCAAGTCCTGCGGCACCACGATCACCCTGGAGAATGAGGTCCTGTTCGACTTCGACAAGTCCGATCTGCGCCCGGCGGCGACCGACACCCTGCAGAAGGTCGATCAGGCCTTCTCGGAACTCAAGGCACCCGCAGCCGAGGTCTACGGTCACACCGACGCCAAGGGCGACGACGACTACAACCAGAAGCTGTCCGAGGACCGCGCGGCATCGGTTGAGAACAAGCTCAAAGAACTGGGCACCACCACGAAGCTGAGCTCCAAGGGCTTCGGTGAGACCAAGCCGGTCGCAGCCAACGAGAACAAGGACGGTTCGGACAATCCCTCGGGCCGCCAGCTCAATCGCCGCGTCGAGATCTTCGTCCCCGCGTTCTGAGCACAGCGTTCTGAGCACAGCGTCCTAGTCCTCCCGGCGACCGCGAGAGAGGACACCGGCACCGGCAACCGTTACACCCGCTGAAAAACCCGGCTAGGCCACGTATTCGGCCAGGTGGCGCCCCGTCAGCGTCGCCTGGCCGGAATCAGTCCGGCCAGTCTCTACCAGCTCGGCCGGGGTGCCCTCGAACACCACGCGGCCACCCTCGGTACCGGCCCCCGGCCCCAGGTCGACAATCCAGTCGGCATGGGCCATCACGGCCTGGTGGTGCTCGATCACGATGACGCTCTTGCCCTGGTCGACCAAACGGTCCAGCAGGCCCAGCAGTGCCTCGACATCGGCCAGGTGCAGACCGGTGGTCGGCTCGTCGAGCACATAGACCTCGGCCTCCTCACCCATGTGAATGGCCAGTTTGAGCCGCTGCCGCTCGCCGCCGGACAGGGTCGACAGGGGCTGGCCCAGGTGCAGATATCCCAGGCCCACATCGGCCAGCCGCGCCAGGATCTTCACTGCCGCGGGCACCTTGGCGCCGCTGCCGGAGAAGAAGGTCTGAGCCTCGGCCACGGACATGTCGAGCACATCGGCGATGCTCTTGCCGTCCAGGGTGTGCACAAGCACCTCGGCGTCGTAGCGGCGGCCCTGGCACACTTGGCAGACGCTTTCGACCGTGGCCATCACGCCCAGCTCCGTGAACACGACGCCGGCGCCCTTGCACTCGGGGCAGGCGCCGTCGGAATTGGCGCTGAACAGGGACGCCTTGACTCCGTTGGCCTTGGCGAAAGCCTTCCGCACGGGGTCCAACAGCCCGGTGTAGGTCGCGGGATTGGACCGGCGCGAGCCCTTGATCGCCGTCTGGTCGACGGTCACCACCCCGGGCCGGCCGGCCACATAGCCGTGGATCAGCGAGCTCTTGCCGGAGCCGGCCACGCCCGTGATCGCGCACAGCACCCCCAGCGGGATGTCGACGTCGACATGGTCCAGATTGTGCAGCACCGCATCGCGCACCTCGATACTGCCGGTCCGGGCCCGAGGCTCCTCCTCGGTCCGTGCCCGGTCGTCCAGGTGGCAGCCCGTCAGGGTGCCCGAGGCGCGCAGTCCCTCGACGGTGCCCTCGTAACAGATCCTGCCGCCGGCACTGCCGGCCCCTGGCCCCAGGTCGACCACGTGGTCGGCGATGCGGATCATCTCCGGCTTGTGTTCGACGACCAGCACAGTGTTGCCCTTATCGCGCAGTTTCAACAGCAGCGTGTTCATCCGCACGATGTCGTGCGGGTGCAGCCCGATCGACGGCTCGTCGAAGATATAGGTGACGTCGGTCAGCGGGGAGCCCAGGTGCTTGATCATCTTGATCCGCTGGGACTCCCCACCGGACAGGGTGCCGGTCGCCCGGTCCAGGGACAGGTATCCCAGGCCGATCCGCACGCAGGACTCCAGGATGTCGGCCAGGCGGGCGATGAGCGGCGCCGGGCCCGCATCTCCAAACCCGGCGCCTTCAACCCTCAGCCCCCGCACCCAGTCGAGCAGATCGCTGATCTGCAAGGCGCAGACCTCGGCGATGTTCTTCTTCCCGTTCCCTTCCCCGATCGTCACTGACCTGGCCCTCTCCCCCAACCGGGTGCCGTGGCATTCGGGGCAGGTCTGGAAGACGATCGCGCGGTCGACGAACCGGCGGATGTGCGGCTGCATCGCCTCGCGGTCCTTGGCCAGCATGGACTTGCGGATCCGCGGTATCAGGCCCTCATAGGTCAGGTTCGTCCCCTCGACCTTGATCTTGGTGGGCTCCTTGTACAGCAGATCGTCCAGCTGCTTCTTCGTGAAGTCCCTGATCGGCTTGTCCATCGGCAGCACGCCGGAGAACACCCGGCCGTACCAGCCGTCCATGCTGTAGCCGGGCACCTTGAGCGCCCCGTCGTTCAGCGACAGCGAATCGTCGTAGAGCTCCTCCAGGTCGAAGTCGCTGACCTGACCACGGCCCTCGCAGCGCGGGCACATGCCGCCCAGCACCTCGAAGCTGCGCCGTTCCTTGACCTGGCGCCCGCCCTTGTTCAGGGTCACCGCCCCGGCTCCGGATACCGAGGCGATATTGAAGGAGAAGGCATTGGGCTCGTCCAGCCGCGGGCTGCCCAGGCGTGCGAACAGGATGCGCAGCAGCGGGTTGACGTCCGTGGCGGTGCCGACGGTGGAGCGCGGATTGGAGCCCAGGCGCTCCTGGGACACGGTGATGGCGGTGCTCAGCCCTGCCAGCACGTCCACGTCCGGCCGTGTCTGCGAGGGCATGAAGCCCTGCAGGAAGGCACTGTAGGTCTCGTTGATGAGCCGCTGCGATTCAGCCGCGATGGTTGCGAAGACCAGGGAGCTCTTGCCCGATCCTGACACTCCGGTGAAGGCGGTGAGACGTCGTTTGGGCAGTTCCACGTCGACTCCGCGCAGATTGTGCTCGCGGGCGCCGCGGACGACGATCGTATCGTGGACATCGGCTGGGTGTGCGCTCATGCCTATAGGGTAGTGGCATGACCCACGTTTTCATCTCCGTCGACATGGAGGGCATCGCCGGTGTCGCGACGCCGGCCCAGGTGCACCGCGGCACCGATGACTATGAGCGTTCCCGCGCGCTCATGGCCGGCGAGGTCAACGCCGCGATCGAGGGGGCGTACGCCGGGGGTGCCACCCGGGTGACGGTCAACGACGGCCACGGCGACAATGCGAACCTGCGCCCGGAGGAGCTGGACACACGGGCCACCCTGTTGATGGGCCAGCCCAAGCTGGCCGGCGGCATGATGGCCGGCGCCCAGGACGCCCACATCGCCCTGCTGATCGGCTATCACGCCGCGGCCGGCACCACCGGTGCGGTGCTGGACCACACAGTCTCCGGTGGCGCCTTCGCCCGGATCCGGGTGGACGGTGAAGTCTGGGGCGAGGCGGATGTCAATGCCGCCATCGCAGCCCAGTTCGGCACGCCGATCGGCCTGGTGACCGGCGATGACAAGGTCTGCCGTTCGTTCGCCTCGCGCTATCCGCTGGGCCCGCACGCCATGGCGCTGACCGTCGACGTCAAGGCCTCGCTGGGCAATGGGGTGATCCACTCCCTGCACCCGGAGGTCGCCCGCGAGCGCATTCAGATCGCCGCCGAGGCCGCCGTCACCAGGGTGGCAGCGGCCACCGCGGACACCCGGCCAGAACCGCCTGCGCCCCACTCCCTGCGCGCGACCCTGCGGCGCACGGCCCAGGCCGATCACTGCATGTTGGTGCCGGGTACGGTACGCGCCTCGGCCTATGACGTGGAGTACCCGTGCACCGATGCGCTCGAACTGCGCAATATGCTCAAGCTCTTCTCGATCACCGCGGCTGCGGCATGACCACTTCCGCACCCCGCGTCCTCATCGTCCAACACGAGGACTCCGTCTCCCCCGATCTGGCCGGCGCGCGTCTGGCCGCGGCAGGGGTCGAGACCACCACGGCCGGCCCAGCCTGGGTCCCGCAGGATTCTCGCGACTTCGACGGGGTCCTGGTGCTCGGCGGCACCATGGGCCCCACCGACGACGAGGCCGCACCCTGGCTGCCCGCCGTCCGCCACCTGATCCGCGACGCCGTGGACACCGACACTCCCCTGTTGGGCCTGTGCCTGGGAGCCCAGCTGCTGGCCGAATCGACCGGCGGCCGGGTGCACGTCAATCCGCGCGGGCCCGAGGTCGGCGTCCACGATGTCGCCTTCGCACCCGAGGCGAGCGGCGATCCGCTGTTCGGACGGTTCGCGGGCACGCGGAAGGCGGCGGTGGAGTTCCACTGGCTGGAGGTCGCCGAGCTGCCGGCCGGCGCCGTGAACCTGGCCGGCAACGCCCATTCCGCGCAGCAGGCCTTCCGGGTCGGGCGGAACGCCTGGGGTACCCAGTTCCATCCCGAGGCCCTAGCCGACACCGTGGACCGGTGGGCGCACAGCCACGCTGACCTGGCCTCGCAGGCCGAGGAGATCACGGTGCGGGCCCGGGCCCTGGAGCCCGAGCTGGCCGAACGTTGGGCGGGACTGTTCGATGCGTGGATCGGCGTCGTCGCAAAGAGGAGTGCAGATGCTGACCGTTGACGCCTATGAGGTGACCGACCCGGCCTGGGTCCGGGATCTGGTCCGCCGGGTGGGCTGGGGCACCCTGGTCACCCACGGCCCCTCCGGGATCGAGGCCTCGCACTATCCGTTCCTGCTCGAGGAAGCAGGCGAGGACATCGTCCTGCTGACCCATCTGGGAAAACCCGATGATGAGCTACTCGATCTGACAGGTGAGGCCATGGTGCTCATCGATGGACCACACGGCTATATCTCCCCATCGTGGTATCCGCCGGAGCAGATCATCCCCACGTGGAATTTTATGAGCGCGCATCTGTGGGGCGTGCCGGAACTCCTGGAGCCCGAGGAGAACTACCGGGTGCTCACGCGCCTGGTCGACGAGTTCGAAGCCCCGGTCGAAGCTCCCAGTTCCCTGCGCCTGGACGAGGCGATGACCAGGCGGGTCGCGGCGGCGACCACGGGACTGCGCATCCGCGTCAAGCGTTTCCGGGGGAAGAACAAGCTCAGCCAGGACAAGGACCCGGCAACGGTCCGCTCGATTGTGCAGCACCTGGCGGGGACGGGCCCCTATGCGAATGCGCCGCTGGCCAGGGCAATGAGCAGCGAGTTCAATCTCTGAGCCCACCCTATATCCTGATTGCTTAGGTCGTGCTAAGCTCCGTCTCTGTGAACACCACTGCCGTGGACGCTCCAACGTCCGCCACCCGTCCCCGCATTCCCGCCGTTCTGACCGTCCTGGCCTGCTGGCTGGTCATCGTCTTCGACGGCTACGACCTCATCGTCTTCGGCGCGGTCAAACCCGTGCTCATGCAAGAGGACTGGGGTCTGACCCAGGCCACCGCGGGCACCCTGGGCTCCGTCGCCTTCATCGGCATGATGATCGGCGCACTGATCGCCGGCCGGCTGTCCGATGCCCTGGGCCGGGTCCACACGATCGTGGCCTGCACCCTGCTCTTCACCCTGGCGACCGTGGCCTGCGGCCTGGTCGACAGCGTCTTCGCCTTCGGCCTGCTGCGCCTGCTGGCGGGCCTCGGCCTGGGCGGCGTGATGCCGGCGACCAATGCGCTGGCCACCACCCTGGTGCCCGCCCGGTTGCGCGGGGTGATGACGACGATCATGATGTCCGGCGTGCCCGTGGGCGGTTCCGCCGCCTCGCTCATCGGCCTGAGCGTCATCCCGGCCGCCGGGTGGCGGCCCATGTTCTTCCTGCCGCTCCTGGTCATGCTCGTCGCCCTGCCCCTGCTGCTGTGGGGAGTGTCAGCCCTGGGACGCGCCGGACACGATGTCTCGACCACCGGGGCACCCGCCCGGGTGCAGGCGCAGCGCGTGGCGGCGGGGGCCTCGGCCGAACTCGCCGCGGCCGGCTCGGATGCCGGTTCCGGCTACGGCGCCCTGTTCCGCAGCGGCTTCGCCCGCACCACCATCGTGTTCTCACTGGCCTTCCTGTGCTGCCTGTTCGTCTGGTTCGGGCTCGGTACCGAACTGCCGAATCTGATGACCCAGGCCGGTTACGGGCTGGGGTCGGCACTGACCTTCAGCCTGGCGCTCAACCTGGGCGCAGTGGGCGGCAGCGTGCTGACCGCCTGGGCCTCGGTGCGTTTCGGCACCGTACCCACCGCCGCGGTGGCAGCCGCCGTGTGCGTGCTGGGCCTGCTGCTCATGCTGACCCGCCCGAGCACCGGCATGATCTACGTGTGCATGGTCGCCGCCGGCATCGGCACCCACGGCACCCAGTGCCTGGTCATGGGCGCGGTGGCCCAGGCCTATCCCGACCATCTGCGCGGCACCGCCCTGGGCGTGGTCATGGGCTTCGGTCGGCTGGGTGCGATCCTGGCCCCGCAGCTGACCGGTCTGCTGCTGGCGGCCCAGGCCGGGGTCCCCTCGGTGTTCCTGGCCTATGCCTGTGGCGGACTGGGTGTGACCATCCTCTTGGCCACGTCGATCCGCCGAAGCCGCAGGGCAGCGCACGCAACCGTGCTTGATTGATTGCACAGGCTGCGCCATTAGGCTGGACGCACGATGCACCCCATTCGAGGAGTACAGATGAAACGCGGCATGATCGTATTCGCGCTGGGCGCAGTCTGCGCACTGGCCCTGACGGCCTGTGGCGGCGGTGGCGCGGCCTCGTCTTCCGGAGGGGACTCGGCACCCACCATCGAGGGCAAGTGGAAGGCCGAGGATCCGAAGGATGCCTATCTGGAATTCACCTCTCCCGATAGCGACGGCAAAGGCACACTCGAGGGCAGTGACGGCTGCAATGGCGTCAATGGCGAATACACTCTGGACGGCTCCGCAGCGAAGATCAAGCGCGACCCCAGTACGCTGATGGCCTGCACGGGAGTGGACACATGGCTGGGCAAGACCGGTGCCGTCGAAATCGACGGCCAGCGCATGATCGTCAAGGACGGCAAGGGCAAGGAGATCGGCACCCTGACACGTGCCGACTGAGTAGCCCACACCCGTAGCCGGCAACCCCTCTTGCCGAGCGGCGTACGTGTTCAGGCTGTGAGATTTCTTAGAAATCAGGTTGCGTTTTGGTAACAGTCCGTGCCAGACTTGGTCCCCGTAAAGACGTTACTTCATTATTCGCACCACGGAAGTAGCTGCATTTAGCACCAAGCAACCTGCTAACGATTTGCAAGGGACTGAACACATGCACGCTCCCACACCGGGGAAGAAACTTGCCGCCATCGGCGCGGCCGCGGCTCTGGCCGCGGGCTCCGCAATGATCGCTGCACCCGCCATGGCGGCTCCTGCCGCAGGCGGCGAAGGCGGCAATCCTGAATTCGCCAAGGCCGCCAGCAAGGCATTCGCCGCAGACACCAAGACCGGTGTCACGAAATCGGCCAAGGCCTCCAAGATCGCTGCCGTCGGCTTCGGCAAGGACGGCGCAGTCGTCGTCCAGTCGACCGACAAGGCTCTCAAGGCCGACAGCGATGAGGTCAAGGCCCTCAAGGCCTACGCCGATGAGAAGAAGGTGGACCTCAAGGTCAGCTTCATCGGTTCCAAGGGCTATTCGGCCTACGGGGCAACAACCTCCTCAGCCAAGTTCGACAAGAAGGCAGAAGGTCTTAAAGCCGTCTCCAATGGCAAGAGCCCTTATGACTTGGTCAATGGTGCCGGCTATATCGTCGCGACACAGGAAAACTCTGATAACACCGTCCAGGGTGGCATCTGCTCCACTGGCTTCAATGCCACCGAAGGCGGCAAGCCGATCGTCATCACTGCAGGCCACTGCACCGACGGCGCCGAAGGCAAGCACGTCTTCCGTGAGGCCCCTTCCGCGTCCGAATATGTGACGGGCGAGGAAGGCAGCACTGGACTTCTTGACGGTGACGCCACCGGCAAGCCCCTGCCTTTCGGCACAGTCACTTACTCCCAGTACGGACCGAACGCTGACACGGCCAAAGCTAATCCGGATAACTCCCAGGACTTCGGCCTGCTGGCAGTCGACGGTGACGTCAAGCTGAACCAGCCCGGTGTCACCACCAACTGGAATGATAACGACGCCAAGAACGAGGACAATCTGGCCAAGGATACCAAACCCGTGACCGGCATCCGCGACGTTACCAAAGACGACCTCGGTGAATCCGTCTGGCGTTCGGGCCGCACCACCGGCAAGAAGACCGGCACAATCGGCACCGACAGGTCCAATGTGCAGATCGTCGACGGCTACGCGAACATCGAGGACAACAACCATAAATCGCACATCGTCTATGGCTTCGCCTCTGATGCAGAGGCCTGGCATGGCGATTCCGGCGGCGCCGTCATGATGGGCGACAAGGCCGTCGGCGTTGTCTCCGGCGGCTCGCCCGCAGAGGACGGCAAGAAGCCGTTCCTGTGGACCGCTGAACTGTATCAGGGCGTTAAGCAGCTCGAGGCCAAGGGCCACAAGGTCGAACTGACTACGGACGGCGACACCACGACTCCTCCGGAGTCCCCGACGCCGACGGACACGACGACGGCTCCCACCGAGGAACCGACGACCCCGACGCCGACGGACACTACCACGGCTCCCACCGAAGAGCCCACCTCGCCGGCACCGACCACGACGGCTCCTACCGAGAAGCCGACCACGGACGCGCCGACGACTCCGGCTCCCACCTCCTCGGCTCCCACCACGGAACCGACGCAGACCTCGAAGCCGACGCAGACCACTGAGGCTCCGAAGGCCGATCCGAAGCTGACGATCGACCCGAAGAAGGTCTCGGCGAAGAACTTCGTCAACGAGAAGAAGGGCGTCACCCTCAAGGTGGCGAACCTGAACAAGGGCCAGAAGGTCGCCTTCACGGTGACCCCCTCGGGCAAGAACGTCAAGCCCTACGAGCTGACCGCCACCGCCGATGCCAAGGGCACCGCGCAGTGGAAGGTCTACGGCACCAGCGGCAACGACCCCGAGGTCTACGTCGGCAAGTACAAGGTCAAGGCTCAGCCCCAGACCGATGCCAAGGCCGCGAATGAGTCGCTGACCGGTTCGTTCCAGGTCGTCTCCGGCGACGCCAACCCCGGTGACGGCGGCGACAACGATGACAACGGCAACGGCTCCGGCGACAATGGCTCGGACGACAACGGTTCGGGCGATAACGGCAACGAACTGCCCAAGACCGGTGTGACCTCGGCCCCGCTGGTCGGCGGTGCCATCGCACTGATCCTGGTCGGCGCTGCCACGGTCTTCCTGGCCCGCCGCAAGAAGAACTGAGCTTCTTCGTTCTGAGGTGATCTGATCACCTCGGAAGAACGGGGCCCCACTCCTCGGAGTGGGGCCCCGTTGCGCATTCAGGTCCAACACCACCCCTGTGCCCGGGACCACTGTGCCTAGAATGCGTGTATGACTTCCGCACCCACATCACACGCCCAGGGCCTCATCGACTTCGTCGTCGGCTCCCCCACCTCCTACCACGCGGCGGCCACCGCGCGCGACGCCCTGGTGGCAGCGGGCTTCACGGAGCTGGACGAGACGCGGGCCTGGGACCTGGAGCCGGGCGGACGCTATGTCGTGGTGCGCGAGGGCTCCCTGGCGGCCTGGGCGATCCCGTCGACGCTCCCGGAATCCACCGCATTCACAATCGTGGGCACCCACACCGATTCCCCGGCCTTCAAACTCAAGCCCCTGCCCGACTTCACCCACGAGGGCGCGAACCAGGTGGGTGTGGAGATCTACGGCGGACCCATCCTGAACTCCTGGCTGGACCGCGAACTGTGCTTCGCCGGCCGCCTGGCCCTGACCGACGGCCGCGTCGTCCTGGCCCACACCGAACCGATCGGCCGCATCCCGCAGCTGGCCATCCACCTGGACCGTTCGGCCAATGAGAAGCTCATGCTGGACAAGCAGCAGCACACCCAGCCGATCATCGGCCTGGAGCACATCACCGGATCGGCCGACAACGCCTCCGCCTCCTCCCTGGTACTGGGCCTGCTGGCCGAATCCGCCGGAGTCACGGCCGAGCAGATCGCCGGCTACGATGTGCACACCATCCCGGCCGAACGGCCCGCACTCTTCGGCGCCCACCGGGAATTCCTGGCCTCGCCGCGCCTGGACAACCTGGCCTCGGTCTACCCGGCCGTCACGGCACTGGCCGCGGTCGACCCGGATGCCATCACCTCGGTCGCCCTGCTCGCCGCCTTCGACCACGAAGAGGTCGGCTCAGGCACCCGCTCGGGGGCCTCGGGCCCCATCCTGTCCGACATCACCCACCGCATCGTCGAGGCCCTGCACCCGGGTTCCACCCGTCCGGCCGAGGACTATCTGCGGGCCATCGCCGCCAGCGTGTGCATCTCCTCCGATGCCGGGCACGCGGTCCACCCGAACTTCCCCGGCCACCACGACCCGGTCGTGCGCCCGCACCTGGGCGCCGGCCCCCTGCTGAAGATCAACGCGCAGCAGCGCTACGCCACGGACGCCCTGGGCACCGCCGTATGGGAGCGCGCCTGCGCGGCCGCCGGCGTGCACTCCCAGCCCTTCGTCTCGAAGAACACGATGCCGTGCGGCACCACGATCGGCCCACTGACCGCCCAGCGCCTCGGCGTCACCACCGTCGACGTGGGACCGGCCCTGTGGTCGATGCACTCGGCCCGCGAGATGTGCGCGGTGGCCGATATCGCGGCCCTGCACGACGCCCTGGCACAGGCCTTCAGGCGGTGAAGTGACGGTAGGCGATGAGGCGACGGTAGACGCAGACCGCATCGAGGCCGAGCTGCGCCTGCCCGCCTACCGGGACCTGACCCCCACCCTGGACTACCTGGTGCGCACGCTGTCCGGCGCGGTCTACATCGAGGACGTCTCCGGGCGGCTGCTGTTCACCCATTCGGCACCGCACCCGGACGACTGGCGGTGGGACTTCACACCGTTATCGCAGCCCTCGGTCGCCGGGTTCGAGAAGTCCCTGCGGATCTGGTCGCGTTCGGGGCGGACCTATATCGCGATCCCGGGCGACCAGTCCTTCCGATACCGCCGCACGATCATCCCGCTGACCTATCACGGGCAGATCTTCGCCTTCGTCCACCTGGTCAACTCGCGCCTGCCCACGCCGGTCCCGCGCACCGAGGACAACACCGCGACCCGATTGGTCGCCATCCTCGGCGACAAGCTGTTCATGCTCGTCATGGGCCGGCTCAACGAATTCCGGCATCCCGACGCGCCCGCCGTCCCTTCCGGGGCCGAGGACGCGGTCGGCTGTGCGGTCACGACCCTGACCGCGGGCGTGGGCGGGCATCCGGCCGACCGGATCCTCGACCACGAATCGGTGGCCCGGCTGGCAGGCCTGGCCCTGCAGAGCGCCCTGCTGGCCGCCGGAGGGCCGGTGGAGACCGTGGATTCGCACATCGTCCACTCCGCCGACCGGATCGAGCTCGTCCAGCAGCTGCGCTTCGCCCGGCCGATGGACCCTGCAGCCCTCGAAGCGCTCTATCGCTCGGCCCTGCAGGACCTGGGCTGGCGACTGAACCTGGGGCTCGGCGTCATCTCCGACGGCACCGAACGCACCGAGCGAGCGGAGGCCGAGGCCAGGGCGCTACTGAGCATGGCCCCGCCGGATCACGACCGCACCAGGGTGTTCACCCGCGGCGACGGCGGTCTGCAGTCCCTGGCCCTGCTCAAACGTGGCGGGGCGGGCTTCACCCGCTATGCCGAGCACATCCGCACGGTACTCACGGCCGCCGACCCGATCCTGGCCTCGACCGCGGCGGCCTATGCAGGATCCGAGTGCAATGCCTCGGACACCGCGGCACGGCTTGCCGTGGACCGGCGCACCGTCAACCACCGACTCCACCGAATCGCGGAGATCACCGGCCTGGACCTGCCGGCCTTCCCCGCGAAGATCATCCTGTACCTGACATTCCTACCGGAGTCCCCGCTGGAGTAACACCCGCGTAATCCTGGTTTCCCACCCGGGAAATCGGGCTGCGGGATTTTCCCCGTTCCGGGCATATCAGTGGCCGGGCCCACACCACTAGCGTGGCCGGTATGACTGACAACACCCTCACCGGGACCGTGTCGAAACGGACCCAGAACACGGTCTTCGTGATCGTGTCGATCGTGGTCGCGGTGTTCGGATCGATCATCGGCATGCAGCTGATCGCCCAGCTGGGCGTCACCCCGAACACCTCGATCATCGGCGTTCTCATCGCCATGATCATCGCCCGCATCCCGCTGGGCTGGTTCAAGCAGTTCCGCTCGATGGAATCGCAGAACCTCATTCAGACGACCATCTCCTCGGCCACCTTCGGCGCGGCCAACAGCCTGTTGCTGCCGATCGGCATCCCGTACGCCATGGGGCTGCCCCAGCTGGTCTGGCCCCTGCTGATCGGCTCCGGCATCGCCCTGGCCATCGACGTCTTCATCTTCTACCGCGTCTTCGACTCACGCTTCTTCTCGGCCAATGAATCCTGGCCCTCCGGTGTGGCCACCGCCGAGGCGATGAAGGCCGGCGATCAGGGCGGCAAGAAGGCCTGGCTGCTGGGCGCCGGCATCGTGTTGGGCCTGATCGGCAGTTCGCTGGGCATCTCCATGTCCGCCTTCGGTGTGGCCTTCATCGGCAATATCTGGGCCCTGGCCTTCTTCGGCATCGGCCTGGTCGTCAACGGCTACGCCGAACCCTGGTTCGGCATCGACATCAACGCCCTCTACATCCCGCACGGCATGATGATCGGCGCGGGCCTGGTGGCCCTGCTGCAGTTCGTCTTCATGATGATCAATGCCGGACGGAAGAAGCGGCAGGGCGCCACCCAGCAGAGTGCCGCCCAGGATGCGGCCAAGGCCGAGAGCGTCAAGGGCGTGGGCCGGACCGAGGCCACCCGCAGCGAATCCGACGTCCGCAAAGCCTTCCTGACCGGCAATGTGCTGTTCATGGCCGGCGCCCTGATCCTGGCTCTGCTCGGCGGGCTGATCAGCCACATGTCACCCCTGGTGATCGTGGGCTTCGTGATCTTCGCCGGGGTCATCACCTTCTGCCACGAGATCATCGTCGGCATCGCCGCCATGCACTCCGGCTGGTTCCCCGCCTTCGCCGTCACCCTCATCTCGCTCATGCTGGGTCTGCTGCTGGGCTTCCCACCGGTGGCCCTGGCGCTGCTCACCGGCTATGTCGCGGCCTCCGGACCCGCCTTCGCAGATATGGGCTACGACTTCAAAACGGGTGCCCTGATCCGCCGCGGCGTCAGCGTCCAGGAGGAGATCTACGGTCGCCGCCAGCAGCTCAAGGCCGGCATCGTGGGCTTCGTGGTCGCCTTCGTCGTCGTGGCCATCGCCCACGACACCCTGTTCTCCCAGGGACTCATCCCGCCGGTCGACAAGGTCTTCGCCACCACGATCGAGCACGGGATCGGCGGCGAGGTGGGCCGTCAGCTGCTCATCTGGGCGATCCCCGGGGCCATCGTGCAGCTGATCGGCGGACCCAAGCGCCAGGTCGGCATCATGTTCGCCACCGGGCTGCTCATCGTCAACCCGCTGGCCGGCTGGGCGGTGCTCGTGGGCATCGTCCTGCGCTTCATCATCCTCAAAATCTGGGGCGAGAAGGGTGAGGCCATGTCCTTCACCCTGGCAGCCGGCTTCATCGCCGGCGACGCCCTGTACAGCTTCTTCTCCTCACTCTGGAAGGCACGGTAGAACATGTCTAGAACCCTGACCCGCGAAGACGGAATCGCGGCGGTCTACGGCGGCGGCGTCCTCGGCGGCGGGGGCGGCGGCCATCTGGCCGACGGCCTGGCCCGCGTCGAGCAGATCTTCGACGGCCACCTGCCCGCACCCACCCTGGTATCGCTAGACGAGCTGAGCCCGCTGGCCACAGTCGCCTGTGTGGCCCTGGTCGGTGCGCCCTCGGCCGCCGCGGCCCATATCGACGAGGCCCAGCTGATCGCCAGCGTGCGCGAACTGGCAGGTGCCGTCGAAGGCGAACTGGCCGCGCTGATGACCAATGAGAACGGACCCGCCACCACCATCAACGGCTGGCTGCAGGCGGCGGCCCTTGGCCTGCCGGTCCTCGACGCACCCTCGAACGGCAGGGCCCACCCCACCGGGGTGATGGGCGCCCTGCAGTTGCAGAAGGAGCCCGAGTACACCTCGGTCCAGGCCTTCGCCGGCGGCGCCGGAACCGCGGCCCTGACCGGGCACGTGGCGGGCAACCTGAACACGGCCGCCGCCGCGGTCCGCGCCCTGTCCGTGACCGCAGGCGGCATGGTGGGCGTGTGCCGCAACCCGGTGAGCATTCAGCGGGTGCGCGAATACGGCGCGGCCGGCGGCATCGGCTTCGCCATCGACCTGGGCCGGGCCCACCTGGCAGGGACCACCGGGGCCGAGAAGATCGCCAATGTCGTGGACTTCCTGGGCGGGAACGTGTGCTTCACCGGCACGGTGGACGGTGTCGAGCTGCGCCAGGAGGGCGGCTTCGACGTGGGCACCGTAACCCTGGGCGATGGCTCGCGCAACTGCGAACTGACCTTCTGGAACGAGTACATGACCGCCGAGCTCGCAGGCGAGCGCCTGGCGACCTTCCCCGACCTCATCATGACCCTGGACACCGAAACCGGTGCCCCCGTCGTCTCCGCCAGAATCGAACGGGGACAGTCCCTCACCGTCATCACGGCGGACAAATCGCGGCTGCGCCTGGGCGCCAGCATGTTCGACGCCGATCTGCTGGCGGGGATCGAACCCATACTCGGCAAGCCGATCGTGGCCCACCAGTAAGCCGTTCACCGACACAGCACCATTTCACCACCACAGTAAGGACATCATGCTCAAGCAGGTACTGGACACACTCGAAATCCTCGACTCCCCGCAGGCCAGCGGCCAGGCGGTCGCCCAGGCACTCACAGCGGCCGCCCCCGAGGCCTCGGCCCAGGGAATCGTCGCCGTCAGCGTGCAGCCGGTCGGCACCGACAAGGGCTCGACCGACTTCGTCAAGGTCACGATCAAGGGCACCGACGGCAAGGCCGCGGGTGGCTCGGCGCGGACCCTGGGCGTCATCGGCCGCTTGGGTGGCCTGGGTGCCAGGCCCACCCGGATCGGCTTCACCTCGGACGGCGACGGAGCGGCCTCGGCCATCGCGACCGCCTGGAAGCTGGTCCGGATGGCCGAACTGGGCGACCGGCTGCCCGGCGACGTCATCGTGGCCACCCACGTCTGCCCCGACGCCCCGACCCGCCCGCACAAGCCCGTGGAATTCATGGACTCCCCCGTGGACATGGGGATCATGAACCGCCACGAGGTCGATGAGGCGATGGACGCGATCCTGTCCATCGACACGACCAAGGGCAATAAGCTGGTCAACGTCAAGGGCATCTCCATCACCCCGGCGATCCTCGACGGCTATGTCATGGCAGTGCCCGATGACCTGCTCGACGTTCTGGAGATCGCCACCGGCCGGCCCGCCGTGACCTTCCCGATCACCAATCAGGACATCACCCCGTACGGCAATGGCGTCCACCACGTCAACAGCATCGTGCAGCCGGCCACTGCCGCCGAGGTGCCGGTCGTGGGCGTGGCCATCACAACCGAATCCCTGGTGCCGGGCTCGGCCACCGGGGCCAGCCACGAGATCGACATCGCCGATGCCGTGCGCTTCGCCATCGAAGTCGCCAAGGGCTTCGGCAAGGGCGATGTGCACTTCGTCAAGGACGATGAGGTCGCGATCCTGCAGCGCCTCTACGGCTCGCTGGGCCACCTGTACAAGGAGGCCTGATGACCATCGGCCTGCTGACCATCGGACAGTCCCCGCGAGTCGACATCACGGGCAATTTCGCCGGGTTCGACTTCGTCGAGGGCGGTGCCCTGGACGGGCTGAGCCTGGATGCCGTGCACCGCGATTTCGCGCCGGGACCCGACGACGTCGCCGCCGGGCACACGGTCTACGTGTCCCGGATGGCCGACGGGACCGAGGTCAAGGTGCTCAAGTCCGCCGTATCCCGCGGACTCCAGCAGCGCATCGACGAGATCGCCGGGGACTGCAGCGCCATCGTCGTGCTGTGCACGGGCACCTTCGAGGGCCTGCGCTCACCGGTGCCGCTGATCTTCCCCGATGAGGTGCTGCGGCGGGCCGTGGTGGACGGGGGTCTGGGGGCGCACCTGCACGTGGTGATGCCGGCGGCAGAACAACGGCCCTTCCTCGAGGGCAAGTGGGAGCCGGTGACGCAGCGCCGCAGCTTCTCCTCGGCCTCGCCCTATCAGCCCTTCCCCGCAGCCGAGGTCGCGCGTTCCGTTCTGCGCGACGGCACACCCATCGGGGTCGTCCTGGACTGCATGGGCTTCCGGACCGAACACCGGGAGGCGCTGGCGGCTGCCCTGGCCGAGGCCGGCGCACCCGATCTGCCGATCATCCTGCCCCAGCGGGCCGTCCCGGAATACGTGGCCGGGCTGGAGTAGCCGCCGGTTCGTACTGTCCCGTCCCGCCTACCGCAGCGCGCGATCCACGGCGAGCGCCAGGCCCGTCCTGGTGCCCACGCCCAGTTTCCGCCTGGCACTTTTCAGGTGACTCTTGACGGTGGTCTCCGAGAGGAACATGCGCGCGGCGATCTGCTGGTCCGTCAGGTCCTCGATGACCAGTTTCGCGGCCTCGAACTCCTGCGGGGACAGCAGGGCCACCCGTTCGCGGGCCTGGGAGCGCTGTACCAGCGTGGTGTCGCGGTGGATCTGCGCCAGCAGGGTGGCGGTGGCACCACCGGACATGAAGCCGTCGCCCGCGGCGATCCGCAGGATCGCTGCGGCCAGGGCCTGTGGGTCCTCGTTCTTGAAGATGTAGCCCACGGCTCCGGCCGCCACCGCCCGGGCCACGTCATCGCCGGCGTCCAGAGTGGTGAGCACTGCGATCGTGGGTGCGGGGGCCAGGGCCGCCAGCCTGGCGGTGGCCTCGAACCCGTCCATCACCGGCATCGCCAAGTCCATCAGCACCACCTCGGGGTAGTGCAGCGCGTACTGTTCCAGGGCCTCGGCCCCGTTGGCGGCGGTTCCCACAACCTCGATGGCCGGGACCGTGTCCAGGTAGCCGCCCACGAAGTTGCGCACCATGGGCTCGTCGTCGACGACCAGCACCCGCACCGGGGCGGGACGTTCGGGGATTCGCGGACTCACCCGAAGATCATAGTCGGCTCAGCCCTCGCCGGGCCACGGCAGAGTCGCGTCGACGATGAACTCGCCCTGGAACGGACCGATCCACACCTGGCCGCCCAGCCGCTGTGCCCGTTCCCGGATCCCGGTCAGCCCATTGCCCCCGCCGGGCACCTGGGCTCCCACGGCCGCCAACGGATTGGCCACCCTGATGCGCGCGCCCCGCTCCGGGTCCGCCGTCACCGATAGGCTGATCGGCGTTCCGGGAGCGTGTTTGGCCGCGTTCGTCAGCGCCTCCTGCACGATCCGGTACACCGAGTTCTCGAACACCGCGTTCGCGGGCTTCGCCCGGTCGACCATGATCATCGCATCGACGGGGGTACCCGTCTTGCGCACATTCGCCACCAGGTCGGGGATCCCATTCATCGCAGCGGTCGGCGGGGCGCCGGCGGCGCGTGGATTCGAGCGCAGCCCACCCACCAGGGTCCGCATATCGTTCAGTGCCTCGTTTGCCTGCCCCCGCAGGGCCGCAGCGGCCTGGGCGGTGGCGGTATCACCGGCCCGGCGTTCCAGAGCCGATGCCTGCATCGACATCAGGGAGAGGCGGTGGGCCTGCGAGTCATGGAGTTCGCGGGCCAACCGATCGCGTTCCCCGCGGCGGGCCAGCTCCTCGCGGGCATCGGTGGCCCTGCCCCGTTCGAGCGCTGCGCGCCGATTGGCGCGCAGCAGATAGCCAATCCCCACGCTGAGTCCATAGCAGGCCAGGGCGAGCAGTGCGAGCACGCTAGCGGTGGTGCCGCGGGTGACCAGGGCATCGGCCGAGGTGATTCCGGGATCCGAGTCCATCGGGACGAACAGCGCCCCCACCACGGTGTTCAGAGGATCGCGCAGGCTGTCGCGGATCACGGTGAAGACCAGGACGATCGCTGCTGCGATAGCGCTCATGCCGGCCTGCCGGCGGGTACCGCGCCGCACCAGCTGGTGGGTGCCGATGAGCATGAGCAGGTAGTCCATGCCGATGAGCGCCAGCACGGCTCCCGCGGCGAACGTCAGCCAGGGCACCCGGAAACGGAGGAAGACACTGCCCCACAGGATCATGGAGGTCAGCCACAGGAGAATCTCGAGGGCGATCGGCTCGCTCGCGGCGTCCGGCGCCCAGAAGAACGTCGTATGGCCGGTCGCATTCGCCTCGCCTAAGACGGAGAGGAAGATCGCCAGGAAGAAGTACAGGATGCCCAGGACGATGCGGCCGCCCTGGCGCAGCCAGGGCGGTACACCGGTCGTGGATTCAGGGGTCACCCCTCCAGATTAACCGGGCCCGGTGACACGGGAATCCTCCGATCGGTCGGGCGGGTGGGACCGATCGAAGGATGTGCGGGGCCCGGCCGGACCGCGAGTCTTGAGGGGCAAGAGAAACCCGAACAGAAACGGATCGGCCATGACCACTCCTCCCCCGAACCCCTACCCCTCCTACCCCGCACCGATCCCGCCCAAGAAGGGCAAGGGCAAGAAGATCGCCGGGTTCGGCTGCCTGGGCCTGATCATCGTGGTGCTCATCGTCGTCATCGCATCGTGCGCCTCGATTCTCGGCGGTGGCTCCGACAGCGCGTCCGGCGGGTCCGCGGCGGGCTCCGGCAAGGACGCTCAGAAGTCCGCGCAGGTCGGCGACGCCGTGACCAGCGGGAACCTCCAGGTCACCGTCACCAAGGTGGGCAAGGACAAGACCAAGGTCGGCAATGAGTACATCGGCAAGAAGGCCCAGGGCCGGTTCGTCCAGGTGAACATGACGATCAAGAACGTGGGCGACTCCGCGGAATACTTCTCCGACACCGACGTCAAGCTCAAGGATGCCAAGGGCACGGAGTACTCCGCCGATTCCGAGGCCGCCGCCTACATCTCCGATTCCAACGCCCTGTTCGAGCAGATCAACCCGGGCAACACGAACAAGGGCATCGTGGTCTTCGACGTTCCCAAGAAGGTCATTCCGACCACGCTGGAGTTCCAGGGCGGGCTGTTCGACTCCCCCATCGCGGTGGACCTGACCAAGTAGGGGCTCGGCTGTGCGGAGGGGCTCGATCTGATAGAACGAACGTATGATCAATGAGCCCTCCGCCTACGCTGAGCACACGACGCGGCTAGCCCGCGAACTCACCGCGGCCCTCGTCGCCGAATCCGATGACGCCACCCTGGCCGGCCGGGTCGCCGAAATCGCCTCCCGGCTGACCGAGGCCGCGGCGGCCCCGCAGGACGTGACCGTCGACGATCCGCTCATCTTCCGCACGGTCTTCGGGGCCGGCCGCGGTCCCGTGACCTCGGCCCGCAACCCCATCGCCCCACCCGTGGACGTCGACTTCGACGGCGAGCAGGCGGTGGGCCGGGTGACCCTGGGCCTGCAGTACCAGGGCCCGCCCAACCGCGTGCACGGCGGCATCGTGGCCCTGTGCTTCGACGATGTGCTCGGCGCCGCCGCCCATGTGGGCGGCCGGGTCCCGGCCTTCACCCGCGAGCTGACGATCACCTACGATGCGGCCACTCCCCTGGATACGCCCCTGGAGTTCCGCGCCTGGATCGAGTCGGAGTCCGGGCGCAAGCGTTTCATGGCCGGCGAGGTCAGAGCAGGTGGACAGGTCACCGCCCGGGCGCGCGGGCTGTGGATCTCCCCGCGCGACCCGATCGCCTTCCCAGCGCTGTAGGGACCCCCTAGAACTCCACGTGTACGCGGTAGGGGTCGACGCGGAAGGAGGACACCGCGATCGGCGTTCCAGCATCGGCTCCCGCCGCGGCTCTGACCACCTTGTCGATGCGCAGGACCGGATCCCCTAGCGCCACCCCCAGCAGTTCGGCCTCGGTCCCGGTAGCGACTTCGGCGCCGATCGTGCCGCCCGAGGTGGTCTCCACATAGCCGTAGTCGGCCGCCAGCACGGCGAAGGTCGACACGTCGTCGTCGATCTTGTCCAAAAAGCCCGGCAGCAGCAGCTCCGGATAGTGGGTGACGTCGTAGGCGATGACGTTTTCCCCGTCGAGTAGCAGCCGGCGCAGCCCCACCACGGGAGTGCCCAGCCGGACTTCCAACAGGGCGGCGACCCGGACATCGGCGCCTTCGCGCAGCTTCTCCAGCACCCGGCGCCGCGGCGTTCCCTGGAACTTCTCCGGCAGCTTCCCGAACCCGCCCAGAGTCATCAGGCTGGTGGTGAAGGAGCTGTGGGTGACGAAGGTGCCGCGTCCCGGCTGCTTCGAGACGTAGCCCTCCTTCGCCAGCTCCTCGACCCCCTTGCGCAGGGTGATGCGGGAGACCCCGTAGTGTTCCTGCAGCTTCGGCTCCGCCGGCAGCAGTTGCCCGTTCTGGAACTCACCCGCGTCGATCCTGGCGCGCAGATCATTGCGGATCTGCAGATAACGGGGGATGCCGGGCTGCACTGTGCTCACACCTGCCATTGTGCCCTACCGGGTTCCGGCCCCTACGCGATGTGCGGGTTGGTGGCCAGCATGATGTCCATCTCGGCGGTACTGGCCGGCGTGCCGCAGTCGAAGGCACCCCGGTACCCGCAGGCCCTGGCCCCGGCCTCGGCTCCGGCCGCCAGAGCTGCGACGGGGTCGTGCGCGGCCGTCCAGGAATGCAGGAAACCGGTGATGAAACCATCGCCGGCGCCCAGGGCGTCCACCGCCTCGACCGCGTGGCTCGGGGCGTAGAACTCGCCGTCCGCCGTGTACCCGTGGGCTCCGGCGGCACCTGCGGTGAGCACCAGGACCGTGGCCCCGTGGGCGAAGCAGGCGCGGGCGAACTCCGTGCGCTCTTCCGGGCTCCACCCGCTGGCGGACACGAATGCGCACTCCACATGCGGCAGCAGGGTCATGTCCATCGGCTTGTAGGAGCGCTCCGAGAAGTCGTAGGACACGGTGGCCCGCTGCGCCAGCTGGGGCAGATAGGGTTCGATCCCGGAGTCGATCGAGGTGTGCACGGCGGCGAACTCCCCCGCCAGCTCCATGTCCTCATCGGTCAGACGCAGCCGCACGTCGTGCTGCACCCCACCCCGGTTCGAGGCCAGGAACACCCGGTCGCCGTCGGCGGCCAGGTCGACCAGGGTGCGCCCGGTCTCACCGACCGCCCGCCGGATCCTCGACACGTCGACGCCGATGCCAGACAGCGTGTCGGCGACATGGTCGCCGTAGCCGTCGGTGCCCAGTATCCCGGCGAAACCCGCCAGCGAACCGTAGAACAGCCTCGAATAGGCCGCCACGTTCAGAGCATTGCCGCCGGGGTAGGCGGTGGTCCGATCGCGGTAGATGTCGACGACCGCATCGCCGATCCCCAGGACGTCTGCCATGACTGTGCCCGCCTTCCCCTCAGTACTCCATGCGCCACATGTAGCGGCGCACTGACATCGGGTGGCCGCGGTGGTCCGACAGGGCGTCGGCGAACACGCGCAGCACGGGGCCGAAGACCAGCTGGGCATAGCTGGGGCGCAGGGCCTCGTCCACAGCGGACAGGTCCCAGCTCGCGGCGTCCAGGGTGACGACGGAGTCGGCGTGCTGGATCACGAAGTCGTGCGCGCGCTGATCGATCGCGCGGGCCTCGCCCAGACCCAGCAATTCGATGAAGGGCACGTCGAAATCGGTGATCTCGAAGGGGCCGTGGAAGTACTCAGCACTGTTGATCCCCTGCGAGTGGACCCACAGCATCTCCTGCAGGAAGCAGATGGAGAAGGAATAGCCCTGCCAATAGTTCACCCCGGAGCTCAGGGTGTAGATGAGTTCATCGCGGCGGTGCGCGAACGCCCACTTATCGGCCTGCTCGACGTATCCGGGGGTGGTGGCGGCGACGATGTCGTCGAATGCCGCAACTGCCGCGTCGGCCGCCGGTGCGATCTGCGTGCCGTTGACGTGGTCGAGGATCGCCCAGGTCAGGCGGTACAGCAGGGGGCTGCCGGTGTAGGCGTACTGCTTGCCCTCGCCGTGCTGGTAGAAGATCGTGTATTCGGCGGCCTCGTCCAGGGGCGAGCCCTCCAGATTGGTCAGCGCGATGGTGGTGGCGCCCGCCGCCCTGGCGAATTCCGTTGCGGCGACCGTCTCCGGGGTGTTGCCGGAATGCGAGCAGGTGATGACCAGGCTGTGCGGGCCCAGGGCCTTCGGCGCGCGGGTGGTGAATTCGCGGGCGTTGAGCGCCAGCGCCGAGACCTCTCCGGTCTGTTCCTGCAGCGTGTAGGCGGCCGGCTGCAAGGTGGCGTTGGAGCCGCCGCAGGCCGCGAAGAACACGTTCTTGATGTCCGTCTTGGCTGTGATGGCGGCGATCGCTCTGGCCAGCTGGGCTTCGATGATGTCGGTGGGGTGCACGGTGTCGCTCATGGTTCCGTCTCCTGCTCGGATCTACTCGGGTCGCTGAAAAGTCATCACTGGAAAGTGCTTGGGATCAGCGGTGTGTTGTGTCACAATCAATGGTATACCTTTATAAGACGTTATGTAAAAGCATCAGCCCCTCGGACACAGTAAGGACACTCCCGTGAAGAAACATCTGCTGACATCGGGCATCGCCGCCATAGCGGCGCTGAGCCTGGCCCTGACCGGATGTACGCCGAACAACAGTGGTTCGGGCGCTGCTGCGGCGGACCAGGACAAAGAAGTCAAGATCATGTGGAACCAGCCGTTCTTCTCCCTCAACGGCCACACCACCACGACCTCGGCGACCGCCAACCAGAACGTCACCTACTTCATGAGCGATTCATTCAAGTACTACGGTGACGACCTCAAACTCCACGACAACACGAGCTTCGGCACCGTCGAGAAGATCTCCGACAACCCGATGAAGGTCAAGTACACGATCGCCGACACCGCGAAGTGGTCCGACGGCGTGCCCTACACCGCCGCGGACATGATCCTGGCCTGGGGCGCACGCAGCGGCAACTTCAACACCATCGACCTGGGCAAGGCCACCAAGGACGACGGCAGCATCAAGAAGGTCGGCGCGAACGACGTGGTCTTCAACGCCAACGATCAGGGTCTGGCCCTGATCAAGAAGTTCCCGGAGGTGTCCGAGGACGGCAAGACCGTCACCGTCGAATACTCCAAGCCCTTCGCGGACTGGGACGTCAACCTGACCCTGCAGGATTCGGGCAATCCGGCGCACATCGTGGCCAAGAAGGCCCTGGGCGTCGACGACCCAAGCGAGGCCGCAGCGGCCCTGACCGAGGCCTTCAGGAAGAAGGACAACGCCGCGCTGAACAAGGTCGCGACCTTCTGGAACACCGGGTACAGCTTCACCAAGCTACCCGAGGACAAGGACCTATTGGTCAACACCGGTCCCTACCAGATGACCGAATACCAGGAGGGCCAGTTCCTCACGCTGTCCCGGCGCGACGACTACGAGGGCGAACGGAAGTCCGACTTCAAGACCGTCACCTTCCGCTACAACGAGGATCCCACGGCCGCCGTCCAGGCGTTGCAGAACGGCGAGGTCGACCTGATCAACCCGCAGGCGACCGCCGACATCCTCAAATCGGTCCAGGGCATCGACGGCACCCAGGTCAATGTGCAGAACTCCGACACCTTCGAACACATCGACCTGGTAATGGACAACGGCGGTCCCTTCGACCCGAGGACCCACGGCGGAGACAGGGCCAAGGCGCTCAAGGTCCGCCAGGCGTTTCTGTCCGCCCTGCCCAGGCAGAAGATCGTCGACACGATCATCAAGCCGCTCAAGGACGATGCCGCGGTCCGCAACTCCTACACCCAGGTGCCCGGATCGGACGGCTACGGCAAGGTCACCGCGGCCAACGGCATGGAATCGACCTACGGCTCCACCGATGTGGACAAAGCCAAGCAACTGCTGGCCGACGCCGGGGCATCCAAACCCAAGGTCAGGATCCTCTACGCCAAGGGCAATGCCCGCCGTGAGCAGATCTTCCAGCTGATCAAGGAGTCCGCAGAGTCCGCCGGCTTCCAGGTCATCGACGGCGCGGATGCCAAGTGGAGCGAGAACATGGACGACACCTCGAAGTACGATGCGGTGTTCTACGGCTGGGGCAATGAGCACCTGGGCGTGTCACAGACCGACCAGAAGTACCGTTCCAATGGCCAGCAGATGACCAGCGGCTACAAGAACACCACCGTCGACGGCCTCTACGACAAGCTGCTGACGGAGACCGACCCGGCAAAGCAAATCGAGATGCAGGGCCAGATCGAGAAGAACATGGTCGACGACGCCTTCGGCCTGCCGATCTTCCAGTTCCCGGAAATCGTGGCGAACAAGGAGTCCCTGCAGGGCGTCAGCTCCATCCCGGTCGCACCGAACGCCTTCTGGAACTTCTGGACCTGGAAGTGACGGTGATACAAATGAACGGTGACGACTGACACTGAATACCCCCTGACAACGACACCGTACGCCGAACACACGGCCCGCCTGACCCGCGAACTCACCGCAGCGCTGACCACGCTCGACGACGATGCGGCTCTGGCGGGCCGCGTGCGCGAGGTAGCTGCGGAGCTGGCCCGGACCTCGGCGGCACCGCAGGACGTCACGGTCGACGATCCGTTCCCGCAGTCGGTCTACGTGTCCACGGGCATCAACCCGATCGCCTCGGCGCGCAATCCGATCGCCCCGCCCATGCCGATCCGCTACGAGGGCGATATCGCCGTGGGCGAGGCCTCCCTGCCCCTGCAGTACCAGGGCCCGCCGAACCGCGTGCACGGCGGGATCATCGCCGCCTGCTTCGACCAGGTCGCAGGTGCCGCGGCCCATGTGGGCGGGCGCCGCCCGTCCTACACCCGGGAGCTGACGATCACCTACGACGCCGCCACTCCCCTGAACACACCGCTGGTGTTCCGCGGCTGGATCGACCGCGAGGAGGGCCGCAAACGCTTTATGGCCGCCGAGGTCTCAGCCGGCGGGCAGATCACCGCCAGGGCCCACGGCCTGTGGATCGCACCGCGCGACCCAGCTGACTTCGGGAAGTAGGGACCGAGCCGATGGGCCGGGAACCCGAGGACCGGTGGTCCGCCTATGCCCCGCTCAGCGGGGAGGTCTTCAACGCCGGCGACCCGGATGGCTCCGCGACCGGCACGGAGGACGGCGAGGAGCCGGTGCTCGATGCGCAGGGGCGCAGAACGATCCGGTTCTTCGAGGAGTGGGGCCAGGATTCACCCTATTGGGAGACCGGCAACCCCCTCTACAACCTCGAGTCGGCCGACCTGGGACTGTCCGCGGAGTTGGGCCGTCTCTCGCATCGGCTCATGGAGTTCTGGACGGCGCACTACGATTTCGACGACACCGGCGACGCCGTATGGGACGCCGAGGCCAACCGCAATGAGTGGTGCCGCCGCGGCGATGCGGTGATCGAGCGCCTACGGCGCGAACTGGGCCCGGACTTCGTCGTCAGGGACGAGCGCTGGTCCTGAGCACGGGCCCCGCGCGAGAAGCGATATAGGCTGAACACCACTATGGAAGACCACGCCGTTCCCCTGCTCGACGATACGGACCTGCGGATCGTCGCCTGTCTGCGCGCATCCGGGCGGGCCACGGCAACGGAGATCGCCGAGGCCGCCGGCATCGAATACGCCACCGCGCGCCGGTGCCTGGCCCACCTCCTGGACTCCGACACCGTGCAGATCACCGCCCTGGTCGACCCCGCACTGCTGGACCAGTCAGTCGTGGGCTTCCTGTGGCTGCACTCGCGCGCACTGCATACGGACATCGGCGTGCGCCTGGCGGCCAAACACGGAGTGAACTGGGCGACCCTGACCATCGACGGGCGCACCGCCGTCGCCCAGATCAACTGCGCCACGCCCGCCGAATTCCTCACCCTGACCGATGAGATCCGCGCCTGGCCGGGCGTCGACGCACTGGAGTCGGCGATCGTCATGCGCTCCTATATCGGCCCGCGCTCGGCCAGCACCTTCCGGCTGCCCGGGACCTCGGCCACGGCCGAGCACTCCCCCACCCAGTGGCTGGGCGGCACCGCCTTGGAGGCGGTGGACGATACGGACCGGGAGATCCTGCACGTGCTGCGCGCCGATGGCCGCGCCACCCTGACCCAGATCGCCGAGGCCGTGGCCATTCCGCTGTCCACCGCCCGCCGCCGCGTCAACCGGCTGCTCAGCTCACCGGGCGTGCGCATGCAGTGCCGCGTCAAGCCCGCGGCCCTGGGCCTGGACTACTATGCAGGGGTCAGTATCCGGGTGCACCGCGACGCCGGCGGCCTGGCCCGCACCCTGGCGGTCCACCCGGCAACCTCCTGGGTGTCCGAGGTGACCGGCCCTGCCGCCGTGACCGTCGAGTTCCTGGCCGCGGACCAGGCGGAGATGACCCGCGCGATCGACGCGGTGCTGGCCGATGAGCGGGTCGCCGATGTGCGCGTCGACTACTACTCACAGAACGTCAAGGACACCGGCCTGTGGTGACCGCTGAAGCCCATCTCTAGACAGAGGTAGACAAATAACCTACCTTGAGAACATGAACACGATCAGCGTTGGCGAACTCCGCCAGAACCCCACACGGATGCTCGAAGCCGTGGAGGAAGGCGCCACCTACGACATCACGCGGCACGATCGCGTCGTCGGTCGCATTGTTCCCGCTACCGACGCTCTTCCTTTCGTTCCACCTAAGAGAACAGGTCCGGCCAAGACGCGCAGTATCCGCCCCGTCAAGCTCAAGACGGCCGCCGATATCGATGCCCTGATCGAGGACGCCAAGGGCCAGTGGTGAAGTACCTCTATCTCGATACCTCCGTCGCCCTCAGAATCCTCCTGGGGCATTCCCCCTCCGCAGCCGGCTGGTTCGATGACACCGCCGGCGCAGAGAACACGACGATCATCGCATCGCGCCTGCTCAGAACCGAAATGACACGGGTTCTTCGCCGTGAAGATCTACCGGTCGGCCATAGGGACGACGTTCTCGACCATGTAGGAACCATCCCCATGTCACCGGCTACATTCACCGCAGCGGAGTCGATCGTCCCCCACATCAAGACACTGGACGCCCTCCACCTCGGCGCTCTCATCCAGACCGGCCTCGATGCCATTGTTGCTACACACGACCACACGATGGCGGCAGTCGCAGAACAGCTGGGCTACGAAACCTACGACCCCGTACTCGAATGACTACCCGCCACTTGTAGGTGTAGCTTGAACGACCTCAGTGGTCGAGCATGTCGGCGGGCTTGCACCCGACCTGCGGCACTTCCTTCAGCTCCGGGTTCTCCCGGTAGATCTCGTCGAGCAAGGAGGTGTCGAACAGGTCCTCGCGCTTGATATCGCCGAACCCGGACTGGGCCAGCGAGTCCATGTTCTTCTCGATCTGTTCCTCGCTCATCGTGAACAGCCCGTTCTTACGGGTCTCATCGGTGACCATGATCTGCGAATCCGCGCACAGGATCTTCTTCTGCGCATCCGCATCGAGTCCCAGGTCCTTGCCGTAGGTGTGCAGGGCCTAGTCCGCGGCCTGGTCCGGATCTGCCAGGGCGTCGCGCCAACCGCGCACCTCGGCCTTCAGCGCCGCCTTGATCTGCGGCCGCTTGGTCTTCAGCGCATCGCCGGTGACCTCATAGCAGTACGTCATATTGTGGATCCCGAACTGGCTGACCAGATCGCGCCGGTAGTCGAAGCCGATGTTGTTCAGCGCCACCATGTACTCCGGCCCGAAGGCCAGCACCGCGTCGACCTCGCCGCCGGCCAGGGTCGTCGCATCACCCTGCCAGGGCACCACGGTCACGGACTTCGGGTCGATCTTATTGGCCTCGAAGATCGCCTGGATGACGGGCTGGTTCGCGTCCTGGACCGCGATCTTCTTGCCCACCAGGTCCTTGGCCCCTGCGATCCCGGAGTCGGCAGCGGAAATCACCGCGATCGGCGTCTCCTGGTACTGGCAGCCCACGATCGACAGCGGGGCGCCGGCCTTGATCGCCTGGGCGGCGTAGTCCGGCCCGTCGATGCCGTAGAGCGCATTGCCCTGCACCACGTCGCTGGCCACCGGGGGCGAGGCCTGGCCGCCCGACAGCAGCTCCACCTTGGAGAAGCCCTCGTCGGTGTAGTAGCCGTGTTGGTCGGCGAAGTAGGCACCGGCCGCGGTGATGTCCTTCTGCCAGGACAGCCGCACATAGAGTTCGCCGAATTCGCTGGTGTCGGCCACGGACCCGCAGCCGGTCAGGGCTACGACGCCCGCGGTGAGCAGAGCGCCCAGGGACAGGCCCCGACGCTTGGAGAAGATTTTCATACCAGCCTCCTGGACCGGCGGTAGGCGATTTCGATGAAATCGACCAGCGCATAGAGGATCACGGACGCGGCGGTGGCGAACACGACGCCGGACCACAGACCCGCGAAGTTGAACTTGGTGACGTCCTGAATGAAGGCGGCGCCCAGGCCGGTGCCGGTGGCCAGCCATTCGGCCATCAGCGCACCCATAATGGCGTTCGGCAGGGTCACCCGCAGAGCGGAGAACAGATACGGAATCGAGGCCGGCAGCACCACGAAGCGCGTCTGCGCACCGGACTTCCCACCCAGCGAGTCGACGATCCCCAGCAGCGCCTTGGGCGCGGTGGCCATGCCCTCGAGCATGATGAGGAAGGCCGGGAAGAACACGATGATCGCGACGATCACCGTCACCGCAGTGTAGGACCGGCCGATCGCGATGAACATGATCGGGGCGATCGCCACCAGGGGGGCTGCGCGCAGGATCATGGCGATCGGCATGATGAGGTCGGCGAACCAGCTCACGCGGGTGGCCAACAGGGCGCACAGGATCGCCAACACGATGCCGACGACGAACCCACCCCCGGCGTCGCCCAGGGTGATCCACAGATTGTGGAAGACCTCGGCCCGGCCGGCGGGGTCGGAGGAGAACAGGTAGCCGGCCACGTCCAGCGGGGACTTGCCGATCACCGGATTCATATCGGCCAGGCCGATGCCCACCCACCAGATCGCCACCAGCACGATGGCCGAACCGATGATGCCGAAGACGTTGACCCAGATCCGCTGATCGGGGCTGGACTGCACGAGCGTGATGTCCGCAGCCCAGCGCAGCAGGCGCTTGCCGATCCACGCGACGATCGCATACCCGATGCTCGAGACCAGCACCATGACGACGATGATGCCCCAGGCCCGGTCGATCTCCAGTTCCTTCTGGGCACGCACCAGGACAACGCCCAACCCGTTGTCCACCCGGCCCAGGTACTCACCGAAGATCGCACCCATCAGGGCACCGGGCACTGCCAGTTTCAAACCGGAGAACAGATTGGGCAGGGCGTACCACCAGCGCACGAAGCGCAGTTTCTGACCCTTCGACCCACCCAGGGAGTCGACGATCGACAGCGTGCCCTTATCGCTCATGGCCAGGCCGTCGATGACGTTGTTCAGGGTGATGAAGAGGACCGCGGCGGCCGACAGCACGACCATCGGGGTGCGCCCGTGCAGGGCGGTGACCAGAATCGGGCCGATCGCCACGATCGGCACACTGTAGGCGAAGAGCGCCAGCTGGGATACGAAGGGCCTGATCACGGGGAAGAACGCGGTGAGCGCCCCCAGCAGGATCGCCAGGCCGTTGCCCCAGACGAAGCCCTGGGCGGCCTCGCCCAGGGTGGCCAGCAGATTGCGGCCGTAGAAGTCCCAGCCGTCGGCGAACAGCCGGCTGAACACGGCGCCGGGTCCCGGAACCACCCCGCCGCGCGATTCGAAGGCCAGGGCGGTCAGCCACCAGACCACCACGACCAGCACCAGTACGCCCGCATAGCGGGTAGTGCGGACCAGGCGGGTCACTGTGCGTCCTCGCCGAACAGGATGTCGGAGATCTCGTCGACGACCCGGTGGAACTCGGGGCTGCGCAGGGTCTCGGCGGTGCGCGGACGCGGAATCGGGACCTCGTAGACTGCTGCGATCGTGCCGGGGCGCCCGCTCATCACGATGACGCGGTCACTGAGCAGCACGGCCTCGGGGATCGAGTGGGTGACCATCAGGGTGGTGGGTTGGGAGGCCAGCCAGATGTCCTGGAGTTCGAAGTTCATCCGCTGGCGGGTGACATCGTCCAGGGCGCCGAAGGGCTCGTCGAGCAGCAGCACCTCGGGGGTACGGACCAGGGCGCGCGCGATGCTGGCGCGCTGGCGCATGCCGCCGGAGAGCTGGCTGGGGTAGGCCTTGGCGAAATTGCTCAGGCCCACCAATTCCAACAGTTCGTCCACCCGGGGGTGTCCACGGTTTCCCTTGCGATCTTGTACGGCAGTTCCAGGTTCCCCCGCACCGTGCGCCAGGGCATCATCGCGGAATCCTGGAAGGCCACGCCCACCCGGTGGGCCCGGCGGACCGCGTCGGGGCTCTGCCCGTGGATCGTGGCGGTGCCGGAGAATTCCGTGTCCAGGCCACCGAGGACGCGCATCACGGTGGACTTACCGCAGCCCGATGGTCCGATGATGGACACGAAGTCGCCGCGGCTCATCGCGAAACTCACATCGGTCAGCGCTGTGACGTCGCCGGAGCGGGTGTGGAAGACCTTCTCCAGGTCATTCACCTGGACGCCGGGCGCATTGCCGCCCGGGCTGGTAGGTACAGGGGTGGGGCGGTCTGTCGCCATGAAGGACTCCGAAATCTCCGGTAAGAGGGTGCCGTGAAGGCGCGATGACTGGTGTTGCATAGCATATTTCGCCGTTGCTATCCTGGCAACTATTGAACGTCTTACCGGCTGAGCTGACAAACTCTTGCCATCGATACACATGTATTGGCATATTCCTAGGAGCCGCCCTGTGACCGCACCCAAAACCGTCGACACCATCGTCGAACACGCCTATATCGTCACCTTCGACGACGCCGGCACCGTCCTGGCGGACGGCTCGATCGCGATCGCAGACGGCGCGATCGCCGCTATCGGCGAAGCCGCTGACATCGCAGCCGCCTATACCGCCGCCGCGGTCATCGACGGACGCCACCGCCTGGCGATGCCGGGCCTGATCGACGCCCACACCCACATCGCACAGACCATGATGAAGGGCCTGTTCCCCGAACTGCAGCGCAAGGGCAAGCAGGAATGGCCGGTGTGGCGCCGCTACCTCATCCCCTTCGAGGCGAACCTGTCCGGTGAGGACATGGAGCTGTCCATGCAGCTCGCGGCGGCGAATATGCTGGCCCACGGCACCACCACCTTCTACGACGCCGGCGGCCCCCACCCGCACCACACGGCGCGCGCCGCCCTGGCCACCGGGATGCGCGGGATGATCGGCCGGTCCACTCTGGACGACTCCACCGAGATCCCCGAATCCATGCGGATGACCACCGACGAGGCGATCGAGGAGAACATCCGCCTGGTCGAGGACTACCCCGCCGGCGGCCTGATCACCGGATCCATGGCACTGCGCCAGATCATGAACTGTTCCCCGAGCTCATCACCACGATCCACGCCGAGGCCCTGGCCCGCGGCGCCAAGGTCCACTCCCACCTGTTGGAGGGCACCGACGAAATCGACTACGCGGTGGCCCGCTACGGCAAGCGCCCCATCGACTTCCTGATCGACCTCGGCGTGTTCGATGAGACCCTGCACGCCGCCCACGCCGTCTACGCGACCCCCTGGGACGTGCAGAAGTTCCGCGAGCACGGCCCCAGCGTGGCCCACTGCCGCAACAACTACAACTTCGGCACCCCGCGCGCCCTGGAATACTGGCGCGCAGGCGTCCCGATCGGTCTGGGCACCGACGGCGCCGCGACCAGCCAGGGGATGCTCGACATGTTCCGCATCGCGACGGGTGTGACCATGGGCCAGCAGTACACCTACGGCCCCGTGGTCCACGAACTCGACGCGATCGCCCCCGACGAGGCACTGCAGATGGCCACCCGCGGCGGCGCCGCCGCGCTGGGCATGGCCGGGCGGATCGGCCAGCTGACGGCCGAGGCCAGGGCCGATATCGTGCTGCTCGACCTCGACAGCGTCGACGCCTCGGTTTCGGTCACCCCGTTCAGCTACCTGGTCGATGGCGCGACCGGCCACGATGTCGATACCGTGTTGGTGGACGGGCGCACCGTCGTGTCCGCAGGCGAGGTCCTGACCGTGGACGTGGACCGCGTCGTGTCCGCCGCGCGCACCCGCCAGATCGAACTCGTCAACGACTTCAACGTCTTCTAAAGGAGCCCTCATGACCGATGAAATCCAGCCCTTCGACCTCGACGGCGGGCGCAGCCACCTGGTGCCCGAACTCATGGTCCTCGACATCGCCAAATCCCGGACCTTCTGGGTCGACCTGCTGCCCAGCGAGGTCGTCATGCACCGCGAGGCGCACGACTACCTGCGCATCGGCGAGGCCGAGATCATGATCTGTCAGGCCACCCGCCACTGGTCCACCGGCCCCTTCGATCCACCGCTGGGCCGCGGGATCAACTTCAAGATCTTCATCGACGACCCCGACGCGCTGCGCAATGAACTGGTGGCAGCCGGCTACCCGATCTTCGAGGACATGAGCGAGGAATGGCCCGTGCAGGACGGTCTGGCCCGCGGCTACCGCCAGTTCCTCGTGCAGGACCCCGACGGCTACCTGGTGCGCTTCGCCAAGAAGCTCGGTGTGCACCCCGAAGAGGAGGAGACCGCGCCCCCGGCCGACGCCGTTTTCGCCTCCGACACGGACGCCGTGGCAGCCGCGAACACCGAAGACCGCGCATGAGAGACTGACCACATGTACTTCTCCCCCGCTATCGCGGACATGCCGGCCTCCGGAATCCGCCGGATCGGCGAACTGGCCGCGGCCCGGCCCGGCACCATCACTCTGCAGGTCGGCGAACCGGATGCCGATACGCCGGCGAACATCAATGCGGCAGCCGCCAAGGCGATGGCCGATGGCCACACGCACTATGAGCCGAACGCCGGCATCGTGCCCCTGCGCAAGGCCCTGGCGCACAAGGTCACCACTGTCAACCGGGTGCCGGCCGACTGGTCGAACATCGTCGTGACCAATGGCGCGGTGGAGGGCCTGTTCACGGTCCTGGCCAGTGTCGCGCAGGCCGGGGACGCCGTCATGATCCCCGACCCCAGCTGGCCGAACTATTCGATGATGGCCAAGATCTTAGGTGTCACCGAACAGCTCTACCCGATGGATACGCACACCGGTGCGATCGACGTGGCGGTGCTCGAAGCGATGGTGACGCCGGAGACCAGGGCGATCATGATCAACTCGCCTTCGAACCCGCTGGGCACCCTGCTCAGCGCGGAGAATCTGCGTGAGATCTACGATTTCGCCGCGGCCCACGACCTGTGGATCCTCGCCGACGAGGTCTACGACCAGTTGGTCTTCAACGGCACCATGGTCTCCATGGGCCGGATCGAAGCCGAGGCGCTGGGCCTGTCCGACGAGCAGGTCCCCGCGGTCAGTCGCGTGATCAGCGTGTACTCCTTCTCCAAGACGTATGCGATGACCGGCTGGCGCGTGGGCTACCTGGTCGTGCCCGATGCGCTGACCGATGCGCTGACGAAGATCCAGGAGCCCGTGGTCTCCTGCGTCAACACCCCCGCCCAGTACGCGGCCCTGGAGGCCCTGACCGGCCCGCAGGACTTCGTGACCGAATCGCGTGCCCGCTACGGCGAGCGCGCCAAGCTGGCCGAACGTCTGTTCGCCGATGCAGGCATCGACGTCACCGCCCCGGACGGCGCCTTCTACCTGTGGGTGGACACGCACGGAGATGCCCAGGAGATCGCGGAGAAGCTCGTGATCGACCACGGCGTCGCGGTGGGTCCCGGACCGGCCTTCGGGCCCTCGGGCAAGAGCGCGATCCGCCTGGCCCTGGCCTCTTCGGAAGCGGACCTGACCGAGGGCATCCGGCGCATCATCAACTCCGGACTCATCGAATAATGGATCTGGGCGGCGAACTCTTCTCCGGGCCCCGGCAGTGGGACCGCTGGCCGGCCGGCGATGAGCTGGGCCGGGCGAATCTGCTCGACGCGGCCAACGTCCTGCGGGCGGCCTCGGCGATCCGCACAGGCAAGCGGTACTCGCTGGCGCTGGTGCTCAACTCGGCCGCCGGCGACGCCGTGCTCGAGGGCCGGCCGGCCACCGAGCACCGGATGCTGCGCGAGCACGCGGACTACGTGTCCGGGCACGTGGCCGAGGTGCCCGGCGGGATGCGCTCGACCGACGACACGATCATGCTGGCCTGCCACGGCACCACGCACATCGACGCACTGGGCCACGCCTACGCCGGGGACACGCTCTACGCCGGGGTGCCGGCTGAGTCCACCAATGGTGGGTTGGAGCATGCCGATACCGCCGCCGTTGCCGCCCGCGGCGTGGTGGGTCGCGCCGTGCTGGCCGACCTGCCCCGCTTCCGCGGCACCGAACGCGTGCCACGCGGTGAGCACATCACCATCGCCGAGGTGAAAGCCGCCCTGGCACACCAGGGCACCCGGGTGCAGGCCGCGGACACCCTGTTGATCCGCACCGGCACGGCGCCGTTCTTCTCGGTGGAGGAACCGGTGGACGAGCCGGGGCTCAGTTTCGAGCCGGAGCTGCTGGACTTCCTCGACGAATTCGATATCGCGGGCCTTGGCACGGACACCCTGTGCAATGAGCAGGCACATTCGTCGACAGTGGCAGCGGACTATCCGCTGCACGTGGTGCTGCAGCGTAATCTGGGGATCCTGTTCCACGAGGCCCTGTGGTTGGAGGACTGGGCTAACGACTGCGCCGCCGACGGTGTCTACGAGGCCTTCTACGTCGCAGCCCCCTGCGCCTGCGCCATGGGTCCGGTGGGCCCGTGAACCCGATCGTCATCAAATAATCCAAGCGTCAGGAGCATCATGTCAGCCGCCACCCCCAGCATCATCGCCTCCCTCGACGGACGCAGGATCGTCGCCGTGCTGCGTGCGTCTTCCGCCGATGCCTACCGTCCCGTCGTCGCCGCCCTGGTCGAATCCGGGGTCGAGGCGATCGAGCTGACGCTGACCACGCCTGGCACTCTTGAGGCCCTACCGGAACTGGTCGAGCAGTTCCCCGACGCCCTGCTGGGCGTGGGGACCGTGCGCACCGCCGAAAAGGCGAGCGCCGCGGCTGCCGGGGGTGCGAAGTTCGTGGTGGCGCCCAATCTCAATGAGTCCGTGGTCGCCGCAGCACACGCCGCGGGTGTGCCGGCCCTGCCGGGTGTGATGACCCCCAGCGAGGTCGCCCTGGCCCTGGAACTGGGCTGCGATGCCGTGAAGGTCTTCCCCGCCCAGACCCTGGGCGCGGGCTATTACAAGCATCTGCAGGGACCGTTCCCCGGACTCCAGGCAATCCCCTCGGGCGGCGTCGACCTGGCCGAGGCCCGGGCCTGGTTGGCGGCCGGGGCGCCGGCCGTGAGCGTGGGCGGTCCGCTGCTGGGAGACGTGTTCAAGGGTGGTTCGGTGGACGCACTGCGGGCCCGCACCGCCGAGTTCGTGGCGGCACTGAACGCATGATGGAGTTCCGGCACGTCGTCAGCATCGGCGAGACCATGGGCCTGATCCGGGCGGGGCAGGCCGGACGTCTGGCCCCCGGGTCCGCGCTGGTCGCGGGCATGGGTGGGGCCGAGTCGAACTTCGCGATCGCTCTGGCGCGCTTGGACCGGCCGGCCGCGTGGATCAGCCGGGTGGGTGACGACGACTTCGGCCGGCTCATCATGCGGGAGCTGCGCGCGGAATCGGTTTCCGCTGTTGTCGCCGAACCCTCTAAGGACGCGCCCACGGGTCTGATGGTCAAGACCACTCCCCTGCCGGGGCGGCAGTCGGTGACGTATTACCGGCAGGGTTCGGCGGCCTCGCGCATGACACCGGCCGATGTGCCGGACGATCTGATCTCCCAGGCAGGGGCCCTGCACATCACTGGCATCACCCTGGCGATCTCGGAATCGGCCAGGGACACGGCCTTCCATGCCGCGAGGGTGGCCCGTGCGGCCGGCGTGCCGGTGTCCTTCGATGTCAACCACCGCGGCAGACTCTGGACCGAGGATGACGCCCGGCCGGTCTACCGTGAGTTCGCTGCACTGGCCGATATCGTCTTCGCCGGGCCGGAGGAGGCCCGGCTGGTGTTGGGTTCCAAGGAGTCGGACATCGAGTGCCTGCTGCACGGCCTGGCAGAGCTGGGCTCGGGCCTGCCCGTGATCAAGGACGGGGCCAATGGCGCCCATGCGCTGGTGGACGGCACGTCGATCTTCCAACCCGCGGTGCCCGTGGCAGCGGTCGACACGGTGGGTGCAGGCGATGGCTTCGCCGCGGGCTTCATCGATGCCCGGCTGGACGGGTTGGACGCGGCCCGGTGCCTGGAGTTGGGCGCCCAGGTCGGCGCCTTCGCCTGTTTAAGCCACGGCGACTGGGAGGGCTACCCCACCCGCGCGGACCTGGCCGCCTTCACGACCGGGTCCGACGCGGTGAGTCGCTGAGACTTCTCATGGCGCCCAGACGCACAACCCGCAAACTGTAGTGTTCAACTTTCGCAAAATGACTGATCCAGTTTCCGCAAACTATAGTGTTTAACCTTCGTAAAGTGTAGCCTTAAGGTATGAACCAGTATCTGACGAGAGTCGCTGACGCGGAACTCACCCAACTAATGAAGTCGACGGGCGCCGTTCTCATCGAGGGCCCCAAAGCTTGCGGCAAGACCGCGACGGCCCGGCAGATCGCGGCGACAGAATTTGATATGGAAGCCGATGACGCTGCTCGTGCATCCGTGGACTTGAACACGGACTACCTATTCGATCGGCCCACGCCGATTCTGTTCGACGAGTGGCAGGTCGTACCCGCGTTGTGGAACCGGGTGAGACGTGCCGTTGACTCGGCCGGCCGTGAAAGGGGACGCTATCTACTGACAGGCTCCGCCACACCCCGCGATGATGTGAATAGGCATTCCGGCGCAGGTCGTTTCGGCGTACTGCGCATGCGACCCATGAGCCTGTTCGAGTCCGAGCACTCGAACGGCGAGGTATCCCTACGGGCATTGCTCGACGGCGAATCCCAGACCGGCCGGGACAACGGAATGACTATTCCGCAGCTCATGGAGCGCATCGTCGTTGGCGGATGGCCCGACCTGCTCGACGCCGACGAACCCAGCGCTCGCCGCTGGCTGACCGGTTACCTGCGGCAGATCGTCGAAGTTGATATCCCGGAGTTCGTTGGTAGGCGCGATCCACGTACGCTGACCCGCATACTGGCTTCGCTGGGCCGCTACGTGGGGCAGAGCCCGGCAATCACCGCAATCGGTGCGGACGCGGGCGGCGACCGCGGGCCCGTAGCGGCCTCGACACTGTATAGCCACTTGGACGCTTTGGAGCGGCTGCGACTGCTGGACAATTCCGAGGCATGGCAGCCGCACATGAGGTCCAGGACTCGGCTGCGGTCCAAACCGACTCGCTACTTTGTCGACCCGTCCATTGGGACGGCTGCACTTGGCGTGACGAGCCAGAACCTGCTCGACGATCTGAACGCCGCGGGCTTCCACTTCGAAGCCCTGTGCATTCGCGACCTACGTGTATATGCGCAAATGCTTGGCGGGCGCGTCGAGACCTGGCGCGACGAGTCGGGCAATGAAGTCGACGCGATCGTGACGCTGCCCGGTGGGCAGTGGGCGGGTATAGAGATCAAACTGAATCCGCGCGATGCCGATCGGGCAGCTGCCGGCCTCTTGAAATTTGCAGAACGCGTCGACACGAAGAAACAAGGGGACCCCGGCGCGCTCATCGTGCTGACGTCTGCCGGGGCGGCCGGCCGCCGGCCAGACGGTGTGCACGTCGTTCCGATCACGGCACTTGCGCCATAACTGGGAGGGCTACCCCACCCGCGAGGATCTGGCCGCCTTCGCCTCCGGGTCCGACGCGGTGAGTCGCTAGGGTTCCATGTATGACGAACGCACAGAGCCTTGAACCGGACTGGCAGCCCAACCGGCGGGATATCGATTGGACGTGCGATCCGGTACCCTCGGCGCCATACGAATTCCATCGTGGCCTGACCGGCTATGCGCCCACCGCCCTGGTCGATCTGCCGGAGCTGGCACAGGAGCTGGGCGTGGGCCGTGTCCTGGCAAAAGACGAGTCCAACCGATTCAGCCTGCCCGCGTTCAAAGCGCTGGGTGCATCATGGGCGCTGCATCGCGCCCTTGAGTCGCGCAGCGGCGACGCGCGGGACCGGGTCTCCGTGGTCACGGCCACCGATGGCAACCACGGCCGTGCGGTGGCGCACTTCGCCCGATTGGCAGGCCATCCATCCCGTATCTTCATCCCGGCAGGAGGCGTCCATCCCAGCGCGGTCATGGCCATCAGGGCAGAGGGCGCGGAGATCGTCGAGGTCGCGGGCAGCTACGACGACTGTGTGCGGGCCGCAGCGGCCTCGGCCTCCGAACAGGGCGATGTCCTGGTGCAGGACACCGCCTGGGACGACTACCGGGATGTGCCGACGTGGATCGTCGAGGGCTACACGACCATGTTCACAGAACTCGATGCACAGCTCGGGATCCTGGGTGCCGGTGAGCCGGATGCGGTGTTCGTGCCCACCGGAGTCGGCTCCCTCCTGCAAGCGGCGCTCGCACACTACCGCGCACGCGACGCGGTGCCGGGGACCGCTGTGATCGCCGTCGAACCGAGCGATGCGGCCTGCGTTGCGGCGAGCCTGCGTGTGGGTCGACCGGTTTCGGTCGATACGCCCGGGACCATCATGTCGGGGCTCAACTGCGGGACGCCGTCCTCGCTTGCCTGGCCATTCATTCATCACGGTTTGGACGCCGCGGTGGCCGTTGCAGACGCCGAGGCCGTGGCCGCCGGGCACCGACTCGCCGAGTTCGGGGTGGCGGCCGGACCCTGTGGCGCCGCGGCCCTGGCCGGAGCCCAACGTGCCCTACTCGGTGACGACGCCGCTGAGCGCCGCCGTCACCTGGGCGTGAACGCCACGAGCACGCTGGTGTTGACGATCACCGAGAGCATCGACGCGAACCCTCTCGACTAGCTCTCAAGCATCGCAAGCGCAGATCGTTCAACCACTCAGATGGCGAATTCCTCGACCACGCGGTTGTTCAGCAGCGGGATGATCTTGGCCTTGCCGATGGCCGCGAAGTGCTCGGACTCGCGGTGCACGGTGAACGCATCGGCATCGACATAGCGCTCCACGATGAGGATCTCGCCGGCGTTCGAGCCGGGGGCGTAGAAATCGTAGGACACATTGCCGGCCTCCCGACGGCTGGCCTCGGTCAGTTCGACCAGCAGTTCGAGCACCCGCGCCTCGTTGCCGGCGGCCGGGTAGTAGTGGGCCAGCGCTAGGAAATGCGCGGTCTGTCCGGCGGTCTTGTCATCGGTCATTGTGTCTCTCCTTCTTACGGGCTTACAGCCTGATGACGGAACTTACAGCGTGAAATCCCACAGCTCGCTCTGACTGGTCGACACCGCGAGTGCCCCAAGATCGAAGGCGCGGCGGATATCGTCCTCGGTGCGCACGAAACCGGCCACGATGAACGGCCCCAGCTGCTCCAGGAAATCCCTGTCCACGAACGGCACGACCGGCCAGGGCATGAGCTGGACGAAGTGCGCATGGCTGGCCTTCACGGTCGCCGCCGCCCTCTTCAGGTTCGACCGGTCGGTCACGAAGACCTTCTGCACGGCCAGCATCCCCATCCCCGCGGCCCGGGCCACGGTCTGGGAGTGCGTGGACACGACACCGGGCACGCCGACGCCCTTGAGATAGTCAAGGCCGTCGGCGTTGGCGGTCAGCCCGGCCACGGAATCGACGTTGAGCAGCGGCAGCGTCGGGGCCTCGGCCAGGCGCGAGAACACGTGGTCGAGGCGGGACAGGGGCAGGTTCGCGACGAAACTGAAACGCGTGGGAGCCGCACAGAACTCCTCCAGGCCGGCCTCGCCGAACAGCGTGCCGATCACCGGATTGTCGTGCAGGATCTGTTCCAGGGCCATCGCGCCCACCTCTATCCGCTTAGCCTCAACCGTGTAGGACTCTACTCAGAGCCCCAACTTACCCGGGTTCAGAATCCCCTTGGGATCCAGGGCCTTCTTCAGATCGGCCAGCACGGTGAAACCGGTGCCCAGCGAATCCGCGACATAGGGCGAGCGCAGCAGCCCGCAGCCGTGGTGGTGGCTGATCGAGGCGTTCTCCTCGATCAACACGCTGTTGACTGCCTGCCACACCTGGTCGTACCAGGCCTGGCGCTCATCGGGTTCGACGGTGCCGCGCAGCGAGAAGTACAGGCAGGCCCCGTCGACATAGGCGTGCGACTGGTGGGCCGAACCGGCATTGGTCCCGGGCACCGCGTTGATCGCGGCGACCACGCGCTCGTAGATGCCGGGCAGCTTCGACCAGGGCGCCACCATTTCCAGGGTGTCGGCAACGAAACCGGCGCTGGCCTTGAAGCCCTCGGCGGACTTGCCGGTCAGGTACCGGGTGTCCAGCCAGGTCTCCAGGATGGTGTCCTGGTCCAGCACCACGGCGTCCTTGCACACGTCTGCGACGACAGCCATGACCGCGTCGATGATGACGGGGTTGCCCTCATCGGCGATGAGCAGGACGTTGGTCTCCCCGTGTCCGAACTGCACACCGGATTCCAGTTCGTCGTACAGGCGCAGCACGGCGGGGTTGGCCCCGCGCTGCAGGATCTCGCGGCAGGCGTCCAGGCCGGCGGCGAAGCTCGGGAAGCCGAAGGCCAGGGCCTTCGTGTAGTCGGGCAGACGGTGCACCCGCAGGCTGATCGAGGTGATGACGCCCAGGGTGCCCTCGGAGCCGGTGAACACCTGGTTCAGGTCCGGTCCGACGGCCGCGCGCGGGCTGCCGCCGGTGGACACCAGGGTGCCATCGGCCAGCACGACGTCCAGGCCCACGACCATGTCCTCGATCTTGCCGTAGCGGGTGGACAGCTGTCCGGCGCCGCGGCAGGCGACCCAGCCGCCCACCGTGGAGATGCCGAAGGACGAGGGCCAGTTGCCGGCGGTGAAGCCGCGGTCCTGCAGCCACTGCTCGAAGATGTCGCCGAAGATGCCCGGCTGGACCGTGATGATCTGGCTCTCCTCGTCGAAGTCCAGCACCTGGTCCAGGGCCAGCACGTCGAGCACCACGCCGCCGGCGGCCGGCAGGGCCGAACCGGTGACATTGGAGCGGGCGGCAGAGGCGGTCACGGGCACGCCGGCCTCGTTCGCGGCCGCCAGCACGGCCTGGATTCCCTCCACGGAGGAAACCTTGACGATGACGGTGTCGGGGTACTGGCCACGGTGATCGGTTTCGGCGATCATCGTGCCGGCCCACCAGTCGCGCACGCCGGCGGTGACGGCAGCGGCCTCGGTGACGACCTCGGTCACGCCTGCCAGGCCGGCCAGGTTCTCGACGAAGCCGGCAGGCAGGGCCGAGGTCTGGAACCGGGCCGTGGTGGCCTCGGGTGCGGCTTCACGGGCGAACTTGGGCACGGTGTGCGCGCCCACGGTGTAGTCGCCGCGGTTGTACTTGCGTTTGAGAGCTTCCTTGCTGAGCATCAGGCATATTCCTTGTCGTTGACGTAGGTGTTCAGGGCGGTCTTCTCGGCTTCGATCCCGGTCAGGTAGTCGGCCAGCTGCGCATCGGCGCCGGCGCGGTCCGTCACGCCTTCGGCGACCAGCAGATCGGCCACTGCGGGGGCGGCCGCGGCCGAGGCGTCGCGGGCGTGCAGGCGGGCGCGCATCCGGCGGTCGAGCACATCGGAGATCGTCGTGGCCATCTCGCGGCGGATCGCGTAGACCGCCTCACCGGTGCGGTACGGCAGGCCCTCGACCAGCGGGGCCGAGGCGCCGGCCTCGTGCTCGATGATGTCGGCGACGAAGTGGCTCTCGTTGCCGTAGCGCTCACCCAGGTGGGCGACCAGGCCGCCGGTGGCGGTGGTGGACTGCGCATCGTAGCCGGCGCCGCCCAGCAGCGGCTGCTTGACGGTGCGGGTGCGCGCCTTGGAGTCCAGTACCTTGGCCACTGCGTCGATGGTCTGTTCGGCCATGTGGCGGCTGGTGGTCAGCTTGCCGCCGACCACGGTGACCAGGCCGTCGGAGTCGATGCGGATCTCGTGGTTGCGCTTGACGTCCACGGACTTCCCGCCCGGTGTGGCGGTCAGCGGGCGGGTGCCGGCGATGGAGCCGAGCACATCGTCGGCGTCCAGGTCCGTGTTCAGCGCCGTGCGGGTGCCCGAGATGAGGAAGTCGCGCTCATCGGCGGTGCAGTAGACGTTGTCCAGATCGCCCTGGTAGTCGTCGTCGGTCGTGCCCAGCAGCGCGATGTCGCCCCACCGGGTGATGGTGGCGCGGCGGGCGCGGCCGGGCACGGGGATCGTCACGGTGCAGTCGTTGCGGATCTTGGACCACGGCACCGCGATGTGCACGCCCTTGGCGGGGCGGATCGGGGGCACATCGGCGTCCGGGTGGGCGCCGTGCCAGTCGCGCAGCCAGGAGCCGGTGGCCATCACCACGGTCTTGGAGCGCACGCTGAGGCTGCGGCCGTCGGAGGTCTCGACCTCGACGCCGGAGATCTTGCCACCGGAGCGGCGGATGTCGGAGACCTTCGCGTGGTTGAGCACGGTCGCGCCGAAGTAGGCGGCGGTGCGCGCCACGGTCAGGGTCAGGCGGGCGTCGTCGACGCGCGCGTCGTAGTACATGAAGCCGTACTTCAGGCGCTCGGACTTGAAGGTCGGGCAGTGGGACAGCACCTCATTGGGCGCCAGCTTCTGGTGCAGGACGCCCTCGCGCCACCCACCGGCCAGGTCATAGGTCCACAGCAGGGCCTCGAAGCCGGCGGCCAGGCGCGGGTCGAACACGCCGTTGTCGGTGAGCACGGGGAACAGGAAGGGCAGGCGCTGGATCAGGTGCGGGGCGTTGTTGCGCAGGCGCTGGCGCTCCAGCAGGGAGTGGCGCACCAGCGGCAGATTCCCCTGTTCGATGTAGCGCAGGCCGCCGTGGACCATCTTCGAGGACTTCGACGAGGTGCCCGAGGCGAAGTCGTCCTTCTCGATCAGCGCGACCTTGAAACCGCGGGACGCCGCGTCCAGGGCCGCGTAGCTGCCCGTGATGCCGCCGCCGACGATGACCACGTCGTAGACGCTCGATTCCAGTTCGTCGAGCATTTCGCGCCGGCTGAAGCCCAGGGGGTTCTCCAGCACCATCTTCGCGCGCGCGTCGTTGACTTTTCTTCCCGGAAGCGAAACCATCCGAGTCTCCTTACTGTTCCTGTGAACTACCGGTCCGTAGAACCTGCGTAGACGGCTTGTGGAAAATTATGGGGCATCAGGCTGCGTCCAGGGCCGCGCGCTGGCGGTCCACGAAGGCCCGCCAGGAATCCGTGCGCTCGATCCGTTGGTCGTCCGTCAGCTGCGGTGTGAAGACCTGCGGGCGGCCCATGGCGGCCGCGGCGTCCGGCAGGGAGTCCCAGAACAGGCCCACCCCGGCCAAGAAGGACGTCCCGCGCAGAGTGGCCTTGTCCGTGTCCGGGTAGCGCAGCATCGGCACTCCGGTCAGGTCGGCCTGCATCTGCACGAGCGGATCGGACTGGCTCAGTCCCCCGCCCACGCACAGCCGATCGGGGCGGACACCTGCCACCGCGACGTTCGCGTCGACCGACTGGGCCACGCACTGCGCGATCCCCTCGAGCATGCCGACGGCCACCTCGCCACGGGTCGTGGACAGGTCCATCCCGGAAATCGAGGCGCGCACCCGCGTGTCGATCACCGGCAGCCGGATCCCCGTGAGCGCGGGCACGAAGCGGGGCGCGGTACCCGTCCACAGGGTCTCCCGGGAGGCCAGTTCGGTGATCTCCAGGGGGTCGACGAACATGCGCATCTCGCGGCACAGCCAGTTCAACGCGGACCCGGTGGCGGCGGTGAAGTTCTCCACCGCCGGCACCGTGGCGCCGGCCCGCCAGCCCACCGTGCCGGTCACGGCCTGGGGCACGGTGACGTCGAGTGCGGCGCGGCTCGCCAGGATCTGGTCGATGAAGCTGCCGGTGCCGTGGATGCAGGTGGATTGTCCGGCGTCGAAGCAGCCCAGGCCCAGGATCGCGCCGTGTTGGTCGCCCATCACGGCGCGGATCGGCAGTTCGGCACCCAGGATCTCCGGGGCGAGGCGGCCCAGCTCGGTCGCCCCGTCGTCGGTGATCTCCGGCAGCAGTTCGACGGGGAAGCCAAGGGCGGCGATCCAGTCGTGCAGGTACGCATCACGGCTCAGATCGTAGCCGCCGCAGGCGGCCAGATTGGTGGGCGTCGTGATGTACGTCCGACCGCCGGTGAGCTTCCAGGTCAGCCAGGTGTCGACCGTCCCGAACCGCAGGGTGCCGTGTTCCAGCGCCCGGGCCACCTCGGGTTCTGGCAGGCGTTCGGCTGCCCACAGGTACGGCGAGCGCACCCCGGCGGGTCGGCCCGTCGTCCGCCGCAGTTGAGCGTCCCAGTCACCGGCGTATTCCGCCAGCTTCTCGGCGTAGCGGGTGTCCTGCCAGACCATCGCGTGCCCGTAGGGCTGACCCGTCGCCGCATCCCACAGGCCCGAGGTGGCCCGCTGGGTGGCCACCGAGACGGCCACCGGCTCGATCCCCAGGTCGCGGGCGCGCGCATGGGCGTCCCGCAGCACCTCCAAGGTGACGTCCCACAGCAGTTCGAAGGACTGCTCGACGACGCCGGGAGCCGGATTGTGTGTTTCCAGCTGCCGGTAGGAGATGTAGGGGATGTCGCCGGATTCGGTGACGATGGCCGCGCGGGTGCCGGTCGTTCCCTCGTCGATGGCGAGGATGCCGCGCTGGGTCGGATTGCTTGACACGCTTGGTTCTTCCTATATCTTTCCGGGTTCTCCGTTACTCATGCGGTTGCGCTCATGCAGCGAACTGCGGAGCGTCCGTTTCCTCGTCCACGTTCGTCGCAGCCCGCGTCGGCTCCCACTTGATGACGGCGCAGATGATGAAGGCGGCCAGCGGGAAGACCGCGACGATGAGGAAGGTGGGACCGAGGCCCAGCGATTCCTTCAGCAGCGGGAAGACCAACAGGCCCAGGGCCGCACCCAGGGCGCCGATCGCGCCGATGAAGCCGTTGGCGGTGGCGCGGACCTCGGAGCGGAACGACAGGGACGACAGGGACTTGCCGTTGGCGGCCGGGCCGATCGAGTGGGCGAAGATGAACAGCGATGGCAGCACGAAGCCCAGCCACATCGGCAGCTTGTCATAGGCGAAGCCGAAGATCACCAGGATGACGAAGACGATCAGGAAGCCCCACTTCGAGGCGATGCGCTGGCCGATCTTGGTCGACAGCCAGGCCGAGGCGAAGCCACCGATGATACCGAAGACGTTGAACACCAGGGAGCCGACGGAGTTGAACACGAAGTCGCTGCCGAACAGGGCGACGGCGATGATCGGCAGGTACCAGCCGACGCCGAAGTACTGAATGGACTGGACCAGCTGCACGGTGGCGGCCAGGATGGTGCGCGGTAAGTAGGTGCCGCGGAAGATCAGTGCCAGATTCTTCAGGCCCTTGCTGGCCACGGGTGCGCCCTGTTCTTCCGGGGCGACCTCGCCCGCGACGAATTCTTCGCCGTAGGCCTTCGACATCGACTTGGCTGCTCCGGCCAGTTTGCCGCGGCGGGCCTGCCAGGTGGGCGATTCGACGAGGAACTTCCACTGCAGGACCAGCAGCACCAGGGAGACCAGGCCACACACGGCCAGCAGGTAGCGCCAGATGGAGTCACCGGTGCCCACCTGGTAGAAGATGATCGCCAGCACCAGGTTCAGCGACACCGCGGTGTACCAGATGCCCTGCCAGGTGTTCAGGCGTGCGGCGAAGCGCTTGGGGGTGAACTCGGCGAGCATCGCCATCGCAATGGCGAAGTCGATGCCATAGGCCATGCCGACGAAGACGCGGCCCACCGCGACCTGGAACACACCGGCGGCGGTGAAGGCCAGGACCGAGCCGAGAACAGCGAAGATCTTCGCTGCGATCAGCGGGGGGACGCGGCCAATCCGATCGGCGACGGCGCCGCCGATCGGGTTGAACAGCAGCGCGACCCATGAGGACAGCGATGTCAGCAGGGCGACCTGGCCCGCGGACAGGCTCAGGTCCTTGGTCATGGGGCTCAGGCCCGCGCTCATCGCCGAATTGGCCAGGGCCTCTAGGAATAGACCGCCCAGCAGCAACCACCAGATGATGCCGGCGCGTCCCCGGATCCCGGGGCGCGCATCGATGTAGTCGGCAACGTCGCCGACTCCGCGGATGACAACCGCCATAGTGTGACCTCCTTGTCGTGGACCTCCACAGGGCCGGACAAGGAATGAGGATGAGGGTTGAAAAAAGGGCAGCATCCGACCACTGGTAGGAGGTCTAAGATTCTTGCCCTACGGATCGCAACTATAGGGCATAGTTAGGGGATGCTCAACCCTACCCGCGCCGAGTTCCTCACCGGCCAGTTCGGTCCGCCGGATCACACGATCCTGCACATCTCCGATACCCACATCACCGCAGCCGGGCCATTACTGGGTCGCATCGACCCGCTGGCGAACCTGGCCGGGCTACTCGCACGGGTCCAACGCTCCTCGATCTCACCCGATGTCCTGCTGTTCACCGGGGACCTGACCGATGCCGGGGAACCCGCCGCCTATGCCCGACTGCGCTCCCTGGTCGAACCAGTGGCGCAATCGCTCGGGGCGCAGGTGCTGTGGCTGATGGGCAACCACGATTCCCGTTCGGCCCTGCGCCGCGGACTTCTCGATCTACCCGGCACCGAGGCACCCCTGGACCGCGTGCATATGCTCGGCGGGCTGCGCCTCGTCGCCCTGGACACCTCGGTGCCCGGCGAGGACTACGGGGAGTTGTCCGCGGCCCAACTGGACTGGCTGGCGAGTGTTCTAGCCGAGCCGGCCCCCGAGGGCACCGTACTGGCCATGCACCATCCGCCCCTGCCCAGCCCCCTGGGCGTGGGAGCCTCGATCGAACTGCACGATATCGCCGGGCTGGAACGGGTGGTGGCGGGCACCGATGTGCGCGCAGTGCTGGCCGGGCACCTGCACTATGCCACGACCTCGACCTTCGCCGGATCGATTCCCGTGTCCGTGGCCGCTGCGACCTGCTATACCGAGGACCTGCAGGTGGTCTTCCCCTATGCCAACGGGGTCGACGGCGGGCAGAGCTACAACCTGGTCCACGTCTATCCCGACCGGCTGTTGCACTCGGTGGTACCGCTGGGCGCCTTCGCCACGGTCATGGAATTCACGGAGGCGGATTTGCGGGAGGCCACGGAGGGCTGAGCGGTGCCAGTCATACGATTCAATGAGACAAACATCGGAAACCAGTTTCGATTAAACCCTTCCCTTCCTTAGTGGCCTGGGCTACACTTGAGGTAGGTCAGGAAACCCGATCCGGACACTGAAGTCCCTTCGGTTTCACGACTCGTCTTCCCCGACATTCATCAAGCACACACGTGTGTAGCCAGTCCGGCCGGCGTTTCGGTTGGGATACGGGAGGAGGGAAGAGGTCATGACCATCGATTCCACCCTCCCACGCGCGGGTTCCCCCGATGACGACAAGAACACCGAGGTCTTCGCCCGCCCGGCCGATCCCTTGTTGACCCCCGAGGATTGGGAGCGTCTGCAGGAGATTGCTCCGGAACTCGTCCACGCCAGTGAGTCACTCGCTGGTCTGGGTGCCGGTGTTGGCACGGATCCCAGCCTCGACGCTTCCGACCTGCTCCTGATGCTCAAGGGAATCGAATACTTATCCCGGGTGACCGCCTCGACGGAGGCCGTCGTGGTGGCGCGTGCCGAACACGAGGTGTCCACGGCCGATTATGGTGCGAAGACTCTTCCAGCCCTGTTGACTCGCCTGTTGAAGATCGATGGGGCGACCGCCCGGCGGCGGGTGCGGTTCGCACGCGCGATCGGGGCGGGCCGGTCTCTCACGGGTGCCCGGCTGGAACCGGTCTACCCTGATGTTGCCCACGCGTTGGCTGGTGGTGGCCTGTCGGTGGATCAGGCGCAGGCGGTGATCCGGGAGATCGAGAAGATCCCCCGCCCGGTCCGGCACGTCCACCACGCCACGGCCGAACGGTTGTTGGTGGACACGGTGCCGAGTGTTGATGTGGCCCAGATTCGTGTCCTGGGTTCTCGGATTCGAGCCTACCTGGATCCTGATGGGCGTTTCGCCGAGGTTCCGCCGTTGGTTGATGAGTTCCATGTGACGGTGACACCCAGGCGTAATGGTGCGTGGAGTTTGACGGGTTTGTTGGATCCGGTGACGGGTGGGAAGTTGCATGGTTTGTTGACGAACCGGCAGAAACCCGAACAGGACACGAGCGGTGACTCCGCCGCAGCCGACGAAGCATCCGATGACCTGCCGCCCGGTGATCTGCCATCGAATGCGGTAACCGCGGATGGACATCCTAGTGCGAAGGCTGCGCATCCGTTTGGGTATCGGGAGCGGCCCGATGGAGCCCGGCGGCATGACATGTTCGCCACACTGATCGATCGGGCAGCGGCCTCGGGTCCGCAGGGTGCGGGTATGGCTTTGATCGTCACCGCGACTGCCGAAGAGTACGCGCAGGGCAAGGCGGAGGTCGAATCCACTGCCGGTCCGATCGGGTTGCAGGATCTGGAAGCCTTGTCTCCGGGTGCTCTCGTGTATTTCCAGGCCAATCAGCCGGGTACTCGGGAAGTCACGGTCAGGAGTGCGGGCAGGTTTGCTACCCGCCGGCAGGTTGAACTTATCGCCGCCAGGGATCGGGGGTGTACGTTCCCGGGATGTGATATGCCGGTGGGGTGGTGCGATGCCCACCATATGATCCCGTGGTCCTCGGGTGGTCCGACGACGGTGTCGAATCTGACGTTGGCGTGCAGGTTCCACCATACGTGGCATGACCAGCATGGGTGGAGGGCTGAACTGATCGCCGGTTTGCCGGCGTGGATTCCACCCCGGCATGTCGATATCGAGCAGCGACCCTTATTCCATTCCCGGTTCACGGCTGCCCTGGTTGATGTGAGTGCCGCGCGGAACGCTGCGGGTTTGCCGCCGGTGTGGGTGCCGGAGGATTTCTCCCCACCGGACTGGAAGACGGAATCCGACCCGCCCGACCCGCCAGGGATATCAGGTTCACAGGACACGACCTCGCCGAGCGCTGACCCACCGGGTTCTGGCACGCCATGGGGCACCCACGGGTCCTACGCCACAGACACGGGCACCGATGCCGACGACACCGACGTCCCACCCTTCTGAATCCCGGTCAGGGCACTGAAGCGCCCAGCGCATTCATCGCGTCATTACTTATCCGACCAGCGCAGAGCGTCGGCGAAGACCCACTGCAGCAGCCGGTCGGTGACGTAGCCGCACAGGCCCAGGGTGGCCATCGCGGCGATCACATAGTCGAAGCGGAACTGGTTGTAGGAATCGATGAGCACATAGCCCACGCCGGACTTCGCACCCAGGATCTCCGCGACGACCACGGTGGTCCAGGCGATGCCGGTGGCCACTCGCAGGCCCGTGACGATACTGGGCGAGGCCGCGGGCAGCACGATCTTCATGATGAGCTCAGCCGGCTTGGCGCCCAACATCCGCCCCGCACGCACCAGCCCCGTGTCAACCCGGGACACCCCGGCCAGGGTGTTGACGTAGACGGGGAAGAAGGTCGCCAGGGCCGTTAAGAACACCGCGGGCTTGTCGCCGATGCCGAAGATGATGAGCGCCAGGGGCACCCAGCCGGTCACGGAGATCGGCCGGATCGCGTTGATCGTCGGGTCGATCATCCGGCGCCCGTGCAGGCTGACGCCTGCGATCACGCCGAAGGCGATCGCCAGCAGCGTGCCGATCAGGAAGCCGATGAGCACGCGGCCCACGGATGCCCCCACGTGCACCAGCCAGGAGGCCGAGTACACGGTCGAGGGGTTGAACTGATCGCCGAACAGGTGGAGTCCGAAGACCCAGTCGGCCAGGGCCGCCACGCACAGGCTCAACGGCGGGAACAGGCCGTTGGCGATCCAGTGCATCCGCCCGGCGACCTCCCAGACGATCGCGATGATCACCGGGATGATCAGGCCCAGGCCCACCGCGCTCAGGTTGCCGGCCAGCCGGGACCGCCCGGGCCGTACCTTGCCGGTGATGGCGGTGGAAGCGGACTGTTTCTTCGCCAGCGTGTTCTTCGTCTGTGTCTTCTTCGCAGATGCCATGACGCCCTCCTCAGTCCGTCTTGCCCAGTTGGTCAGCCGGTTTCCCGGTGATCTCCTCGAGCAGCGAATAGTCCAGGTAGCCCAACAGGTCGCCACTGGTGTCCTTGTCGATGATGCCCATGGTCGTCAGCACCTTGGGCACCCGCAGAATGTCCTCACTGGGCATCTCGTAGACGCCCTTGAAGTGACCCTCCTTGAGGGCATCGGCGATTCCGGCACCGGTTCCGCCCGAGGTGGTGGCGAAGTCGTCCTGCCACTTCTGCGGATCTGATTGCAGCTCGTCCAGCCGTTTCATATAGGCCTCGACCACGGTCTTGGCCTTGTCCCGATCCTTCTCCAGGAAGGAATCGGTCGCCGCGATTCCGCTGCTGACCTCGAAGGACCCCTCATAGAGGGACTTCTGGATCGTGGGCACCGTGGAGCCGTAGCCGGCCGCCAGGACCTCGCCGGACAGAGGCGGGAAGGTGGTGATGGCGTCCACGTCGCCGCGTTGCAGGGCCAGGTTCATATCCGGGAAAGCCTGCATATTGACGAAGGTAGTGTCCTTGTCGACGTCGATCCCGCGTGCCTTCATCGCCGCGGTCATATTGACGTACTGGGTCGAGCCGCGCACCCCGCCGATCTTCTTGCCCTTGAGGTCGTCCCAGTCCTCGATCCCGGAGCCCTTGCGGGCCAAGAACACCGAGCCGCGCGAGGAGATCCCGCTGACGAACTTGAGACGGGGCTTGGCCGATGTCAGCAGGGAGGCGACGTTGTTGTAGCCCACCGGCGACATGTCCAGGGAGCCGTTGGACAGTGCTGTGAGCACATCATTGGAGCTCTTGAACTGGACGTATTCGACGTCGATGCCATCGGGGAGTTCCTTGTCCAGGGTGCGCCAGGGACCCCAGGTGGCAGAGGACACCCAGCCCAGGCGGATCCGGTTCTCACCGGCTGCCCCCGATGCCGCTCCGTAGACACGGCCGCCGGCGACGACCAGGCCCAGCAGGACGACGGCGATGACCAGCCGGGCGATCCAGTTGCGCGGCACGATGCTGCGGGTCGCGGCCATCAGTGCTCACCCCCGTGGGTCACGCCCATGAGCTCATCGGCGCGCTGGGCCTCCTGCCGCAGTTCCTCGAACAGCCGCTGGCGCAGGGCCACGTATTCCGGATCCGTGATCATGTCGTAGCTGCGCGGGCGCGGCAGGTCCACCTCGATGATGCTGCGGATGCTGCCGGGGCGGGCCGTCATCACGACCACCCGGTCGCCCAGGATGAGGGCCTCGTCGATATCGTGGGTGACGAACAGGACGGTCTTGCGGTTGCGCTCCCACAACTCCAGCAGCAGTTCCTGCATGGTGATGCGGGTCTGTGCGTCCAGCGCGCCGAAGGGCTCGTCCATCAGCAGGGTGGGCGGATCGTTGATGAGCACACGGGCCAGGCCCACGCGCTGGCGCATCCCGCCGGAGAGCTCGCTGGGCAGGTGGTCGCCGAAGCCCGCCAGGCCCACCCGTTCCAGCAGTTCGTCTACCTTGTCGTGCAGGCCGGACCTGTCGGCCCCGCGTCCCAGCTTCGGGCCGAAGGCCACGTTCTCCCTGACGCTGAGCCACGGGAAGATGGTGGCCTCCTGGAACACCACCCCGCGGTCCGGACCGGGGGCCGTGACCGCGTCACCGTCGACGGTGACGGTGCCCGAGGTGGGACTGGTGAAGCCCGCGATGAGGTTCAGTGCGGTGGACTTCCCGCAACCGCTGGGGCCGAGCAGGCAGACGAACTCCCGATCGGCGATCTCCAGGTTCAGATCGGCCAGGGCATGCACCTGTTCGTTCGCGTCCCCCGGTTTGGGGAATGTGACGTCGATATCGTCGAGTCGGATCATGCGGGCCACCCCTCATCTGTGATTCACACGACAGTTGTCAGGTTGATCTTATAGACCAGGGGGTATCGGCACAACGCGGCTTGCCGGATGATCCTCCTCCCATGCTTACTCCCGCGCCTTGAGGGTGGCCACGGCGGTGAAGACGTCCACCCCGTCCAGGCGGGCCAGGGATTCGGCGGCGGCCCAGCGGTAGACGCCCTTGGACATGGTCGAGGTCGCGGCGGCCACGAGTTCCGTGAACACCGTGAGGCGCGCCTCGTCGACGGCGCGGCTCACCTCGCCCGAGGAGTCACCCGCCAGCTGCGCGAACTGCGCGGCCAAGCGGTGCTCACCGGCCTCCAACAGGGCAACTGCCCGGTCGGCCAGGGCCTGAGGTCCGCCGGACAGGGCCGCGACCTCGGCGGCCAGTTCGGCCCGCGGAGCCGGTTTGAGCCGGGCCGGGTCCCCATCCCACCAACCCCCGTAGAGCCGCCAGACATTGCGCACAATGAACTCCGGTTCGTCGTAACTGGGCTGCAAGTACCGCTTCTCACGCAGATGTTCCGGCACGGCAAAGGAACCCGCGATCGTCTCCAGGTCCGCCCCCGCATTCATCCCGTCCACCGTGTGATCGACCAAATGGGACAGGTATTCGGCGGTATCCGTCAGCGCCTGCCGGATCCGCTCGGCCCCGAAGATCGGCGCCCCATGACCCGGCAACAGGACCTCCGCGCCCAACCCTGCCATCCACTCCAGCGCCCCCGCCCACTCCCAGGCATAACGCTGCACCTTCTGCGGATTGCCGGGATTGGGCGCGGCCCAGATGAAGAAGTCACCGGTCAGCAGGATCTTCTGCTGTGGTGCCCACCCGATCGTCGCATCGTCGGTCTCACCCCGCCGATGATGCAACTGCATCTCCAGGTCCCCCAACCGCAGGCTCAAGAAGTCCGCATACTCCAGGTCCGGCGCCCGGAAGTGATCGGGGAAGGCATGTTCCGGGGAACCGAACTGCCGCCGGTTGACCCGAGTGTTGTAACCGGCCGTGCGTTCATAACGGCGGAACCGGTGGGCCACATTCTGTTGGGCCACCACCCGCGGCGGACGCGTACCGTTGACCCGGGCCTCGGCGTCGAACAACTCGACCCCGCACACATGGTCGATGTGCCCATGGGAGTACACGACGGTGTGCACGGGCTGATCCGTCAGTTCCCGAATCGCCGCATACAGGGCATCCGCGGCACGGGCCTCCCCCGCATCGAACAGCAGCAGACCCTCCGAGGTGTCGAAAATGTGGACATTGCCGAAAGCCGGCCACATCCACACTCCATCGGCCACCCGATGCGGGCCGGTCTCCTTATAGGCGGCACTGCCGGTGGCGGCCACGGGCCTGGTACCAGACCAGGCGGATTCTGCGTAGGCGAGCAGTTCTTTCGCGGGTGTCACAGTCATATGTTCCTTTCAGCGGGCGACGCGGAAGCCGATGTTCGAGGCGGATGATTCGGGGGTGTTCGACGAGCGCGCGGCGACCCGGTAGCGGTTGCAATAGGAGTCGTGGCACAAAAACGACCCACCGCGCATCACCCGCCGCTGGCCCTCGGCGGGGCCGGGTGGGTCCTGCTCGGGCGAGCGCGGATAGTAGGCGGGGTCGAAGTAGTCCGCACACCACTCCCACACATTGCCCACCGTGTTGTACAGGCCGTAGCCGTTGGGCGCATAGGCATCCGCCGGGGCGGTGCCGGTGTACCCGTCGGCTGCGGTGTTGCGGCTGGGGAATTCTCCCTGCCAGATATTGCAGGGCCAGACGCTCTCGGTCGGCGTGTCACTGGACCCCAACAGCCGGTTGCCCCAGGGGTAGCGGCGGCCGTTCAACCCGCCGCGCGCGGCGAACTCCCATTCGGCCTCGCTCGGCAGGCGGGTTGACGACCAGGCACAGTACGCCAGGGCATCGGCGTGGCTCACGTGCACCACCGGATGGTCCCAGCGGTCCTCGATATCGGAGCCGGCGCCCTCGGGTGCGGCCCAGTGGGCACCGGCCACTTCGCACCACCAGGGGATCTGCGGGTCGCGACCCAATACCTGCGACTGTGGTCCCAGCAGCAGGTGGAATACGGCCGAGGACCCGTAGTGTTCGGCGGTCGTGACATAACCGGTGGCCGCTGTGAAGGCGGCGAATTCGGTGTTCGTCACGGTCGTGGCGCCGATTGAGAAGGGGCTCAGCCGCACCGCGTGGCGTGGCGCCTCGCCGTCGGCTACGTCCCCGTCGCCGTGGGCGTCACCCATCGCGAACTCCCCACCGGGCAGGGCGAGCAGTCCCACCTGCGCCGAGGTCGCGGCAGGTGCCGCTGTCACCTCGGGCGGGACAGGCTCTTCCGCGGCCGCGGCGCCCACCGGGCGCGCGGACCCACAGCAGCAGCCGGGCTGCCCACTACCCAGAGTCCCGCTCACTGGATCGTCTCCGCGATCTGCCTGACCTTCTGAGGCGGGGTGGGAAGCGCGCCGGCGTCGGGGAAGATCTGAACGTCCACGTATTCGATGTACCCGGTGAAACCGCCCTGGGCCCTCCGGTAGCCGGAGATGATCCCGCTACCGGTATCGCAACCCACATCGGTGGTGCCGGAGAAGATGAACGGGACGGTCTTGGGCACCCGCCCGCGTGCGGCCTCGGCACCGTCGACGGTGAGCACCACGGTGCCACCGCGGCCGAACCCGGGGTCGGGATCGACCGTGAAGTCCATCCGCAACTCGTGCTCGCCCGGCGCCAGCACGGTTTCGGCTGCGACGGTGAAGATCTCGGTGGAGAAGTAATTGTGCGTATAGGCGGGCCGGCCGGCGTCCAGGTGGAACAACCAGCCGCCGAACCGGTCCCCCTGGCTCAGCAGTACCCCGTCCGCGCTTTCACCCACGGTGACGGTCGAGGTGACGGCGAAGGACTTGTTCTTGACATTGGGGATCGCCGATTCCGGGAGCCGGCGCATCCCCGGGTGCAGGCGCATCCGGGTTCGGCCGCGGGCCAGATCGGGCCGGCCGGCGATATCGGGATTGAACAGCTGCTTGCGGCGGTCGTCGAGCGGGTAGACCTTGTTCGCCACGGCCTCGCGGTCGAACAACTCTTGGAGTTCCCGCAGTTTCTCCGGCATCTCCTGCGCCAGGTCGTGGGCCTGGGTCCAGTCGTCTGGGGCGTAGAGCTCCCAGCGGTCATCGTCGAAGGCGGGCGTGTCCGCACTGGACCAGGGTGTGCCGTGCTTGGTGCAGGCCGACCAGCCGTCGGCGTAGATGCCGCGGTTGCCGAACATCTCGAAGTACTGCACCACCCCGGATTCCCGCACTGTGTCCGCGGCGAAGGTACCGGTCATGCTGGTGCCGTCGAGGCGCTGCTGGGACACTCCGGCGACCGTTTCCGGCACGGGTAGACCCAGGGCCTCGAGCACGGTCGGATAGATGTCGTTGACGTGGCGCCAGTCGTTGCGCACCCCGCCCACCTGCCCGATCCCGGCGGGCCAGTGCACGATCATCCCCACCCGGGTGCCGCCCCAGCGGGAGGCGACCTGCTTGGTCCACTGATAGGGGGTGTCCATGGCGTGTGCCCAGCCGGCCGGATAGTGGTTGAACGAGGTCTCGGAACCGATCTCGTCGAGCCGTTCGATCACCTCGTCCAGCGAATGGTGGACGCCGTTGAGCGAGGCCTTCTCGTTGATGGTGCCGTGGATCCCGCCCTCGGCACTGGCCCCGTTGTCGCCCAGGATGTAGAAGACCAGTGTGTTCTCCAGCCGGTCGATCCCTTCGAGAGCATCGAGCAGCCTGCCCACCTGGTGGTCGGTGTGTTCGGCGAAGCCGGCGTAGGCCTCCATCAGCCGGGCGGCGACCATCCGCTCCTTGTCGCTTAAGTCCGCCCAGGCGGGGATCTCCGCGTGGCGGGTAGTGAGTTCCGCGGCCTCGGGCACCACGCCCAGCGCCTGCTGGGAGTCAAGGATGCGTTCGCGTTCGGCGTCTCAGCCGGCGTCGAAGCGGCCCCGGTACTTCTCGATCCAGGATTGCGGGGCGTGGTGCGGGGCGTGGGTGGCGCCGAAGGACAGATAGCAGAAGAACGGCCTGTCCGGGGCCAGCGTGTTCTGCATCCGCACCCAGTCGATCGCGTGATCGGTGATGTCGACGCTGAAGTGGTAGTCCGGGTCGTCCGGTTTCTCCACGGGCACGGTGCCGTCGTAGAGCAGGGGGTTGTACTGGTCGGATTCCCCGTCGAGGAAACCGTAGAACCTCTCGAAGCCCTCCCCGGTCGGCCAGCGGTCGAAGGGCCCCGCCGGGGTCGATTCCCACTGTGGGGTCTGGTGCATTTTGCCGAACGCCCCGGTGGCGTAACCGTTGAGGCGTAGCACTTCCGGCAGAGTCGCCGCGGTGTTGGGCCGCACGGAGGTGTAGCCGGGGACCGAGGTGGCCATATGGGTGATGCCGGCCATATTGACCGCGTGATGGTTCCGCCCGGTCATCAGAGACTGCCGGGTGGGCGAGCACAGTGCGGTGGTGTGGAACCGGGTGTAGCGCAGGCCGGACTCGGCCAGGCGTTCGGCCGTGGGCATCCGGCAGGGCCCGCCGTAGGGCGAGCTGGCGCCGAAACCCATATCGTCGAGCAGCACGATGAGGACATTGGGTCCGGCGTGGTCACGGGCGGCCGAGCCCAGGCCGACGGTCTGCGCCCCGGCGAGGTCCCGCGAGGTGTTGACCGGGCCCCATTCATCGGCGATCGGCAGGTGCTTGCGGGCCTCGGCCGGGGCGGGCGCGATGTGTTTGAGATTGGACACGGATTGCCTTTCGCTTGTTTGTACGGTGGGTGCCGGTCAGGCCTTGACGCCCAGCTTGGCGATGGTGGCAGCGGGATGGATCAAGGGAACGCCGATGGCGGTGCAGACGGCGACCAGGACCCCGGAGACCAGGAACACGGTGTTCGCGCCCGCGGCCATGGACCCGGCCGAGGTCAGCAGTGCGCCGATCGCGGCGGGGGCGATGACGCCGGTGAAGGTGACGACCGCCGTGGTCGTGGCCTGCAGGGCGCCGCGGGATTTGACCGGGCTGTACTGGGCCAGCACCAGGAAGGTCAGCGGGAATGTCACCCCGCCGATGCCGAAGGCGATGACGAGTGCTGCCACCAGGGCGCCGCCGGTCAGGGCCGGGGCCAGGAACAGGCACAGCGCTGAGATCACCATGACCACGGCCAGGCCGCCGCCGTAGCAGGCCCGCTGGCTGCGCCCGCGGAACACCATCCGGTCCAGGACCGGCGGGATGATGAGCATGGAGGCGGCGGAGACCACCGATGGCAGGCCGGCGATGAGCGCGGCGTGGGTGAAGTCGAAGCCCTTGGCCTCCAGCAGGCTGGGCATCCAGGCGATGCCGCCGGCGACCAACCAGTAGCAGCCGATCCCGGCCAGCATCAGGCCCACCGTGGTGCGGTTGAACAGGAGTTTCCAGAAGGACACGCGGACGTCCGCCTGGGCGTCCTTGGCCACATCGCCTGAATCCGCGGCGGCCAGGGTCTCCAGCGGCCCCTCCTTGCCGATGAACAGCCAGGCCGCAGCCCAGACGACGCCGGCGATGGCCAGGACGACGAGGGCGCTGCGCCAGCCGTGGACGGCGATGAAGTATCCCAGGACCGGCGAGGCGATCGCGACGCCCAGCGCCGAACCGATCTGGGTCATCGCAGTCGGCAGGCCGCGGCTGCGGGCGGGGAACCACTTCTGCACCGCATGGACCGTCATCGGGCTGGTGGGCCCCTCGGCCGCACCCAACGAGATCCGGCTCAGGTAGAGCATCGGCAGGCTTGCGGCGAAGATGATCGGGGTCGCGGTGATCGACCACAGCAGGGCCAGGACCAGCAGGATCCAGAAGGTCGAGAAGCGCTTGGACAGCCAGCCGACGAACAGGGCGGAGAGGCTGAAGAGGAAGAAGAAACTGGAGGAGATCGCGCCGAACTGGGCGGCGCTGATCCCCAGCTCCTTCATGATAGGGGCTGCGGCCAGGCCCAGGACGGCCTTGTCGCCGAAGTTGATCATCATGAGCAATACGACCATGACGGTCACGGCCCAGGCCCTGCCCATGCTCACGGGCCTGGCCGGAGCCGGGGCGGAAGTGGTCCGGGCACGCATGGCACCGGTGGAACTCTGCACGGAAGTCATCTCAATCCTGCGTCGTTGAAGAAATTGGATAACCACAGACTAGGAGCGGACTACATATAAAACCAGTGCATATAGTTAATAGCTAGTATGTACTGAATGCATGTATCGAATCTGGACCTCAACCTCATCCGGTCCCTGCACGCCCTGCTGGAGGAACGCAGCGTCACTGCAGCGGCCGTGCGCCTGGGGATCACCCAGGGCGCCTGCTCACACGCACTTGGCCGTCTGCGCTCCGTATTCGCCGATGAACTGCTCTACCGCTCCGGGCGGGTCATGGTCTTAACCCCCGAGGCCGAACGCCTTTTGCCCATCGCTCAGGAACTCATGGGGACCGTGGAGAACCGCCTGCTGGCCGACGACTTCGACCCTGCCACGGAATCCGGGGAGTTCAATCTGCTGCTGCCCGATTTCATCAATGCGGTGACCCTGCACGACATCTACACCCGCCTGCACGAACTCGCTCCGGCGGCGACCCTGGCCCCGTCGACGCTGACAGATGCCAATATGGTCCGATTCCTCGACCGGAAGAACTTCGGCGTGGCCATGGTCCCCACCAGGCGTGTGCCCAACGGCATGTCGAGCGCACGAATCGGCACTGTGCGCTTCCGCCTCATGGCCGGCATCGACGACGCGCGCGTCCATGCAGGACTGAGCATCGAGGCGTTCGCGGCCCTGCCCAATATCGTCATCCGCAGGGCCCTCATCCACGAACTCATCGATGCCGAGCTCGCCGCCCTGGGACTGACTCTGAACACCCGGATCGTCCTGGAGACGACACCGGCACTGCACTCACTGGTAACGGGCAACAACCTAGTGGCGCTGAGCTGGCACGGCGCCCGGTCCTCGCCGCGGATCAAGGTCGTCGACCTGCCGATGGAGGACACGCTCATCGACTATTCCCTGGTGTGGCCCACTATCCTCGACGCACACCGACCCAATGTCTGGTTCCGCGACCTGGTGCGCGAGGCGATAGCCCCACACCTCTTGGAATAAGCGCCCGGATTGTTAGGGTCGGAGCATGCACGTGAGTGGACGAACGACGAAAGCCCTGGTCGTCGGCTCCGCCTATGCGGCCTCGACCATGATCCCCTTCGGACGGCTCCGCGGTCGCCGCCTGGCCCTGGCCGCGGCGGTGGGGGCCATGGGCGGAGCAGCCCTCGCCGGGACAGTGGCCTATGTGAACCCGGATAAGTCCTGGGAGAAGTCCCCCACGCCCGATTCCCCTCAAACCGAACCGTCCGGGGAACGGCCGATACCCTCCCCCGTCATCATTGCCGTGGCAGCCGGGATGGGGTCCGTCCTGGGCGCCGGAGGCACGCTGCTGACGGTCTACCTCGACCGCTGGATCGAACACGGACTGCGCCGCGCCGGGGTTCGCCGGCCACGCCCGTGGATGGTTGCCGGGGCGGGCCTCCTCGGTGTGGCACAGGAGGCGTTGGAGTCCAAGACCGCGGAGGACTAGACACCCCGGATGCAGTCCTCAGGCCAGGGTCTGGCCCTTGCGCTCGGGCAGCATGAACATGGCCAGGAACTGCACAACGTAGATGATCGGTAGGAAGGCGAGTGCCGCGCCGAAGCCCACCGAACCGGCCAGCAGCGCGATGACCACAGGGGCGAACCCGCCCAGGGCCCGGCCCACATTGAATAGCAGGTTCTGCGCCAGCGCCCGCACGTGCGTGGGATAGAGCTCTGCCAGCAGGGCCCCGTGACCGCCCAGCATGCCGTTGGCGAAGGCGCCCATGAAGAAGCCGCCCACCAGCAGTGCCGTGGGACCGGTCAGCTGGCTGTAGACCAGGATGGACACGATCGCGCCCGCCTGGAAGATCCAGAACGCCGGTCGGCGGCCCAGCTTGTCGGCCAGCACCCCGAAGATCAGGATGCCGCACAGCATCCCCGCCACGGTCACAGCGGTCCACAGCGATCCCTTGGTCACGCCCAGGCCCAGGGAGGTCGCCAGGTAGTTCGGCAGCCAGGTGATGATGCCGAAGTACCCGAAGTTCTGCACGGTCGTCAGGATGATCATCGCAATGGTGATCCGGGTGGTGCGCGCGTCCTTGAACAGTTCCCCCACCTGGTGGGCGAACGACGCCCCGCCCAGCTCTCCGGCGGCCTTGGCCTGGGTGAAGTGCTCCGGCTCATCGACCCCGCGGCGGATGAAGAAGGCCGCGATCGCCGGCAGGATGCCGATGACGAAGAGGGCCCGCCAGCCCCACAGGGCGATGACCGGACCGGATGCGATGGCGGCGACGAACACGCCCAGCTGGAAGCCCACCCCGACCCAGGAGGTGCCGCGGGCCCGCTGGTGGCTGGCCACGGCCTCGGCGGCCAGGGCCATGCCGATGCCGAACTCACCGCCGATCCCGATCCCGGCGACGAATCGGTAGGCGGCCATGTCCCAGTAGCCCTGGGCAACGGCGGACAGGCCGGTGAACACGGCGAACAGCAGGACCGTCCAGGTCAGCACCTTGACCCGGCCCAGGCGATCGGCCAGGGCGCCGAACACCACGCCGCCGACCACCGCGCCCAGCAGGGTGATGGTCGACAGGGAACCGGCCTGGACGTCGGTCAGGCCGAAGGAGGCGATGATGCCGGAGAGCGCGAAGCTCAGGATCATCAGGTCGAATCCGTCGAGGCCATAGCCGACGGCCGCGGCGACGATGGCCTTGCGCTGGTACTTCGGATCGTGCACGATGGGTGTGCTCGCCGGGGGCCGGGCTTCGGTGGCGGCGGGTTCGGGCGTGGGCATGCGGGGGCCTTTCACGGTCGGAATGCGGAAATGGGCTCAGCCGCCGGAGGGCTGGCTCGTACGCACCCCACCGGATGAGGGCCACCGACTATTATGCACCCGCCGGGCCCGTACGTGTCGGGCCCCGCCTCATCCGTAGGCCAGCGTGCGCGCGTCCCGCGCGTTCGTGCGGATGCGGTAGATGCTGGTCGAGGCGCAGATGTACAGCGTCGTCCCGTCCGCCCCGCCGAAGCAGCAGTTGGCCACCTTCTCCGGCACCGGAATCGGCGCGCTGACCAATCGGATGCGCCAAAGCGCCCACAGCGGGCCCGATGACGTCAGGGAGGCGGTCATCGAGCACGAGGCGATCCTGCGTGCGCTGCGCGCCGGGGATACGGCGACCGCGATGGCTGCCATCGCCGCCCATATCGACAATGTCAGGGACCGTTCGATCGCCAGCATCCGCTGAGCCGGGGCGTGGGGCCCCGCGCGGAGCCCAGAACATACGGAAACCTGCAGGCCATACGCGTATACGCGTATGGCCTGCAGGTTTCCGTATGGGATGTGCTCAGCTCGGCCCTACCCCAGTCCCAGCGTCCCGGGCAGCCACAGGCTGATCATCGGGATGAAGGAGATCAGGCACAGGGTCACGAGCATCGGGATGAAGAACGGCACGGCGCCCTTGATCACGGTCGTCACCGGATACTTCGTGACCGATGACAGCACGAACAGCACCAGCCCCACCGGCGGGGTCAGCAGACCGATCATCAGGTTGAAGATCATCATGGTGCCGAAGTGGATCGGGCTCAGGCCGAAGGCCTCGGCCACCGGGACCAGCACCGGCGCCAGGATCAGGATCGCCGAGGTCGGTTCGAGTACCGCGCCCACGATCAGCAGCAGGATATTGGCCAGAATCAGGAACACCAGGGGCCGGTCGGTGATCCCCAGGATCACATCGGCGGCCAGCTGCGGGGCCTGCTCACGGGCCAGGACCCAGCCGAACAGGCCGGCCGCCGCGACGATCAGCAGGGTGCCGCCGGCGGTCTCCACCGTGGTCACCAGGGCGTGCTTGAGGTTCTTCCAGCTCAGGTTCCGGTAGCAGATCGCCAGGACCGCCACATAGGCCACGCCGATCGCGCTGGCCTCGGTCGGGGTGAAGATGCCAGAGAGGATGCCGCCGAGGATCACCACGGCCGCACCGGCCGGCGGAATGGCCTTGAGCGCCTTCTTACCGCGCTCGCCCCAGCTCGCCTTGTCCAGACGCAGATCGTTGCGCTTGCGCATCATGAACCACACGGTGATGCACAGCAGCACGACCAGGATCAGCGCCGGGATGATACCGGAGGCGAACAGCGATCCGACGGACACGCCGGCGGTAACCGCGAAGATGATCGCGGGGATCGACGGCGGCAGCATCGGGGCGATGAGCGAGGAGGCGCCGGTGATGCCCAGGGAGAACTCCTTGGGGTAACCGCGGCGCACCATCGCCGGCACCTGGATCCGGCCCATCGCAGCGGCGTCGGAGATCGCGGCCCCGGAGATCCAGGAGAAGCCGAAACTGGTGAAGATGTTGACATAGCCCAGGGAACCGCGGACGTGGCCGATGGCCGAGACCGCGAAGTCGTAGAGCTTATCGGTGGCCCCGGAGATGTTCGCCAGATTGCCCAGCAGGATGAACATCGGAACGGCCAGGATCGCGAAGTCGAACACCCCCGAGGTGCTCTGCTGGGCGGCGATCGCCAGCGTCGCCGTTGGGTCGAACAGGATGTAGAGCAGGGACGGCACCAACAGGGCGACGGCCACGGGCACGCGCAGTGCCAGGAGGACCAGCAGGCCCACGATCATCCATAAGAGCGTCATCAGATGCCCTCCATTCCGGCGGCCTTGTCGGCGGGGTCGGGTTCGTCGTCGGGGTACCGCAGCTGCAGATACAGGGCGATGAGGGTGTGGAACAGGACGCCCACGAAGCCCACCAGCGCAGCGGCGTAAAGCAACCCGGTGGGCAGGCCGGTGGCGGGCAGGGTGACGGTGTGCACGATGTCGATGAGCATGATGCCGCCGATCGCGATGACCACGGAGGTCGCTGCGACGATGATGTCGGCGATGACCGAGATCACCTGCGCCACCCGCTTGGGCACCACGGTGGCGATGAGGTCCACGGTGATGTGGGCGCGCCGCGATGATACGAAGGCCGCGGCCAGGAAGGTTAGCCAGACCAGGAACAGGCGGGCCGATTCCTCGGTCCACGACAGCGGGGAGTTGAACACATAGCGGGTCACGACCTGGGTGATGACGAGGACGAACAGTCCCACCAGCAGGATGCTGGTGATGAAGCGCTCGATGTTGATCAGCCAGCGGTAGACCGCCGAACGCCGTTCGATGTGATCCTGCGGGAATTCCAGGTCATCTGCGACCGGCTCCGTGGGCGTGGGTACGGTGGACTCACTCATCACTTCTCACCGCCCTGCGATGCCTTGCCGGCGGGCATACCCGCGACCTCTTTCTGGATGTCCAGGTAGAGCTGCTGATAGGGCGTCTTGGGCAGCATCTGGTCCTTGATGCGGTCGCGGAAACCGTCCACGTCCACATCCTCGACGACCTTGATCGTGTCATCGGACTTCCAGTTGGCCAGGATGTCGCGTTCTTCGTCCTTGACGCACTGCAGGTTCGCCCGGCGGGCCGAATCCGCCGCGTGCATCACGGCGTCCCGGTCGGCCGGCTCCAACCCGTCGAGGAAGTGGTCGCTGGTGACCAGCTGGATGCCCTGGACGATGTGCCCGGTCAGGCTGATGGTCGACTGCACTTCCTCGAACTTGTTCGAGGACACCGTCGGGATGGGGTTCTCCTCCGCGTCGATCGCGTGCTGTTGCAGGGCCAGGTAGACCTCGGTCAGGGCCATCGGCGTGGCGGTCCCGCCGAAGGCGTTGATCATCTGCAGGTACAGCGGAGCATCGGGGGTCCGGATCTTCAGGCCCTTGAAGTCGTCGGGGTTGCGCACCGGCTTGTTGGCCGTGACATGGCGCGCCCCGTAGTACCAGGAGCTGAAGACGTGCAGGCCGGTTTCGGCGGCCATATCGTCGTAGACCTTCTCCAGGGTCTTGCCGCGGGTGCCCTGATCGTACTCGTCCGCGCTCGTGAACAGATAGGGCGCATCGACCACTGCCGAATCCGGGTACCAGACTCCGAAGAAGGCACCGGAGGAGATGCCGATGTCCAGGGCCCCGGTGGCGACCTGTTCGACGATCTCGGCCTCGGTGCCCAGCTGGGACGAGGGGTAGACCTGCAGATCGATGCCCTTGGTCGCCAGTTCCTTCTTCATAGTGGCGGTGCCGCAGCGATTGGACGGATGTTTGGACTCGTAGACATTGGCCAGCCGGATCACCTTGGCGTCCGGATCCGGTGCGTCCTTGGCGAAGCCGCTGATGTCCACCGGGTCCATCAAGCCGCAACCGGACAATGTCAGTGCGAGCGCGCTCAGGCAGGCGGCGGCAGCCGTTGCCAGTCGTCGTCTCATATCGTTCTCCCTCGAACGGTAAGTGGGGGTCCATTCCCCCAAAGCTCTCCTATAGGAATGCTGAACAACCTATATGAATGTGATGTGCATTGCAAGAGTCATCCCATGTTTCGGATCCATATGAATCCGATGGATCCACATGGATCCGAAACACGGGATACTCACATCGAGATACCCAGGGCCCCGCGGGTGAGTTGGAAGCCCACATCGGCCCGCGGCGGGGTCTGCGAGGCGAACTCACCGGCCAGTGCCGCGGCCAGGACCGACTGCACACTCGGCCGGGCTCCGCCACCGCCGAGCACCACGTCGAGCCCGGCGACGGGCTGATCCCCCACTTGTACGGTGGGGATGAAGCGGTGCGGCTGCCAGGGCCGGCCCGCGGTGAACACGAGCAGCGCCAGAGCACCGGATGCGCCCATCCCGGTGGCGGCCTCGAGCCAGTCCCCGGTGCCCAGCTCCATCACGTGTAGTCCGGGCTCTGACACCACGGCGGCATAGGCCAGAGTCGGCGCCACCGGGCCGGTGCCCGGGATGCCGAAGGCCGTGCGGAATCGCGGATCGGCCAGCAGCGGATCTCCCTGGGCCACCAATACGGAGCCGCCCTGGGCCAACAGTCCGCGGATCACCTCGATCGCCTCGGCCACGAGTCCGTCAGCGGCCCCCCGGCCGGTGGCAATCCCGACGACGGGACCGTCCAGACGGCCGGCGGCCGGGGCCCCCGCATCGTCCCGGTCGCCCAACAGGCCGCGCACGTGCGCGGTGGCTGCCGCGATTCCGCCGTCACCCTGGATGCTCGCCCAGCCAAAGGCCCCGGCGTCCACCCCGCGTTCGGCCAGGGCCGAATGGAAGTAGTCGTTGTGCGTCTTCTCGCAGCCGTGTTCCAAGAACACGCAGCTGCCCACATAGGGGTGCGTCGCATAGCCGATCAGGGTATCGCGGAAGATCTCCTCGGCACTGCCACTGGACACCCCGCAGCCCTCGGTGTGTGGCAGGGCGATCACCGGCAGTCCGGCGCCGCCCTGCCCGTGACCCGGGGCACTCTCGCCGTGGGCGATCTGCTCGGCCACCTGGCCCGAACACAGACTGGTGGGCAGCACCAGGTCCACCCTGGCTGCTACCGGCGCGCCGTCCCCGAGGTCCCCACCCGCGGCCGCCGCCGCGACCAGCGGATGCCCCGCCGGCCTGGCCGAGGCCACCGGCCGGTCGCTCCAGGACCGCCAGATCTGAGTCTGCGACTGGCCAGAGGCCTCGCCCTTGGACCGGACTCCCCCGGCCGTGGCCAGGGCCAGTTCGAACAGCTCCTCCCCGCAGACGGACAGGGGCAGCCCGTCGAGCATCCGGCCGGCGTTGAAGTCCATATCGGACTCCAGCTTGGTGAAGCGCTCGGTCGTCGTGACCACCTTGAGGGTGGGCACGAAGGGGAAGTTCGTGATCGAGCCGTTGCCGGTGGTGAAGATGATGAGATTGCAACCGGCGGCCACCTGGCCCGCGATGGACTCCAGGTCATTGCCGGGTGAGTCCATAAAGCAGTAGCCGGGAGCCGTCATCGGCTCGCCGTAGTCGATCACGTAGTCGATCGCCAGCCTGGGGTCCTTCTTGCGTGAGGCACCCAGGGACTTCAGCGTGATGTTGTACAGGCCGCGGTAGATATTGCCGCCGGACACATTGCCCTCGGCGGTGTGGCCATGGGCCGCCGCATAGTCCTTGAAGCGCTGCTGAACGCTTAAGAACCTGTCCGTCACACCGGCATCGGCAACCCGGGCCAGGGTGTGGACCTCGGAGCCGATCAGCTCATCGGTCTCGGCCAGGTTCGCAGCGCCCCCGTGGTCGACCAGACGGAACATCGCATCGCCTAGGACCTGATTGGCGCTCGCCCCGGAGAAGGCGTCGGAGCCACCGCACTGCAGACCCACCCGCAGGGCCGACAGCGGCGCGGGCGTCCGGCGCTGGGCCACGACCCGCGGCGCCACCGTCTCGGCCACCCGCACGATGGACTCGACCGCCTCGTCCCCGGCGTCGGCGGCCAGGCAGAAGCGCACCGCGTACTCCTGCGGATCCGCATACACCTGTGTCAGGGCGGCCAGCACCTCGGCATTGCTCACCGCATTGTCCGGATCGCCCACGAACACCGCAGCGCCCACATTCGGATTGACCGCGAAGCCGGCCAGGGTGCGCAGCAGCAGGTCCTTGTTCGCCGGTGCCGTGGCCCCGCCGGCCTCGGTGTGGACCACGGGGACCACCCCGTCGAAGTCCGCGGTGGCGGGGTAGAGCTCGGACAGTCGTGCGGCGGCGGCGAACACAGCGGCCCGCGAGCGCGAGGTGACCCCGATGATCGCCAGGTGGTTCCGCGTCCCCCAGCCCCGCTTGGGTCCCCGGTGGTACCCGGGGAACGTGCGCTCATCTGCCCGGGTGGGCACATTGGGCCCGTATGCCGGGTGCTCCGGCAGGGTCCGATCGGCCACGGTGTCGCGGTCGCGGAAGGTCACGGGCAGGTCAGCGGGGAACTCGCCGGGATGGCGCGCCAGCAGCACGCCGTGCATCTTCTCATTGCACACATAGTCCCCCGGCGCTAGATCGGCCAGGGCGTGGCCGAAGGGCATCCCCCAGGATGTCAGCGCCTCGCCGCGCGCAATCGGGCGCGCGCACACGCGGTGGCCCTGCAGGATCGGGTGGGTGAGCACGCGCTCCACCCCGTCGATGCGCAGGACGGTCCCGGCGTCCAGGCGCCGCGGCACGATGGCGACGTTGTCCTCGGGTGTGGGCAGGATGTACTGGGGCGTCTTCGCCCCTACGGCCCCGTGGGGTCCGGCGGTCTCCAGGGTCATGGCGGCACCCTACCCCACCGCGGTCAGCGCGGCGGCGTCCACGTCCAGCTCGGCGGCCAGGGCGCGCAGATCGGCGACCAGGGCGTCGCCCAGTTCCACCGCGACCGCATACTCCCGCTGCAGCGTGTATTCCTTCTCCCCTGGTACCAGGAGCGTGTCCCTGGTCCCGTCGGCGGCCCGGGCGCCGGCGCCGTGGACGGCGTCCTGCAGGGCCGCGACCTTGGTTTCGACCGCACTGCGGCCGGCGAAGCGCTCGGTGTCGAAGGCGATGAGGAAGTGGCCGTTGTTCATCCGGGAGGCGGGGTTGTCCCAGATGTCCTGGGTGTCGAAGGCGTAGGTCGCGGTGTTCAGGGCCGAGGCCAGGCCCTCCAGCAGCACGGACACGCCGGATCCCTTGTGGTCGCCGAAGGGCACCAGGGCCCCGTCGATCGCGCCCTGCGGATCGGTCGTCGGATTGCCCTGGGCGTCGACCGCCCAGCCGGCGGGGATGGGCCGGCCTGCCTGCTTGGCCGCCATCACCTTGCCGAAGGCCCCGTTGGAGGTCGCCATATCGACCGTCAGCGGGTCGGTCCCCGCGCTGGGCATGGCGATGGTCAGCGGGTTGGTGCCCAGCACCGTGGACACGCCGCCGTAGGGGGCGACGGTGGGTCCCGTGGACGAGGTCAGGAAGCCCACCAGCCCGCGGGCCACCAGCTGGTCGGTCCAGAACTGCCCTGCGCCGTAGTGGCTCGAGTTCTCCACGGAGATCGCGGCGATTCCGTATTCCGCGACGGCCTGCACGGCCCAGTCCACCCCGCGCTGCATGACGACCTGGCCCAGGCCTGCGTCGCCATTGAGCGTTGCGGTGGCACCGGTGGCCCGCAGCACGGGTTCGGGGTTGGCCTTGATCCCGCCCTCACGTAGGGCGGAGACGTAGAGCGGCAGGCGCAGCAGGCCGTGGGAGTTGATCCCGCGCTGGTCGGCCAGGACCAGGCTGCGGGCGGTCAGCCGGGCGTCCTCGGCCGGCACGTGCTGTGTCTGCAGGGCGGCGGCGGCGAGGTCCAGCAGTCCGGTGACATCGTATTTCATGGGATGGCTTCCTTCTATGAGTCGGTGGGGCTGTGACAGGGGCAGGACGTCAGTCCTTGTACCAGGCGCGGGTCGCGAAGGCGGTGACGGCGCCGATCACGGCGAAGCCCACGAACAACAGGGTGACGGGCCACGGCTTGTCCCCGGCGGCCGTGACGAGGGCAGCGGCGACCGCTGCGATGGGCCCGGCCAGGAAGGCGGACATCGGCTCGCGCACCAGGACCAGGCCGGACAGCCGGTGTTCGGGCTTGAACAGGCGCGAGAGCAGCACACTGTGCGAGGCGTAGCCGCTGGCCAGTGCGATGCTCAGGCCCAGCACCATGGTGGCGATGATGATGAGCTCATTGCCGGTGCCGAAGAGCCCGAAGGCGGTCAGGCCGAAGACGACGAACATCAGCATGGAGAACAGCCACACCGTGACACGGCCGACCCTGTCCGTCAGCCAGCCGAAGAAGGGCACGCCTGCGACCGCCAGGATGGAGGAGACGAGGTTCGCCGTCAGCCCGAAGCTCGCCGGCATCTCCAGGGTCTTGGTGATGTAGGACAGCATGTAGACCTGGACCAGGGTGGAGAAGGCCAGATAGGGTCCGGCGATTCCCCAGCCCACCAGGATGCGATTCCACTGCTGCTTGATGGCCTCGAGCGCGGGGACCTTCGTGACCTTGCCCTGGTCCTCGACCTGGGAGAATTCCTCGGTCTCCGTGATCCCGAAGCGGATCCAGATGCCGATGGCGATGGTGATGACGGCGAAGAAGAAGGGCAGGCGCCAGCCCCAGCTGAACAGCGCCTCCTCCGGCAGGGTGGAGACCAGGGCGAAGACGGCGGTGGCGATGACGATGCCGCCGAAGGTGCCCATGCCGGGCAGGGAGATGCGCAGGCCCAGGCCCTTCTTCCCGCCGTTCTCGGCCATCATGACCATGGTGCCGACCTGTTCGGCACCGGCCCCCATGCCCTGGACGATCCGGCAGATCGCCAGCAGCACGGGTGCCCACAGGCCCACCGACTGGTAGGTCGGCAGCATGCCGATGGCCAGTGTGGACACACCCATGATGAGCAGGGTGGCCAGCAGCATGGGCTTGCGGCCCCAGCGGTCGCCGAAGTGGCTGAACACGATGCCGCCGATCGGGCGGCCGATGTAGCCGATCGCAAAGGTCAGCAGCGCGCTGATCGTCTGCGCCGCGGGCGACTGGCTGGGGAAGAACAGCGGGCCGAAGACCACGGCCGCGGCCAGGCCGAACAGGGTGAAGTCGTAGAACTCGATGATGCTGCCGACGATGCCGGCCGCCGCTGTCCGTTTGACGTTCTTCTTCCGGTCCGCGGGTGTTGCGGGTGCGGTCTGCGATCCGTCCTTGGATCGATCGAGCGCGATTGCCATCGGGCATGCTCCTTTGCACGGGGTCACGGCGGAGGCTCTCACCGTTCCGTCATGTCACTTATCGGGCGTTCCTATAGGAACTTCAAGTAACCTATAAGACATCGGGGTTATGCGCAAGGAGACACCGAATTCGGTTGACCGCGCGAAACATCCTATGTTTGAATCAAGACATGACGGGCAGCGCCGCCAGATGTCGCTTATCGTGCGCTGGCCGCCGCCCGAATCCACCAGTGATCTCCACGGAAAGGCCATCATGTCCACCATCTCCGACATCGATGTCGTCGACCTGCGCTTCCCGACGTCCAAGAGCCTCGACGGCTCGGACGCCATGAACCCGGACCCTGACTACTCAGCCGCCTACCTGATCGTGCGCACCACGGACGACGCCGCGGGCGCCCCCGACGCCGGCCACGGCTTCGTCTTCACGATCGGACGCGGCAACGACATCCAGACCGAGGCGATCCGCGTCATCGCCCAGACGATCAAGGGCCGCGAGGTCGAACCGATCCTCGAAGACATGGGATCTTTCTGGCGTGAGCTGGTCCACGACTCCCAGATGCGCTGGCTGGGCCCGGAGAAGGGCGTGAGCCATATGGCGATCGGCGCCGTGGTCAACGCCATGTGGGACCTCAAGGCCAAGCGCGCCGGCATGCCGCTGTGGGAACTGCTGGGCACCATGAGCGCCGAGGACCTGCTGGACCTGGTCGACCTGCGCTACCTGAGCGACTTCATGACCCGCGAGGACGCCCTGGCGATCCTCAAGCGCGGCGAGGCCGGCAGGGCCGAACGCATCCAGTACCTCAAGGACAACGGCTACATGGCCTACACGACCAGTCCCGGCTGGCTGGGCTACTCGGATGAGAAACTGGCCCGACTGTGCCGCGAGGCGATCGCCGACGGCTTCGAGCAGATCAAGCTCAAGGTCGGCGCCGACCGCGCAGACGACATCCGCCGCCTGTCGATCGCCCGCGAGATCTGCGGTGAGGGCTTCCCCATCGCGATCGACGCGAACCAGCGCTGGGACGTCGCCGAGGCGATCTCCTGGATCAACGACCTGGCCAAGTTCGACCTGCGCTGGGTCGAGGAGCCCACCAGCCCCGACGATGTGCTGGGCCACGCCGCGATCCAGCAGGGCATCTCGCCGACCCCGGTGGCCACCGGCGAACACTGCCAGAACCGCATCCTGTTCAAGCAGTTCCTGCAGGCCGATGCGCTGCGCGTCATGCAGATCGACGCCTCCCGCGTGGCCGGCGTCAACGAGAACATCGTGAACCTGCTGCTGGCCGCCCACGCCGGCGTTCCCGTGTGCCCCCACGCCGGCGGCGTGGGGCTGTGCGAGCTGGTCCAGCACATGTCGATGTTCGACTTCGTGGCCGTCTCCGGCACCATGGAGGGCCGCTGCATCGAGTTCGTCGACCACCTGCACGAACACTTCGTCACCCCCACCGATGTGCACGCCGGACGCTACTGGGCACCGGCCGCACCCGGTTCCGGCGCCGAGGTCCTGCCCGCCACCCTGCACGACTTCGCCTTCCCGTTCGGCCCCGAATGGGCCGACACCCCCGAGGGACGCGCCGCCATCGCAGCGGCGCCGGCGGCACCCGCCGCCCAGTAGTCCACCATCGAACCACCGCTTCACGAAAGAAGGCATCCAGCCTTGACTACAACCTCGGCCCACGCCGCTGTGGACCATTCGAAGGAGCCGATCACGGGCAAGGTCGTGTTCATCGCGATCCTGGCCGGATTCTCCGGACTGCTCTACGGGTACGACTCCGGGGCCATCTCCGGCGCGCTGCCGCCGATGACCGAACAGCTGGGGCTCGACGCGGGCCAGCAGGGGCTCATCACCTCGCTGCTGCTGTGGGGTGCCCTGCCCTCGATCATCGGCGCATCGATCGCCGCGCGCCGGTTCGACCGCCGCCACCTGCTCATCGTCGCGGCCGTCATCTTCCTCGTCGGCTCGCTCGTGTTCTTCTTCGCCCCCGGCGTCGGGCTGATCGGCACGACCCGCTTCTTCCTGGGCCTGGGCGTGGGGATCGCGAACATGTTCGGCCTGATCTACCTCTCCGAGCTCTCCCCCACCCGGATCCGCGGGCTGCTCACCGGCATGTACCAGCTGGCGGTGAACCTGGGCATCCTGTGCGCCTACATCGTGGGCGACGCCTTCCAGGCATCCGGCAAATGGGAGTGGATCCTGGGGTTGGGCGCCGTGCCCGCCCTGATCTTCCTGATCGGCATGATCATCGCCCCGGCCAGCCCGCGCTGGCTCATCACCCGCGGCCGCCACGAGGACGCCGTCAAGGTGCTTTCCACCCTGCGCGCCACCGAGGACATCGCCAGGGCCGAGGCCGATGACATCGCGGGCAGCCTGAGCCGCCAGACCGGCGGGATCAAGGCGCTGTTCACCTCATCGCGCAAACCGCTGATCGTGCTGTTCATCCTGACGTTCTTCCAGGTCTTCACCGGCATCAACGCGGTCGTCTACTACGCCCCGATCATCTTCCAGGAATCCGGGATGGGCGATTCGGCCGGCATGTACGCCAACTACGGCGTGGGCATCGCCCTGGTCGTGTCCACCGCGATCGCCCTGCCGATCATCGACCGGCTGGGCCGCGTGAAGCTGCTGGCCATCTCCATGGCCGGCCAGACCATCGCGATGATCGCCCTGTGGCTGCTGCCCGACGCCGGCTGGTTCTCGATCGCCGCGGTGTTCGTCTACACCTTCGCCTTCGGCATCGGCATGGGTCCGGTGTTCTGGCTGCTGGTGCCCGAGGTCCTGCCCCTGTCGGTGCGCGCGATCGGCACCGGGGTCATCACCTTCACCCAGTACCTGTTCAACGCCATCTTCTCCGCGATCTTCCCCGTCGTGCTCGCCGGGATCGGGCCGTGGGTGTTCTTCATCTTCGCCGCCCTGTCCGCTCTGGCATGCTGGTATGTGCTGGCGCGGGTCCCGGAGACCAGCGGCAAGTCGCTGGAGGAGATCGAAGCGCACTGGCGCCAGGCCTCGGCCACGGCCTGAGGCTTTCAGAAAGGGGAACCGATATGCTCAAGACTCCACTGCTCCACCCCGAGCTGCTGGCGGCCCTGGGCCGTTGCGGCCACGGCACCCAGGTGCTGCTGGCCGACGGCAACTATCCGCACAATACGGGGGCCCCGGCCGCGGCCACCCGAATCCCGCTGAACGTGACCCCGGGACTGCTGAGCGTCGATCAGGTGCTTGAGCCCCTGGCCGCCACGGTCAACATCGAGGCCGCGACCTTCATGCTCGACGCCACCGGCGGGCGGGCCCCTGCGGTCGACGGCTACGGCGCGCTGCTGCCCGATGTGCCGTTCACCGGCCTCGAGCGCTTCGCCTTCTACGATGCCGCCCGCGATCCCAACATCGCGGTGGTCGTGGCCACCGGGGATCAGCGTCAGTACGCGAACCTGCTGCTGACCATCGGGGTCGTGGCCTGATGTTCGACGCGCACCTGCACCTGTGGGACAGGGACCGCTTCGCCTATCCGTGGATGGACGGCAACGCGGACCTGCCGCAGGCCAGTCTCCCGGGAGCCCCCGGCTTCCCCGCTGGGGGCTTGCCCGCCGGCGCGGTGTTCATCGAGGCCGGGGTGGCCGAGGCCCAGCGCCTGGACGAGGTCGCCTGGGTCACGGACTTGGCCGCGGCCGCAGACATCCGCGGGATCGTCGCGGCGGTGGACCTGCTCGACACCGTGGCGCTGACCCGGCATCTGTCCGACCTGCGGGAATTCCCCCTGGTGGTGGGGGTGCGCGATAACTTCGAGGGCCTGCCCGCAGGGGCCCTGGCCGAGCGCCTGCCCGGCCTGTTGGCCGTCTTGGCGGCCGGTCTGCGGGTGGATGTGTGCATCCGCCACGAGCAGGCAGCAGAACTCGCCGGGCTGTTGGAGGCCGTGGCCGCTGCCCGCGGGGACGCCTCGGGCGTGGTGCTCGACCACATCGCCAAACCCGGCCTGGAGGGGCTGGCCGGGGTGTCCGAGGCCGCGCAGCGCTCGGCGGTGCTCGCCGCGGCACGGGACGCCTGGCTGCCGGGGATCCGGCGCCTGGCCACGATCGGATCCCTGGCCGTGAAGATCTCCGGCCTGCCCGGCCAGGTACCCGGTCCCGTCACCGGCGAACTGGCCGGGCAACTGGCACAGACTTTCCTCCCACCGCTGCTGGAGGCCTTCGGACCGGACCGGGTGCTATTCGGCAGCGACCACCCGGTCTCCACCCTGGCCCACGGGCTGGACTACCGGGTCTGGTTCGGCGCGCTCCACCTCACCCTGGCCGGCATCCTTAAGGCCGATGAGCTTGAGGCGGTACTGAGCGACAACGCTCTACGGTTCTACGGCCTCGCAGACCTGCCGACAGACGAAGACCTGCCCGCAGACGACCGGGCCGGGAACACTCAGACTATGAAGGAGTCACGATGACTGTGAAGAATCCGCTGATCGGCCGACTGGCCGATCTGCACACGCTGGGCTTCGGCGGCGCTCCGATCGGCAACCTGTACAGGCAGATCACCGATGACGAGGCCCGGGCCGCCGTATCCGCCGCCTGGGACGCCGGGATCCGGTACTTCGACACTGCCCCGCACTACGGGCTGGGCCTGAGCGAGAAGCGCACCGGCGCGGTCCTGGCCGATAAGCCACGCGATGAGTACATCCTCTCAACCAAGGTCGGCAGACTGATCCGGCCCGCCGAAGAACCCAAGGAGTTTGACGACGAGGGCTTCGCGGTGCCCGGTGATATGGCGCGGGTGCGCGACTATTCGCCGGCAGGGATCGAGCGCTCCATCACCGAATCCCTGGAGCGCCTGGGCGTCGATCGGATCGACATCGCCTATATCCACGATCCAGACGAATTCTGGGTCGAAGCGCTCGAGGGCGCGGTGCCCACCCTCAACCGGCTGCGCGATGAGGGCGTGATCGGAGCCTGGGGCGCGGGAATGAACCAGGCGCAGATGCTGACCCGCTTCGTCCAGGAGACGGACATCGACGTCGTCATGCAGGCCGGGCGCTATACGCTGCTGGAACAGGGCGGTCGCACCGACCTGCTCCCGGCCGCCGCGGCACGCGGTGTGGGCGTGGTCAATGTGGGCGTGTTCAACTCCGGCATCCTGGCCAATGAGAACCCGCTGACGCAGGCGAAGTACAACTACGAGGAAGCTCCTGCGGACATCGTGTCCAAGGCCCAGGCTCTGGCGGACCTCGCCCGTGCCCATGGGACCACGTTGCCCGCGGCGGCCGTGCAGTTCAGCCTGCGCGACCCCGCGGTGACGAATGTGACTCTGGGAATGCGCACGCCGGAACAGGTGGCGCGCGACGTCGAACTGTTCGATGCCGAAGTCCCCGAGGCCTTCTGGGCCGAAGCGGTCTCGCGTGGCCTCCTGGAACGCGACCCCGCCGACTACCGCTAGCCCCCCGCTTGAGCAGTCACTTTGGTCTGAAATCTGCCCGGATTCTCGGACCAAAGTGACTGCTCAGCCAAGAAAAAACCTATATAAGGAGACGTTATGGAATTCCTGCGCATCGGCGAGAAGGGGCACGAGACCCCCGTCGTCCACGCCGGCGACAAGCACTACGACATCAGCTCCATCGGCGACATCGACGGGAAGTTCTGGGCCGAGGGCCCGGCCCGGGTCGCAGCCGCGCTGGAGTCCGGTTCCCTGCCCGTTATCGACGTGGCCGGCCAGCGCATCGGAGCGCCGATCGCCGCGGCCGGCTCCGTGATCTGCATCGGCCAGAACTACGCCGAGCACGCAGCCGAGTCCGGGGACAATCCCCCGGAGTCGCCCATTATCTTCTTCAAGACCCCCAATACGGTCACCGGTCCCTACGATGCCGTTGGCATTCCGCCGCAGGCGCAGAAGTTCGACTGGGAGGTCGAACTGTGCGTGGTCATCGGCAAGCAGGTCGAGTACCTGACGAACACGGATGACGCCCTGGATGCGATCGCCGGCTACATGGTCGCCAACGACCTGTCCGAGCGCGACTACCAGCAGACCTACTCCGGTGGCCAGTGGGCCAAGGGCAAGTGCGTCAAGGACTCGATGCCGGTGGGCCCCGTGCTGGTCACCGCCGATGCCATCGACCCGCACAATCTGAACCTGTCCAGCCGCGTCAACGGCGAACCCCGGCAGGGCTCGAATACCTCGGACATGATCTTCCCGGTGGAGGAGATCGTCTACCACCTGTCCCAGTTCATGCAGCTGGAGCCCGGTGACATCATCTCCACCGGAACGCCCAAGGGCGTGGCGCTGTCGGGCAAGTTCCCGTTCCTGGCCCCGGGCGACGTCTCCGAGGTCGAGGTCGAGGGCCTGGGCTGCCAGAAGCAGGAGTACTTCCAGGTCACCGTCCCCGCCGGCGCGGGTGCTGTGACCGCTATGGATCGTCTGAAGGGAGACAAGTGAACATGGGTGCTAGCGAGAGCATCGATACGGAATTCACCGGCCTGTCGGCCATCGTCACGGGTGGGGCCTCGGGAATCGGCAAGGCCGTAACCGAACTGCTGCTGGCCCGTGGGGCCAAGGTCGCGGTCTTCGACCTCAACCCGGATGCGGCACCGGCCGGTGCCCTGGGCATCAAGTGCGACGTCTCCGACCGTGATTCGGTCAACGCCGCCGTCGAGTCCGCCGCGGGCGAATTCGGTGGAATCGACATCGTCATCAACAACGCCGGGATCGGCGCACAGGGACAGGTCGACGCCAATGACGACGCCGAGTGGAACAAGGTGCTCAACGTCAACGTGGTCTCCGTGGCCCGGGTGACCGCTGCGGCCCTGCCCCACCTGCGCCAGTCCGAGCACGGTGCCGTGGTCAACACGGCCTCGATCGCCGCGACCGCCGGCCTGCCCGAGCGCGTGCTGTACTCGGCGACCAAGGGCGCGATCTACTCGATGACCCTGGCCATGGCCGCCGACCACATCCACGAGGGCATCCGCGTCAACGCCGTGTGCCCCGGCACCGCCAACACCCCCTGGGTCACCGGTGGACTGCTGAGCAAGGCGGAGAACCCGGAGGAGGAGCTGCGCCAGCTCAACGCCCGCCAGCCCCACGGCCGCCTGGTCGAGCCGACCGAGGTCGCCAGGACCATCGCATTCCTGGCCAGCCCGCTGCAGGGTTCGACCACCGGCACCGCTGTCGCCGTGGACGGCGGCATGCAGGGCCTGCGCCTGCGCGACTGATTCCAGGCTGATTCCGGGGCTGGGCCCGGGCCCGGAACCCAGAGCGCCGCCCCGTCACACATATTCCCCGGTTCAACCGATGCGCGAATATGTGTGACGGGGCGGCGTTGTTATTGGAGCCGGCTCAGCTGGCCGATTCGTATTCGGGTCCGCCCGTCTCCGCCGCCCAATCCTGGACCCCGGAGACGTGCACGATCATCGCCGCCTGCGCCCGCTGCGGGTCGCCGGCCGCCAGGGCGTCGAGGATCGCCTGGTGTTCCTGCAGGGTCTGTTCCACCGCACCGTCCTGGGTCAGCCCACGCCAGGTGCGCGCCCTGCTGGTCTTGACGGACACCGCCTGCAGCAGGGCCGCCAGGTAGTCGTTGTCCGCATAACCTGCGATGGTGCCGTGGAACTCGAAGTCCTTGTCCACCAGCGATTCGATGGACTGCGGATCGGTCTCGTCGATCAACCGCTGCAGTTCGGCCAGCCCGGCGGCGTCGATCCGCTGGGCCGCACGGTAGGCGGTCTCCGCCTCGAACACGCGGCGCACATCGAGGATCTGGGCCAGCGAGCCCGAGGAGTGGACCTCGACTAAGAACCCGATGGCATCGGTCAGGTCCGCCGCTGACAGGGACGTGACATAGGTGCCGGAGCCCCTGCGCACGTCGAGCACATTGATGAAGTCCAGGGCCTTGACCGCCTCGCGCAGGGAATTGCGCGACAGGCCCAAGCGCTCGGAGAGCTCCGCCTCCGGGGGCAGGCGGTCCCCGGGTTTCAGCTCACCGGTGACGATGAGGTCCTTGATCTTCGCCAGTGCATCGTCCGTGAGCGCCATGCCACTATCCTACCGGTGCAGGAGGGCTGTTCGGCCCCGAACGGCCCGAGCGGATCTGCGCGATTCCGGGCCGCTGCGCGGGTTCGATGCCCTGGGCGAAGCGGTCCAGGGAACACCGCAGATGCTCCTCCATCGCAGCCCTGGCAGCAGCCGGATCGGCATCCGCGATCGCCTGGGCGATCGCCTGGTGCTCGGTGATGGTCGCGGTGGAATCCGCGCCGGGCGGATACAGCCGGTACAGGTGCAAATGGGCGTGCAACTGGGTGAAGGCCGTGGTCAGGAAGGGGTTGTCAACCGAATCGAAGATCGCCCGGTGGAACACCTCGTCATGGTGCGACATCTGGCGGACCAGCTCGTCTCCGGCGGCACCAGCGGCCTCGAGCGCCCGGAACCGGTCGAGCTCGGCGAGCATCGCACGGCCCGGATTGCCCACCCGGCTGGTCGCGGCCGCGCCCGCGGCCCAGGGTTCCAAGAGCAGCCGGACCTCGTACATATCGCGCAGCGCGGCACCGTCGAGCAGGCCGGTGGTGGTGTAGCCGCGGGGGGCCGCCACCACCAGGCCCGCGCCCTCGAGCATCCGCAGGGCCTCACGTACGGGGGTCTGCGAGACCCCCAACTCACGGGCCAGGCGATCCATGTTCAACCGGGTGTCCGGAGGCAGGTCCTTCGCGGAGATCCGCTCGCTGATCGACTCGTAGACCGCAGCGACGGTGTCCTGCTTGGCGCGGTCGGACTTGGCGGTGCCGGGGGTGCTCATGGGCGCAGATCGGCCATGAGCTCGCGCAGTCCGTATGTCCACGGGGCCAGCTCCTCGCAGGCGCCCACCCGGTTGACCAGGCGGCCCACCAGGGGGTTCTGGATTGAGACCACGTCCCCGTTCGCATGGGTGAAGCCCTCGCCCGGGACATTGCGGTCCTGAGTGGGGGCGAACAGCGTGCCGGTCATAATGGCGCAGCCGTCCGGGTACTGGTGATGGGCACCCAGGGCAGCGGCGACGAGGCGCTCGAAGGTCCGCGAGAGCGAGCCAACGGAGTTCACCCCGTGCAGTTCGTAGCCGTCGGTGCCCCTGACGCTCAGGTCGATCGTGAAGGTGCGCGCATCCTCGATCGTGAACCTCTCGTCGAAGATGCGGATGACCGGGCCCAGGGCGGTCGAGTGGTTGTTGTCCTTGGCCATGCCCAGCAGCAGGGCGGACCTGCCCTCGACATCGCGCAGGTTCACGTCATTACCCAGGGTGACACCGACGATCCGGCCCGTCGGGGTGACGAGGAGGACCAGTTCCGGCTCCGGATTGTTCCAGCTGGAGAAGGCGGGAATGCCGATCGTGTCCCCGCTGCCCACGGCGGACAGCACCTGGCCCTTGGTGAAGACCTCGGGGTCGGGGCCCAGGCCCACCTCCAGGTACTGCGACCACCAACCGGCGGCGATCAGCTGTTCCTTCACGGCCGCGGCCTCGGGGCTGCCGGGGACGATCGCGGACAGGTCGCGGCCCACGGCCTGAGCCATCTGGGTGCGGATCGCGGCGGCGCGGGCGGGATCGCCGGCCGCGCGCTCTTCGATGACGCGTTCGATCATGGAGCCCGCGAAGGTCACACCACAGGCCTTGAGCGCCTGCAGGTCGACCGGTGGCAACAGCGTCAGGCGCTCGGGCCGGGGCCCCGCCTGTGCGTGGTCGGGCAGCTGCACCTGGTCGATCGTCCACGTCGCGGGCCTGGTCATCAGGCCGGCCAGGTCGCCGGCCAGGTTCTCGCGCTCGAGCAGATCGGCACAGGTCAGTCCCAGCGCCGAGGCGTCCCAGAGCTCTTCGCCGCGGTAGGCCGCGACGACGGGGCGGGATTGGGCGGGGTCGTACAGGCGGGCGACGAAGGTGCCGTCCGTCTGGTCGACGGGTAGGACCTCGCGCACGGTGGCGGGGAAGGCCGCGGTCAGCGGGCCGGTGGTGCTCATCGGGCGGCCTGCCAAACGCCGTCCACACGGCGGGCGATGCCGGTCGGGTTGGCCTCCTGGAGTTCGGCGGGCAGCTGCGCGTCCTCGTAGTCCTGGAAGGCCACCGGCCGCATGAAGCGGCCGATTGCGGCGGTGCCGACCGAGGTGCCGTACATCGTGGCGGCAGGATACGGCCCGCCGTGCTGCTGGGCGTAGGACACGGTGACGCCGGTGGGCCAGCCCCCGCGCAGCACGCGGCCGGCCTTATCGGCCAGAGCGGTCAGCACGTCGGCGACGTCCTCGCCGTCCTCATTGTGCAGGGTACCGGTGAGCTGGCCGCCGAGCAGGCCGATCGTCTCGATGAGCTCTTCGCGGTTCGCATACGTAATGATGACGGCGGCGGGGCCGAACATCTCGGTGTGCAGGGCCGGGTGGTCCGCGCTCAGGTCCGCGGCCGCGATGGTCAGGATCGCAGGGGCCGGCGGATTGGCGTTGTCGCCTGCGACCTCCGTGGTCACGCCGGGGGCGGCTGCGACCTCATCGCGGTGGACGGTGAAGTTGTGCGCGATGCCCTCGGTCAGCATGCCGGCGCCCATGTCCTGGGCGGCCAGCAGGGCCGGCAGTTCGGCGTTCGCCTGCGTGGCGGCGGCAGCCGGCAGGAAGACCATGCCGGGGTTGGTACAGAACTGGCCGACACCATTGGTCAAAGAGCCGGCGAAACCGGAGAGCAGCTCGGTGGCGCGGGCGTCCCAGGCGGCCTCGGTGATGACCACGGGGTTCAACGAACCCAGTTCGCCGTAGAACGGGATCGGGGTGGGTCGGGCCACGGCGCGGTCGAACAGGGCGCGGCCGCCGGCCTCGGAGCCGGTGAAGCCGATGGCCTTGGTCAGGGGGTGGTCGACCAGGGTCTGTGCGGCCTCGAGGCCGGAGACTCCCGCGAACAGGCCGGCCGGCGCGCCGGCGGCTGCCAGAGCGGCGGTGACGGTCTCGACGACCAGAGTGCCCAGGCCCATGTGTGCGTCGTGGACCTTGTGGACCACTGCATTGCCGCCGGCCAGGGCCGCGGCCGAGTCCCCGCCGATGACGGAGAAGGCCAACGGGAAGTTCGAGGCGCCGAACACGCCGATGACGCCCAGCGGGACGTTGATGCGGCGCAGGTCGGGGCGCGGGCCCATCCCCCAGGTCGAATCGGCGTGGTCGATCGTGGCGTCGAGGAACTGGCCCTCGCGGGCCTCCTGGGCCAACAGCTTGAGCTGGAAGCAGGTGCGAGTCAGTTCGCCTTCGAGGCGGCCGGCGGGAAGGTTGGACTCCGCGACTCCCAACGGCACGATTTCGGCCCGGCGGGCCTCCAGCGCGTCGGCGATCGCGTCGAGCCAGCCGGCGCGTTCCTCCCTGCTGTGGGTGCGAGCCGTGCGGAACGCGGCATCGGCGGCCACGATGGCGGCCGAGGCGGCCTGGGCTCCGGAGACCACGGGGTTTTCGGGATTCGGGTTTTCGGGATTCGCGGGATTGGACACGGTGTCAGTCCTTCCTGAGATGATGCAACGACTTTGTTGTCCCCACCATATCAAACACCTATAGGAAACCCTAGGTTCCTATAGGTGTTTAAATCCTCTAGGCGCTCTGCACATTCCAGCGGCGCAGGCTGCTGGAATGTGCTCCCAACCGGCGACACGCCCGCGCGTTTGCTGCTGTAGAACCTCACGTCTTTGCTGCCACCGAATCCCACGAGAGCACATTCCAGCGCAGCCCCTGCCTGAAATGTGCAGAGCACTTCAGGGTGTCAGATGAATACGGCCAGTATGTAGACCATAACGAGGCCCACCACGCTGCCCACACAGGTCGCAAGGCTGACCGACTTGGTTGCACCCTTGGTTGTCTGTCCGAGCATGGTCTTCGCCATCCAGAAGTAGTTGCTGTGCACCGTCATGAAGAACAGCGATCCAGCAGCCGCGGACAAGGCGATGAGTAGGGGATCGACGCCGGCAGAGGAGGCAACCGGAGCGAGGAACCCTGCTGCGGTGATCGAAGCAACGGAGACCGAACCGATTGCCACGTGCAGAACAACGGCCAGGATCCAGGCCAGGAGAATGGGAGAGGCGGCACCGGTGCTGAACATACCTTCAAGCACCTTGCCCAGACCGATCGCTTTGACGACTCCGGCCAGAGAACCACCGAGCCCGGTCAGGGCGAGGATCTCCCCGCTTGCGGAGAAGCCCTTCTTCATCGTCTCTTTGAGGATGTCATTGCCCTCGTGGACGAGAAGCATGATGGACGCGATGAACGTTGCGAGGAACATGGCGACCATCGGGTCGCCGATGAACGTCAACAGCGGCGCCTCGATTTTCATGCTGCTGACAATGGAGTTGGCGGCAATGAGCACCAGAGCCAGAATCACCGGGCTAATGGTCAGCGGCAAGGGCAGTCGATGCTTCTTACCGTCCTCTTCCGGCTGCGCCATACGGAACGATTCCAGCGCAACCGGGTCCTCGTCGGTCTCAGGTTTCCAGAACTTGAAACGCACGAAGAGCGTCTTCATGATGAAGATCGTCACAGAAACGCCGACGATGGAAAACAGAGTTCCGAATAGCAGGAATTTGGGGAGGGGAACTCCCACCAAGGAGCTCAGTGCGAGCGAGCCGACGCTGGGGATCATCATGGTCAGGCCGAACAGGCAGCCCATGCAGAGCGAGACGGACATGATACCGACGCCGGCCGGGCCGATCCTGCGTGCGACATTGCGACCGATCGGTGCGGTGATGACCAGAATGACATCGGAGAAGATCGACTGCATGATCGTGCCGTTGGTAACGCCCAGAGCATATGGGGCCAGGCGCCTGCCCGACATCTTCATCAGCACGGACACCAGTTTTTCGATCGCTCCAAGTCTGGACAGAATCACGCCGAGGAGAACACCGAACATGACGAGCATGCCGATGTCCGCCATGAGTTTTCCGAAGCCCTCGACGACGGTCTCCGCAGTCTTCTCAAGACCGAGTCCAGACGTCAGACCAAGGTATAGGGCGCCGATTACCAGCGCGAAAAGCGGATGCAGCTTAAGAGCAATGATGAGGACTATGACACCGACGATAGTGATACCGGTGTTGATGAGTATGAGGCTGTCTGCCACGGGAGTCTCCTCGATTCGCCATTGAATGAGATCGATACATGAGTGACAAACCGGTTGGATCAGGACACAGGAAAGTATCCAGACACAGTCGGCTTGCCTGAGGCTTGGACGGACTCACGGCTCGTGCGGCCGATGCGCCCATCCAGAAGGTAGTTATGACCGTGCTCATCGATTGCAGTATGGGCACGGGTCTCAGAGCCGGAGAGCACCTCTTGTAGAAGGTACTTGTGTCGTTCGACGTTGTGCGCCGGATCTTCGGTCTCGGCCAGCATGCGAAGGTTCAAGGACATCGCGAGCTTGACTTGAGCGATCGACTCTATGTAGGCGGAGACAATCCGATCGTTACCGCACAGGCGGACGACTTCGATGTGGAAGTCGAAGCTCACACGGGTGAGCTCAGACGTGGGCTGATTGGTGCTGAAGAGTTCCTCCATTCGGGAGAGCTGAAGGTTGGCCTGAGACGCATCCACGTCCCCGCCGCGCCCATGACCGTAAAGGTGGTGGACGGCCATATGCTCCAAACCCTCGCGGAACGTGACGATCTCGAAGAGATCATCACGGTCCAATTTGGTCACTTTGGCGCCCAAGCGCGGCTGACGGGTCACGATTCCGGCACCTTCGAGTAGGTGCAGTGCTTCTCGCACCGGTCCGCGGGAGATTCCCAAACGCTCGGTCAGGTCTTCTTCGATCAGGCGCTCGCCGGGGATGAGCTCACCGGAGAACACCAGCTCACTGATCTGATCAGCGGCCCACTGTGTCAGGCCGGCAGCTTTGCCGGATGCCCGACCCTTGGCGGATCGATTGCCCGTGTTGTTCATCATGGCCCCTCGACGATTTCTATTGTCTGCATTATTGTAGACAATAGAAAGTGACACGCAACACAAGAAAGTGATGATGGCACAGACCAATCCGGGCTTCGAGTCCGCGCAGACGACAAACGGCACCTCCCCCACAGGGCCCCTCAGCGGTGTGACGGTGTTGGAAGTGGGCGTGTTCATCGCCGCGCCTTTCGCCACAACACAACTGGCTGATCTCGGGGCCCGCGTGATCAAGGTGGAACCGCCCAAGGGCGGCGATCCAGTGCGATCCTCTGGGCCCTTCCTCGAGGGGGAATCAAGCACCTTCATCCGGATGAATCGGAACAAGGAATCGATTGCCCTGGACCTGAAATCTCCAGAGGGCAAGAAGGCGTTCCTGACTTTGCTGGATCACGCAGACGTGCTGATAGAAAACCTCCGCCCGGGCTCGCTGAAGAAGATGGGCTTGGGGTATGACGACCTCAAGGGCGACCATCCAGGTTTGATCTACGCATCGGTTTCAGGCTGGGGACAGACCGGGCCCCTGGCCAAGCTGCCCGGGCTCGACATCATGGCCCAAGGGCGCTCTGGCCTGATGAGTATTACCGGGTTTCCTGATATGCCGCCGGCCAAGGTCGGGGTTCCGATCTGTGATCTCACCACCGCGCTCTACGCGACAATCGGAATCCTCTCGGCACTCTATGAACGGAAGACGTCCGGGCAGGGACAGTACATCGATGTGTCCCTCTTCGAATCCGCCGTGTCCCTCGCGGTCTGGGAAGCCGGGGCCTACTACGGCAATGGCAGTGTGCCCACTGCCAATGGCTCGGCGCATCAGGCTCTGGCGCCCTACCAGGCCGTGCAGGCCAAGGACGGTTACGTGACGATCGGCGCCAACACCCAGGGGAACTGGGAGCGTTTCTGCACAACCTTCGACTTCGCAGATCTTGCCGATGACCCGGACTTCGTCGATCCTCCTACGCGGATGACCAACCGCACACGGCTGATCTCGATCATCGAGCAGCGGCTGCAGGATCGGACCGTCCAGGAAGTCGTCGATGCCCTCAATGAGGCCGGAGTACCCGTTGGCCCCATCTCGAAGTACGACCAGGTCTTCACCGATGAACATCTCGCGTCCCGTGACTACTTCTGGACTGCGCCCCATGCGAAACTAGGTGACGTCGAACAACTGGGCAACCCCATCAATCTGTCACGTTCGGGCACTGTGCGCAGCAAGGCGGGGCCGATGCTCGGCGAACACAATGTCCCGCTCGCCGAGGAATTCGATCTGGAGGTATGACCCATGGCAGATTTGGAAGTCGACGTTCACGATTCGGTACTTCGAGTTGTCTTCAACCGTCCCGAAGCCAGGAATGCCATGACCTCGGACATGTACGCAGGTCTACTGGAGGCTTGTGAAAGAGCCGATGCGGATCCGAAAATTCGCGCGGTGTCGATGCGCGGCGCCGGGGGAAAGGCCTTTGTCGCCGGCACAGACATCGCGCAGTTCCGCGGATTCACGGGAGAAGACGGCATAGCGTACGAGCAGACGATCGCCGATACCTTGTCACGGCTTGCGATGATGCGGAAACCCCTTCTCGCATTCATCGACGGACACTGCGTTGGAGGTGGTCTGGGCCTTGCCGCATGTGCAGATGTCCGCGTTGGGAATCCTCGGGCCAGTTTCGCCGTTCCGATCGCCCGCACACTCGGCAACACACTCAATACGACGACATTGGATGTGCTCGTCCAGGGCTTCGGAGAGTCGCGCGTCCGCTCCATGCTCATCGGGGCCCGGGCTGTGCGAGCCGAGGAAGCGCTTGCCTGTGGGTTCCTTACGGAGGTGAGCGAGAATCTTGACGAACTACAGGACGAGTACGAACACCGGATTTCCCACCTAGCACCCCTGACCCAGTGGTCCATCAAAGAGAACTTGCGGCGACTGAAGGCTGCACAGACCTCGGCTGCAGAATCAGCGGAGCCGAATGATTCAGATGTCGTATCGGCGGTGTACGGCAGTGCCGACTTCGCGCACGCAGTCGAAGCATTCCTGACCAAGCAATCCTATGAGTGGTCTGGTCGCTAAGCCACGACCGACCAAAGTGCTGGCAGGACCCCAGGGGTCCTGCCAGCACTTTGGTCGGTGTTCCGCCCCTCACACGAACAGCGCGGATGCCTTGATCACGGTCTGGACCAGCGCATAGAGCAGGCCGACGATCACCACGCCGGTCAGCGCATAGGCCGCCACATGGTAGAAGCCCCCGGTCGACAGCATGGGCGAGTCCCCACCGGAGGCATTGGACTCGTGCACCAGGGCGGCCTCGACCTCGGCCGGCTCTGCACGGTACTTATCGGCGACCTTGCCGATTAGCAGGTTCGCCACGAAGCCCACCGCCAGGAGCCCGACCATAATGCCCATGGACAGGGTGTACACGGCCGGCCCCGTCGCGCCCGCCCGGGTGCGCGACTCGATAACCGTATTGACAATCAGCGGACCCACCACGCCAGCGGCCGACCACGCGGTGAGCAGCCGGCCATGGATCGCACCCACCTGATAGGTACCGAACAGGTCCTTCAAATACGCCGGAGCCGCGGCGAAACCCCCGCCGTAGAAGGACAGGATGAGCATGGAGGCCGCGACGAAGAGGACGATATTGGCCCCACCGAACAGGGCCACACACAGGTACATCAGAATGCCCGCGCCCAAATACAGCGTGTAGGCATTCCGCCTGCCCATATAGTCCGAGGCGGTCGACCAGACGAACCGGCCGACCATATTCGCGATCGACAGCAGACCCACGAAACCGGCCGCCGCGGCAGGTGTGATCTGGGAGAAGAAGCCCTGCACCATCGGCGCGGCGTTCTCCAGGATCCCAATCCCGGCGGTGACGTTGGTGAACAGTACGATCCACAAGAACCAGAACTGTGGAGTGCGCATCGCCCGGGACACGGACACCTGCCCCGTGGTCGCCACCTTGTGCGCGGCGACGCGGGCCGGATCCCAATGCTCCGGATGCCAGTCAGGGTGCGGCAGGCGGATCACGAAAGCGCCCACCGCGATCGCCACCGCATAGATCAGCGCCAGAGTCCCGAAGGTCGGTGCCGCACCGGCGGCCAACTGCTCCGGGGCGCCGCCCCCACCGAAGATGCTCATCAACGAGTTCGACAAAGGACTGGCGATCAGCGCACCCCCGCCGAAGCCCATGATCGCCAAACCGGTGGCCAGACCGGGCCGGTCGGGGAACCACTTCATCAGCGTGGACACCGGCGAGATGTAACCGATCCCCAGACCGATCCCGCCGATCACCCCATACCCCAGATACAGCAGCCACAACTGTCCCGTGACGATCCCCAGAGTGGCCACCCCGAAGCCCACCACCCAGAACACACCTGCAACCACCATGGCCTTGCGCGGGCCCGCCCGCTCCACCCAGGTACCACCGATCGCAGCGGAGATCCCGAGCATCGCGATGGCCACGGAGAAGACCCAGCCGACCGCGACCTCGCCCGCGGCGAAGCGGTCCATGAACGGCGCTTTGAACACGCTCAGCGCATAGACCTGGCCGATGCACAGGTGAATGGCGAGTACCGCCGCCGGGATCAGCCAGCGATTGAAGCGCAGTGGGGCGACGATCGCCTCGCGGTCGAGGATACCGGGGCGCGAGCGGGTCAGGGGGGACGTGGAGTGCATAAGGAGGATACTGACCTTTCCGAGGTCACTGGGGATGGCGTCCGAACAGCCCGATCATAGCCGGAGGTGACAATGACTGGGCTACGGTGTTAAACGCATCGCTTGAAAGGACATCCCGGTGAGCACCTGGCGCACTCTCATCACCCGCACCCAACCCCCGGTCTCCCCGTTCCAGGTCGTCTCGGGTGCGCTCGGTGCGGGAATCATCATCGCCGGCTTGGGACTACTCGCCACCCTCACCGGTCAACCCCTGCTGGCGGCGGCCTTCGGGTCCTCGGCGGCACTGATCTTCCTCGTCCCGGATTCTCCCCTGGCACGGCCCATCAACGTCTTGGGCGGGCATCTGAGTGCGACCGTCATCGGACTGGCCGTCCGTTTCCTCCTGCCACACGCCTGGTGGGCGATCGCCATCGCGATCACCCTGTCCATCGCCACGATGGGACTGCTGCGGATCGCCCATCCTCCGGCCTGCGGGACCCCCATCGTCGTCATCACCGCCGGCGCCGGTTGGTCGTATCTGCTGCTGCCCGTCCTGGTGGGCGCAGTGGTTCTGGCAGCCGCAGGTGCCGCCTACCGGGCATTCCTGGCCAGGCGAAGGACCGCATAGGCCAAACGGTTCTCCACCGCCCCGCCACATGCCATCACTTCCCAAAGCCGCCCATCTCTTGTTAGTGTCTAAACACCGAACGTACGTTCGGCCGGTTTGAAGGCTGTTTCGAAGACGAACTGCCCGAATCCGGAAGTGCACAGATAACGACGACGTTGTCCGAAAGGGGTCGATGATGACCGATAGCACCAAGAAAGCACCCGAGCTGACCGAACTACTGGCCGACTCACCCACCAACTGGGGCAAGTGGGGACCGGACGACCAGGTCGGCTCTCTGAACTACCTGACCAACGCCGAGGTCCTGCGCGGCATCAAGTCCGTGAACTCCGGCGACCTGTTCACCCTGCAGCGCCTGATCGGCGATCCCAAGGGCGACCCCGTGTGGCCCGGCCGCGAACCCGCCACCGTTGAAATGGTGTGGGACGAAGCCAGCTGGGACGGCGAGGGCGCACCCCAGTTCCCCGGCGGCCTGCACTACGCCGACGACACCATGCACGCCTTCCTGCAGGGCTCCACGCAGTACGACGCGCTGGGCCATGTCTGGTACGGCGGGAAGATCTACAACGGCTACGACGCCCGCACCACCGTGGGCGGCCTGGACAAGGCCAGCGTCGAACCCATCGCCGAACGCGGCGTGGCCGGACGCGGTGTGCTCATCGACATGGCCCGCTACTTCGGCGTCGACGCCCTGCCGGCACGCAAGACCTTCGACCACAACGACCTGATGGCCGCGGCTGCACAGCAGGGCGTGACCATTGAGAAGCACGACATCCTGGTCATCCGCACCAACCACCTGCAGCTGTTCTTCGAACAGGGCGACGCCTTCTACGAGGACTTCTGCGAGCCGGGCCTGCAGTACTCCCCCGAACTCGTCCAGTGGTTCCAGGACATGGAGATCCCCAACCTGGTCACCGACCTGATCGGCAACGAGGTCACCACCGACCCGGACACCGGGGTATCCCTGACCCTGCACAATGCGCTGATGCGCAATCTGGGCGTGGTCTTCTCCGAGATCTGCGACCTGGAGAAGCTGGCGGCGGCCTGCGCCGCGGACGGCAAGTGGGACTTCTTCTACGTTGCGGCCCCGCTGAAGATCAACCGTGCCTCGGGCTCCCCTGTCAACCCGGTGGCGATCCGCTGATGGGTGCGACGCTTCCGTTCTCCACGCACCTCGAACCGCCGCACGACACCATGCCGGCCATGTGGGATGCGACCGTGGCAGAACACGGCGAGCGTCCGTTCATCCACTCCTTCGAGGACACGCTCACCTTCGCGCAGGCCGATGCCCGCGTGCGGGTCATCGCCGCCGAGCTCCACCGCCGCGGCGTCAGCAGGGGCGATCGGGTTGCGCTGTATCTGCAGAACGATCCGCTGTTCCTGCTGGCCCTGGTCGCGATCTGGCGGGTGGGCGGCGTGATGGTGCCGATCAACCCGATGAACACCGCCCATGAGCTGCGCTACCATCTGGAGGATTCCGGGGCCAAGGCCCTGGTCACTATCCCCGACCTGTGGGAGTCCGTGGCCGCCGGAGTGGTGGGCGATACCGCCGTCGAGTTCGCGCTGATCGGCGCGCACCGCGCCTGGTCGCCGCTGGGCACCGACGCTCCCGCCGGTTCGGTTCCCCCGATCACCGAGGTCGCACTGCCCGAAGGTCTGGGTGTCGAGTTGGACCTGCCCGGCGCCGGTGACTGCGAGCGCGTTGCCGTGGTCGAGGTCGCCCCCGGCCCTGTGGCCGCCGCACCCGGCGGCGAGCTGCCCGACCCGGGCCTGACGGGCGAGTCGGTCGCGGTACTGTCCTACACCTCGGGCACTACGGGCAAGCCCAAGGGTGCGATGAACACGCACGGGAACCTGACCTTCAATTCGGAGTCCTATGTCGGGTTCACGGGCTTGCAGGCCGGTGAGCCGATCCTCGGCATCGCTCCGCTGTTCCACATCACGGGGCTGGTCGGGCACATCACCCTGGCGATTCGGATCGGTGCGCCGGTGGTGCTCAGCCACCGGTTCCAGCCCGAGGTCATGCTCGAATCGGTACGCCGGTGGCAGCCGGTGTTCACGATCGGTGCGATCACAGCGCTCATGGCCCTGGCGGATTGCCCGCAGGTGCAGGCGGGTGCCGATGGTGGACCCTCCCCGGACTTCGCGTCCTTCAAGGTCCTGTATTCGGGCGGGGCGCCGATCGCCCCTGCACTGCAGGATCGGCTGGAGGGGATCTTCGGAGCGTACATCCACGGGGCCTTCGGAATGAGCGAAACGGCATCGCCCGTGGTCGCCGTGCCACAGGGCGAGCGGGCACCGGTGGATCCGGAATCGGGTGCGCTGGCACTGGGCAAGGCGATCTACGATACGACCGTGAAGGTGCTCGACGACGACGGCAACCCTGTGCCCGACGGCACCTATGGTGAGCTGGCGGCAGCGGGCCCGCAGATCATCCCGGGCTATTGGAACCGGCCGGACGCCAATGCGACAACCTTCCACGACGGAATGTTGAAGACCGGGGACATCGGGTTCAAGGACGCCGACGGCTGGTTCTACCTGGTGGACCGGAAGAAGGACATGATCAACGCCTCGGGCTACAAGGTGTGGCCGCGCGAGGTCGAGGATGTGCTCTACGGTCATCCGGCCGTGTCCGAGGTCGCGGTCGTCGGCGTGCCCGACGAGTACCGCGGGGAGACGGTCAAGGCCTTCGTGGCCCTGAAGGCCGGGACGACTGCGACGCCGGAGGAGATCGTGGCCTACGGCAAGGAGCACATGTCGGCCTATAAGTACCCACGCCAGGTCGAGGTCGTGGACGAGCTGCCGAAGACCGCCACCGGCAAGATCCTGCGCCGGGTGCTGCGGGATCAGTAGCGGGCTGTCCCGGCGAGGCGGGAGCGCCGGCCGGTCATCGCAAGCGCATGATGCTGCGCTTCCATAGGAAAGCGCAGCATCATGCGCCTATACCGTTGAACGCAATTGGCCGCACGGACGGGAATGAGCCGCCGCTGGTTCCAAAGCCTCGAAACCGGCACGCCGGCAGGCCCAAACCGCCGATCCACTGCTAGAATTTTAAGTTTTTTAAGTCTTTTTAAGACTCAGGTTCATCGGAGGAACCGCCTATGCCCGCACGGCCCCCGCCGGGCACACGTTTCCAATCGCCTGGTGGTCGGCGATCTGTCTGGCCTCTTAAAACTAGCGGTAACGACGAAAGCCTCAGGCACCAATCGTCCTACTGGTGCCTGAGGCTTTCTTCCTGTCCCGTCGTAACGGGTGACTGGTATGAGCATGCGGTCGAGCGCCTAGCTAGTCAAGCGTTGCCCTGAAAGTCGGGTACTTCAGCCGAAGAGTGGGAGTGCGAGCAAGGTCTGAATCTGCTCGAACACCCACTGCCCCAGTTCACCACCGAGTGCCCCGGCCAAGCCGGTGCCCAGTGCTGAGATGAACTTTTTTCCCTTACCGGTCTTCAGGCCATCTTCGATCCCGTCGACCAGCTCTGCTTGTTCGGGTGCCGCCTCGGCCACCTTTGCGCGAATACCGGCAACGATGTCCAATGCCGTCTGCAGGTCAGTGTTCACGTTCTGCTGAGTGTTCAACGTGTTGTGGTCACCCTGCGACACTGCGGCAATACTGCTGCCAGTGAAGTTGTTGTTGATGTTGGTTCCCATGTGGTTTCCTTCCACTTTGTCGAAATCCTCTGGACCATAGCCGGATTCCAGACACCGGCGGCCACGCCGCTCGATTGAGGACCGCACCAAGGGGACTCCCCAAGAGGCCAAAACTTTAACCATTCCCATTTCTTCCAGTTCCTGAACCTCCTGCTCGCATTCGCCCACAGAGACGGCTGGGCGGACAGCACCCGCCAGATGGGCAGCCAGCTCGTCCGCAGAACCCCCAATTCGGTCTTCCTCAAGTACCGCCAAGATCCCCAGTCCGATCTCGTCGCGTCGGACCTGATTCGCCTTCCGCCTGAGGACGACGTCCTGACCAGGCTTCAGGTGCACATCACGCTGACCGGTCAGGTCCTTCTCCCCAGAGACGACTCCCCGCTCGAACAGTTTCTGTTCCGCAGCGGCTTTGTTCTCCAGCGCGAGGTCACCGTCCGAAACCTTGGCACTGGACACCCCGTGTTCGGCCATCCAGACTGCCAACTTCAGTGCTTCATGAGTCAACGCTTCCATCTTCTTCATCCTCTCTTACCCTTCTTGGTGCGGCCACAGGAGATTCTGCCCTCCGCCGACCTTTGTTCCGTCACCGGACAGCACTCGCCGCCGGCCCCAGCACCACTTCGATGAACGACCCGTCTAGCACGGACGGGAATCCGAAAAGGAAGCCCATCTCCAGCGCGAACACGACCAGCAGAACCAGGACAGACTTCCAAGTAGTAGTCTCAAAGCTCTGTGCTGCTTTAGTCACCCAGGAGAACCGCGAAAGACTCTGACTCATCCGGCTATAGGCGTCCCAACCGACAAGTGACAACGCGGCGCTCACATCGAGAAGCAGAGTCATTGTCAGTCCGACCAGTGCGAGCAGGGCCATCACCAGCAGCTGCGGATCGCGGATGAATAGCTCCGCCGGCGGTTCAATAGTGAAGGACAGAATCCAGGGCAGAACGCCATCATTGATGCTGGGCACCACTGTGACATCGTGCAAGGCATTGGCTACATCGACCATCGTCTTGCCGTCCCAGCTGAACTGGAAGATGAAGTATCCCAACAGCACTGTCGCAATGATCGACAAGCACAGTTCGACCACGACATATGCGGTCTGCGGACTCTTCGCATGTCGTCGGTCGGACACCAGGAACCGGATGGTGACCACGGTCAGCATGAGCGCCGCACCAACCATGCCGCCCAGGACGGGGATGAAGAAGCGTCCGAATGCTGCTGCCGCGACCAGCAGCAGAACAATCACCAGAGCCAACATGCCGTTGCTCATGCCCGGTTGGCCACCGCTGGTATATCCGACAGAGTGCCGGATGTTGTACTGGATTCTCTGGATTGTCGTGTGGTTCTGTGTCTGGTCGATATCGACCGTTCCCGAGTTATCGGTGACGACGGCCTGTTGCCCGTCCTTGTTCTTCGCCTTGACCTGTTTGCCCGAGCTGGGCGGTTCGTGGGTGAAACCCATCTTGTTGCCCAGCGGGAGCGCTGCGACGAACAGTGCGCCTAGGATCGCCGAGATCGTTCCGCTGGCGATGCTTTCCACAAAGTCGTTCATGTTCTTGCCTTCCGTTCGATGGTGCCTGTCGGTTCGGTTCCCTCTTCTTCTCTTGATGTGCTCTATAGCGCGGTGGTGCTGCCGAGGTCTTTACGTCTTCTATGGCCCTCTGGCGGACTGGAACCGCACACAACTCATTTCTTCAACTTTCCTTCGTAGAGCACTGATGCGTAGGAGCTACCCGCGCTGAACTCGATCTGAACGGTCTCAGCGCCCTTGATCCCGTAGGCCACAGTGCGCGTCTGCTTACGCCCCGCCTGGATCTTGGAGAAGTCGGCCCCTTCCAGACCACCGGCAGTATCGAAGACCTCTTGGGCCTCTGTTCCCTCATCGCCGACAGAGACGGAATCAATGGATGCAAGCCTTCCGTCAAAAGTCCTGTCCGAACCGTTCTTCACCGTGATGGAGAACTTCTGCAGGGCACCGCCGCTGTCCTCAGCGCCGATTCCCGATGACGTGACCCGACCGGATCCCAAGTACTTGATGGTGACCGCGAGTCCGTCGTCGTAGGTCCAGGTTTCGCCGAATGCCTTGACGTCCGACTCCCCGGCATCACCGGAGAGCGCGTCATCGCCGGCCGGCGCAGCACCAGCTCCGGTCTCCACCGGTGCGTCCGCCACTTCGTCGATGTCCTTGACCGGCGTGCTGGAGTCTAGGCCGGTTCCGCAACCGGTCAGCATGAGCGCGCTGCATGCAATAGCGGCCAGGGTGCCCGACATGCGGGTGATGAGGGTCTTCGAGGTCTTCATAGTAGGTCCTTCCGGGAAGCGAATGTGTGTTGATCGGTATCCATCGTGGGACAGACCATGCTCATTTGTCCTCAGCTATTCCGTTAAGCCCCCTTAACACTTTTTCGAGTCTCATCCACACACTTTTCCACTACTGTTGATATCGATAAGCCCGCCGCAGGAAGGAGGAATCGTGACGGCACAGTTGTTGACCATGCAGGACATCGCCAATCTGGCACAGGTGTCCCGCCCAGCCGTTTCCCAGTGGCGCCGCCGCGACACCATCCGTGGCGCCCACGTCCCCTTCCCCTCCCCCGTATCCCGTCACTCCGGCGTGGAGCGCTTCGCCTACGACGACGTGACAGCATGGCTACGCAAAACGGAAAGGGGCAACAACCCCGAATTCGCCGAGGACGCACCCTCCCTGGCACTCCCCGAACCGGCTATCGCCGAGGCCACCGCGCTGGTGCTACTCGCTCTGCGGACTGCTGCGCCCGATGACCTGGTCAACCTTCCGCCCGATGCGCTGGTCACTCTTGCTGTAGAGCTGGACCCGGAGGACTCCTTCTTGTTCTCGGAAGCCCTGGACGCGGAGTTCACCCCTGAAGAGCTGCAATTCGTCGACGGGCTGTACTCCGCCTCCTATGGTTCAAACGATGCACTGGCCCGTCTGGATGCTGGCCGGATCGCCAGGAACCAGGGCAAGCGCGGCTTTACAGACGACCTTATGGACGCGCTGTGCGCTGTCATTGACGCAAGTGGGTCCCCCGTCACGGTGTCTGTCGATTCCCCGGACTTCCTCCCGATAACCAGGGCGAAGATGTGCGCCGGCCTGCAGATGAAAGCCGCCGACTCCGAAACCGAAGCAACCGATACCACGCAGGAACGCTTGACCAGACTGCGGGCCCATATCACCGGAATTCCCCTGGCGACGCCGGATTCGGACCCATGCTGCGCCATCATGTCAGTGCATGGACTCCCCCGCGAGTCAGTGTTCTCCGCTATTGACGACTTGGCCCTCAACCTGACTGATCAGGACAGGGCCATCGTGATCGGACCGGCCGATATGCTCTGCGAGCGTCCGGAGAACCGAGCAACGGCCGAGGACCGCGCAGTGGCCCTCCGCGCCACGCACTCATCGAACAGTGGACGTCTGGCAGCGGCCCTGCGCCTGCCCCGGGGCTGGTGGAAGGAATCCGTCAACCAGGCCATGGGACTGTGGCTGTTGGATGGGACCGGGGGCATCAAGCACCCGTATGTCGCCGACCTTGTCGACCAGCGCATCGACCTCACCGAACTACAGAATGATCTGGCTGCAGTCCTTCACTTGATTCATCCAGCGGATGCCGGCACTGCACAGAGCTCCGGCCGGTCGTTCAAATATCTGCAGGGCTACAGTGCAGCCGACATCTTCAGCGGCCATCCGGTAGTCCCCGCTGGAGCCATAGCCGAACGGTTCGGGTTGGAGACGACCACGCACATCGATCAGGTGCAGGCCGCCACAGTGCTCACTGCGTCCACATCCGCACCTTGCTTGGACGTCGCGGTGCAGCCCGCACCCGGTCATATGCGGCTTCCGACCGTACCTTTGGGCCAGTTGCTGGGATTCCATGACACCAAGGGAGGCAAGCGTCAAACACAGATCAAGCGGATCAACGGCAGCCGCATCGATCCTCGGGATTCCGACTCCAACGGGACAGTCCCCGTGCGCAGCGCCGGATCCGAAACACCTTTGTTCTACTTGGACCCCATCGACGCGACGAAGGCCTACCCGCAAGCAGCACATACGGAGCCCGGCGATGTGGTCTTCACATGCAATCCACCGGCAGCCCATGTCGATGAGACAGGTGGTTCCATCGTCATGAGTCCCAGCCGAATCCTGCGGGTACACAAGGACCCACCCGCGGAGCCGGAGGTGGATGCGGCCGGGCAAATCGTCGAACATCGCCCCCAGAAACGCACGGTGGGACCGCATGCCCTGGCGGATCAGATCAACCGCCAGACCGGCACCGAACACCTGGCCTGGCAGATCTCGCTGATCCCCACCGACCAGGCGGAGGCCTTGGAGTCCGCATTGCGGGATGCCCAAGCGTATAGAACAGAATTGAACCAACGGCTCGCCGCCGCTTCCTCACTGAGTGAACACCTCATTGCGGGGATCTCCGACGGCACGCTGAACATCGTTGACCGGTCCGGATGGGTCGGCGCGGAGGAACAGGAAGGCACCAACTGAACATGGCCAAGAAAAAGTCTCCACATGCGCCCAGCACCATGGCTGAGCTCAAGGCGACACTATGGAAAGCAGCGGACCGGCTGCGCGGTTCTCTGTCCGCCAGCCAGTACAAGGACGTCATCCTGGGATTGGTCTTCCTCAAGTACGTCAACGATGCTTTCGATGAACAGCAGCAGATCGTCAAGGACCGTCTAGCCGCCGAAGGCATCACAGACGAAGAGGACCTGGCAACCCTCTCGGTCGACCCTGACCTGTACGAGGGATCTGGTGTCTTCTTGGTCCCGGACGAGGCCCGCTGGACCTTCCTGGCCCAGCATGCCAAGGGTCTGAAAGGTCAAGATGGTGAACCGGACAGGACGATCGGTTCGCTGATCGACTCCGCGATGGAACGGCTCATGGCCTTCAACCCGTCGCTCAAGGACACGCTGCCACGTCTGTACAACCGGGACAATATCGACCAGCGCCGCCTGGGTGAACTGATCGACCTGTTCAACTCCACCCGGTTCTCCGCCCAGGGGGAACACCGCGCCCGCGACCTGATGGGCGAGGTCTACGAATACTTCCTGGCGGAATTCGCCAGGGCCGAGGGCAAGCGCGGTGGGGAATTCTTCACCCCGCGTTCGGTGGTCCGCACCCTGGTCGAGGTTCTGGAACCGTACAGTGGCCGGGTCTACGATCCGTGCTGCGGTTCCGGCGGCATGTTCGTCCAGTCGGAGGAATTCATCGCCGACCGCGGCGGCGATCCGCAGAGCATCAACATCTTCGGCCAGGAATCCAATGAGGAAACCTGGCGGATGGCAAAGATGAATCTGGCGATCCACCAGATGAGCAACAAAGGGCTGGGCGCACGCTGGGGCGACACCTTCGCCCGTGACATCCACGCGGATGTGAAGATGGACTTCGTCATGGCAAACCCGCCATTCAACCTCAAGGAGTGGGTGCGCCGGGAGGACGATCCGCGCTGGGCCTACGGCGTGCCGCCGGCCCGCAATGCGAACTATGCGTGGATTCAGCACATCATCTCGAAGCTGAACGACTCGGGCAAGGCCGCAGTCGTCATGGCCAATGGTTCTATGTCGTCGAATTCCGGCGGCGAGGGTGATATCCGCGCGCAGATCGTGGAGGCTGACTTGGTCAGCTGCATGCTGGCACTGCCCACCCAATTGTTCCGCTCCACCGGCATCCCGGTGTGCGTATGGTTCTTCGCCAAAGACAAGGGATCACGCAAAGGTCAGACTCTGTTCATCGACGCCCGCGATATGGGGCACATGATCAGCCGTGCGGAACGCGATCTGAGCCCCGAGGACATCAAGCTGATCAGCGGTACCTTCCACCGGTGGATGGGCACCTCGGACGACGATGCCGAATACGAGGACGTGCCGGGCTTCTGCAAGTCCACCACCTTGGCAGACATCCAGGCTGCCGGCTACGCGCTGACTCCTGGCCGCTATGTCGGTGCCCCACCGGCGCCGGAGGACTTGGAGCCGATCGATCAGAAGATCGCCCGATTGAAGAAGGAACTGGCCGAGGCCTTCGACGAGTCCGCCCGCCTGGAGCGTGTCGTGCGCGAACAGCTGGGGAGGCTGGGATGAGCTGGGAGACTGTCACTCTAGGCGAGATCTGCAGTCAAGCTGATGGAGGCATCCAGACCGGACCTTTTGGATCACAATTACATGCATCTGACTATGTCGCCGAGGGCATTCCTGTGGTCATGCCGCAGGACATCGGCGACAACGTCATCACCACTGAGAACATTGCAAGAATTGGCGTAGATGACGTCAGCCGTCTGTCCCGTCACCAACTGGCCTATGGAGACATAGTCTATTCACGGCGCGGCGACGTCGAGAGACGTGCACTCGTCCGTGAGTCGAACGTTGGTTGGCTGTGCGGCACCGGTTGCCTGCGAGTTAGAATTAAGGACCAGAACGTACACGATTCGCGATTTATTTCGTACGCTTTGGGCCTTGAACAGTCGCGCACGTGGATTCGTAAACATGCAGTAGGCGCCACCATGCTCAATTTAAACACGGGAATTTTGTCAGCCGTTCCCCTTTCTATTCCTGCACTCTACGAGCAGCAGGCGATTGCCGAGGTGCTGGGAGCGCTCGACGACAAAATCGCCGCCAACGAACGAGTCGCAAAAAAGTTGGATGCCCTCATTGATGCCCTCGTCTATCAAATTGTCGCACAGGGGAAAAGAATGATGGTAGGCGACATTCTCACTCTTAACTATGGAAAATCACTCCCGGCAAAACTGCGTAACCCAGGAGATATTCCAGTGGTCGGAAGCGGAGGAATATCCGGTTACCACGACACTTACTTGGTCAAAAATTCGGGAACAGTGATCGGCCGAAAGGGGACAGTAGGCGCCACATACTGGGTCAATGGCCCTCACTATCCTATAGATACCGCATATTTTGTCGAATCCTCCCTACCCTATTCAAATGAACTACTTTATAGACTAGTGAAAACTGTCGACTTCACTGGCCTGAATTCTGATTCTGCTGTACCAGGGCTGAATAGAGATGAGGCATATTCACAACCAATAATGATTCCATCCAGCGAGCAGATAGGGACGATTTCTAATCTTGCGGCCTCCTTCCAAGCATCCATTTCAGCGGTAGATGGGGAATCCACAGCCCTGGCCAGGACCCGAGACGAGCTGCTGCCCTTGCTCATGTCTGGCAAGATCACAGTTAAGGACGCCGAAGCCATCGCCTCGGACGCCGTATAAGGACCATATGAGGTTCGGGCACGAACCCACCCGTGCCCGAACCTCTGCAAAGGAGCACCGATGATCCCCGAAGATGCTTGGGAAGAGTTCATGCTGAACCGCCTGTACGACCATGGTTGGGAGACCATGGCAGGCAAGGACGTAGCCCCCGGCGCACCCGATGGGCGCGTTACCTGGGCCGACCCGGTAATCCGGGCCAGGGCCTCGGCCGCGGTGCGCAAACTCAACCCGACCGTCCCCGGTCGGTACCTGGAGGAAGCACTCAAAGAGGTCCTGGCCACCGCCAGCTCGGACGCCCTACATGAGAACTTCCGTTTCCATCAGGCGCTGACGGATGGCTATCGCGGAATCAGCTACGTCGATTCCGAGGGAATCGAGCAGAACCCGACGATCCGTTTGATGAGCAGTAGGGTCAAAGACAACGACTACCTGGCGGTCAACCAGGTAACCATCCGCGACCGCGACCACGAACGCCGCTTCGACATCGTGCTCTACGTCAACGGCTTTCCGTTGGTGCTCGTGGAGCTCAAGCGGGCTGGGTCGGAGTCGGCGACCATCGCGGACGCGCACGCCCAGCTGCAGACCTATCTGCAGGAATTCCCCGATGCCTTCACCTGTCCCGTCCTCTCTGTGATCAGCAATGGTCTGCAGGCCGAGTACGGGACCCCGTTCACGCCGCTGAACCACTTCAGCCCGTGGAATGTCGACGATGACGGTGTGCCCGTACCATTGGGCGCCGACCCCAAGGACGACAACACCAATCTGCCCATCGAGGTGCTCACCGACGGCCTGTTCAACCAGGAGCGCTTCAATCAGATCGTGAAGAACTACGTGTCCTTCTCCCAGGGTGCTGATGGTCTGGTCAAGCGGGTCGCCAAGCCGCATCAGTACTTCGCGGTGACGAAGGCGGTGGGCAACACGGTCGATGCCGTGCGCAACGATGGCAAGGTGGGCGTCGTCTGGCACACCCAGGGCAGTGGCAAGTCCATGGAGATGGAACTTTACGCGCACCTGGTGGCCGGCCAGCCCGAACTGAAGAACCCCACGCTGGTGGTCGTCACCGACCGCACAGAACTGGATTCGCAGTTGTTCGACGGGTTCGCGTCCTCGCAATTGCTGGGCGAATCCCCTATCCGCATCGAGACCCGCTCCCAGCTTCGGGAGCAGCTGAGCGTTCGAGCCACCGGCGGGATTTTCTTCACCACTCTGCAGAAGTTCGGCCTGACCAAGGCGGAAAGGGACAATGGCTTGTCCCATCCTCGGCTGAGCGAGCGGCACAACATCATCGTGATCGTCGACGAGGCCCACCGCAGCCACTACGACAACCTCGACGGCTATGCCCGGCACATCCGCGACGCGCTGCCGCATGCGTCGTTCATCGCCTTCACCGGTACCCCGATCTCATTCGCGGACAGGAACACCGAAGCCGTGTTCGGCCCGATCATCGACATCTACGATCTGACCCGCGCCGTGGAGGATGGGGCGACGGTCCCCGTCATCTACGAACCCCGTCTGGTGTCCATGGGACTGGGCGATGACGTTTCGGAAGACGATCTGAACAACGCCGCGGATGAGGCCACTGTCGGTCTCGACGACGTGGAGCGCGAAAAGGTCGAAAGGTCAGTTGCCGTCATCAACGCGGTCTATGGTGATCCCAAGCGCCTGAAGGTGCTGGCCCGGGACATCGTGTCGCATTGGAAGGTCCGGTCTGAGGCGATGCGGGGATTCCTGTCCACCCCGGGACACCCAACGGGCGGCAAGGCGATGATCGTGTGCGCCACCCGTGAGATCTGCGCCAGGCTGTACAAGGAGATCATCGCCCTTGAGCCTTCGTGGGAGGGAGCCAGCGGCTCCGCCGGGGTGGATGACGGCAAGGTCAAGGTCGTTTATTCGTCCGACGCTACCGACCAGGGAATTGTAACTGAGCACCGCCGCAGGCAGGCGCAGAATCAGGCGATTCAGAACCGTCTGCGCGATCCCGACGATGAGCTGGAATTGGTCATCGTCAAGGACATGATGCTCACCGGATTCGACGCTCCCCCGCTGCACACCCTGTATGTGGACCGGCCACTCAAGGGTGCGCTGCTCATGCAGACCCTGGCCCGGGTCAACCGGACGTTCAGGGACAAACCCGCGGGTCTACTTGTGGCCTATGCGCCGATCACCCAAAACCTGCAGGACGCCCTGGCCGAATATACGGAGACGGATCAACGGAAGAAGCCTGTCGGGCGCGACACGACTCAGGCGCAGCAAACCGTCCGCCAGGTCCTGGCGGAACTGGACACCCTGTGCGCCGGCTTTGATTGGCGCACGGCCTTGGATGAACAGGGCAATTCCGTCTGGATCCGCACCGTGCTGAAACTGACGAACTACCTGCGCAAGCCGGCAAACCAACACGTGGCCGGACTCGGTGCGCCTGACCGTGGAAATGCCGACGACAAAGTGGACCAGGCTGTAGGTGCTTCGGGGCTGGAGGGCGAAGAGTCCTCAACCCCAACCTTAGCCGGTCGGTTCCGGGAGCGTGCCGGGCAGTTAGCCCGCGCTTGGGCTCTGGCCGGAGGCGACCTGGACCAGGAGAAGGCACTGACCCGGGACGTGCGCTTCTACGAAGAAGTCCGCGTGTGGATGGCGAAGTACGACGCCCAGGAACGCCAGGCCGAGGGACAGCCCGTCCCCGAGGACGTCGAGCGCCTGTTGGCCTCTCTGATGGAGGGCGCGACGCAGACCGGCGAGGTCATCGACATCTATGCGCTGGCAGGCTTGGAGACACAGTCGATTACCGAGCTTGCGCCCGAGCTGCGCAAGCGAGTCGAGGATCCGGACCAGGCTCATCTGGCGATAGAAGAGCTGCGCAATGAGTTGGTGCGCGAATCCGACCGGCTGACCCACAACAACCTGACCAGGCAGAAGGCCTTTGCCGAACGGATCAAGGAGCTGATGAACCGCTATACGAACCAGCAGCTGACCAGTGCCGAGGTCATGGCGGAACTGATCGCAATGGCCAAGGACGTTGCAGCCGAGGCGACCCGCGGTGACCACTTCGATCCCCCACTGGCCTATAGCGAACTGGCTTTCTACGATGCCTTGGCCGACAACGAATCCGCGGTTGAGCTGCAGGGTGACGATGTCCTGGCGCAGATCGCCAGGGAATTGGTGAAGATCATGAACCAGGACGTCAAGACGGACTGGACTGTGCGCGACGATGTCCGTGCCAAACTCAGGTCATCGGTCAAGATCCTGCTGGCCAAGTACAAGTACCCGCCGGATCGGCGCAAAGAGGCCATGGACGCGGTCATTGATCAAATGGAACAGCTAGCGAAGAAGAGGGCACAGTGATGGGTGAGCAGCGGGTCGAAGCCAACGTCCTCATCAAGCAGTATCGAAATTTCCTGGACCAGTTCCAGATCCGAACCAGCACCACGCGATTTGACTCGTACCGGACCCTTAAAGACAGAGAGCTCCTCGACGCCCTGGCTAATGACTTTCAGACAATATGCGCCATGCCTGTTCAAACCGACTGGATATCTGAGACAATAGCACTCCCGGACTCACCCTTACGCACAGCATTAGCGCTTGGCCTATCTCTCAGAGTAAAAACACAGAGCTGGTGGGATCAGGCACGTTTCATCCTCAGCCTTACCGCATCACCAAACACCCACACCAACACCGCTATACAAAACCTGATTCGCAAATCAAACCCCTACAACAAGGAACAAGTTGAGGAAGTCGAACGTCGCATTTCGAAATTGATTAAAGAATATGACTTAATTTCCGAAATCTCAGACAGACTAGGATGGAACGAATTTGCAGACCTGGTATACTCTATCAATCCTGAGCCATTCACCCCAGATGCGATAATCACTCAGTACAATGAATTTCTTGACAAGCAAAGCTTCAGGAGCATGCAGCTCGGGCATGCGCCAGTGACTCGCAGCAGGAGAAGTCCCGCCGACGTAATAAGCTACCATTTTGCCCATACTATGCCATTCAACCCGCTTTTTGACTGGCCTACCGAAATTTCCAGATTACAATCGACCGAGCTTAGCTCAATCTTGTGGTCTGCACTACAGTCCCGGGTTAAAACCTTGCCTTGGGTTGACCAAGCAGATTTTATAACAACAGCAGGACTACGAAACTCTCCCGGCGCACAAGCGAGGCTCAGGGAAATGACGGTGCAGATTCGCTTAAGAGGATCTTCCAATTCACGGAAAAAAGATTTTACCGAAATTCTGGTTAGATGCGCAGGTGACCGAAATAAGAAAAAAGCACTCGCGGATCTATGCACAAGTGTAGGCTGGTCGGAAGTAGCCCAATCCTTAAGCAAGAAAGAAACCAAGTCTTCCAACCCCACCCGACTTCAAGAAACTAGGGGTATCAACACATTATCAGGGAGCATACCTCAAACTAAGGTAGTATCCTCGGGGTCCCGTCCTTGTGCAGTCGTACTGGTAGGCGAATCTGTTGCAAAAGAGATACTGCGACAGTTTCAATCACTTAAGGATGTCCGTCTCGACCAAGCATCCCGTTTCCTCGCTGAAGAACTGACAATTCACAAGCACTGGAGACTTTACCTGAGTGAGAAAATCCCAGTTAAATGGCGAGGCGGGTCTGGGAATGTCTCCATTATTGACATATCTGTCATCGGAGCAAGCCGCCTCTATGTACAGTTCTTCCAGGCCAACGGAATTGTGCAACTTTCTTCCGGGTCCACTATTGATCAGCTAGGACTTTCCTCGTATAACGATACTGGCGACAGATCCAACAGCAGATTGCGCCTCTTGACAAATATCGCAATACTATATGTTTTTGGCGAAACAGGATCGATATTCAAGACAAGTGTTTCTGAATATTGGCGGCGAGCTGAACAAGTGTCAGGAAATAAGTTCTATCCTACAGATGTGTACCGAATCGAACATCTAATTGAGAATGACAGAGCCCGGGCTATCGCGCCAGAGTTAACAACCATCTCAGTACCACCGGAGCCAACCACACAAAGGAAACCTCATAATACCCGTGGGTATAAGAGACGAGTTCCCAGCGGGGGACATACCCTGGTATCCGCCTATCGGACCGGCGGGAAAAAACGCAAATAACCAATCAGAAGGAGAACAACCATGTCAGACGCACAAACAAGCCCCGTGTCAGAGAACACCACAGGCCAGCCAGAGCCAGCGGTCGAAGCTACTAAAACGTCCACCGGTCACGTCATCCGTGCCCACAAGCGGCGCATGCCCAATGGGAAGGTCGCAGAGGTTTCCGCGCATCGTCGCGGCCAGCGCAAACAGTCATCCCACGACGACTGACGAACCCTCGGACTAGCTGACGACCTCGGAGCTCGTCAGCTGGTCTGCGGCGAGGCCACACCAGCGCTTCATCGAATTACCGATCAAGAAGCACGATTGCTCGGTTCAAGCCGCGAACTTGACGCTCAGGTGTCCGCCTGTGGAACGAGCCACCCGGGCCAGAGTCTTGAGCGTAGGGAGGCTACCTCCGCCTTCGAGGTTGGAAATATAGGACTGCGTAACCCCCATCGCCGCAGCGAGCTGTGCCTGTGTCATTCCCGCTTCATGCCGTGCATCGTAAATGGCCTGAGCAAGGTCGAGGGAAAGCTCCGCAACATCGGAAGCAACATCAAACTCTGCCCGTTCCTCAGGAGGCATGGCCGCGAGACGCTTGGCGTGATATTCAGAGGCTTCGATAGTCATGATTGCTCCTTCTGTGCACGGCGAGCGCGGAGAATCTCCCTACGCTCGTTGTTCTTCTGCTTATAAAAGGTAGTCAGGGTGATAATGCGCTGCTCTGGCTGAAAGGTGTAGGTGATGCGCCGAGCCTTATTCTCCAAGTTGAAGCGGAGTTCGAAGAGCCCCTCACCAAGCGGCTTCGACAGCGGCATGCGAAGCATATTACCCGCCACCTCGAGACGCGCAACCACTCGACGCACCGTAGCGTACTGCCCAGCGGTGAGGCCGTCGAGCCACGCTTGCACTTCGTCGGAGTAGACCACCGTCCATATTTCCACACCCCTACATTACTTCAGATGCATATACATGTCGAATGATATTTTGACCTCGCTTGCGTTGCTACCCCACGAACTTCTGCAGGGTGCTCAGGCCCACCGAGCCCAGGTCCAGAGCGCGGGAGTGGAAGTCCTTAAGGTCGAAGGCCCGGCCCGCGGCAACGGCAGCACCCTGGGCGTCTGCCCGCAATTGCTCCCAGATCCGCTGGCCGATCTTATAGCTGGCCGCCTGCCCAGGCCAGGTCATGTACCGGGTCCACTCGAACCGCAGGGACGTGTCGACGGTGGCCAGGTGGGCGCGCAGATAGGTCCAGGCCTTGTCCGCATCCCAGGTCCCGCCGCCCACTGACTTCGGCGCAGCCAGTCCCAGGTGCACGCCCAGGTCCACGACCACACGGGTGGCGCGCAGCATCTGCGAGTCCAGGGTGCCCATATAGTCCCCCGGCTCGTCCATAAAGCCCAGTTCGGCCATCAGCGCCTCGGCGTACAGCGCCCAGCCCTCGCCATGCCCCGACACCCAGCACAGGTTGCGGCGCCAATTGTTCAGCGTGGCCCGGTTGTACGTCGCCCCACCCATTTGCAGGTGATGCCCCGGCACCCCCTCGTGGAAGACGGTCGTCTTCTCCTGCCAGGTGGTGAAGTCGGTGACCCCGCGCGGCACCGACCACCACATCCGGCCAGGGCGTGAGAAGTCGTCTGTCGGCCCCGAATAGTAGACCTCGCCCGAGCCATTGGGGATGACCATGCACTCGATGCGCTGCAGCGGTTCGGGAATGTCGAAGTACGTCCCGTTCACCGCGCGGATCGACTCGTCGGCCACCCCCTGCATCCAGGCCCGCAGTTCCTCGGCCCCGTGCAGTATCCGCTCCGGTTCCCGGTCCAACCGTTCCATGGCCTCGGCGACGGTGGCGCCGGGGTACAGGGCCTCGGCGGTGGCCTGCTGGGCCGCGTGCAGCCGCTCGACCTCGTCCAGTGCCCAGGCGTAGGTCTCCTCGAAGTCCACCTCGGCGCCCAGGAATTGCCTGCTGTACAGGGCGTAGTCCTCCCGCCCGCAGGCGTCATCGGCCGCGGTGGCCGGCAGGATCTCACGCGTTAAGAACTCCGCCAGTTCCCCGTAGGCGGCCTTGGCGGCGTCGGCCGCAGTGCGCAGACGGGCGGCCTGCGCCTCGGGGGCGCCTGCGATGAAGGTGTCGAAGAAGCCATCGCCCCGGGTCACCTCATCCGTCTGCTCCACGACCGAGGCGACCTGCCGGCGGGTGGGTGCCTTTCCTGCCGCTACGGCCCGGCGCAGCGACTCGGCATAGCCTCGCAGGCTGCCGGCCACGCTGTGCATCCGCGCAGCGTTGGACTCCCAGTCATCGGCGGTGGACTTCGGCAGCAGGTCGAAGGTGTTGCGGATGAACTGCGTGGCCGATTCGATGTTGTTGAGCGGCGCCAGATCCAGGCCGGCGGCATGCATATCGGCGGCCAGCCCCAGGCGTTCGCGCAGGGCGTCGGCGGTGACCGCGTCGACCTCGTCGAAGGCTCCGGGGGCGGCGGAACTCTCGATCTGCTCCAGCCGGGCCAGGGTCTGCGCATTCAGCTCGGCCGCCGCGTCTACCGCGTCCGGGGAGTAGTCGTCCAGCCCTGCCGGGTCCCCCTCGATTCCCAGGTAGACCTGCCAGGAGGGCATCCGGGCGATCACCCGGTCCGCGTATTCATCGGCCAGTGCGTCGATCGCGGACAGGACGCGGGCCGGACCGGCGGCATTGCCGGCAGCAACGCCGGCTCCGCGGCCATCAGCACCAACGCCGGAAACGGGCTTCGAAGAGTTCATACCTGCACCCTATCGGGGCCCGCACTCGCGCACAGCAGCAGGCCCCCTGGAACTGAATGGCCATTCAGGATAGGCTGAAATGACGCAAGCCACCTTGAGAGGACACTCCCATGTTCAAGCCCACCAAGACGATCTGCGCCCTGTCGGCTACCACGGCCCTGCTGTTGGCCGGGTGCACGCCGAACACCGCGGACTCACCGGCCCAGGAGGCCGGCGGCGGGAATTCCGAGGTCTCGGTCATGTCCGATCAGGTCTTCTACTCCATGAACGCGGAGACCAACAGCGGCAATGCCGTGACCAATTCGAACGTCACCTACATGATGAACGACGCCTTCTCCTACTACGACAAGGACCTCAAGCTGCAGCCCAATCCCTCCTTCGGCACGGTGGAGAAGGTCTCCGATAAGCCGATGAAGGTCAAGTACTCGATCGCGGACACCGCGAAATGGTCCGACGGCACGCCCTACTCCGCGGCCGACCTGGTGCTGGCCTGGGGCGCGCGCAGTGGCAACTTCAACACCAAGGAGGCCGCCGATGCCACCGACGAGGACGGCTACGTGAAGAAGCAGAAGGGCAAGAGCGTCATCTTCAACTCCGCCGACCCCGGGCTGGCGCTGATCAAGGACTTCCCCGAAGTCTCCGCTGACGGGAAGACCGCGACCTTCGCCTACTCCCGGCCCTTCGCCGACTGGAATATCAATATGACGATCCAGGACTCCGGCCTGCCCGCCCACATCGTGGCGAAGAAGGCCCTGGGCATCGACGATCCCACCAAGGCCAACGCCGCCATCCTCAAGGCGTTCAAAGACGACGACAAGGCCGCACTGGCGAAGATCGCCAATGTCTGGAACTCGGGCTTCGACTTCACCACACTGCCCGACGACCCGGACCTGCTCATCGGCACGGGGCCCTATAAGATGACGGAGTTCAAAAAGGACCAGTACGTCACCCTGGAACGCCGCGATGACTACCAGGGCAGCCGCAAACCCAAGCTGGACAAGATCACCATCCGCTACAACGAGGACCCCACCGCCGCGGTCCAGGCCCTGCAGAACGGCGAGGTCGACGTGATCGACCCGCAGCCCACAGCCGATATCCGCAAATCCCTGGATGCACTCGACGGGGTGACCACTCAGAACGGCCTGGACGGCACCTATGAACACCTCGACACGGTATTCGACAACAAGGGCCCCTTCGATCCGGCCAGCTACGGCGGGGACAAGGAGAAGGCAAAGAAGGTCAGGCAGGCGTTCCTCATGTCGGTGCCGCGCCAGAAGATCGTCGACGACATCATCAAGCCGCTGAACCCGGACGCCACCACCCGCGATTCCTTCACCCAGGTCCCCGGCTCGCCCGCGTACGACACGATCGTCGCGCAGAACGGGCTCAAGGACGGCTTCGGCACCCTCGACACGGACAAGGCCAAGTCCCTGCTGCAGGAGGCCGGCGCGGACAAACCGAAGGTCCGCATCCTCTACGCCAAGGACAATCCGCGCCGCGAACAGGTCTTCCAGCTGATCAAGGAGAGCGCGGAGAAGGCCGGCTTCGAGGTCGTCGCCAATGCCGACCCACAGTGGAGCGCACACCTGAACAACACGGAGACCTACGACGCTGGGCTGTTCGGCTGGGCCACGGAGACCACCGCGAAGACGGAGACCGACTCCTACTTCCGCACGGGCGGGACCAACAACGCCGGCAAGTACTCCAACCCCACGGTGGACAAGCTGCTGGACGATCTGCAGACCCAAACCGACGAAACCAAACAGACGGCCCTGCTGGGCGACGTCGAAAAGCACCTGGTCGACGATGCCTACGGCACGATCCTCTACCAGTTCCCCGCAATCGTGTCCTCCCGCAACAGGGTGCAGGGAGTCGACCCCATCACCGTCATGCCCACCCTGTTCTGGAACTTCCAGGACTGGACCGTGCAGGACTGACGGTGACGCGCAAAACCTCGCAGCAGCGCCGCGCGGAGATCCTGGAGACGACCGCCGACCAGATCGCAGCACACGGCACCGGCGGCGTGCGAGTGGCGGATGTGGCACGCGAACTGGGGGTGAGCCCCGCGCTCATCATGTACCACTTCTCCACCCTCGACGCCCTCATCACCCAGGCCCTGCAGTTCGTGGCCGATCGCGACATCGCCCGGCTCGAGGACCTGGCCGGCGCCGGCGGCAGCGCCTGCGAGCGCCTGCCCGGCATGCTGCGCTGGTATGCGCCCAGCGAGCGGGCAGCCGGTTGGCGCTTCTGGATCGAGGGCTGGGCGTTCGCCGGCCGCGATGAGCGGGCCACCGCGATCACCCGGGAGCTCGACGACCGCTGGAAGGCCGCCTTCTGTGACCTGCTGGCCGAAGGGCGGGCCGCCGGTGAGTTCCGGGTGGCCGATCCGCGCGCGGCCACGCTGCGGGTCCATGCGCTGCTCGACGGGCTGGCCATCCAGCAGGTCGTCTACCGCCGCGACCTGCCCGCCGACACCCTGCGGGCCTGGGCGACCGAGGCGCTGGCCCGGGAACTCGACATTCCCGCCGACCGCCTGATCCCGCAACAATAACTCCACAACGGTAAGGAGCTCCATGCAGAACTTCCTGGAGATCGCCTGGCACGACCGCCACTCCCCTGCGACCGCCCACGTCGTCATCACCGAACTGCTCGGCGGGGCCGCCAGCGGGGGCCTGCGGATGCGCCCCGGCTGCACCCTCGACGAGGTCAGGGGCCTGGCGCGGGCCATGTCGCTCAAGGAGGCCCTGCACTTCCGGCCTGGCGCGAACTACCTGCCCTTCGGCGGGGCCAAGGGCGGGATCGACTACGATCCGGACGCCCCCGACGCACAGGCGGTGCTCGATCGGTTCATCGCCGATCTGCGCCCGATCCTCGAATCCTATTGGGCCGTCGGCGAGGACCTGGGGATCCGCCAGGAGGGCCTCGACGCGGCCGTCACCGCCGCCGGGCTGCGCAGCGGAGTGCAGGCGGCCTACCAGCGCCTGGGCGCCTCGGCGCAGACGATAACCGCGGCCGAGGCGAAGCTGGCCGCCGCGGCGGCCGTCACCTCGGGCGGGATCGGGCTGGACCTGCTGGTGGGCGGGCGCGGCGTGGCACGGGCGGCCCTGAGCGCCCTGGACACCCTGGGCATCCCGGTCCGGGGCGCGCGCGCCGTGGTCCAGGGCTTCGGCTCGATGGGCGGGGCGAGCGCCCGGTTCCTAGCCGCCGCCGGCCTGCGGATCGTCGCCGTGTCCGATATCGACGCGACGATCGCCAACCCGGCCGGTCTGGACGTCGAGGCCCTGCTGGCCGCGCGGACCACCGCCGGGCGCATCGACCGCTCGGCCCTGGGCCCGGGCGATGCGGTGCTCGAGCGCGACGCCTGGCTGGGCATCGACTGCGAGGTCCTGGTGCCGGCGGCGGTGTCCTACTGCATCACTCCGGACAATCAGGACCGGATCACCGCAGCGCTCATCGTGGAGGCGGCGAACATGCCGGTGCTGCCGGTGGCCGAATCCCTGCTGGCCGCCCGCGGGGTGCCGGTGGTGCCGGACTTCCTGGCCAATTCGGCCACCAACGCCTGGTGGTGGTGGACCCTGTTCGGCGATGTCGAACCCAACGTCGATTCGGCCTTCGCGATGATCGACCGGGAATTGGACCGGCTGACGCGCCTGGCCTTCGAGCTGGCCGGCGATCACACCGTGCGCTCCGGTGCCCTGTGCATCGTGGAACACAATCGACGGGCACTGGCCGATCCTACTGCGACCCACACCTCTGGAGGACACAATGACTGAGCACGCCGCCGCATCTAAGAACACCGTGCCACAGGACGCCAGGACCGGCGCCCAGCTGCTGGTCGAGGCCCTGGCGGCCCACGGCGTCGACACCGTCTTCGGCATCCCCGGCACCCATAATCTGGACCTCTTCGCAGCACTGGCCGCCTCCGGCATCCGGACGGTCAATCCGCGGCACGAACAGGGTGCGGGGTTCGCGGCCGACGGCTATGCGCGTCTGTCCGGGCGGCCCGGGGTGTGCATCACCACGACCGGCCCCGGCATCCTCAACGCGGTCACCGCCGTCGCCCAGGCCTACTCCGATTCGATCCCCCTGCTGACCATCTCCCCCGGCCTGCCCCTGGCCCATCCCAGCGGCGGCAACGGCTATCTGCACGAGGTCAAGGACCAGTTGGGCGCGCTGGAGGCGGTCGCGGGTGCGGCCTGGCGGATCGAGTCCCTGGCCGACATCCCGGCTGCCGTGACTCGGGCCTTCGCACTGCTGACAGGGGGCCGGCCGCGTCCCGTGCACCTGGAGATCCCGCTGGACCTGCTGCCGGCCGCGCTGCCCGCGGACGGTCCCCGGTTGCCCGCTCCGGTGCCCGTACTCGGCGCTCCCCTGCCGCCTGACGAGCGGGCGATCGCCTCGGCCGCAGCCCTGCTGCAGGGGGCCGCGCGCCCGGTCATCATCGCCGGAGGCGGGGCCTCGCACGCGGCCGCGCAGGTGCTTGAGCTGGCCCGCCTGCTCGCGGCCCCCGTGCTGACCACCGCGAATGGCAAGGGCATCGTGCCCACCGACGACCCGCTGTTCACCGGGGCCGGGATCCACGAACCGGCCCTGCTGGAGTACCTGGCGCGGCCCGGAGTGGTCCTCGTGGCGATCGGCACGGAACTGGCACCGGCGGATATGTGGGCCGGCCCCGTCCCGCCTGACACACCGGTGATCCGGATCGACGTCGACCCCCACGGGCTGGGCGCCAATGCCACGGCCACCGTGCCCGTACTCGCCGATGCGGCGGTGGGGACGACCGCTCTGACCGCCGCTCTGCGCACTGCCGGGGCCGAGGCCGCAGCGGGTTCCGCACCCGCGCAACCGACCGTGCAGCAGACCGCGCCGGTGGAGTCGGTCGGGCTGCCGGAGTCGGCCGGGCGGCTGCGCCAGGCGATCCGCGCCCAGGCGCTGCGCACCGCCGGCGGGCACCTGCCCGTGGTCGAGGCGATCGACCGGGCCACCGCCGGCCGGGCCGTGCTGGCCGCGGACAGTAACCAGGCCTCGTACTACGGCGCCTTGGGCCTGCTGCCGGCGCACCGGCCCCGCTCCCTGCTCTACCCCTCGGGCCTGGGGACCCTGGGCTACGGGCTGCCGGCCGGGATCGGCGCGAAACTGGCCGAACCCGAGGCCCCCATCGTGGTGCTCGAGGGCGACGGCGGGATCATGTTCACGGTCTCAGAACTGGCGTGCGCCGCCCACCTGGGCCTGGCCCTGCCCATCGTGGTCGTCGACAACGGCGGCTACGGTGAGATCCGCGATGAGATGGTGGCCCGCCACGATCCCGTGCAGGCGGTGGACCTGCCGGGCGTGGACTTCGTGGCCCTGGCGCGGGCCATGGGCTGTGCCGGCGAAGCGCCCGAGGACGCCGCAGCGCTGCGTGAGGGACTTCAGCGCGCGCTGGCGGCCGATCGCCCCACCGTGCTGCACGTGCGCTGGTGAGCCGGGGCCCCGGTTAGCCGGCCGCCTGCAGGTACTTGACCCCCGAGGGCGATACCGCGCGCAGCAGCCAGGCCAGCAGCTGGTCGAGCAGGATCGCCAGCAGGGCGACCCACAGGGCGCCGGCGACCACGCCGGCCATCCCGTAGGCGACCTGGTTGAGGATGATATCGCCCAGCCCGCCGGAGCCGGCGATCGTGGCGACCGTCGCCGATGACACCGTGAGCACCACGGAGGTCCGGATGCCGCTGATGATCATCGGCAGGCCCAAGGGCAGTTCCACCCTGGTCAGCACCTGCAGGGGCGTCATGCCCATTCCCCTGGCGGCTCTGCTCAGGTCCCGGTCGACCGAGTCGACCGCCTGGAAGGCGTAGCTGAGGATCGGCGGGAAGGCCAGCAGGAACAGCGCGATGACGGCGTTGAGCATTCCGATGCCCACCAGGCCGATGAGGATCGCGACGAGTGCCAGGCTGGGCAGTGCGCGCCCGATGTTCGTCACGCTCACCGCCAGGAACTCGCCGCGGTGGATGTGGCCCAGCCACACGCCCAGCGGCACGCCCACGATGATCGCGGCGGCGATCGGGATGAGGCTGATGACCAGGTGCTCGCCGGTCTTCTCCAGCAGCAGGCCCAGATTGTTCGCGATGAAGGGGAAGGCCCCGAATACGGATTCCATGGCTCAGGCCCTCGCTTTCGTCCAGGGGGTCACGATCCGGCCCAGGATGACCAGCAGGCCGTCCAGTGCGAAGGCCAGCAGCACGGCGAGCGCGCCGGCGGCGATGAACTGCGTGTTGAACGGCGATGACACGGCCTTGATGATCGGCGAGCCCAGGCCCGCATCGACGACGAAGGCCGCGACTGTCGCGATGCTCACGGTCAGCACCGTGGCGATCCGCACCCCGGAGATGATCGCGGGCAGTGCCAGCGGCAGCTCGACCTGGCGCAGCAGTTGGCCGGAGTCCAGTCCCATCCCGGTCGCAGCCCGTTTGACTTCGGCCGGCACCCCGGCCAGACCGGAGAGCACTGCCTGGAAGATGATGAGCAGGGTGAAGCAGACCAGCGCGATCTCCACCGTCCACATGCTCAGGCCAGTGAAGGGGACCAGCAGCTGGAACAGCGCCAGCGGCGGCAGGGTGTAGAGGATCGTCGCGACCCAGTTCAGCGGCCCGGCCAGCCACTTCTTCCGGTACGCCAGCAGGGCGGCGGCGAAGGCGATGATGAAGCCCACGACCACCGCGATGACGACCATGTAGATATGGGAGACCAGGGCGGGCCAGAACACGCTGGGCCACTGCTGGACGAACCAGCCGGTGCAGAACAGCCCATCATTGGCCACACAGTCGGTCGCGGTGCCGTAGTCGGGGATGACGGGATCGCCCGCCGGCGCGAACTCACTCATCGCTGCCCTCGGCGACCCCGGTGCCCGGTGCGCACACCAGCTCATGCAGGCTCACCGTGCCCAGCGCCCGGCCTGCTTCGACGACCCTGGCACCCCCGGCTCCTGCCGCCGACACCAGCGACAGGGCCTCGCGCAGAGTCAGGGCGGGTGCGGCCTCGGGCCAGGAAGCCGTTTCGGCCGAAGCTGCAGCGCCCTGGCGCGCGGCCAGGACCTCGCCCACGGTGGCCAGGGCCAGGCGTTTGAGGCCGCGTTCGGCGCCCAGGAACTCGGCGACGAAGTCATCGGCCGGGTGGCTCAGCAGCTCCTGCGGGGTGCCGTACTGGGCCAGCCTGCCGCCGGGCTTGAGCAGGGCGATCTTATCGCCCATCTTGATCGCCTCGTCGATGTCGTGGGTCACGAACAGCGTCGTCTTGCCCACGGCCCGCTGGATCCGCAGGAACTCGTCCTGCACGGACACCCGGGTGATCGGGTCCAGGGCCCCGAAGGGCTCGTCCATCAGCATCACCGGCGGATCGGCCGCAAGGGCGCGGGCGATCCCCACGCGCTGCTGCTGCCCTCCGGAGAGCTGGCCGGGATAGCGCTTGAGCCAGGTGTCCACAGGGGTCAGGCCCACCAGTTCCAGCAGTTCGACGGTGCGGTCCTTGATCCGCTGCTTGTCCCAGCCCAGGATCTTCGGCACCGTGGCGATGTTCTCCGCGACCGTGTAGTGCGGGAACAGGCCGGATGCCTGTATCGCATAGCCGATCGTGCGGCGCAGTTCGATGGGCGAGATGTCCATAATGGATTTCCCGTCGATCAGGATCTTCCCCGAGCTCAGGTCGATCAGCCGGTTGACCAGCTGCAGGGCGGTGGTCTTGCCACCGCCCGATGGCCCCACCAGGCACACCAGCTCGCCCGCGCCCACGCTCAGGTTCAGCCCGGCCAGGGCCGGTTCGCTCTGGCCGGGATAGACCTTGGTGACGTCGACGAATTCGATCATCGTGTTCTCAACTCGCATTCGTATCGGATCGGGTCCGCTCAAATCAGCCGGTTGGCCTGCAGGAAGGTCTTGGCCACCTGCGCCGGGTCCAGCCGGTTGATCGCCTGCGCCTCGTTGAGCGCCTGGATCGCGGTGGTGGTGAGCAGGGAGTGCAGGGTGTCGAGGAACTCTGTGAGGTCATCGTCGACGGTATCCATCACATCCTGGCGGATCAGCGGCACCACGTTCTGGAAGCCGTAGATCTTCTTATCGTCCTCGAGCACCACCAGGTCCGAGCGCAACAGCTGCGGATCGGTGGTGAACACATCGGCCGCCTGGATCTCTCCGCGTTCGATCGCCCGATAGTTCAGGCCGATGCTCAGGGTCTTCAGCTTCATATTGTCCAGCCCGTAGGCCTTCACAATGCCCTCATAGCCCTGGGCGCCCGTGACATTGTCCGGGTAGGTCGAATAGGTGAAGTCGCCGATCCCCTTGAGGTCCGACATGGTCTTCAGGCCGTGTTCGTGCGCGAACTCCCGGCGCACCGCGATCGCGTTCTTGTTCTCGAACGGGGTGGCCTTGAGCATGCTCAGATGCTCGCCGGCGGCCCATTTCGCCGCCAGATCGTAGGTCTCGCGCGCCGAATCCATCAGCCGGTCCTCGTGTATGAAGTTCACCAGGATCACGCCCGTGTATTCGGGGTAGATGTCGATCTGCCCGGACTGCAGAGCCGAATAGATGATGTCGCTGGAGCCCACATTGGTCTTCAAATCGACCCGGTAGCCGCGCTCCCGCAGGCCCTGGGCATAGAGCTCGCCCATCACCCAGCTTTCGGCGAAGCCCTTGGAGCCGACCGTCAGACTCCGCTTCCCGCCCTTCCTCCCCGAGGCCTCGGCCCCTGCCGGGCCCGCGCACCCGGCCAGGGACGCCAGCCCCAGCCCGGCGCCCAGGCCCGCGCCCAGCAGTCCCAGGGCGCCGCGCCGGGTCAGGGGCCCGCGGCTGCGCGACTTATGTGTTCTGGGTCCGTCGTTTCCAATTCCGTCGTTTCCGGGTCCATTCATCCGCATGCACCTCAGTTCAGATCGCGGGGCACCGTGGTGTTGGTCCTCCGCCGGTGGAAGGGCACCCCATCGTGGTAGGCGACGAGCTCGTTCGTCACGGTGAAGCTCGTGGCGTCCCCGGTCATCCGGCTGCGCGTGCGCAGTTCGACGTCCCAGCCGTGATCAGCCGCCGCCGGGGCGTCCGCCTGCGCGGTGTGGGCCCGGCCGGGGGCCTCCTGCACATCGGGCAGTCCAGGGCGCCGGTAGCGGATGCTGCGCTCGCACACGGCCTCGGGAGAGGAGGAGTCCCCGGCCGTCCGGAAGTAGGAGTCGCGTTCGGAGGAGTAGTAGAACAGTCCATCGGCGAGGTCCGTCTGCCAGGATTCGGTGAAGGTCTCCACCTTGGTCCGGCCCGTCACCAGGTCGGTCTCCAGGGTCCGCGTCATCGGCGCATAGTCCGCGTCGATCGTGTTCTCCGGTGGCTCCGGCGGCGTGCCCAGGGCCGCGGTGACCCGTGCGCTCAGCGCCGAATCCGCCACCGGGTCCGCAGCCGTGCGCACGGGGGCGAGCAGGTTCGCATCGTGCACGGTGATGAGGGTTTCCCCGGGCGAGGGCCACAGGTTCGGCCAATAGCTTGCGGAGATGCTCAGGCGCAGGCTGTGACCCGGAGCCAGCCGAGCCGCGGTCGCCAGCAGCGGGAAGTCCAGCTCGACCGGGGTTCCCGGCGTCAGTGGTTCGGGGAACTCGTGGCCGGTGTGGTGGGTCAGATTGAACAGGCCCAGGGTCAGCAGGCGGGATTGCCCGGCAGGGTCCACATCGCACAGGCGCGCTGCGATCACGCCGCGGTCGGCACTCGAGGACACGGTGGCCCGCACTCGCGGGGTGCCCAGAATCTCCAGACCCTCGGCGGCCGGCCAGCTCAGGGTGAAGGACTGGGCGTCGTCCCTGGCCTGATCTCCCGGGATGCCGGCGGCCTCACCGAACTGCAGCCAGCTGCCGCCGTCGAAGCCCAACAGCACCGACGAGGACAGGGTCCGGGGACCGGCGGGGGTTGCGGTGAGTGCAGCAGGGGTTGCAGAGCCGGTTGGAGCCGCGGTGCCGTATTCGACCTCGGCCACCTGCGGGCTGGGCCAGACCTGTTCGGCCACCCAGCGGCCGGGCCGGGTTTCCCGATCGGAGCCGATCGGCGCACTGTCGGGGACGAAGGCGCGCAACTGCGGATCGTCCTGCACCCCGTTGTCCATGCCCTTCATCCACTTGTCCCACCAGCGGATCGCCTCGCCGATGAAGTCGTAACCGGGCCCGGGCGCGGCCTGGTGCGGATAGTTGTGGGCGTGCCCGCCCAGCAGGGCGTGGATGGGCGGGTAGTCGGGGTTGGTGCGCCGCTGCTCGGCGGCGTTCTCCATCAGCCGGAACAGGGTCGTGCGGTATTCGTCCTGCAGGCCGCCGACGGCCAGCACGGGGACCTCGATGGCCTCGGGGGTCTCGCACACCGACGCGTGCTTCCAGTAGGCATCGCGACGCTGATGTCCCAGCCATTCGGCGATGTTGTTCGGCGATTCGTCGATCCGGTGCTTCCAGTCCTCGAGCCAGCCGGCCCCGGCCACGGCCGGGTCCTGCGGGCGGGCGTTGTAGGCCCACATGGTCGAGGCCCAGGACAGCATCTGGTCGCCCACGATGGCCCCGCCGTTGTAGTGGACGTCGTCGGCGTAGCGATCGTCGGTCGAGCACACGGTGATGACGGCGGCCAGTTCCGGCGGGCGCAGGGCCGCCAGCTGTAGGCCGTTGAACCCTCCCCAGGACTTGCCGATGATGCCGACCTTGCCGTTGCACCACGGCTGGGCGGCGATCCAGGCCAGTGTCTGCAGGCCGTCGTCCAGTTCCGTGGCCGAGTACTCGTCGGTCATCACTCCGGTGGAATCGCCGCAGCCGCGCAGGTCGACGCGCACACTGGCGTAGCCGGCCCGGGCGAACTCCGGGTGGATCGTCTGGTCGCGCGCGGCGGTCATGTCGTTCTTGCGGTAGGGGATGTACTCCAGCACTGCCGGCACGGGCTCGAATCCCTGCGTACCGGCGTCTCCCCGATCGCCCGAGGTCTGGGTCGCGTCGAGCTGCGTGTGCCGGTCGGCCGGCAGCCAGACGCGGGCGGACAGCTCGACGCCGTCGGCCAGGGGGATGCGGGCGTTCTCGATGACGTGCACGGGCAGGGGATCGCTGCGGTAGCGGAAGGAGTCCGTGGAGGTCTGCTGTGCGGGCGTCATCGGTTCAGGCGTCGGTTCAGTCATGATGGGCCGATTCTATCAAGGAGGACTGTGGGAAATGAGGGCATCTCACCAGGTGACATGGGGTGCGGGGTCCGATTGGAGGGTGTTCGGTAGCGCCGTTCCCAGGGGACGCGGCGAGTTCTGCCAAGTCCCCACGTTATCCACATATACACAGGTCTAATCCACAGATGTGTATCTAGATGTGACTGTGCGTCAACAGTCTGTGGATAGAAAAATATCTCTGTGACAATCTTCGATTAGCTCTACCCAAAGCGTTCACAATGTAATAGAATATGGATATCGGTAGATCATCGGCGATCCACCGCAGTCCGGCTCCTTCAGACTACGAATCGGCACGGACACGACACCTGTCAAGGAGGTGAATGATGACCACTCTCCCCAGTCTCCGCGCGGTACAAGACGACTACCAACACATCCAATCCGGACGCTGGTCCACCATCATCGACTACCTCCTCACCGCCACCGGCACCACCGTGAAGGAAATCGAACACGCCGGTAACTCTGATGATGCCCCGAACACCCGCAACCCACAGGCCATCATCGAAGCCCTCAAAGACCTACTCACCGCCATACCCGCCACCACCTGGATGGAACTCGCCACCACGCTGGGAAAGACCCGTGGTCAAGTTCGGGCCTTCGCCACACGGATCCTCAAAGGACGGTTCCTCCTCCCCCGGCTGACCACCGCCATGCAGTCCGGGAACCTACCCTTCGACCTCTACGACCACACAACCTCCCGCGCCCAAGACATCGAAGCCGGCTCCTACGACTACCTCGACCGGGCACTGGCCCAGCTGGCACCCACCACCAGCGCGACCCATTACCGCGCGGCTCTCAGCGCGGCCGTCGCTTTACTCAAAACCCCCGAACACTCGGCGGAACACGCCTTCGAAGAACGAGGTGTTCACCTCACCGACCTGGGCAACGGACTCGGCCTCCTCGAACTCTCCGGCCCCGTCCACATCCTGACCGCTCTGGAGGCACGTCTCAGGGCCTTCGCGCGGCTTATCCGTAAGGGTGATCCCGTCCTCCTCGAAGAAGCGGATTCCCACACCATCACGGATGACCGCAACCTTGGCCAACTCATGTTCGACATCCTCATCAACACCCCGCACAGCCTGGACATCACGGTGACGGAAGTTGCCACGGCGGCTTCCTCGGAAGCACCCGCAGGTGACACGCAGGAGTCTGACGCCACCAACAACGCGGACGGCCAAGCGCCTGCCCAGCTGGTCGACGCTATCCATCAGGTCACCGTGACCATCCCGCGCAATGACTCCTGGCTGGCCTCTCAAGCCCAGGTCTCCACCACGGTTCCCTTCCTCACCCTCACCGGCGACGAACCGCTCCCCGGACAACTCGCAGGCAAAGGACCCATCCCCGCCGACATCGCCTGCCACCTCGCCTCACAAGCACCCTCACTGCGCCGCCTCCTCACCGACCCAGCAACTGGCACCATCCTCGACGAACACGCCCGCAGCTACCACATCCCTGAATCGCCCCGGGAATAATAGAGGCAGGGAGATTGGAAGAAGGAGATTCTCTCGTGCCAGTGAAATACACCGACGAACTCAAGGCTCGCGCCGTCGCGCTCGTCATCCATGCCCGGGCCGATCCC
>NZ_JANIJX010000089.1 GCF_024580735.1 Brevibacterium moorei | reverse complement strand
TACCCGAAACCGACACAGGTAGTCAGGTAGAGAATACTAAGGTGATCGAGAGAATCGTGGTTAAGGAACTCGGCAAAATGCCCCCGTAACTTCGGGAGAAGGGGGGCCACCCATGTGAAGGACCTTTTCGGTCTGATGTGTGTGTGGTGGCCGCAGAGACCAGGGAGAAGCGACTGTTTACTAAAAACACAGGTCCGTGCGAAGCTGTAAGGCGATGTATACGGACTGACGCCTGCCCGGTGCTGGAAGG
>NZ_JANIJX010000088.1 GCF_024580735.1 Brevibacterium moorei | reverse complement strand
GTAAACGCCGAGACGATGACTTCGTCATCGCCTACCGTGAATACCTGCTCGCCGCGTAGGCCACCTCGCCATGGTCGATCACCACCACCATGATCACGACCGGGCTTGACAACCTATAGGAGCATCATGACCGGGGTGTCCCGGTCGACGTGGCACTACCGGCACAGGCCCCGGCCCGCAGTGGCTGACCCTGTTCATCAAACGGATCGGGCGTACGCTTCGCGGATCGGTGAGGCAGACAGGCGGCGGGTG
>NZ_JANIJX010000087.1 GCF_024580735.1 Brevibacterium moorei | reverse complement strand
ATCGGGCGTACGCTTCGCGGATCGGTGAGGCAGACAGGCGGCGGGTGCAGGAGCGTATCCGTACATCGTGGGAAGCAGGTCATTCGGTCGATCACGCGTTTGCTGCGATGTGGGATGACGGGGTGATTGAATCGCCCCGGGAATAATAGAGGCAGGGAGATTGGAAGAAGGAGATTCTCTCGTGCCAGTGAAATACACCGACGAACTCAAGGCTCGCGCCGTCGCGCTCGTCATCCATGCCCGGGCCGATCCC
>NZ_JANIJX010000086.1 GCF_024580735.1 Brevibacterium moorei | reverse complement strand
CACCCGCCGCCTGTCTGCCTCACCGATCCGCGAAGCGTACGCCCGATCCGTTTGATGAACAGGGTCAGCCACTGCGGGCCGGGGCCTGTGCCGGTAGTGCCACGTCGACCGGGACACCCCGGTCATGTCCAGTGCTTTCCGTTGGGAGCCCAGAATCGTTGTCAGTCCGGTGACGAGTTCGTTCTCCGTCCGGATGAATCCTTCGGCTCGTCCGTCCGGGCGGGTTCGGGCTCTTGCGCGTTCCACTGATGCA
>NZ_JANIJX010000085.1 GCF_024580735.1 Brevibacterium moorei | reverse complement strand
TGTGGCGTTTCTTCTCGGCACGTTTCCGGTCGTAATACGCTCTCGATATCGGGTCCTTCAACGCGGCGAAAGCGGACAGGAACAAGGCGCGTTTGAGGACTTTGTTGCCCTTCCGCGATGGGTGATCGCCGCGGATCGACGTACCGGATCTCCAGGTCACGGGTGTGAGTCCGGCATAGGATGCCAAGTGTCCTGCGGTCTCGAAGTGCTTGCCCGCAACCTCGGTGATGATCCGGGCAGCTGTCCTGACGCCGA
>NZ_JANIJX010000084.1 GCF_024580735.1 Brevibacterium moorei | reverse complement strand
TGCGCAGCCTGTTCATCGGCCAGCACGATGGACCGCAAGGTGTGCGGCATGGTGCGGGCTGCGTCGGCGATGATCGCGGCATCGCGGGCGTCGGTCTTCGCCTGGCCGGGGTGTAGGTCGGCGATCCGGCGCATCGCAAGGCCCGGGATGTAGCCGACGAGGACGCCCATCGCGGCGGCGACCGCGACGGGGAGTGCGCCGATCGTGGCCGGCTGGTCCACCACGACGAGGACCGTTCCATGGCCGGTCATCTTG
>NZ_JANIJX010000083.1 GCF_024580735.1 Brevibacterium moorei | reverse complement strand
CGTCCTTCATCGGCTCCTGATGCCAAGGCATCCACCATGCGCCCTTCACCACTCACCACAACACACACAGCAGAAGACCAACAAGCCTCCCACCCAGCGTCTGGTGGGGTGGATAACACAAGAAACAAACACACCAACCACACCAGCCAACCCGACACCAGACTCACGCCTGACACCAGCCAGCCCATGGTTGGGCGACAAAATCACACACAGAAACACAGACCAAAAAATCTATGTTCTAGATGCTCACGTCCA
>NZ_JANIJX010000082.1 GCF_024580735.1 Brevibacterium moorei | reverse complement strand
TAAGGGTTCCAGGGTCAAGTTCATCTTCCCTGGGTTAGTCGGGGCCTAAGGCGAGGCCGACAGGCGTAGTCGATGGATAACGGGTTGATATTCCCGTACCGGTGAAGGACCGTCAAAGACTGAAGCTACTGATACTAACGCGGTGTGACTGTCGCCTGGCCTTCGGGTTGGGTGTGTGGTTGTGCTTCGGACCTGAGGTGGTGTGTAGGTGAGCGTGTGGTGTGACGCAGGAAGGTAGCCGGGCCGCGCGGGGGT
>NZ_JANIJX010000081.1 GCF_024580735.1 Brevibacterium moorei | reverse complement strand
TCTCTCGATCACCTTAGTATTCTCTACCTGACTACCTGTGTCGGTTTCGGGTACGAGCGGATCAAACCTCACGCCGATGCTTTTCTCGACAGCATAGGATCACCGGATCACCCCACCCAAAGTGGGATGCCCATCAGCTCTCACCCTTATATGCCAGACGGATTTACCTACCTGACGGGCTACCACCTTAGACCACGACAACCACCGCGCGGCCCGGCTACCTTCCTGCGTCACACCACACGCTCACCTACACAC
>NZ_JANIJX010000080.1 GCF_024580735.1 Brevibacterium moorei | reverse complement strand
CGTCCTTCATCGGCTCCTGATGCCAAGGCATCCACCATGCGCCCTTCACCACTCACCACAACACACACAGCAGAAGACCAACAAGCCTCCCACCCAGCGTCTGGTGGGGTGGATAACACAAGAAACACACACACCAACCACACCAGCCAACCCGACACCAGACTCACGCCTGACACCAGCCAGCCCATGGTTGGGCGACAAAATCACACACAGAAACACAGACCAAAAAATCTATGTTCTAGATGCTCACGTCCA
>NZ_JANIJX010000008.1 GCF_024580735.1 Brevibacterium moorei | reverse complement strand
TGGTGGCACCGTGACGACGAACTACACGGTCAACCGGTCACCCCAGCACGCCCCAAACTGAGTCAAGCGGATTCCGGGAAAAATCTACCGAATCGCTTGACAAAGAACATAGGGACACCCCCCTGGACCGGGCGGCTTCCCGCCCGCACCGGGATCAGCGCGGATCGACCGCGGCCAGGATGCCCGGCGCCAGGAAGCCCGCAGCGTCGATGAGGGTGTGGGCCACGACAAAGGGCATGACCCGGCCCCAGCCCGTCGGGACTCCCACCGCGGCACCGGCGCCACCCGCACCCGAGGAACCTGCAGCTGCCTCGGAGTCGGCTGCATCAGGGCCGGCAATCGCCTCGACGGCCCGCAGTTTCCGCAGGTACAACCAGCCGAAGATCACGCCCATCGCAACATTTCCCACGAAGGGCCCGATCCCCTGATATAGGTGGTAGCTGGCGCGAAACACCGCCAGGACCAGGACGACCACCCACGGGCCCGCCCCCATCCGGCGCAGCCGGTCCACGCAGAATCCCAGGAGCAGAACCTCTTCGAGCACGCCATTCTTCACCGCAGCGAGGATCAGAACCGGAACCGTCCACCAGTGCGCTCCGAGGTTGTTCGTCTGGATCTCCGCGGTAACGCCCAACGACCGTCCGAGGAAGTACACCCCCAGGGTGCCCACACCGATCACGATGAACAGCAGGGCTCCGCGCGCGAGGTCCCCGCCGGGCCGGCGCGCATCGAACCCGATCCGCGCACACACCGCACGCAGAGTTCCGGGCCGCACGGTTCCCGGCTGCGAAGCACCGGGGTGCGGCTGACCGGATTGCGAACCATCGCGCCCCGGCAGCCGGTCCAGGCTCATGAAGTACAGGGCCAGGACCACCGGCACCAGCGTGAAGCCGATGCCCAGCAGCTGATAGAGCAGATCGAACCAGGGCCGCGCGGACGCCGAGGTGTTCAGCTGTGCCTGTGCATCGGCCAGGGGACCGCGGCTGAGCGTATCGGCCAGATCCACGACGGCGTAAACCGCTGATTTACCCAGCGACAGCAGTGCGACGAGCGCGAGCTGGAGACCGTAGCGCTGCCCGGCTGCCCGGGGCGTACTCATTCCCCCTGCTCCGGTCGGTCGGTGCCGAGGTCCCCGGCAGCACCGCCACCGTCCGGCCCAGCCGGCCCAACCGGGGCCGGACCGCCGGCCTCGACCTGGTCCAGGACCCGGGCACGTGCGGTTTCCCTGGCCTCGCGCCGATCACGTCGACGTTCCTTCGTCCCTTCCAGCAGCAGGTAGAGCACGGGGACCAGGACCAGGGTCAACAGTGTGGAGGACACCAGGCCGCCGATCACCACGATCGCCAGGGGCCGGGAGATGAACACGCCGCCGCCGGTCAGGCCCAGGGCCATGGGGGTCAGCGCGAAGATCGTCGCGAGCGCCGTCATGATGATGGGACGGTAGCGCAGCCGAGCGCCCTGGACCACGGCCTCGCGCAGTCCCACCCCGTGGGCGCGGAAGTGGTTGATCAAGTCGATGAGTACGATCGCATTGGTCACGACGATGCCGATGAGCATGAGCATGCCGATCATCCCGGTCAGCCCCAGGGGCGTTCCGGTGGCCAACAGTAGCCCGATCGATCCGGTGGCGGCGAACGGAATGGACACCAGCAGGATGAAGGGCTGGGCCAGAGATTTGAAGGTCGCGACCAGGATGACGAAGACGATGAGGATCGCAGCCAACATCGCCAGTCCCAGCTGGGAGAAGGCGTCGGTCTGCTCCTGGGTCGCGCCGCCCATGTCCGCGCTCACGCCCGAGGGCAGATGCGTCTGGTCGACGACCTTCTGCACTGCGGCACTGGCCGCGCCCAGATCGTCACCGGACGGGGTGACGCTGACCTTGGCCGAACGCAGCCCGTCGGAGTGCGAGATGACCGGCGGGGTGGACACTGTGCGCACCTTCGCCACGTCCTTGAGTTTGACGGTCTTGGCCTTGGGCTGTGCCGAGGCGGAGGACGGGTAGCCCCCGGGCATCTGGCCGGGCACCTGGCCCGTGGGCATCTGGCCGGCGGGGTACTGCCCGCCCGGTATCTGCGGATAGCCGCCGGGCACCTGCACATTCGGCATCTGCCCGCCCCCGGGGATCTCCTGCCCCGGTCCCGGAGCGGTGGGCTGGGTCGGCTGGCCCGGGACCGTGGGCCGGTCCGTGGGCTGCTGCGCAGGATCCGAGGTCTTGGTCGCGGTGGGCTCATCGCCGGGCGCCGAGGTCGTCGGCTCCTCTGTGGGCGAGGCCGTGGCTGTGACCGTCGGCGTTTGAGTGGGGGTCTGCGAGGCCGTGGGATCAGGTGAAACAGTTCCCCCTGCGCGCGCCACCTGGCCCCCGGCCTGCGGGGCCGCACCGCCGAAGGCCCCCGCATCGCCGGCGGATGCCCCGCCGGCCACGGTGATCTTGAGGTTCTTCAGTTCGTCCACGTCGGTGACGCGGCCGTCGAACAGCAGCACCTTGTGCGTGACATTGTCGAAGACGACGTTGCCGATCGTCTGGCCGTCCATCGCGCGGGCCACCGCCTGACCGATCGCGGCCTCGCTCAGGCCCTTCTTCGCGGCCTTACGATGATCGACGTCGACACGCACGACCTCCTTCGTGGCGGCCTGATCGTTCTCCACCTGGCTCACGCCGTCTGTGCCGTCCAGGGCCTTGGTCAAAGCGGCGGCTGCCTTGCGCAGGTCCTCGGTGGAATTAGCCGTAAGGTTCACATCGATCGTCGATCCCCCCACCGTGGACTGGCCGTCCAACAGCGCCACCTCGCCCGCGTCCTCGAGCTTGGCGGTGGCCTGGCGAATCCGGTCGCCGACTTCGGCCGGGTCCGCGTCCTCGCGCACATTGATCAGATAGCTACCCAGCAGGCTGCCGCCGGACGAGCCGAAGCCGAACTGATCGTCGCCCACGCTGAACTGGAAGGATTCGATGCCGGGATCGCGGGCGAGCAGCTGTTCGACCGGCTTGGCCCGATCGGCAGCCTGTTCGATGCTCAGCCCCGCGGGGAAGGTCTGTTGGACCTGCAGCGAGCCCTCACCGGTATCGCCCAACAGCTCCGTTTTGAGCCTGGGCACCATGGCGAATGTCAGGACCAGGACGATCACCGCCGCCACGAGCGTGATGACCGGGTGCTTGGTGGTCCAGCCGATGACCGGCAGGTAGGTGCGCTGCAGGCGGGTTGCCGGTGCCCGCAGGCCGGCCAGCTCGTCTACCACGGCAGGAGCGGGTGCCTCGGCCGCCAAGGTCCCAGCAGCGGCACCGCCGAGCAGGCCCTTGGCCGCGGCGCCTCCGCCAGTGGAACCGCCGGCCGCGCGCAGCGGCACGGTGTCCTCCCCCGGTGTGCTCGGCTCGCCGGCCGCCGCAGACTCTGCCTCCCCGTCCCCGACCGTATGCCTGCCCCTGTGCCCGTCACGACGATGCCGGCGCAGCATTGCCACGGCGGTGCGCTGTTCGGCACGGATCTCCCTCTTCTGGTCCCCGCTGAGCCTGATCCGCGCTTCGCGGGCGCGTAGGAACCAGTAGGCCAGCACTGGCACGATCGTCAGCGCCACCAGCAGGGAGCTCAGCAGTGCGATGGTCACGGTCAGGGCGAAGGGGCGGAAGAGCTCGCCGGTCTGTCCGGAGACGAAGATGAGCGGAGCGAACACCGCCACCGTGGTCAGGGTCGAAGCGGTGATGGCACCGGCGACTTCGCCCACGGCCGCCAGGATGTTGGAGAACTTCGTAGTGCCGGTGGAACCGGCCGCCTGTCTGCGTCTGATGGCCTCGATGACGACGATCGAATCGTCGACCACCCGGCCGATCGAGATCGTCAGCGCCGCCAGAGTGAGCATGTTGAGCGTCTGCCCGCCCTGCCACAGCGCGATCAGGGTGATGAGCAGCGACATCGGGATGGAGATCGCGGTGATCACGGTGGCGCGCACACTGAACAGGAAGACCAGGATGACCAGAACCGCGAAGACCAGACCCAGTACGCCCTCCGTCATGAGGTCCTTGATCGATTCGTCGATGAACGGCGACTGGTCGAACAGGGTGGTGAAGTCCGGGTTGCCGATCTTGGCGCCCAGGCCGGGCAGTGCATCGCCGACCGCACGGGCCACGTCCACAGTATTCGCGTCCGGTTTCTTCGTCACGGAAAGGGTCAGACTGGGCTGGCCGTTGGTGCGCGAGACGCTGGTCACCGGCGCATCCTTCAGCGCGACGTCGGCGACCTTCGACACTTTGACCGGGCCATCGCTGCCGGTGACGACCAGGTTCCGGATCTGTTTGACCGAGGTGATGCGCTTGCCCACTTCGACCGGCGCATTCTGTTTACCGTCGGCCAGGTCGCCGGCCGAGGTCGGTACCCCGTTGGCCTGCAGGACCGCGGCGAGCTGATCGACGGAAACGCCCTCGTCTTTGAGATCGTCCTTGTCGATGACGATGTCGACTTGTTTGGTCCGCCCGCCGGATACCGTGGCGGAACGAACCCCGTCGACCTTCTTCAGTTCCGGGACGACGACATCGCGCAGATCACCGGCGAGCCGTTCCGTATCCGCCGCCGTGGCGTCCCCTTCGGCGGCAGCGGGGTTGGCGGAGATGACCAGGACTGGGAGGTCCCCCATCCCGCCACTGATGACATTGGGCTCGACGCCGTCCGGCAGCTGGGACTGTACCTGGGATACCGCGCGCTGGAGTTCGCGGACGACATCGTCGGAATCGGTGCCGTATTTGGTCTCCACCGTGATCTGCGAGGAGCCGGTCGAGGACTGGGAATCCACGTGTTCGACCGACTGCAGACCGGTCAGCGCCGTTTCCAGCGGATCGGTGACCTCCCGTTCCACGGCTTCGGGGCCTGCGCCCTGGTACTGGGTGACGACCACGGCCTGAGGCAGTTCGAAGCTGGGGAACAGCTCCTTCTTCAACGTCGATGCTGCGATCACACCGAAGAGCACCGCGCACACGCAGATCAGTGCGATGAGTGCACGGTTCTTCAGGCTGAGCTTCGTCAGAAGGTTCACGCGCCCAAGGCTACCGGCACCCTCTGACACGGTCCATGCAGGTTTCCCCACCCCCGTGTCCTACGGACTTCGGCTACAGCCGCTCAGTGCGTGGGAGTCACGCCGCCGGACATGCCGCCGCTGCCCTGGACCACCCCACCGGACATGTCCACCGCCCCGCCGGACATCTGCGGCTTCCGCGCCGGCGGCGCCGGCTTCTTGACCGCCGGCCACGGCACGGCACGGCTCTTCCACTTGCCCGCCGCGATCCGCGAGAACACCTTCCACTTGTTCTTCATCATGTCGTGGGCGGAGAAGAACACCTCACCGGTGATCTGCGGGATCTTCGCGTCGAAGCCCAGATGGTTGTCCAGCTCATTGCGCCCGAATTCCTCACCCAGACGATAGGCGCCCTGGCCGATGAAAAGACGCACCTTCGTTCCCTTGACCACACCTGCCCACCAGTGCGCCAGGGTGTTGTAATCGGCCACTTTGAAGCCCTGTTTCCAGTACAGCTGCGGGACGATGTAGTCCACGTACCCCTTTTTGATCCAGGTGTAGGTGTCTGCGTAGTTATCGCTGTAGGACTCGCCGCCGTGGGTGTTCGACCCACGTGAGTCGTTCTCCTTGTTCCGCCAGATGCCGAAGGGGCTGATGCCGAATCGCACTCCGGGGCGCACCCGCTTGACGCTGCTGTGGATGTCGGCGACGAAGGAGGTGATGTTGGCCCGCCGCCAGGCGCCTCGGCTCTTGCCGCGGCCGTACTTCTTGAAGGCCCTGTCGTCGTCGAACTTCTTCCCGTCCACGGGATAGGGGTAGAAGTAGTCGTCGAAGTGGACCCCGTCGATCTTGTAGCGGCCCACGACCTCCAGGACGACGCTGCGGACGTGGCGCCGGACCTCGGGCAGACCGGGGTTGTAATAGACGGAACCCGCATAGCGCACAGTCCACGACGGGTGCTTCTTGCCCGGATGGGATGCCGGCAGCTTTGTGAAATCCGCGCTCGAGCAGATCCGGAACGGATTGAACCACGCATGGAACTCCAGGCCGCGCTTGTGGCACTGGTCGATCTGGTAGGCCAGCGGGTCGTAGCCGGGATTCTTCCCCGGCTTGCCTGTGAGCCACTTGGACCAGGGTTCGAGCTTCGAGGGCCAGAACGTATCGGCGTTGGGTCGCACCTGGCCGATGATCGCGTTGAACCTGTAGGCCTGCGCGCGGTCCAGGATGCCACGCAACTGCGATTTCTGCCGGGACACGGACAGACCCGTGTCCCCGGGCCAGTCGACGTTCTCCACCGTCGACAACCACAGCCCCCGGAACTGGGTGCCTGCTGCCTCTGCGGGCTGGAGCGACGAGGGTCGGATGGCCAGAACGGTCCCCAGGGCAGCACTGAGCACGCCCGCGGAACCGAACAGCCGCAGGGCCCTGCGGCGGTCGAGGTTCACTGATGTCTCCTTGTGTGGGAAGTGGCCCGGCCAGGAGTCCCCGGGCACACGGGAAGTCTAACCGCCGGGCACCCACCGGCTGATGAATTCCCAGTCGCCCGCGCGCCGCCCACTCCACCCCGACAGAGTTCCACTACGACATGAAATGTCGTTTGGGAGCGGTCCCACAGGGATTTTTCAACAATTCAGGGCGTAGTGGAACGTGAGGGCGGGGCTTCGCCCACCACCTGCGGGGCCGTTTCACGCGCCGGCGCCCAGGCCAGCAGGGCGACCACCACGATCAGGCCGGAGACGCCGAAGGCCGCTGCATAACCGAAGGTGTCGGCCAACCAGCCGGCGACGATCGGCCCGAAGATGGAGCCGGCATCCTGGGCCATCTGGAAGCGCGAGATGACCCGGCCGGCCGCGCGCTTGGAACCCACCACATCGGCCACGGCAGCCTGCTGTGCCGGGTTGAGCATCCCGGCGCCCACCCCGCCCACCAGGCTCAGTGCCAGGAACACCCACAACACGCCGGAGAATCCGATCGCGATGGTCGTGGCGGCCAGCACAGCCAGACCCGCCAGAACGAAGGGCTTGCGCCCGTGCCGATCCGACCAGCGGCCGACCATCGTCACCGATGCCGTGTTGCCGATGGCGAACATCGTCAGGGCCAGACCCGCCGCCGAATGGTCCGCATGCAGCACCTGCACCACGAACAGCGGGTACAGCGAGGTCCGCGCCCCCAACGCGGCCCAGCCATTGGCCAGACCACCGACCAGCGAGGCCCGGTAGGCGGTATTGCGCCAGGCCTCGTGAATGCGCATCGGCGGCAGGGACGCCGAGGCCGCGGCCTCTTCCCGCCGCTCCGCCGCCTGCTCGGCAGCCGCCACTGCGTCGACGTCGATCCGCCTGTCGCGCGGCCGGCGCGGCTTGGCGCCGATATCGCCCAGGCGCACCCGGACGATCACCGCCGCGATCACCAGGCCGGTGCCGTAGACGAAGAACGGCACCCGCATGCCGAACCCGGCCAGTAGTCCACCCACCACCGGGCCCACGATATTGCCAAGCAGGAACGAGGTCGCGTACATCCCCGTGGCCCGCCCACGCGCGGCGGGCGGGGCCAGCCGGATGATCAGCGCGGTGGCCGAGATCGTGAACATCGACGAGCCGATCCCGCCCAGGGCACGGAAGATCAACAGCTGCCAGTAGTCCTGCGCGAACCCGCAGGCGTATGTGGAGGCCGCGACGATTCCGATGCCCACGATGTAGACGGTGCGCTCGCCGTAGCGGTTGAGCAGACGGCCCGAGGCCGGGGCCATGACGAGGCGGAACAGGGCGAAGGCGCTGACGACGACCGTCGTGGCCATGATGCCCATGTCGAAGGACGCTGCGAACTGCGGCAGGACGGGGGCGACGAAGCCGAACCCGAAGGCCACGATGAACGCCGCGGACACCAACACCCAGATCTGGTGGGGCAACGGCTCCTTCGGAGGGCGCGGCGGCAGAGGGGGTCTGTCGCTGCGGGCCGGCTTTGGGCTCACTTCCCGCTGCCGGGCAGGTGGCCCAGGAACCGATCGGGGTCCAGCGGCTTCCGCTTGGAGGCGGCCAGCTTCTGCTTGAACTTCGGATCGATGGTACCCACGTAGAGCCATCCCATGAGCAGTTCATCCTCGGCGAGGCCATGGTAGGCGCGGACTTCGGGGGCGTTGGCGGCCAGGCCGGTACGCCACATCACGCCCCAGCCGGCGGCCCACAGGGCAAGTTCCAGCAAGTGAGCCGCACCCGCAGCGGTCGCGTGCTGCTCCCATTCGGGAACCTTGCGGTTCTCCGTATGGCGGGCCACCACCGCGATCAGCAGCTCGGCGCGCAGGGGCTTGGTATTGACCTCGCCGTCTTTCCGCTCCGTGCCCGAGGCCGCGTCCAGTGCCCGGCCCAAGCCGACGCGTTCATCGCCTCGCAGGGTGATGAGGCGCCAGGGACGCAGGGACTTGTGATCGGCCACCGGGGTGACCGCCGCCAGGAGTTCGCGCAGCTCGTCGTCACTCGGTGCGCCGGGTCCGACCTTGGACACCGAACGCCGGGAGGCCATCGTGGCCAGGGTGGGGTTTTCGAAGATATTCACACTTCTATTATGGGTGACCTAAGCAGTGCGGGGCCAGGCCGGGTCATTTCATCCAGTCGGCCCACTGCCGGCGGGCCTGGGCGACCTTCGGATCGATGATGAAGGTGCAGTAGCCGTTGAATGGATTGCGGTTGTAGAAGTCCTGGTGATATTCCTCGGCAGGGTAGAACGTGCTCATCGGTTCCAGGCTGGTCACGATGGGGCGCTCGTAGAGTTCTTGCCATGTGTCGATCGCGGCCTGGAAGTGTTCGCGCTGGGCCTCGTCTACATAGAACATCGCGGACCTGTACTGCGTGCCCACGTCGTTGCCCTGCCGGTTCAGGCTCGTCGGGTCGTGCCCGGTGAAGAACTCGCCCAGGATGACGTCCTCTGGCACCTGTTCCTCGTCGAAGGTCACGCGCACGGCCTCGGCGTGCCCGGTGGCCCCCGTGCACACGGCACGATAGTCCGGGTCCGGCAGGGTCCCGCCGATGTAGCCGGATTCCACGTCCACCACGCCCACCGTGTTGCGGTAGACGGCGTCCAAGCACCAGAAGCAGCCAGCGGCCAAAGTCAGAGTTCTCACGTGCAGGTCAACGGCGCTGGCGGGCCCGGTTATTCCGCCTCCGCCCAACTCCAAAGCGATCCCTGCACTCCAAACCTCAGAGGGGGTTTGGAGTGCAGGGATCGCTTTGGAGTCCGGCCGGCCTCGGCTACTTCCCGGCCGTCGCAGCCTTCTCCGCGCGCCCCAGACGGGAGTGCCCGCGCGACCAGGCGAAGTAGACGATGACGCCGATGACCAGCCACACCACGAAGCGCAGCCAGGTATCCAGGGGCAGGTTCATCATGAGGTACAGGCAGGCGATGACCGACAGGATCGGCAGGACGGGAACCCACGGGACTTTGAAGGAACGCTGCAGATCCGGCCGGGTGCGGCGCAGCACCACCACGCCGATCGACACGACAACGAAGGCGGCCAGGGTGCCGATGTTGACCATCTCGGACAGGGTGGACAGCGGCACGAAGGCCGCCACGATGGCGATGATGATGCCGGTGCAGATGGTCAGGCGGTACGGGGTTTTGGCCTTCGCACCGGTTTTCGAGAACCACTGGGGCAGCAGGCCGTCGCGCGCCATGGCGAAGCCCACGCGAGTCTGTCCCATGAACAGGATCATCGCCACGACGATCAGGCCGATGCAGGCGCCGACCGCGATGATCGTGGCCATCGAATCCATCCCGACGGCCTGGAAGGCCGCCGCCATGGGCGCCCCACCATCCGCGTCGATGTCCTTGTAGCTCTGCATGCCGGTGATGACGAAGGTGACGAGGACGTAGAGCAATACGACGATCGCCAGGGATGCCAGGATGCCGCGCGGCAGATCCCGCTGCGGGTTCTTGACCTCCTCGGCAGTGGTGGCGACGACGTCGAAGCCGATGAAGGCGAAGAACACGATCGCGGCGCCCGCGAAGATGCCTCCCACGCCGAAGGTGCTGGGCTGCATACCGAAGAGCGCCTGGACCATGGGCTGGTGCATCAACCCGCCCTCGGCGGCGGCCGGCGCCTCGGCCGGCGGGATGAAGGGCACCCAGTTGCTCGCCTTGACGAAGAACAGGCCTGCGACGACGACGATCGCCACGACCACCAGTTTGAGGCCGGTGATGACCAGGTTGATCCGGCTGGAGAGTTTGACCCCGGAGACCAGGACGAAGATCAAACCGATGATCAGCAGCCCGGCGGGCAGGTTGATGAACCCGCCCTCGACCGTGGCTATCGCCTCGGGTATTGCGAACGGAGTCTTCTCCAGGACGATCGACAGGTATTGACTGAAGGACGTGGCCAACGCGGCCGCACCCAGGGTGAACTCCAGGATCAGATCCCAGCCGATGATCCAGGCGATGAACTCGCCCAGGGTCGCATAGGCGAAGGTGTAGGCGGAACCGGCCACCGGCACCGTCGAGGCCAGCTCGGCGTAGCACAGGGCCGCCAGGGCACAGGCGATACCGGCGATGACGAAGGACAGGACCAGCGCGGGCCCGGCCTTGGTCGCGGCGGCCGTACCGGTGAGCACGAAGATACCGGCGCCGATCGTAACGCCCACCCCGAAGACCGTCAGGTCCAAAGCGGAGAGGTTCTTCTTCAGCGCGTGTTCCGGCTCCTCGGTTTCTGCGATGCTCTGTTCCACCGTCTTGGTGCGAAACAGTGAGGACATGGGGAAGCCTTTCCATGGGGTCGCGGCCGCCCGACCATGGGAGCCGGACGCCGAAAGTCTGTAGGACAGGATTGTATGCCCCAGGCTACCCACGGAACCGCACCCGGGGTAGGCCAGGTCACATGATCGGGGTGTCCGGCAGTTCGAAGCCCAGAGCCCGGGCGGCGGCCTGCGCGTCGGGTTGGTTCCACCAGCGCGCCACCTGTTCATTCGTCGCCAGCGAGCGCATCTCGGCCCGGTCCAGGTACAGGATCCCGTCGAGGTGATCGGTTTCGTGTTGGACGATCCGCGCCGACCAGCCGGTGACCTCGCGCTCATAGGCGGTGCCCTCATTGTCCTGGGCCGACAGGATGATCTTCCGGTGGCGCGGCACCACGGCCTGGTATCCGGGTACGGACAGGCAGCCCTCGTAGAAGGAGACAAGCTCTCCTGAGGCGTCGCGGTACTCCGGATTGATCAGCGGGGTGAAGGGCAGCAGTTCGCGTTCGCGCACCCGGGCGACCTCCTCTGGCACGGTGGCAGGGTCCTCGACCACTGCCAGGCGCAGGCCGATGCCCACCTGTGGGCAGGCCAGGCCGACGCCGGGCGCGGACCTGACGGTCAGGCGCATGGCCAACAGCAGCTGCAGCAGCACGTCGTCGTCGACCTGCCCGTCGAAGGGCACGGTGGGCTGGCGCAGGATAGGGTCGCCCGCCTCGACGATGGGAATCGTGCCGTCGCCGCGCTCCGCGGCCTCCAGGGCGATTTCGATCTGTTCGGACACGGCGCGGTCGCGGCTTCTCATCATCTTTCAAGAATAGAGGAGGAGCCCACGGCGCCGGGTGCCGAGGCGGCACGCGCCCCGGCACCCGGTCCGGCCGAAGCCGTGCCTATTCCCCCGCCCGCTCCAGGACCCGTGCGGCGTGCTTGAGCAGGGGCGCATCGATCATCTTGCCCTGATAGGCGAAGGCCCCCTGCGAGGACGCAGCCAGTTCGGTCACCGCCCTCGCCCACTCCAGCTGTGCGGAAGTCGGTGCGAAGGCCTCGCGCACCACCGGCACATGTGCGGGATGGATCGACACCTTCGCGTCGAAGCCCGACTCCGCCGCGTCCAGGGCCTCCGCGCGCAGACCGTCGAGGTCCTCGATGTCCGACCAGATCGAGTCGAGCGCCAGCTTGCCGGCGGCCTTGGCCGCCAGCAGGCTGTGGCTGCGCACGTGCGTGGCCACCGCGCGATAGCCGCCGTCGGGTCCCCGGCTCGAGGTCCCGCCCAGTCCCGCGACCAGGTCCTCCGAACCCCAGAACAGGGCGATGACGTTCGGTTCGGCCGCGATCTCGGCCGCGCGCAGGGTGCCTGCGGCCGTTTCGATCATCGCCACCACCTGGTAGTCCGCCAGCGCGCGCACATCCGCCGGAGATTCCGTCTTCGGCAGCATCACGTGCGTATAGGGCAGTTCCTCCAACAGCTGCGCGTCTGCGGCGAAGAACTCGGTGTCACGCGCATTGACCCTGATCACGGTGCGCTCGGGCGACAGACAGCCGGCCGGGTAGACCAGGCCGGCTGCGGTGACGGCCGCCTTCTGCTTCTCACCCGAGGCCTGCGCAGCCAGCGCGGCCTGCGTCTCCGCGGCCACGGCCTCGCGCAGGGCGGTACGGGCGACGGGCTTATCGGCCGGCGCCACCGCATCCTCGAGGTCGATGATGGTGACATCGGAGCGGTCGGCGGCCTTCGCATAACGGTCGGGACGGTCGCCGGGGACGAACAGCCAGGCGGGACGGAATCGGAAGCTCACAGGCGTCCTCCTTCATTGTGTTTCCACTTCATCGTGTTTCAGGGTGTCGCGTGATAGCCCGCGGGGCCGCCGACCGGGTGGCTTCCCACCGGATGGTCGATGGCCCCGCACGCCCAGCCTACGACAGGAGGTGCGCCCGCGGGGCGGTCCGTCTCAGCCCCTCAGTTCAGCCCTGAGATCATCCAGCCCAGCACCGGGGTCGACTGGAGGTAGACGATGATGCACAGCAGCGCCAACAGGCCGACCGACCAGCCCAGCACCTTGCGCAGAATCGTCGCCTCCTGCCCCGGCAGGTTCACCGCGGTCGCGGCGATCGCCAGATTCTGCGGGCTGATCAGCTTGCCGACCACGCCGCCGGTGGTGTTCGCGGACACCGTCAGGTTCGGATCAATCCCCGCACCGGTCGCCGCGGTGTTCTGCAGCGAGGCGAACAGCGCATTGGCCGAGGTATCCGAACCCGTCACCGCAGTGCCGATCCAGCCCAGGACCGGCGAGAGCAGCGCGAACATCGGACCGGTCTGGGCCAGGAACACGCCAACCGACTTCGTCTGACCGGAGAAATTCATGACATAGGCCAGCGCCAGCACCAGCACGATCGTCAGGATCGCCCCGCCCATCTTCACAATGGTCGTACCCAGCTCCTTGACACCCTCGGCAGGCGTCAGGGTGAACCTATCTCCGGAGCTGCACACGGAGTACACGATCGTGACGATCACACCGGTGAGCAACAGCAGGAAACCCGGAGAGGACAGCCACGGAAGTTCGAACACACCGGACTTCAACGGATTGCCGTCGGCATCCACCAGCCCCTTGGCCAGACCCGGCCACGGGATATGCGCATCGGTGGCCTTCAGACCCGCGGCCACTGCCGGCACCAGCTTGGCCACGCCGAACACGACGACCAGCAGGATATAGGGGAACAGGGCCAGCCAGATCCGCGCGCCGGAGAGCTTCTCGGCGGCCTTCGGCTTCTCGATGCCCATGCGCTCGCGGGCCTCGTCTGCGCCCTTGGGTTTGAAGAACATCATGAAGATCACGGCCACGGCCATGCCGACCAGGGCCGCGACGATATCGGTCAGTTCATAGGAGAAGTGGTTCGCACAGAAGTACTGGGCCACGGAGAAGCACACGCCGACGACCAGGGTCAACGGCCACAGCTGCTTGATGCCCTTGATGCCATCGAGCAGGAACAGCAGGAGGAACGGGATGAACCAGGCCAGCAGCGGGGACTGGCGTCCGACAATCGCACCGATGTGTTCGGCGTGCAGACCCGACAGCTGGGCTGCCGTGGTGATCGGGGTGGCGATCGCACCGAAGGCCACGGGAGCGGTGTTGGCGACCAACACGGTGGTAGCCGCCTTCAGGGGCTTGACGCCCAGGGCCATGAGCATGGTGGCGGTGATCGCCACCGGGGCGCCGAAGCCGGCCAGGGCCTCGAGCAGGCCACCGAAGCAGAAGGCGATGAGGATCGCCTGGACGCGGATGTCGCCGTGGCCCACCAGGTCGAAGATCGAGCGCAGGTCCTCGAACCGGCCGGAGCGCACCGTCAGGCCGTAGAGCCAGATCGCCATGATGACGATGTAGAGGATGGGGACCAGGCCGAAGGCCGCACCCTGCGTGGCCGAGAGCAGGGCGAAATCGGCCGGCATCTTGAAGCCGAAGATCGCGACCACGATGGCCACGACCAGTGCCGCGGCGCCGGCGGTCTGCGCGCGCGTGCGGAAGACGGCGAGCATGACGAAGAAGACCAGCAGGGGGATGATGCCGACCAGGGCGGACAGAAACAGACTGTCTCCGACGGGCGCCACCTCCGGGGCGAATGTGTGCATACGTGACTCCTATGTCCTCATGTGTCCATATGTGCGGATGTGCCGCACCGACGCGGTGGGATACCGGGGTCGCCGATATCCGACTAAAACGTTAAGCGACAATACAACCAAAACACATGAAACACTTAACCGAGAGCTAGTGCGAACGCTCACATCCCATTTCGCAACCATCCTGACCTGGGGTTATGCATAGATACAAGATAAATACCCGGGGTATCCCACGAGTTTTCGAGAATAACGCGCACTTCCCTTATCGTGGAATTCCCCGGGTGGTGGAACCCGAATGTATGGAATCGGTCAGCTGTGGGCTACTCCGGTTTCCGTCGTGTGGTCGATCCGGGTCGACAGCAGGCGCTCGCGCTGCTGCGGATCCAGAGCCAGATCGATCGCGGTCCAGGCCATCGCCAGTCCGGACTCCCACATCGCCTCGTCGGCTTCCTCGGTCACGGTGTAGGCGGCGAACTCCGGCTGGTGATTGCCCGCCCCGCCGGCGTTCAAGCGCACCGAGGGGTGGATCGTCGGGATGAGCAGCGAGATGTTCGCCATGTCCGTCGAGCCGGCCTTCTCCTTCAGGTACGCCTCATCGGCATTGTCGAAGGTCCGCCCCAGGGCCTCGGCATTACGCTGATAGGTCGCGGAGAAGGGGTAGTCATTGCGGAACTCCGAGTACGCCGGCCAGTCCTCCTTGATCTCGAACGAGCAGCCGGTGGCCGTGGCCCCGGCCTCGAAGCACTTGAACAGGCGCAGCTTGAGCTCCTCGAGCTCCTCCATCGTATTGGCCCGACCGTTGTAGTACATGCTGGACTCGCCGGGGACGATATTGGGGGCCTCGCCCGCCTTCGTCACGATGCCGTGGAGCAGATTGCCGGGGCGCAGGTGCTGGCGCAGCAGGCCGATCGCAACCTGCGCCACCGTCACGGCGTCGCCGGCGTTGATGCCGTTCCACGGCGCACCGGCCGAATGCGCGGTCTTGCCGTGGTAGAGGACCTCGTAGTCGTTGATGGCGCGCGTGAAGTGGCGGGACTCCTCGTCGGTGCCGGGGTGGACCATCATCGCCGCGTGCACTCCGTCGAAGGCCCCGCGCTCGAGCATGAAGACCTTGCCGGCGCCCAGTTCCTCCGCCGGGGTGCCGTACAGCTTGACGGTGATCCCCAGTTCATCGGCCATGTCGCCCAGGACCGCCGCCGCCAGCACGCCGGAGGAGCCGATCATATTGTGCGCGCAGGCGTGGCCCACCTCCGGCAGGGCGTCCATCTCGGAGCAGATGCCGATGACCAGTTCGCCGCTGCCCTTGGTCGCCGTGAAGGCGGTGTCCAGGTCCGCGATGCCGCGCTCGACGGTGAAGCCCTGGCCCTCGATGAAGGCCACGAGCTTATCCGCCGTCTTGAACTCCTGGTAGGCGGTCTCCGGCTCCGCGTGGATCGCATGGCTCAGGGCCACGGTCGCCTCGCGCAGCGCTTCCGCTGCGGTGCGGGCGGTCTCCTTGAGTGCAGCGCCCGCGGCGGACTCCGCGGCCGCGTACTGGGCGATCGGATTGGGATTGCTGGTGGTCTCCGGGCTGACAGACACGGTTGTCCTCTCAAGGTATGCGGTATCGGGCCGTGGACGGCCCCAGCACAATCGTACCGACCGCTTAGAGTGAGGTGAGACACGCGAAAGGACTCTGATGAACAACACGCCATTGACCCGTGCGGACATGCTGGCCCTCGACGCGGTGGACCCGCTGGCGGGCGTACGGAACGCCTTCGAGCTGCCGGCCGGGGTCATCTACCTGGACGGGAACTCCCTGGGACCCAAGCCAGCCGGCGCACTCGAGGTGGCGCGCCGGGTGATCGGGGGGGGAATGGGGCACCGGCCTGATCCGCTCCTGGAACGACGCCGGCTGGTTCGAACTGCCCGCGCGCCTGGGCGACAAGGTGGCCGGACTCCTGGGCGGGGCCGAGGGGACGGCCGTGGTCACGGACACGACCTCGGTCAACCTGTTCAAGACCTCGGCGGCTGCGCTGAAGATCCAGGCGGCCGACCACCCGGAGAAGCGCACCATCTACACCCAGCGCGAGAACTTCCCCTCCGATATCTACATCCTGACCGGCCTGGCCGAGCAGCTCAACCAGGGCCGGGCGGCGGGCACTCCCGAGCTGGACACCTGGGAGTCGGTGCCCGCGGGCGCCGCGCCCTACCGGGTCGAACTGGTCGACGACGCCGAGGTCGTGGCCTGGGGCGACGGTTCCCGCCCGGTTCCCGAGGACGCGGCACTCATCGTGCTCACGCACGTCAACTACCGCACCGGAAGGCTGTTCCCGATGGCCGAGGTGAGCCGAGCCGCGCACGCAGCCGGTGCGTTGACGGTGTGGGACCTGTGCCATTCGGCCGGGGCCCTGCCGATCGCCCTGCGCGCAGACGGCGCCGACTTCGCCGTCGGATGCACCTACAAGTACCTCAACGGCGGCCCGGGATCACCCGCGTTCCTGTGGGTCTCCCCGGAGCACGTGGGCAGGTTCTCCCAACCGCTGTCCGGCTGGTGGGGTCATAATGCGCCGTTCGCAATGTCCCCGGAGTACACCCCGGCCGATGACGTCAGGCGGTATCTGACTGGAACGCAGGGGATGCTGTCCATGTCGGTGGCCGAGCTGGGACTGGACATCGCCGCCGACTCGGACATCGCGGCTGTACGGGAGAAGTCCCTGGCGATGACGGACCTGTTCATCCGCCTGGTCCGCGAGCGCCTGGCCGACCATCCGCTGACCCTGGTCACCCCGGAGGCGCACGCCGAACGCGGCAGCCAGGTGAGCATCGCGCATCCGGAGGGCTTCGCCGTCATGCAGGCTCTGATCGCCCGTGGGGTGATCGGGGACTACCGCGAGCCCGAGGTGCTGCGTTTCGGCTTCACTCCGCTATACCTGAGCTATGCGGATGTCTGGGACGCGGTGGAGGTGCTGCGCGAGGTGCTCGACGACAAGCTGTGGGACACCCCGGAGTACCGCAGGCGCGGCGCCGTCACCTGAGGCGCCGGCCAGACCACCCGGCGAACCCGGGATTCCGCTTAGCACTCGGGGTTCGATACACTTCTGTATTGAAATACAGTTCTGTATCGAACCCCATCTGCGTATCATCTGCTATCAGGAGTCAGCCGGTTTGAAGAAGTCCGCTCTGTCAGTCCTCCCCCTCGCCGCCACGGGCCTCCTGGCACTCGTCCTATCCGGTTGCGGTACCGGCACCTCACCGACGAAGACCGGAGACGACCTGACCCCCGCACCCACGGTCTCGCGCGGCGATGACCACAAGGCGAAGTTCGGCGACACGGTCGAATTCGACGATGGGCTCAAACTGACGGTGAAGACGAACGGCACCGAGAAGCTGCACAAGAAGGGCAAGGCCGATGACTGCCATACCGGCGATCCGGTCCGCCTGTACAAGCTGACCTATGTCAACGACACGGACGATGATTACGATGCGGCCGAGGACACGACCTACAGCCTGACCTACGAGAACTCCGATGGGCTCGACGACACCGCCACCGAGGTGACCGACACCCACGATGAGGACCACAAGATCAACGGGCTGCAGGACATCGACCCGATGGAGCCCGGGGAGAAGAAGTCGAAGACCATCGGCTTCTGCGTGCCCAACCGGGACTCCTCCGTCACCCTGACCGTGGACACCGACCGCTCGGAGTACACCCCGCGCACTCCGGTGGAGTACAAGGACTGAGCGCAGCCGCCGCCCGGGCCGGGCCGGTATGGCCCAGCCCGGTCCAGCCCGGTCCGGCCGGGCGGCGGCCCCCGAACACCGGATACAATCGTGAGATGACTCACAACAATGACGTTGTCCCCATCCCCGTTTCCGTCGACGTCCTCATCGTCGGCGCCGGCCTGTCCGGGATCGGCACTGCCTGCTATCTGACCCGTGAGCGCCCCCAAGACGACTTCCTGATCCTCGAGGCACGGGCGGAATCCGGGGGAACCTGGGACAAATTCCGCTATCCCGGCATCCGCTCGGATTCCGACCTGTTCACCTTCGGCTACGAGTTCCGGCCCTGGAGCCGGTCCAATGCGATCGCCGCCGGCGGGCTGATCCGCAGCTACATCCGCGACACCGCCGCCGAATACGGCATCGACGAGCACATCGTCTACAACACCAAGGTGCTGGCGGCCGACTGGGATTCCGAAAGCGCGCGCTGGACCATCACCGCCGAACGCGCCGGGCAGACCATCACGGTCACCGCCCGCTGGTTCGTCAGCGCCTCCGGCTACTACGACCACGACCGCGGGCACACGCCGGTCTTCAACGGCCAGGACGATTTCTCCGGCACCATCGTCCATCCGCAGGACTGGCCGGAGGACTTGGACTACGCGGACAAGCGGGTCGTGGTGATCGGCAGCGGCGCCACCGCCGTCACCCTGGTACCCGCCCTGGCCGGCTACAGCGCGGATACCGGGGCCGAGGCCTCGGCCGGGGATGACGCAGCTGCGGCAGGTGCCACGGGCCCGGCAGGTGCCACCGGCCCGACGGGTGCGAGCACGGTGGGCACGGACGGTGGTGCTGCGGGCGAGCGCGCCGGGGCGGCCGCGCACGTGACGATGCTGCAGCGCTCCCCCGCCTTCGTCCTGCCGACCATGACCGAGGACCCCGCCGACGTCCGCCTGCAGCGCTGGCTGCCCGCGCCGCTGGCTGCCAAGGCGACGCGCTACCGGCACATCGTCACCCAGCGCATGGTGTGGCGCAACGCCCAGGACCATCCAGATGAGATGCGCGCCTATATCCGCGCGGCCAATGCCGAGGCCCTGCCGGATGACTATCCGATCGATGAGCACTTCAGCCCCGATTACAACCCGTGGGAGCAACGGCTGTGCTTCGTGCCGGGCGCCGATATGTTCCAGGCGATCAGCGCCGGCGCCGCCGATGTCGTCACCGACACGATCGAGACCTTCGTCCCCGAGGGCATCCGGCTATCCTCCGGGAGGGTGTTGCCGGCCGACATCATCATCACGGCGACCGGACTCGAACTCCTGCAGTTCGGCGGGATCCGGATGAGCGTCGACGGGCAGGACGTGGATCTGCCCGCAACCGTCGTCTACCGCGGCTGCATGCTCAGCGGGGTGCCGAACTTCTTGTTCGCCATGGGGTATTTGAACAATTCGTGGACGCTCAAGCTGGGGCCGCTGTGCCGCTATTGGCTGCGCCTGTTGGCGGCGATGGACGAACGCGGGGCCGATGTAGCGGTGCCCGATGCGCCGACCGCAGGTGCCGAGTTGACCCCGATGAACACCTTCGCCGCCGGCTATGTGCAGCGGGCACAGGATCTGATGCCGCGGGCCGGGCTGGAATTCCCGTGGTCAGTGCCCGAGGACTACACGGACGACAGGCGGATCCTGCGCGGGGATCCCACGGCCGAACCCCATCTGCGGCTGGGGCCGGCGCGGGTGCGGGCGCGCAGGGCCCGAGCCGCTGCCGACTGAGCCGGCAGAGTTCAGCGCTCAGTCGTCGAGCCAGGCTGCGGCGAAGAGCGCGCGGGCCGAATCCTCCGGGGCCGGGTGGAAGATCCCGGCTGCGGCGTCCCGGTACAGGCGCGCGGCCTCGCCGGAGGCGTTGAACGAGGCGCCACCGCCCAAGATCAGCGCGGTCTCCGTGGCCCGGCGGGCCTGGGTGCCGGCGTTGATCCGCGCGGTCAGCAGGCGCTGCGGCCAGCCCGCCCCGTGGTCGGTCAGTTCGTCGAAGTCGCGCGTATAGGCATCGATCTGCGCATTCACCGGCATCTGGGCCATCGCGGCATCGGCCAGGCGCACCCGCCATTCCCCGACCTCGGCCAGAGTGGTGCCGCCCTTGGCGGACTTGCGACGGCGCAGCGCCGCCGCGCCCAGTTCCAGGCCGCGGCGGGCCACCCCGGCGTAGACCGAGGCGATGAGCAGTTGGAAGTTCACGGTGATCCCGAAGACCAGCAGGTCCTTGGCGGCGGCCTGTCCCGGCTCCATGGTCCGCGCGATCCGGTCGGGGCGCATCACGGCGCCGTCGAGGATGGTGGCGCGCGACTGCGAGGCGCGCATACCCAACACGTCCCAATCGTCCGAGGTCGTCACACCCGGCAGGGAGTCCGCGGTGCCGGACAGCTTGCCGCCCAGCGCTCCGGGGCGGTCCAGGAAGCCGTAGACCAAGCGCGGATCGTCCGGGCTGGAGTCGTCGGTCGCATGGACGATCAGCCGTGTCCAGGCCGGCGACAGCGAGGTGAAGATCTTCACGCCCGACAGCGCATAGCCGCCTTCGTCCGGGCCTTCGGTGATGGGGACTGCGCGCGTATTGGCGCCCTGGAGCACCCAGTCGTTGGCCGGTTCGCTGATGCCGAAGGCGAAGACCTCGCCGGCGGCCGCATCCTGCAGCACCCAGTCCAGGGAGTGATCGCCGCGGGCCCGCAGCGCATGGGCCACGCCCGTGCACATGAGGTGCATGTTGATGGCCAGGGCGGTGCCGGGCGCGGCGGTGGCCAGGCGGGTCTGCAGGCGCGCCACCTGGTTGAGGCTCAGGCCGGGACCGCCGAATTCCTCCGGCACGAACAGGGTCAGATAGCCCTGGGCCCGCAGGTCGTCCAGGTCGGCGAAGAAGAAGGTGTTCTGCGCGTCGTAGTCCGCAGCGCGCGAGCGCAGGGTCTCCAGCAGCTCGTCGGGCAGGTAGGTTTCGGCGAGTTCCGCGTGGCGGGCTTCGCGGTCGGTCATGGCGTTTCCTTCACTGTTGAGGGGTTTGATCGGGGATGTGGCGGTCGGGGTTCGCTCACGCTGCACTCTCACTCAGGCTGCATTCGCGAGACCACGAGCGAGGCGTTGTGCCCGCCGAAGCCGAAGGAGTTCGACAGCACATGGTCCAGGTGCTCGACGCGCCGGGCCGCGGTGACCAGGTCGAAATCCGCGAAGGCGGGATCGGGCTTGGCCAGGTTGATCGTCGGCGGCAGCAGCTGGTCTTCCAGGGTGGCGATGGCGATGATCGCCTCGACCACGCCGCCGGCGCCCAGCAGATGGCCGGTCGAGGACTTGGTCGCGCTGATCGGCGGTGCATCTGTCCCGAACACGGTGGTCACGGCGGCCAGTTCTGCGGAGTCCCCGGCCGCGGTCGAGGTCCCGTGCGCGTTGATGTGCCCGATTGCCGCGGGTGCCAGGCCGGCATCGGCGAGGGCACGGTGCATCGCCTGGGCCGCACCCCGGCCGTCGGGGTGCGGGGCCGTCGGGTGGAAGGCGTCCGAGCTGTCGCCGAAGCCGGTGATCCGGGCCAGGGCGCGGGCGCCGCGGGAGGCTGCGGATGAGGCGGATTCCACCAGGATTGCGGCAGCTCCCTGGCTCATGACGAAGCCCCGGCGGTTTGCGGCGAAGGGCCGGCTGGCGGCGGCGGGGTCGTCCTCGCAGCCGCTGGCCAGGGCCCGCAGGTTCGCGTTCGATGACAGGTTGACCGGGCCCAGGCAGTCCTCCATGCCCACGACCAGCACAGCGTCGGCGTAGCCGTGGCGGATGGTGCGCAGCGCCCGGCCCAGGGCCACCGTTCCCGATGCGCAGGTGGCACTGACCGAGTCCGCCGGGCCCTGGATTCCGTGGCGCTGGCTGATGACGGCGGCGGCGGAATCGGGGGCGCCGTGCATTGCCAGGCTCAGCGGCACGCGGCGCGGGCCTTCGGCGTCGAGGAGTCGGGTGGCCTGTTGCATGGCGCGTACGGGGCCGGAGCCGGTGCCCACCGTGACCTGGATGCGCGGTGGGTCCCAGGGCAGGTCCAGGGCTGGTTTGGGGCCCAGCGGCGCATACCCGGACGGGGCCTCGGCGGCGCCGTCCGACGCTTTCGAGCTCAGGCGATCGCCCGGGCCCAGGGCCCGCGAAAGGGCCTGTGCCAGGGCCTGGTCACCGGCGGCCACGGCCCAGGCGACCACGGCGTCCACCCGGCGGGCCTGCTGGCGGGTGAGCACGGCCTCGGCGTCGAAGCCGGTGACCCGGCCGCCGATCCGCACGGCCAGATCCGCGAATTCCGGATCGTCGTCCAGACGGGTGATCGCGCTGCGGCCGGAGCGCACGGCGTCCCACAGTGCACCGGGGGTCGTGCCCGAGGGGGTGATGGCCCCCAGGCCCGTGACGACGACTTCGCGGAGTTCGCTCAAATCCGCTGCACCCCCAGCTGGTCGGCATCGTGGCCGCCGGATTCGGCCAGCACGATGAGTTCGGCGGTGGCGCCGCGGCGGATCTTGCCGCCCACGGTGCGCGGCAGTTTGTCGATCTTGTACCAGCGGCGCGGTACGAACTGCGGGGCCAGGTTGGCGCGCGCGTGCATGATGAGCTCGGACTTCGAGGGGAAGGTCGAGGACTTGCCGACCTTGGAGTGGGACACGCGTTCCTCGATCGCCAGGGCCACGATCTGACCCAGGGACTCACTCGGCAGGGCGACCGCGCACACTGTGTTGAGGCCTGCCAGGGTTTCGAAGGCCCGCTCGACTTCCGGCAGGGACACCTTGTGGCCGCCGGTGGCGATGATGTCGCCGGCGCGCCCGGCCAGGCTGATCTTGCCGTCGACGATCCGGCCCATATCGTGCACGGTGCCCCAGCCGGCGGCGTCGCGCAGGTGTTCGGAGCTGGTCGAGGAGACGTAGCCGTCGGACACGGCGCCGCCGGAGATCCAGATCTCGCCCAGTTCCCCGTCCGGCAGGACCGCTGCGGGGCCGTCGCTCAGGGCCAGTTTGGGATCGCGGATCTGCACCTTGATGCCGTCGTAGATGCTGATGAGCGTGCCGTCGCCGTCGCGGGAGTCACCGATGAAGCCCAGTTCGGCAGCGCCGTAATAGCTGACGAGGCGGGCGTCGGGCAGCACTGCGCCCACCAGGTCGCGGGTGCGGGCGGACAGGTTCGCCCCGCCCACCACCATGAGGTTGACGCTGGTGAAGCGCTCAGGGTCGCGCAGAGCGGCGGCGGCCAGGCCCTGGACCACGGCGGGGACTGCGACGATCCGGGAGATCTTCTCCTGGGCGATCCGCGTGCCGATTTCGATCGGTGCGAATTCGTCGGCCACGTGGATGCTGCCGCCCGAGGCCAGGCATTCGATCAGCGCGTAGAGCGTCAGGCTGTAGGACATGGGACCGGGTGCCAGGGTCTGCACCTGTGGGTCCGGTTCCAGATACGCCGAGGACACGGCGAAGTTGTTGCGATACTGTTCTCTGGTCTTCAGGAAGGCCTTGGGCGCCGAGGTGGTGCCGGAGGAGAAGAGCATGAGGAAGGGCTCGGCGCCGTCGCGCACCGTGGGCTGGGCCAGGTCGTCGAATCCGTCGACCCACTGGGATTCGTGGGAGTGGAATTCCTTGAGGCTGATCGCAGTGCCGGTCCATCCGGCGTTGGCCAGGGCCGCGGGCAGGTCGGGGCTGTCCGTGATGACCAGGCCGATTCCCGTCGAGGTGATGACGTGGACCTGGTGCTCCATGGGCCAGCGCGGGTCCACCGTTGCCGAGACCGCGCGGAAGCCGGCCAGACCCGCGACGATGCGCGCGGAGTGGTAGGCGGATTTGAGGCTGACGGCGGTGATGGGGATGCCGCCGGTTTCCGGAGCGGGGGCAGGGGGATCAGACTGTTCGGCATGCAGCATGGACACGGATTTGAACATGTGCGCGGAATCGGTCACGAGCTGCGCATAGCTCAGGGACTCGCCTGGGGCAGGGCCGACGATGGCGGGCAGATCGGGGGTGCTGTCTGCGACTTCGAGGATTTTGCGCGTAATGGGCATATCTCTAGTCAACCACCCGGCACTGACCTGCGTCACACCAGTCCATCACCGCAGCCCGCTCCCTCAGTCCTTGGCCCCATCCAACAGCTCAGTCCATCACGCCGAATTCGAAGCCCAGCTTCTTCAAGCGCTTGACCACCGGGGTGATCGAATCGACGGTCGGCTCATTGTCCTTGTAGTCGTGCATCAGGATGACGGCCACGCGCGTGTCCGTGCCGATCGTGGACAGGGCCCGCTGAGCGCGGCCGGATCCGGTCGAGGAGGCAGTATCCGTGCCGTCGCCGTTCTCAGAGTTCCAGTCGATCCAGTTCATGCCCTTGGCATTCAGAGCCTTGTCCGCGGGCTTCATCCCGTTCCAGCCGTGGCCGCCGGGGTAGCGCCAGGTGTGGGTGTTGAATTCGGGGTCGACGGCCTCACGCAGATTGGCCAGGGTCTTCTCGTATTCCTTGACGATGGCCTTGGGCTTGGCGACCCGGCCGGGGTAGAGCTTGTGGAAGTTATGGCTGTAGCTGTGGATCGCGACGGAGTGGCCGGCGGCAATCTCGTCTTTGAGGTGGGCGGGGCTGCCCTTGCGCTCGACACCCAGTTCTCCGCCGATGACGAAGAAGGTGGCGGGCACGTCATTCTTCTTCAGCTGTTTGAGCACTTTGGGGGTGGTGTTCGTGGGGCCGTCGTCGAAGGTCAGGAAGGCGATCTTCTTCTTCGGGTAGGTCTTCGATTCCTTCTTCTCGCCCCACAGCCAGTCGTGGACGTCCTTGGACTTATAGACGTAGCCGGCCTCGTCCGCCGCATAGCTGTGGTTGGTGCCCGGCTTCAGGGCCGTAGGGTCCTGGGTTTCGGTGGGCTCCGCCGCGGCCGAGGCCTGGGCGCCGCCGGTGCCGTTCGTCGCGTTGGCAGCGTCGTTGCCGCTTTCATTCGAGCTGGTGCCCGAGGTGCAGCCGGTCAGTGCCAGCGTCACCGCCAGGGCCGATGCTGTCAGGGTCTTGGCGAGCGTGGCGCGGTGACGAGGGGCTGCAGAGCGCTCAACGGAGCGTGCGACAGAGCGGGGGCTGGTCTTCATCCTTCGATCCTCGCACAGCCGGTGAGGAGTCTCAACTGGGGTGGGAGTGCACAGACTCCCAGCCCATACCATCCGGGCATTAATTTAAAACTCAACTATTTCTCCTAGAGTCTGCGGGACCAGCAATCATCGATCCGACAGCAGGAGACCTCCGCCGTCGGGTCCCAATCCTCGAAGGAGCATCGATGTCCACCGACCGCATGCCGACCGAAACGACCAAGACCAGTCCAGCCGGGACCTCGGCGGATTCCGACCGCAGGCTCTTCACACTGCCGACCGCCGTCCGGGACTGGGTTCTGCTCATCGCCCGAGTCCTGCTGGGCGTGGTGCTCATCGCCCACGGCTACCAGAAGTGGGGCATGCAGGGCTTCGGCGACGGTGTCGAGATGTTCGCGGGCATGGGCGTGCCGGCCCCGGCCTTAGCACTGGTGTTCGCCCTGGCCGTGGAGTACGTGGGCGGCGCACTGATGATCCTGGGGCTGTTCACGCCGATCGTCGGACTCCTGGTCGTGCTCGACATGATTGGCGCTTTCTTCCTGGTCCATGCCGGGGCGGGGATCATCGTCTCGAGCGGCGGCTGGGAACTGGTCGCCATGATCGCCCTGGCCGCGGCGACCATCGCCGCGGTGGGCCCGGGCCGGTTCGGCCTGGACCGGGCTCTGGCCAGGAAGCGCTGAGGGCAGGTCTGAGTGCAGGGCCGAGGCCCTTCATACGGCACGCGATCGCGGTCGGTACATGGCGTACCGGCCGCGATCGCGTGCGTTGAGCGGTGATTCGGAGGGGCTTCTAGCGACGGAGGGTTCGGAGTTCTAGAACTTGCTCTAGAGTCGACTTCAGAATGATCCCCAACAAATGAATCACCCTGACCTCACCGAGGAAGTTCCCCGCAATGAATGACCATCTCGCCCTTGCCGCCCACCTCTGGGCGAAGACGGGACTGGATCCCGACACCGGCCAGATCACCCATTGGCTCCCTCTGCCAGTGCACCTGTACGACACGGGGGAAGTCGCCACGCGGCTGCTCCACCACAGAGTGTCCCCACAACAGCGGCGCGTCCTCACCGCATCACTGCCGACTGATGTAGAACTAGACCAGCTGGTCTGGTTCCTCGGCGCATCGCATGACCTCGGCAAGTCTGGCCCGGCGTTCCAAGGACAGGTAGACAAGATGGCTGGACACCTGCTCGAACAGACACAGATGGCTTTCGACGACCCGGGCTTTGCCCTGAACACCCATGATGCCGAACCTGTTGCAAGCCAAGGCGAGTTCCCGCATTCCCTGGCCTCGGAGATCATCCTGGCCCGGGTGCTGAGCGAAGACTTTGGGCTGCAGGAACCAGGACAGGCATCCAAGAAAAAGCGTCACCCGACTCCAGTGGAGTTCCCCATCGTTCACCAGATGGCCAGCATTGCAGGGGCCCACCACGGGATGACAACACCCATCCAGCCGACAACGAGTCTGATGCAGCAGAAATTGTGGCCGGCGCGGCTCGGCTCGGAAGACTCCCCCTGGCCACATGTGCAGCGGGCCCTCGCCCACCACATCATCGACGTATCAAGACTCGATTTCGCTGCTCCGATATGGAAGGACCCCGGATTCGTCCTTGACCGGGCAGTTCTGTCTCTACTGACTGGCTTGGTCATCCAAGCCGACTGGATCGCATCGAACCAGGACGTTTTCCCCTTGATCGAGCTGGAGGAGGACATCTGCTCCTGTGCATCGACACAGGAGCGAGTCGACCACGCATGGAAAAGGCTGCGGCTCCCCAGCCAATGGCGACCGGCACCGGCGCCTTCCGCCGATGTCGCGCTGCGCCACCGGTTCGACTTACCCGATGCTGCCACACCACGTCCCGGTCAATCAGCCGCGTTCAACGAGACCAAGGACCTCACGGAGTCGGCGCTGCTCATCTTGGAGGACGAAACAGGTGCGGGCAAGACCGAGGCCGCGCTTCTGGCTGCGGAGAACCTGGCCCAGGCGACTGGAGCCACGGGTGTGTTCATCGGCCTACCCACGCAGGCTACGACGAATGCCATTTTCACCCGAGTCGCCGAATGGTTGCGCCACGTCGAATCACATTCTCCGGACAGTCAGGTGTCCGTTGCGCTAGCCCACGGCAAATCATTGCTGAATCGGACTTACCGGGACATGCGCCGCATCAGGCCCAAGGACACCTCGGATACGGCTGAGCTGTCAGACGCACTGGATTTCCAGAGCCCCCCGGCCCAGGCTCCGACCGAATGCCACGATGCAGCTGCCGGGAATCGGAAGACCAAGATCCTCCAACCTGGTACCCACGACTGGCTGTCCGGCCGCAAAAAACGCATCCTGGCCGACTTCGTCGTAGGAACTGTCGACCAGCTCCTCATGGCATCGCTCAAGGCGCGCCACGTCATGCTGCGCCACAGTGGATTCGCCAATAAGGTCGTCATCATCGATGAGGCACACGCTGCGGACACGACGATGAAGGTCTTCATGCGCGATTCTCTGGAATGGCTGGGCCGCTTGGGCATACCCACGATCATCCTCACCGCAACACTGCCCCCGGCACAGAAGGCCGACCTCGCTGCGGCTTACCGTCGGGGCCTACGACAAAGGGCGAAGACCCCGGCGATGGCCTCTGCCGGAGATACCAACCCGGACGGCGACGAGATTGCCGTTACGGCCCAGGCAGACACGTCTACTGCACCCAAGTATCCAGTGCTCACGTTGGTGACCGGAACCTCGGTCACGGAGACGGAATTCCCTGGCAAGCCGAACCGATCCGTCGCATTGCAGGAACTCACCGACGATGACTCGACCCTGGTGGCGACAGTTCGCGAACTCATTGCGGAAGGCGGCTGCATCGCGGTGATTCGGAACTCCGTGAAACGCGTTCAGCACACCGCGCAGCTACTCCGCGAGGCCTTCGGCGCCGACGTCGTCAACGTCGCCCATGCACGCTTCGCAGCCAGCGACCGAGCCCAGTTGGACCAAGACTTGTTGGACCGCTTCGGCAAGGACGGCGCACGTCCCGAACGGGCCATCGTAGTCGCATCCCAGGTTGTCGAACAGAGCCTCGACATTGATTTTGACGCAGTCATCACCGACCTGTGCCCCGTCGACCTGCTGATTCAACGGCTCGGCCGCGTCCACCGGCATGCGGGCCGGACCCGACCGCAGCCACTGCGCGATCCGCGTTGCTTCATCGCGGGCATTACAGATCCCGCAGTCATCCCGCCGAAGATCAACGGGGACAGCATCGCCATCTACGGTGAACATGTTCTGCTCCGCTCACTCGCTGCGCTACAGCAGGTGTGCGGCGTGCCGGGCTCTCTCACGACTCCGGGAGACGTTCCGACTCTGGTCCACACCGTCTACGGAACTGACCCCATCGGTCCGGCAGACTGGCAACTGGCAATGGATGAAGCTACCCAAAACGCAGCAACCAAGGTACAGGAGATCGAAGACTTCGCGAATCGTTGGGCCACTACGCCCACGGCTTCCCTCAGCGGCCTGGACGGCTGGCTGCAGGACAATGACGGTGAAGCCGACGACCCGGACCCCTACAACCGCGCACGCGGCAGGGTCAGGGACGGCTCCGAATCCATCGAAGTGCTGCTCGTCCTCACCGACGGCACCGGCTGGCGGACCCTGGACTGGTTGCCCGAACACCGTGGTGAGGTCATCCCGGATGAGGGCCCCGTACCCTGGACCATCGCCGAGGCAGTCGCCAACTCATCCATCCGTCTCCCCTTCCAGATGTCCAAGGGGAAAGTCGGTGATGCCGTGATCGGCGAGCTGGAGAAACTGGGGCGGCCGAACCTGCAACACTCGCCTCTACTCCGCGGGCAGTTGATCCTCCCCCTGCAAACCGATGAGGGGAATCCGCACCGCTGCACAGGCCGAATTGGCGACTGGACCATCATCTATGACCTGGATGACGGACTTCAGGCATCTCGCCGATAACGCCGTCCCACCGCCAAGACACCTATAGGAAGGAAGCTCATGTCCGCATCCCCCACAATCCACGCAGAGGAGGTGTCTACCCAGATGAACCAACCGTTCTTCAACCTCATCGACGAACCGTGGATCCCAGTCCTTCTGACCGATGGCACGGACGCTGAGCTGTCCATCAACGAGGTGTTCAGGAAAGCCGAGTCGATCCGCCGGCTCAACGGTGAACTCCCCACGATGCGGCCGGCCCTCCTGAGGGTCCTCGTCGCCATCATGTCCAGGGCGCTGGGTCTGCCCAAAGATCCAAGTGACTGGGACACCAGAACGAATGACTGGCAGGACACGGTCGACCAAGTCGGGGCCTATCTGGCGAAACACCGTGAACGGTTCTGGTTGCGACACCCCACTGAACCGTTCTTCCAGGTAGCCGACCTGGGCCCGGCCAAGGGTGACCCCAAGGGCCTTGGGACCTTCGTCGCAGATTACCCCGCGAATGTACAGATGTTCGCTCAGCGCGGGCCCGATAGCCTCGAACGAATGACCCCGGCCGAGGCCGCACGCTGGTTGGTCCACACCCAGGCATACGACACCTCCGGCATCAAGACTCCGGACCGCCGTGACCCCCGGGCCAAGAATGGAAAGGTCTACCCCCTGGGAACCGCTTGGGGTGGCAAAGGCGAAATCCTCATCGCCTCCGGCGAGGACCTCGCCTTCACCCTGCAGCTCAACTACATTGCGCCGGAAACCATCGGAGCGATCAGCAGTCCGGATGATCTTCCGCCATGGGAACGTCCCCATCCCGGAGCTGTTCCAGAATTCGACAGCCCGGCCAGACCCCGGGGCTTCATCCAGGTCTACACCTGGCAGGCCCGGCGACTGCGATTGGTCTTCGACGGCCAATCAGTCGTCCGAGTCGTGCTCTGCTATGGCGATCCCCTGGCGGAACAGAACAAATACGATCTGGACCCGATGATGACCTGGCGCTATAGCAAGCCCCAGTCCAAGAAGTTCGACACCACAGTGTTCATGCCGGGCATGGTCGACCCAAACAAGGCCGTGTGGAGAGGCTTGACCGCCTGGCTACCGACTAAGGCCCAAGCACTCGTTGACAACCAACGACAGTTCAAGGAGCCGGGAATTCTCCAATGGATCGGTGCCCTGGCCGCCGCAGGCAAGCTGGACGTTGGCTTTATGCCTGATATCGCAAGTTTCGGCGTGGAGTACGGCCCTCAGAGCGCAACCTTTGCCGAGGTCACCGACGATAGTCTCAAGGTTCCGCCGTTCCTTCTAGAAGAAGAGGCAGTCGACGCTGCGCGCACCGTGTTGGCAGCTATCGACGAGGCAGACACCGTCGCCTGGTATCTGGGGACGTATGCCGCAAATCTGGCCAAGGCCCGCGGGATCGATATGGCCGACACACCTCGCGCCGAGGCCAAGGAAGAGGCCTATCTGCTCTTCGGCAAGCTCTTCAAACAGTGGCTGACGCTCTTGGAGAAAAACACTGCTTGGACCGATGCCCGCGCACATTGGCAGAAGGCCCTCAAAGTCGCGGCACTCAACCAGGCGAAGACCATGGCGGACGAGGCGGGCGAGGAGTCCTATCTCGGGCGCATCGTCGATAGTGAGAATAAGACCTGGCTCAATACCGAGCTGGCCCTGATCTATCTGCGCAGGGGGCTGGCGAAGACACTCCCATTTGCCTTCGAAGAGGAGAATCATGACGACAAATCCTGAACCAGAGACAAGAACCGGTTCCGTCGCAGAGAAGGCGGAAAGATTCGTGAGGACCCAAGCGGCATCCTTGCAGAGCCGCTACCTTGAAGGAGATCCCACCGCCCGTGCCGCTCTGGCCCAGCTCCGGCATGCGACGGCGGCTGAGCCCGGAACCGCGTGGGAGGTGGGCGAGTACCTCATCCCAGACTTCTTGCCGAACAATGACCCGGACGCGGACACCTACGGTCAGAGCCGGTATGACCGGGTGGAAATCGCCGTACACATCGCGATGACCAGTTTCGCCCAGTTGCAGCAGTCCAAGAGCGCTCCCATGCACGTCCGGTGGCGTGGCCTGGGCGAAGCGGCACGGAAACTCGCCGACCACCCCGATGAGCATATGGAACGCGGCGCGGTGTGGGAACGTCTGGCGAAGCTCGCTCAGGCGGAATCCGTCACCGGACTGCAGCGGCACCTGCGCAACCTCGTGGGTTTGATGGAACGCCGTAGCATCGGCCTGGACTTCGGCGTCCTTGCCAAAGACCTCTACTACTGGCAGGACCGTTCACTCCGGGCCAATGTGCAGAGGAATTGGAGCCGTGATTTCTTCAGATACCGCAAGGACCCGAATTCCATGAGTGCGGAAACACCGCAGGACTGATGCGCCCTATCCACGCACACGCATATTTTCATCCACTGAGAACTGAATCCCCACTTAGGAGAACACCATGTCCAACACCTTCCTCGACATTCACGTCCTGCAGTCCGTTCCGCCCAGCAACCTCAACCGGGATGACACCGGCGCACCCAAGACAGCCTTCTACGGCGGCGTCCGCCGTGCTCGGGTGTCCTCCCAGGCGTGGAAGCGGGCGACCCGCACGGCTTTCGACCAGTACGTCGACAAGGGCGAACTCGGAATCCGCACGAAGCGCATCATCGAACTGCTCGCCAGGGAGATCACCGCTATCGATCCGGCGATGGAGGACAGTGCCGAAGTCCTGGCCGAAGAAGTGATCAAGACGATCGGGGTCAAGGTCGAAAAGCCCAAGAAGGCGAAGAACGCCCAAGCCGACGAGCCCGAGCCCAAAACCGAGGCATCCTACCTCCTGTTCTTCAGCCACCTGCAGATCGCCAAGGCAGCCCGTCAGGCGGTCGAGGACCACAACAACGGGGCGAAGCTCGCCAAGAAGACATACAAGGAGATCTTGTCTTCGGATAATTCCCTGGACATCGCCTTGTTCGGCCGGATGATCGCAGACCTCACCGATCTGGGCGTCGACGCCGCAGCCCAGGTGGCTCATGCCATCTCCGTGCATGCGGTTGAATCCGAGGCCGATTTCTTCACCGCGGTCGACGATGCGAAGGCCGAGGACCCGGATCGCGACGCGGGAGCAGGGATGATCGGCACGGTGGAGTTCAACTCTTCGACCCTGTATCGCTATGCGACAGTCAACCTCTCCCAGTTGCAGAGGAACCTGGGAACGACCGAGGCAGTCGAACAGGCGTTGGGAGCCTTTGCCAAATCCTTCGCGTTGAGTCTGCCGACCGGCAAGGTCAACTCGTTCGGCAACGAGACTGTCCCGGCGGCCGTTGTGTACTCGGTGCGCACAGACCGCCCCATCAGCTTCGTCGAAGCGTTCGAAGATCCGATCGGGGCAGGCCGAGGATATGTGACTCCTGCGGTCGAAAAGTTGGTCGAGTACGCCCAGAACGTCGACGATACCTACGGAGCCGCGCAGGGTTACTGGACCGCGGGCTTGGGCGACAAAGCCGCCGAGCTCGATTCGCTGGCCCGGCGTTCCACCCTGGACCAGGCGGCGAGCGATGCGGTGGTGTCCGCGGTCTCCGCGCTTCGGGAATCCCAGGAGGCCTGATGAGCACCCTGTTGCTACGGCTCGCGGGCCCCATGCAATCGTGGGGAGTCAAGGGCCGTTTCACCCGCCGGACCACTGAGCTACAACCGACCAAGTCAGGAGTCGTCGGGCTCCTGGCCTCGGCCCTGGGACGCCGGCGCACCGATTCCATCGAGGACCTTGCGCAGCTGTCGATGGGTGTGCGGGTCGAACAATCGGGCAGACTCATGCGCGATTTCCAAACCGCGCAGCGCACAGGAGTCACGGCGCCGCTGTCCTACCGTTACTATCTGAGCGATGCCGTCTTCTTGGCCGCAGTCGAGGGTCCCGACGACTTCGTACAGAGCCTGGATGCCGCGATGGCCAGCCCGGTCTTCCCCTTGTACCTGGGCCGCCGGGCCTTCCCACCAGCAGGACAGCTGAGCCTGGGGGTCCATCGGGCATCGATGTCGGAACTGCTCCGGTCTACTCCTTGGAAGGCCAGCCCTCGGGTCATGAAGGACAACGGCAATCCTGTGGTGAAGATCCGCATCGTCCGTGACCTGTTGCCAGGAGAGGCCCCGACTGCCACCTTTGAGGACGATCCCGTGAGCTTCGATCCGGACCGGCGCCTTTTCGGCACCCGGCAGGTTGTCGAGGACTGGGAAGACATCGTCAACCCGGTGGTTCCGGCACAGCCGGCCGGGACCTCGGCACCGGCACCGGTCTTCGACAAACACGATCCCTTCAGCTATTTGGGAGGCCAGATTGTTTCTTAGCAAGCTAGAGCTCAACGGTGCCAGGCGTGGCACCGGCCGTCTGCTCGCCTCGCCCCAGCGAATGCACGCGGCGGTGGCCGCTTCGTTCCCGGCCGAGGACGCGGTCGATGCCGCCGGCGCCGGTGCCCGAATCCTGTGGCGGGTGGACGCCGGCAGTCACAATCCCGTGGTCTATGTGGTGAGTCCGGAGACCCCGGATTTCACCCACATTGTCGAGCAAGCGGGCTGGCCGACAAAGGTCTCGTGGGGCGTGGCCGACTACGCACCACTGCTCGATCGATTGGCGGAGGGCCAGGTCTGGCAATTCCGGCTGGCAGCCAATCCCGTGCACAACGTCGCCGGCGCACGGGGAACCCGCGGTAAACGGGTCCCCCATGTCACTGCGGCGCATCAGGAGGAGTGGCTGTTGGGCAAGGCCGACCAGATTGGAGCGGCATTCGATGTGGAATCCCCTCTTCCCGGTTCAACAGACTCGGAAACCGGTTCAGCGTCCTCCGCTCCGTCGTTCCGCATCGAAGAACGCAAGGTCGTGCGATTCGCGCGGAGAAAACCGGCTAATGGGAAGGTCGCCAAGACAGTGACCATTACCCAGGCCCGATTCGACGGGCTATTACGGGTCACGGATCCCGAATCGCTTCGGAAGGCGTTGGTTCAGGGCATCGGCCCGGCAAAGGGTTACGGCTGCGGTTTGTTAACTTTGGCCCCGGTCCCCCGGTCCTGACGCCGAGGGCCCTTTCCTCAGTGTGGCCGGGCGACACATAGGTGTCGCCCGGCCACACGCTTCTTCTCACACGTCCTCATCGCTGAAAGGTGTCACCATGCAGGGCTCCAAACCGTTGGAACGATATGAACTGACTCGGATACGTGACCGCCTCTCCTTCCTCTATGTGGAGCGAGCCACGATTGCCCGGGACCGCAACGCGCTGACCATCCGCACCGAGGAGGGCACGACATACGCCCCTGGCGCCGGGCTCGCCTGTTTGATGGTAGGTCCGGGAACCCGGATCACTCATCAGGGCATGAGCCTGTTGGGCGAATGCGGGGTTTCCACAGTGTGGGTTGGCGAGCGCGGGATACGGTATTATGCCCACGGCCGGTCCTTGGCATCATCTACCCGGTACCTGGTGAAGCAGGCCGAACTGGTGTCGAACGTGCGCAGTCGAGTCGCCGTGGCACGGGCCATGTATGCCATGCGGTTCCCGGACGAAGACGTCTCCGGTTTGAGCATGCAACAGCTGCGAGGACGCGAGGGCGCTCGGGTAAAACGCATATACAAAAAAGAATCCGAGCGGACCGGGGTGCAATGGAGGCGTCGAGATTTCGATGCGGTGGATTTCGATGCCTCGGACGGGATCAATATGGCGCTCAGTGCGGCTCACACCTGTTTGTATGGATTGACGCATGCTGTGATCACGGCAATCGGGGCTTCGCCTGGATTGGGGTTCGTGCACAATGGACACGAGAGGGCTTTCGTCTACGACATCGCGGATTTGTATAAGGCGGAGATAACCATTCCGCTTGCCTTCGACATCGCAGCCGAGGACCCACCGGACATCGGTTCGGCCGTTCGGCACAGGGCCAGGGACGCAATCAACACCGGGCACATCATCAGCCGCATGATCAGCGATATCACCACCCTGTTCTTCAAGCCCGAGGATGCCGCGGCCGCTTTAGACTCTTTGGGGCGTGACGACAATGTCATCAGCCTCTGGGATCCCAAAGGGAACGTCGCGGGCGGCGCCAACTACGACGGGGATAACTGATGTTGGTCGTGGTGGTGGCGGCGTGCCCAGCCGGGCTCCGGGGCGAACTGACCCGATGGCTCCTGGAGATATCGCCCGGGACATTTGTGGGCAAAACCTCTTCACGAGTCAGGGAGAAGATCTGGGACCGCATTCTGGATGGTGTGGGGACCGGCCGGGCGTCGATGGTGTGGTCGGCGCAGAACGAGCAGGGACTCGAGTTCCGGACGCACGGCAACACCTGGTCCGTAACCGACTTCGACGGTCTAAAGCTCATCACCCGTCCGGACCCGGGACAAACGGAGATCCGACGCCGCGGCGAGCGCTTGGCCGATAGCGACAAGGGCGGTTTGCAGACCGGTTGGAGCTTCGCTTCCAGGAACCGGACGTGAGGGCGGAACGCATTCAAACTCATCTAAAATCGGGGTATTGAGGATCAAACTTGCAGGTCAGCAAGTGTTGCCTCCGCGCCAGCGGGGATGATCCGCTACCTCGGCGGGGACCCCGGCCAGGGTGGCCGTTGCCTCCGCGCCAGCGGGGATGATCCCGGCCCTAGAACGGCCTGAAATCGTGTCGGATGGTTGCCTCCGCGCCAGCGGGGATGATCCCGCATCAGCAGCCTTCGACCCATCCTCCAAGCCGTTGCCTCCGCGCCAGCGGGGATGATCCGCGATCAAGGACAACGCGGAACGCGACAAGATAGTTGCCTCCGCGCCAGCGGGGATGATCCGGTCTTGTCGATAGACTTGGCGATCTTCTCGACGTTGCCTCCGCGCCAGCGGGGATGATCCCGAGTAACGACGAAACGGCCCCACCCTCCGTAGGTTGCCTCCGCGCCAGCGGGGATGATCCCAACGGCGAGGACAGCTCAGAGCCAGCTCGCCAGGTTGCCTCCGCGCCAGCGGGGATGATCCGTCGGCCGCGTCGAGGACCTGCACCTGAGCCGTGTTGCCTCCGCGCCAGCGGGGATGATCCCGTCCCATCCGAGCAGTTCGTACTGCCGCCGCTGTTGCCTCCGCGCCAGCGGGGATGATCCGACGCCCGCCACTGATCGCGTCCAAGGCGAAACGTTGCCTCCGCGCCAGCGGGGATGATCCCCGAGCTACGATCGGCCACCAGGTTTCCAACTCGTTGCCTCCGCGCCAGCGGGGATGATCCGAAGCCCGCGAACATCACGCTGCCAATCTCACGGTTGCCTCCGCGCCAGCGGGGATGATCCCTGGTGGGACCGCGCCACCGCAGCCCTTGAAACGTTGCCTCCGCGCCAGCGGGGATGATCCCTGTGATGCCGGCCATGTGGACGATGACCCGATGTTGCCTCCGCGCCAGCGGGGATGATCCGACCGCTAGCTTTATGGCTGCGAACCACTCAGGGTTGCCTCCGCGCCAGCGGGGATGATCCGAAACTGTACGCCCACGGCATCGCAGGCGACGGGTTGCCTCCGCGCCAGCGGGGATGATCCCAGCCCAACAGGGGCAGAGTGGCACAATCTCCCGTTGCCTCCGCGCCAGCGGGGATGATCCCCTGACCGCCAAACACCTGGAAGAGAACCGATGGTTGCCTCCGCGCCAGCGGGGATGATCCCATCTACGTGATCGGCGGGAAGCCTGCCCTGTATGTTGCCTCCGCGCCAGCGGGGATGATCCGGAACAGAGTCACTGACTAGGCGGCAGAAGGCTGTTGCCTCCGCGCCAGCGGGGATGATCCCTGTGCCGCCATCTGCGTGAAGCCTCCACCGTCGTTGCCTCCGCGCCAGCGGGGATGATCCCAGCGGACATTTCAGACTTGTACTTGGTGGCGGGTTGCCTCCGCGCCAGCGGGGATGATCCGACCAAAGGCAAGCCGGCACCTGGCGCATTCCTGTTGCCTCCGCGCCAGCGGGGATGATCCGGTACTTCACCGTGTCCAACTCACCCGGCACGGGTTGCCTCCGCGCCAGCGGGGATGATCCCGTGGGTGTGGTGATGTCTGCGACTCTCGGGTTGTTGCCTCCGCGCCAGCGGGGATGATCCGTCAGGGCGGGTCGTGTGCGAGACGATGGGATCGTTGCCTCCGCGCCAGCGGGGATGATCCCGTGGGCGTCCGCCGTACTGGATGAGGGATAGGGTTGCCTCCGCGCCAGCGGGGATGATCCACAATCTCCCACCCGCACAATTTCAGGCCGTTCGTTGCCTCCGCGCCAGCGGGGATGATCCTGCCACGCAGCTGCGAACGCAGGTTGCGGCCGGGTTGCCTCCGCGCCAGCGGGGATGATCCTGGAAACGGTAGCAATTGAACGTGACGTACTCAGTTGCCTCCGCGCCAGCGGGGATGATCCCCGGGACTCGATGAAGCCGTGGCGGCCGCTCGAGTTGCCTCCGCGCCAGCGGGGATGATCCTTGCCCAACACATGTAGGTGCCGGCACCCTGCGGTTGCCTCCGCGCCAGCGGGGATGATCCGGTCCGATGAGGTATCGGGAGCACCTGAAGAAAGTTGCCTCCGCGCCAGCGGGGATGATCCTCCGTGGCCACGAGCAGGACATGCGCGGCATGAGTTGCCTCCGCGCCAGCGGGGATGATCCCGATGAGGCGACGAGACGCGCCACTCTGGCTGAGTTGCCTCCGCGCCAGCGGGGATGATCCGGCCTCCAACGACATCCGCACGGACACGATCAGCGTTGCCTCCGCGCCAGCGGGGATGATCCCGCGCTGGCCTTCGCAAACGCCTTCTTCATGTCGTTGCCTCCGCGCCAGCGGGGATGATCCCGTGACGTACTCACGTCATTGTTAAAGGCCGCAGTTGCCTCCGCGCCAGCGGGGATGATCCGGCGGATGCAACGGTCGAGTCCATCTGCAAGCTGTTGCCTCCGCGCCAGCGGGGATGATCCGGCCATCGCGTCGCCGGATGGCGACACGGAAAGGTTGCCTCCGCGCCAGCGGGGATGATCCCGGCCTGTTGGGGGCGCTTTTAGGCCTCTCCAGGTTGCCTCCGCGCCAGCGGGGATGATCCCTGCAGGCACTGGGTGTCGATGTCATGGCCGGAGTTGCCTCCGCGCCAGCGGGGATGATCCGGCCGCACATGAGGAATATCGTGTGCTGGTCAAGTTGCCTCCGCGCCAGCGGGGATGATCCGTGGCGCAGGTCACGGGAATCCGTGGTGCTAATGTTGCCTCCGCGCCAGCGGGGATGATCCGCACGACTAGCCCCTGGGCGCTTCGGCGCCTGGGTTGCCTCCGCGCCAGCGGGGATGATCCCTTACGGCGAGGTTGTTGATGCGGAGGTCATCCGTTGCCTCCGCGCCAGCGGGGATGATCCGCGCGACGGACTGGGAATAAGCCCTGCCGCCGAGTTGCCTCCGCGCCAGCGGGGATGATCCGGCCAGCCTCGTGCCACAAGAGGATGAACATTTGTTGCCTCCGCGCCAGCGGGGATGATCCGTAGGTGCCTGTGTACTGCTCCACTGCGTGCGTGTTGCCTCCGCGCCAGCGGGGATGATCCCCGTTGAGTGCCATTTGAGCATCGCTCAACCTCGTTGCCTCCGCGCCAGCGGGGATGATCCCGACAGGCAGCGCGCACGAATCGGTGGACTCGTGTTGCCTCCGCGCCAGCGGGGATGATCCCGCCTTGAACCTGGACACCGTGTCACCGCAGATGTTGCCTCCGCGCCAGCGGGGATGATCCGCACCACCCCCGAAGGTATCGAAGAAACCGAGGGTTGCCTCCGCGCCAGCGGGGATGATCCCTGTCCGCACGGTTCCCAGCGGACGGCGTGGACGTTGCCTCCGCGCCAGCGGGGATGATCCGACGATCGATTCCTTCATGGAAGTAGGGCGGTCGTTGCCTCCGCGCCAGCGGGGATGATCCCTCGCATTGGACGCAGGATGGTTTCGTGTAGACGTTGCCTCCGCGCCAGCGGGGATGATCCGGCCGATACCGTTTCGACCCTCGATAATGATGGGTTGCCTCCGCGCCAGCGGGGATGATCCGACGCGGAGGACTATTGCCGAATGCGCTGTGCACGTTGCCTCCGCGCCAGCGGGGATGATCCGACGACCAGCTCGTGGACGGACAACGGGAGGTCGTTGCCTCCGCGCCAGCGGGGATGATCCTACCTGGATCATGTCTTTCTCGAAGCCGCCGTCGTTGCCTCCGCGCCAGCGGGGATGATCCGTCATGGCGAAAGGCAAGAACAATGAGCAACAGGTTGCCTCCGCGCCAGCGGGGATGATCCCTGCACCCCGTGCAGCCGGCACCATGAGGCCATGTTGCCTCCGCGCCAGCGGGGATGATCCGAAGCCGAGGAAGCAGAGCGCAACGCGGGAATCGTTGCCTCCGCGCCAGCGGGGATGATCCGGCGCGGGTCCCTCCGCATTTCCTGACTCTGTTGTTGCCTCCGCGCCAGCGGGGATGATCCGGAACAACCATGACAAAGCCAAAACCAGACGATGTTGCCTCCGCGCCAGCGGGGATGATCCGACCGCTAGCTTTATGGCTGCGAACCACTCAGGGTTGCCTCCGCGCCAGCGGGGATGATCCCTCCGATGAGGACGTAGCCCCAGTCCTGGCGGCGTTGCCTCCGCGCCAGCGGGGATGATCCCACGTGCGCGAGGGCGGATATTGCCTCTGGGCTGTTGCCTCCGCGCCAGCGGGGATGATCCCACTGGCTCGCCCTGTTCCCCGGTCGTTTCCGCGTTGCCTCCGCGCCAGCGGGGATGATCCCTCGCCAGGTCTGGCATGGCTGGAATGGTCACCGTTGCCTCCGCGCCAGCGGGGATGATCCCATGGGGGACACCGGGGGCGAAGCTGATCCTGCGTTGCCTCCGCGCCAGCGGGGATGATCCCGCATCCACTCCGGCAGTCACTCCAAGCACCAGGTTGCCTCCGCGCCAGCGGGGATGATCCCAGCCGACTCGTAGGCCACCAGCGCAGCCACCGGTTGCCTCCGCGCCAGCGGGGATGATCCGGGATCGAGTACGCGCCAGACAGGGCTACGGTGGTTGCCTCCGCGCCAGCGGGGATGATCCCCGCTGAGATTGCAGGATCGAGCCCGCACCCTCGTTGCCTCCGCGCCAGCGGGGATGATCCCACGCCGGCGTCCAAGCCGATCACGGGTGACGAGTTGCCTCCGCGCCAGCGGGGATGATCCCCGAGGACTCCATCTCCTGCTTCATGCGCTTCTGTTGCCTCCGCGCCAGCGGGGATGATCCGTGTGAACATGTGGCCTCCTAGCCAAAGTAGACGTTGCCTCCGCGCCAGCGGGGATGATCCGTTCTTCCTGCGCGGCCACCTGCGGAGTGTCCGGTTGCCTCCGCGCCAGCGGGGATGATCCCGCTCGCGGCGTGGCAGGGCCAGGCAGGGCTGGGTTGCCTCCGCGCCAGCGGGGATGATCCGCAGGATGCGACATGGTGGGATGACCTCTACCTGTTGCCTCCGCGCCAGCGGGGATGATCCGGCCCTCATCTGGCCCGGATGCCTGGCCTACCAGTTGCCTCCGCGCCAGCGGGGATGATCCGGGCATGTCTTCACGATCACGGATGTGAAGGTGGTTGCCTCCGCGCCAGCGGGGATGATCCGGCCAAGCTGGAAAAGCTTGGCAAAATGAAGCCGTTGCCTCCGCGCCAGCGGGGATGATCCCACACACCCACCTGCGACAGCGAGGACGAATACCGTTGCCTCCGCGCCAGCGGGGATGATCCCGGTGGTGGCGCGAATGACCACCGCAACAGCAAGTTGCCTCCGCGCCAGCGGGGATGATCCGGCTGCGGATGCGTTCCTGAACGCGTCGAAGGCGTTGCCTCCGCGCCAGCGGGGATGATCCCCTGGAGACCAGAAGAAGACGCTCAGCACCCGCGTTGCCTCCGCGCCAGCGGGGATGATCCGTCGGCGGCCAGTACCACGAGGGGACCCCCAAGGTTGCCTCCGCGCCAGCGGGGATGATCCGGGCCTGCGCGAGGGTGCTGGTGCCCAGATGGGGTTGCCTCCGCGCCAGCGGGGATGATCCATGGCGTCTCCTCTGTCACTCGACACGGTGGTGAGTTGCCTCCGCGCCAGCGGGGATGATCCAGAGGCCGCCAGGCAGCAGGAGGCGGCCAGCGCTAGTTGCCTCCGCGCCAGCGGGGATGATCCGTCACCCAGACGATCCACCACAGAGTACGCACCGTTGCCTCCGCGCCAGCGGGGATGATCCGTCCTGACCGCGTACACGATCCCGCCGACGATCGTTGCCTCCGCGCCAGCGGGGATGATCCCACGCCCTGACGGCCGCCAACCTCGGCTGCCCGGTTGCCTCCGCGCCAGCGGGGATGATCCGGAGAAGGGCACCCGCTTCTGGGTCGTTCAGCGGTTGCCTCCGCGCCAGCGGGGATGATCCCTATGATCGCCAGGTCGGCTGTCGGGAAGAATGGTTGCCTCCGCGCCAGCGGGGATGATCCCGGGGCCGGGCCCTCCGAGGCCCGCACACCCAAGTTGCCTCCGCGCCAGCGGGGATGATCCTCAGCTCATGTTGAGCGAGATTCAGGGACGCTGGTTGCCTCCGCGCCAGCGGGGATGATCCCTTGGCGTTGAATCCGGGGATGGAGCGGAACGAGTTGCCTCCGCGCCAGCGGGGATGATCCCGCGCCCGACGAGGATCAGCCGACCGGCCAGGGGTTGCCTCCGCGCCAGCGGGGATGATCCCAGTTCCCGTACCGCACGAACTGGCTCCTCTCAGTTGCCTCCGCGCCAGCGGGGATGATCCTGAGACCGCCATCCCGCCACAGTCGCCAACCTGGTTGCCTCCGCGCCAGCGGGGATGATCCCAGGCAGGGGCCTACGAACTCGATCAGCGCGTGGTTGCCTCCGCGCCAGCGGGGATGATCCGACCACGGAAGACCAGATCAAGGATTTGGCCGAGTTGCCTCCGCGCCAGCGGGGATGATCCGGCCCTCGCGTTCTACCAGCGACAGGGCGAAGAGTTGCCTCCGCGCCAGCGGGGATGATCCCGGTTCGGCAGTCGAGTTGCGGAACGTCACCGTGTTGCCTCCGCGCCAGCGGGGATGATCCGCACGGCGGGGAGTTGCGCCTCTACATCGTCGTGTTGCCTCCGCGCCAGCGGGGATGATCCGGTCTCGCAGACGCCGACGCCCGGATCCTCGGTGTTGCCTCCGCGCCAGCGGGGATGATCCCCCGTCTGATGCGGTGTCCATGGCGCCGCCTTGGTTGCCTCCGCGCCAGCGGGGATGATCCGCAGCTCACGTCCGCACGCCGGCACAAGAGCGAGTTGCCTCCGCGCCAGCGGGGATGATCCCTTCGCCACCAAACCGTAGCCCTTAGGACCCATGTTGCCTCCGCGCCAGCGGGGATGATCCCTCGCCTGGCAAGGCCAGAAGCAGACGCTCACGGTTGCCTCCGCGCCAGCGGGGATGATCCCTCTGACAACCTGCTGAAGGATCGGCAGATTGACGTTGCCTCCGCGCCAGCGGGGATGATCCCCTCTCCCTGGTGGCGGTGCGCAGGTGACCCAGGTTGCCTCCGCGCCAGCGGGGATGATCCGTCGAGCTTCACGGGCGGCGGGAAGTAGTGGACGTTGCCTCCGCGCCAGCGGGGATGATCCCCGTCCGATGTTGTCGAATGACTCACCGCCACGGTTGCCTCCGCGCCAGCGGGGATGATCCGAAGGCTGACGGCGGCCCGATTTCCGGCCCGGGGTTGCCTCCGCGCCAGCGGGGATGATCCCTGCAAAGCATCATGCAGTTCATCCGCGATCATGTTGCCTCCGCGCCAGCGGGGATGATCCGACGATGATCGACATGGGCGAGTCCACGAACTTGGTTGCCTCCGCGCCAGCGGGGATGATCCCGGTAGACGGGTCCCCGAAGCAGCTCAACGAGGGTTGCCTCCGCGCCAGCGGGGATGATCCGGCCGCTCTGATCGAGCAGGCCGAAGGCATGGGGTTGCCTCCGCGCCAGCGGGGATGATCCGGGGAAAACTTGGGGTACTAAGAAACGGGGATGGTTGCCTCCGCGCCAGCGGGGATGATCCCATCTAAGGAGCATCATGGATCAGTGGCTACGCGTTGCCTCCGCGCCAGCGGGGATGATCCGAGGCGCCGCGCTTCGAGCGGAGTCTCAAGGAGGTTGCCTCCGCGCCAGCGGGGATGATCCGTAGGTGACCCCGTCGATTTCCTTGGGCATTTGAGTTGCCTCCGCGCCAGCGGGGATGATCCGGCTTATGAAGCTGAAAAGGCGAAGCGCCGGGAGTTGCCTCCGCGCCAGCGGGGATGATCCCACCGTCCCATAGTGTGACCCGAATGGATTCGGGTTGCCTCCGCGCCAGCGGGGATGATCCGTACTCCATGCAGGCCGGCAAGTACGTCACCAAGTTGCCTCCGCGCCAGCGGGGATGATCCCGACACCGACACCAGACGGTTCGGCCGGGACTTGTTGCCTCCGCGCCAGCGGGGATGATCCGCAGGAACTCATCGACCTACTCAAGAAACAGCAGTTGCCTCCGCGCCAGCGGGGATGATCCGGGTCGCCCCCGTCCTCTACGTGTGGGCCGAATGTTGCCTCCGCGCCAGCGGGGATGATCCGGACGCGATCGACGACCTCGCGTGGACCAGGCGGTTGCCTCCGCGCCAGCGGGGATGATCCGTGGTAGACGACACGGATGCCACCCCGGCACCCGTTGCCTCCGCGCCAGCGGGGATACCCACCCACCAAAAACCTCGGCCACGGGAAATCCCGCGGCCGAGGCCCTCTCAAGCGTCACCCGACAACCACCCCATCACCCCAGTGACTCCAACTCCTGGACGATGGCCTTATCGAAGGCCGCCAGATCATCCGGACTACGGGAGGTGATCAGGTTGCTGTCGCGCACCAGTTCCTGGTCCACCCAGTTCGCCCCGGCGTTGAGCAGGTCCTGCTTGATCGAGTGGTAGCTGGTCAGCGTCCGGCCCTGCGCCAGCTTGGCCTCGGCCAGCATCCACGGCGCGTGGCAGATCGCTGCCACCGGCTTTCCGGCCTCGAAGAACGCCTTGACGAACTCCACCGCCGGCGCCGAGGTCCGCAGATTGTCGACGTTGAGTGTGCCGCCCGGCATGACCAGCATGTCGTAGTCCTCCGCTTTCGCGGCGATCACGGGCACATCAACCTCGAAGTCCTCACCCTTGTGCCAATCACTGTTCAGCGCGGTCAGCGGCCCGTCGTCCCAGGGCGACACGATAACCGCCTGGGCTCCGGCCCCGCGCACGGCACTGAGCGGTCCGGTCAGTTCGACCTCTTCAACCCCGCGGGTCAGCAGGAAGGCCACCTTCTTATCGGCGATTGCCATGACGAACTCCTTTCACGCGGTTTCGTATGTCCCACCATGGAACACCCATCGCACCACAGACGCAAGGTCCCCTAATTCTCTATTCCCCACCCACATCGTGACACCGGACACACCCGTGTCACACCCTCCCTATAGGCTCTGACCATGAGTTTCTTCCACGCACTGGCCTCGCCCGCCAACGCCCAGTTCACGCCACCCGCCACCCACACCACACGCCCCAGCCTGCAGGGCTCCTTCGGCATGGCCGCCTCCACCCACTGGCTGGCCACCGCCACCGCCCAGTCCGTGCTGGAACGCGGGGGCAACGCCTTCGACGCCGCAGCCGCAGGCGCCTTCGTCCTGCACGTGGTCGAACCGCACCTCAACGGCCCGGCAGGGGACATGACCGGCGTCCTCACCACCGCACCCACCGCCGCGGAACCGCACCCTGCACCCCAGATCATGATGGGCCAGGGCGATGCCCCAGCCGGCGCCTCGGTCGAGGCGTACAAGGCACTCGGCCTGGACTTCGTGCCCGGCGCGGGCGCACTGGCCGCGGCCATCCCCACCTCGGTCGACATGTGGCTGAACCTGCTGATCACCCACGGCAGCTGGGAGCTGCCCGATGTCCTGGCCTACGCGATCCACTACGCCGAACACGGACACGCGATCCTCGCCTCGGCCACCGCCACCATCGCCCGGGTCAAGGACCTGTTCACCGAACACTGGCCGTCCTCGGCGGACCTGTGGCTGACTTCCGACGGCCAGGTCCCCGCGCCCGGCACCACCGTGCGCAATCCCGAATACGCGCGGGTGCTGCGCGAACTGGCCGCGGCCTCGGCGCCCGATTCCGCCGGGGCCGAGGCCACCTCCCGTGCCGCTCGCATCCAGGCCGCCCGCGACCTGTGGCACACCGGCCGGGTCGCCCAGACGATCGCCGAGTTCGTCAAGACCCCACACCGCCACGCCGACGGCGGCGACTACGCCGGCGTCATCACCGCCGCTGACCTGGCACGCGAATGCTCCAGATTCGAGGCTCCGGCCAGCGTCGAGTTCCGCGGCTACACGGTCTCCAAGATCGGCGCCTGGGGCCAGGGCCCCATCCTGTTGCAGGCCCTGAAGATCCTCGACGGATTCTCCGACGACCGCCTCGACCCGTCCAGCGAACTGGGCGCGCACACGATCCTGGAGACCCTCAAACTGGTCCTGGCCGACCGCGACGTCTACTACGGCGATGCGGACACGGATGCCACCGGCCGGGTGCTGGAGTACCTGCTCTCCGACGAGTACGCGGCCGAACGCCGCACGCTCATCACCGATACCGCCAGTGCCGAGTTCCGCCCCGGCACCCTGCCTGCGGAGCTCCTGTCCCTGCTGCCCGGCGGCAGTGCCTTCGCACCGCCCCTGATCACCGAGGACGAGTGGGCACAGTACGCCGCCGCACATGCTCCGGGTGCAGGCCAGGGTTCGGGCGAACCGACCATGCAGACGAACGACTCCGCAGTGCAGACCGCCGCCGACGGCACGCACCGCGGCGACACCTGTCATATCGATGTGGTGGACCGTTGGGGCAATGCGATTTCGGCGACGCCATCGGGCGGCTGGCTGCAGTCCTCCCCCACGGTGCCGGGTCTGGGCTTCTGTCTGGGCACCCGCCTGCAGATGACCTGGTTGGACGAATCATCGCCCTCAGCTCTGACGCCGGGCAAACGGCCGCGCACCACGCTGAGCCCCACGCTGATCCAGAAGGACGGGCAGACCGTCGCGGTGTTGGGCACTCCGGGCGGGGACCAGCAGGATCAGTGGCAGCTGCTCCTGGTGCTGCGGCTGCTGGTGGGCGAGTACGAACCACAGCAGGCGATCGACGCGCCTGCCTTCCACACGAACGCGATGCCGGCCTCGTTCTATCCGCGGACCTGGGACCCGGCCTCGGCCGTGGTCGAGGACCGGCTGGGCGAAGCGGTCATCGACGGCCTGCGCGCCCGGGGCCACCGGGTCACGTGCGCCGGGGACTGGGCGCTGGGCAGGCTGTCCGCCATCACCCGCGATCCCGCCACCGGTAACCTGCAGGCCGCGGCCAATCCACGTGGTGCTCAGGGCTACGCCGCGGGCCGCTGAGCTGTAAGACGCCTAAACACGCCTTTGGCACGGAAACACGTCACTATACAGACGTGTTTCCGTGCCAAAGGCGTGTTTGCGAATGCCAACCTGGCAGCCCTACAGCACCTTGGAGAGGAACTCCTGGGTGCGGGGGTTCTGCGGATTGCCGATCACATCGGCGGGCTTGCCCTGCTCCTGGATCACACCGCCGTCCATGAACAACACCTTGTCCGAAATGCTGCGGGCGAAGCCGATCTCGTGCGTGACGATGAGCATCGTCATGCCGTCGGCCGCCAGTTCCCGGATGACCTCCAGGACATCGCCCACCAATTCCGGGTCCAGCGCGCTGGTCGGCTCGTCGAACAGCATAAGGTCCGGATTCAGCGCCAGTGCCCTGGCGATCGCCACGCGTTGCTGCTGCCCGCCGGACAGCTGTTCGGGATAGGCCTCGGCCTTGTCGGCCAGACCCACCCGCTCCAACAGGGCCAGCGCCTGCTCGCGGAGTTCACGCGGTTTGCGCTTCTGCGTCAGCCGCGGGGAGAGCTCCACGTTCTTCAACACCGTCAGGTGCGGGAACAGGTTGAAGCGCTGGAACACCATGCCGATCGGCCGCCGTTGCTGGGCGATCTCCGAATCGGTCAGCTCCGCCAGGGTCCCATCGGCCAACGTCTTGTAGCCCATCCGCTGGCCGTCGACGTAGATCTCGCCGGCCTCCACGTGCTCCAACAGGTTGATCGAGCGCAGCACCGTCGACTTGCCGGAGCCCGAGGGCCCGATCAGGGTGACGACCTCGCCGGGTGCCACCGCAAGGTCGATGCCCTGCAGCACATGGTGCTCGCCGAAGAACTTGTGCACGCCCTTGAGCTCGACCATCTTCTCAGCCCCGCTCATACGGACACGCCCTTTCCGAACTTCTTCTCCAGGAAGTGCTGACCGACCATCAGCACGGAGGTGATGATGATGTACCAGATCGCCGCGACCATCAACATGGGCACGGGCAGGTACAGGCGGTTGGCCACGGAGTTCGTCACGTACGTCAGTTCGAACGTGAACGGCACGGCCAGCACCAGCGAGGTGGACTTGAGCATGCCGATGAGCTCATTGCCCGTCGGCGGGATGATCACGCGCATGGCCTGCGGCAGGATCACGTTCCACATGGTGCGGCGCCGGGGCAGGCCCAGTGAGGCCGCAGCCTCGAACTGGCCCTTGGGCAGGGACTGGAAGCCCGCGCGGAAAATCTCCGCCAGGTACGCCGATTCGTTCAGGCCCAGGCCCAGGATCGCGGCCACGGCGGCCGAGTAGAACTTCTGCGTCTCGAAGGACACGAAGGTGGGTCCGCCGAACGGCAGGCCGATCGTGAACGTGGGGTACAGGGTCGCGACCAGGCCCCAGAACAGCAGCTGCGTGTACACGGGGGTGCCGCGGAAGAACCAGATCCACAGGTTCGCCACCCATTTGGCCAACGGGTTCGCCGACTGCCGCATCAGCGCCAGCGCCACCGCCAGGACGATGCCCAGGGCCATCGCGACGACGGTCAGCAGCAGGGTCCAGCCCAGCGCCTTGATGACCATCCGGTCGAACAGGTACTCCCCGACGACGTCCCAGTGGAAGTTCTCATTGGTGCGGAAGCCGTCGACCACGCACACCGCGATGTAGAGGATGACGATCGCGATCACGTACCGCCACGGGTGGCGGACGGGACGCGCATTGATCAGATCCACCCCGTCCTTCTGCCGGGGTGTGCGCCATGAGGCGGGAAATGCCATCGTGTCCCTCCTCAGACGGTCGCTGCGCGGTATCCCGCGAAGCTCAGAGCGGTCAACAGGATGCCCTGCGGCCCCAGATGACTGTCGGTCGGGTCGAAGTACTCATTCGTCGAATGGTTGTTCCCGGCCGCGCCGCCGCCGCCCACGCACAGGGCGGGGATGCCGCGGCTCAGCGGCACGTTCGCATCCGTGGTCGCAGCGGCCCCCAGGTAGGGCTCCAGGCCCACCGCGCCGTAGCCGGCCAGGGCCGCCCGGCCCAGTTCCGCGTCCTCGGGCAGGGTGCCGCCGGGGATGTCGCAGGTCGTGGCGATTTCATAGGTGATCTCCCCGGCCGAGGTGTCGGCCCGGTCGTTCTCCACGGCCACTGCCGCTTCGATCGCCTGGCGCACCCGGGCGACGAGGTCGTCGAGCACGGGCTGTTCATCGCTGCGCATGTCGATCTCCACCGTGCACTGGTAGGCGATCGAGGTCTCCGTGACCCCGCCGCGGATCGCACCCACGTTGACGATGGTCTTCGGAACGGCTGCGACCTCGAGGTCGGCAACGGCCACGGTGGCCCTGCCGGCCGCGTGCACGGCGGAGACCCGGCCGGCATCCCCGTAGGCGTGTCCGCCGGGGCCGGTGAAGGTCACGAGGAAGCTGTGGCAGGCCGGCCCGATCGTCACAATGCGTTCGGGATTCGCGCCGTCGACGGTGATGAAGGCCTCGAAGCGCCCGGCCAGGGTGTCGAGCAGGCCGGTGATCCCGCCCAGGTTGCCCTTGCCCTCCTCCAGCACGTTCGCGCCGATCAGGATGCCCGTCTCCAGGCCGTCCTCCAGGGCGGCCAGGGATTTGGCGGCGCTGAGCACCGCGGCCAGGCCGCGGGCATCATCGCAGATGCCCGCCCCGTGCAGCACGCCGGCCTCATCGGTCGTCACGCGCACATCCGTGTCCTGGTCGAACACGGTGTCCAGGTGGCCGGTCAGCAGCAGCTTGGTATCCGCCGGACCCAGCCGGCCGATCACATTGTGCGACTCGTCGATTTCGATGTCGTGCACCCCGGCCGCGGCCAACAGGCGCGCGAACTCCTGGGCGCGGGGGCCCTCGGCGAAGGAGGGCGCTGGGATCTCGCTCAACGCGATCTGTTGGGCCAGGGTCTGCGGTTCGCGCTGCGCGATCGCGGTCAGCTCAGTGGCGACCTCGGGCAGTGCTGCCGGATTCGTTTCGGTCATCGGCTCCCCCATCACAGGTCCGTCGCCGGGTTGACTTCGGACTTCTTGATGATGGAGGCCTCCTGGCCCCAGGCTTTCATGACGTCACCGTAGGTGCCGTCCTTGATCAGCGCGTTCATCGTGTCGGCCAACAGCTTGGACCATTCCTTGTCCTTCTTATCCACCGCGATGCCGGTCTGCGCGGTGGCGTAGACATCGTCGATGGTCTCCAGCGCGCCATGCGACTGCGTCGCGGCATAGCCCAGGGTCGAGGTCCCCGACAGCACGCCGTCGACGGTGCCGCCCGACAGGCGGGTCACGGCATCCGTGGTGATCTTGAGCGGGGTGACGTTGAGGGCCTTCTCACCGGCGTCCGTGCACTTCTTGCTCATCTTCTCGGTGTCGTCCTGCTGCGTGGTCCCGATCTGCACGGCGATGTTGTGCCCGCACAGATTGTCGAACTTCAGCCCGTCGGGATTGCCCTTCTTGACCAGCAGGGTCGTGCCTCCCTGGGAGGCGGACACGAAGTCCACGGCCTGCAGGCGCTTCTTGGTGATGTTGAACGACGAATAGCCCAGGTCGTACTTGCTGCCGATGCCCGGCAGGATCGCGTCGAAGCTCGAGGACTGGAAGTCAAGCTTCAGACCCAGCTTGGCCGCGATCGCCTTGGACATGTCGACCTCGTTGCCCACTGCGGTCTGGCCGTCCTTGCCCGCCAGGAACTCCGCCGGCGGGAAGGTCGTATCCGAACCGACGACCAGCGTGCCGCGGTCGGCGATCTTCTTGGGCAGGCGCTTGGCCAGCGCATCGTCCTTGGCGACCTTGTCCAGGGACTCGACCTTCGGAATGTCGGAGTCGCCGGCGCTGGTGTCACCGCTGTCGCCCTCGGAACCACCGCAGGCGGTCAGCAGCAGAGAGCCGGCTGCCACGACGGCTGCCAGGCTCATCGCGTGTCGGCGGTTCGACCGATGATGACGACCGGCGACGCGGTCGGACGGACGGCTGAAACGCTGCGTTGTGAACATGGCACCCCTGAAGAGTTGAATATATGGAGAGGGACACGGGAAATGTTACTCGGACAATGTTTCGGCCCGCGCACTTGTCCACTCCCGCGCCCGCCCAGCGGTCCATCCGACGCTCACCAGTCCACCCGGCATTCACCCGTGGGCAATCCACCGGTGGCGCACGTCCACTAGGCTGGAGGCCATGGGGACTATGGGGATCGAGAACATCGAATGCTGGCTGACCGATATGGACGGGGTCCTGGTCAGCGAACAACAGGCACTGCCGGGTGCGGCCGAACTGCTGGCGCAGTGGCGGGTCAACGACACGCCCTTCCTGGTGCTGACGAACAATTCGATCTACACCGCGCGTGATCTGGCGGCCCGCCTGCACGGCATGGGCCTGGACGTTCCGGAGGAACGGATCTGGACCTCGGCTCTGGCCACCGCGGATTTCTTGGCCAATCAGGCCCCCGGCGGCTCCGCCTTCGTCGTCGGCGAGGTCGGACTGACCACCGCCCTGCACGACGCCGGCTTCATCATGACCGAAGCGGATCCCGACTTCGTAGTCGTCGGGGAGACGCACACCTATTCCTTCGAGGCGATCACCAAGGCGATCCGTCTGATCTCCCGCGGCGCCAGGTTCATCGCCACGAACCCGGATGCCACAGGCCCCTCCCCCGAGGGCATCCTGCCGGCCACCGGCGCGATCACCAGTCTCATCACGAAGGCCACGGGCGCCGAGCCCTATGTGGTGGGCAAGCCCAATCCCATGATGTTCCGCTCGGCCCTGAACAAGATCGGGGCCCATTCGAAGTCCACCGCGATGATCGGCGACCGGATGGACACAGACATCATGGCCGGCATGGAGGCCGGACTGCACACCTTCCTGGTCCTTTCGGGCATCAGCTCCCGCCGCGACGTCGACACTTTCCCCTTCCGTCCCGATCATGTGGTCGGCGGGGTAGACGAACTGGCCCAGGCCCTGGCGGCCGCACCACCGGCTGCGCAGTAGTCCCGATTCGAGGTAGTCCCTACTGCAGGGCCGAGGTGAGCCGGAAGACCGATTCCAGGTAACGCCGCCAGTAGGGCCGGTGGTGCCATTCTGGCCGCATCAGGCGCCGTGACTTCGCCTGGTAGCCGTCGATGATCTCCACGGTCTGCGCGACCAGATCGCCGGCGAAGGCCAGCAGGCTGATCTCATAGTTCAACCCGAACGAGCGCATGTCCATATTCGACGATCCGACAACCGCGATTCGGTCGTCGATCGTGAAGGCCTTTGTGTGCAGCACCGCGGGCTTGGGGAACAGATAGATGTGCACGCCCGCGTCCAACAGCGCCTGATAGTACGAGGACTGGGCGTAATCGACCATGAACTGATCGGCCTTTTCGCTGACGTAGAGTTCCACCCGCACACCGCGGTAGCAGGCGGTGACGATCGCGGCCAGGATCGATTCATCCGGGACGAAGTAGGGGCTGACGATCCTGACATTGTCCAGCGCATTGTTGATCAGCGCGGTGAACGCCCGCAGATTGGGCTCCGTCCGGTAGCCCGGTCCCGAGGGGATCAGCTGCAGGGCGTTGTCCTGCCCGCCCATGGCGGCCTCGGCGCCCTGGGTCGGACGGTACTCGCGGATCCCGATCTCCTCGCCCGATTCGGAGAACCAGTCGGTGGCGAACACGGCTTCGAGTTCCGCGACGATCTCCCCCGACAGCTCGACCAGCACGTCGTTCCAATGCCTGCCGACCCGCACGTTCTTCTGCAGCAGATAGCTCGAATCGATCATATTGAGCGAGCCCATGAAGCCCCGCTGCCCGTCGACCACCAGCAGCTTGCGGTGATTGCGCAGGTCGATCCGCCGCAGATGCCCGCGCCACGGGATGAACGGCAGGGTCAGATGCCATTCGATGCCGGCGGCCGACAGCGAACGGCCCAACTGCTTGAAACCGGGGTACTTGCGCGAACCGATGTGGTCGAACAGCACCTTGACCTCGACCCCGCGGGCCGCCGCCCGCTCCAGCGCTGCGAAGAAGACTTCGGTCGTGGCATCGCGGGCCATGATGTAGATTCCGCAGAAGACGTAGTCGTCTGCCGCGTCGACGGCCGCCGCCATCCGGCGGATATTGCCCTCGTAGTCCCCGGACAGTCCGTGGTTGACTCCCGCGACCATCGGCAGGCTGGTCAACCTGCGCGACATCCCCACGATCGAGGCCAGGGCCGGGTCCGCGCGCATCGCGGCTTCCAGCTGGACCGGATAGTCGGGGACGTCCTCCGTGCCCAGCTTCATGATCGCGTTCGACCGTGCCTGGATCCGCTGCCGGCGCCGGTTGATGTACGGATTGCCGATGAGCAGGAACAATGGGATTCCCACCACGGGCAGGAACAGGATGACCAGCAGCCAGGCGGTCCCCGAACCCGGTTTGCGGTCTTCGGGAACGACGCCGATCGCCACGATCTTGACCACGTATTCCGCTATCAGGGTCGTGATGGTGAAGATCGAGGCGGATTCGAGGCCGGACGGCAGCAGAGCGAAGAGATCCACCCTGCTATCTTCGCATCCGCAGCGGCCATGAATGCGCCCGGCCGCAGGTTCGCATTCCAAGGGGGCGGAAGCGTGCACCCGTGGCAGTCCCGATGCATGGTGATTCCACCACACACAGTATTCCCACGTTATAGTTCACCCGCGGTTCACCTTGTGCTCCCCGTGCGCTTAACCCGCCGGTCGTAGCGTGTCCACGCAGCCGCCGTGCACCGGCCGGCGGGCTGGCCCACTCCCACAGAAGAGGATGCTCATATGCTCACCCCGCACTCGGCCAAACGCATCGCGGCCATCGGAACCACCGTCGGAATCATGTTCGCAGGAACGGCCGTCCCCGCCACTGCCGCCGGACTGGGAACCGCCGCGCCCGGCGACACGCCCTCGCACACGAGCACGGCGACGGACACCGCCACCGCTCCGACGGCCGACGCCACCACTTCGACGAAGGCGCCCACCGCGCCCCCGTCCACAGCCGGGGCCCCGGCCGAGCCCACGGCGAAGGCGGCCAAGGTCGACGAGAACGTCGAACTCATGCGGGAATTCGACGACTACTGGACACCGCTGGTCTACGACGACAGCACCGCCGACACCAAGCGGGAAACCGGCTTCCGTGGCAGCGTAACCGCACACGGTGCCCCGATCCTGGGCGCCAATGACGACCTGTACAAGAAGATCAACACCCGGGCGGCCAAGGACACGGAACAGGCGCACCGCGCGCTGGTCGATGCCGACTACGACTGGAAAGAGACCCTGCCGGACTCGCTCGGACCCGTGCTCGCCGAATACTTCAGCGAGGGCGTCGAAGGCGGCGAACTGGACCGGGCCGCGAAGGCGTTCGACGGAGTTCTGGCCGAGTCGTCGACCGGCGCGGCGAAGCCGTACTTCAACTATCCGCGCCCATTCTTAAGCGACCGTGGCTTCGCGGGGCAGAAGAACGAGAACGACCTGCGTGGGTTGGCCCCCGACCTCGAAACCGCGCGGATCGCCGACTGGACCGACGCCCACGGCAGGAAGCACACCGCCGACTACAACGGCATGGCCGAGGGCATCTCACAGGCGTTCCCATCCGGGCACACCACATTCGCCTATGAGGAGACACTGCTGCTGGCAGTCCTGTTGCCGGAGCTGGGACCCGAGATCGCCACGCGCGGATCGGAAGCCGGCAACAACCGCATCGCGCTCGGCGTGCACTACCCACTCGATGTGATCGGCGGCCGGATCCTGGGCCATGCCCACACCGCGGCGACCCTGGATGCGAAGTACATCGAGAACACGCTGCAGCCGGCCCGCAAACAGCTGGTCGACTACCTGACCGACAGGTGCGAGGCCGACGGCCACGGGGACACTCTGGCCGCGTGCATCACCGCAACCAAGGCCAATGGCACCGGCGGATACGCCAATGCCTTCACCGACGCCGTCGCCACCGTCCCGGTGACCGACCGCAGCAGCGCTCTGCAGGTGTACAGGGAGCGCATGACCTACGGATTCGACCGGGCGACGAGCTATACGGGTGGAACCCGGACCGCGGACGAGGCACCCAGGGTGCCGGCGGGTGCTGCGAACCTCCTGGTCACGACCTTCCCCGAGCTCAACGAGGAACAGCGCACCGCGGTGCTGGCCGCGACCGAGGCCCCGGCCGGCTACCCGCTCGATTCCAGTTCCAGGGGATGGGCCCGGATCGACCTGCCCGCAGCGCAGAGCGCGAAGGTCACGCTCGACGAGGCCGGCACCGTCACGAAGGTCGAGCCCGGCCAGCCGGCGGCCTCGGTGGTGACCGCCGGCCGGCCGAGCGCCTCGACCGAGCCCAGCGATTCGCCCAGTGCGCCCAGTGCGACGACCGCGGCGCCCGCTCCCGGCGGGGACGCAAGCGGGGACGGCGGCTCCGCGGGTGACAACGCCGGCGGTGGCGAGGACACCGGCGCACTGCCCACGACCGGCACCGAACTCGGACTACCGGTGGGCATCGGAGCGGTGCTGGTGATCGGCGGGGCCACGGTACTGCTGACGGTCCGCAGGCGCCGGAACCGGGCCGCCGCGCACCGGTGATACCGGGCAACGCTCATCCAGCGCACCGGTAATACGGGGCGCGGGTAATAGCGTGCGGCGGCCAGGCCCTGCGGCGGGCTACAGGCCCAGCTCCCGGCCGATCAACATCAGCTGCACCTCCGTCGTGCCCTCGCCGATCTCCAGGACCTTCGAGTCCCGGTAGTGGCGGGCGACCGGGGACTCGTTCATGAAGCCGTACCCGCCGTGGACCTGCGTGGCATCGCGCGCATTGTCCATGGCGGCCTCGCCCGCCACCAGCTTCGCAATGGCCGCCTCCGTTTTGAACGGCAGGCCGGCCAGCATCCGCGAGGCCGCCGCATAATAGGCGGCCCGGGCAGTCTGCGTCCGGGCCGCCATCCGCGCGATCTTGAACGACATGCCCTGGTAGTCCCCGATCGGCCGGCCGAAGGCGGTGCGTTCGCGCGCATAGCGCACCGATTCGTCGAGGCAGCCCTGCGCGGCGCCCACTGCGAGCGCGGCCACGGCGATCCTGCCCTCGTCGAGGATCCGCAGGAAGTTCGCGTACCCGCGCCCACGCTGTCCCAGCAGGTTCCCCTCTGGCACGTTGACCCCTGCGAAGGTCAGTGGGTGGGTGTCCGAGGAGTTCCAGCCGACCTTGTCGTAGGCCGGCTCCACGGTGAAGCCGGGGGTGCCGGAGGGCACGATGAGGGTGGAGATCTCCGGGCGCGGGGAGCCGTCGGCTGCGGTGCGGGTGCCGGTGACCGCCGTGACGGTGACGAACTTCGTGATCGAGGTGCCCGAGTTCGTGATGAAGCACTTCGCCCCGTCGATCGTCCACGTGCCGCCGCCGGTGGGTGAACCGGGCGTGCCGTCCTGCCCGCCCGAGCCGGGGGTCAGGACCGCCCGGGTGCGGGTGCCGCCGGCGTCCGAACCGGCCTCGGGCTCGGTCAGTCCGAAGGCCGCCAGGCCGCGCCCGTCGATCACCTGTGGCAACAGTTCGGCGCGCTGTGCGTCCGTGCCGAAGCGGTGGATCGGCATCGCCCCCAATGAGACGCCCGCCTCCAGGGTGATGGCCAGGGACTGGTTGACCCGCGCTAATTCCTCGATCGCCAGGCACAGGGCGAAGTAGTCCCCGCCCATGCCCCCGTACTCCTCCGGGAACGGCAGTCCGAACAGGCCCATATCGCCCATTTTGGCGACCAGTTCGTAGGGGAAGGCGTGTGCCCGGTCCAGTTCGGCGCTGACCGGCGCGACCTCGGCGTCCGCGAAATCGGCGACGGACCTGCGCAGGGACTCGTACTCCTCCGGCAGCATTCCCGGGGTGAAGCTGATGGCCATGACTACTCCTCGCTCTGTGTTTCCGGCACGACCCGTGCCAGTACCTCGTCCAGGGCCACCTGGGCCCCTGGCACCGTCTCGAGTGCCAGCACCCCGTCCACGGGGGCGGTGAGCACGTGTTCCATCTTCATCGCCTCGACCACCAGCAGGGCCTGCCCCGCCGTGACCTGTGCGCCGTCGGCGGCGTGGACGGCGATCACCGAACCCGGCATCGGCGCGGTGAGTTCGGCCCCGACGGTACCCGGATCAAGATTCGCGTCCGCGGTGGGCCGGACGAAGGAATAGACGCCGCGCTCACTCGCCACCCAGATCTGGCGATCGGCGGACCTGGCCCAGATCCGCGCGGTGTGGCGCACCCCGTCGACCGTCATCGACCAGCCGGGGGTGGCCGTCGCAGCGCCGAGGTCCGGGTACGGATAGTCGACCGCCACCGGTTCCCCGGATTCCAGGAGCGGCACCGTGGTGTGCGGCGGGCGGCCCAACCGCCAGCCGGTGGGCCGGTCCCATGCGCCGGCCTTCACCGGAGCGGGCGGGGCGAGTTCCCCGTCCCAGGCGGGATCGGCCCCGGCCCCACCGCCCGTGGACACCACCGCGGCGGCCGCGAACAGGCGGTCGATCGGCCCGGGCGCGTGTTCGAGTTCCGTAGCGGAAAGACCGTCGATGATTTCCGTCGTCAGGTCTCCGGCGCGGACATCGTCCCTGGTCAACAGCTTGCGCAGGAAGTCGATATTGGTCGTGATGCCGGGTATCGCACAGCCGGCGAGCGCGTAGTCCAGCCGAGCCAGGGCGGTGGCGCGGTCGGGGCCGTGGGCGATGACCTTGGCGATCATCGGGTCGTAGGCGGAGACGATCGGCTGGCCCGCACTCAGTCCCGCGTCGACGCGGATGCCGTTGCCCTGGGACTGGGCCGAGGCCCGGGTGAAGGCGGTGGCCGCGGGCAGGCAGACGTCGAGGGCGCGGCCGCCGGTGGGCAGGAAGCCGCGGGCGGGGTCCTCGGCGTAGATGCGCGCCTCGATCGCGTGGCCGTGCAGGTCCACCTGGTCCTGGGTGATGTGCAGGGGTTCGCCTGCGCCGATGAGCAGCATCTGTTCGACCAGGTCCAGGCCGGTGACCTCTTCGGTGACGGGGTGTTCGACCTGGAGGCGGGTGTTCATCTCCATGAAGAAGAACTCTTCGGGCCGATCGGCGCTGAGGATGAATTCGACGGTGCCCGCGCCGCGGTAGCCCACGGCCAGGGCGGTCTGGCGGGCGGCCTCGCCGATTCTGGCGCGGGTGCCGGGGTCGAGCAGGGCCGAGGGTGCTTCTTCGATCACCTTCTGGTGGCGGCGCTGCAGGGAGCATTCGCGTTCGCCCAGGTGGATGACGGTGCCGTGGGAGTCTGCCAGGATCTGCACTTCGATGTGGCGGGGGTGGGCGATGAGGCGTTCAAGGAACAGGGTGTCGTCGCCGAAGCCGGCTGCGGCCTCGCGACGGGCGGCGGCCAGGGCGGGCAGCAGTTCGGCTTCGTGGTGGACGGCGTGCATGCCCTTGCCGCCTCCGCCGGCGGAGGGTTTGATGAGCACGGGCAGGCCGATGTCCATGGCTGCGGCGGCCAGTTGGGCATCGCTCAGCCCGGCCCGGGCCACACCGGGGACCAGGGGGACGCCTCGGGCGGCGACGGCCTGTTTGGCCGCGATCTTGTCCCCCATGGTTTCGATCGCGGTGGAGTCGGGTCCCAGGAACACGATTCCGGCGTCTTCGCAGGCGCGGGCGAAGTCGGCGTTCTCGGACAGGAAGCCGTAGCCGGGGTGGATCGCCTGGGCGCCGGTGGCCCGGGCCGCGGCGATGACCTTGGCGATGTCGAGGTAGGAGTCCTTGGCCGGGGCCGGGCCGAGGCGCACGGCGAGGTCCGCGGCCCGGGTGTGGGCGGCCTCGGCGTCGGCGTCGGAGTAGACGGCGACGGTGCGCACGCCCAGGCGGCGGCAGGTGGTGATGACGCGCAGGGCGATTTCCCCGCGGTTGGCGATGAGCACTGTGTGGAACATGGCGGTCACATCCTGAAGATGCCGTAGCCGGGGGCGTTGCCCGGTCTGGTCAGTGGGGTGTGGCGGCAGGCTTCGAGCGCCAGGGCCAGGACCTGGCGGGTCTGGGCGGGTTCGATGATGCCGTCGTCCCAGAGTCGGGCGGTCGAGTAGTAGGGGTCGCCCTGGTGTTCGTACTGGTCGAGGGTGGGTTGGCGCAGGGCGGCCTCGGCGGCGGGGTCGAGGGTTTCGCCGCGGGCTTCCAGTTGGGCGCGTTTGACGGTGGTGAGCACTCCGGCGGCCTGTTCCCCGCCCATCACGGAGATCCGGGCGTGGGGCCAGATCCACAGGAAGCGGGGGTCGTAGGCGCGCCCGCACATGGCGTAGTTGCCCGCGCCGAAGGATCCGCCGATGATGACGGTGAGTTTGGGGACGCGTGCGCAGGCCACGGCGTTGACCATTTTGGCGCCGTGTTTGGCGATACCGCCGGCTTCGTAGTCGCGGCCGACCATGAAGCCGGTGATGTTCTGCAGGAAGATCAGCGGGGTGTCGCGCTGATCGCACAGTTGGATGAAGTGGGCGCCCTTGAGTGCGGATTCGCCGAACAGCACGCCGTTGTTGGCCACGATTCCCACGGGGTGGCCGTCCAGGTGGGCGAAGCCGGTGACCAGGGTGGTGCCGTATTCGGCTTTGAATTCGTGGAAGCTACTGCCGTCGACCAGGCGGGCGATGACCTCGCGCACGTCGTAGGGGGTTTTCAGGTCGGCGGGGACGACGGCGGTGAGTTCCTCCGGATCGGCCGCCGGGGGCTGCGGGGTGGTGCGCTGCCAGGCGGGGGCGTCCTGGGGCGCCAGGGTGGAGACGATGTCGCGCATGATCTCCAGTGCGTGTCCGTCGTTCGCCGCCAGGTGGTCGGTGACGCCGGAGACGCGCGAGTGCAGGGCGCCGCCGCCCAGGTCCTCGGCAGTGACGTCCTCGCCGGTGGCGGCCTTGACCAGGGGCGGGCCGCCGAGGAAGATCGTGCCCTGGTCGCCCACGATGATGGTCTCGTCGCTCATCGCGGGGACGTAGGCGCCGCCGGCGGTGCACGAGCCCAGGACCGCGGCCAGCTGGGGGACGCCGGCGGCCGACAGGGTGGCTTGGTTGTAGAAGATCCGGCCGAAGTGGTCCCGGTCGGGGAACACTTCGTCCTGGTTGGGCAGGTTCGCTCCGCCTGAGTCGACCAGGTAGATGCACGGCAGCCGGTTGGCCAGGGCCACTTCCTGGGCGCGCAGGTGCTTCTTGACGGTCATCGGGTAGTAGGTCCCGCCCTTGACGGTAGCGTCATTGGCCACGATCACGCAGATCCGCCCGGCGACCCGGCCCAGCCCGGTGATGATGCCGGCGCCCGGTGAGGCGTCTGCGTACATTCCGTTGGCGGCCAGTGGGCTCAGTTCAAGGAAGGGCGCGCCGGGATCCAACAGCCGTTCCACGCGCTCGCGCGGGAGGAGTTTGCCGCGGTCCAGATGGCGCTGCCGCGACCGTTCGCCGCCGCCGCGCGCGGTGGCCTCCAGGCGTGTGCGCAGTGCTTCGATGAGTGTGGTGTGGGCGGCCCGCCTGGCCTTGACGGCCGGATCGTGGGTGTCCACCGATGTCCCCAGGGTCTTCATTGACTCTCCTGTACGAGGGTGTGTCCAGGTATGTGCAGGGGCCCGTGCCTGTCGTGCGGTGGGCTCCTGGTCCCGAGTCTAGGCCAGTTCGTCGGGAGACGACCGATACCGCTGCCAACAGCACACAGGAGACGAGCACATAAAGTTGGATATATGCGTTCATCCAGCGGCCTCCTGCGTCAGATACTCGCGAATCGTATCCGCAGCGCGCTTATTCCACTGGCCGCCTCGCTCATCGTCATGGTGTTGCTGGCCCTGCTCTACATTCCGCTGACCACGTTCCGGGCCGATGCGAAGATCCGCAACGATGCCCGTGACCAGGCGGCCGCCGCGGCCGGGCACACTCAGCAGGCCGGCCGGGATGGCGGGAACGGCACCGGCGGAAAGGACCACGCGGCCGGGCACTACCGGGTCGCGGTGGGCATCGACGATGAACAGCGGGAGCTGTCCACCATGGATGCGAAGCCCCAGTGGAGGAATTTCTCCCAGACCTTCGCGGATAAGCTGAAGGCCCAGCCGGCGGGCAGGACCGAGGTCACCGTCGTCAAGCCGAAGCAGACCAGGAAGCTGGTGGCCGATGGCAGTGTGGCCGCCGCGCTCGTCTTCCCCAAGGGCTTTACCGACACGATGACGGAGACGATCGACCGAGTCTCTCGACAAGAACGTTATCCGCAGGCCTACACGCACCATATGGACCTGCTGGCCGGGCCGGATGCCCGAGCCGAGGACGGCTTCGACCTGGATGCGTATCGGAAGGACACAATCGCCCCGGCCCTGCGGGAGAGCCAGAAGGAAATCCGCCTGATCGCGCTGAAATGGGATTGTGCCGGCGTCATCGACAAGCCGAACGTCGAATGCAAGGCCGACCGGACGGCCCGCTACAACGCCTTCGAACAGGCCTATGACTTCACGGTGAAGAAGGTCGCAGGGCCGGCGCGTGCGAATACGGGTCCCAGCGCGGACGCCGCTGTCGTGGCCGGCGGGCACAGAGCGGCACCCACAAGCGGCACGACGACATCCGGCACCGAAACGTCCGATACCGTAACGCCCGGTGCGCAGGGACAGGACGGCGAACCGATCACCGTCTCGCCCGAGCAGCACGCCGACTCGCTCACGCTGGCCTTCCGCAGCGCCCTACCGCTGCTGCTCGTGGCCGGTGCGCTGACCGCGGGCTTCGCCTCGGCCTGGCTGGTGCGCCGTAGGGTCCGCCGCACATACGGTGGGTACGAGGCCGCCCCCGACGCCTCCGAGCCCGAACACGAAACCGCCCCCGGTGCTCTCGAAGCGGGGCATGAGTCCGGTCCGGCCACCCGCGAACTGGCAGCAGTCGACGCGCGGGTCGACACACAGGTCGATCCGCGTACCGCGTTCGGCGCCAAACAGCTGCTGAGCCTGGGCACGGTCGGCATCCTCACCCTCGCCCTGCTGGGGGTGTGGGCTCTGCTGGGCTATCTGGGCAATTGGTCCGGGGGCTTCGCGAACACCGGCGGACAACTGCTGGGCGGTTTCACCCCGCTCATCGCCTCACTCCTGTGCGTGATCGTGTGCCTGGTGGTCGCCACGCTCACGGCCTGGTCGGTGCTGGCCATCGACGCGGTGTTCGGGCGAACCATCGGAGGGTTCCTCAGTATCAGCCTGGTCATGTGCGCACTCAGCAGTGCCTTCGGCATCCTGCCGCTGGTGCCCGGCTGGTGGTTCATCGAGCAGATCACCTCCGACCAGTTCCCACGGAACCTCCTGGGATCGTTCCCCCATGGACACTTCGGGTGGCGGACCCTGAGCACCGTAGTGTCCGCGACGACCGGCGGCTTCTCGCTCTCCGCCTACCGCGCGGTGGCGGTGCCGGGTCTGGTCTACGCCTGCGTGGCATTGCTGGTGGTCAACGCGGTGACCAGGGCCTGGCTGGGACACCTGGTGCGTCGGCCCCGCCGCAACCCCCGTCACTGAGCGGGCTGCACATCCCAGCGCGCCGACGCCTGGGATGTGCAGGGATCGCCTCAGCGGACCTCGCGCCGGGTCTCCAAACGTCGGTCCTCGCGGTACGGCACGAACAGCACGCTGGAGCGCGCATCGCGCAACACAGCGGCCGAGGTCCGCCCCAGCTGTACCCGCATGCTCTCGAACAGCCCCATACCGCGCTTTCCGACGGCCAGCCCGGAGGCCTCATCGCCGGCCTCGACCAGCACCTCGGCGGGCGTGCGGCCCGCGGCCGGCACGTATTCGTGCACGATCACGGCGCCGGGGACCTCCGCGCGCAACCAGGCCAGGTCGAATTCGACCTGCGTGGCGACCAGATCGCCGGGTTCGTCCTCGCGGATCACCGTCAGCACCCGCAGCGGCACGCCGAGCACCCGGGCGTAGATCGCGGCATCGATGGTCGCGATCGCGGAGTACACCGAGGTGTCCAAGCCGACGACCACCGGCTTGCGGTCGCGCGGATGGCCGTCGGGAACCTCGGATTCGGCCTTCTGCCCGGGCGTCTGCCGCAGGATCAGCACACTGCACAGAGCATGCCCGGGGATACCGGCCGCCACGGTGCCCAGACGGCCGGGCTCGGCCTCGTCCTTGCCGTGTTCGCCCAACACCAGGAGGGTCGCATCCGCGGCCAGGTCGACCAGCACCTCGGCCGGATCGCCGGTGGTGGCCAGGGTGGTGAAGACCGCTTCAGGGGCGTGTGTGGAGAGTTCGTCGGCCAGCTCCTCGAGCCGGGCGTCGGCCCGCTCCAGCTGGGATTCGTCGACCACCGCGACCAACCGGACTTCGATCCCGGTGGACCTGGCGTCCTTCATTGCCCACCAGGCGGCCTCCCGCGATGCCTGCGATCCGTCGATTCCGACGACGATGAACTTGCCGTTGCCCACGGACAGCCTCCCGGTTACGCCTTTGCACTATGCAGCAGAGCACTACGCAACAGATCCTAACAGGCGCCGGCACGACAGAACCCCGACACCATGGAATCATGGTGCCGGGGTTCGGATTGCCGAGCCGCTTGTGAGAATCGAACTCACGACCTTCTCATTACGAGTGAGACGCTCTGCCGACTGAGCTAAAGCGGCAACGCAGATAACTCTATCGGCTCAGCTGCCTCCAGGTCAAAGCTGCGAATTGAGATGTCGACCACAGGCGAGTCGGGCGCAGCGCGCCGGGGCCATGCCCCACCGACGCAGTGCCCCGTAGACTGGACGAATGGACCTCGAGCTCTTCCTCTCCCAGTTCAAGACCCTGGTCGAATGCGAATCCCCCACCTCGGACCCCGCAGCACTGTCGCGCTCCGCCCATCTGGTGGCACGTGTGGGCGCCTCGCTGCTGGGTGCCGCGCCCCGGGTCCTGACCCCCGGCGACGCCCCACACCTGCTCTGGCGCTTCGGCTCGGGCCCGCGCAGTGTCGTACTGATCGGTCACCACGACACGGTCTGGCCGCTGGGCACACTGGCGCGCATTCCCTTCTCGATTCGCGCCGGTGTGGTCCGAGGCCCCGGTACCGACGATATGAAGGGCGGGGACCTCATCGCCCTGCACGCCCTGGCCGCCGTACGCGCGAACCGCGGGAACCTGGACGGGGTCAGCCTGCTCATCACCGGCGATGAGGAGATCGGCTCGGTGTCCTCGCGCGGCATCATCGAGGCCGAGGCCGCCGGCGCAGAGGCCGCACTCGTGTTCGAAAGCGGCGAAGGCCACCGGGAGGGCGCGGTGAAGACCGGTCGCAAGGGCGTTGCCCTGTACCGGTTGGAGATCACCGGTCGGGCCTCCCACGCCGGTGTCGAACCGGAGAAGGGCATCAACGCCACCACCGAGGTCGCCGCCCAGGTGCTGCGCATCGCCGCCCTGGACCGGCAGACGGCCGACGGCACCTCGGTCACCCCCACCGTCATGACCTCGGGGACGACCACGAACACCATTCCCGCGCAGGCCTCCGTCGCAATCGACTCGCGCGCGCAGACCGCGCACGAACAGGTGCTGGTCGACCGCCTGCTGCACGGGCTGCGCCCGGAGATCCCCGGGGCCGGGCTGGAACTCTACGGCGGGATCAACCGGCCCCCGCTGGAGCGTGCCCTGGCCCTGCCCCTGTTCAAACGCGCCGCAAGGATCGCAGGGGAACTGGGGCATCCGGCCCTGGCCGAGGTCGAGGTGGGCGGCGGCTCCGACGGGAACTTCACCGCGGGCCTGGGCGTGCCGACCCTGGACGGGCTGGGCACGGTGGGCGGCGGTTCGCACGCCGACACCGAACACGCGCTGATCGAGTGGATCCCGCGCCGCGTCGAACTGGTCGCCCACCTGGTCGACCAGCTGCTGGGCTGAGCTCCGCACACCTGCGCGGGGACGGGCGGGTCAGTCCACGCTGAGCCAGGGATTCGACAGGCCGATGAAGGCCGCCTCCATGATCAGCAGCGGAGCGGTGTTCGTCTGCAGTCGGCGGCGCGCCAGGCCGAGCACGTCGATGCGCTTGAGGGTGGACTCGGCGTCCCCGTCCTGGGCAAGTTTGCGAATCCGCTCCTCCGAGCCCAGGTTGATCCAGCCATCGGTGCGCCCCAGCTGGAACAGCAGCACATCGCGGTAGAGCGACAGCAACTCCAGCAGCATCGCATCGAGTTCATCGCTGCGGGCGCGGGCGTCCCTGCGCTTCTGTTCCTCTTCGAGGCGCTTGACCTGGGCGCGCAGGGCCGGAGGCGCCGGTTTACCCTCCTCCACCCCCAGGGTGGTCAACAGCCGGGAGCGTTCCTGTGCGTTGCGCTCCGCGGTCCGCGCTGCCGCGCGTTCCTGAGCCAGGTCGACCATCTTGGCGGCCAGGCGCACGGTCGCGCCCACGGACTTCAACCGCCCGGGGATGCCCAGCACGTGTTCGCGGTCCAGCGCCGCGTCCTGGTCCCTGGCCAGGTACCGGGCCCGGCCGATGTGGTTCTGCGCCGCGGCGGCCGCCCACCGTGCCCGCTCCGGATCGACGCCGTCGCGTGACACCAGCAGATCCGCGATCGCCTGGACCGGGGGAATGCGCAGATTGACATTGCGACAGCGCGATCTGATGGTCGTCAGCACATCCTCGGGACTGGGCGCGCACAGGATCCACACGGTGGCCGGCGGCGGTTCCTCAATGGATTTGAGCAACACGTTCGAGGTGCGCTCCGTCATCCTGTCCGCGTCCTCGATGATCATCACGCGCCAATCGGCGTTGACCGGTGCCGTCTGGGCGGTGCCCACCAGTTCGCGCACCTCGTCGATCGTGATGAGCGCCTTCTGCGTGGACATGACGGTCATCGATTCGTGTGTCCCGGCCAGGGCCCGGCGCGCGGCGGGCGTATCCGCGGCACCCTCGTCCGGGGTGAGCAGGGCCGCTGCGAAGGCGCGCGCAGCATTCGACCGACCGGATCCCGGTGGGCCAGTGATGAGCCAGGCGTGGGTCATCCCCGCGCTACCGGTGGCCGCGGCGTGCGCGGCGTGGGACAGCACGTCGATCGCAGCGGACTGGCCGACGAGTTCACCCCAGACGCTCACTGACGGTCACCGTCTTCGCGCGTGTTCTTGGCCTGCTGCTGGCGCAGCTTCGCCTGGCGCAGTCGTTCCCTGGCCTGCCGTTCGATCTGCGCCTGCGCGCGCAGCCGGCTGGAATCGAAGCGGGGCCGCAGCGCCGTGGTGGGCGCCTCCTCCGGCTCTTCCGGGGCCGGGGCCTCCCCCGCCTGCTGCGCGGGTTCGGGCTCCGCCTCCTCCGGCTCCACATCCACCGGGCCCGCGTCTGCCGGGTCCACATCCACCGGCTCATCGGCCCCGTCCGGTTCCCCGGATTCGGACCCCGCCGCGCGCTCTCCCCGTTCCATAATGCGGTCAGTGGCCACCTGCGAGGCCCAGTGGACCTCTTCGGGGTCCATGCCCTCGCGCAGGAACTCCGGCAGATAGTCGTCGTCCGGATCCCGTTCGACTTCACCCTCGAGCTCGTCGACCTCGGCTTCGAGGTCCTCGAGTTCGACGTCGGAGTCCAGGTCCTCGATCTCCTCGTCGACCTCCGTGGTTTCAGAATCGGTTTCAGACCCGGCCCCGGAATCGGTTTCGGAACCTGTTTCGGTCACCTGCTCGGAGTCCGGCTCCGGCTCCGCGGCGTCATCGCCGAGCGGGACGGGAGCCTCGTAATCGGCGATCCGGGCCGCGATGAGCGGGTCCAGGGCACCCACCACATCGGCGGCGACCTCCTCGACACCGCGCGTCCCGTCGATCACGACATAGCGCTGCGGGTCGGCCTGGGCCAGTTCCCGGAAGGCCCGGCGCACGCGTGTGCGGAAGTCGTCGGCCTCGCGGTCGAAGTGGTTCTCCTCCCCGCGTTCGGCAGTCCGCTTGCCCGCCGCCGCCAGATCCGCGTCGATGAGCACGGTCAGATCGGGCCGGAGCCCCAGGGTGGCCCACTCCGAGAGCCCCGCGATGTCCTCGGCGGACAGTTCCCGGCCCGCGGCCTGATAGGCGATGGAGGAATCCGTGTAGCGATCGCCGAGCACCACCGCCCCACGTTCCAGGGCAGGACGCACCAGGGAGGCCACGTGGTCGGCCCGGTCGGCTGCGTAGAGCAGTGCCTCCGCCCGCGGAGCCACCGGATCCCCACCCTGCACGACCTGCCGGATCTGCACCCCGGCCGGGGTCCCGCCCGGTTCACGGGTGGATACGACATCGTCCAGTCCGTTGTCCTTGAGGTGCTGGGCCAGCAAGCGCAGCTGGGTCGTCTTGCCCGAACCGTCGATCCCCTCGAAGGTGATGAAGACACCGGGATGTTCCGGAGCCGCCGTACCTGCGGAGGGACCCGCAGCGGGCCCGGCCGCCGACCCCGCGGCCGAGTCTGCAGAGGACCCGTGCCCGGCCGACAGCACGGTGGTCGCCGCGTCCTCGGCGGAATCGGCGGTGTCATCGACACCCGCCTCCCCTGTCTTCTGTGCAGCGGCCTGCGCCACCGCCGTGCGCAACGGGGTGAAGGCGTGGACCAGGTCCACGCCGATCCCCCGGATGCCCTGCGGGGCGAAGGTGAACAGGGCGATGACGCCGGCAACGATCGCGGCCAGGCCCAGCAGGATGTGCGTGCCCATCGCCGGGGTCATGCTCCAGGTGAAGTCCGCATTGAAGGCCACGTCGAAACGCGGCAGCAGGGCCGCCAGCACCAGGCCCAGCAGGCCACCGGCGGCCAAGCCGTAGCGGCGGCTGATCGGGTAGGGCTGGGCGCGCAGCCCCACCCCCACACAGAATGCGGCGAGGAAGCTCATCAGCACCAGGCCGGAGAGCTCGGTCAGCACGCCGGTGCCGACACCGGCCAGGCCGGCCGCCACCAGTGCCAACGATGTCAGACGCGGACGCGACATGCCCGGTGCGAAGGTCGGCCCGACCTCGTAGCCGGATGCCCAACCGCCCAGGATCGCCAGAACCGCCAGGGCGAAGCCGGCCAGCCCGTATCCGTTCTCCGTGACCACCGGCAGGGCCAGCACCAGGCCCGCGGCAAGCAGGGCGACCAACAGATGGCAGACCCAGGGATTGGCGATGTCAACGGGCGCGCGGGTGCCGGGCAGGGCCTGGCGCGTGTTGATCGCAGCAGTGGGCTGGGGCAGATCCGCAGGGTTCACGTCCGGGGACAGGAACACCAGGAGCGAACCAGCCAATACGCCGAGGGCACCGAGCGCCAGCAGCCACGACAGCGTGCCGGCCGCTGCACCGGTGCCGACCGCCAGCTGGGCGATGGCCAGGACGAACAGGCTGACGCCCACGCCGATCCCGGCAGTGCGCCACGGCTTGCGATGCAGCTGGGGGACGTGCCGGGTCACCGCCGCCAACAGCGCGCCGAGCAGCAGGCAGGCCGTCCAGCCCAGCCAGGCGCTGGGCACGAAGGCGAAGACCCCGGCGACCACGCCGGTGGCGGCGCCCAAGCCGGTCAGCACCTTCGAACGCACCGCCGGCAGCATCTGTTCGAAGACCTTCTGTGGCACGATGAAGCCCACGCTGAGCACGACGGCTGCGATCAGCAGCCACCAGGTGCCGGTGGAGAAGTCGAATCCGCCGGAGGTCTGCGCATGCCAGACCCCGCCCAGTCGCGCCGGCCACAGCACCCCTGAGATCCCTATCATTCCGCCGATGCAATAGCACAGCGCGGCCGTCGTCACGACGACGAGCCAGGAGCTGGTCTCCAGTACAAGATGGCCCAGGGTCGTGCGCTTCACCGGTGGCTCTAAAGTACTCACGACTCCAAGCCTACTTGGCAGCACGGACGTAGAGCCCGCACAGCGCGCCGGATGGGTACGCTTGAAGCGTGCTACCCGAACTCACACTGTTGCCTATCGGCAGCCAGGACCCCCTGACCGCTCTGTCCCTGGCCCGTGTCCTGCTGGACCGGGTCCGCTCCCGCGAGCGCGGTGCCGCCCTGCGGATCTACCGTCCGGCGCCCACCGCGGTGTTCGGCGCGCGTGACCGGTTCCTGCCGGGCTTCCCCGCCGCGATCGAGGCCGCGCTGGACCACGGGCTGACCCCGGCGCTGCGCACCCTGGGCGGGCGGGTCGCCGTCTATACGGAGGGTTCCCTGGTGGTCGATCATGTGGAGCCGGCCGATGATCTGCTCTCCGGCACGCAGGAGCGGTTCACGCAGTTCGGGCTGATGTACGCCGCGGCCCTGCGCGCGGTGGGGGTGGATGCCCAGATGGGTGAGATCCCCGGCGAGTACTGCCCGGGTGAGCACAGTGTGAATGTGGCGGGGCGGATCAAGGCGATCGGCACGGCCCAGCGGGTGACGAACCGCGGCTGGCTGTTCTCCTCGTCGATCATCGTCACGGACGCCGCCCGGGTGCGCGCGGCACTGACCGACATCGAGGCGGCCCTGGGTGTGGAGTGGGATCCGGCCACTGGCGGGGCGATCGACGAGATCCATCCGGAGGTGACGGTCGAGCAGGTGCACGAATCACTCCTGGCCGCATACCGGGAGCACTACACCCTGGTCGCAGGCGACTTCACCGCGGCGGAGCTGGCCGCCGCGCGGCCGTACAACGACCGGCAGCGGCTGCCGCGCGGCTGAGTTCCGGCGCGCGGGCACCCGAGGGCCCGGGCCGACGGGGCGGACCCCGCCGGCGCGGGGGTGCTCAGCTCTGGCCCGCGGCCTCGGCCGCCTTCTTCGCCGCATTGGCCTTCCGGGTCGCGGCGGCTTTCTTCGCGGCGGCCGAGCGGGCGGCCTTCTTCTCGGCCTCCGTCTTCGCGGCCGTCGTCTTCTTGGTGGTCGTCTTCTTCGCCGGTGCCTTCTTCGCGGCCCCGCGCTTCTTCGCCGGGCCCTTGGCGCGTTTCTCGGCGATCAGCTCGAAGGCACGCTCCGGGGTGATCGACTCGACCGAATCGTCCTTGCGCAGGGTGGCGTTCGTCGTCCCGTCGGTGACGTAGGGGCCGAAGCGGCCGTCCTTGAGCACCACCGGCTTCTCGCTGACCGGATCGGCGCCGAACTCCTTGAGCGGAGCCGCGGCGGCCCGTCGGCCCCTGGTCTTGGGCTGGGCGTAGATCTTCTCCGCTTCCTCAAGGGTGATGGAGAAGATCTGCTCCTCGGTCTCCAGCGAGCGCGAGTCCGTGCCCTTCTTCAGGTACGGCCCGTACCGGCCGTTCTGCGCGGTGATGGCCACGCCGTCCGCGTCCTTGCCCACCTCCCTGGGCAGGCTCAGCAGTTGCAGCGCCTGGTCCAGGTCGACGGTGCCCAGGTCCATGGATTTGAGCAGCGATCCGGTGCGCGGCTTGACCTTCTTCTTGCCCTTGCCCTGTTCTGCTTCGGGGATGATCTCCGTGACGTAGGGGCCGAAGCGGCCGGTCTTGGCCACGATCGTGTGCCCGGAGGCCGGGTCCACACCCAGTTCGCGGTCCCCGTCGCCGGCGCCGGCGATGAGTTCGGCGGCCTTCTCGCGCGTCAGTTCGTCCGGGGCCAGGTCGTCCGGGACGGATACGCGCTTGGGATCGTCGCCCTCCTGCAAACCGCCGGCGGGTGCCGTGACCTCCAGATAGGGCCCGTAGCGGCCCACCCGCAGGGCGACTCCGTCGTCGATGCGCACCGTGTTGATCTCACGGGCGTCGATATCGCCCAGATCGTCCACGGTGGGTTTGAGGCCGGGGTGGCCGGCGGACTTGTCGCCGTAGTAGAAGTCGGCCAGCCAGTCCGCGCCGCGGCGCTCACCGCTGGCCACATGGTCCAGGTCGCTTTCCAGGTCGGCGGTGAACTGGTAGTCCACCAGGTCGCCGAAGTGCCCTTCGAGCAGGCGCACCACGGAGAATGCGACCCAGGTGGGCACCAGGGCGGAGCCGCGGTTGCGGACGTAGCCGCGGTCCTGGATCGTCGAGATGATCGCGGCGTAGGTCGAGGGCCGGCCGATCCCCAGCTCTTCGAGCTGCTTGACCAGGCTGGCCTCGGTGAAGCGCGGCGGCGGGGCGGTCTGGTGCCCGGCCGGGGCCGCGTGGGCCACGGACAGTGCGGAGCCCTCGGCGACCTCGGGCAGGCGGGATTCGCCCTTGGACGCGTCGTAGCGCTCCTGGTCGCGGCCCTCCTCGTAGGCGGCCAGGAAACCGCGGAAGGTGATGACCGTGCCCGAGGCGGTGAAGCCGGCGGTGCGCTCGGCACCGTCCGCTCCGGCCGGCAGCTGCGCTTCGATCCGCATCGTGGCGGTCTTGCCCTTGGCATCGGCCATCTGGCTGGCCACGGTGCGCTTCCAGATCAGGTCGTAGAGCCGGAATTCGTCGCCGGAGAGTTTGCCGGACACCTGTGCCGGGGTGCGGAAGGAATCGCCGGCGGGCCGGATCGCCTCGTGGGCCTCCTGCGCGCCCTTGGACTTCGCGGCGTAGACGCGCGGGGAGTTCGGCACGTATTCGGGGCCGTAGAGCTCCGAGATCTGGCTGCGCGCAGCACTGATCGCCTGCCCTGAGAGCATCGACGAGTCGGTACGCATGTACGTGATGTAGCCGTTCTCGTACAGCGACTGCGCGGTCCGCATGGCCTGGCGCGAGCTCATCCGCAGTTTGCGCCCGGCCTCCTGCTGCAGGGTCGAGGTGGTGAAGGGCGCCGCGGGCTTGCGCGAGTACGGCTTGGTCTCCAGCCCGGAAACGCTCAGCGCATCGTGGGCCGGGCCGTTCAGCGCTTCGGCCAGTCCGGTGGCGATGGCCTCGTCGAGCACCACCACATCCGACTTGGCCTTGAGCTTGCCACGGTCGTCGAAGTCGCGGCCGGTGGCCACCCGGGTGCCGTTGTAGCTGGTCAGGCGGGCGGGGAAGGGTGCGGCGTCCTTGGGTGCGACCGTGCCGTCGGGGGCTTTGAGTTCCACGTCCAGGTCCCAGTAGGACGCGGACACGAAGGCCATGCGCTCGCGTTCGCGCTGGACGACCAGGCGGGTCGCCACCGACTGCACGCGGCCGGCGGACAGGCCGGATCCCACTTTGCGCCACAGCACGGGCGAGACCTCGTAGCCGTAGAGGCGGTCGAGGACGCGGCGGGTCTCCTGCGCGTCGACCAGTGCCCCGTCGATCTCGCGGGTGTTCGTCAGGGCGCGCTGGATGGCCTCGGGGGTGATCTCGTGGAACACCATGCGCTTGACCGGGACCTTGGGCTTGAGCACTTCGAGCAGGTGCCAGGCGATCGCCTCGCCCTCCCGGTCCTCATCGGTTGCCAGATAGAGTTCGTCGGCGTCCTTGAGCAGGCGCTTGAGTTCCGCGACCTTCTTCTTCTTGCCGGGGTCGACCCGGTAGTAGGGCTTGAAGTCGTTCTCCACATCCACGGCGAACTTGCCGTAGGGGCCCTTTTTCATCTCCGGGGGCAGTTCCGAGGGCTGCGGCAGGTCGCGGATGTGACCGACCGAGGCCTCGACGTCGTAGCCGTCGCCCAGATAGCCGACGATCGTGCGCGCCTTCGTTGGCGACTCGACGATGACCAGGCGACGCGGATGAGAAGCAGTTGTGGGCACTGCGTTCCTTTCGACTTTTCTTGGACACGGATTGGTGCGCATTGGTGCGTCCGCAGCCCACCCTATATATAAGGTACCCGCTTGGCGAACGCGGGACACTCACCCTCCACGCAGGTAGGCTGGCCATATGGCTGATCTAAGTGCTGCGGATCTGCTCGACGGCCCGCGCGGCCGCAGGCTGGTCCTCGAGTTCCTCCAGGTGGCCTTGGGCCGGGTCTTCGCCGCGCACTCCGACGGCTCAGGGAAGCCGCTCGATCGCATCGGCAGGGAACTGAAGGAGCTGTTCTCCACCGTGGGCGAGGCCTCATATGCGCTGGATCCGGGCGCCGGTTCCACCGTGGTCCGGTACTCGACGCGCGAACCGCGCGACTGGGGCCTCTTCGGCCCGGGCTCCGGCCTGGTCTACAGCATGCTGCCGGCCGAGGCCCTCTCCCCCGACCCGGATGACGACCCCGACCCACAGCGGTCCGCGGCCGCCGCGGGTGCGGCACTCGGCCGCGCCCTGCGGCTGCTGGGCGAATTCGCACCGGCGGCGACCGCCGGAATGCTCGACGAGGCCTGGGGCATTGCGATCAACAACGCCCGCTACTGGCAGGAGCCCGACGGGGACGATCTGCTGGCGGAGAACCCACGGGTCGCAGCATGCCTGCGCCGGGTCGCAGGGCTCCTGGTGGACTCGGGCGCGCTGCACGGCTGGGAGGCCGTCTGTGATCCCGGTGAGCAGTTCGCCGTCGACTGGATCGAGGACGAGGATATGGCCGAGGCCGGAACCGGAGCCGGCACGGACTCCGCAGCGGGCACCGGCTCCGGGGCCCTTGCCGAGTCGGAACTCAATCCGCAGCCGGCCACCGCCGTCCTGCTGGACTGGTGGTCCCAGACGGTCGACGCCGAACAACGGGACCGCAAACACTTCAAACGCGATCCCGGCGCGATGGCCGGCGGGGAATGGTGGTCGTGCCCGCCGCGCAACCTGACCACCACCTCGGGCCCGTATCCCCTGGCGCCGGGGCCCAGCGAACTGTATCTGGTGGAGGATTCCTTCGACCCGGAGACCGCACGGGTCACCGCCTGTCTGCCCCCGGTCGGTTCGGCCATGCGGATCCACGAGATCCACACGCCCGAGGACTGGGTCGTCCTGGTCCGGCGCTTCCCCCTGGACGTCTCCGCCTCCCGCCGCAATGTCTGGTACCTGGCCACCGGCCGCGATGTCCGCTGGCTCATCCCGGACTGGCAGCAGGTGGCCGAACACTACGATGCCGTGCACGTGAGCCTGGCGGGCTATCTGCGCACCGCGGGGCGCGCCCTGCCCGTGGGCGGAATGGGCTGGCTGCCAGGTGACAAGCGGATCGGCCACGGCAATGAGGCGACCGTCATGGCCGGGTGGAATCCCGATGAGACCTTCTGGCTGCACGACCTACCCCAGCGGATGGGGCGCACCGTCACCTGGCGCTGGTGCGACGAACCCGATCCCGGCCACTGGGTCCGCGACTGACGCCGGGTTACTCCCCCGCGGGGTAGACGATGCCGGCGGGGATGAGGGTGTGCAGCTGTTCGGCCAACTGCGCGGTCAGGGCCGCAGCGTCCACGCCCAACAGTTGCGCCAGCGCCGCGCCCACCTGGCCCAGGGTCAGCGTCCCATCGGCCACCCCCACGAACCCGGCCAGCGCAGTGTCGGTGTCGAAGGTCCGCGCGAATCCCGTGCCCTGCTCCAGGGTGATCATCGTCGGCTCCTCGGCGCCCGGGGTGAAGTGCCGGTGCTCCGTGACATCGCTTGCGCGTAGGAACTTCGTGCCCACCAGCTCCGCGAAGTCCACACCGGCCAGCCACTGCAGCATGGCCAGCCGGGTGTCCAGGTGCAGTGCCAGCCCTGCGTTGTTCGCGCCCAGCGGCCCGCTGATGACTTCCAGGTGGCGCAGCGGCTCGCCCACACCGACTGTCTCGCCGGACTCTGCACTTTCGGCGCTCCCACTGGGCACCGACCCGTCCTCGGCCCGCTGCATGCGCACCCAGCCGAAGGCCACCTCGGACACTCCGCGTGCCCGGAAGTCCTCCAGCCAGGCGGCCGTGTCGGCGTTCCAGCGCCGTGAGGCACGCGGCACCCCGCCATCGCGAATCCAGGTCTCGGCATAGGCCACGGCGTCGAGCCGTTCGCGTTCGATGATCATCACGTCGGTGTCGTCGGCGGTGATCCAGGCCAGCGGATCGGACTCCCAGTTGCCCAGGAAGGCCGTCTGTCCCCCGGGACGCAGGTGTTCCGGCGCGCCGGAGAGGACCGCGCGCATCAGCTCATCGCCGGGCTTCCCGCCGTCGCGGTACTCCAGGGTCTGCGTGTGGCCCTGCGGGGTGATGACGAAGGGCGGATTGGACACCAGCAGGTCCACGGGTTCGTCCAGCGGCTCGAACAGCGAGCCCAACCGAGTCTCGATATTGTCCAGCCCTGCCAGGCCCGCGCCCAGCCGGGTCATCGCCAGGGCGCGCTCGGAGACGTCCGTGGCCACCACGCGCCGGGCATGCCTGGCCAGCAGCAGGGCCTGGATGCCGCAGCCGCAGCCGATGTCGGCTGCCAGTTCGACCGGCCGGCGCGGGGTGATCTCGACCAGGGTGCGCCCGGCCCCGCCCAGGCCCAGCACGAAATCGCCCGCGACCTCGCCGCGGGTCAACGTCCCGTGGTCGGAGAACAGGTAGAGCACATCGCCGGCCGGCCTGCCGTCGGGGAAGTACCGGGGCACGCCCACGGGCACCGCATAGGGCTTGAGGTCCAGGGTGGCGTGGATGCCGTCGGGCCCCTCGACCAGCAGGCCGGCGCCGCCGAGGTCCCGCAGCAGGTCGGCGCCGAAGGTCGCCTCCGCCGCGGCCCAGTCGACTCCGGCGTCGAGCACGAACAGCCGGGCCAGCACGGGCAGTCCGGCTTTGGCCCCGCGGGTGAACCACAGGGCCGGGGCGGCGTTGTTGCGCTCCAGGGCCGCCTCGATCCGGGTGCCCCAGTGCCCGCGCAGCCCGGCCGGGGTGAAGTTCGTGTCCGCGAGCACGCCGCGCAGCGCGGCCAGGGTGCCGCGGTCCGGCTCCGGCACCGCGGGGGTGGCCGGGGTGCTATCCGTCGGGATCTCTGCCGATTCCGCCATCATGCCTCCTCCATCGGTTCGTCGACGTCGATATAGGCCCGGATCCGCCCGGCCTCGACATTGCGGCCCAGCGTGGCCAGCACGCCGGCGTAGACGGTGGCGATCGCAGTGCGCGCGGGCCCGGGCACACCCACCACCTTGTCCAGGGCACCGGAGAGCACGTTCGCCGCATCCTCGAGTTGGTCCGCGGCGATCAGTGCCTGGGCCGCGGCGTATTCGGCATAGGCCGCGTTCTCCTCGTCACCGGTGCCCAGATAGCCATCGGCGGCCTGCAACAGCTGGGGCACCGCCTCGTCCGTGTGGCCCAGCCGCAGCAGGGTCCGCCCGTAGGTGTCGCGGGCATCGGCGATGTACCAGGGATGCAGCCCGGCCTCCTGCGAGTCCTCCAGCGCCGTGCGCAGCAGCTCGAGTCCGGCCTCATCGCCAAGTTCGCCCAGCACCCGGCCGACGTGGCGCTTGGCCGCCACCAGCAGGGTCGTATCGGCCGAGCGGGCGGCCAGCTCGAGCACCTGGGCGGCGAACCGCCTGGCCTCCGCCTCCTCTTCCGCGCGCAGCGCCAGGTCCATCAGCTGCCTGCCCGATTTGACGCCGAAGGAGATCGCGAACTGCGCGTCCTGATGCTCCGGGGCCTGTTCGGAGGCCGCCTGGGACACCAGCAGGGAACGCAGCCACGCGGTGTAGGCGGCCTGGTAGTACTCGCAGGCGTTCGCCGCCACCCCCAGCCAGTACTGGGACAGGGCCGTCTCCCCCGGCAGCGTCGACTCATCGGCCTCGAGCCCGTCGGCCAGGTCGCTCAGGAGGTCCAGCGCGTCCTCGGCCATTCCGGCCCCCAGCAGGCTCTCGGCCTCCCATACGACCATCTGGCTGTCCGCCGGCTGCCCGGCCTCCCTGGCCGAGGCATTGAACACGTGCAGGGCGGCGGCCACCTGCGGCCCGCGGTCGAGGCTGAACAGCAGCCGGGCGCGCAATCCGGTGACCTGGTGCAGGGGCAGCAGGCCACGGTGCGCCAGTGCCACGTCCGCGGCCTGGCCCGCCAGGCGGGCCGCCGCCTCGGCATCGCCGTCGATCTCCGCCGCTGCGACCGCGCGCAGATAGACCAGGTCGTAGATCTGCGGACCGCGGGGGCCCGCTTGCGCCAGGGCGTCGAGCAGTTCGAGCTGGGTCCTGCCCTCATCGGCGTCGATCGGCACCAGCCAGGCCGCACCGGTCAGTGCCGTGCGCACCACATCCGCATCGCCGGCCGCGGCTGCGACCAGGCGCGCCGTGCGGTAGAACTCGTAGGCCATGGATTCCATCTGCCCGCGGGTGGCGTCGTCGAGTGAGCGGTCGCCGGAGCGTGCCCGGAAGTTCCTGGCCTGGGCCAGCAGCAGCCGTGCCCGGCCCCGTCCGGTTTCGGTCGACTCCGACTCCGTTTCGAGGATCCGGCCGATCTCCTCCGCCTTGTCCTCGTCCGGCCCGCCCAGGGCCAGGTGCCCGTATGCCCGCTCGAAGGCGGCCTCGACCGGCAGGCCCAGGGCCTCATAGGCGGCGACGCGCATCGCCACCGTGTGGGCGATGTCGGCCGAGCGCGCCATCCGGCTCAGGTCCAGGGACTCATCGTCAAGGGCGCCGGCGTCCGCCGCGATTGTGTGCAGTTCGCAGGCCAGCTGCCATAGATAGAGCCGGTCAGCGGGTTCCGGGTCCAGGGCGAAGGCGGCCCGCAGCGCCCGGTCCGCCGCCGCCAGGTCCCCGTCGATCAGCCGCCAGGCCACCAGATCGGCCCAGCCGGCGGCGTCCTGCGGCTGGGCGGCAGGCTGTGGGGCCGCGGGCGGCACCTGGATCCCGAAGGGCAGGTCCCGGCCCTGCTCCACGCGGACCCGCGCCAAGTCGAGGCGCGCATGGAAGCGCCCGTTGTCGTTGCGGCGGTCGAAGGCCGTGGCGATCCGATCCGCCGTGGCCTCGGCGACCTCGGCCAGCTGGTCCACCGTGTAGGGCCCCGAGTGCTCGCCGAGCACCGGCACCAGGCGGGGGTCGTCGGAGCCGCGCACGGTCAGCGAGCCGTGGCCTGCCGCCGCGATGATCCGCAGCGCGGTCAGCAGATGGGTCAGCACGCCGAAGTGCCCGCCGACGTCCAGGGCGTCGTGGCCCAGCTGGGACAGGTGGCGCTCCAGCAGGGTCAAGGCCCGGGACAGGTTCCCCGTCAGAGCGCAGAACTCGATGTGCGCCGCCACCACCGGCAGCAGCGCATCGTTCTCCTTGGCCATCCGGTAGCCGGCCCGGTGGGCGAACAGCGCGTCATCGTCGCGTCCGGCGTGCAGCAGCGGCACCAGGACCGAGGCCATCACGGATTCTGGCTCCTCACCACAGCTGAACTGCCCGGCCAGGATCTCGTCGTAGTACTCCAGGGCCCTGGCCTCGTCGCCGCGCTCCAGATAGTAGTCGACCAGTTCGGCGCGCTCGCAGGCCTCGCAGTGGCTGTACTCATCGCGCTGCGTCATGGTCAACAGCTGCCTGTACTCCTCCGCCATGTCCAGATCGCCGGTCCGGTAGGCCTGGGAGAAGCGCGCCTGGTAGACCCCGGACAGGCCCACGCCCTCGCGCCGGTAGCGCTGTTCCATGTCCGCCAGCGCATCGGAGACGTCGGCCAGCCGGAAGGCGGGATTGGTGGCCAGGGTCGCAGGGATCCACTTGTAATACCAGAGCAGATCGCAGTCGTCGACCACCGTCGGGAAGCGCTGTGGGTCGGACTCGTTGTGGGTGACGCACCAGGCGAAGTTCTGCAGCACGCCGTCGACGTCGCCGCCCATTTCGGCGAAGGCCACCAGGCGCATCCGCACCCGGTATTCGGTCTCCTCGTCCCCGGCCTCCCGCACCAGTTCCAGCGCCTCGTCGAGCAGCGCACGACCGGTCGGACCGAAGGGCAGCGCGTCGACGCGGGCCAGCAGCTCGGCCGGGCCCATGTTCTGTTCACTCATCGCCGCTCCCCTCGACGGTCCCGTCCCCGGTCCCGTTGCCAGTCGGGTCCGGGCTCTCGTTGCCCGTCGGGTCCGGGCTCTCGACGCTCAGCGTCACGATGTCGGTCAGCGCCCGGTCCAGAATCCGCCGGTCGCCGCGCTCCAGGCTGCGCCGACCGGCCATCAGCGCCTGGACGTAGAGGACCCGCACCGTCGGTGCGAAGGCCGGTCCGGTGGATTCGGCCAGGGTGCGCACCAGCCGGTTGTGCCAGTTCAGGCACAGGCGGCCCACGGGCCCGGCCGGGGCCGCGGCCAACTTGCTCAGCAGGGAACCGAACAGGCCGCCGGACTCCCGGGCCACCTCGGCCCTGGTCGTCTGTTCGAGCACCTGGCCGTCGACGACGTAGACGGCCGCGACGTCTGCCGGGGCGAAGCAGCGGACCGTCACACCGGTATCCACATCGTCCAGGGCCGCGGTGCAGCGGGCCTCGAAGGCGGTGACCGCCGGGCGCTCGGCCAGCGGCGGTTCGGCCAGGGCGTCGACCAGCTCCGTCGCGCTGGCCGGCACCACCACCGCGCCCGGCACGATTTCGGGCAGCCGGTGCAGCAGGGCCTCGTCGTAGACGTAGCCGGCGTTGACCAGCGGGGCGTCGGGGGCGGCCAGCGGGCTGAGCTGCCGGAATTCGTCGACACTGGTCGTGTAGCGCAGCCGTGGGTGGGCGCGCACCAGGTCCGTCAGCAGGGCGGGGCCGGCCGAGGTCTCGAACCGCAGGTGCGGCAGCAGCAGGTCGGCGAGTTCCTCGTCGTGGACGGCCACCGCTTTGAGCCCCAGCTGGTGGATGGCCAGGAATTCGCTCAGGGCCGCCGGCCGGGTGGCTGCGATCGAGAGCACCCAGCGGCGCAGGGTGTCACCGATCGCGTCGCGCGTCAGGTCGAGGGCGGCGTCCTCGATGAGCGCCTCGCGCGCGGCGGTGGGGTGCAGACCGGTCGTGTTGACGACGCAGCGGACGAAGAAGCCCCATTCGGGCAGCAGATCGTCCAAGCGCTCCGACAGCAACATCCCGCCCAGATAGGCGCGGGTGGCCTGCCGGGCACCGGGTGCCGGGGCATAGGGCAGAACGTAGGCGACACCCGTGGTACCGGTGGCGGGCACGTCCAGCGGGATCGCCTCGATGGGCCGCGCGCCGATCAGCTCCTCGCCCAGCTCCAGCAGCGCCGAGGCATCCGCCTGGGCCGGATTGCAGAAGACGGGGGCGCGGTTGATCCGCTGCTCCCGGCCGTCGACGCGCACCACGTCGACCGGGGTGGGCAGGTACTCGCCGAAGCGCCGGGCCAGTTCGAACACCGACTTCTCCCTGGCCAGGTCCGCATCGTCCCCGCGCGGGCGCAAACGCACCCGGGTGCCCACCGGCATGGGCTCGTCCGTTTCCCGGACCGTGAACGTGCCGTCGGCCCGGCCGGTCCATGCCACACCGGGACCGCCGGCGGCCGAACGGCTGAGCACCGTGATCTCGTCTGCGATCATGAAGCACGACAGCAGCCCGATGCCGAACTGTCCCAGGCGGTCCGACCTGGGCAGGTCCAGGAAGTCGCGTTTGGACGAACGGCCGACGGTCGCCAACAGGTCCGAGACCTCGGCGCCGGTCAGGCCGATGCCGTCGTCGGCGACCTGCAGATAGTCCTGCCCCGGCCCCAGCGGGGTGATGATCATGCGCGATCCGCCGCCGTCGGCCGCGCGGCGCGCGGCGATCGCATCGTGGGCGTTCTGCATGAGTTCGCGCAGATAGACCTGCGGGCCGGAGTAGATGCTGCGCGACAGGAGTTCGACGACCCCGCGCAGATGCACTTGGAAGGGCCGGGTAAGTTCGTTCGTCACCCATCCAGCCTAACGGCGGCGGGGATAATAGTCCCCATGGCCTCCTCCCAGTTGATCGACCTGCTCACCGCCCACGGCGCCAGAGCCGATCGGGTGACGCATCTCGAGGCGCTGCCTGCCCGCTCCGCCCGGTACGCCGACTGGCCGGATTGGCTGCACGCCGAGGTCCGGGGCGTGATCGAGCGCACCGGGATCGCCCGGCCCTTCACCCATCAGGCCGCCGCCGCGAATGCCGCACATGCCGGGCACGACACCGTTATGGCCACCGGCACCGCATCCGGGAAGTCGCTGGGCTATCTGCTGCCGATCCTGGATGCGGTGGTCCGCACGCGCGATGACATTCCGGTGCGTCAGGCCACCGCCATCTACCTGTCCCCGACCAAGGCCCTGGCCCACGATCAGTTGGGGGCGCTGAAGAGCCTGCCACTCAAGGGCCTGCGGCCGGTGGGATACGACGGGGACGCCGCCCAGGCGGACAAGGACTGGGGCAGGATGTACGCCAATTTCATCCTGACGAATCCGGATATGCTCCACCGCAGCGTGCTGCCGAACCACATCCGGTTCGGCCGCTGGTTCAAGGCGCTGCGCTATATCGTGATCGACGAGGCGCACCGGTACAGGGGCGTCTTCGGATCCCATGTGGCACTGGTGCTGCGCCGGCTGCTGCGGATCGCCGCCCACTACGGTGCCGCGCCCACCGTGATCGGGGCATCGGCGACGATGGCCGAACCGGCCGCGGCTTTCGCCAGGTTCACCGGACGTCCGGCGGTGGAGATCACCGAGGACGGATCACCGCGCGCGCCGGGCACGTTCGTGCTGTGGGAACCGCCCCTGACCCCGGCCGCCGACGCCGCGCTGGCTGCGGGTTTCGCCGACGCGGGGCCGGACGACGGGGACAGTGGTGGTTTCGCCAGAGGGGCCGCGGCGGCGGAGGCCCGACTCGAAACGGAGGCGGCCGGCCTCGACGACCCCTGGGCGGATTCCGCCGGGCCCGCAGCCCTGGCCACGGCGAGCGCACTGCCGGCGGACGCCCCGGTGCGCCGCTCGACGATATCGGAGGCCGCAGACGTGTTGGCCGATTCGACCTGTGCGGGCCTGGGCGCGATCGCCTTCATCGCCTCCAGGCGGGGCACCGAGGTGCTGGCCGATGCCGTGCGCACGAAGGTTTCCGATGTCGCCGATGAGCTGGCCGGGACGGTGGTGGCCTACCGCGGTGGGTATCTGCCGGAGGAGCGTCGGGCCCTGGAGCTGGGCTTGCGGGGTGGCAGGCTGCACACGGTCGCCTCGACGAACGCGCTGGAGTTGGGCGTGGACTTAAGCGGGATGGACTTGGTCGTCATGTGCGGCTGGCCGGGCACCCTGGCCAGCCTGTGGCAGCAGGCGGGGCGGGCGGGCCGGGCCGGGCGCGAATGGCTGGCCGTGCTCATCGCCCGCGACGATCCCCTGGACACCTTCGTCGTCCATCATCCCGAGGCCATCTTCGGCGCCCCAGTGGATGCCGGGGTGATCGATCCGGAGAATCCATATGTGCTGGGCGGGCACCTGTGCGCGGCGGCCCAGGAAGTGCCGTTGACCGTCGAGGATCTGGAGTTCTTCGGTCCGGGTGCCGCCGAGGTCGTGGCCGGGTTGACGGCGGCGAAGATGCTGCGGGCCCGGCCGACCGGCTGGTTCTGGGCCAAGGCGGAGTCCGCTGCCGCGTTGACCGATATCCGCGGTTCGGGGCAGGCGCAGGTGCGCATCGTCGAGGCCGCCACTGGGACCCTGCTGGGCACGATCGACGATGCCGCCTCCCATGCGCAGGTGCATGCCGGGGCCGTGTACCTGCACCAGGGAGTGGGCTATGTGGTCAGCGAGCTGGACCTGGCCGAGCGGGTGGCGCTGGTGGTGCGGCAGAAGGTGGACTATTCGACGCGGGCGCGCACGCTCAGCGAGATCACGGTGGAGTCCTGCGAGGAGTCCTACACGCTGCCCTCGGGGGCCACGGTCAACCACGGCATGGTCGTCGTGACCGAACAGGTGACCGGGTATCAGCGCAAGCAGAACGGCACGGGCGTGGTCCTGGGCGAGTTCCCGCTGGATCTGCCGGGCCGGGATCTGCGCACCCATGCGGTGTGGTGGACCGCGCCACCGGATCTGTTGGAGGACGCGGGAGTGGATCAGGCGCAGCTGCCCGGTGCGGTGCATGCCGCAGAGCATGCTTCGATCGGCCTGTTGCCCCTGTTCGCCGGCTGCGACCGGTGGGACATCGGCGGGGTGTCGACTGCCATGCACGTGGACACGGGGCGGGCCACGGTGTTCGTCCACGACGGGCAGGCCGGCGGGGCAGGCTTCGCCGAACGTGGTTTCGCCGGGTTCGACGCCTGGCAGCGGGCCACGCTCGAGGCGATCGAGTCCTGTGAGTGTGTGGCCGGCTGTCCGTCGTGCGTGCAGTCGCCCAAGTGCGGCAATGGCAACGATCCACTGGACAAGGACGCTGCCCGACGCCTGCTGCGCGCCCTACTGCACACTCGATGAGTGGGTCGATCATCCAGTGGCCGGTTCATGCGGATTTTCGGGCTGTCATGTCTCAGGACATCGGGGCCACGTGATGTCTCAACCAGGTGTGTCCATTGATGTCTCATGACTTCGTGTCCATCTCGGGTCGATGCGTGTATTTCGGATCGTTGAGGAATCCTCTGGGGCGTCCGTTTCCAACGTAGTGGGTCTGCGGGTCGGTGGGTTTGATGAATGACAGGATCTGCGTTCCCGCCTCGTCGTAGACGTGGACGTGTCGGAGGTTGTGCATGATGATGACCGTTGTGCCGATGTGGTCCTTGCCGATCCGGTAGCGGACGCGGTCGATGAGGATCGCTGCCGTTTTCGGGATGACTTTTCTCAGCTGGATCCAGTCGTCGGTGTCCACGGGTTCCGGTGGTATGGGAGGGTCGGCGGTGGGGACTTCGGCGTGCCGTTCGGCCGGGGTGAGTCCTGCCAGGCCCTGGTGTCCGCGGTGGTGGTTGTATTCGGCATCGAACGCGTCGACGTGTTCCTGGAGTGTGAAGAGGGCTTTGGCCGCTGGTCGGGCGGCGAGGTATTTCTGCAGGGTCTGGTGGGAGCGTTCGTTCTTCCCCTGTGTGGTGGGGTGGCCGGGTTTGCCGGTCATGCACGTCACTCCCAGCGATTGCAGGAATGTGGTGAGTTGTCCGATGCGTCCGCGGCGGGAGACGTTGAACGCGGTGCCGTTGTCGGAGAGGAAGCGTTGGGGTGTCCCGTAGCGGTCGATGGCGGTTTTGACCGTGGTCAGGGCTGCTTCGGAGGTTTCGCCTTCGGCGACGTGGGAGGCCAGGATCATGCGGGTGCAGTCGTCGATGATGACGATGATGCAGGCGTGGGTGCCGTCGGCGAGGGTGTGGTCCATCCCGTCGATTTGCCAGAGGTCGTTGAAGCGGGGCCAGACGAATCGGTGGTAGGAGGCTCTGGGGCGTTTCTTCGGGGCTGGTGTGATGACGCCGGAGCGGGTGAAGATTCGGGCGACGGTCGCGCGTGAGGGCAGGCCGGTGATGCCTTCGCGTTGCAATCGGTCGAGGACGGCCAGGGGTCCGTGGTCCCAGCCTTCTTTTTTCAGGTGTTCGCGTTTGGCCAGGAGCAGGTCGATGGTGGTTTGGTCGGTTGCGCCCGGTCGGGTTTTCGGTGCGCGTGAGGCGGGTTCGATGGTGGCGTTGATGCCGCGGGTTTTCGCGCGTGTTCTGATTTTTTTGAACCAGGATCGGGAGACGCCGTAGCGGGTGCAGAATTCCCCGATCGCGCCGTGTGGGGCGGGGTCGGGGAATTGTGCGACTTTCAGGCGGATGTTCGGGTCTTGTGTGGGCTTGTAGTCACGGGTCATGAGTCCACGTGACCATGGGTATGGTCATGATGTGGTGAGACATGGTGGTCACGATGTTGTGAGACATCTGTGGTCACGATGTCCCGAGACTTCACAGCGGATTTTCGGGCTCGAATGTGCACGAACCGGTCAGTCGATGGTCCCTCACATCATCCAGTGGGAATGCTCAGCGGGAAAGTGTCCCGCCGGCCACGGCTTTGGATTTGATCGCGGGGAAGGGCGGTGGCGCCTTGACCTGGACGGTCACAGTGACGCGGCCCAGATCGGGGCGCGCAATGCACTCGACGAGTTTCGCTCCCGCCCGTTTCTCCGTCATCTCCTTGGCCACCCGGCAGGGCTCCCCCGGTGCCCGGCCCCGAGCGGCGTCGGCGGCCGCCAGGGCGACCAAATCCGCCAGGGCGTCAGCGCGGGTCTTCGCGCCGAAGGCCCGCGACATCAGTCCCAGGGAGGCGATCAGACCCAGACAGGCCAGCATGATGCCGATGCTCACAACGGTTGAGGACCCACGATCACGGCCCGATCCAACGCCGCGCCGGTCGGGACCCCTCATGATCCACCCCCTCCCTCGGTCCGCGCCTCCGCAGTGGCGTCCACGCGCTGTTTGATGAAGTGCAGGCTCCCCGGCAGTCCGATCTCCACCGACACCCGCGTGTACTCGCCGTCACGGGTGATCTTCACGGCCGCACTACTTCCCGCTTTGGCCTGCGCCGCCTTCGTCACCGCGCTCGAGGCCTCGCCGCGGGCCGCTTCGCGGGCACCGGCCCGGGCGGCCTCGTACGCCTGGAGCTGGGTCAGGCCGATGGTCGCGGTGCCCAGGACCATGAGGATGATCAGCACGATGGCCGGCATGATCATCGCGAACTCCGCGGCCGCGGCGCCCCGATCGGACCGGGCACCGGCGGAACCGGCCCGATCCGCGGTGATCCGTTCGGCTCCGGTCCCTCCCGTCCTGGTCCGATCGGGGCTACCGTGTCCGCTCATCTCAACCGCCCAGTTTCAGCGCGTTCGTGATGATCCCGGTGATCGCATCGCGCAGCGGCTCGCTCTTGAGGATGACGACCAGGAGTGCGGCGAACCCGCAGGCGGCCAGCGTGGTGATCGCGTACTCCGCGGTCGTCGCGCCCCGATCCGAGCGCAGCCGGGCCAGGCGTCGCGCGTGCCGGGGCGCCGGCGGGTCGGTGACCCCATCGGGTTCAAGAACCGGTGCCGGTTCCGGATTCTCGTTCTCTGCGTGGGTGTTCATGGTTCTCTCCTTTCGAATCCCGGTGCCGGATCGCCCGGGTTGTTCCGAGTCTGCGCACCGGGTGTCCAGACCGCCAGGGGCATTCGCGCGGCTGTGGAGTCCCGCCCACCGTCCACAGGCCGATGATGCCGTGGTCGTCCCGGCTTCCACAGGAGCCGATGCGTCGGTGCTGCTCGGGCGCTCAGCCGAATAGCCCTCCGAAGTCCTCCACCAGGCTCAACAGCACGGGCACCACGCCCATCAGAATGAAGGCAGGCAGGATGCACACGCCCAGCGGAATGACCAGTTGGGTGCCCAGTCGGGCGGCGGCCAGCTGACGTCTGCGGTGTTCGCCCCGCCCCAGGTCCCCGGCCAGTCCGCGCAGCAGCGGTGCCAGGGCCACACCGGTCGTCGAGGAGAACACAATGAGCTCGGCTACCTGTTTCAGTGGGCCCTCGGCCACGGGCTCGCCCAGTGCCACTGCGCGGGCCAGGCGCTGCAGGCCCGCTCCTGCGGTACTACGGGACTCCGCCGCCAGTTCCAGGGCCCGCGCCGTCGGCAGGCCGGCGTCCAGACAGATCGCGACGAGTTCGAGTTCGAACGCCAGGTCCGTAGCCGTTCCGCCTCTGCCGGGCTCACCGGTTCCGCCCGCCACACCGGCTTTGCCCGGCTCGTCGGCGCCTCCGGCTTCGGCAGGGGCATCTGCCCCATCCGCCCGGCGAGCGCTGGGGACCGTTGCAGCCGCCAGCAGGCCGCGCAGCCGCCGGTGGCCGGGGCTGCCCCACAGGCACACTGCGCAAGCGATGAGAAGTCCCGCGGCACAGCACAGTGCGAAGGTCATGGCCGTCTCCTATTCCGCTTTTTTCAGCATCGCCCGCATCCAGGCGCGCCCGGCCAACAGCAACGCGACCCCGCAGACCAGGCTCAGGGCGCCGGGCACACCGGTGATGAGCTCCAGCGGGTTGGTGCCGATCAGCAGGCTCAGGCCCAGACTGATCACGGGCAGCCAGGTGAGCACCCTGACCGTGGACTGGGGACCTGCCAGTGCGACCGCGCGTTCGCGCTCCGAATCGGCCCGGGCACGGCAGGATTCGGCGTAACGGCCCAGCATCTCGGCGGCCGGGGCGCCGGCGGTCTGGGCGACGAACCAGACGGATGCCATCCCCTCGAGGATTCGCGCGATCTGCGGGGCCGGTCGGGCCCGGGCCAGTTGGGCCCGGATCGCCGTATGCGGGGCCTGCCCGAGTTCCAGAGCGCGCGCCACCTTCTCCAACAGAGTCCGCAGCCCGGGCTCGGTGCCCGCCCTGGCCACCTGGCGCAGGGCATGAGCCGGGGCGACTCCGGCGCGCAGCAGTGCGGTGCACCGGTCGACGATGGCGATCGCGGGTTCGGCCGGGTCGGCGTCTTTGTCGCGGCGCTTGTGCCCTCGCACGGCGCCGGGCCCGTCCCGCGTGGGTCCACCCGGCCCGGCTCCCCCTTGTATGTCGCGGTTTCCACCGGTGGCGGTCTCCTGGCCGAGGTGCCCGCCGGTGCCGCGGGCCAGGGCGCGGAGGCGCTCGGTCGACCTGTCGCGCAGCAGCCAGGCGGCCAGGCCTCCGCAGCCGACGGCCAGGATCAGCAGAATGGGCGTGAGCACAGTGGCCTCCTCGGGTCCTTGTTGTCTCCAGTACCGGTTATCCTCACTCCGGGTTGTCCCATCAGTCCCGGTCCCGCTCGGCGCACAGCCCGCGGAACCGGGCCCGTCCGTCCGCGGTGAAACCCCTGCCGGCAAGCCACAGGGGCTCCATTGAACCGGTGGCATCCGGAACGGCGACCTGTTCCACGTGGCGCCGGACTCCGGTGCGGCGCACGTGGACGACCGCGTCGATCGCGGTTGCGGCCTGGGCGCGCACGGCGGCGGGACTCATCCCGGCCAGGGCGCCCAGGGCCTCGAGCCGGGCGGGCACGGATTCTGCGGTGTTCGCGTGCAGGGTCGCGCAGCCGCCCTCGTGGCCGGTGTTCAAAGCGGTGAGCATATCGCGGACCTCGGCGCCACGGCATTCGCCCACCACCAGGCGGTCGGGCCGCATCCGCAGGGCGTTGCGCACCAGGTCGGCCATGGACACCAGGCCGGCGCCCTCGATGTTCGCCTGGCGGGCGGCCAGCTGGACGACGTGCGGATGGGCGATGACCAGTTCGCGGGAGTCCTCGACGACGATGATCCGCACACCGGGGTCGACCTCGGCCAGCAGCGCCCCCAGTAGGGCGGTCTTGCCGGTGCCCGTGCCCCCGGAGATCAGGAAGTTCATCCGCGACTGCAGCATCTGCAGCAGTACGTCCGCGACCTCGGCCTCCAGACCCCCGGTGTCGACCAGTTCGGCCAGGGTGAAGCCGCGCGAGCGCGGGACGCGGAAGGACAGGGCCGTGGTCTCACCCGACAGCGGTGGGATGACGGCGTTGAGCCGCACCCCGTCGGGCAGCCGCACGTCGACCAACGGGACCGCGTCGTCCAGGCGGCGCCCGCCCAGCCCGGCCAGACGCACGGCCAGGGCCCGCACATCCGATTCGGTGCCCAGGGAGATGGGCACGGGTTCGAGGCCCGCGCCCGCGTCGATCCACACATCGTGGGGGCCGTTGACGAACAGGTCGGTGGTCCCGGGGCGGTCCAGCAGCGGCTGCAGGGGTCCGGCCCCTGCCAACTGTGCCGAGACCCGGCCCACCAGTTCCAGCACCGCTGCGGCTCCCAGCACCCGTCCGGTCCCGGCCAGCGCGGTGGCAACCGTGGCAGGGGTGATGGGTCCGGGGTTCTCCAGCAGATAGGTGCGCACATCCTCGATCACACCCGCATCGATCCAGTCGTTCATGCGCCCGTCACCCGGCCCAGCAGGTCCTGGGCCAGCCGGCCCAGGTGCGTCCGCGACCCGGGCAGGCCGTCGCCGCGGTCCACCCCGGCGGCAAGTTGGGGATCATCGCGCAGGGTGCCCAGCAGGTCCAGTCCCATGGTCTGGGCGACCACCTGCGGGTCCAGGCCCGCCCGGCCGGTCTGGCGCACGACGAGCCCCACGGAGGCGTGGACCCCTGCCAGGCGCGCGGATACCCGGGAGGCCGCCACGGCTGCGCGGACGCGGGCCGGGGTGACGACAACGACCTCGTGGCAGGCGCGGACCCGGTCGATCGGCGTGTGCCGGGGCAGGTCGACGACGACTAAATCGAAGGCCTGTTGGGCGGCGGACAGGACCGTGTCGAAGACCTCGGCTGCCAGATCGTCGACGCCGTGGCGGTCCCAGGACAGGATCGCCAGGTCGCCGGCGCGCGGCAGTGCCTGGGTCAGGGTCGAGGGCAGCAGCCTGCCGCGGGAGGCCGCCAGGGACGGCCAGCGCAGGCCCTCGGCGTCCTCGCAGCCCAACAGCAGATCCAGTCCCCCGCCCAGCGGATCCGCATCGAGCAGTACCGTGGACAGACCGGATTCCGCGCCGTGGCGGGCCAGCGCGCAGGCCAGGACGCTGGCGCCGGCACCCCCACAGCCGGCCATGATGCCGTAGGTGGGTGCGGATTCCCTGGCGGGTTCGACCGCCTGGATCATCCGCTGGGTGAGCCATTCGGCGGCATCGGGCAGGACGGCCACGTGGTCGACGCCCAGTTTGGCCGCCAGCACCCATGTCGCCGAGGCCGGTGACAGGGATACCAGGACCGTGGCCGGCCCGCTGATGGCCGGGCGCACTGCGACGTCCTCGCCGAGCAGGACCAGGACCGCGTCCTGCCAGCCGCCTGCGTCGGGGGCGCGGACGTCCAGGCTCAGGCCGATGCCGTCGGCCAGGGCGGCGCAGTGTTCTGACAGGCTGGTCAATTGGCTGAAGAGCACGATTCGAGACATGCCCCCAGCGTGGGCCGGTCCCCGGAATTCGGCCATCGACGCATCAGCGGCCTGTGGACGAACCCTCGTCGTCCACAGGCCGCTGATGCGTCGATCGGCAGGGGATCCCCAGCCGAGTGCCTATCGGTTCACATCCGAGTCAGGCGCGCTGAATATCGCTGAGATCGCGCAGCACGCCGGTGCGGGCGTCTCCGTTGTTCTGCACCAGGAATGAGCCCTGCCGCTCTTCGAGGGCCAGGAACCATTCGCCCGGGGTCACCATGAACACGGTCGCCCCGGTGCCGGGGTCCACCGCGGGGCGCACCGTGCCGACGGCGAACCAGAAGGGCTGCCCGCCCGCGGCCGGCTGGGCCGTGGCAGGTCCCTGGTCCGCCGCCGAGGCCTGTGCCGCCGGTTCGCCCGCCGAGGCCTCGGCGGCCTGCTGGGCGGCGGTCGGTTGCGCCTTGATGCCGATACCGGGTTCGGCCCGGTCAGCGGAATCCGCGGCGGCGGTCACACCCGGGTCGGCGGCGGAAGCGGAGTCCTCACGCAGCGGATTGAAGGCGAGGGTCGCCTCGGGGTCGGGCCGATCGGCCGCATCGTCCGTGACAGCGGGCTGCTCGGCGGACGGCTGCTCGGCGGACTGCTGCCCGGCAGGCTGTTCGGCCTCGGTCGATGTCGCGGCATCGTCCGGCCCGTTGTCCGCGGCGGGAGCGGTCTGCTCGGCAGACGCCTGCTCATCGATGCCGCCCCACGGTGCGGCCGATGATGCCTGTTCGGCCTCCGGCTGCTGATCCGCAGGGCCCTCGGCGCCGGGGAACCCGGCCGCGGGGACGCCCGCATCCTGGGACGCCGGGGCAGAGGGGCCCCACTCGTTTCCGCCACCCGGCGCCTGCGGGGCCGGGGTGTTCGGGCCGGAGCCCGCCGGAGTCTGCGCCCCGGGACCGTTCGGAGCGGCGGGACCACCGGGGGCTGCCGGAGCGGCGGGACCGTAGGAGCCGCTCGGCGCGGCAGACGCGCCGGGTGCGGCCGGCTGGGCCGCGAAGCCGCGGGCCTTGGGCGCCGCAGGAGCCTCTTCACGCGCCTGGAATTCCGCGGCGAAGAACGGGATCATCGTGAAAACGCCCGCGAAGAAGCCCACCAGGGAACCGAGCAGCAGCAGGAACCCGCCGATGTGGAAGTACGGGGCCGAAGTCAACAGGAAGATTATATTCATCGCGAAGGACACACTGGTCAGCACTGAGATGACCTGGTCGATGCCCAACGATCCCAAGCGCCGGGGGAAGCCCGCAGCCGTCTTGTTCAACAGCGAGAGCACTGCGGCGGCGATCAGCGGAAGCGCGCCCAACACGATCGCGCTGAGGTAGACGACGTTCCAGTGCCACATGAATGTCGACTCGCTGAAGCCGTCGTAGTAGGCGTTGCCGGCCACGGAGAAGCGGCGGAACGGCAGCACCAGCGACAGGAGGGCGAACAGCCCTGCGATCCACAACAGCAGATCGCGCAGGGAGAAGGAGCCGAAGAGCATGCCGGGCTGCTTGGGCTTGGGTGGAGTGGCGATCGGTGCGAACCCGGCGGGGCCCGCCGAACCACCCGGGCCATAGGGCGCGCCCGCCGAGGGGTAGCCCTGGGGGCCCGAGGGATAGGGCTGTGCGCCGGGCTGCGAGCCCACCGGCGAGGCCCCGGCCGGGCCGAAGCCGCCGGGAGCCGAACCGTACTGCGCGGGCTGGGAGCCGTATGGCCCGGGGGCGGGTTGAGAACCGACCGGCGGCTGCTGTCCGGGGCCCTGGGTGCCGAATCCCTCGGGTCCTGGTCCTTGGGGTCCGGGTCCCTGAGGCCCAGGTCCGAACGGACCCGCTGCCTGCGCTTCACGGTCGGGACCGGGCTGACCCTGCCCCTCGGGTCCGGATCCCTGAGGTCCGGGGCCCTGGGGCCCTGGTCCCTGCGGGCCGAATCCCTCAGGCCCTGGGCCCGGACCAGGCTGGCCGGCATGGGGCTGGCCGGGCCCCGGCTGTCCGGGCTGCCCCGGATTGCCTGGTTGCGGACCCCATTGCCCGGGCTGGGGCTGGCCGGGCTGGACGCCATAGGGATCGGGTTGTGAGCCATAGGGACCCGACTGCGGCCCATAGGGCGCGGGTCCGGGCTGGGGGCCCCACGGTCCGGGCTGCCCCAGTCCCGGCTGACCATATGGTCCGGGTCCGGGCTGCCCTGCTCCGGGCTGCCCGTATGGCCCCGGCTGGCCCGGCTGACCGTACTGGGGCTGTCCCGCCTGTCCCGGTTGCCCGGGGTACTGCCGGCCGTCCTGGCCGGGACCCGGGTACGGCTGCCCTGGTTGCTGTGGTCCCGATCCCTGAGGGCCGGGTTGGTTCGGAGTGCTCATGGGATGACTCTCCTCGGATCGCATTCGGTCGCCACCGGCGCCAGGCACCGGCGACGGCTCCGCTGTCCCGCCCGATTGGCGGCTTGCCGACTTCCATCCTCTCATCCTTCGCCGCAGCGCGCCCGGTCAAACGTATTGAAAGAGACATGGACCACCACGGCGCAAGCAAGGCCCGCGCAACATGGCTGCAACTGCGAAACGAGTATCCTTGGCAGCGGAAGCACCACCTCAACACCCATCAACGATGCCGGGAGGTATGAAAAGTGGCCGAACAGAATATCGAAACCCTGTCCACCGAAACCAGGGAATTCCCGCCGTCGGCGGCCTTCGTGGCACAGGCCAACGGGACCCAGGACCTGTACGAGGAGGCCAAGGCCGACCGCCTCGGCTTCTGGGCGAAGCAGGCCCGCGAACTCATCGACTGGGAAACCGACTTCACCCAGACCCTGGACTGGAGTGATGCGCCCTTCGCCAAGTGGTTCCCCGACGGCAAGCTCAACGTCGCCTACAACTGCCTGGACCGGCACGTGGCCGCGGGCAACGGCGACCGCGTCGCCCTGCACTTCGAAGGCGAGCCCGGCGACACCCGCACCTACACCTATGCCGAACTGACCTCGGCCGTGGCCCAGGCCGCCAACGCCTTCACGGAACTGGGAGTCAAGGCCGGCGATCGTGTTGCGATCTACCTGCCGATGATCCCCGAGGCCGTCATCAGCATGCTGGCCTGCGCCCGCCTGGGCGCCGCGCACTCCGTGATCTTCGGCGGTTTCTCCGCCGACGCGATCCACTCGCGCGTGCTCGACGCCCAGTCCGAACTCGTCATCACCGCCGACGGCGGCTACCGCCGCGGCAAGGCCTCGAACATCAAGGGCACCGTCGACGCGGCACTGTCCCCCGGGGACACCCCGGTTGAGAACGTGCTGGTCGTCAAGCGCACCGGCGGGGACGTCGACTGGGTCGAGGGCCGCGACCTGTGGTGGGACGATGTGGTCCCACGCCAGTCCGAGCAGCACACCCCGCAGGCATTCGACTCCGAACACCCGCTGTTCATCCTCTACACCTCCGGCACCACGGGCAAGCCCAAGGGCATCCTGCACACCTCCGGCGGCTATCTGACGCAGGCCACGTACTCCATGAAGTACGTCTTCGACGCGAAGCCGGAATCGGACGTCTACTGGTGCACCGCCGACGTCGGCTGGATCACCGGGCACTCCTACATCGCCTACGGCCCACTGTCCATGGGCATGACCCAGGTGATGTACGAGGGCACCCCGGACACCCCGCACCAGGGCCGCTGGTGGGAGATCGTCGAGAAGTACAAGGTCACGACCCTCTACGCCGCGCCCACCGCGATCCGCACCTGCATGAAGTGGGGCGAGGACGTTCCTGCGAAGTACGATCTGTCCTCCCTGCGGCTGCTGGGCAGTGTGGGCGAGCCGATCAATCCCGAGGCCTGGATGTGGTACCGCCGCGTCATCGGCCAGGAGAAGGCGCCGATCGTCGACACCTGGTGGCAGACGGAGACGGGCGCCCATATGATCGCCCCACTGCCCGGCGTGGTCGCGACCAAGCCCGGTTCCTCCCAGCGTCCCATTCCCGGCATCAGCGTGGACGTGGTCGACGACAACGGCAAGCCGGTGGGCAACGGCGAGGCCGGCTACCTGGTCATCACCGAACCGTGGCCGGCGATGCTGCGCGGGGTCTACGGCGATCCGGAGCGGTTCAAGGAGACCTACTGGTCGCGCTTCCCCGGCATGTACTTCGCCGGAGACGGCGCGCGCAAGGACCAGGACGGCGACATCTGGTTCCTGGGCCGCGTCGACGACGTCATGAACGTCTCCGGGCACCGCCTGTCGACTGCGGAGATCGAGTCCGCCCTGGTCTCCCACTCCTCCGTGGCCGAGGCCGCGGTCGTCGGTGCGGCCGACGACACCTCGGGGCAGGCCGTGGTGGCGTTCGTCATCCTGCGCGGGGGCAAGGAGTCCGGGCCGGAAACCGTCGAGGAACTGCGGGCCCATGTGGGCCACGAAATCGGTGCGATCGCCAAGCCCAAGCGGGTCTACATCGTCGACGAACTGCCCAAGACGCGCTCGGGCAAGATCATGCGCCGCCTGCTCAAGGACGTCTCCGAGGGCAAGCAGGTCGGCGACGCCTCGACCCTGGCCGACGCCTCGGTGATGGACACGATCGCCCGTGAGGTACGCGACTCGCAGGCCTGAGTCGCGGGCATCGTCACACGATTGTGCCCACCACCTGACGCGGGCGCGGAGGTTTCCGGCTAGGCTTGGACTCAGCGAAACCATATATCCCGCGCCCGCGCGGGCCCCGGCGGCCCGTATCCCGCGCACCCCGTACGAGGAGTCATCCACATGGCCGAACGGTCCCTTTCCGAGCTGATCACCGATATCAAGTCGGACGCCCAAGCTTTGGCCCAGGAGGAAACCGCGCTGGCCAAGTCCGAGGCCATCGAAGGCGCGAAGAACCTGGGCATCGGCGGCGGCCTGGCTGGCGCTGCGGCATTCCTGCTGTTCATGTCGTCCTTCGCAGCACTGTTCTGCGTATCGGCCGCCCTGCACGAGGGCGCCGGCTGGCCCTGGTGGCTGAGCTTCCTGGTCGTCTTCGCCCTGCTGGTCGTCATCGCCGTCGTCCTGGTGCTGGTGGCCGTGCCTCTGCTGAAGAAGGGCAACCCGACCCCCACCGGCGCCATCTCCGGTGCCAAGCGGGCGTTCCGCCAGCTGGGCCGCGCGGTGCGCAACCCCTCGGGTCCGCGCCGCTGAGCACACAGGGCTGAGCACACACAGGGCCCCGCACCACGGAAACGTGGTGCGGGGCCCTGTGCTGTTGTGCGGCCCGCCGGATCAGTCGCGATCGGCGGTGTCGTGGGCGATGAACACGGCGGTGGCGGCCGCGGCGGCCACCGCCAGCGTCATGGCGATCACGGGGCGGGGTTGATGACGCGGCCCCAGGTGGACTTATTGCCCCAGATGTTCTGGCGCAGCCCCTCCAGCTGCAGGATCTGGCTGTGGTCGACGAACAGATTGCACTCATTGCCGTAGTTCTTCACGTACCACTCGAACACGGGGCCGTCGGCGGCCTCGAACATGATGTTCTCCAGGCCCAGGCCGTTGATGATGGAGGCAGCGGCCGCGGTGTTCCACTCGGTGACGTTCTCCGTGATGCCCTCGGACTCGATCATGATGATCGAGGCGCCTGCGTCCAGGGCGCGCTTGCCGCGGTCCACCAGGTCACCGACGTCCTTCTTGGTCTCCGCGGCCAGTTCGGCCTCGCCGGAGTCGCCGCCGGAGCCGATCTGGATGCCCAGTTCCGGCTTGGCCTTCAGGCCGGCCTTGACGACCTTGTCCACCAGGCGCTCCAGGCCGGAGGTCGGCAGCATGATGAAGCCGGTGGAGATCTCGATGACGTCGAAGCCGACCTCCTTGGCCTCCTTCAGGTACTGGTCGACGGCGTCGGGGCCGTAGCGCAGGACCGTTTCGATCCAGCCGCCGGAGGACACGTAGGCGTTGTTCTCATGCGCGATGTCGCTGAACTTCCGGACCTGCTCCTTGGGCACCAGGCTGAACGAGCCGCCTGCCCATTTGATCCCGTCGATCCAGTTGCCTGCCACATCGAACACGTCCTGCATGTGCCGGGTGCCGTAGGTGGAGTAGTAGGGGGCGCGGATCTCCGTCATGCCGACCTTGCGCGGCTTCTGCGGCCGGTAGGCCCGCGGGACGAAGTTGAACGAGGTGTCGAAGTCGATGGCGTTGCTCATGATGTCTCCTTGCGTGTTCGGATGTTTCGGTGTTCTGATGTTCTGTACTGCTCGGGCCGGGGTGCGGACGGCGAATCCGGGCCCTGGTGCCGGGGTCCGGCTCACAGCCGTTCGGTCGACACGCCCGCCAGCAGTGCAGTGAGGTCGGCGGTCGTGTGGTGCTCCAACCCGTGGACGACCTCGGCGATCTCATCGCGCTGCCGGTCCGTAGTAAAGGGGCCGGCGACCGCGTCGAATTTGGCCCTGGCCCCCGTCCAGTCCAGCGGCTGGGTGGTGAAGCCGTCGTAGGCGTCGGCCTCGGCGTGCAGCACGGTGCCGTCGTCCAGTTCGACCTCCAGATAGGCCGGCATCTCCGCTGGGAAGCGGGCGGAGAAGTCATCGCGCGGGGTGATCGTCACCTTGGTCATCAGGTCCTGCACGTCGTCTGCGGTGATGCGCCAGGATTCGTACTGGGCCGGGTTCAGCTCCCCGTCCAGCAGGACCACCGCCAGCATCCAGGGCAGTGAGTGGTCCGCCTCCTCCTTGGTGCGCACCAGCTGTTTGGAGCCTTCCTCGCCGCCGCCGATGATCGAATGGGCGACGTCGAAGGTCTGCAGGCGCACCGCCTTGATCCGCTCCGGGTGGAACTCGTCGATCCGGCGGATCTCCTGAGCGGCGTCCAGGGCCGACTGCGAATGGATCTCAGCATTGTGCTTCTTGATGATGGTCCTGGCCACCGATTCCAGGTCCTCGGCGGACCAGTCGATCGTGAAGTCCCCGGCGACGGAGTCCTTGAACCCCTTATTGCCCTCGAAGACCTCCTCGGGTCCGGTGATGCCGCGGCCGGCCAGCATGGCCGACCAGGTTCCCTCCTTGGCCACGTGCGGATAGGCCAGGCCCTTCCAGTGGCTCAGGTTCCCGGTCCGGGTGACCCGCAGGGCCACGTTCGCCGTGCCCGCCATCGCTGCGGCATTGGCGATCTGTCCGGCACTCAGTCCGAAGGCACGCCCGGCCGCTGCCGCCGCCGCGAAGGCGCCCTGCGTGGTGTGGTCGAAGCCGCGGGCGCGCACCGGCGCGACATCGGACAGGCGGGTGTGGATCTGGTAGGCCACCGCGAAGGCGGTCAGCAGTTCCTTCCCACTGGCCCCGGCGGATTCCGCGGCCGCCAACACGGCTCCGAAGTTATCGGAGGGGTGGTTGGTCTCCCCGGGCGCCAGATAGGCGTCCATGAAGTCCAGGTAGCGGCTGAGTGCGGAATTGTAGAAGGCGGCGCGCTCCGGGCTGGCCGATCCCCCGCCGATCAGGGTGGAGCGCAGGCTCCCCAGGTTGCCGCCGGACTCGGTGCCGGCCGCGGCGGGGGCGGTCGCACGATCCCCTTCGAGATCGCCGAGCAGTCCGCGGATCGCCTTGAGCGGTTCCGCGTCGAGTGCGCCGATGGCCACGCCCAGGGTGTCGAGCACCCGGATCTTCAGCTGTTCGAGCGCCTGCGGGCTCATGTCGTCCAGCTCGGCACTGGCTGCGAAGGCGGCCAGTTGCTGGACCTCGGTGCCGGGAGTGGCCGAGGCCGGGGCGGCTGTGCCCGTTTCTCCGGCTGTCGCCGTTTTCGGTGCTGCGGCGTTCGGTGTTGCCGTGTTCGGTGTTGCGTCGATGGTTGTCATTGGTCCTCCACAACAGTGCATGTTCTGTGCTGTCGTAGAGCTACCGATCAAGGGCCCATAGATTTAGGTAACATCTACGTTCCTTAATCTAATAGGTATGGCTTATTTAGCAACCCCTAAGTGACCTACCTCACCAAAAATATCTCGATGTCAACCAAAATCAGGGGCGCATCTCAATCGCCCGGCGCTTGTCATAGGGCCGCGCCCAGCCGGCCGAATCCAGGGCGAAGTCCAGCAGTCCGGCGGTGAAACCCCAGACCGTCAGCACCCCGGCGTCGAAGGCGGGCGTGTAGAAACGCGAGCCCGGCACCGCATAGCGGCCCCGGTTGCCCGGAGCCACCAGATCCGCGATCGGCACCCGGTAGACCTCCTGGGACTCCGCCCGGTCCACCACCCGCACGTCCATGGGCGTCTCCCACCAGGCCAGCACCGGCGTGACCTCGAAGCGCGAGACCGGCACATAGACCGGCTCCAACGAACCGGCCACCCTGATCCCGCCGGCCGTCACGCCAGTCTCCTCCCAGGCCTCGCGCAGAGCCGCGGCAACAGCATCGGCGTCCTCCGGGTCGCGGCCGCCGCCGGGAAAGGCCACCTGGCCCGCGTGCTTGCGCAGCGTACTGGCGCGCTTGAGCAACACCACGTCCACATCCCCCACGCCCAGGCCGTGCAGGCGTTCGAGCTCCGCCCGGCCCGCCGGTGTGCGCGGAGCCTGGGTCCCACGACCGAAGAGCATGAGCACGCTGGCGGCCCTGGCGCCGGCGGCCGGTGCCGGCCGGGCGGCCAGCCACGAACCCGACAGGGACCGCCCCGCCACGCCGCGCAGGCTGGAGAACAGCGGATCCGGCTGGGGATCGTCTGGCAGGTGCAGGCTCATTGCGCCTCCCCCGTTCCAGAGGCGCCCGGCGCGGAAGAATCGGCCACGGCACCGTTCGCGGCGCCGCGTGCGGAGGCCGCGGTTTGCCCCGCCTCGGCGCACAGGCGTGCGTACTCGGCCTCGCGCCCCGGCGCCATCTCATAGGTCAAAAGGGCCCGCGCCTGCTGCGGATCGACCTCGCCGATGCCGAAGCTGGGGCACAGTGCGGTGATCGGGCAGGCCCCGCAGGCCGGTTTGCGGGAATGGCAGATCCGCCGTCCATGGAAGATCAACCGGTGGGACAGCATCGTCCAATCCCGTGGTTCGAACAGCTCGGCGACATCGGCCTCGACCTTCACGGGGTCCTCCTGCGCGCTCCAGCCCAGCCTGCGGGCCAATCTGCCGAAGTGCGTGTCCACCGTCAGCCCCGGCATGCCGAAGGCATTGCCCATGACGACGAAAGCGGTTTTGCGGCCCGTCCCTGGCAGGGTCGTCAGCTCCCGCACCGTGTCCGGGACGACGCCGTCGAAGTCGGTCACGAGCTTGTTCGCCAGTGCCACGATGTTCTTCGCCTTGGCCCGGTAGAACCCGGTGGGACGGATGATCGACTCGACGTCCTCGATCCTGGCAGCCGCCAGTGCGAAGGCGTCGGGGTAGCGGGAGAACAGCTCCGGGGTGACCTGGTTGACCCGCACATCCGTGGTCTGGGCGGAGATCACGGTGGCCACCAGCAGTTCGAAGGGATTGCGAAAATCCAGTTCGGCATGGGCATAGGGATACGTGGCCGCCAGGATCCGATTGATCTTCCGGGCCCTGCGCTTGCGTCCCAACGGGGTCTCGCGGGAGAACTTCCTGGCCGATTTTTCAGCGAGCGTCAACACCCGTCAAGGATACGCGGTGCCGGACACCGATGCTGTGGAGTACCGCCCACCTGGGCATCCGGTGCCACGGCCAGGCGACGGCGATGCCGCGCACGGGCAGCGATGATGCCGCAGCCGCGCGCAGTCGTCGGAACAGTCACCCCCACCCTGTGATTGTTCGCACTGACCGGGTAGATTAGTACCAGTAAGTGATCATGAGCGTTGGATCGGTGCGCGTGGTAGTATCCTTCGCGCTCGCGGATCGAAAGCTATTAACGGAGGTATCCACGTGGACATAGAGGTAGTGCGCAGCGCCGCACTGTTTTCGGGTCTTGACGACGAATCCACCAGTGCCCTCTTGAAGTTCATGAAGCCGCGCAGCCTGCGCCGCGGCACCGTGCTCTTCCACGAGGGTGACAGCGGCGATGAGCTCTACATCATCTCCAGCGGCAAGCTGAAGCTGGGGCGCGAATCGTCAGACGGCAGGGAGAACCTGCTGACCGTGCTGGGGCCCGGCGAAATCGTCGGCGAACTGGCCCTGTTCGATCCGGGCCCACGGTCCACCACCGCCACCGCGGTCAGCCAGACCGAACTGCTCAGCCTCAAGCACGAGGATCTGCTCAACTGGCTGTCCGAACGCCCGCAGGCCGGCATGAACCTGCTCAAGGCCTTGGCCCAGCGCCTGCGCCGGACCAATGAGACCGTTGGCGACCTGGTGTTCTCCGACGTTCCCGGCCGTGTCGCCAAGGCCCTGATCGACCTCTCGGAGCGCTTCAACAAGCCCGCTCCCGACGGCATCCTGGTCGCCCACGACCTCACGCAGGAGGAACTGGCCCAGCTGGTCGGCGCCTCGCGTGAAACCGTGAACAAGGCGCTGGCGGACTTCGCCCAGCGCGGCTGGATCCGTCTGGAGGCCCGCGCCGTGGTCATCCTCGACATGGACCGCCTGCGCAACCGCGCGCACTGAGCGACCCAGCACAACAAACACGCCGTTCCTCCAAGAACACCCCACTACAGGGGCAGGTTCTTGGGGGAACGGCGTGTTTACGCGTTCAGGCCCTGCTATCCAGGTACTCCAGCTGAGCGCGCACGATCTGTTCAACGGCCGGGCGCACATTGTCCGGCACCTCCGCGTACACGATGTCCGCAATCGCCTGCACACTCGTCGCGCCCTGGGCCCTGACCGCCTCGACCTCACCGATGCGCTCCTGCCGGTGATTCACGTAGTACTCCAGCCAGCCCACCGGATCCGTGACCGTAGGACCGTGGGCCGGTTCGATCACCGTAAACTGGCCGGCGATCGCCATCGCCAGCAGCGACCCCAGGCTGTCCAGATAATCCGCCAGAGAGCCCTCCGGATGAGTCACCACCGTGGTTCCGCGGCCCAAAACGGTATCGCCTGAGTACAGAGTGTCCCCGTGCAACACGCTGATCGAGTCCGCGGTATGGCCCGGGGTGGCGATGAGTTCGACGGTGTCGCCGCGACCGGGTCCGAACCGTACCTGCTGTCCGTCGGTCACCGGCGCGGTGTGCCGGGCGAAACGCTGCAGCCCCGCATAGACGGGGACATCTGGGGCCCATTGGTCGATGGTGGCCAGCATGTCGGAGTGGTCCCAGTGCTGGTGGGTCAGCACGATGCCGACCAGCTTGCGCCCGCCGATCGCGGCCAGGAAGGCGTCCCTGTGCGCCGGTAGTTCCGGTCCCGGGTCGATCAACAGCGCCGAGGCGTCGTCGTCTGCGAACAGGACGTAGGTATTGGTGCCGTCCAGGGTCATCGGCGTGGGGTTATCGGCAGTGATCCGCATGTGACCCAGACTACGCCAGGTGACCTGAGCGGTCCGGGATATCAGTCCTCGGAGGTCTGCGAGTTGGCACGGTCCGCGTCGTCGGCCTCGGCCTCCAGTTCCGCGGCCTCATCGTCGGCGAAGGGCTCCTCCTCGTCGAACTCATCGCCGCCGGTCAGGGTCGCGGCATCATCGTCCTCCTCGGCTCCCGTACCGGTGGGGTCAACCGGCTCGAAAGAGCGCAGTGCCCCGCGGTCGCTGGGGTCGGCAGGCGGGTCCAGAGTGATGAGCCACTCGCTGCCGCGGTGCACCAGCCCGGGTCGCACCGGAGTCAGATCGCGCACGCGCAGCATCGCCGATCCCACGGTGCGGGTGTCCAACAGGGATTCGCAGATCAGTCGGGTCGGCAGGGAGATGAACTCATTGGGCCCGGCGCCGGCCTCCTGGGCAGCGGCATCGGCCCGGGCCAGGACCTCGGCCGGGGACAGCCATCCGCCCCACGCATCGCCCACGGGTCGGAAGCGGACGCGCTGGCCATGGGGCAGGGCCAGGGTGAAGTAGACGGTGTCCATCCGCCGCAACTGCCATTCGGTGTTGACCCAGCGCAGCCAGGGGTGCAGCATGTCCAACCGCAGTGTCATCGACTGGCTGCGCAGCAGGCCGATGAACTTCTGCCTGCGGTCCTCCACTGCCGTCCGGCCCCGTTCCAACCAGGGGAAGTCCTCCGCGGTCGCCAGGCGGCCACTGGGCAGGGCCGCCAACAGAACGCCCATGCGCATGAGCAGGACGCGGGCCGCCGCGGTGAAGTAGCTCAGCGCCCTGGCCTGGTTGTCCACCCGCAGGGCGCGGGCGCAGTCGGCGGCGTTCCAAGCGGACAGGGGCGCGCGCACGGCGTCGCCTGCCCTGGTGGGGGCGACGGGGAAGGACCAGCGCCCCGGATCGGCGATACCGGGGTCGGTCTGCGTCCGAGTCACGAAGACCTCGAGCCCATCCGGGGTGTCGCGCAGCAGCACGGCGCCGGCATAGGGCTTGGGGGTGTCGGGGTGCGGACGCGCGCCGGCCCGGGAGAACAGATCGACCACCTGTCGTAGTTCGGTGGAGATCGGGAACTCCCGGGCCGGCATGGTCGCCTCAGCGCCTCAGTGTGGACCGCGGACGGTTCAGCGCGTCGCCGACATACGGAAACGCGCCTGGATCTCGACCTCGACACAGGAGCCCAGCGGCAGGGCGGCCACGCCCACGGCCGAACGCGCGTGGTCGCCGGCGGGCTTGCCGAACAGTTCGCCGATGATCTCCGAAGCACCGTTGATGACGGCGGGCTGTTCGGTGAAACCGGGAGCGCTGGCGACGAAGCCGGTGACCTTGACGATGTCCTCGATCCGGTCGAAGTCGCCGATCACGGACTTCAGGGCGGCCAGGGCGTTCAGCGCGCACTGGCGGGCGGCCGCGTAGCCCTGTTCCACCGTCACATCGGCTCCGAGCACGCCCGGGTGCAGCAGCTTGCCGTCTGCGAAGGGCAGCTGGCCGGAGGTGTAGACCATCGTGTCCACGCGCTTGGCCGGAACGTAGACGCCGGCGGGTGCGGCGACTTCCGGCAGGGTGATGTCAAGGGCTTTGAGACGTCCTTCGACCAGGCTCATGGGATTCTCCTAGGGTTGGTTGGCTGTGGGTGCGGGACCGAGGCCGCGGCCGGGGGCCGCTGCAGGACCGGAGTTACGACCGGACCGGCTCAGGCCTCTTTGGGCCGCTTGAGGTAGGCGACCAGGCCATTGCCGTCCGGGCCGGGGATGACGGTGACCAGTTCATAGCCCTCGTCGCCCCAGGTGTCCAGGATCTGCTTGGTCGCATGGATCATCAGGGGGACGGTGACGTACTCCCACTTCTGCATGGGCTCTCCTTCGCGTTGTCGGCGGGCGGCCACACGGCGGCACCGGCTGTGCTGGCGGCGTCCAAGGCCAGGGGCCAGACGCCTACACCCGATATCCTAGACCACGCATCGGACACGGAATCGGAGGCTACCTGCTGGGCGACTCCACCCCCGGCAAGGACCGCCGAACGGCTGTCAGTTGCCGCCCAGGCCGTAGCCGCCCTCGGGCTTCTTGTCCTTGTCCTTCTGATCGGACTTGTCGTCGTCCTGCTTGGCCTTGTCGTCCGGTTTGTCCTGATCGGAATCGTCTTCGTTCTGCTGGTCGTCTGTGTCCTCGTCATCCTCGCCGGAGGAATTATTGGCACCACCGTTCCCGGACGATGCGCTGATGTCTCCGCGGGAGAAACCGGTATTGCCGGACGTGTGTTTGACCGCCTTGCTCATATACGACTTCCACGTCTTACCGGAGATCGTCGCACCGAAGATCTGGCCGGTCACACTGCCCTTAGAGTTCTTGCGCCAGTCCTTGACCCCATCCGGGTTGCCGGTCCACACGGAGGTCGAGATCTTCTTGGTGAAGCCCGACAGCCAGGTCGAACCGACCTCGAAGTTGGTCGTACCGGTCTTGGCACCGGCGGGCACACCGATGCCCAGCCCACGGGTGGTACCACCGCTGAAGCCCTGGGTTAGCGCCCAGGCCACAGACTTGGCGACCTGGGGATCCATCGCCTCGTGGCAGTCGGGGTCCGGCGCGTCGACCTTCTTGCCGTTGACGTCCTTGATGGACACGATGGGCGAGGGCTTGCAGTAGGTGCCGCCGGAGGCGAACACGGCATAAGCGCTGGCCATATCGATCGGGGCGACTTCCGCCACGCCCAGAATCGACGAGGGGCCCATAGCCGGGTATGTATCGACCTTCTTGGCCTTGCCATTGACCATGGCCCACTGCTTCTGAGCGTCCTCCAGCCCATCGCCATTGCCGTACTTGACGCCCAGGTCCTCGGCCGTCTTGAGGATGCCACACATATTGAGCTGATTGCCCATGGCGGCATAAGCGGTATTCACCGAGTGCTTTGTCGCTTCCAGAGCCGACATCGAAGCCCTTGCCTCGCCGTCTCCTGCGTTCCTTGGGTTCCACGAGGCCTGCGCCCCGCGGCACCCCTCGTATTTCCAGGAACCGGCGGGGAAATTACGCCGGTTGGCGTTGACTGTACCGCCCAGGCCATGGCCCTCCTTGAGCCATTCACTCAGGACGAAGGGTTTCCAGGTCGACCCGACCTGGAAACCGCTCATGCCGTTGTACTGCTTGGGAACATTGAAGTTCCAGGCCGTCTTCGTGTATTTCTTCCCGCCCTCCGTGGCGGTGTACTTGCGGTTCTGGGCCATCGCCAGGACCTTGCCGGTCCCCGGTTCCACGGACACGACCGTATGGCCGGCACCGGACTTGTCACCGGTGGGCACACGGTTTTCAATCGCCTTGACCGCGTCCTTCTGCATCTTCGGGTTGATCGAGGTCTTGACCGTCAGACCACCGCGGGAGAGCACTGTGGCACGTTCCTGTGGAGTCTTGCCGAAGACCGGGTCCTCCTTGAAGATCTCGGAGACGTAGTCACAGAAGAATCCCATCCCGCGTTTGGCAGTGGTGCAGCCGTTGGGAGTTTCGTGCAGCTTCAGATTCAACTTGGCCTTGACGGCCTTATCGTGTTCCTTCTGGTCGATCTTGCCGTGCTGGAGCATCAGCCCCAACACCACATTGCGCCGGTTGATCGTCCCCTCCGGATTGCGCTCCGGGTTGTACAGGGACGGGTTCTTCACGATGCCGGCCAGGGTCGCGGCCTGCGCCACGTCCAGGTCCTTGGCCTCGATGCCCCAGTACCGGTAGGCGGCGGCCTCCACACCGTAGACGCGCGGGGAACCGGAGTAGTTGTTGATGTTCATATAGCGGTTGAGGATGTCCTCCTTGGGGAACTTCTTCTCAACCGAGATGGCCAGCTTCGCCTCGCGCAGCTTGCGCGCATAGCCGGCCACGCCCTCACCCTCGGTGGCTTCTGCGACGCGTGGGTCATCGGGTCCGAATTCGGCCTCCGCATCTTCCGTCAGCACGTTCTTCACGTACTGCTGAGTCAGGGTCGAACCACCCTGCTGATTGGTCGACACCAGGTTGTGCACCAGGGCACGCCCGATGCCCTGCAGGTCGACGCCGCCGTGTTCGAAGAACCGATAGTCCTCGACCGCCACCGTTGCGTCCTGCATGGGCTTGGAGATCTTGTCCAGTGGCACCTCTTCGCGGTTCTTCCAGTAGAACTGCGCGATCGTGGAGCCGTCAGCCGCCTGGATCGTGGACTTCTCCGCCAGCGGGCGGGGGTCCAGTTCGCTGGGCAGGGCGTTGAACACGTCCACCCCGGCCTGGGCACCGGCGGTGCCCACCCCCACGACGGGGATGGCGAGGCCGGCGGACACGACGCCGGCGATCACCGAGACGGCCAGGAACTGCATGAATGCGCGGATCCCACCCTTTTTGGTGTCAGACACAGAAGAAGCCATGGCGCAAGTCTAGCGAAGTCCGGAAAAACCAGCGTGGAGCCCGTGCGCAGCCCACACCCAGGTTCACGAACGGCAAACGGCCGGTGCCCCCGGGCCGCGGGCTGCCCCGTCGCGGGCCGACCCCGAGCATCAGCCCGTGGTGGTCAGGGTGATGAGCGAGGCCTCGGGCCGGCAGGCGAAGCGCACCGGGGTCAGTGCGGAGACCCCGGTTCCCCCCGATACCTCCACCCAGCTGTCCAGGCAGCGGAACAGGCCGCGGGCCCGATCGCGCGGCTGATCGCAGTTGGTCGCGGGCGCCCCCCAGAAGGGGATGCAGACCTGGCCGCCGTGGGTGTGCCCGGCCAGGATCAGCTGGGAGCCAATGGCCGAGAGCTTCGCCAGGGCGCGCTGATAGGGGGCATGGGTGACGCCGATGCGGACATCGGCGTCCGGGGCGAAGGCCGGCGCGTGGTCGGCATCCAGGGCGATGTGGGCGTCGCCCAGGCCGGACATGGCGATCCGCGCCCCGTTCGCCATGACCAGGGCTGCGGCATTGTCCAGCCGGTTCCAGCCCGCGTCCCGATAGGCGCCGACGAAGGCCTCAACGGGCAGATCGGGCACAGCCGGATACTTCGACCGTTTGTTCGAGGGACCGTCCAGATACTTCAGCGGATTCTTGAAGTGCGGGGCGAAGTAATCGTTGGACCCCAGCACGAAGGCGCCTGGACGCTCCAATAGACGGGCGTGGGAGTCCAGCACCATGTCCAGGGTCTGGCCGCCGAAGTTGTCACCCGTATTGACCACCAGGTGCGGGTCGAGCTCATCGGCCAGTCCCAGGATCCAGCGGGGCTTCCAATGCTGCCAGGTGGTCTGGTGCTGATCGGAGATGTGCAGAATGCGGACTGTGCCGGTGCCGTCTGTGCCGGTGAACCCGGCCGGCAGCAGGGGGAGTTCATAGCGACGGATGCGGAACCAGTTCGGTTCGACGAACAGGGACCAGCCGGCCACTGCGGTGCCGGTCAGGGCCAGGGTGCCGGCGGCGGCCAGCAGATTTCGGGTTGTGCTCACCGTCGGGAGTGTACCCGGGCGGGATTCGAAGGCGCTGAATCATTCCCACGGGATTCGGCCCGCGCTCTGCGACTCTCAAGCCTTCACCCGCTGTCCGGGGTCCTGGCGTATTCCCTCTGCCCGTGTTCGAAAGCGCCCGCCATCCGAGGACGGATTGCGGTTGCGCGGGCTGTCGATGAGACTTGGGTCCATGACCGCAATGGAGCACAGCACCTTAAATCCCCTTCCCCGCACAGCTGCCGACGACACCGGGGACGACGCGGCGCAGGATGCCGTCCGGGACCATGCCGCCCAGGTGCTCGACCGGCTGTTGACGGAACGTTTCAGCTGTCGGGCGTTCCTCCCCGAACCGGTCCCCCACGAGACGATCTCCCAGATCATCGGCTCCGCTTCGCATGCGCCATCGTGGTGCAATACCCAGCCCTGGCACCTGCACGTGCTCGAGGGGGCCGCGGCCGGGGAACTGCGCGGTGCGGTGTCCACCGCCGCCCGGCAGCGGCTGGCCGAGGGCCTGCCGGAGACCCCCGACATCCCCTTCCCCACGTCCTTCGAGGGCGTCTACCGCGAGCGCCGGCGTGCTTCGGGCTGGCAGCTCTACGATGCGGTGGGCGTGCACAAGGGCGACCGGGAGGCCTCGGGGCGCGAAATGCTGAAGAACTTCGACTTCTTCGCAGCCCCCACGGTGGCGATCCTGACGACCACTGCAACGCTGGGCACCTACGGGGTGTTGGACTGCGGGCTGTTCCTGCAGTCGTTCCTGCTGGCCGCCCAGGCGCGCGGCGTGGCCTGCGTGCCCCAGGCGGCTCCCGCCGGCTACTCCGATGTGATCCGCCGGGAGTTGGGACTCGACGACGATCGCCTGGTGGTGTGCGCGGTGGCCCTGGGCTTCCCCGACTCCGAGGCCCCGGTCAACGGCTACCGGACCGCGCGGCAGGGGCTCGACGAACTAGTGACCTGGGTGGGTTGAGCGTCGGGTAGGACTTTCGACAGTGTCTGAGCGTTCCTGCGAGTGCCGCATCGGGCACGAACGGCCGATAGGTGTCATGAACTTCCGCCTAACCCGGCGAAAAGCCTGCCTTTTGTGACACCGCCCTACGTTCGCGAACCCGACGAAGGAGCGGGCGCAGGTGGGGATCAGCCCTCAGGAACATCCGACCGCGCTCGGACCTCCGTTCAGCCGGCCAGGGAGGGGTGGCGGTCCAGGTCGGCCTGGCGGCCCGTCAGTTTACGGGTGTGGCGGCGCATCCGCACGGCGCCGATCGACCGGCACACCAGGTAGATCAGGAAGCTGATCGTCGTGACGAAGGGGCTGATCGGCACGCTGGGCGCACCCAGGGCGATCAGGATGCCACCCACGCTGGAGACCAGGGCGAAGGCCATCGACAGCAGCGGCACCACCACAGGATTGGCCGACACCTGGGTGGCGGCTGCGGCCGGGGTGATGAGCAGTGCGAGCACCAGCAGCACACCCACCACCTGGACGCTGAGCGCCACGGCCAGGCCCAACACCAGCATGAAGACGATCGTCAGCGCCCCCACCGGCACGCCCTTGGCGCGGGCGATCTGCGGGTCGATCGAGGAGAACATGAGCGGGCGCCAGATGACCAGCAGGACCACCAGGACGATGACGGCGCAGATCACCAGGACCCGCACCTGGTCAGGGGTGATCGCCACGATCTGCCCGGTCAGCAGGCCGAACTTGTTCGCCGCGCGGCCATCGTAGAGGGCCAGGAACAGGATGCCCAGGCCCAGGCCGAAGGGCATGAGCACACCGACGATCGAGTTCTTCTCCGAGGAACGCACGCCCAGCACGCCGATCAGCAGGGCCGCCAGCATCGAGCCGACCATGGAGCCGTAGACCACGTCGGCGCCCACCAGCAGGGCGAAGGAGGCGCCGGCGAAGGACAGTTCCGAGATGCCGTGGACTGCGAAGGCGATATCGCGGGTGACCACGAAGACGCTGACCAGTCCGCCCACGATCCCCAGCAGGGCGGCGGCGAACAGCGAGTTGCGCAGCAGGTGGACCAGTTCGCCGTAGTCGTCGAAGGTGAAGGAGGCGAAGAAGGTGGACAGGAAGTCGATCATCGCGCACCGCCCGCGCCGGTAGCCGCCGAGGTCCCGGCGGCCACCGCGGCCCCGCCGGCGGGTGCCCCGTCCTCGCCGCCGACGATGATGAGCCGCCCGGCCGCGCGCACGACCTCGACGGGTGATTGGAACAGGTCCGACAGTGCTTCTGTGGTGATGACGTCCTCCGGTTTTCCGACCAGGAAGTGGCCGCCGGCGATGTAGAGCACGCGGTCGACATAGGGCAGGATCGGGTTGATCTCGTGCGTGACGAACAGGACCGAGGTCCCCCGCTGCCTGCGCTGTTCGTTCAGCAGGTGGGCGACCAGGCGCTGATGTGGGATGTCGAGGCTGAGCAGCGGCTCATCGCACAGCAGGATCTTCGGATCGCTGGCCAGCGCCTGGGCCAGGCGCAGGCGCTGTAGTTCCCCGCCGGACAGTGTGCCCACCGGTTCGTTCGCATAGTCCTGGGCACCCACGGCCGCCAGCAGTTCGTCCACCTGGCGGCGCTTGGAGCGGCTGGGCCAGCCGGTGCCCCAGCGGTGCCCGTCGATGCCCATGCCCACCAGGTCGCGGGCGCGCATCGGGGTATCCCGGTCGACTCCCCGCTGCTGGGGCACATAGCCCACGTCCGGATCCCCGCGGTGGACTTCGTGTCCGTTCAATTCGACGGTGCCCGAATGCAGCCTGTACTGGCCCAGCAGGGTCTTCAGCAGCGAGGTCTTGCCCGAACCGTTGGGGCCCAGGATCGCGATGAACTCCCCCGGGTGGACGTCGATGTTCAGGCCGTGCCACAGGACGCGTTCGCCGAAGCGCAGTTGCGCGTCGTGCAGTTGCAGAACAGGGGGTTGGTTTCCACTCACCTGATCACTGTACCCAAGCGTTGTCACGGACGTAGTCCCAGTGGACGTGGCGGATCAGCCCAGGGCCTTGTCGATGGCGTCGATGTTGCCGCCCATCCAGGTCACGTAATCTGAGTCGGCCGGCATTGTTTCACGCAGGTCGACGACGGGCACGTTCGACTTCTCGGCGGAGTCCTTGAGTGCGTCGGCCTGGGAGTTGGAGGCCTGCGTGTTGTAGGCCAGCAGTTTGACCTGCTTCTTCGAAATCTGGTCCTGAGCCGACTTGAGCACCAGCGGCGGCACGTCGTCGCCCTCTTCGACGGCTTCGAGGAAGTCCTCGCTCGTGGCGTTGTGCAGGCCCATATCACCGAACAGCCACAGCGGCACGGGTTCGGTGGCGGCGGCCTTGGCACCGTTGTGGTCCTTCTTGACCGTGGCCGCCTTGTCCTCCAGCCCCTGCAGCTTGGACTTGTAGGCATCGGCGTTCTTGGTGAAGGCAGCGGCGTTGTCCGGGGATTTCTCCCCCAGCGCCTTGGCCACCGCGTCGGTCACCTTCACCATTGTCGGCACCGAGTACCAGACGTGCTCGTTGAACTCGCCGTGCTCGTGGCCCTCGTCACCGTGCTCGTCACCGTGCTCGTGGGCCTCCTCATCATGGCCCTCGTCACCGTGGTCGTGGCCCTCATTGCCCACGCCGTCGGAGCCCGGCAGGCCGGAGACCGAAACGGCGTCCACCACGGTCGGGTCGACGTTCGCGGCCTTGATCATGGAGGTCATGAACGCGTCGTAGCCACCGCCATTCTCAACCACCAGGTCGGCCTTGGACACCTTGAGCTGGTCGGCGCTGGTCGCCTCGTAGTCGTGCGGATCCTTGTTCGGATCGTCGATGACGGCCGTGATGTCGGCATCGTCGCCCGCGACGTTCTTCACGATGTCCGCATAGACGTTCGTCGAGGTCACGACCGTGAGCTTCCCGGAGTCCGCCGAACCGCCGGACGCGGAGCCCGCCTGGGCGGAACCGCAGGCCGCCAAGAGCAGAGCGGATGCACTGAGGGCTCCGATGGCCGCGAACCGGGCTGGTTTGCGCAGTCGGATGGATGCACTGGATGAGGCCTTCATGGAACCTGCTTTCTCATATGTCTGCCGGCTTATGGGTCCGGCTGAATGCAGACGGCCCGCCACCGCGCGCATTCACTGCGCATGGTGGCGGGCCGTCGTTCGACGTTGGTTCCACCGTACTCATGTAGGTGCATATGCACTAATCAAAATATGCACATCCGCGCATACCGTGATCGACCATAAAATAGAGGCCCGCTAAATGATGATCGAGGCCGCAGTGGAGGCACGATCATCATTTAGCGGGCTCCTGAAGTCCGGAATGCGGATCCCGTCAGCGCTGGGCCAGCAGGGCCGCGATCTGCACGGTGTTCAGCGCTGCGCCCTTGCGCAGATTGTCATTGGCGATGAAGAGCACCAGGCCCTTCTTGCCCTCGGCCGACTGGTCCTGGCGGATCCGGCCCACGAAGCTGGGGTCCGCACCGGCGGCTTTGAGCGGAGTGGGGACCTCGTCGAGCACCACGCCGGGCGCCTGGGCCAGGACCTCGCGGGCCCGCTCCGGGGTGATGTCCCGGTCGAATTCCGCATGGACGGACAGTGCGTGGCCGGTGAACACGGGTACCCGCACGCAGGTGCCGGCCACGCGCAGCTCCGGGATCCCCAGGATCTTCCGGCTCTCATTGCGCAGCTTCTTCTCCTCGTCCGTCTCATTCAGGCCGTCGTCGACCAGATTGCCGGCGAAGGCCAGGACGTTGAACGCGATCGGCTCGACGTAGACCTGCGGGGCGGGCAGCGTGACGGCTCCACCGTCGTGCACCAGGCCGCGGGCATCGGGCAGCCCGGCTTCCAGCTGGCCGTACAGTTCGTCCACACCGGCCAGTCCGGAACCGGAAACGGCCTGGTAGGTGCTGACCATCAGCCGGTTCAACCCGGCTTCCCGGTGCAGGGCCGCCATCACGGGCATGGCCGCCATGGTCGTGCAGTTCGGGTTGGCGACGATCCCCTTGGGGATGTCGTCCAGAGCGCCCGGGTTGACCTCGCTGACGACCAGCGGAACCTCCGGGTCCTGGCGCCAGGCGCTGGAGTTGTCGACCACGGTCACGCCGGCCGCGGCGAAGCGCGGGGCCTGCGCCTTCGAGGTGGCGCCGCCGGCGGAGAACAGGGCCACGTCCAGCCCGCTCGGGTCCGCGGTGGCCGCGTCCTCGACCGTGATCGGGGTGCCCTTGAAGTCCAGCTGCTTGCCGGCCGAACGGGCCGAGGCGAAGAAGCGGATCTGCTCGATGTCGAATCCGGGATCGTTCGCCAGCAGGCTGCGCATCACGGCACCCACCTGGCCGGTGGCGCCGACGACGCCGATCTTCAGTGAGCTCATCGTCCGGTACCTCCGTATACGATCGCCTCGACCTCTTCGGCATCAAGACCGTAGGCGGAATGGGCCACGCGCACCGCTTCGTCCAGCAGGTCCGCGCGGGTAACCACGGAGATGCGGATCTCCGAGGTCGAGATCATGTCGATGTTGATGTGGGCGTCCGACAGCGCCTCGAACAGCTTGGCGGTGACACCGGGGTGGCTGCGCATGCCCGCGCCGATCACCGACAGCTTGCCGATCTGATCGTCGTAGCGCATATGGTCGAAGCCGATTTCGGACTTCGCGTCCTCCAGGGCCCTCGTTGCCTTGGCTCCGTCGGAGGCGGGCAGGGTGAAGGAGATGTCCGTGCGGCCCGGGTCGCGGGTGGAGATGTTCTGCACGATCATGTCGATGTTGATTTCGGTCTTGGCCATGATCGTGAAGATCTGCGCGGCCTTGCCGGGAATGTCCGGGACGCCGACGATGGTCAGCTTGGCTTCGGAGCGGTCGTGCGCGACGCCGGAGATGATTGCCTGTTCCATGGTGGTGTCCGTTTCTTCTGTGTCGGTACCTTCCGGGGTGAGTGCGCCCGGTTTGCGGCGGGGACGGAATTCCGCCGGGATCGGATCGTCTGTCACCCAGGTTCCCTGGTTGTGCGAGAAGCTGGAGCGGCAGTGGATCGGCACATTGTAGCGGCGGGCGTATTCGACCGCGCGCAGGTGCAGCACCTTTGCGCCCGAGGCCGCCATCTCCAGCATCTCCTCGAAGGTGATCGTCTCGATCCGGCTGGCCGCCGGTGCGATCCGCGGGTCGGCGGTGAACACGCCGTCGACGTCCGTGTAGATCTCACACACATCGGCGTTCAGCGCCGCTGCGAGGGCGACTGCGGTCGTGTCCGAACCACCGCGGCCCAGGGTGGTGATGTTCTTCGTCGTCTGGGACACGCCCTGGAAGCCCGCCACGATCGCGATATTGCCCGTGTCCAGGGCCGAACGGATGCGTCCGGGGGTGACGTCGATGATGCGGGCGCGGCCGAAGGACTCGTCGGTGATCATGCCGGCCTGCGAACCGGTGAAGGACTTCGCGTTGAAGCCCAGATTGGCGATCGCCATGGCCAGCACAGCCATCGAGATGCGCTCACCGGCGGTCAGCAACATGTCCAGTTCGCGGGCAGGCGGCATGGGGGAAACCTGCTGGGCCAGATCGATCAGATCGTCGGTTGTGTCACCCATTGCGGATACCACCACGACGACCTCGTGCCCGGCCTTGCGGTATTCGACGATGCGCTGGGCGACGCGCTTGATGCTGGCAGCATCCGCCACCGACGATCCGCCGAACTTCTGAACGACTAGGCTCATGCGTTCACTTTCCTAGGTGGGAGCGGGGAACCGGGGGTGAGGACCCGGACCCGTGCGGAATGGCTCCGTGGTCCATTCCATCGTCCATTGTATGAGGGCACCCCGCCGGGGCCGAGGTGGCCGTCCGCGCTTCGAACCGCGGCAGGAAATTTTCCTGCCGGGTGGCCGCGAGACGGGATCGGCAGCCGGCGGTACCGCCGACGGCGCGGCTGGCACTACCGCCCGCAGGCGGCGCGGCCCTCCGGCTCAGCCGACCGCGGTCCGGCCCTGCAGCGCCCGACCCAGGGTGACCTCGTCGGCGTATTCCAGATCGCCGCCCACCGGCAGGCCGCTGGCCAGCTTGGACACCTTGATGCCCAGCGTGCCCAGGAGCCGGATCAGGTAGGTGGCGGTGGCCTCGCCCTCGAGGTTCGGATCGGTGGCGATCACGCATTCGGTGACGGTGCCGTCGGACAGGCGCGGCAGCAGTTCCTTGATCCGCAGATCATCGGGGCCCTTGCCGCGCATCGGATCGATCGACCCGCCGAGCACGTGGTACAGGCCCCGGTATTCGCGGGTGCGTTCCAGGGCCACGACGTCCTTGGACTCCTCCACGATGCAGATCATGGTCTGATCGCGACGGGGATCCTGACAGATCAGGCAGGTGTCCCCTTCGGCCACATTGCCGCAGATGGTGCAGAAACTGACCCGCTGCTTCACCGCAGTCAGCGCGTGGGCCAGGGCTGCGACCTCGGCCGAATCGCTCTGCAGGATGTGGAAGGCCAGGCGCTGGGCGGACTTGGGCCCGATCCCCGGCAGCTTGCCGAATTCCTCGACCAGGTCCGCCAGCGCACCCTCGTACGCCATGCTCATTCTCTAATCTCCTCAATCACCACTCCGCCCAGCAGCCGTTCAACCACCGGGACCCCGAATTCCCCGGTCTCGCTGATGTCCAGGTCGTTCTCCGGGTCGACGTTCATATATTCCTCGTCGGGGCTGATGTAGCCCGCGCCGGGTGCCTCCTGGCCGGGGCCCGGCCCCACGGGGGTACCCGGATATCCGGAGTCCCCCGTGTAGCCGGGGTCGCCCGGGTACTGACCCTGCGAGCCGCCCTGCTGCCCACCGGAGCGCTTGCCCTTGGCGTGCCGGGCGGCGAGGTCTGCGAATGGATTCGCGTTTTGCTGCCCGGGCCCCCCGGAGCCCGCATGATCGTGCCGATAGGCGTACGAGCTGCCCGGCCCCGGTCCCCGGCCGTGGGCGAACCCTGCGGCACCTGAACCGTTGTCGCGGCCGTATTCGGACTCATCCTCCGCTTGTCCCGGAAGGTCGCCCGCAGGAGTCCCCTGGGGGTAAGCGCCACCTGTGCCCTGGGTATTCCCCCGGCCGCCGCCGGCCCCGGGGCCTGTGCCCGGCCCGGTCGCGAAACCGTTGTCGGCCCGGTCCCACCCGGCCGTGCCCCCATCCGGCTGATACCCCGTGAAGCTGATCGAGGTGTCGGCATATGCGCCCAGGAAGTCCAGATCGTCCGCCGGGGGAACTGCCGACGCTGCAGGCGCGCTCTGGTCTCCGGGGGTCTCCGCAGGCCGTTCGTTGGCAGGTTCGCCCGCGGGAGCATCCGGATAGGCCGCGTCCGCATAGTCTTCATCCCACGGTTCGAAGTCCACGTCCGCCGGCGGTGGCACTACCAGAGCCGGCACGTCGACTGCTCCGGAACCGGCCGAGGTCTGGGGCTCGTCGAAGGTGCCTGCAGTCGGCTCGTTGGAGGGCTCGGTGGTCGGCTCGTTGAAAGTTCCGACCGGGGTGTCCTCGACCTCGCCGAAAACCTCGAAGTCATCGGCGAAGGGGGCAGTTACGGGCTGTACCTCCGCCCGGCTTCCCGGTCCCGCAGGCGTGCTGGCCGGCCCGGCTGGGTCCGCCTCCTGATCGGAGCCCTCGGGCTCGGCACGGTGTGGTCCGGGCTGCCGCTCTTCGCGCTGTGGCGCCTGCGGTCCGCCGGGCTGCTGGGGCCGCTGATCCCGCCGGCCGGCGGGGGCTGGACTCGGGTCCACTGTGCCGGGACCGGAGGCGGGAGCCCAGGGCCCATCCTGGGGTGGGGTCTGCCAGAACTTCTCGTGGTCGACGGGTTCACGGTCCATGGCGCGCGGCCCGACGACCGCATCGATCTCGTCCTGGCTGGGCCGATGCTGGCCTGCCGTGGGCGCGCTGCCGGGTGCGGATTCCCCCGCCCGGCCCGCGAAGCCCGCGCCGGGGCCGAATTCCTGCCCACCGCGCGGCCGGTTCTGGCCCGCACCGGAGCCGGTGTTCTGCCCGCCGGCGGAGGCCTGCGCACGCTGTGCGTCGAGGTCGATGCCCACCTGGCCGACGGCTACGCTCACCCTCATGCCCAGTTCGTCGAAGATGGCCTCCGCCAGTCGCTGGTCATTGCCGTTGCGATCGAAGCTGTGGGCCGATCCCTCATTGTTGAAGCCCAGCTGCAGGGTTCCGGATGCGACGGCCAAGGGCACGGCGTTACTGCTCAGGATCGCGCGGGCCAGACGGCTGCGCCGACCCAGGGCGTCCAGGATATTGGGCCAGTTGCGCCGGATCGCGTCGATCTCATTGCCACCGGGAATGCCGGGCGCAGCTGCTTGTGCGGGTGCAGCCGACGCTGTGGATACTGCGGCTTCTGCTGCAGGCGCGGCGGGCGCTGCCGGCCGTCCAGCCGGTGCGGCGGTGGGCGCCGATCCCTGCGGATGCGAGGGGTCCACCCGCGGCGGTTCTGGCTGCCGCTGCGGCTCCTGCTGGGCAGCCTGCTGTGTGGGCTGCTGCCCTGGCTGCGGCGCCGAACGCTGGTACGGAGGCTGCTGCGCAGCACGCCCTTCGGACTGGTGCAGGGACTGGCGGGTGGAGTCCCGCTGCTCGCCTCGTTCCTGCGGTCGGGATTGCGCGGGCTGCCGGCCCGGCTGCGCCTCTTGTTGTCCGGGTGCACGTCCTGCCGGTGCCTGTGCCGTTTTGGCCGGGCCCTGTTCCTGCGGCCGGCCCTGCTCCGGTGCCGGAGCCGGCGCGGACCCGCCGAGGTCCTCGGTCGCGAAGGACTGCGCCATGGCGGCGAAGTCGGCGATGTCGTCCAGCGAATCGTAGTGCCGGCCCTCGTGTGAGGGAGCCGGACCGGCTACTCCGCCCTGCGCACCGCGCGGCCGTGCCTGATCGGACTGGACCGGGCCGTTCTGCGCCGGTCCGCTCTGCGCCGCCTGCTGTGCCGGCTGGGCCCGTCCCGCTTGCTGTGCGGACCCGGTCCCACCGGTCATCGAGGAGCCACCGGCCACCGCAGCGCCGCCGGGCACGCCAGCCGCCGCACCGCCCGGCACACCGGTTGCGGCGCCCGGCACGTTTCCGGCCGCGCCCATGCCGATGCGCCGTTCCATCCGGTCCAGGCGCGACAGCAGGGCCCCGCGCGTCTTCTCACCGCCGGGCAACAGCACGCGTGCGCACATGAGTTCGAGTTGCAGCCGTGGGCTGGTCGCCCCCGTCATCTCCGACAGGCCCACGTTGAGCAGGTCCGCGGCCCGTGAGAGTTCGGCCATCCCATAGGCCTGGGCTTGGGCTACCAGGCGCTCCAAGCGATCCGCCGGCGCATCCGGCAGCATCGCCGTCGCCTGATCGGGAGCCGTGGCCAGCACGATGAGGTCGCGGAAGCGCTCCAGCAGGTCTTCGACGAACCGGCGCGGGTCCTGCCCGGATTCCACCACCCGGTCGATGACCCTGAACACGGCGGCTCCATCGCCTGCGGCGAAGGCGTCCACGATGTCGCCCAACAGGGATTCCGGCGTATAGCCCAGCAGGGCCACCGCCGTGTGATAGTCGATCCCGTCTGGACCGGAGCCGGCCATCAGCTGGTCGAGCACGGACAGCGAGTCGCGCACCGAACCGCCGCCGGCGCGCACCACCAGGGGCAGCACGCCCTTGCCAACCGGGACGTTCTCCCGTGCGCAGAGCTCACCCAGATAGTTCGCCATGATCTCCGGCGGGACCAGCCGGAAGGGGTAGTGGTGGGTGCGCGAGCGAATGGTGCCGATGACCTTTTCGGGTTCGGTGGTCGCGAAGATGAACTTCACATGCGCTGGGGGTTCCTCCACCAGTTTCAGCAGGGCGTTGAAACCCTGGGGAGTGACCATGTGCGCCTCGTCGAGGATGAACACCTTGTAGCGGTCGCGGGCCGGCGCGTAGACCGCGCGTTCGCGTAGGTCGCGGGCATCGTCGACGCCGTTGTGGCTGGCCGCGTCGATCTCCACCACGTCCAGCGAACCGGGGCCGCCGGTGGCCAGGTCGCGGCAGCTGGCGCATTCCCCACACGGGGTGGGCGCAGGGCCCTTGGCACAGTTGAGACAGCGGGCCAGGATGCGCGCGGACGTCGTCTTGCCACAGCCGCGCGGGCCTGAGAACAGGTACGCGTGATTGACGCGCCCGTTGGCCAGGGCCATCTGCAGCGGACGGGTCACGTGTTCCTGCCCGATGACCTCTTCGAAGGTTTCGGGACGGTATCTGCGGTAAAGAGCTGTGGACACGGTACTAGGCTACCGGGCTGGGCTGACACGGGTCGGACACGGCACAATGGGACCATGTCCTCGAACCCGGAACCGCCCGTTTCCCGCGATCCCCGCAGGCTGCGCATCGGCTATGCCGAACGCGATGCGGTGATCGAAACCCTGCGCGAGGCCGCCGGCCAGGGACGTATCACCACCGATGAACTCGAGGAGAGGATCGAAGCCGCGGACGCAGCGCGGACATATCTGGAGCTCGATCCGATCGTCGCCGATCTGCCCACCCCACCGCCCTCAGCACAGGTCGCCGGACAACAGCTCCAACCCTCCATCCCCGCCCAGCGGATTCCCGGGCAGGTCCCAATGCCCGGCCAGGCCGGAGCCCCCGGCTACTCCGCCGCGGACCCGCTGGTTCTGAACGCGGGTTGGAACGACCAAGAGCTCACGGGCGACTGGAAGACGGTCCCCTTCATGCGCATCAAACTCAGCGCCTCAACGGTGCACCTGGACTTCACCCGGGTCCGCAACACGCTGGGCCGCATCGACATCGAGGTCGAGGGCGCAGCGGGCACTGGCGTCATCGTGGTGCCCGAGGGCTGGGGCGTCGACGTCGATGCCGTCGCCAAGAGCTGGGGCTCGAAAAAGAGCACGGTGAACCGGCAGCCAGAACCTGGACAGCCTGCCATCGTCGTCACCGGTTCACTGGGAATGTCGAGTCTGCGGGTCCGTCATCCCAACCGCTGGGAGCGCAGGAAACTCGGGTAGCCGGATGGCCCAACCACCGGGGCCACGGCCTCGGCGAAACAACCCAGCGGGGAAATACGGCTAGGCCTTGACCGGTTTGACCAGGGCGACCGACTGCCGGCCGAAGTAGTACAGCAGCAGTTCGCTGTTGGGACCCTCGACCTCGGCATAACCCGGCTTGCCGACCATCCGGCGGCGCAGCAGGCCGACCATCCGCCCCAGCTGTTCCTCCTCATCGGCGGGTAGCGCCCGGGGCACCCATTCGTCCGCGGCCCGGCGGATGTCCTCGTGGTGGACGAAGTACTCCGCGGTGTTCATTAGGCGATCGACAGGGCCCCAGGCCGCGAGGCTGCGGCGTTTCGGACCGGCGGCGACCATCCCCACCAGCTGATCCCAGGGCAGCGCCTTGAGCTCGGCCTCGCGGGCGGCTGCACGGCGTTCCAGCAGCGGCACCCGCGCGGCAAGTTCCGGTGCGGCGTTGCCGGGCAATGCGCTGGGATAGCGGTCGCGGACCACCAGGTGCACCGCCAGATCCGAGGCATCCCAACCCTCACACAGAGTCGGGGCGTCGGGTCCCGTACGGCGCAGCGCAGCCGCCAGGGCCAATCGTTCAGCACGGGCGTAGTTGACCATGCACCCAGGCTATAGCGTGAACGCCGTCTTGGCACGCCCCGGTGCACCTGTGATCGCCGCAGCCCAGGCGCTCAGGAACGCCGAGGCCCGGCTCACCGATCGGTAGTCCGCCAGCGCGTCAGCACGGGTCGGCCCGTCCGTGACGATGACCACGGGCTTGCCATCCCGAGCGGCGGCACGTACCAGCCGCAGGCCGCTCATCACCGCCAACGAGGTTCCAACGGCTACCAGCCCACCGGCCTCATCGACGGCCAGGGTGGCCGCCTGGGCACGTGGTTTGGGCACCGACTCCCCGAAGAAGACGACATCGGGCTTCAACGGCCCTCCGCACACCGGGCAGGGCAGGGGCTCGAAACCGGCTGTGTCCTCGAGTTCGACGTCCCCGTCCGGGGCGATGTCGAGTTCCTCGGCTGCGCAGGCGGCTGCGAACCCCGGATTGCGCAGGGTCAGCTCGTCCTGCACCCAGTCGCGGTCGTAGAGCCCGCCGCAGTCCAGGCAGACCACCCGGTCCAAACGCCCGTGCAGATCGATCGTCCGGTGCGAACCGGCGGCCTCGTGCAGTCCGTCGACATTCTGGGTGATGAGCGCTCCGGGCCGGATAGCGGCGAGCGCCCGGTGCCCGGCATTCGGCCGGGACCCCCGCATCGCGGGCCAGCCCACATAGCTGCGGGCCCAGTATCTGGCGCGCGCCGCGGCGGAACCGACGAAGGTCTGGAACTCCATCGGATTGCGCGGCGGCGCGTCAGGGCCCCGATAGTCGGGAATCCCGGAATCCGTGCTCAACCCGGCCCCGGTCACCACGACCCAGTCGTGGGCCGGGCGCGCGGTCAGGGCCGCGATGATCTCCTCATCGGGATGGCTGGGGGCGGCGGCCGGGATGCCCGCCAGCGGATCCTTGACGATGGGCACCGCGGGCTTCGCCTCAGGCCAGGCCGGCCAGGCCGGCGATACCGGTCAGCAGGGAGTCGTACTGTGAATAGCCGTCGGAGGATCTACTCACCGAGGCGATGATGATGATGAAGATGATGTAGGCGATGATGAGGACGATCCCGATTGCCAGGAACACGATCCCCAGGATGAAGCCCCACTTACCCAGGTTGTTGTCCGGCAGGCCGACCTCGCGCGACTTCTTCCGGGCGATGACACCGCAGATGATGCCGACGATCGGGCCCACGCCGATGCCGACCAGCGCCACGAGCGAGGCGACCAGCGAGATGATGCCCAGCGTCTGGCCCGGATCGACCGGCGCGGCGGGCACCGTATAGGGCTGGCCGTATCCGTAGGGGTCCTGGCCATAGGCCGGCTGCCCGTAGGGATCCTGGCCGTAGCCCGGCTGGCCATACGCCTGCTGCGAGCCATAGTCGGGCTGCTGGCCATAGGCCGGCTGCTCACCGTACTGGGGCTGGCCGTACTGGGGCTGCGAGCCGTAGGTATTGTTCTGTGAGCCGTAAGCGGCATTCGGATCGCCCTGCGAGCCGTAGTTCTGGGAGTCGTAGTTCTGCGAACCGAACTGCTGCGGCCCGGAGGCGGCACCATTCGAATCCGTTGCAGAACCGTAGTTTCCACCCGAATAATCGCCGCCCGAATAGTTGCCGGAGCCGGCACCGGAATCGTTGTATCCCTGGTTGCCCTGATTCGGATCCTGTGGAGTGGACATTGCTGTCTCCTTCGGTCGGTTCGGCATCGAAACCCCGACCGCAGTCGGGCCGGACTTCGACATATACGGAAAGTCTAACGGTCTGCCCTGAGGAGAGCCCGGCTCACCTGTTCACAGGCCCTGGCCGACGGAGTCCCACTGTGCACGTACCCGGGTTTTCCACCGCTGTGTCCACAACTGTGCATAGTAAAGTCGCCGGATCGTGCCGGTTGTCCACAGGCGCGGCCGTGCCCATCGTGCACACCGGTGGAAAAGGTGGAGCGCCCTGTGCCCGCGCGACGGTCAGTCCAGTCCCAGCAGGGACCTCGGCGTCGTCCACAGCACCCCGCGCAGCCAGTCGGCGCCCAGATCCGGGCGCTGAAGGGCCTGCAGCTGGTGGCTGTAGGGATACGGAATCGTCGGGAAATCACTGCCCAACACCACCCGGCCCGCCAGGCCGGCGAGGACGCGCGGATACTCCGCGGGCAGCGGCGCCAGGGCATTCATATAGTCGGTGCCGACCATCGTCGTATCCAGGTAGACGTGCGGATGTTCCGCGGCCAGCCGGGCGAACTCCAGGTAGTCGGGTAGGCCGGCATGGGCGATCACCAGCACCAGTTCGGGGAACCGGACCAACAGCCGGCGGATCGGCTCGGCGCCGGTGAAGCGGCCGGCGTGCGGACCGTTCCCGCAGTGGATGACGACGGGGGTCGCCGTCTGCTGCAGCAGGTCCCAGGCCTCGTCCAGGAGCGGATCGGCCGGGTCGAAATCGCCCACCTGCACGTGGACTTTGAAGACCTGCGCCCCCGCTTCCAGTGCCGAGGCGACACTGGCCCGGGCACTGACCGGCGCTTTGCCGCCGGGCCGGGTGGGGTCCGGCCGGGTGGCGCCGGGCGGTTCGGGATAGAAGGTGCCGGAGTGGATGGCGTCGGGGTGGGCGGCTGCGAATTCGGTTGAGAAGTCGTTGAGCCAATCGGCCATGCCCGGTCGGTGTGCGTAGTTCAGCGTCGTATAGGCGGTGACGCCCATATCCCGGAGGATCTGCACGCGCTGCTGGGCGGGATGGCGGTAGGCGATGGGCCAGGGCGGGGCACCGGGATCGTGCTCGGAGACGTGATCGAAGAAGTCCCAGACCTTCGCCTGAACGCGCTCGGGCATGAAATGCACGTGCAGATCGACGATTCCCGGTATCCCCCGTTCGTGGAGCCAGGCCGGGATGTCCGCGTCGGAAATGGGCGGACTCTGGGGGTCCGCCGATGCGCCTTCCGGTTTGTGCTCCTCGTTGTTCCGGGTGTTGCTCGAATCCGCCATCGCATTCCTTTCCTTTTCCACAGAAGCCTGCTGCGAGCTTAGCGAGTGTGGGTGGCGAATACGTCAGGGGCGGCGACATTGTTAGCAGCGGATTTCCGCAAACCACGTTATTCACAATCCTGGATCGACCCCGGGAAATAGCGCCTCGGAGCACCTGTTCGCAACGTGTCCGGGCGCGTCGTCCACCGTGCTTCCACCCTCTGTCCACAGCGCTATCCACCGCTGTGCATAACGCTGGGGCCTCAGCAGGGGAGTTTTCCACAGGGGTGGATGAAGTGGTGGATGTACGTCCACAACCCGGGTGTCGATGTGCAGTCACCTGCAGCGGGGAACTTCAACCGAAAAGGAGAAACGCCTCGGGTGAAACATGCCGGACGCCGGGGAATGCCAGAGGTCGTAACGTGCCCGTAAATGTGAGGACTCCGGGAATACATCCGGAGTTCGATCCAGGGGGGTGTCCCTATGTTCTTTGTCAAGCGATTCGGTAGATTTTTCCCGGAATCCGCTTGACTCAGTTTGGGGCGTGCTGGGGTGACCGGTTGACCGTGTAGTTCGTCGTCACGGTGCCACCA
>NZ_JANIJX010000079.1 GCF_024580735.1 Brevibacterium moorei | reverse complement strand
TGTGCCTGTTGTTTGAGAACTCAATAGCGTACTTGAATAGTTTTTTTCGTGATGCCAGAACTAAGTAGTACATATTTTCTGGCTGAAAATAATAATGATGGATGATACGAAGAACAATGCCTCTCTTGATGGTGGGTGTTGTTCTTTTTCTCGTCAGTCTGTTCTTTTCGGTCGGGATCGCTTTTAAGCAAATTTTTTTGTGGAGAGTTTGATCCTGGCTCAGGACGAACGCTGGCGGCGTGCTTAACACATGCA
>NZ_JANIJX010000078.1 GCF_024580735.1 Brevibacterium moorei | reverse complement strand
CTACTCTCCCACACACTCCCGCATGCAGTACCATCAGCGCAATCGGGCTTAGCTTCCGGGTTCGGAAAGGGACCGGGCGTTTCCCCAACGCTCTCACCACCGCAAAACCACAGAACAACACACACCATACGTGTGCATCACTGGATCGTGCAGTGAAACTAGTAGACGTGAACACCAACCCCACACAGGGGCCATGCATGCTTATACGCTCGTTGTTGTTACTCGTGTTACCCAACCCACCACACACCCCGACAAG
>NZ_JANIJX010000077.1 GCF_024580735.1 Brevibacterium moorei | reverse complement strand
CTCGGGCGTCGCACAGCCGAACATTGCGGCCTATGAGTCGGGGAGCCGACGGGCATCGCCACAGATGATCGAACGGCTGCGTCGCGCAGCCAAACCGTTGCCACATGAGGCGCTTGCCGCGCATGCCCTGACTCCCACAACGTTAGTTACCCTGGCGGGGTGACGGCGTCGCGGATATAGGCGGCAGCCTCGGTGATGGGGTCGGCCGCGGCGATCGTGTGCCCGGCGATCGTCACACTAGTCTCGACGATCGGCTTGAGC
>NZ_JANIJX010000076.1 GCF_024580735.1 Brevibacterium moorei | reverse complement strand
GTGCCGAGTTCGCCACGTGGGAAGCACACTGGGAAACGTTCCTCAAACACCGCACCCGCGCGAAATCGGGAGCGAGCCGGCCGGCTCACGTCGGAGCGAACCAGTCTTGGTGGTACACCCACATCCGCACCCGCAGAGCCCACAAGCTGCTGGCCAACCTGATCCGCGCCGACCAGTTATTCACCTGGCTGAAACTCGCCGAAGACGGCTACACGATCGCGAAGACGACGAACGCGTTAGAAGGCGGACCGAACAAGGCGATCAAAGACTTCC
>NZ_JANIJX010000075.1 GCF_024580735.1 Brevibacterium moorei | reverse complement strand
ACACGGACCCGACAGCCGGCAGGGGCGGCACCAGAACACACACCACCAAACAGTGGTCTGTTGTCCCAGAACCCCAACAGCATACTCAAACAATCAATCCCGCGATGTTCCACCCACGAGCAACCACCGACAGGACACTCGCCTGCCAACATGGCCAACACTCAATGTTGATGCTCCTTAGAAAGGAGGTGATCCAGCCGCACCTTCCGGTACGGCTACCTTGTTACGACTTAGTCCCAATCACCAGTCCCACCTTCGACCACTCCCCCCGGACGAACCGGTTAGGCCATGGG
>NZ_JANIJX010000074.1 GCF_024580735.1 Brevibacterium moorei | reverse complement strand
ACACACCAACCACACCAGCCAACCCGACACCAGACTCACGCCTGACACCAGCCAGCCCATGGTTGGGCGACAAAATCACACACAGAAACACAGACCAAAAAATCTATGTTCTAGATGCTCACGTCCACTATTCACAAACCACACAACACCCACACACCCACCACCACCAGATCCACACGGACCCGACAGCCGGCAGGGGCGGCACCAGAACACACACCACCAAACAGTGGTCTGTTGTCCCAGAACCCCAACAGCATACTCAAACAATCAATCCCGCGATGTTCCACCCACGAGCAACCAC
>NZ_JANIJX010000073.1 GCF_024580735.1 Brevibacterium moorei | reverse complement strand
AAGCGGAGTGATTCGTGGAGCTGACTGGTACTAATACACCGTTCACTCACCCAAACAACACGACTCGGTGGGACTGTGGTCTTGTCGGGGTGTGTGGTGGGTTGGGTAACACAAGTAAACAACGATTGAGCGTTTGAGAGTCGGGCCGTGGGGTCCGCGCGCACAGCCCTGTGGGGTTGGTGTTCACGTCTACTAGTTTCACTGCACGATCCAGTGACGCACACGCATGGTGTGTGTTGTTCTGTGGTTTTGCGGTGGTGAGAGCGTTGGGGAAACGCCCGGTCCCTTTCCGAACCCGGAAGCTAAGCCCGATTGCGCT
>NZ_JANIJX010000072.1 GCF_024580735.1 Brevibacterium moorei | reverse complement strand
CATGACCGGGGTGTCCCGGTCGACGTGGCACTACCGGCACAGGCCCCGGCCCGCAGTGGCTGACCCTGTTCATCAAACGGATCGGGCGTACGCTTCGCGGATCGGTGAGGCAGACAGGCGGCGGGTGCAGGAGCGTATCCGTACATCGTGGGAAGCAGGTCATTCGGTCGATCACGCGTTTGCTGCGATGTGGGATGACGGGGTGATGCTCGCTTCACGGCGATCGTGGTGGCGGATCGCTGCGCAGATCGAGGATCAGTCGGTGCGGCCTGTTCTCCCGCGGGCGAAGCAGAAACGCTGCCGGCGGGAAGCTCCGCAGGTCATGGCCACC
>NZ_JANIJX010000071.1 GCF_024580735.1 Brevibacterium moorei | reverse complement strand
ATTCGGCGATTGACTACCGGCCGCCTGTCGAGGTCCATTCTGAATGGATCGCCCAGTCCGGGACGGAGTCCACGGCCGCTTAGGAAACCAAGAAAAGGAGCCTCTACAAAACCCGGGGCTTGACAAGGAGACTCCGGGAGAGGGCACCGGTGTGCCCGGTGACGGGGCTGACCCCGCTATGGCCGACGCGCCGCCTAGTGGCCTTCCAGCCAGCGCGGTGACGGTCGATGGGCAGACTACGACTAAAGCCGACCACCCGTTCGGGTATCGGGATCGGCCCGATGGCGCGCGGCGGCATGACATGTTCGCCACGCTCATCGACCGGGCTGCCGCGTCGGGTCCGCAGGGTGCGGGGATGGCCCTGGTGGTCACGGCGACTGCTGAAGAGTATGCGCAGGACAAGGCGGAGGTCGAGTCCACGGCAGGCCCGATCGGGTTGCAGGATCTGGAATCCCTGTCTC
>NZ_JANIJX010000070.1 GCF_024580735.1 Brevibacterium moorei | reverse complement strand
CAAGCAAAGGAGAGTGATCTCGCATGGTCAGCGTTGTGGGATTCACCGTCGAAGAGGTCCGTGAGTTCGTTCGCGAGTACGAGCGTCAGCCCTATGGTTCGAAAGGCCAGTGGGTCAAGGACAAACCGTTTAGCCGTGACAAACTCCGACGATGGCGGATCGCTTTGTACGCTGGGGATCTGGACCGGGGACTCGCACCCAGGGATCATAGTGTGATGGTTGCACATAGTTACGGACGTACCGCCTACGAGCGGGCACGGGCGAAGAAGGAAGCCGAGCAGTCCGCTGAAATCCAACGCCTCCACGCTCGTATCGAGCAGCTCGAGGGAGCGAACGACGCGTTGGGAAAAGCTATCGGGCTCTTGCATCAGTGGAACGCGCAAGAGCCCGAACCCGCCCGGACGGACGAGCCGAAGGATTCATCCGGACGGAGAACGAACTCGTCACCGGACTGACAACGATTCTGGGCTCCCAACGGAAAGCACTGGAC
>NZ_JANIJX010000007.1 GCF_024580735.1 Brevibacterium moorei | reverse complement strand
ACAATACCAGCGCACCGCCCACAGGATCACATCACCCTGGAAATGGCGCCACTTGAAATCCGTCATCGTTCCGTCCGTCCAATCTCCGCCAAGCATGCTCAAGCTTCACGATTTTTGCAACAGAGCCGTGCCAGGGTTCCGGCATGGTCGCCACCGACTGGGGCCTGTTCGACGACTGGGGAAATTACGGGCTGACGATCGAAACCGACGAGACCACCTGCCAGGCGACCTGGAACGGCGATAAATACGCGATCGACTGAGCTCAGGCGGGCGACTGGATGACGGTAGGCGACTGAGCGCGCAGGATCTTCTGCATGTCGAACAGCGCCCACAGACACCACTCCAGGTTGAAGCCGTAGCCTCCGCCGATCGTGGCGATCCTGTCGACTTCCCCCACGACGTCCGGACGACGTTCGGGCCAGCCGTCCGTCCAGCCCGTGGGCCACTCGGTGTGGGAACCGGGCCCGGTGGCGGTATCCCCCAGCGTGGCATCGACCCCATTCGACCACGGATTGGGGACTATTTCGGCCCCGTGCGAGGTGAAGAACCGGAATCCGCTGCAGGTACGCCCTGTGCCGGATAGATTCGCGCCGGTGAAGGGAGTATTGCCGCGCACGATCCGCAGCTGGTGCTGGTGCACGGCAACGTGGTGCTGCCGACACAGCTGCAGCATATTGTCCACATCGGTCGGGCCTCCGTCGGCCCAGGTGTGGATGTGGTGGACCTCCAGACCGATGGTCCGTGCGCAGCCGGGGAACTGACAGCTCACATCACGCACCCGCAGGGCGATGCGCTGTCTACGAGTGGCCAGCCGGTGTGTCCGGCCCACCGCCAGAACATCACCGAATTCGTCCACCAGAGCCCCGATCACACCGGAGTTGCACGTCATCCGACCGAGCGTCGCCTCGCCGAGGGGCCCGAAGCCCTCCGCGTAGCCGACCGGGATGGCATCGGCCGCGCCAGGTGGCGTCCCCGCTGGGACGTCCCGACCCGGTTCGGCGCCCGTGTCACCGCTGGAATCGGTGAATGCGGCTTCGAGCACATCGGTGGACACGTGCACCACCAGGCGTCCCTCGCCCCGGACATCGAGGATGGCAGGGCCCGCACCTGCGCTGCCAGAGCCCGCACTGTCCGAGCCGCGGATCGCCGTCAGGAAGGCGTCGACCAGGCTCGGAGTCCCACCTGGAACCGCACCCCACGTCCCCGCTGGGACGTCCCCATCGTCTCCGAGGCCTCCAGTTTCTCCAACGCCGGTTTCTGCAACACCGTCCCGGTGCGCCCGGATCAGCCCGTCGCGCCGGCTCTGCACGGTGGCCATGACCTCGGCGGCCTCGGCTTCGGGAAGATCCACGATGATCCGGGCCCTGCCGTCCCCCAGCCCGAGGCAGACGAACCGGTCTTGCTCCCGGTTGATCTGCCGGAGTGTTTTGGAGTCGGTCGATGCCCCGCCCCGGTCGGGATTCGCATCGTCGACACGCACGAAGGTCGAGATCATGAGCTCCAGTTGCGCAGTCGTGGCCACCGCGGCCATATCCGCCGCGCGGTCCGGATCGATCCGGCCGGCCGCCCGGGTGATCGCCCTGACCTTCGAATAGGACAGCCGGCCCGCCGCGAACAGCTGGGCGACCCGCGGCATCAGGCGCAGCCCTTTGAGGGTGCGGGCGTATTCCCTGCCGGTATGGATGTTGAGCTCGCAGACCCAGGCGATCCAGTGGGCGAAACCTGAGATCCCCACCGCCTCCCGCCACAGTCCCGAGCGTTCGGCCAGATCGAGCCAGGCGAACAGGCGGGCCTGCTCGCCGGCGATCCTGGCTGCCTGCCCCCGGATCGCCGAGGCCAGCGCATCATGGCAGTCCGGTTGTCGTTCGTGCTCCGGCAGTCCGAGGAGTTCTGCGAGCACGACTCCTTCGATCGGTTCCTCTTCCCCACCCCTGTGCATGACGCCCCCTTGCGCCTGGAGCCGTTCCCCGGTCCGCGTCCGGAATGCGGCTTCGTCCACTCTTTCACCCAGGCTACGCAGGGGGTCTGACACGACTGGTGTCTGACACGACTGGCCCTTCAGGACACCGCGTAGACTCCGGCGACGGCGAGGCCCCCGAACACGCAGCCCCACAGCACGATGCCCACGCACTGCCAGACGATCACGCGGCCGCGCCCCGCCCCCAGGGACACCAGCATGGGCGCGGTGAACTGGCTGGGCACGAGCAGCTGTCCCAGGACACCAACGCCGGGGACCCCGAAGCGCTCGAAGATCTTGCGGACCCGGGCCCGACCGCGGGATTCCGACTTGGGCGCAGGGTCGGACTCCTTTGCCAACCCATCCGGCGAGGCCGCTGCGGCACCGGGTTGCGCCGCCCGGCGCTCCCGCACCCTGTTCTTCACCTTCTCGGCCAGGATCGCGCAGGCCGCCATCGAGGCGATATTGCCGATCACGGCCGCCCCGATGGCCACGGGCGCCGGGATGCCGATGACGATGCCCAGGATCGCACCCAGGTAGACCTCCAGGAAGGGCACCGCGGCCACGAGGATGACAACGACCCAGTGCAGCCAGTCGGGCAGCCCCTGGACGAAGGCGTGCAATTGCTCGAGGCTTCCGGTTCCGAACATGTTTCCTCCTATGGAAAGCGTGTTTGACACGACAAGCGTGCTTTACATCCGGGCAGGTTGTCAAGTACGCTTTCCATGTGCAGAGCAAGATCAAGGAACTGCGGACGGAACACGGTCTGTCCCAGCAGAAGCTGGCCGAGGAGGTCGGAGTGTCTCGGCAGACGATCAACTCACTGGAGAAGGGCCGCTACGACCCCTCACTGAAACTGGCGGTCGCGCTGGCCCGTCGCTTCTCCCTCACTGTCGAGGAGGTCTTCGATGTCTGAGAAGTCCAACCACAAGCTATTCGTCTCCTGGCCCAATGTGGTCGTCCTGGTCCTCCTGGCCGGCACTGTCGGCGTCAGCGCCATTGCGCACGACTGGTGGATGACCTTCTGGATGGGCGTGCTGTTCATCTGCATGCTCATCACCGTGGCCCGCGCCCACCGGCGCAAGCACCGGATGACGGACCTGGCCCGGGTCAACGCCCTGGAGTACGCCGATGAGCGCGACCGGCAGATCGGCATGACCGGCCTGGCCGCGGTGGGCGCGTTCAACCTGGTGGCGGTGTTCGCCCTCTACGTCTGGGCCGCACTGAGCTACCGGGAAAATCCCTCGCCGCTCCTCTACGTGGCACTCGCCCTCTTCCTGGGCAATATGCTGGTCTGGGCGATTGCGAACTGGATCGCCGCACGCCGGTTCTGAGGCCGGGTTCTCTCTGAGTCCGACCCCCATAATCCGCTGCGATAATGGGGGCACGCGTTTTTTGCACGAAAGGACTCCGCGTGAGCGACAACCAGCCGACCGAACCCCAGCCAACAGACCCGGACCGGGTCCCGGCGCCGAACCCCCCGGAAGCACCGGCGTCAAGTTTCACCCACACCCCCACGGTGATGTCGGACGGCAACTACGACTTCAGCAACTACCGGCGCTCCGCGGGCTCCCGCCAGATGGGCCTGTTCATCTTCAGCAGCCGCTGGCTCCAGGCGCCCCTGTACATCGGCCTGGCCATCGCCCTGCTGATCTACGCCATCGTCTTCCTCGTCGACCTGTGGCACCTCATCGTCAACGTCTCCCAGAATCTGAACCACCTGGACGAGGACGCGATCATGCTCTCGGTCCTGGGGCTGATCGACGTCGTCATGATCGCCAACCTCCTCATCATGGTCATCATGGGCGGCTACGACATCTTCGTGTCCAAGCTGGGCGTGGACGACCATCCCGATGAACCCGATTGGCTCCACCACATCAACGCCAATGTGCTCAAGGTGAAGCTGGCGATCAGCATCATCTCCATCTCCTCGATCCACCTGCTGTCGACCTTCATCAAGGCCGGCAACCTGGGTAAGGAGGGCAGTGCCTACACGATGGAGGGGATCATCGCGCAGGTGGTGATCCATCTGGCCTTCATCATCTCCGCCGTCGCCCTGCAGTGGATCGACAGCAAGTCGCACGCCGGAAACGGCGGCGGAAAGAAGCACCCGCGCCGCTGAGCGGGTCGGCCGGGCCGACCGAGCTGGTTCCAACCCGGCCGGCCCAGCCGACAACCGGAGCTCAGCCCAGCTGGGCCACCACCCGGTCACGCGCGGCGACCATATTGTGCAGTGCCGGTTCGACCTCGGCATAGCCCCTGGTCTTCAGCCCGCAGTCCGGGTTGATCCACAGCCGATCGGCGGGCACGTGCTCCAGCGCCGCCTCGATCAGCCCTGCGATCTCGTCGACTCCCGGCACCCGCGGGGAGTGGATATCGTAGACGCCCGGTCCGATCTCGGACGTGAAGTGCTCGTCGAGCCCGGCCAGCAGCTCCATCCGCGAGCGCGCCGCCTCGATCGAGGTGACATCGGCATCCAGGGCCGCGATCGCATCGATGATCTGGTTGAACTCGGAGTAGCACAGGTGCGTGTGGATCTGCGTCTGCGGCGCCACCCCGACGTGGACCAGTCGGAAGGACTTCACGGCCCAGTCCAGATAGGCCTGCCGGTCGGCCGCGCGCAGCGGCAGCAGCTCGCGCAGCGCCGGCTCGTCGACCTGCACGATCGGCAGGCCCGCGGCCTCCAGATCCGCCACCTCGTCGCCCAGGGCCACGCCCAGCTGGAAGGCCGGTTCGGCCAGCGGCACATCGTCGCGCACGAAGGACCACGCCAGGATCGTCACCGGCCCGGTCAGCATGCCCTTGACCGGCTTGTCGGTCAGCCCCGCGGTGTAGCTCGACCACTCCACGGTGATCGGCGCGGGCCGGGACACGTCACCGAACAGGATCGGCGGACGCGTGCACCGGCTGCCGTAGGACTGCACCCAGCCGGCCACCGTGGTGGTGAAGCCCTCCAGGTGCTCGGCGAAGTACTGCACCATGTCGTTGCGCTCGGGCTCGCCGTGGACCAGCACGTCCAGGCCCAGCTCCTCCTGCAGGTCGACGACCCGCTTGATCTCCGCCCGGTTCGCCTCCACGTACTCGTCCGAGGTGATCCGGCCGGCGCGGTAATCCGCCCTGGCCCGCCGCACCTCGACGGTCTGTGGGAAGGAGCCGATCGTAGTCGTCGGCAGCAGCGGCAGCCCCAGGGCCCTGTGCTGGGCGGCGCGGCGGGCCGCCGGATCGCCCCGGTCGACCGGGGCCTCCGCCAGTCCCTGCGTGCGCTTGCGCACCGCGGCGTCGAAGGTCCGGTTCGACTCCCCACGGGTCCGCTTGGCCCGCCGGGAGCGCTCGAACACGGCAGCGTTCGAAGAGCGCACCCGGCCGGTGACGCCGGAGACGAGCGAATCACCCAGTGCCACGACCTCCGAGACCTTCTCCTCGGCGAACGACAGCCAGCCGGCCACATCGACGGGGAGTTTGGTCTCCGGGGCCAGGGAATAGGGCACGTGCAGCAGCGAGGTCCCGGTCGACACGGTCACGGACCGGCCGAGTTCGGAGACCTGGGCGTACACGGATTCAAGGTCGGCGGCCCACACATTGCGCCCGTCGATGACGCCGGCGACCAGCCCGACGGATTCCGGCAGCACGGCGGCCACGCGCGCAGCGTACTCCGGATCGCGCTCGAGCACCGTGGCCGACAGGTCGACGTGCACGGCCTCCGGCGGGGTCTGCGCCAAGGCGCCCAGCCCGGTCTGCAGGGCACCGTAGGGTGTGGCCACCAGAACCTGCGGGCGCTGCCGGCCCGGCACGGGCTCCAGCAGCCGCTCGTACGCCCGGCTGTAGGCGGCGGCGAGCTCAGCGTCCGAGGCCGTCTCCAGGTCCGCGACCAGGGCCGGCTCGTCCAGCTGCACCCAGTCGACATTGGCCCTGGCCAGCTCCGCCAGCACCTCGGCGTAGGCGTCGACCAGCTTCTCGAGGTGTGCCAGGGGTTCCGCGTCCTCGGCGCCGGCCGCCTTGGACAGGGCCAGCAGGGTCACGGGCCCCACCAGGACCGGCCGCAGCGTGTGCCCCGCGTCGTGGCCCTCCTTGACCAGCTTGAGCAGTCGGTCGGCGCGCGCGGTGAAGGTCCGCTCGGCGTCGCCGGAGACCTCGGGCACCAAGTAGTGGTAGTTCGTATCGAACCACTTCGTCATCTCCAACGGCGCCCGCTTCTCGTTCCCCCGGGCCAGTCCGAAGTACTGCTGTGCGGTGACCGTGTCCACCGCACCGCCCTGCAGGCCCACCGTGATCGCCGTTTCCAGGACGTGGTCGTACCAGGCGAAGTCCGCCGGGATCGAATAGGCCTCCGTCAGCCCCAGATCCTTCAGCCGGGCATAGGTGTCAAGGCGCAGGCTGTGCGCGGCGGATTCCAGGTCGGCCTCCGTGATGTCGCCGGCCCAGAAGGATTCGAGCGCCTTCTTCAGTTCCCGGTTCGGCCCGATCCGCGGATAGCCGGTGACGGTGGCCTGGGGCAGCTGCGGTCCGCGCAGCCGGGTGGTTTCGGCAGTCATTGCCTCGCCTCTCTCTGATGGTTTCGGGTGGTCAGGCGTCCGCGGTCGATCCGATCGAACAGATCGCCGACCACCCGTGGGTTGTTGAATGTGTAGATGTGCAGTCCGGGGGCTCCCCCGTCGAGCAGGCGTGCGGCCAGTTCGGCGGTGAAGGCCAACCCGATGTCACGCTGTTCGGCCTCCGAGGCGCTCTCCAGGCGGGCGTCCAGCCCCGCCGGGGGCGTAAGCCCCGACAGGTGCGCCATCCGCTGCAGCCGGGCCGCCGAGGTCACCGGCAGGATTCCCGGCACGATCGGCAGGTGCACCCCGGCCAGGCGGGAGCGCTCCAACAGGCGCAGATAGGCCTCGGGGTCGAAGAAGAGCTGGGTGATCGCGAAGTCCGCGCCGGCCCGCTGCTTGGCCAGCAGCACGTCGATGTCCTCGTCGACCCCCGTGGATTCCGCGTGCCCGGAGGGATAGGCGGCCACCCCGACCGACAACCGGCCGGCGGCGAAGCGGGCGAAGTCCCTGGCCTCGACCCGCCGGATGAGTTCGACTAAGTCGTTGGCATGGGCCAGGTGCCCCGCCGGAGGGGCGCTGGACCCCGGTTCCAGGTCCCCGCGGATCGCCAGGAAACCGCGGACCCCCGCGTCGACGAAGTCCTCGACCTGGTGGACCAGTTCCGCCCGGGGCGCGCCCATGCAGGTGATGTGGGCCAGCGGGCGCAGCCGGGTGGTCTGGTCGAGCTCGCGCACGAAGTCGCGCGTACCGGCCGCCCACCCGGACTTGCCCGAACTGGTGATCGCCACATAGTCGGGGGCATAGCCCTCGAGGGTGGAGATGAGCGCGGGCAACCGGGCCCGGCCGGCCGCGGTGCCCGGCGGGATGACCTCGAAGGACAGGGCCAGCCGCGAGTCACCGGGGCCGGCGGGACGCCCGCCCGGCGCTATCTCGTCCAGGGGAGCCGAGGCGGATACCGTTCCCGATGTCGTGTTCATGCCAGCCACGATAGGTCCACCGGACGAGCCGGGAAAGTGCCGCGTCACATTCGGTCATAGATTTATACGCACCATATATGACTCACCATAGGCGCGGTCTATAACTGCTGTTCAATTCGCCCGTGCGTACAGCACCAGGCGCTCCCAGTGGTTCGAGTATTCTTCGAAAGCAGCCCGCGCGCCCTCCGGATTGTCCATGTCCAGCGAGTCGATCCACTCGGTCACCAGGCCGGCACCGGTGTCCGGCCACAGCACCCCGGTCATCCCGCCCAGGTCCAATTCCACGATCGCGTTGAGGTCGAAGGAGTCCAACCATTCGCCGAAGGCCACCGTCGATTCCCGCACAGTCGTCAACCGGGACTTCTCCTCCAGCACCCCGGCCGCCCATTCGACCCGGGCCGAGGCGGTGAGCACGGGGACACGGATACGCACCCACGGGGCGCCGGCGCGCTCACTGACGATCACCCGGTCCTCCTCCGGATCCAGTGCCAGCCACCACACCGGGGAGATGTCCCAGGCCGCGGTCCGGGTGAAGATCCGCTGATCGGGGTCGTCCTGCAGCCATTCGACCCGGTGCGCGGCCGCCCGGCGGCGCGCCGACTTCGGGACCACCAGGTCGAGCTCGGCCCTGGGCAGATCGTCCTCGAGCGAATCGAGCGCGGCCCAGGAGCGGATATCGTCCTGCACCGGGCACACGCGGTCCAGCCCGTCGCCGGCCTCGGAGCCGGGCATGAAGATAGGCGTGCCCCGGTAGGAGTCGGCGATCGGATCCGGGGGCAGGCTCAGCAATCGCTTATCGGCATCGGCCGCGACCAGGTCCAGGATCATATCCCGGTTCTCGCTGACAGGGTAGTCAGCCAGATCGGGGTGCATTTCGATCGGCTCGAAGACCCGCAGGTCGATCTGGAAGTCACGCGCATAGGGCATACCGCTACCCTACTTGGCGCGCGCTAGTAGGATCGAACCATGTCCGCAAGCAGCCCCACCCGCGACTACGTGATGGCGATCGACCAGGGGACGACGTCGTCCCGGGCGATCCTGTTCGACCATGCCGGATCGATCGTGTCGATCGGCCAGTTGGAACACGAGCAGATCTTCCCGCGCGCGGGCTGGGTCGAACACGACCCCCTGGAGATCTGGCGCAATGTCCGCCGGGCCGTCGCCGACTGCCTGTCCAAGGCGGAACTCGACGCCTCCCGGATCGCCGCGGTGGGGATCACGAACCAGCGTGAGACCACGGTCGTGTGGAACCGGCACACCGGCGAGCCGGTCTACAACGCCATCGTGTGGCAGGACATCCGGACCCGCGAGATCTGCGAGCGCCTGGCCGCCGGCGCACCCGAGGGAGGACCCGCCGGGGACGATCGGTACCGCGAGCGCGTCGGACTGTCCCTTGCGACCTACTTCGCCGGACCCAAGATCGCCTGGATCCTGGAGAACGTGCCGGGTGCGCGCGCCGCGGCCGAGGCCGGGGACCTGCTCTTCGGCACCACCGACACCTGGTTGCTGTGGAACCTCACGGGTGGCCCGCAGGGGCCAGGGCCCAAGGGCGGGGTGCATCTGACCGATGTGACGAATGCGTCGCGCACGATGCTCATGGACATCCGCTCCCTGTCCTGGGAGGCCGATATCGCAGCCGATTTCGGCATCCCCATGTCCATGCTGCCCGAGATCCGCACCTCTTCCGAGGTCTACGGCCACGGTCGCCCGCACGGCTTCCTGGCCGGCGTGCCGATCGCCGGCATCCTGGGCGATCAGCAGGCCGCCACCTTCGGGCATGCCTGTTTCACCCCCGGCCAGTCGAAGAACACCTACGGCACCGGCAACTTCATGCTGATGAACACCGGCGGTGAGCCGGTGATCAGCGATAACGGTCTACTGACCACCGTCGCCTACCAGTTGGGTGGGCGGGCGCCGGTGTACGCCCTGGAGGGCTCGATCGCGGTGTCCGGTTCGCTCATCCAGTGGCTACGCGACAATCTGGGGATGCTCACCGACGCCGCCCAGTCCGAGGCCCTGGCGAAGTCGGTGCCGGATTCGGGCGATACGTACATCGTGCCGGCCTTCTCCGGGCTCTTCGCACCGTATTGGCGCCCCGATGCGCGCGGGGTGATCGTCGGGCTGACCAGGTTCGTCAACCGGGCCCACATCGTGCGCGCGGCCCTGGAGTCCACCGCCTATCAGTCCCGCGAGGTGATCGAGGCGATGAACGCCGATTCCGGGGTGGCCCTGAGCGAGCTGCGGGTCGACGGCGGGATGACGGACAACGACTTCCTCATGCAGTTCCAAGCCGACCTCCTGCAGGTCCCGGTGGTGCGCCCGCAGATCACCGAGGTCACCGCCCTGGGAGCGGCCTTCGCCGCCGGCATCGCGGTGGGCTTCTGGCGTGACGAGGACGATGTCACCGGCCGCTGGCAGCCGGGCCGCCGCTGGACCCCGCAGATGCCGCGGGAACGGGTGGAGGAATTGTTCTCCCGCTGGAAGCAGGCGGTGACCAGAACCTTCGACTGGGTGGAGTGAAGCCGGGTCCCACCGCGAGTGGGCCCGCGGCGTGTCTCATCTCACGACCGTGTCCGCGAAATGGCAACTGCAGCCGATAACCGGTAACATTATCCGTCATAAGGACATTTGTGAGAATTGCACCGGGGCCTGTATAAGGGCATCCTGGACCTAGACGGAGGGGGTCGACGCCTGTGGGTCGCGGCCGCGCTAAGGCGAAGCAGATCAAGGTAGCCCGGAAGCTCAAGTATTTCAGTCCGGACACCGATTTGAATGCTCTCCAGAGGGAACTCGGTTCGGAATCGGAGCAGGCAGCTCCCGATTTCCAGGATGACTACGCTGAGGACCCCGACGATGACTATTCGGATTACGCGGACAAGTACGCGGAATGGGCCGATGTCATCGAGGAGTCCGAATCGAAGGACCACGACCGGTCCAACTGAACCGGCTCCCGCGCTGCGGCTAGGCTTAAGGCCATGGACGCGACGATCGACGAGGCCCTGACCGGCATCGGAACCCGCCTCAAGGCTGCACGCACGGCCAAGAACCTCACCCTGGCCGAGGTCGGACACTCCACACACATCTCCGCCTCGACTCTGTCACGGCTGGAATCCGGTGAGCGCAAGGCCACCCTGGAGCTGTTGCTGCCGCTGTCGCGCCTCTACCATGTCCCCCTGGACGATCTGGTGGGCGGACCGCCGTTGACGGAGGCCAGGGTGAACCCCCGCAGGGCGAACCTGCCAGGCGAAACCGTCACCGCACTGGCCCATGCCGACACCCCGCTGCGCATCTACCGGCACATCCTGCGGCCGGCCGAATCGCGCCGGGTGGGCTCCCGTGCCGATCTGCGCATGCACACGGGCCATGAGTGGCTCTATGTTGTCGCGGGTTCCCTGTGGCTGCGGCTGGGCCCGCGCACCTACACCCTGACGGCCGGCCAGGCGGTGCAGTTCGACGGGCGCACGGCCCATGCCCTGGGCAATGAGCGCACCGATGACACCGCCGAATACCTCAGCCTCTACAGCAGAGCGGGGGAACGCACACACGTTCCCCCGTTCACCCAGCACTGAGTTCGCCGGCGCTGATTTCAGAGCCGGTCAGTCGAGCAGGATCGCAGCCCCGCCGTCGACGCCCTTGGCGCCCTGCACATAGAAGGGATCGCCGGCCAGCGCGCCGTCATCGGTGCTCACGTCTCCGAGGATCCACGCACCGGGGTAGGCGGCCAGCAGCGCATCGGCGGCCGCGGCATCGGCCACCAACACCATGCCCACACCCAGGTTCCAGGTGCGTTCGCGGTCGGCCCCGGGCACCCCTCCCAGATCGCCCAGCACGTTGAACACCGCGGGGACCTCCCAGGAGCCGCGCCGCATTGTGGCCAGGGTGCCCACCGGCAGCACGCGGGCCACGTTCGCCGACAGCCCGCCGCCGGTCACATGGCTCATCGAGTGCACGGCACCCGGATGCTCCTGCAGCACCCGCAGCAGCTCGCCGGAGTAAACGTGGGTGGGGGTGAGGATCTCCTCGCCCAGGGTACGGCCGAATTCCGGGACCTCGCGGTCCAGTTTCCAACCGGCGTCGGCGATGATGCGGCGCACCAGCGAGTAGCCATTGGAGTGCAGGCCGGACGAGGGCAGTCCGATGAGCACGTCGCCGGCGCGCACCTTCTCGGCACCCAGCAGATCGGCGGCGTCCACCACCCCGGTGGCGGCACCGGCGACATCGTATTCGTCCGGCCCCAACAGGCCAGGATGCTCGGCGGTCTCCCCGCCGACCAGGGAGACGCCGGCCGCCGTGCAGGCCTCGGCCACGCCGCGCACGATGTCGGCGATCCGCTGGGGCACCACGTGCCCGCAGGCGATGTAGTCGGTCATGATCAGCGGTTTGGCGCCGGCGACGACGATGTCGTCGACGACCATGCCGACGAGGTCCCAGCCGATCGTGTCGTGGATGTCCAGGGCCTGCGCGATCGCGACCTTGGTGCCCACCCCGTCGGTCGAGGTGGCCAGCAGGGGCTGTTTGTAGCCGTGCAGGAAGCTGACGTCGAACATCCCGGCGAAACCGCCGACCCCGCCGAACACACCGGCGGTGTGCGTGCGCGAGACCGCCTCCTTCATCAGCTCGACGGCCCTGTCACCCGCCTCCACGTCCACGCCTGCTGCGGCATAGGTTGTCCCGGATGCGGGGGTTTCGGGTGTCGTGGTCATACGCTGGCCTTCTCGGGGTAGACGGAGGTGACTCGCCTATTCTCCCATATCGGAGCCGGGCTTCCCCGCGGGCTCCCCCGCACGCGCGGCAGCCCGCTCGGCCTTCTTCGCCGCCCGCCGCTCCTTGCGCGTCACGGGTCCGGCCACGGTAGCCGGAATGGCCTCGGCGACGTATTCGGCGCCCACCGTCAGCACCCGGGCCCGCTTGGTTGCGCGCCGGTCCACCAACAGCGCCACGATCGCGCCGAGGAAGCCGCCGACCACGCCCAGGATCGCCATGAGCAGGCCGAAGGCCTGGCTCCGGGTGAACTCGCCGGTCAGCTGCGAGGTGTCGACCGGCAGCACTGCCAGGACACCGGCGACGATGAAGCCCAGGACGATGCCCGCGACGATGAAGACCGAGTACTTGGGGCTGCGCCGCACGCGGACCTGGATGTCCTCGTGCAACTGCCGGGGTTCCGGGGTGGCGGGTTCCGGGGTGGCCGGAACGGTGGACTCGGTGGATTTCTCGGGCTGTGGAGCATTGCTGGGCATGCGCTCCAGTCTAGACGATCGCGATACAGGCGATGCCCGCCAGGACGATGCCCGCGCCCGCCAGCTTGGGCGCCAAGCCACGTTCGCCGAAGAACCACCAGGCGAACAGCGTGCCGATGATGATCGAGGTCTCCCGCAGCGGTGCCACCAGGGCCACCGAAACGTGTTGCATCGCATAGAGCACCAGCAGATAGGCCGTCGGCGAGAGCAGGCCGACGGCCAGGGTCTGCCTGCCGTAGCGGCGTACGACGAAGGCCACCTCAGCCCGCGCCCCGGCACTGTGCAGCACCCGCGGGGCCATCAGCAGGCCCACGCAGGCGCATCCCAGTCCGTAGTACAGCACCGGGGACAGGCCCAGCCGGTTCACCGAGAAGTCGTCGAACAGCGTATAGCCGGCGATCGCCAGGCCCGTCAGGGCGCCCCAGCGGATGCCCGCCCCGATCCGGCCGGAGCCCCCGGAGCGCGAACCCGACAGCGTCACCACGGTGATCCCGACCAGGATCAGCACGCCCCCGATGATGCCCAGGGCGCCGGGGCGCTGGCCGAGCACCGCGATCGCCACCAGCATGGTCACCAGCGGGCCCACTCCCCTGGCCGTCGGATAGACCACGGACATATCGGCCCGCTCGTAGCCCGTCTGCAGGGACAGGGAATAGGCCATGTGCAACAGCCCCGTGACGGCACCGGCGCCCAGCGCGATCCAATTCGGGGCCGGCCCCAACATACCGGGTGCCAGCAGGGACACACCCGCGAAGCCCACCAACAACAGCACAGCCTGCAGCGCCTGATAGCAGAAGACGAAGACATAGCCGTGGCCTGCGACCGTCTTGGCGATCGCATTCCACCCGGCGTGCGCCACCGAGCCCGCCAGCACCAGTGCCAGCCATGTCCCGTCCATGCCGTCTCAGATCCTGTAGCGGAACCTGTGGGCGCCGCCCCCGCGGCTCATAGATGCACGACGACCGTCTTGGTCTGGGTGTACTCGTCGAAGGCCTCGATCGACTTCTCCCGGCCGTAACCGGACTTCTTGAAACCGCCGAAGGGCAGCTCCACCCCACCGCCGGCGCCGTAGGTGTTGACGAACACCTGGCCGGCCTCGATCCCGGCGGCCATCCGATGGGCGCGCGAGAGGTCCTTCGTCCACACTGCGGACACCAGTCCGTAGTCGGTGCCGTTGGCCAGCTCCAGGGCCGTGGCATCGGAGTCGAACTCGGTTGCCACGACGACGGGGCCGAAGACCTCGTCCTTGGCGATCTCGGAGGCGGGATCGACGTCGTCGACGATGGTGGGGGCGAAGAACGCCCCATCGGCGAGGTCCGCACCGGGGACCGCCACACGCGCGCCACCGGTCACGATGGTGCCGGCGGACAGCCGCTCGAAGAAGCCCTGCACGCGGGCCAGCTGCTTGGCCGAGACCAGCGGCCCCAGGCCCGGATCGTCCAGGCCGCGGCCCAGGGTCAGCTCCTCCATCGCCGCCGCCATCTTCTCCACCACCTGGGCGTGGACGGCGCGGTGGACCAGCAGCCTGGCGCCGGCCGAGCAGGTCTGTCCGGCGTTCTGCACGATCGAGCGGACCAGGCTGGGGATCGCGGCGTCGACATCGGCATCGGCGAAGACGATGTTCGCGGACTTCCCGCCCAGTTCCAGCACGGTGGGGATGACGCGCTTGGCCGCTGCCGCGGCGATCAGCGAACCGGTGCCGGTGGAGCCGACGAAGCCCAGGTGTGCCACTCCCGGGTGGTTGGCCAGGGCATCACCGGCCTCGGCGCCCAGGCCCGTGACGACGTTGAAGGCCCCTGCGGGGAAGCCCGCCTCCAGCAGGATCCGGGCCAGCGCCACCGTCGAGCGCGGGGTCTCGTCGGCGGGCTTGGCCACGGCGCAGTTGCCGGTGGCCAGGCTGGTCGCAGCGGCCCTGCCCACCAGCTGCAGGGGGTAGTTCCATGCGACGATGTGGCCGGTCACCCCATAGGGTTCGCGCCGGGTGTAGGCGTGGAAGTCCTCGCCCATCGGGATGACCGTCGAATAGTAGGACTCGATGGTGTGGCCGTAGAACTCGAAGTAGCGGGCGCACACGTCGACGTCGGCGTAGGCCTGGGACAGCGGCTTGCCGGTGTCCTCGCTCTCCAGCCGGGCCAGTGCATCGCGCTTGGCCCGAATCAGCCCGGCGGCCGCCACCAGCAGCCGCGAGCGCTGTTCCGGACTGGACTTCCGCCACTGCCGCTGGGCGGTGGCGGCCGCTGCGACGGCCCGGTCGACCTCCTCGGCACCGGCCCTGGCCACCTCGCCCAGGCTCGTGCCCGTCGCCGGGTCGATATTGGAATAGGTGCGTCGGCTGGGGACGGACTCCCCGGCGATGAAGGAACAGGTCTGCGCGGCTTCGGGCATCTCAGTCATGTGACCCATTAGACCACAGGGGCAGGTAGTCCCCGAGGTCCGAGCGGATCCCGGAGGCCTGTACCGCCGCGGTGTCCAGGGCCGTGGCGAAGTCCACATGCCCCGAGGCCAGGTCCAGCCAGGTCGCGGGATCCGTCTCCACCACGTTCGGCGGGGTGCCGCGGGTGTGCCGCGGACCGGGGATCGCCTGGACCACGGAGAAGGGCGGGACGCGGACCTCGACGGAATTGCCCGGATGGCGCTCGGAGAGTTCCTCCAGGGTGAAGCGCACGGCTGTGGCCAGGGTGCGCCGGTCCACGGACGCCGCCCCGCCTGGTGTGTCCCTGGCCGCCAGCCAGGTCTCATAGGCTCCGCGGCCGGCGACCGGATCGATCTTGCGTTTGATCGCCATCAGGCGCCCACCGCCCGCTCGTGCAGCAGCTGCCGGATCCGCTCGGCGGTCTTGATCTCGCCAACGGTGCGCACGGTGCCGTCGGACTTCGTGCCGCCGGTGATGGCCGGCACCACATCGCCGAGCACGTCCAGTGCCGATTCCGCGCTCAGCGCGCCGGCCGCCACCAGGAGTTCCAGGGCGATGAGCGTATTGGCCCGCGAGGCCCCGTCCAGGGTCTTGACGGCCACCGCCACCCCGGCTGGGGTCGACATGACGAGCACGCCCTCGGCCCCGATCTTGGCGAACACGCCCAAACGTTCGATCACCACGGAGTTCGGTGCCCCGTGCCCTTCGATCGCCCAGGGTTCGGCGAACACGCCCTCCATCAGTGTGGCGGCCTCCGGTGTGGTGCGCGCGCCGACCCGCCCGATGCCCAGCGCCAGATGGCGCAGATCGAGCGCGTGCACGGGGGCTCCGCAGCCGTCGATCCCGGTGTACAGGGGTGCTTGGCCGCAGTAGCGTTCGACTACGGCGCGCACATGCCGCTGGATCCGCGATTCGGGATCCAGATAGTCCTTCACGGGTTCACCCGTGAGCTTCTGGGCCATCAGGAAGGCCGCGTGCTTGCCCGAACAGTTGTAGTACAGCGGCGAGGTCAACCGGCCGGATCCGCGGGTGGCGATCCGGGCGTCGCGGTCGGCAGGGGCGACCGACGGGCACTGCAGGTCCGCCTCGGACAGGTTGACACTGGCCAGCATCTTCTCGACGACCTCGACCTGGCCGAACTCCGCATTGTGGCTGGCCGTGGCCAGGGCGGCCGTCAGGCCGGACAGGGGAACGCCCAGTTCCATGCAGGCGATCGCCTGGAAGGGCTTGAGGCAGGAACGGGTGAGCACCGGTTCGTCGACCGCGCCCAGTTCGATCAGCGTTTGACCGGTATCCGCCGCCGCGGTGTCGACCACGATGGCCGAACCCAGATGGCGCGATTCGATGAAGCCGGAGCGTTCCACAACCGCCAGTTCCACTGCGGACTGGGCCTTGAAGGTCTCATTCATGCCTCCACCCTACCCAGGGTGGCCAACACATAGGACCAGGGGATTCGCTCCTGTTCCAGGCGGTAGTCCCCCAATCCGGCAAGGCTCGCACAGCAGGCGCGCTCGGCGGGGGTGAGGTGTGTCAGTTCGTCAGCGGTCCGGGTGAACAGGGTCGGCTCCCGCCCGGCCAGGTGGGCGAACCGGTCGCGAACCGTGGCGTTCATGAGCACCGAGCGGGTCCGCGGAAAGCGCGCGCGGACCATGTCGAGGATCGCGAAGCCGTGCGTGTCCACATCGCCCCAGTACAGGATCCGGCAGTCGTCCAGCCAGTCCAGGCCGGACAGGACTGCGGCGGCCCTGCCATCGCCGAAGATCGCCAGGCCCATCGGAACGTCCGCGCCGTTGCCGGCGGAGCCGACCGCCGGCAATGACAGGAAGCTCTCCTCGTTCTCCACCACCAGCACGGTGGTGCCGGGCGCCACTGCCAGGCGCGCGGCCTGGTCCACCGGCAGGGAGACGTCGTCGATCCCGGCGGGCCAGGGACCGGTCAGGGCTGTGGGGTCGAGGATCCGCACCCGTACCAGGGGCTGTTTGTGCCGCAGCCGCCTGGCCCGGCCTGCGGCGAGTACCGGCAGCAGCGGGGCGATGAGGCCGCGGTGGGTCTCGATCCATTTGGTGTCGACCCGCTCGATCGGCAGTTCGCGCACCGAGGGCGGCCGCAGGTGCCCGTCCGCCGCCTCCACATCCTCCTCCGGGTGTTCGACGAACCAGGTGAGCACGGCGGCCAGCCGGTCCACCTCAACCGCCGGCAGTTCGGCCAGACGGCCCAGCAGCGGGCGCAGGGCGGCCGCGACCTCGGGTGCCGGTGTGGATTCGACCAGTCCACCGCCGATCCCGGCCAGCAGGCGCGCCCGGGCGCGCATCAGGGAGAAGCGCTCGGTCAGCCCCGTCAGGCGCAGGGCGGCGGTGCGCGTGTCCAGGCGCAGCCGCACGGGCAGCTGCTGCCGGGTCGCCCCGGCCCAGCGGCGGGTGGCCCAGTCGACGGTGAGGCCGTCGATCCCCTGATGCGAGGCCGCGAACAGCCGCCAGTCGGCCAGCCACCGTTCGAAGGCGGGGATATCGGCCCAGGCCGTGTCCTCCGTCGGCGCCGCACTCGAGGTGCGCAGTGCCGTGAACTCCCCGCCGAGCGCCCAGTCGCGCAGGCGGCGCTCGACCCTCCTGCGCAGTTCGCCCGTGGCCTCGGCGGTGGACTTCACGCCGGGTCCACCGGTTCCTCGGACTCGGCGGCCTCCGTGGGTTCGGCCCGCCACATGACCGGTACCACCCGCGAGGAGCTACGGTCGCTCGAGGTCACCTGGGCCAGACCCTCGACGTAGAGCTCGAGGGTGGGCAGGAGCTTCTCCGGGGTGGCCAGCAGCAGGTGGAAGCCGAAGTCGAGGAACACCTCGATCGCGATCCGGGTGAAGCTCGCATCGGTCTTGTCGAAGGCCTCGTCGAGCACCACGGTGCCGAACGTCGGGATGCCCGATGACTGATCGGCCAGTTGATAGCGCAGAGCCGCCGCCAGGCAGAAGATGACGAGCTTCTGCCGCTGCCCACCGGACAGGCCGGCCGAGGACTCGTAGATATCGGTCCGGTTGCCCGCGCCGTCGGATTCGATCGCCACGAAGGTGACGTGACGGCGGGTGTCGAGCACGGCATCGCGCCATCTGCGGTTCTCGGCATCCCCCAGGCGCGCGATCACCCGCTCCATCAACGCGAATTTCTCCTCGGCCGCCGGGCCGTCGAGTTGTTCGCCGTAGCCCCCGGCGATCTTCCCCAGGTCCCCGATGAAGGTCTTGACCTCGGTCGAGCGGACCTCGCGCGGCTCGATCCGCAGATACCGGTCGGTGTCGAACTGACTGCCCGCCAGCGATTCGTTGACCGGTTCGATGCGCTTGCGGATCTCGCCCGGCGCCCGGGTGATCTGATTGCGCAGTTGGCCGATCTGCTTCATCGACTGCTCCGCCAGCATCTCCTTGAACCTGGCTTCGAACACCGGCAGATTGTCGGTCACCAGCTGGGCGCGCAGGGCGGCGAACACGGCACGGTCCGCGACTTCGGCACCGGCCTCCGGCAGGGCCGCCGGCCACTGTTTCTGGAAGGAGGTCGCGCCCTGGGCGAATCCCGTCTCGGCCGACCCCTTGGCCTGCTGGGCCGTGGCGGAGCGGGCGAAGAGCTCATCGGCGACCTGTTTGGCGCGCGCGTCGAGCTCGTCGACCTCCAGCCGGCGCTTCTGTGCGAACAGCAGACCGCGGGCCTCCTGCGCCACCTCGGCGGGCAGCTCACCGGCCACCTGGGCCCTGTCCCTGGCCCGCTGCAGGGTCCGTTTGAGTTCGCCCTGGCGCCGCACCAGGGTCTCGACCCCGACCTCGAGGTCCCTGGCCAGGGCACGGGCCTGCGCCAGCCTGGCCGTCAGTTCCGTCTCCCTGGCCTGCGCCTGAGCCAACTCGGGGTTCTCCCGGCCCAGAGTGGCCAGCGAATCCTGCAGCCCGGCCATGGTCTCCTCGATCCCGGCCGCGTCGATGTGCTCCCAGTCCGTCTGGCGGATTTCGTCGGCGAAGTTCAGGCGCTTGACCACCTCGCCCTCGAGCGCCACGAGGTCGGTGTAGCGGGCCTCGGCGGCCGCCAGCTCCTTGTCGATCCTGGCCAGTTCGGCACCCAGGCGCACGACCTTGTCATCGGCGGAGAAGCCCAGCAGCCAGCGCGCGGCATCGTCGATCCGATACCGATCGTCCTTGACGAAACGGTCCCCGCCGAACTTCACCTGGCCGGCCGCCGTGACGCCACGGTCCACTGCATCAAGGGCATCGGCGTCGGCCACACAGCTGAAGTCGTAGCGTTCGGCCAGGGTCGCGGCCAACCAGCCGCGATAGCGCTCATCGGCTTTCAGCTCGATCTTGTGGACCAGGGAGTCCGGATCGGCCACGGCACCGGGTGCCGCCCGCCCGGCGGAAACGACCTGCAATTCGATGCGCGCGCCCAGATGGTTGGCGTCCATCGCCCGGCGCACCGCCGAGGCCCGTTCAGGGCCGGTCAGCAGGGTCAGCGCCAGGGGCCGCAGCACGCGTTCCACCGCTCCGGTCCACTCCCGCTCCTGGGCGCGCACCTCCATCAGCTCAGCGGCGAACGGCAGGTCCACCGGCTCCAGGCCCGACTGCTCCGCAATGAGTTCACGCGCGGCGATCAGCCGACTGCCCAGGTTCGAGGAACTGGCCCTGGCCACATCGAGCTCGCGCTGCAGGCCCGCGCGCTGTTCGCGCAGATCACGGCGGGTCGCTGCGGCCTCGTTCGCGCGCTCGCGCCGGGCATCGCGGTCGGCCGCCAGGGCGGCATCGTCGAGCAGCCCCGCTTTGAGTTCCTCGTATTCGCCTTCGCTGGTCGGGAAGAACTCGATCCCGGCGGCCGCCGCATGACGGGCCAGCAGGGCCCACTGGCGCCCCGCGGTGTCCGCCTGCGCGCGCAGTGCCTCGATCCGGCCGGTCAGCACCTCGATCCGCGCGCCGCCCAGGTCCTGCATCTGCGCGTGCGCGGTATCGCGCTCCTCCTGCAGACGGGTCTCGTCACGGTCGGCCGCCACGCGCTCCTCGCGCCGGTCGTTGAGTTTCCGGGTGACCTCGGCCAGGTGGTCGGCGGCCAGCTCGGCCCTGACCACCTCGGTGATCGGGTCGAGTGCCGCGCGCAGGGATTCGAGCCGGGTCAGCTCGGCGCCCGCGGCCTCCCAGTCCTGGGCCAGGGTCTGCAGGGCCTCGAGGACCTCCAATTGTCTGCGGGCCTCGACCACGGAGCCGTGGGCCTCCGAGAGCGCGGAGAACTGGGCCACCGCGGCCTCGGCGATGGCAAAGGTCTTGGGGCGTTCGAGCATGAATTCGCGGAACAGCCCGTCGAGGCTCGCGAAGTTCTTCGCGGCCATGGTGCGGTGCCACAGTTCCACCGCCTCGTCGCGGTGCAGGCCCAGGGGCCGCAGCACGCGGGCGACGAAGGCCGAGTGCTTCTCCAACACCGCGGACTTGCCGTAGGCCTTGCGCAGCGCGCGGATGTCGATGCCCGTGCGGGTGTATTCGGCGAAGTCGGTGATGTGCGCGTCCTCGCGCAGCAGGATCCCGACCTCCTTGATATCGCCGTTCGAACTGCCCGAGGCGGACAGGTGGAACAACTTGACCAGGGTCACCGGCGGTTGCCCGTCGGCGGTGTCGAAGCGCAACAGCAGGGCCGAGCGGGTCGCGCCGGGACGCAGGTACTCCGCGCCGATCTCCGCATCCGACTCCCCGCGCTTATAGGCTCCACGGATGTAGGAATAGAGTGACCGGTCGCTGCCGCGGCGCTCGGTGTCCTGGGCTGCGGCGTTGAAGCGCAGGCGCCCGCGCGGGACCAGCACGGTCGACACCGCGTCGAGCAGGCTGGATTTGCCGGAGCCGGAGCGGCCGGTGATGACCAGGCCCCCGCGCGGCACGTCGAGGGCGTGGACCAGGTCGCCGCCGAAGGTGCCCCAGTTGAGCACCTCGATGCGGGCCAGCCGATGCTGTTTGGCCAGTTCCCGGTCCAGCGCCCGTTCCGCCGCATCCCGGGGCGCCGGGACCTCCGCCCCGGCGTGGACCAGGGCGTCGACCTGGCCGGCGTCCAGCAGGGACAGCTGCAGGGCCTCGCTCATGCCTGTGCCTCCCCGGCTTCGATGTCCGCACCCGCTGCGATATCCGCGCCGTGTTCGTCGAGCAGGCGCTCGTACTCCGCGCGCAGCCGGCGCACCTCCTCCACGCCGAACAACAGCCGGATCACCGGGGACACCTCGAAGCGGCCCTCCTCTGCGGCCCGGTGCACGATCCCCGCCCGCTGCATCTCCGTCCACCCCGCGTTGAAGCGTTTGTCATAGGTCGAATCGTCCAGCCCCGAGGCCTTGCCGTAGGGTCGCACGGCGTCGCGGACCTCGTCGGCGCCCACGATCACAGGCGGCTCCCCCACGCTCATGAAAACCCGGCGCAGGTGCAGCAGGATGACCGACTGGATGAGCGTCAGCGCTCGCGAGCGCACCGTATAGTGCAGGGTCTCGCCGTCGACGCGGACATTGCGGACGTAGGCGATCTGGCCGCGCCGGTCGATCACCATCTCCAGGAACATATTCGCCAGCGCCTGGCGCAGGGCGGCCTCGTCGCGGTCGATGGCGCGCCACAGTTCGGGCGCCTTGACCCCTTCGATCTGTGGGCCGCGCAGCAGGGCCACCAGGGCCTTGCGGGAATCGCGGGCCAGGGTGCCGGTGTCCTCGGGCCACAGCTTCTGCAGGGACTCGGGCAGCGACTCCGCTGCCCGGTCCTCCGCGTTCTCCCTGGCGACGTCCTCGTTACTCATATGTCCTTCCTCGGCTGAAAGCCCCGGCTGCCGGCCGGTGGCCGGGTGAAGCGGGTCAGCGGGATCCGCGCACTCCGCCGGGTCCCTGCGATGGTCCGCCAGCTCACGGTTTCCTCCCCCGTGTCCGGGCCGGGATCCCCGGCCAGGGACAGCAGGCCGATGATGCTGGCCACGCCCTGGGTGGCGGGCCGGTGTGCCAGCACCTGGCCCACGCTGATCCCGGCCGCCCGGCCCGCCGGGTCGGCGGCGGCGAAGGCGTCGGCGACGCTGCGGCGCAGTTCCTCGTAGTCGATGTCGGTCTCGCGCGAGCGGCGCAGCAACTCGGCCCAGTCCACGGCCTCGGGCTCCGGGGCGTCGACGATCTGGGAGTCGATCCGGGCATCGCCGGGATCGTAGAGCTGCCAGGCGCCGAGGGAGGAGATGTCGATGGCGGAGAGTTCGAAGTCGAAGCCGGTGTCCTGATAGGGCTGGACGTGGCGGAACAGTTCGAGGGCGGAGGCATTGGCCGCGCGGATCTCGTGGCCGAGCACCCGGTCGGTGCGGAACTCATCGGTTTGGACGAAGCGGCGCAGCGAGCGCGTCAGGTTCGTCATCACGGATTCGACCTCGGCGGACCGGTCCTGCATGAGTCCCATCAGGTCCTCGAGGAACCGGAGGTCCGACGCCGGCAGGGTGCGGGCGAAGGGCCGGTGGGCCAGCACCTCGATGTTGTCCTCGAATTCGGCCCCCAGCTCTGGGTCCATGATCAGGCCGTAGAACCCCTCGAAGCTGCGCCCGGCGTCCGATTCGGCCAGGTGGTCGACCCCGCGGAACACATCGGCGAGCACGGTGCCGCGCTGCCCGGAGGAGTCGATGAGCTTCTCGCGCAGGTTCCGGTTGATCTCCTCGAGCTGGGTGCGCACGCGGGTGAAGTCGCGTGGCAGGGCCTCGACCAGGCTGAGCACATCGCGGACATCGTCGGCGGCGTGCCGGTCGTCCACCGGCGGCATCTCGCCGCGGCCCACCCGTTGGATCTGCTGGTCGATGCGGGCGCGTTCGCGCTGCAGGGCGCGCATCCGGTTCATCACGTCCGGGTCGGTGTCGCGGACCACCTGGCGGATCCGCTGCTGGATCGTGGCCAGGCGCGACTGGTTGATCGACACGCGGGTGTCCTCGAGACCTGCGATGAAGGCGAAGGCGCTCAGCGCCGCCGGGGTCAGCTCATAGGTCTCCTCGCGGCTGTCGGGGATCACCCGGCGGGCCAAGATTCCGTTGCCGCGCCACAGATTGCAGTAGCCGGCGGCATCCCCGGTGACCTCGAAGCCCTCCTCGCGCATCGCGGCCAGATCCGCGTCGAGCAGTTCGAACAGGACCTCGGTGCGCAGCCTGGGTTCCTGGGCGCTCAGATGCTGGGGCAACAGGGCCGCGGCGAAGTACACGGTGTCGCTGCGCAGCAGGCGCCACGCAGGATCTTCCGCCATCAGCCGGTGCAGCCGATGGACCTCGCTCATCTGATTCACAACCCCCTAGCCTACCGAGCGCCACAGGGGTGTCGGCAACCACGATAAAATGCAGGACGTGAAGGTTCTTGTCATCGGGTCGGGCGCCCGCGAACACGCCCTCGTTGCAGCCTTGTCCCGCGATCCCGGAGTCGATGCGATCATCGCCGCCCCGGGCAACCCCGGCATCGCCGGAATGTGCGAAATCCGGAACGTCGAGGCCACCGATCCAGCGGCCGTCACCGCGCTGGCCGGAGACCTCGGAGCCGACCTGGTGGTCATCGGGCCAGAGGCCCCACTGGTCGCCGGGGTGGCCGACGCCCTGCGCGCCGCCGGCTTCCCCGTCTTCGGCCCCGATGCCGCGGCCGCCCGGCTGGAGGGCTCGAAGGCCTTCGCCAAGGAGGTGATGGCCGCCGCCGGCGTGCCGACCGCCGCCTCGGTCGCAGCGACCACCGTCGATCAGGCAAAAGCGGCCCTGACAGAGTTCGGCGCCCCACACGTGGTCAAGGCCGACGGCCTAGCCGCCGGCAAGGGCGTGGTCGTGACCGAGGATTTCGAGACAGCGCTGGCGCACGCCACCGACTGCCTCTCGGCCTCCGACCGGGTGGTCATCGAAGATTATCTGGCCGGGCCCGAGGTCTCCCTGTTCGTGCTGTGCGACGGCACCACCGCGGTGCCGCTGGCGCCCGCGCAGGACTTCAAGCGGATCGGCGACGGCGACACCGGCCCCAACACCGGCGGGATGGGCGCCTATTCGCCCCTGCCGTGGGCGCCGGCGGATGTGGCCGAGCAGATCACCCGGCTGGTGGCCCAGCCGGTGGTCGACGAGATGGCCGGCCGCGGCACCCCGTTCACCGGCCTGCTGTACTGCGGCCTGGCCCTGACAAAGAAGGGCATCGAGGTCGTCGAGTTCAATGTGCGCTTCGGCGATCCGGAGACGCAGTCGGTGCTGGACCGGCTGCAGACCCCGTTGGGTCAGACCCTGCTGGCCGCCGCCCAGGGCCGGCTGGCCGAAATCGACCCGCTGGTCTGGTCCGAGCAGGCCTCGGTCACCCTGGTGCTGGCCGCCGCCGGCTACCCCGGCACCGTGCGCAAGGGCGATCCGATCACGGGACTGGACGAGGCCGCGGCCCTGCCCGGCGTCCTCGTCCTGCACGCGGGCACCGCACTGGGCACCACTGGCGAGATCGTCACGGACGGCGGGCGCGTCCTGTCCGTCGTGGCCTCCGGCGACACCCTGGCCGCCGCCCGCGATCTGGCCTACCGGGCCGCCGCGCTGATCGACTGGCCGGGCAAACAGAACCGTACCGATATCGCTCAAGCCGCGATCGACGGGCGCATCACCGTGCCCACCGGGGCCTGAGCCGGAAAGGAATCCCCATGACGACGACACCTGCGGCCCCAGCGTACGATCTGCCCGGCTGGAAACACGCCTATGCCGGCAAGGTCCGCGAGATCTACATCCCGGAGGCCGCGGCGGGCTTCGCCTCGGCCGATAAGATGCTGATGGTCGCGACCGACCGGATATCGGCCTACGACTTCATCCTCGACACCCCCATTCCGGACAAGGGCAAGGTGCTCACCGGCCTCTCCCTGTGGTGGTTCGACCAGCTGGCCGATGTGGTGGGCAACCACGTCCTGTCGACCGATGTGCCGGCGGCGGTGACCGGGCGGGCGATCATCTGCAAGCCCCTGCACATGTTCCCCGTCGAATGCGTGGCCCGTGGCTACCTGACCGGTTCGGGCCTGGCCGACTACACGACCTCGGGCATGGTGTGCGGCAATGCGCTGCCCGCGGGCCTGGGCGAGGCCGACCGGCTGACACCGGCGATCTTCACCCCCGCCTTCAAGGCCGAGCTGGGCGATCACGATGAGAACATCACCTTCGACAAGACCGTCGACCTGGTCGGAGCCGAGGACGCCGAGGCCCTGCGCGATCTGACCCTGCGCCTGTACACCCGCGCCGAGGAGATCGCCCGCGAGCGCGGCATCGTGCTGGCCGACACCAAGTTCGAGTTCGGCCGCGACGCCTCCGGTCAGATCGTGCTGGGCGACGAGGTCCTGACCCCGGACTCCTCCCGATTCTGGGACGCCGCGGACTATGCCCCCGGCAAGGTCCAGGCCAGCTTCGACAAGCAGTTCGTGCGCGACTGGCTGACCGGCCCGGATTCCGGCTGGGACCGCAATTCCGAGCTGCCGCCCCCGGCGCTGCCCGAACAGATCGTGGCGCGGACCAGGGCGCGCTACGTCGAGGCCTTCGAACGGCTGACGGGCACGACCTTCCCGGCGTGACCGGTGCAACCGGCCTGCGGGGCCCTGCATGAGTCGCAGGGCCCCGCACGCTTGCTAAACTTGTTTCAACCAATCCACCCCTATCTCACTGGGAGCATCATGGGACGTATCGTCGTCGAGGTCATGCCCAAGCCCGAAATCCTTGACCCGCAGGGCAAGGCCATCGGCACCAGCCTCCGGCACCTGGGCTTCGAGGGTTTCTCGGTCCGGCAGGGTAAGCGCTTCGAGCTGACCTTCGACGGAGAGCCCACGGACGAACTGCTCGCCAAAGTGCAGGAGGCCGCCGACACCCTGCTGTCGAACTCCGTGATCGAGAACGTCGTGTCCGTCGCCGCGGATGAGGACGCCTCTGCGAACGCCGAGGCCGCCAAGTGAGCGACCGGAGCACCCTGACCGCCGGCGGCCCGCTGATCGGTGCCGCAGCCTCGGAGGCCCCGCTGGCCGGCGCCCAGGACATCCGGGTGGGCGTTGTGACCTTCCCCGGCACCCTGGACGACCGGGACGCGGCCCGCGCCGTCACCCTCTCCGGCGCCACCGCTGTGCCGCTGTGGCACGCGGACGCCGACCTGCACGGTGTCGACGCTGTGGTCCTGCCCGGCGGCTTCAGCTATGGGGACTACCTGCGCTGCGGGGCGATCGCCAGCTTCGCCCCTGTGATGTCCAAGGTGATCGACGCCGCCAATGGCGGAATGCCGGTGCTGGGCATCTGCAATGGCTTCCAGGTGCTGTGCGAATCGCATCTGCTGCCCGGTGCCCTGGTGCGCAACGACCACCAGCACTTCATCTGCCGCGACCAGGTGCTGCGCGTGGAGAACACGCAGACCGCCTGGTCCAATCAGTTCACCACCGGCGAGGACATCGTCATCCCGCTGAAGAACGGCGAGGGCGGTTTCCAGGCCGAAGCGCACGTGCTCGAGGAGCTGGAGGAATCCGGCCGCGTGGTCTTCCGCTACCAGGGCGTCAACCCCAATGGTTCGCTCAACGACATCGCGGGTATCACGAACGAGCGCGGCAATGTGGTCGGCCTGATGCCCCATCCGGAGCACGCGGTGGAATCCGGCTTCGGCCCCGACACCGCCCGCGGACCGCGTACCGGCCTGGACGGCCAGGGCTTCTTCACCTCGGTGATCGCCGCCCTGGTCAACGCCTGATGGCCAAGAAGAGCCTGCCCCTCTCCCCTGCCCTGCAGGAACTGGTCGACCGAGCGGCGTTCCTGTCGACCGAGGTGCAGGCCCACTTCGGCCAGCTGGTCGGCGATGCCGACTGGGAGGTCGACTTCGGCGCTGCGGTCCCGGTGCTGGAGTTCGCCCGCGGCGAGGGCGAACCGCTGCGCCTGCGCGTTCATTTCATCGGCACGCAGGCCACAGCGCCGGCCACCTGGCACTCCGGTTGGGACAATGTCAACGAGTTCCCGGATGCCGTAGTGGACCTGACCGGTGCGCTGCGCGCCTACGGTGAGGCACACGAGGTCCCGGAACTGTCCGATGTGGAGTTCTCCGCCGATACGGAGCTGACCCATGCGGTGGCGCTGGCCGCGAAGCTCGTGACCGATCACTGGGCCCACTATCCCGCATCCACCGGGCCGCAGACCACCGCCTGGCTGCTAGTCGACGGGGCCGAACTGGCCCTGGACGCCCCGCAGATCAGACCCCTGGTCTTCGCCATCGCGGGCGCCCTGCAGCAGGGCCAGGTGAAGAACCACCGGGCCGCGCTGGAATCCTATGCGCGGCTGCGCGGCTTCGCCTGCGCCGCCCTGCCCGATGGCACCGTGCGGGTGCTCGCGGCCGACGGTTCGGCCGATATCACCTTCGATGAGCTGGACCGGTTGACCAACTGCCAGGTCGCCCAGCCCCTGACCGACGAGGCCGCGGCCCAGCTGGCGGCGGCCGGTGACGTGGCGCCCGCGGCGACACTGGAATGGGACCTCGGCCCGGTTGCGGCTGCGCAACAGGCCGCAGACGCCCCGGCCGTCGAGGAGCCGACGGTGGTCGAAGCGCCGGAGCCCGTCGTCGAGGAGCCCGCAGCGGCCCTGGAGACACCCGTGCAGGAGCCGGCACAGCCCCAGCCGGAACCTCGGCCGGAGCCGGTGGCACCCGCACAGGAGCAGGCGCCCGCGGAACCGCAGCCGGCGCAGGAGCAAACCCAGCCGGACGAGCCGAAGAAGAAGGGCTTCTTCCGCAAGCTGTTCGGCCGCTGATAGCACAACTTCGCTTGACAAGACAACTTGGTGTTGTACGACACGTGTACGCTACCGTGAGCTCGACGACATCAGCAAGGAATATTGTCAAGCGAGGTTGAGAACATGCACACCCGGACCAAACGGCGTGGCACACTACTCACGGCACTGGCGCTGGCCTGTGGCCTGGCGTTGAGCGGTTGCGGCGCCAGTAACTCCACCGATGACTCGGCGGCCGGCGGGGACGACTCCTCCGGCGGCAAGGACTGGGGCGACTGCACCCCGGCCGCCGATGCCAAGGACATGGGCAGCGAGAAGCCGGGCGACGGGGAGAAGACAGACCTGACGGTCGCAGCCTTCAACGGCTGGGACGAGACCATCGCCACCGCCTATCTGGCCAAGCACGTGCTGGGCGAATACGGCTACAACGTCACCGTGAAGAAGTTCGACCTGGCGCCGGGCTACGTTGCCACGAGCAACGCCGATGTCGACTGGATGTCATCGACCATGCTGCCGGTGACGCACAAGCCCTATATCGAGAAGTACGGCGACAAGCTCGAGGCCCAGGGCTGCTGGTACGACCAGGCGAAGAACACGATCGCAGTCGACAAGGACTCGCCGGCGAAGACCATCGAGGACCTGAAGTCGATGGGCGATCAGTACGGCAACAAGCTCTACGGCATCGAAGCCGGCTCCGGGCTGATGGATGCCACCAAGGACAAGGTCATCCCCGACTACGGCCTGGACAATATGAAGCTCATCGCCTCGTCCACCCCGGCGATGCTGACCCAGCTGCAGAAGTCCACCAGCGCGGGCGAGCACGTGGCCGTGACCCTGTGGCACCCGCACTGGGCCTACGACAAGTTCCCGGTGCGCGACCTCGAGGATCCCAAGAAGGCGCTGGGCGAGAACGAGAAGCTCTACACCATGTCGCGCACGGGCTTCACCGATGAGCACCCGCTGCCCGCCCAGATCCTGAAGAACCTGGCGCTGACGCCGAAGAACCTGGAGGGCCTGGAACGCGTCATGGCCGCCCCCGAGGAATTCGACGGGAAGAACCCGGAGAAGGCCGTGGCCAAGTGGGCCAAGGACAATCCGGACTTCATGCCCGATTGGAAGTCGGGCAAGCTCACCGCCAAGGAGTAATCCACGGTACCCATCTTCTGGCACGGCTACAGCCGGCTGCTCGCATGCGCGGCAGCCGGCGTTGTCGTGTCTCAGGGGATCGGCGCAGTACTCGTGTTCGACTGGAGTTATTCCATTGCCTGGTATGGGCTGGTCTTCCTCGTGGTCTTCGCGCTGTGCGCCCTGCTGGTGGCCGGGATCTGGCGGGTGTTCAGCCCCCGGCTGCACGAGGCCTCGGCCCTGGTCGGGACCCTGCTGCTCACCGCCGGGGTGCTGATCGGCAATCCGTGGTGGGTGCCCGGGTACAGCACTGAGACCCCGGAAGGCAGCTATTTACGCGGGGCCTTCATCGTCATGGTCCCGATCTTCTTCCTCACCGTGTTGGTCTTCTGCGGCTGGAAGATCTGCGCACTCATCACTATGCGGCGGGCGCGCAGTGGCCGCAGCTCGGGTGGGCGCCGGCGGCAGTACATGCCCGACAGCGCAGGAACTGCCGCCGGCAGGACTGATCGACGCAGTTGACGTAGTCGGCGGTCGGCTTGCCGCATTCCACGCAGGTTCCCAGTGACCGCGCGTTCGGCCCGAACTCCTGGTGCATGCGCTTGTCGAAGACGTAGAACGAACCGTCCCACAGGCCGTCGGTGCCGCGGGCCTCGCCGTAGCGGACGATCCCGCCGTCGATCTGGTAGACCTCCTGGAAGCCGCGGTTCTTCATCAGCACACTCAAGACCTCGCAGCGGATCCCACCGGTGCAGTAGGTGATGACCGGCTTGTCCTTGAGCTCGTCGTACTTCCCCGATTCCAATTCGGCGACGAAGTCCCTAGTGGCCTCGGTTTCGGGCACTACGGCGTCGGCGAAACGGCCGATCGCCGCCTCCATCTCATTGCGCCCGTCGAAGAACACGACCTCGCCGCCCTGGGAGGCAAGTCCTCGTTCGGCGACCAGTTCGTCGACCTGGGCCGGACTCAAGTGGACGCCGCCGCCGACCACACCCGATTCGTCGACGACCACCTCCGCGGGGTGGCCGAAGGTCACCAGTTCGTCCCTGACCTTGACCGACAGCCGCGGGAAATCATCGCCCACACCATCGGACCACTTCACATCGGCGGCCTTGAACGGGGTGTACTCCCGCATGGCGCGCACATATTTCTTGACATCCGGCAGGTCCCCGCCCAGGGTCGCGTTGATGCCCTGGGCGGACACGATGACCCGGCCCCTCAGGTGCAGGGAATCCGCCAGGGTGTGCTGCCACAGGCGGATCGCCTCGGGATCGGGCAGCGGGGTGAAGACGTAGAAGAGCACGATTTTCGGAATCGACATGGACTCGATTCTAACGAGCGGGCCCACCTCCCTAGACTGTGAGTCCATGAGCTTCTACTTCACCCGCACCGGCGATGACGCCTATCGTGCAACGGAATTGGTCGCCGGCGCCTGGAACCCGGACGAACAGCACATCTCCCCCGTGCTGGGCCTGCTGGTCCACCTGCTGGAGACCGACCACGCCGCCCGCCGGGAGGCCTCCGGCGCGCCCCGGCTGCAGCTGGGGCGGATCTCAGCGGACATCTTCGGCGTGGTCCCCGTCGACGAGTTCACCTACGACCTGCGCGTGCTGCGCCCGGGCCGCAGCATCGAACTGGCCGAGGCCGAACTGCGCTACGGAGGGCGCACGATCGTGCTGCTGCGCGCCTGGTTCGTCCAGGCCGCTGACACCGCCGGCCTGGCCGGCTCTCCCTTCGTCCCGATCCCCTCGGTCGACGAGACCCCGGAGTTCGATTCGACCACGGTCTGGCCGGGTGCCTATATCGCCAGTTTCGAGGCGCGCCGCACCCAGGTGGAGCCGGGCCACGCCCACTTCTGGCTGCGCACCCCCGTGGATCTGGTCGACGATGCCCGGGCCTCGGCCCTGGCCAGGGCGGCGGGCCTGTTCGACACCGCCAACGGCATGACGGTGCGCCGCGATCCGCGCGAGGTGGCATTCCCCAATGTGGAGCTGACCGCCTCACTGTTCCGGCAGCCCTTCGCACCCGCCGCTGGAACCGGCCCGGACACGCAGAAACCCAGCCGGGAGAGCCCCTGGCTGGGTTTCAATACGCGCGTGTCCTTCGGGCCGACCGGGCTGGGTCTGACCAGCTCGGTCCTGCACGATCAGGACGGGCCCTTCGGAACCCTCAATCAGACCCTGACCGTGCGGCCCTGAGAGTTACTTCTCGGCGGCGTCCTTGTCCGCGTCCTCGGCCGAGGATTCGACCTGGGCGTCGACCGGGGCGTCCGCGTGGTGGGAGATCGAGATCTTCTTCGGCTGGACCTGCGCATAGGCCCCGGCCACCCGGACCGTCAGCACGCCGTTGACGTAGTCGGCCGTGATCGCGTCCTCGCCGACCTTCGCCGGCAGGGTCGCGGTGCGGCTGAAGGAGCCGTAGCGGACCTCGCGGACACCGTCGCCGCTGGTCTCATCGCGGCGTTCGCCGGAGACGGTCAGCGTGCGCCCGTGTAGTTCGATGTCGATGTCCTTCTCCGGGTCCATCCCCGGCAGGTCGACCCTGATGACCAGGTCCGCGCCGTTGCGTTCGGTTTCCAGCGCCGGAATGAAGCCCTGGGTACGGTCGGCCACGGCCACGCCCGGCAGGGAGCGCAGCACGTCGTCGATCACAGAGAACGGACGGAACGGATTGATACCGGTGTTTGCCATTTCCAACATCTCCTTGGAGTAGGTGAAATTCTTTCCGCCACCCCGGTGCTTGTATCACCTCGGTGGCTACATGAGGTGTAACCACTTGAGTGCCCGCGGTATTCCAAAGTTGAGCGACTTTCTGTCAACTTCTTTCCACGGCACGGGCCGCTAGAATAGTGCCCATGCGCGTCGAAAGGACCCTCGCCTGACATGTCGAACACCCCCGAAGCCTCCGCGATGACTCCGGAATCCCAGACCAAGAAGGTCAAGGAAACAGTCGAATTCGCAGCCGCCCACCCGGACGTCGAACAGCCGTTCGCCGAACTCGGACTCAAGGCCAACGAATACGAAGAGATCAAGAAGATCCTGGGCCGGCGCCCCACCAGCGCGGAACTGGCGATGTATTCGGTCATGTGGTCGGAACACTGCTCCTACAAGTCCTCCAAGGTCCACCTGGGCAAGTTCGGCGACCAGGTCACCGACGAGATGAAGGAACACCTGCTGGTCGGCATCGGCGAGAACGCCGGCGTCGTCGACATCGGCGACGGCTGGGCCGTGACCTTCAAGGTCGAATCCCACAACCACCCCTCCTATGTCGAGCCCTACCAGGGCGCCGCCACGGGCGTCGGCGGCATCGTGCGCGACATCATCTCGATGGGCGCGCGCCCGGTGGCCGTGATGGACCAGCTGCGCTTCGGCGCCATCGACCACCCCGACACGAACCGCGTGGTCTCCGGCGTGGTGGCCGGCGTGGGCGGCTACGGCAACTGCCTGGGCCTGCCCAATATCGGCGGAGAACTGGTCTTCGACGCCTGCTATCAGGGCAATCCCCTGGTCAACGCCCTGGCCGTGGGCGTGATGCGCCATGAGGACATCCGTCTGGCGAACGCATCCGGTGTAGGCAACAAGGTCGTGCTGTTCGGCGCTCGGACCGGCGGCGACGGGATCGGCGGCGCCTCGATCCTGGCCAGCGAGTCCTTCGACGACTCCAAGCCCTCGAAGCGCCCGGCCGTCCAGGTGGGCGACCCCTTCGCGGAGAAGGTCCTGATCGAATGCTGCCTGGAGCTCTTCCACGCCGGCGTCGTCGAGGGCATCCAGGACCTGGGCGCAGCCGGCATCAGCTGTGCCACCAGCGAACTGGCCTCCAACGGCGAGGGCGGTATGCGCATCGCCCTGGACGATGTGCTGCTGCGCGACCCCACGCTGACTCCCGAGGAGATCCTCATGAGCGAGTCGCAGGAGCGCATGATGGCCGTCGTCACCCCCGATAAGCTCGACACCTTCATGGAGATCGTGGACAAGTGGGAGGTCGAGACCTCCGTGCTCGGCGAGGTCACCGGCGACGGGCGCCTCGTCATCTCCTGGCACGGCGACGTCATCGTCGACGTGCCCCCGCGCTCGGTGGCCCATGACGGCCCGGTCTACCACCGCCCGTTCACCCAGCCGTCCTGGACGGAATCGACCGCCGCGGACACCACCCGTGCCGCGGGCCTGGAGCGCCCGGCCGACGACGCGGGCCTGGAACAGACGCTCAAGGACCTGCTGGCCAGCCCCAATCTGGCCGATCCGGAATGGGTGACCGACCAGTACGACCGCTACGTCCAGGGCAACACCGCCTTGGCCGCACCCGATGACGCCGGCGTGATCCGGGTCGACGAGTCCACCAACCGCGGCATCGCGATCGCCACGGACGCCAATGGCCGCTACGCCTATCTGGATCCGGCGCGCGGCGCCCAGCTGGCCCTGGCCGAGGCCTACCGCAACGTCGCGACCTCGGGCGCGCGCCCGATGGCCGTCACCGACTGCCTGAACTTCGGTTCCCCGGAGGACCCGGAGATCATGTGGCAGTTCGATCAGGCCACGACCGGCCTGGCCGCGGCCTGCAAGGACCTGGGCGTGCCGGTGACCGGCGGCAATGTGTCCCTGTACAACCAGACCGGCGGCGTGGCCATCCACCCGACCCCGGTGGTGGGCGTGCTGGGCGTGTTCGACGACGTCACCCGCGCCACCCCGGCCGGCTGGCGCGAACCAGGGCAGACCATCTACCTGCTGGGCACCACCGCCGACGAGCTCGACGGTTCCGCCTGGGCCGACGTCGCCCACGGCCACCTGGGCGGCGTACCCCCGGAGTTCAAGCCCGAGGTCGAACGCGAACTCGCCGACATCCTCATCAACGCCTCGCGCGACGGCATGCTCGATGCCGCGCACGACGTCTCCGAGGGCGGCATCGCCGTGGCCGTGGCCGAGGCCTGCATGCGCTTCGGGACCGGCGCCCGGTTCTGGCTCGACGAGGTCTGCCGGCGCGACGGCGTGGACCTGTTCACCGCACTGTTCTCCGAATCGTCCGCCAGGGCCATCGTCTCGGTGGCCCGCAGCGAGGAGGTCCGGTTCAAGGACATGTGCACCGCACGCAACTTCCCCTTCGCCCGGATCGGCATGACCGACAACGGCGAAACGGGTGCCCCGACGTTGGAGCTGGCCGACCACTTCACCATCCCGGTCGCCGAACTCTCGCGGATCAACAAGGAGACCCTGCCGAAGCACTTCGGCTGACACCCGGAGGAATCCGGACACAGGGGCCAACCACACGGTTCCAAACACGGGGGCCGGGGAGCGTACAGCGCTCCCCGGCCCCCGTCGCATCCGCCCGCCTATTCGGTCGTCAACCGCAACAGCTGAGCAACGGAGTCGAGTGCCGCCTCGGCCGGAGCGGAGCCGGCCAGCACGAACTGCACGATGACGCCCTGGAGCATGGCGACGATGCCGGGGACCAGGGCCGCGGCGTCGGCCCGCGCCCGCTGCTGGGAGGCACCGCGGTGCTGGACGAACCAGCGCACCAGATAGGCGCCCAGCTGGGTCCGGATCCGGTCGAGCACACCCGTGGCCAGGGCGCGGAAGGATTCGGACCTGGCGCCCTCGGCCCAGATCTGCACCACGATCGAGGGCATGCCATCGCGGACCAGCAGTCCGCGCACCAGATCGGGGACGATGCGCGCCGGCGGGTCCAGGACCTCGGCGCCCGTTGCCAGGTCCAGGGCTGCGAACCGGCTGTCGAGGACCTCGTGCGCGATGTCGATGGCCAGCTCTTCCTTGCCCGAGTAGTAGACGTACACGGCCCCGGCGGACAGACCGGCCTCCCTGACGATATCGGCCATCGAGGCCCCGGCGAATCCGCTGCGCACGATGCACCGCTTGGCCGCGTCGCGGATCCGTGCGCGCATCGCGTCCTTGTGCTCCTGACTGACCTTGGGCATCGAGACCTCCGACTCACTTCCATAAAAACGAATGGTCATTCTTGACAGCCAGCTTACCCGGCCCAATAATGAACGAGTATTCGTTTTTTAGGATTCACGTCATCACAGATCCGAGGCTCCCATGTCAACTCCCACCCGGCCCACGGGCCGCTCCGCGCACTGGCTGCGCGCCTGCGGCATCGCCGTTCTGGCCGCCGCCATCGTCTCCCTCATCCTGCTGGCCTTCAGCTGGCCGACGGTGACATCGCAGGCGAAGAACCTGCCGGTGGCCGTCGTCGGCGACGCCGAGCAGCGGGCCCAGTTGAGCGCCCAGCTGCCCGCCGACACCTTCGAGGTGCACGGGGCGCAGAGCCGGGAGGAGGCCGTCGGCATGATCCAGCGGCGCGAGGTCTACGGCGCGGTGGTGCTCGGGACCGAACCCGAGGTGCTCATCGCAGGCGGCGGATCCCCCGCGGCCGGCACCGCACTGCGCACGCTGGCCACCCAGGTCCAGCTCCAGCTCGACCAGCGGGCACTGGCCGCGGGGACCCCGGCCGAGCGCGTCCCGCACATCACGACCACCGACGTCGCCCCGCTGAGCCCCGACGACCCCACCGGCTCCGGGATGGCGATCACCGGCCTGCCGCTGGCCCTGGGCGGAGTGGTCGGCGGCGTGCTCATTAGCCTGCTGGTCACCGGCCGCAGGCGGCGCGCCGCCGCGGTCCTGGCCTATGGAGTGGTCGGGGGCCTGGCGCTGACGACCATCCTGCAGAGCTGGTTCGGCATCCTGCAGGGCCCATTCTGGCTCAACGCCCTGGCGATCGGCCTGACGGTAGCCGCGACCGCAGCGCTCATCAACGGACTCGTCTCCACCATCGGCACACCCGGCATCCTGCTGGGCGTGGTCATCACCGTGCTCATCGGCAATCCGATCTCCGGGACCAGCGCACCCCAGGAGTTCCTGCCCTGGCACTTCGGCGCGATCGGCCAGTACTTCGTCCCCGGGGCGGGCGGCAGCCTGTTGCGCAGCCTCTCGTACTTCCCCGACGCCCCTCGCGCCCGCGAATGGTGGGTGTTGACAGCCTGGCTGCTCGCCGGCGGTCTGCTCATCCTGATCGGACATCTGCGGGCCCATGCCGGGCAGCGACGAACCGCGGCGGTGCACTGAGGGGCGGCCGGGTTCGCGTAACCGGGATTGTGACGCCGGCCGGCTGTCATAATCCCGGGCCTGTGCCATGCTGGGAGTCATGACTGAAATCCTGACGAGCCATGCCGGCTCCCTGCCCCGCAATGACGCCCTGCTGGCCGCGAACAGGGCCAAGAACGAGGGCACGGGCTCCCCCGCCGAATTCAACGCCCTGCTGGCCGAATCCGTCGACGAGATCGTCGCCAAGCAGAAGGCGCTGGGCATCGACATCGTCAACGACGGCGAATACGGCCACACCATGGCCGAACAGATCAACTTCGGTGCCTGGTGGCATTACTCATTCCAGCGCACAGGTGGACTGGGGCTCGCCACCGGCGGGGCGCGCGAGGCCGAACCGGCCCCCGCGGCACCGGGCAAACTGGCCCTGGCCACCTTCACCGAACGCCGTGATCGGCAGCTGTTCGCCCAGGCGTACGCCGACGAAGAGGCCTCGATCCACCCGCGCGCGGGCCTGCCCTTCCCCGTCATCACCGGCCCGCTGACCTATATCGGGCAGGAGGCCGTCGCCACCGACATCGCGAACCTCAAGGCCGGCCTGGCCGCCGCCGGGATCGACGAATCGCGCGGGTTCATCAACTCCCTTGCCCCTGGTTCGGCCGCCCGGATCGGCAACACGTACTACAAGACCGATGAAGAGGTCGTGTGGGCCTGGGCCGATGTGCTCCATGAGGAGTACAAGGCGATCACCGACGCCGGCCTGACCGTCCAGGTCGACGACCCCTCGATCGCCGAGTCCTGGGACCAGATCGACCCCGAACCCGCGCTGTCGGACTATCGCGCCTTCATCCAGGTGCGCATCGACGCCCTGAACCACGCACTGCGCGGAATCGATCCGGCGCTGGTCCGCTTCCACACCTGTTGGGGCTCCTGGCACGGCCCGCACGTGACCGACCTGCCGTTCGCGGACTTCGTCGACCAGGTGCTCACGATCAACGCGAACGGACTGACCTTCGAGGCGGCCAATGCCCGCCACGAACACGAATGGACGATCTGGCGCGATGTGAAGCTGTCCGATGGCAAGTACCTGATCCCCGGCGTCGTATCGCATTCGACCAATGTGGTCGAACACCCGGAACTGGTCGCCCAGCGCATCGAGCGCCTCGCGAAGCTGGTGGGGCCGGAGAACGTCGTGGCCTCCACCGACTGCGGCCTGGGCGGACGCGTCCACCCGCAGATCGCCTTCGCCAAGCTGGAGTCCCTGGCTGCGGGAGCAGACATCGCCTCCCGCCGTCTGTGAACCCGAGACGTGACAAACGGTACGGGGCCGCGCAGGGTCTGCGCGGCCTCGGCCCCGGGGTTCGTCCGGTAAGCTAATATCATGTCCGCCGCCGTCTCCACCGACCCCCAGGGAAAAGCACAGGCCACAGCACAGGTCGCCTCCCAGCGGGGCAAGCGCATCGGCTTCGCCCGGCACCTGAAGCTCTACATCGATGCCGTCAAGCCCGGCATCGTGATGAGCAACACCCTGGTCACGGCGGCCGCCTACACCTTCGCGACCCGGCACTTCGATCCGGTGGTCTTCCTGGCGCTGATCCTGGGGACCGCCTGCATCATCGGTTCGGCGTGCGTGGTCAACAACCACTTCGACCGGGAAATCGACGCGCGAATGGCCCGGACCGCCGGCCGCGGCCAGGTCACCGGCTTCATCAGCCCCTTCGCCGCGACAGCCTACAGCTATGTACTGGGCATCGCCGGTGTGACGATTCTGGGCACCATGACCAATTCGCTCACCTGTGTCCTGGGCGTGATCGGCTGGGTCACCTACGCCCTGGTCTACACCTGGTCCAAGCACCACACCGTGCACTCGACTCTGATCGGCACCGTACCCGGCGCGATTCCGCCGGTTGCGGGCCTGACCGCAGGTGGGCTGGGCCTGGGTTGGGAGGCGCTGGCGCTGTTCCTGCTGCTGGTCGCCTGGCAGCTGGTGCACTTCTTCGCGATCTCGATCCGTCGGCGTGACGACTACGCCGCAGCTGGGGTGCCGGTGGCGGCCGTAGCGTACGGCGTCACCCCCACCAAGCGCCTGATCCTGGCCACCGCGATCCTCAACCTGGCGGCCAATGTCCTCATGGTCTTCGGCGCTCACATCTCCGTCTGGTGTTCAGCCGTCCTGCTGGTCTTCGCCGTCTACTGGCTGGTCGTGTGCGCACTGGGCCAGAGGGCCAAGACCGATGCGATCGCTTGGGCATCCCGCGTTTTCAAGATCTCCCTGCTCGACATCATGCTCATCTGCGCGGTCCTCGTCATCGAACCCTGGCTCCGCTGATTCTCCGCTCCCCTTTTTGAGTTCCACTCCGAGGTTCCACCGCCCAACACGGCTTCGGCGCCGGCCGGTATAGTGGGATGGTGAATCTTCATAGGGCGAGGCGCGCAGTTCTGACCTGCCTTGTGGTCGGCGCCCTCCTCGCCGGATGTGCAGCACCGCGCGACGATATCGACGTCGATCGCCTCCCGCCGGATTCCTACCCACTGGAGCCGCTGACAGCAGACGGCGATGATGTGCCCAATGACGATTTGAGCGATGAGCTCGTCATCGAGTGGAACCACTACGCCATCGTGGACGAGCACCGTATTCGCGTGTCCTTCACGGCAGGACCGAGCGAATGCTGGGGCACCAGGGCCGTGGTCAGGGAGACGAACAAGCGCGTCCAGATCGCTGTCGTCCAGGGCACCGTGCCGTGGCTGCAGATCGGTGAAGAATGCAGCGCCGAAGTGCGCGAGGCCACGCTATTGATCGAAACCGAGTTCCCGATCGCCGCCAAGAAAGTCGTGCCGTGGGCGGACCCACCATTCCTGCACAGTGCCGCATGAGTGAAGGGCCTAGAAGTCTTCTTCCCAGTCGGTGATGATCTCGCGGTCCGGTTCATCGTCCGGCTGGTCGTCGGCCAGACGCAGGAACTCCACATGGGACTCGTAATTGGCCAGCACATCGGCGATCAGCTGTTCCTCCGTGAAACCCAGCACGTCGTAGCCGCGCGAGCCCTCCGCCGTGAAGACCTCCACCCGGTAGTACTCCTCGGCCTGTGCCCGCCCGGAGCGTAGGGCGAAGCGCGGCACCTCGCAGGCTACCGGATAGAGCTGATAGGAGAACGGCTCACCATCGGGGAACTCGCGGACCAGCTGAACCTGGTGCAGGCCGCCGGGGGCGACCTCGGCCCGTTCGACCTGTGCGGTGGCCCCGGAATCCCGCAACTCGCCGGCGACCTTCTCCAGCGCCGAGGTGGCCGTCGTGTCGATGAACCGGGCGGTCGCCTGGGCACCGGGGTAGTTCGTCAGGCGCCGCAGGCGGGCGCGCCACGACATGCCCGAGGTCCCCGAGAGCTGGCCGGGCATCGAGACCAGGCGGCCGGCGGCGTGGCTGGCCTCCTGGCGCAGCGCCCGGTACAGGGCGATCATCACCAGATAGAGCACGATGGAGAACGGCAGCCCGATGATGAGCGTGGCCCCCTGCAGGGTGGACACCCCGTCGACGATGAGCATCGCCAGTGTCAGCACGCCGGTGAGCACCGACCAGAACACGCGCAGGCGCTTGCCCCCATCGGATTTCGGGTCGTGCAGGTGGCTGGAGAAGTTCGCCAGGACCAGGGCGCCGGAGTCCGCAGAGGTGACGTAGAACAGCAGGCCCACCACGGTCGCCAGGCCGATCACGAAGGGCGCTCCGGGATAGTGTTCCAGCAGCGCGTAGAAGGCCTGCTCGGGGGCATTGGCCGCGGTGTTCGCCAGGTCAAGGTCCCCGTCCATGATCAGGCGCAGAGCCGAATTGCCGAAGACGGAGATGAACACCGCGATGAAGACGAAGGGCACGACCAGCACGCCGAAGACGAACTGGCGGATGGTCCGGCCGCGGGAGATGCGCGCCAGGAACAGGCCCACGAAGGGCGCCCAGGCGATCCACCAGGCCCAGAAGAACAGCGTCCACTGGCTCATCCAGGCGCTGTTGTCGGTGAAGGGGAAGACGTTGAGCATGAGCTCGGGGAACTTCGCCACGTAGTCGCCCACATCGGTCACCAGGGCGTCGAACAGGAAGCCCGCCTGCCCGGTGGCGATGACGTAGACCATGAGGACCACGGCCAGGATGACATTGAGTTCGGACAGCCTGCGGATGCCCTTGTTGACGCCGGAGACGGTGGAGATCGTCGCCAGCAGGACGGACAGCGCGATGAGCACCGCCTGCCAGAGGATCGACTGGTCGATGCCGAACATCAGGTGCAGGCCCCAGTTCAGCTGGACCACACCGATGCCCAGGCTGGTCGCGATGCCGAAGATCGTGCCCAGCACGCTGAGCACCTCGATGCCGTTGCCCAGCCCGCCCCCGGCGTGGCGTCCCAGCACCCAGGACAGGATGGAGCGCATGCTCAGCGGCATCCCGCGCCGGTAGGCGAAGTAGGCGAAGGCCGCCCCCATCAGCGCATACATCGCCCAGCCGGTGATGCCGTAGTGGAACAGGGTCCACACGATCGCCATCCGCGCCCGGTCCCCCGGCGCCGTGGCGGGGTTCAGCGGGTCGTCGACGTGGCCCTGGGGTGGGTCGAGGAACTGTGCTGCTGGTTCGGACACGGAGAAGAACATGAGGTCGATGCCGATGCCGGCGGCGAACAGCATCGACGTCCAGGTGAACATGTTGAACTGGGGCTTGGCGTGGTCCGGGCCCAGTTTGATCCGGCCCGAGGACGAGGCCGCGATGAACAGCACGAAGCCGATGACGATCGTGGCGGTGGCGATGTAGTACCAGCCGAAGGTCCGCGAGACCCAGTCGACGATGGTCGTGAGCACCGTGTGCGCACTGCCGGGCGCCGCAATCGCCCAGACGGCGATGGCGACGATGATGGCGGCCGAGGTCCCGAAGACCGGCCAGTTGACTTTGGGTGTGTGCGGTTCCGCTTCAAGCGGTCCGGCGGTCGTGGAAGACATCGGTTAACAAGCTTAGTGACCTGCCCGCCCGATATCAGGGCAAACGGGAAGAAACCTTGTGAACGTGAGCAATCAAGCAGACACCGGCCACACCACCGCGGGCCTCACCGCTTCCGCGCGCGCCAGCGGCCCACGCCCGTGTAGACCAGGGCGGCCAACAGGATCACGTAGAGGACGACCGCGATGGGCGACTGGAAGAAGACTGCCAGGCTGCCATCGGAGGACAGCAGGGCGTCGCGCATATTCGTCTCCGCCAGGGGCCCCAGCACCATGCCGATCATCAGCGGCGCCAGCGGCACCCCGTAGCGGCGCAGGATGAAGCCCAGAATGCCGATGCCCAGCAGCATGCACAGATCGAACACCGAGGCGCTGGTCGCGTAGATGCCCAGCCCGCAGAACACCGCGATCCCCGCGTACAGATACGGCCTGGGGATGAGCAGCAGCTTGGCCCACAGCGGTGCGAAGGGCAGGTTGATGACCAGCAGCACGATCATCGCGATGAAGAAGCTGGCCAGCAGGCCCCACACCAGGTCGGGCGCCCGGTCGAACAGCAGGGGCCCGGGCTGCAGGCCGTACTGGCGGAAGGCCGCCAACATGATCGCAGCCGTCGACGAGATCGGCAGGCCCAGGGCCAACAGGGCGCCCATGGCGGTGCCGGTGGTCGCATTGCCGGCGGCCTCGGGGGCGGCCAGACCGCGAATCGCGCCCTTGCCGAACTGCGGGTCCTTCCGGCGCGTATCCAGCTTGCGCTCCAGGCCGTAGGCCATGAAGGTCGGCACATCGGCACCGCCCACCGGGATGACGCCGAAGGGCAGGCCGATCGCGGTGCCGCGCAGCCAGGCCGGGGTCGCCTCGCGGAACTCGGACTTCGACAGGAAGGGCCTGCCAGAGGCCCGGATCTCCGCGCGGTTGGGATCGCGGCGGATCCGGCTGGCGATGAAGAAGACCTCGCCCAGGGCCAGCACTGCCACGGTCACGGTGACCAGCGAGATCCCGTCGAACAGGTTCTGCACGCCGAAGGTGAAGCGTTCGGTGCCGGAGACGGAGTCGATGCCGATGACCGAGATCCCGATGCCCAGCACCAGCGCCACCAGGCCCTTGAGCACGGAGTCCGCGACGACCGAGGAGGTTGCGGCGAAGGCGAACAGCGCCAGGGCGAAGTACTCGGCCGGGCCGAAACTGGCCGACAGGTCCGCGAGCACCGGTGCCAGGAAGACCACGACGACACAGGAGATGAACCCGCCGATGAACGCACCGATCGCCGAGGTCGCCAGGGCCTGCGGGGCGCGCCCGCTCAGCGCCATCTTGTGGCCCTCGAAGGTCGAGGCGATGGCCGATGACTGGCCGGGCGTGTTCATCAGGATCGCCATGGTGGAATCGCCGAACAGCCCGCCGAAGTACACGCCGGCGAACATGATGAATGCGCCGGTGGGGTCCAGGGCGAAGGTCAGGGGCAGCAGCAGGGCCACCGCCATCGAGGAGCCCAGGCCGGGCAGCACGCCCACCGCGGTGCCCAGCAGACAGCCGACCAGCACCCACAGCAGGTTCATCGGGGTGAAGGCGTGGCCGAAGCCGTCCATCAAGTGCATGAGCGCATCCATCAGATGCCACCTCCCAGGATGCCGGTGGGCAGATTGAGCCCCAGCAGGATGTCGAAGGCCAGGTAGACCAGGGATGAGAAGGTCAGCGCCAGGGTCAGGTCGAACAATGGCCTGCGCGATCCCATCGAGCGGGCCACGCACCAGAACAGGGCGGCGGCGGAGATGATCCAGCCGGCGGGCACGATCAACGCCGCGAAGATCGCGAATCCGGCCACCGCCCAGGCCAGGGCTGCGAAGTCCGAATGGGTCCGGTGCTTGACGTCCTTCCTGGCCGCCTCGTACTGGGCACTGCGCTCATCCGCCGAGGCCCCCGCCGGTTCCAGCCGGGAGGCGGCGACCGCGGAACTTCCCGGGTCGGCGAAGGCGCGGGCGGTCTCCTCGGCCCGTTCCGCCCTGGCCGCGGCGAGCGCGGGCGAGGCGTCGTCGGTTGCGGCCATCGCATCGTCAGGGGTGTCGTCGACCGTCTCGGGGTGGCGGATGATCGCCACGGCCAACAGGACGGCCAGGATGTAGCAGGCGATCATGATGAGCATCGGGAAGAAGGTGGGGCCGGGCCAGTCGGTGTCCTCGGCCACGTCCATGGTCAGGATGCCGATGAGCAGATAGGTGGCGAAGGCCGCGACGATGAGCGGGACGAGCAGACCGGAGCGGCCCTCCCACCAGGTGCCCTTGCCCCACCGGTGGGCTGTGATGAACGTGCTCATAGTCCCAGCTCCTTGAGGATCTCGTCGGTCTGTTTCTGATCTGCTGCGATGAAGGATTCGAATTCCGGGCCGGTCAGCCAGACGTCCGTCCACTGATTGCGTTTGAGGGCGTCCTGCCAGGCCTCGGACTTCCTGGTCGCATCGAGGATGTCGATGAGCTGGGCCCTCTCGTCCTCGCTGATGCCCGGGGCGCCCAGATAGCCGCGCCAGTTGGTCATCGTGACCTTGTGGCCCTGTTCGGTCATGGTGGGGATGTCGATTCCGGCGATCCGCTTGGGTGCGGCCAGTCCGAGGGCCCGCACGCGCCCGGCCTCGACCTGGTCGGAGACCTCGTTGTAGCCGGTGCAGGCGAAGTCGGTGGTGTGCGAGAGCAGGGTCGCGATGGCTTCACCGCCACCGGATTTGGGGATGTAGGTGATGGTGCCGGGGTCGATGTCGTTGACCCGGGCGATCTGGGCGACGGTCAGATGGTCGATGGAGCCGGCCGAGCCGCCGGTCCATTTGAACTTCTTGCCCGACTTCCAGTCGCCGACCAGCTGGTCCATGGACTGGTACGAGGAGTCGTTGGCGGTGATGAGGACGTCGTAGTCCTCGGCCACCCGGGCCAGCAGGGTCGCATCCTTGTAGCCCACAGGCGACTTGTTCAAGGCGATGCCGCCTGTCATGGCCGAACCGGTGGCCAGGACCGTATCGGCCCGCCCGTCCATGGTGGCGAACTTGCCCAGGCCGATCGTGCCGCCGGCGCCGGGGATGTTGAGCACCTGCGCATTGTTCGTCACCCCCGACAGGCGCATGGCCTGCTGGGTCTCCCTGGCGAAGCCGTCCCAGCCGCCGCCGGCTCCGGCGGGTGCGATCAGGGTCAGATTGGCCGACAGGTCGCCGGCGGCGGCACCCTTCTTGATCGAGAAGCCCGTTGCCGTGGACACCGCGGCCACTGCCAGCACGCCATAGGCGAGATAGCCGAACCGACGGCGGGTCAGATGCGAATCCTGGGTCATCATTGGTCCATTCATCCTGATGAAATTGCGACTGCGTCAGTCTATGCACACAGGATTCTCTAAGACAACCCGAATCAACGGCAGTCGCGGGCTGCGATGACTGCGAAGGCGAACCCGAACATCAGCACGAACAGTTCGCAGGCCACCGCGACGCTGAACACCATGAGGCCAGCACCGGCGCCCAGCCAGATCCAACCGGGCACGCCCAACACCAGGGCCGCCGCGATGATCCACGGCATCGATTTCACATAGATCATCGCGGCGGTGTGCCCGTGCTGCCAGGCCTCATCGGACTTACACGTCGCCTGGGTGCGCAAGCCGCCCCGCCCGTCACGCCTCAGGCGCCCGACGGCGGCACTGCGCACCGGCAGGTAGACGCCCAGGCCCAGGGCTACGGTGACCAGGGCGAAGACCGCGGCGCCCACATCGAGGATCATCGCGGACCCGCCTGGGGCCACGCCCCGGGCTGCGGCGGGGCCCCGCCCCGGTCGAACAGCCGGGCGAAGTAGAGCAGCGCAATGTACCAGGCTGTGGCGCCCACCGACAGTGCGGTGTTCAGCCAGGGGGCCCAGGTGTATTCGCGCAGGCCGACGGTGATGCCACTGCTCAGGGCCTGGACCACGCCCATGACGACCGCGGCCACCACACAACCGCAGACCACCACGGCATAGGACACGATCCCCCGGTTGCGGACCACCGGCCAGGCGCACAGGAACAGGCAGGTCGCCACAGTGGAACTGAGCAGGAGGATCAGGCTGTATCCGCGCACGGCGCCGGCCCCTCCACCGGTGAGGACGGAGCCCATGAGCACGCTCACCACCATCGGCACGATGAGGCGCAGACCCTCCGCGCACACCACCAGGGCCCCTGCGATCACGCGCCGCACCGTCACCGTGCCCGGCACGGTGCACACCGCTACGAGCGCCAGGATCAGGCAGATGAACACCACCAGGAGGTTCAGGGCTCTCAAGGCCTGCGATAGGACCGTGAGCCGGCCGGGGTCGGCCAGTGAGTAGACCACGGACGTGGCCAGCGAATACACGACGGGCAGGGCCAGCGCAATGCAGAACAGAACGCGTGCGGTGCGGATGGGCATGGTCAGACTCCTAATACGCTTAGCTGCCAAGCGTAATCGAAGGCGATCTCGCGCCAGGCGTCGTAACGTCCGGAGACGCCCCCGTGACCGGCCACCATCTCGGTTTTCAGCAACACATCCGCTCCGACCTCGCGCAGCCGGGCCGTCCACTTCGCCGGCTCCACGTAAAGCACTCTGGTGTCATTGAGACTGGTCAGCGCCAGGATCTGCGGGTACGGGTGGTCTCCCACGTTCTCATAGGGCGAATAGGACTTCATATAGGCGTAGACCTCCGCATCGTGGAGTGGATCACCCCATTCGTCCCATTCGATGACGGTCAACGGCAGTTCGGGCATGAGGATCGAGGTCAGGGGGTCGACGAAGGGCACGTGCGCGCTGATCCCGGCGAATCGGTCATAACCGATATTGGCCACGGCCCCCATCAAAAGGCCGCCGGCCGAACCACCGGTGGCGACCAGCCGTTGTGGGACGGTCAGTCCCTTGTGGATCAGGTGATCCGCCGCCGCGACGAAGTCGGTGAAGGTGTTCCGCTTGCTCAGGGTCTTGCCCTGGTCGTACCAGGCCCGGCCCATCTCCCCACCGCCGCGGATATGGGCCACCGCATAGACGACCCCCCGGTCCAGCAGGGACAGCCGGGCGATCGAGAAGTACGGATCCATACTGGCCTCATAGGATCCGTATCCGTAGAGCACAGTGGGTGCGGGGTAGGACACCACCCGGTCGGCGCGCCAGACGATCGATACGGGAATCAGCGTGCCGTCGGACGCGGGAGCCCATTCCAGACGCTGGCTGTAACTGGCCAGATCAGCCCCGCGCACCGCCTGCTGCTTGCGCACCGTGGCCTGATCCGTGAGCACGTCGTAGTCGAGCACCTGGCGCGGAGTGATCCAGGAGGTATAGCCCAGGCGCAGCAGTTCCTGCCCCCATTCGGGGTTGCCGGCAACACCCAGTGTGCCGATCTCCTGGCCCGTGGGGATCTCCCGCAGCTGTGGGTAGGTGAAGGTGTCGTTGCCCAGGACCTGGGCCGCGATCGGCTTCTCGCCCTCTTCCATCTCCCGGCCCACGCCCAGGTCGATCACACCGACCCGGGCGAATCCGCCCTCGCGGTAGGAGATCGCCAGGAACCCGGCGAAGGCGTCGACGCCCTCGATCCGTTTGCCCTCGAGCACCTCCGGCGCCAGTACGGGACGCACCGGGTCCGCGCCGATTTGCTCGAGCACCGGCACGTCGACGATTTCGAAGTCCGCGCGATTCTCATTGTGCGTGATGAGGAAGCGGCTCTCGCCGCCGATCACGGCGTGTTCGACATTGTATTCGACGCCGTCGACCATAGGCCGCACCCGCACCGGATCCTCCAACGGCGCCGAGGTGTCCAGATAGGACCAGTCCGAGGTCACCTTGGATTCGCTGACGAGGAAGATGTACTTCTTCGAACGGCTGATCGCCAGCCCCACGAAGTAGCGCTCATCGGACTGGTGGAACACCTGCACGTCCTCGGCCGCCGGAGTTCCGATCCGGTGGCGCCAGACGGTATCCGGCCGCCAGGCGGCGTCCACGGTCGTATAGAAGAGGTATTCGCCCCTGCGGTCGAAGAACACGGGGCCCACGGTGTCGGGGATCTGATCGGCCAGGTCCTTGCCCGTGTGCAGATCGCGCAGGCGCAGCAGATAGCGTTCGTCCCCGGTGGTGTCGACCGAGTAGGCCAACATCCGGCCGTGGGCGGACAGGGAGAAGGTGCCCAGGGAGAAGAACTCCGCCCCTGCGGCCAACGCATTGAGGTCGAGCACCACGTGTTCGCCGCTCAGCTTGCCGGTCCCGACCACCGGGGGTTCCCAGGCGTCGTCGGCGGTTGCCGGCACGGCGGTGGCACGGCACTGCACCGGATAGTCCTTGCCCTCATAGGTACGGGCGAAGTACCAGTAGCCGCCGATGCGCACCGGCACCGACATATCGGTTTCCTGCGTATGGTCCTTGATCTCGGAGAAAATGGCCTGACGCAGATCCTCCTGGCCGGCGGTCCGCGCGGCGGTATAGGCGTTCTCCGCCTTCAGGTGCGCGATCACCTGCGGATCGTCCTTATCGCGCAGCCATTCGTACTGATCGATGAACGTGTCCCCGTGGTGGGTGCGGGTGTGCGGTACCTGCTTCGCCTGTGGCGGGGTCACGTTTTCAGTCATGGTGTCACCCTATCGGACGGGGCGGACACGGCCGGGATTCGCCGATAGGGACGACATGGAAAGCCCCTTGACACGTTCGGCCGACGTGTAAAGAAATCGTCGAAGACTTTACACGTCGGCCGAATGATACGGGGCCGGGCGACCCTCTCAGTTCAACGAGCAGCTCAGTCCAACAGGCTGTGGCGCACGATCGACTGTTCGCGATCCGGGCCAACGCCGATCACCGACATCCGGCAGCCGGACAGGCGCTCCAGTGCGAGCACGTAGTCCTGGGCATTGCGCGGCAGGTCCTCGAAGCTGCGCGCCGAGGTGATGTCCTCTTTCCACCCGGGGAAGGTCTCGTAGACCGGGGTGGCGTGGTGGAAGTCCGACTGGCTCGTGGGCATCTCGTCCAGGCGCACCCCGTCGACGTCATAGCCCACGCATACCGGGATCTCCTCGATCCCGGAGAGCACGTCCAGTTTGGTCAGCACATAGTCGGTGAAGCCGTTGACGCGCGCGGCGTAGCGGGCCACGACCGCGTCGTACCAGCCGCAGCGGCGCGGCCGGCCGGTGTTCACGCCGTACTCCCCGCCCGTCTTCTGCAGGTACAGGCCCATATCGTCGAACAGTTCCGTGGGGAAGGGGCCCGCGCCCACGCGGGTCGTGTACGCCTTGATGATGCCCACCGACCGGGTGATCCGGGTGGGCCCGATGCCAGAGCCGACGCAGGCTCCGCCGGCGGTCGGGTTCGAGCTGGTGACGAAGGGGTAGGTGCCGTGGTCCACATCGAGCATGGTCGCCTGGCCGCCCTCCATCACGACGACCTTGCCGGCGTCCAGGGCCTGGTTGAGCAGTAGTTCGGTGTCGGCGACCATGGGGCGCAGGCGCTCGGCGAACTGCAGCAGGTAATCCACGGTCTCGTCGACGTCCACGGCGCGGCGGTTGTAGATCTTGACCAGCAGTTCGTTCTTCTGTTTGAGCGATCCCTCGACCTTCTGGCGCAGGATCGATTCGTCGAACAGGTCCTGGATGCGAATGCCCAGGCGCGATGCCTTATCGGAGTAGGCCGGGCCGATGCCGCGGCCGGTGGTGCCGATGGCCCGCTTGCCCAGGAAGCGCTCCGTGACCTTGTCCAGCGTCTGGTGGAAGGGCGCGACCACATGGGCATTGGCGGAGATCTTCAGATGATCGGTGCGGGCACCGCGGGCCTGAAGCGCGTCGATCTCCGTGAACAGGGCCTCGAGGTTGACGACCACGCCGTTGCCGATGACCGGGGTGACGTTCGGGGACAGGATGCCGGCGGGCAGAAGCTTGAGTTCGTACTTCTCACCGCCGACGACGACGGTGTGCCCGGCGTTGTTCCCGCCGTTGGGCTTGACCACGTAATCCACGCGGGTACCCAGGATGTCGGTAGTCTTTCCCTTACCCTCGTCGCCCCACTGGGCTCCGACGACCACAATTGCCGGCATAAGTCATCACAACTTTCACACACTAGGAATCCGCGGTCGGTGTAGATCCGGCCGCGGATGTACCTGCCCATTCTACCGAACGGGCGGGTGCGAGCGGAGGTCGGCGCTCAGAGCGCTTCGATCTGGGCCACTGCGCTGGGGTCGGAGTCGGTGAGGAACTTCCGCACCCGCTGTGCCTCCTCTTCCTCCCCGATCGAGGCCGCCGCACGGCCCAGCGCGTACAGCGCCCGCAGGAAGCCCTGGTTGACCGGATGGCTGAACGGGATGGGGCCCGTGCCCCGCCAGCCGGCGCCGCGCAGGGCGTCCAGGCCGCGGTGATAGCCCACCCGGGCGTAGGCGTAGGAGTCGACCCGACGTCCCTCTTCGAAGGCCTCGTCGGCCAGCAGGGCCCAGGCCAGGCAGCTGGCCGGCAGGTCGTGGGCCACATCGATGGGTTCCTCGCCGCCCTCCAGGCGCTTGGCGGCCTCGACGTCAGGGTGGTCGTCGGGCAGGTAGGTGGGCTGGGGGCCCAGCTGCTTGGCGTCCAGGTCGCCGATCAGCGACGGATGGGAGATGTGTTCGCTCATGGTGTCCTCGGTATTCCTCGGGTGGTCCGTTGGGATCTGGCTCCCAGCGTAGTCGGCACCCTCGCACACCCGGCACGCGCCCCGGGCCACCCGCCGTTTAAGAAGCGGCTCATCCGGCGCGGGTACCATGACGGCAGCCGTAGAAATCCCAAGGAGAATGGAAGAACATGACGACTTTGAGCGTGATCGGTGTCGGATACCTGGGCGCCGTCCATGCCGTGTGCATGGCCGAACTGGGACACACCGTGATCGGCCTGGACGTCGATTCCGAGCGCGTCGCCTCGCTCAACGCCGGGCGCGCGCCGTTCTTCGAACCCGGCTTCCAGGAGCTGCTGGACCGCTCGCTGGCCTCCGGACGGCTGCGCTTCACCACCGACTACGCGGATCTGGCCGAGGCCGAGGTGCACTTCCTGGCCCTGGGCACGCCGCAGCGGGCGGATTCCCACGCCGCCGATCTGAGCTTCCTGCAGGCGGCCGTGGCATCCCTGGCCGGCGTGCTGGCGGACCGGGAGCAGCCGGCCGTATTGGTGGGCAAGTCGACGGTCCCGGTGGGCACCGCGCGCACCCTGGCCCGGCAGCTGCGCAACCTGGAGCACCTCGAGCTGATCTGGAACCCGGAGTTCCTGCGCGAGGGCCACGCGGTGGCCGACACCCTGCACCCGGACCGGCTGATCTACGGCACCGCCGATGGCACCGAGGACCCCACCCAGGTGGCCATCCTCGACCGGGTCTACGCGCCCCTGTTGGCCTCGGACATCCCCCGCCTGGTGTTCAACTTCGAAACCGCCGAACTGGTCAAGGTCAGCGCGAATTCGCTGCTGGCCACGAAGATCAGTTTCATCAACGCCATCGCCGAGGTCTGTGAGGCCTCCGGTGCCGACGTCACCCAGGTTGCCCGGGCAATCGGCCTGGACCCGCGGATCGGGCCGGCCTTCCTGGCCGCCGGCGTCGGCTTCGGCGGGGGCTGCCTGCCCAAGGACATCCGCGCCTTCTCCGCCCGGTCCGCCGAATTGGGCGCAACCGGCGCCGTCGGGCTGCTCGAGCAGGTCGACGCGATCAACCTGGGCCGCCGCCAGCGGGTCATCGACCTCGTCGCCGAGGCCCTGCCCGGCGCTGCGGGAGCGGCACCGGCCGTGACCGTGCTGGGGGCGGCCTTCAAACCCAATAGCGACGATGTCAGGGACTCCCCCGCCCTGGACATCGCCTGCCGCCTCCGGGCGGCCGGCTATGACGTGACGGTCCACGATCCGCAGGCCCTTGCCAATGTGCGGCGCCGGTTTCCCGATCTGCGGGCCGTCGACGATCTCGACGAGGCCCTGGCCGGGGCCCGGGTCGTGCTGCTGCTGACCGAATGGCAGGACTACCGCCCCGGCCACCTGGCCGCGTCCCGCGCCGCCGGGCTCATGGCCCCGGCGCCCGTGGTGATCGATGGGCGCAATGCGCTCGACCGGGATGAGTGGGAGGCCGCCGGCTTCACCTTCCACGGCTTGGGCAGGTAAGGCGGGTAACGGCGGGACCGCACCGGTGCGGTCCCGCCGCCCAGAGCTCAGTCGGTCTTGACCGCCGAGGGCTGGATGGCGAAGGGATTGTGCGCCAGCGCGCCGAACACGCCCGCGCCGGCCAGGGAGTCCAAACGGTTCTTATCGGGCACGCCCGTGACCCAGACCTTCAACCCCGCATCGGTCCAGGACTTCAGGTCATCCGCTCCCGCGGGCACCGCGACCATCGTCACCCCGGCCCGCTTGAGATCCTCCGGTGTCTGTGCACCGTCGCCCGCTGCGGCCGACGCGTCCCGCCCGTCGAGCTCGGCCAGCTCGGCGGCCTTCTTCACCGCAGCGTCCGGCGCCGCCTGCGCATGGGCGGCGGGCTGTTCGTAGAGAGTGGCGATCGCGCCCTTGGACCCCTGGGAAACGGCCCGCAGCACCTGCAGGCTGTTCGAGCGCACGATGAGTCCATCGGCGCGACCGGCCGAATCGACATCGGCCAGGAACGGTTCGACCACGTCCACGGAGTCGATCTGCACGTTGAAGACCGTGGCCTTGCCCAACTCGTCCAGGGCCTGGTGCCAGGTCAGCGGAGTGCCCTGTTTGGCGTTCTGCGCACCGTCGAATGGTGCGATCTTCGCCGCCAGGAAGTCCTTGGTGCCGGTCCGGGCGACCGGCTGGGCCAGGCCCATCCGCTTCTGCGCCGTCGCCGCATCGGCCACCACCACGTCCTTATCGGCGGTCAGCGCCACCTGGGGTGCCGGCAGATATCCGAAGCGGGCGTTCTCCGTCAGCGCCTCCTTGGAATTCGGGGCGTAGAGCGCATCGCCTGCGCCAAGCGCCGCCACCGCCGGGGAGTTCAGCGCGTCCACGGTGAGGACCTTGCCCGGTTTGAGCACACTGTAGGCCACCAGCACGATCACCGCGAGCACGACGATGGCCCCGGCGACCAGCGGGGCATTGAACTTCTTGCGCTCCCCGGTCTCCAGCCGATCGATCCGGGCCTGGCGCTTGGCGTCCTTGGCCGCGCGCTCCAGTGCCGCTGCGTCCGGGGCCTGCTTCCCCTGCTTGCCGGGCCGAACGGACCCGGACGCTGCGGATTTCTTCTTCCGCGCGCTCATCGTGCTTCGTCCCCGGCCGTCTCAGTGGCGGTCAACAGGGTGCCACGGCTGCGATCGGTCACTCCGGTCGCCCCGGTGACCAGGCCGCGCAGGAATCCCGCGCCCCAGGTGATGTGCATGGTCGGCAGGATGAGCATGAACCACGCCCGCTCCAACGCTCCGGCGTCCTCGGCCCGCAGGCCCGCGCGCAGTACCAGGCCGGCATAGGCCAGGCTGGGCACGTGCACCAGGGAGGTGAACCGGCGCAGCGGTTTCGGCCAGTGGCCGGTGATCCCGCAGACCTGCAACAGCGCTTCGAGCAGCGCGGCCGAGACCCCCAGCACCAGCAGGGGCGGGGCGAAATAGCGTAGGGACGTCCTGCGCGGATAGCGCCGGGTGATCTCCGCACGCCAGATGCCGGTGGCGTAGAACTGCTGGGCGATCCGCTTGTACGAGGTGCGTGGCCGGTATACGACCTGCAGCTCGGGAGCGAACCGGATCCGCCCGCCGGCGGCGCGGATGCGCAGATTGAGTTCCCAGTCCTGGCCGCGCCGCAGCTCCTCGTCGAAGCCGCCCAACACCTCGAAGACCTCGCGGCGGAAAATGCCCAGATAGGCGCTTTCCGCGTCCTGTGCCTCGTCCCCGGCGTGATAGGCCGGCCCGCCCAGACCCAGCGGGCTCATATACGCCCTGGCCACCGCCCGCTGGAACGCCCCGGTGCCGCGGGCGAGCATCAGGCCGCCGCAGTTGGCGGCGCCGGTGGACCGCAGCACCTCGACCCCGCGGCGGGCGTAGTCGGGGGTCAGTTCCGAGTGCGCATCGACCCGGATGATGACGGGCATGCTGGTCTGGGCGACGGCCAGGTTCAGACTGGTCGGGGTGTCACCGGCGAGATTGTGCACGATCTTCACCCGTCGATCGGTCGCCGCGATATCGGTGACGATCTCCGTCGTATCGTCTGTTGAGGGCCCCAGCGCCACCACGATCTCGATCTCGTCGTCGTAGTCCTGGGCCAGGATCGTCGCGATCGCCGCCGCGATGGTCTGGGCCTCGTTGAGCACCGGCATGATGAAGGACACGCCGGGATGGGCCGGCAGTTCGGGCAGGGCCTGGGGCGCCAGCGCGCCGACCGGGGAATGTGTCACTTGTGCTTCTCGTATTCCTTCACGACGTCTGCGGTGGGCCCATCGGCGCGCAGATCGCCCTTCTCGATCCAGATGGTGCGGTTACAGGTATCGCGGATCGATCGCATCGAATGCGACACCAGGAAGACGGTTCCGGCATTCTCGCGGATATCGCGGATGCGTTTCTCGGAGCGCTGCTGGAACTGCTTGTCACCCACGGACAGGGCCTCGTCGACGATCAGGATCTCGTAGTCCCTGGCCGTGGCAATCGCGAATTTCAGGCGCGCGGTCATACCGGAGGAATAGGTGCGCATCGGCAGGTCGATGAACTTCTCCAGCCCGGCGAACTTCACGATGTCGTCGTACTTCGATTCGATGTCCTCCCGGCTCATGCCCATCGCCAGGCCGCCCAGGATGACGTTCTGGGAGCCCGACAGGTCCCGGATCAGCGCCGCGCCGACGCCCAGCAGGTTGGGCCTGCTGTTGGCGTAGACGGCACCGCGGGTGGGCGGGATCAGCCCGGTCAGGGTGCGCATCAGGGTCGACTTGCCCGAACCGTTGGAGCCGATGACGCCGATCGATTCGTTCGCGTGCGCGACGAAGGAGATGCCCTTGAGCGCGTGCACGGTCTTCATCGAGCGGCCGCCACTGCGCTTGAGCATGCCGGCCAGGTCGTTGCCCGCGACCCGTTTGCCGGTGGCCAGGGTCTTGAACTCGATGTGCAGATCGTCGCAGATGACGATCGGTTGGTCCTTCTCCGGCTGTGCGGTGATCACACCGAGGCTGCCGGTGGTGGGGCGCGGTTCGCGGAACGGGCGCTCCTTGACCTGTACAGGAACGGGCGTGGGCTGAGCGGCCGGCTCCGGGTTGCGGGCGCGCGCGGCCTCCAGGGCCTGCGCCTGCCACGCCTCGTCCGCCCGAATCGCGGCGACCCGTGCGGAACGGGGCCGCGGCAGCTCACTCTGCGCGTCCTCGGCCCCCGCCGGCACGGGAACCGGGCGGTCGGCCGGGCGGACACCCGTCAGGATGTACTCCCAGTCCTCTTCCCAATCGTCATTCGCGCCCATATCGCTCCTCGGCCTTCCAGAAGTACACGGTGCCGACGACCAGCATGACGACGGACCAGATGGCCAGCATCCACCACATCGAGGGGTCGTAGGGATGGTCGGCCGGCAGCAGGAGGCCGCGGGCGATCGACAGCACCTCGTTGAGTGGATGCCAGGGGTAGATCGCCTCCAACACGGGGTGGCCCGCGACGATCCGCTGCGGGTCGAAGAACACGCCGGAGGTGTAGAAGATCATCCGGGAGATGAAGGGGGTGACCTGGCTCAGATCGTGGAAGTGCACTGTCAGGCGGGCGAAGATGAGCGCCACGCCCATGTTGAACATCGTGAACAGGACGATCAACCCGATCATGGCGAACCAGGACCAGCTGGGCCTGGCCCCGAAGATCATCGCGACGATGACCATGAGCAGCAGGGTCGGGATGAAGTTCAGCAGGTTCTGCGCCACCTGTGCGATCACCAGCACCATGCGGGGGAAGGGCAGGGTCTGGACCAGGGAGGTGTTCTTGATGATCGACTTCGAGCCGCCGGTCATCGAGGAGTTGAAGAACTCCAACATGAACACTCCGACGACCACATAGGGCACGAAGTTCGGGGGCCTCGAGCCGCCCAGGATCAATCCGAAGATGCAGCCGTACATGATGGCCGAGAGGATGGGGCGCAGCAGTACCCACGCCATTCCCAAACGGTTGCGCTCGTTCTCGCTCTTGATCCGGTACTTGGCGAGCGAGAGTGTGAAGTCACGGCGCTTCCACACCTCGCGCAAATACGCGAAGAGGTTCGGACGCGCACCGACACGCGAGAGCCCGTACTGGGCCGCCAGTTCAGCACTGGTCGTCATAGGCAGCTGCACACTTCCTTCGGCAAAGATAACCCTCTTAGTGTAGTCAGACCCACGGTTTTGGCCTAAGCCCCTGGATTGTGGCGTTGCTCAACGTGGTCTGTGGGCCGAATGTGGGTTCCTTCGGAAAGACCGGGCTTGCGCATTCGGTCGGACTTGCGCGCTTTGAGCGCCTTCTTCAACTCGAAGCCGTCGGCAGCTGCTTCGGCCCGGGTGATCCGCTCATCGCCGGCGAGCGCCAGGGCCTTCTTGGCGGCATTGTGCGCCGCCGGCGCTCCCAGGGTCTCGACCCCGGTCAGAGGCGCGTGCGGGTCCGCACCGCCGAACAGCAGCACCTGGCCGTCACCGGAGCCGAGGTCGCCCAGGACGATCGGCACGGCGGCGGTTTCCGCCGTGCCGCCCGGCTCCCCCACCGTGAAGAGCCGCAGTGGGCCCTGGAAGCTCCAATGCCAGCCGAGCTCGCACCAGACGGCCGCCGTGCCCGCGGGCTGCGCACGTTCTGCCAGGCGTGTGCCCAGCCAGGCGCCCTGACCGTTGGCCAGCGACTCCGAACCGTATGCGGGCTCGGCGTCGTCGATGAGCCGGGCGATATCACCGATCGCATAGACCTCGCCGCCGGCCCCGGCCACGCGCAGCCGCCGGTCGACCAACAGGTGCCCCTGAGGCGTGCGCTGCCATTCGTCGGGCAGGCCAGGGGGCAGGGCGGGCACGGCCCCGGTGGCGACCAGCCACAGCGCGTGGGCGCCGGCCGCGGGGGCCGGATCGTGTGCGGCGAAGGCGACACCGGCGGCACTGTGCAGCTCGCACAGGGCCAGGCGCATGGGGGTGCTCAGGCTCGTCACGGGCAGCTGCCCGCGCAGGTGGACAGTGGGGTGCGCACCGGCCTCGGCGGCGGCCCTGGCCATTTCCAGAGCCAGATAGCCCGAGCCGAGGACGCCGATATCGCGCACGGGCGCCACGTGGCCCGGCCCCAGCCCCAGGGCGGCGCGGGCGGCGAGCGCGGAGTCCGCGTCGAAGATCCGCAGTGCCCGCACGCCATCCAGCGCCGCCGGTACCGGGCGCGGGCGCATCCCGGTGGCCAGGACCAGGACGTCATAGGTCACGGTGGTGCCGTCGTCCAGGTGGATGGCGCCGGCCGCTGGTCTGTCCGGAGCCGCACCTGGCAGGGCCGGTTCGGGCACGGACTCGTCGATCCGGGTCACCGTGCCGGTGCGTCGGCGCACGCGGGGCGCGCCGTCCTGCGCTCCGTCGGCCAAGCCCCCCGGCCGGTCAGCGGGCCACAGTCGGGCGGGCTCCGCCTCGGGGTCGAACAGGGATTTCGACAGGGGAGGGAGCTCCACGGGGTCCGCCCGTGAGTCGATGAGGGTCAGATGTCCCGTCCGGGGGCCGGCCGCAGCCCAAGCGCGGGCCAGTGCGGTGCCGGCGGCACCCGCGCCCACCACCACCGTGTTCGGGGACGAATCGTTCTGCTCGGAGTTCGATTCCGGATCGACGCGTGCTGCCATACGGCCCACCCTAGCCGGTGGACTAGACTGCTTGGAATGAAGAAGCCTGTCTTCACGTTCACCGGCGGCAATGTCTCCAAACTGCTCGCCATCCCCAAATACGCGGGTTCCTTTCTGCTCTCGAAGTTCGTCCCGCGCAAGAGCGACCGTTGGGTGTTCGGCTCGGGCATCGGCGTGGGCGAGGGCGCCCTGGTCGTCGCCCGGCGCCTCAAGCGCGAGGACGCGCACGTGCAGATCAGCTGGCTGACCGCCGATGCCGACCAGGACCGCGCCGCTGCGGCAGAGGGCTTCGCCCCCGTGCGCCGGAAGTCGGCCGCCGGGTACTGGGCCACGCTGCGCGCCGGCCAGATCGTCATCACCCACGGCTTCGGCGACGCCAACCGCTACGGAGTCTTCGGCGGCTACGTCGTCCAACTGTGGCATGGCGTGCCCCTGAAACTGCTACACCTGGACTCCCCCTCCGTGACCAGTCTGCCGGGCGCCGCGGGGCGCCTGGCCCACCTGCTGGGACCCGCGCAGAAGATCCTGGCACGGATGTACTCCTATGGCGATCAGCAGATCTCCCTGTTCGTCGCCGGCGCCCCGGAGACCGCCAGGCGCCTGCGCTCGGCCTTCCGACTGGATCCCGGGAGGGTCCGCGTGCTGGGCGATCCGCGCGTGGACGAACTGGCCGCCCAGGCGGAGAGTCCGGCCAAGGCAGCCGCTGCCCGCGCGCGGATCCTCAAGGTGCTGGGCCTGCCGGCGGAGACCTCGGGCCCGCTGGTGATCTACGCGCCCACCTGGCGCAACGGCGATGAGGACCCGGCGGTGCCCACCGATGCCGAGGTCGCCGAACTGCGCGCGGTGCTCGAGCGCATCGACGGGCATCTGGCGATCCGGCCGCACCGCCTGGGCTTCGGCCCCTATGAACGGGTCGCCTCCGGGCGCATCCACCTGTTGGGCTCGGACCTGATGCCCGAGGTGACCGGCGATCTGGGCGCCTTCGACGCGCTCATCACCGACTACTCCTCGATCGCGATCGACTACTCGGTGCTGGGCCGGCCGATCATCTGGTTCGCCCCCGACCTCGAGGTCTACGCCGCGACCCGCGGGCTCTACGAGCCCCTGGAGGACACGGTGGGCCCCGACGGCTCGGTGTTCCACACCTGGGGCACCACGCTGAACTATCTGGAACAGGCGCTCAGCTCCGGATCCACCGCCGGCCGGTTCGCCCACGCCGCCGCCGTGGACCTGTCCTATCGGTTCCACAGCTTCCCCAAGGGAGCCTCGGCGGCCCGGGTGCTGCGCCAGATCCGCCATGACCGGCTGCCGGAGTCACAGCTGGTGGAATCCGGCGGCGTGTTCTTCGAGAGCTTCTACGGCCGCCAGGTCTCGGACAATCCCCTGGCCATCGACGCCGAGGTGGCCCGCCGGTTCCCGGCCCTGCCCCGGTACTGGTCGGTCACCGACGAGGACGAACAGGTGCCCCAGGGGGCACAGGCCGTCCTGGTGGGCAGCCCCGAATGGTTCGCCGCCCGTCGGCGCTCACGCCTGCTGGTGGTCAACGACTGGCTGCGCTACGGCTTCCGGGCCCGCCGCGGCCAGCACGTGCTGCAGACCTGGCACGGCACGATGTTGAAGAAACTGGCGATCGCCAAGCCGGACGCCACCCTGCGTTCGAAATTCGCAGCCGCCAGGGAGTCGGGCCGCTGGGACCTGTTGTTGAGCCAGAACCCGCATTCGACCGCCGAATTCCGCCGCTGTTATGCCTACCGCGGTCCGATCCTGGAGACCGGTTATCCGCGCGACGACCGGTTGGTACACGCCCTGGACGAAACGGGCCGGCCCACCTGGCAGGCGCGCAGTGCTGCGGCCCGCGTGCTCGGCGCGGATCCGGAGACCCGCATCCTGGTCTACGTGCCGACCTGGCGTTACGAGGGGACCCGGCCGGTGGAGCTGCTGGATCCGCAGTGGCTGGCCGAACGCCTGGGCGCCGACTGGACGATCGTGGTGCGCGGGCACACCAGGGCCGCCGGCGGTGCCACCGCCCGTTCCACCCTGCGCGAGGTCGATTCCGAATCGGCCGAGCTCGAACCGGCCGGGCCGGCGCCGGCGGCCACCGTCGCCGAGGTCATCGACGCCTCCGCCCACCCGGATGTCGCAGATCTGTTCCTGGCCGCCGATCTGCTCATCACGGATTACTCCTCGGTCATGTTCGATGCGGCGATCACGGGCGTGCCAATGCTCTTCTTCGCCCCTGACAAGGACAGGTACGACGGGGAGCGCGGCTTCACCTTCGACTTCGACGCCGCAGCCCCCGGACCGGTTCTGACCGACCGGGAAGCACTCATCGGCCTGGTCGAGGCGCTGAGCGCCCAGGGATCCGATGCCGGCTGGGTGCGCGATTACGCCGAACGGGCCGCCGCCTGGCGGGAGCGCTTCATCGTCCACGACGACGGCCACGCGGCCGCCAGGGTGGTCGACGACCTGGTCGAGCGCGGCTGGCTGGGCTGAGCCGTTGGCCGGTCTGAACCGTTAGGGTGGGGGCATGTTACCCACCGTGATGTTCGTGTGCACCGGCAACACCTGCCGTTCCCCCGTGGCCGAGCGCCTGGCCGCCCTGCTCGATCCCGACACCCGCTTCGTCTCCACCGGAACCTATGCGATCTTCCCGTCGATCGATGCGGATATGGCGGCCCAGTTACGTCGCCTGGGCGGTGACGACACCGGTTTCAGCGGCACCCAGCTCAGCGCGGCCAATGCCGCCGCGGCCGATCTGATCGTGGCGCTGACCCGCGAACACCGGCGCTTCATCGTCGAGTCCCTGCCGGGTGCGGCCGAGCGCACCGTGATGCTCAAGCCCTATGCCAGGGCGGTCGCCGCAGGCCAGGCCACGGCCTGGAATCCACCGGCGGACCTCGCGGCCGGGGTCAACGGCGACTCCTCCGACGATGTGGCCGATCCCTACCGGCTGGGCTGGAACGAGGCGGAGCGCGCCGCGGATGAGATCCACGACGCGCTCCGGACGATCCTGCGCCTCTAGTCCGGCGCAACCGGGGTGGGACGGAAGCCGCCCCACCCCGGCGACACCGGCCGTAGGTCACTTCATGGCGTTGCCGGCCGAACCCAGTTGGCCGGCGGCCAGGGTGATGCGCGCGGCCATACCGGCCTCGCCCGCCTTGCCCCAGGCACGCGGGTCGTAGGCCTTCTTGTTCCCGACCTCGCCGTCGATCTTGAGCACGCCGTCGTAGTTCTTCAGGATGAAGTCGGCCACGGGACGCGTGAAGGCGTACTGGGTGTCGGTGTCGATGTTCATCTTCACCACACCGTAGGACACGGCCGCCGCGATCTCCTCGGCCGAGGAGCCAGAACCACCGTGGAACACCAGGTCGAAGGGCCGGTCCACACCGAACTTCGCACCCAGCTCGGCCTGGATGTCTTTCAGGATCTCCGGGCGCAGCTTGACGTGGCCGGGCTTATAGGACCCGTGCACATTGCCGAAGGTCAGGGCGGTCAGATAGCGGCCCTTCTCCCCCAGGCCCAGCTTCTCGATCGTCGCCAGACCGTCGGCGGCGGTGGTGTAGAGCTTCTCGTTGATCTCACCGGTCACGCCGTCCTCTTCGCCGCCCACGGCACCCACCTCGATCTCCAGGATCTGGTGGGCTGCATGGGTCAGTTTCAGCAGGTCGGCTGCGATGTCGAGGTTCTCCGGGACCTCGATCGCCGAGCCGTCCCACATGTGCGACTGGAACAGCGGGTCCTGGCCGCGGTCGACCCGCTCCTGGGAGATCGCGATGAGCGGCTTGACCCAGGTGTCGACCTTGTCCTTCTGGCAGTGGTCGGTGTGCAGCGCCACCTTCACGGGGTAGTTCTTGGCAACGGTCGCGGCATACTCGGCCAGGGCGACCGAACCGGTAATGCGGTCCTTGATGGTCGAGCCGGAGGCGTACTCCGCACCGCCGAAGGACAGCTGGAGGATGCCGTCGGATTCCGCCTCGGCGAAACCGCGCAGGGCTGCGGTGACCGTCTGCGAGGAGGTCACGTTGATGGCCGGGTAGGCGAAACCGCCCTCCTTGGCTCGATCGATCATTGCCGCGTATTCGTCGGGACTTGCGACGGGCATGGGTTCTCCTTAGTTCGGTGGGGCCGGATACTGCTCCCCATCTTTTCAAATGAGCCCCACCATGTCACGCCACCGGCCCCTGCGATCCGCTCAGCGGAGCCGATCGGCCGCCGCGTGAACCGCCCGCGAACCGGCGTGGGCGACCCGCCCCGGGGTGTGCGCGATCCGGGAGCCCGCAGCCCGCAGCCGGTCGCGCTTGCGCACGCGCACGACCTCGGACCCGTCCAGATCGAGCACCTGGCGCGAGGGCGAGGCCCCGGACAGCTTGCGCGCCACCAGCAGGACGGCCACGCCCAGGCAGATGAAGACCACGCCCAGCAGGGCCGGCGCGCGGTAGCCCAGACCCGCCGAGATCAGCACCCCGCCCAGGAAGGCGCCCAGGGCGTTGGACATGTTGAATGCCGAGTGGTTCAGCGCCGCCGACAGGCTGGGGGCGTCATAGGCGTCGCGGAACAGCCGGGCCTGCAGCGAGGTGGCGAACAGATTGCCGCCGGCGGCCAGCAGGAACAGCCCGGGCAGCACCACGACGGCGTGGCCCATGAACAGTCCCAGACACACCAGCACGAGGGCCAGGCCACCGAGCGCCCAGAAGGCCGCCCGGTCGATCGACTTGTCGATCAGGGGGCCCGCCACGAAGGCACCACAGGTCATGCCGACGCCGTAGAGCGCCAGGACCCAGGGCAGGACGGCAGGCGGCAGGCCCGCGACATCGGTCACAATGGGCGAGACGTAGGTGTAGACGGCGAACTGTCCCATGTTCCCGATCGAGCCGGCCACCAGGGCCAGCCAGACGGCGGGCCGTTTCAGGGTCGCGAACTCGCGGCGCACCCCTGCCGGGGTGTAGGCGATGTGTTCGGGCAGGCAGGCCTTGAGCGCCACCAGGGTGAACACTGCGACCACGACGACCAGTCCGTAGGCCGCCCGCCAGCCCAGGTTCGCCCCCAGCCAGGCCGCGATCGGCACGCCCACGATGTTCGCCACGGTCATGCCCATCCCCACCCGGGCCATCGCCCGGCCGCGCCGTTGCGGTTCGACCAGCGAGGCAGCGACGACCGCGGCAGTGCCCAGGTAGCCGCCGTGGGGCAGCCCGGAAAGGAAGCGGGCACCCAACAGCACCTCCATGTTCGGCGCCAGCAGTGCCACCACATTGCCCGCGGCGAACAGGCCGATGAGCGCCAACAACAGCGGTTTGCGCGGCAGCCGGGTGGTCAGCGAGGCCAGTAGAGGTGCGCCCACCACAACGCCAAGGGCGTATGCGGTGACGGCACGGCCCGCCTGCGGGATGCTCGCGCCCAGATCGTCGGCCAGCAGGGGCAGCACGCCCATGGTGGCGAATTCGGTGGTGCCGATGCCGAAGCCACCCAGGGCCAGGGCGGTCAGCGCCAGCACCAGGCGGCGGTCGGTGGAAGTGGAAATGGCCAAAGCGCTCCTTCTGGGCCGGTGGCGGTCGGGATCCGAGATCTGTGATGACTGTGCGGATGACTGTGCACTCCGGGCAACACGGATAGACCCTGGGAACGCGCCGGGGCGCACTCGTGGCAGGGTCTGCAGCATTGCGGGAGGTGGTCCGATTGGACCGATGAATCAATTCTCCACCCCGCCGGGGCGGTCTGTGAAGGGGTTTCCGGTGGTTTTCGAGCCTGCTTCCCTGTGCAATCGGGCACACGGTCTGCGCGCCGATCCCCACGAGTGCGCATGGGTTGTCGAGAGGGCCCAGAATAAGACCATGACAGACACCGACTCGACCGGCGCCGACTTCCTCATCATCGGCGAGGCCGTCATCGACATCGTCCGCCCGGCCCACCATCCCGACGGCTCCCACGATGTGGAACACGTGGGCGGTTCCCCGGCCAATGTCGCCCTGGGCCTGGCCCGGCTGGGCCACCGGGTCCGCTTGGCCACCGCGCTGGGCGCGGTTGCGGGGACCGGCCCCGATCGGCACGCCCGCCGGATCGCCGAAAGGCTGGAGGCATCCGGAGTGAACATCGACGCGGGATCCCATCGGCTGGCGCGCACGCCCACCGCGCTGGCCACCCTGGACGAGGCGGGATCCGCACAGTACCGCTTCGACCTGGCCTGGGAGTTCGACCCCGCCGCCCACCCAGCGCCCACCGGCCACGTCCACACGGGTTCCATCGCGACCTTCCTGGAGCCCGGCGCCACCGCCCTGGTGGACTACCTGCGCGGGCTGCGCACAGGATCCGACGGGATTGCCGCCGCCCACGGCACGCACCCCAGCATCAGCTTCGATCCGAACATCCGGCCCACCCTGGTGGGATCGCGGGAGGAGGCCAGGGCCCGGACCGAGGAGATCTGCGCGCTGGCCGATGTCGTCAAGGCCAGCGATGAGGACCTGGCCTTCCTCTACCCCGGGGTGCCACTGACACGGGTCATGCGCGACTGGGCCGGGCTGGGCCCGGCCCTGGTGGTCATCACCCGTGGCGGTGCCGGGGCCCTAGCCTGCACCGGCGGTCGGGTCGTCGAACTGCCCGCCTCCCCCACCGCGGTCGTCGACACGGTCGGCGCGGGCGATTCCTTCATGGCGGGATTGCTCTCGGGCCTGGCCGATGCAGGCGCCCTGGGTCCGTGGGGCCCCGAGCGCACGCGGCGCCGGCTCGATCCGGCCGACTGCCTGCCGGCCCTGCAGCGGGCGCTGGCCGCGGCCTCGGTCACGGTCGGGCGCGCCGGCGCCGATCTGCCCCTGCGGTGCGAATTAGGGGCCTGAAGCTCCCGTTGCCTTCGAGAGCATAAGCGGCTTAGACTCGGAGATGTCTAAACTGAACGAACGATCGAGGAAGTTCCATGGATAATCTCCTGAACAAGGAAGAACTCGAATTCGCAGAGCACATGCGCGAGTTCTATCGCACCGAAATCCCAGAGGACATCCGGTACCGCCAGGCCATCGGCAGCGAAGAGGGCACCCACGACGATGTGGTCGCCACGCAGCGGATCCTCAACAAGCACGGATACGCCGTGCCCAACTGGTCCGTCGCCTCCGGCGGTCAGGACTGGACCCCGGTCCAGCGCCACATCTGGCTCAACGAGATGCAGCTGGCCTGCGTGCCCCAGCCCCTGGCCTTCAACGCCTCCATGGTCGGCCCGGTCATCGACACCTTCGGCTCGCAGGAGATCAAGGACCGTTTCCTGCCAGCGACGGCGAACATCGACATCTGGTGGTCGCAGGGCTTCTCGGAGCCCAATGCGGGTTCCGACCTGGCCTCGCTGAAGACCTCGGCTGTCAAGCAGGGCGATAAGTACATCGTCAACGGCCAGAAGACCTGGACCACGCTGGGCCAGTACGGCGACTGGATCTTCACCCTGGTCCGCACCGACCCGAACGTCAAGAAGCAGGCCGGCATCTCCTTCCTGCTCATCGACATGAAGTCCCCGGGCCTGACCGTGCGCCCGATCCAGCTGATCGACGGCGGCCACGAGGTCAACGAGGTCTTCTTCGACAATGTCGAGGTACCCGTCGAGAACCTGGTGGGCGAGGAGAACAAGGGCTGGACCTACGCCAAGTTCCTGCTGGGCAATGAGCGCACCGGCATCGCCCGGGTGGGCGAGTCCCAGGTCAAGCTGGCCCGCGCCAAGGCCTATGCCGCCGCCACCAAGACCGCCAAGGGCTCCCTGCTGAACGACCCGGCCTTCTCCGCGCGCATCACCACAATCGAAGCCGAACTCAAGGCCCTCGAGTTCACACAGCTGCGCATCCTGTCGACCCAGGTCGCCGGTGCCGACAAGCCCGACCCCCGGTCCTCGATTCTGAAGCTGCGCGGTTCGCGCCTGCAGCAGGACATCACGGAACTGCTCACCGACATCGTCGGCCCGCAGGGACTCGACTTCGTCGACTCCCGCGAGGTCCGCACCAAGTTCACGACCCTGCCCCACGGCGCGGCCGATGCGCTCAAGACGTACTTCAACTACCGCAAGGTGTCGATCTACGGCGGCTCGTCCGAGGTACAGCTCGGCATCATCTCGAAGGCCCTGCTGGGCCTGTGACGGCCCGACGTTAAGAGGAGGAACACATTTCATGGATCTTGAACTCACCGACATCCAGCAGGAACTGGGCGCGACCGTTGCCCGCCTGCTCAAGGACAAGTACGACGCGTCCGCCCGTGAGGCCATCCTGGCCGGCGAGCTGGGCTACAGCGAGGAGATCTGGCAGCAGTTCGCCGAACTGGGCCTGACCTCGCTGACCATCCCCGAGGAATTCGGCGGAGCCGGCATGGGCTTCGGCGAGGTCGCCGTGGTGATGGAGGAATTCGGCAAGGCGCTCGTGCTCGAGCCCTACGTCCCCACCGTCATCCTGGGCGCCGGCCTGGTCGAGGCGCTGGGCACCGACGCCCAGAAGGAGGAGATCCTCCCCGCCGTGGCCGAGGGCGCGAAGAAGCTGGCGTTCGCCGGCTATGAGCCGCTGGCCCGCTACGAGCTGGCCAGCCCGTCCACCACCTTCGCCGACGGTGTGCTCAACGGCGAGAAGGTATCGGTGTGGGGCGGCGACGCAGCCGACACCTTCATCGTCTCGGCGAACAACGACGGGGTGCTGTCCCTGTTCCTCGTCGATGCCGCTGCTGCGGGCGTCACCGTGGACCCGCGCCGCCAGGCCGACGGCCTGGGCAGCGCAGCGGTGCTCTTCGAGAACGCCCCTGCCACCCCGCTGGGCGCGGGCGACCCGAGCGCCGCACTGGAGTACGTCATCGACACCGCCAATGCGGCACTGGCCGCCGAAGCGGTGGGTGCGATGGAGTCCGCATTGGCCATGACCGCGGACTATCTGAAGACCCGCGAGCAGTTCGGCGTGGCGATCGGCACCTTCCAGTCGCTGCAGTTCCGCGCCTCGGAGTGCTACGCCCTGCTCGAGGACGCCAGGTCGATGGCCCTGTACGCGAAGCTGGCGATCGTCCAGGACCCCGATGGCACCTCCAAGGAACGCCACCGCGATGTGCTGGCGGCCAAGCTCGTCATCGACAGCTCCTCGCGCCACATCATGCAGGAGTCGATCCAGCTACACGGCGGCATCGGCATGACGATGGAGTACCCGATCGGACACTACGCCAAGCGCCTGACCGTCATCCCGCGCACCTTCGACGAGCAGGGCACGGTCAACCAGGAGCTGGCCGATCTGGGCGGCCTGGTGGAGCCGGCAGCAGCCGATCTGTAACATCCGCTGCGCCGTACCCCGGCCGCACACCTCACTGGGGCCGATGAATCACGCTGATTCCTCGGCCCCAGTGGCGTATCGGCACACGGACGCATCCACCACACCCGGCAAAGGAGAATCGAGAACCATGAGCACCAAGAATCAACGCTTCATCCTGGCGGCCCGCCCGCAGGGCCTGCCCGGCCGCGAACACCTCCACTTGGAGGAGACCGAGGTCCCGGTCCCCCGCGATGGCCAGGCCCTGCTGCGCACCTTGTACCTGAGCCTGGACCCGTATATGCGCGGACGCATGTCCGACGCCCGGTCGTATGCCAAACCGGTTGAGATCGGCCAGACGATGGTCGGCGCCACCGTCGCCGAGGTCGTCGAATCCCGATCCACCGCGGTCAGGGCCGGCGACATCGTGCTGGCCTACGGCGGCTGGCAGACCTTCTCCGTACAGCCCGCAGACACGCTGCGCGTCCTCGATGCCTCCGTGGCACCTGTGACCACGGCACTGGGCGTACTGGGCATGCCCGGTTTCACCGCCTACTCCGGCCTGCTGGCCATCGGCCGCCCGCAGCCCGGTGAGACCGTGGCGGTGGCCGCCGCCACCGGCCCGGTGGGCCTGACGGTGGGCCAGATCGCCCGTCTCAAGGGCGCCAGGGCGATCGGCATCGCCGGTGGGCCCAAGAAGACCGCGCTGTTGGAACAGGTCGGCTTCGATGCGGCCCTGGACCACCGGGAACCCGATCTGCGGGGACGGCTCAAGGCCGCCGCGCCCCAGGGCATCGACGTGTACTTCGAGAACGTCGCCGGCCCCGTCTGGTGGGATGCTGTGCTGCCGCGTTTGAACACCTTTGCGCGCGTTCCCGTGTGCGGCCTGGCAGCACAGTACAACGGCGTGGACCACCCCACCCCGGCCGGCACCGGGGAACGGCTGATGAACGCGGTCCTCACGCGCAGTCTGACCCTCCGCGGGTTCATCCAGAGTGAGTTCGTCGAATCGATGGAGGCGGACTTCCTGCGCGAGATGACCGAGTGGGTGGCAAGCGGCCGGGTGAAGTACCACGAGGACATCACGGACGGCTTCGAGCACACCCCCGAAGTCTTCGCTGGGATGCTGCAGGGCAAGAACTTCGGCAAGACGATCATCCACGTCGCCGACTGACCCCCTTCGGCAGTGGCTCCACACTGGCACCTGTGGCTCGATAACTCACGACTTATCGAGCCACAGGCCCCTTTGTGGAGCCACCGGCAAGGCGCGGGCACTTACCCGAGGGCGCCCGACTCGCGAGGCCCCCGATGGGGTTGCTGCGGGGTCAGTTCACCCGCTGGCCGAATTCGTGCCTGCGGATCCAGGCGTGCATCGCGATCGCGGCCGCCGCTGCCGCATTCATCGACCGGGTCGACCCGTACTGCTCGATCGACAGCACGGCCCGGCATGCCGCATGGGCCTCGGGGGTCAGCCCCGGACCCTCCTGCCCGAACAGCAGCACGCACCGCTCGGGCAGCTCATAGGTCTCCAGCTGCTGGGAGTCGGGGAAATTGTCGATCCCGATCAGGGCCAGCCCGTTCTCCTCACACCAGGCGGCGAACTCCTCGACGCTGCCATGGTGGTGCACGTGTTGGTACCGATCGGTCACCATCGCCCCGCGCCGGTTCCAACGGCGCCTGCCCACGATGTGCACAGCCGCCGCGTTGAAGGCGTTGGCGGTGCGCACCACGGATCCGATGTTCAGATCGTGCTGCCAGTTCTCGACGGCCACGTGGAAGCCGTGGCGCCGCGTGTCCAGGTCCTCGATGATCGCGTCCATCGTCCAGTAACGGTAGCCGTCGAGCACATTGCGGCGGTCGCCCGTGCGCAGCAGTTCCGGATCGTAGCGCTCGTCGTCGGGCCAGGGGCCCTCCCAGGGGCCGAGGCCGACCTCCGGTGTCGTGCCCCCGGGCACCTCTGGGGTCGGAGCCGTCGTGGCGGGGGCCCCGGGCCCCGGAACCGGGGTCGCCCCGGCGTCCGCGCTCACTTGGCCTCGGGCTCCTCGGCAGCGGCGTCCGCTGCGTCATCGGCCGCGGACTCCTTGGCCGCCGCACCCGTGCGGTCCTTGGCGGTGGCCGTGAGCTTCTTGCTCTTGCGGGCCCTGGCCAGCTTGCCGGACCGGCCGGTGCCTGCCAGCAGATTCTTCTCATAGGCCGCCGAGGCCATGGCGCGCAGCACCAGCCCCACCACGACCGCGATGACCAGGGACACCAGGCCGACCCACCAGTCGGTCTGACCGCTGAGGTACAGCTTGGGAATGGCCACGGGCGCTGTCAGCGGGATGTAGCCCAGCACCTTCAGAACCAGTGAGTTCGCTGCGAAGAACATCGGCAGGAACGCACCCACCACGACCAGTACACCCGTGACCAGGTAGAACACCTTCGTGGAGCGGCGGCCCGACAGGCTGCCGGCCCACAGATACAGCGAGGGGAACACCAGGGCGGCGGCCAGGTAGACGGTCAGTCCCCAACCAAGGCCCGGCAGCATCTTGACCACCGGCTGGCTATAACCCAGGATCGACATGCCCAACAGCAGGATGACATAGGCCAGCAGGATGTAGATGAGGGCCGGGGTGAGTGCCCCGGTGACCCGGCCGCGCGCGATCGAGCGCACGGGCACTGCGGCGGCCATCACCTCGGAGATCCGACTGCGCTTCTCCAGCCGCAGAGTCTGGTAAACCGCCTGGCCCAGGCTCAGGAAGGCGATGATCGTCAGCGCCACCAGGCCCCACAGCACCGGAGTGGCCAGCTTCTGCGATACGGCCGGGGCGTTGAGCAGGGTGACACTGGGCTTGGGCGAGAGCTTGTCGATGATGTCGGAGGGCTCCTGGTCCAGGGCGATGAACGAGGAGGTCCCCGTCGTCTGGTCCTGGATATAGGCGGCGTCGGCCTTGCCCTCGCGCACAGCGTCCTGAGCGGCCTGGACCGATTCGACGTCGAGCACCTTCATGCCGAGCTGCTGCTCGGCCATCTGCTCCTGGCCCTTGACGCCCATCATCGCCAGCGTCTTCTCCGACGCATCGCCACCACCGGATGACGCCTTCGCCTGGTTGAAGCCGACGATCAGGGCCGCCAGCACGCCCAGCGCGATGACGAGCACCGCGACGATGAACAGTGGGCTCTTGGCCACCGCCTGGGTGTCCCTGTTGCCCACCAGCCAGGCGGCCTGACTCGGTTTGAGTTCGCGGAACTCGCTGACCAGACCGGTCGCGGGTTCGTCACCGGTGAGCACCAGATCGGCCAGCTCCTCCGGTACCTCTTCGCCGGGGAAGGTCTGCAGGGGCGCATCGCCCACGGCAGCTCCCAGGTCCTCGGGATCGTTCGCTCCGGCGCCGGGCGCCTTATCGTCTTTTTCACTCACTCAGATCAGCTCCCCGAACATCTCGTCCATTCCCGGTCGGTGGGGACCGAAGGCGCGTAGCCCCGGCAACCCGGCGACCGCCTCGCTCGCCTGTTCTGCGGTCTGCGCCGCGAACTGGATCGTGGCGCCGATCGCGGCGACCTCGGTGATCCCCCGCGCACCCTCCAAACGGGTCACGGCCCGTTCCGCCTGTCGCTCGGCGCTCAATTCCACCCGGTACCCGGCCTGCTCGGCCTGCAGCTCGGCCAGCGTGCCCGCGGCCACCACCTTGCCGGCCGACAGCACCACCAGATCGTCCGCGACCCGGCCGGCGCCGGCGGCGTCGCTCGTGGTGAAGATGACGGGCACGCCCGAGGCCGCATGATCGCGCAGCAGGGAGAACACCAGGTCCAGGCTCTCCTCGTCGAGCCCGGAGAAGGGCTCGTCGAGCACCACCACGTCCGGATCGGCGGCCAGCGCGCCGGCCACATCGACGCGTGCGGCCTCGGCCCCGGTCAGCTGGTGCAACGGGGCGTAGGCGCGGTCGGACAGTTCGAGGCGCGAGAGCAGGGCGATCGCATTGTGTTCGGCCGCACCCAGGGTCATCCCGTGCAGGCGGGCGAAGAACACGATCTGGTCGAGCACCTTCATATCCGGATAGCCGCCGCGCTCGCCGGGCAGATAACCGAAGTTCTGCCGATCGCCGTAGCCCAGTTCCGTGCCCTCGAGGCTGATCGTGCCCTCGAAGTCGAGCAGGCCCATGATCGCGCGGGCCAGTTCCGTCCGTCCCGAACCGCGCCGCACGAGAACCCCGGTGATGCGGCCGGGGGCCGCCTGCAGGGAGACGTCGTCGAGCCAGGTCTTCCGGCCGGATTTCACCGTGATACCAGATAGTTCAAGCAAAGCCGTTCCTTCGTTGGTGTTGTTGGGCCCGCCCCGGACTCAGTCCAGTCCGAGGTCCGCGGTCGTCAGCGCCGACAGGTAGGGAATCCCCTGGGCCTCGACGCGTTCCTTGGCGCCGGTGTTGCGGTCCATGACCACGACCACCGCGACGACCTGCGCGCCCGCCTCCTGCAGGGCCTCGACCGCGGTGAGCACCGAACCTCCGGTCGTCGAGGTGTCCTCCACCGCGATGACCTTGCGGCCGGCCACATCCGGTCCTTCGACCCGACGCCCCATGCCGTGCTTCTTGGCCTCCTTGCGGACCACGAAGGCGTCCAGTGGGGTACCGCGGACCACCGAGCGGTGCATCACCGCGGTGCCCACCGGATCGGCGCCCATGGTCAGACCGCCCACGGCGTCGACCCGATCGAGTAGGTCGTTCTCCGCCAGCACGTCGAGCACGATGTCGCCGACCAGCGGGGCCGAACGGTGGTCCAGCGTGACCCGCCGCAGGTCCAGATAGTAATCGGCCTCCCGTCCCGAGGACAGGGTGACCTTCCCGCGGACAACCGCGAGTTCGTCAATGAGGGCGAGGAGTTGAGAGCGCGTATCCGCCGCGTGGTTCTGTGCCATGGTGCCCATTCTATTTGGATGGGGATCCCCGTGTGCGCAGGCGGGACTCAGACTCGCCGCCCGGACCGAGTCCGGAAGAGTCCCCTGAACAGTGTTCATGACCTAAGTTGACGCAGTCCTGAACGGTGTTCAATAGTGTGGGCATGACACTCACACGACAAGCGCACACACCATCGGCCCCGGGCGATTCCCCGGACCTCGAGGCCATCGCCACCCGCGCCATTCAGGGCTCCCCCGCCACTGCCGACGAGGCCCTGGCCATTCTGGGACTACCCGATTCCGCCCTACTCGACGCAGTCCACGCGGCCGGGCGCGTCCGCCAAGCCTTCTTCGCCAACCTGGTCAAGGTCAACTATCTGGTCAACCTCAAGTCCGGCCTGTGCCCGGAGGACTGCGGCTACTGCTCCCAGCGCCTGAACTCCGGTGCCGGGGTTCTCAAGTACTCATGGCTGAAGCCCACGGAGGCCGCCAGGCAGGCGGGCTTCGGGCTGGCCGGTGGGGCCAGCCGGGTCTGCCTGGTCGCCTCGGGGCGCGGGCCGACGGATCGCGACGTCAACCGGGTCGCCGATATGGTCGGTGCGATCAAGGAGGAGAATCCCTCGGTCGAGGTCTGCGCCTGCCTGGGACTACTCAAGGACGGACAGGCCGAACGCCTTGCCGCAGCGGGGGTCGACGCCTACAACCACAACCTCAATACAGCGCGCTCGCACTACCCCGACATCTGCTCCACACATTCATACGATGACAGGGTGGACACCGTGGCCCGCGCCAGGGACGCCGGGCTCTCTCCGTGTTCGGGCCTGATCGTGGGCATGGGCGAAACCGATGAACAGCTCGTCGAGGCGATCACGGCACTGCGCGCGATCGAATCCGATTCGATCCCGGTGAACTTCCTCATCCCCTTCGACGGCACACCCCTGGCCGGAACGAACGAGCTCGATCCCCGCCGCAGCCTGTTGATCCTGGCGGTTGTGCGCCTCATGTGCCCTGATCGGGAACTGCGGATCGCCGGCGGCCGTGAGCTCCACCTGCGCAGCCTGCAGCCGCTGAGCCTGCACGTGGCGAACTCCCTGTTCCTGGGCGATTACCTGACCAGCGAGGGCCAGGACGCGCAGGCCGACCTCGACATGATCGTCGACGGTGGATTCGAGGTCGTGGCCCAGACCGATACCGCGGGCCTGCGCGCCGAACTGGCGGCGCACCGGGCAGCCCACGCGGCCGCGACCGAACCCGGTGAGGCCGCACAGGGACCGGCCCGGCCCGCGGACGAAACCGGAAACACGCACTCCCCGATGCCGTGCGGCAGGCCGGTGCCCAACGGCCCAGGGGCGACCCGTGCAACCGGGGACGGACGCGTACTGATCCCTGCGATCCGCACCCGTGGCGCCGGGACCGAGGCGCCACCCAATTCCTGAGGCGCCGTCCCGTTCTCGGCGTCGACGCCCCGAGCGGCGAAAAGGCCGATGAATGAAAAGCGACCCCGGGGAGCGCAATGCTCAACCCGGGGTCGCAATCGGCACTCCCCTCGAGTACCTTGGACGCATCCCCACACGTCCATGGTCCATTCGATCCCCACCAAATGAACCGGTATAACCATAACCCGAACAGTCGTCCGATGACAAGTGGCCAAAAGGTAATTTAATTCGTTCAATAACCTTTTGACCTGGAAAAACATCGTATGTGAGCGCTCAGCACCCGAGTCGAACCAGAATACTCAAGAAACTCACATTCTGTTCCGAGTCGAATCCCATAGGCGATTCACCTGAATGTCATCGCCGCCATACATTCCCGTCATCCGCGACCGCATCCGAGGGCCACTGCCCGGCCGGCCCCGCGCCCCATCCCGGACGGTCCGACCGCCAGTAGACTGGATGGATGCGAATAGCGACGTGGAATGTGAACTCCGTCAGGGCCAGAGCCGAACGGATCGGGGCCTTCCTCGACCGTTCCGAGGTCGACGTTCTGGCGATCCAGGAACTCAAGTGCAAGGACGAGCAGTTCCCCGAAGAGGTCTTCACCTCCCGCGGCTACCAAGTGGCCTTCCACGGGCTCAACCAGTGGAACGGCGTGGCCGTGGCCTCCCGGGTGGGTTTGGAGGACCCGCAGATCGGGTTCGCCGATATGCCGGGCTTCGGCCCGGAGGGCTGGGGACCCGATGCCCCTGCGGAGGCGCGGGCGATCTCCGCCGTCTGCGACGGGGTACGCGTGTATTCCCTCTACGTACCCAACGGCCGGGAACTGACCCACCCGCACTACGCCTACAAACTCGACTGGCTGGCCCGACTCCGCGATGTCTGTGCCACCACCCTGCGGACCGATCCCACCGCACAGTTCTGCCTGGTCGGCGATTTCAATGTCGCGCCCTTGGACATGGATGTCTGGGACATGGCCGAATTCGACGGCGCCACCCACGTCTCCGAACCCGAACGCCGGGCCTTCCAAGAACTGCTTGACACCGGCCTGCGCGAGGTCACCCGTCCCTTCACGCCCGGTCCCGGCGTCTATACCTTCTGGGACTACAAGGGCTTGAGTTTCCCCAAGAAGAAGGGGATGCGCATCGACTTCGAGCTGGCCAGCCCCGCCCTGGCCGAACGTGCCACCGCCGCGCTGATCGACCGCGACGAGCGCAAGGGCAAGGGCGCCTCGGACCATGCGCCCGTCATCGTCGACTACGCGGACTGATCCGGCGGGCCCGTCCGCCCAGAATGCACGGGACACACACGTCCGGACACACGGCGGCCCCGGGATCCTTCCGGTTCCCGGGGCCGCCGTGTGTCCGGACGACCGACTCGGTCCGCCCGATCAGCCCTCCACGTGCTCGGCCGTGATCGTCAGGCCGTCGAACTCATTGGGCCGGTCCACCACCACGGTATCGCCGTCGCGCACGGTCCCCGAGAGGATCTCGCGGGCCAGCTTGTCGCCGATCTCGCGCTGGACCAGGCGCCGCAGCGGACGCGCGCCGTACGCAGGGTCATAGCCCTCCAGTGCCAGCCATTCGCTGGCAGCGGGGCTGACCTGCAGAGTCAGCCTGCGCTCGGACAGCCGTGCCTGCATCGAGGCGATCTGCAGATCGACGATGCGGGCCAGTTCGTCCGTGGACAGCGCGTCGAACATCACCACATCGTCGAGCCGGTTGAGGAACTCCGGCTTGAACGAGCGGTTGACGACCTCCATGACCGCCTTGTGCTGTTCTTCGGCGCTCAGGGACTGATCGACCAGGAACTGCGAGCCCAGGTTCGACGTCAGGATCAGAATCGTGTTCCTGAAGTCAACCGTGCGCCCCTGCCCATCGGTCAGTCGACCGTCGTCGAGGACCTGCAGCAGGATGTCGAAGACGTCCGGGTGGGCCTTCTCGACCTCATCGAGCAGCACCACCGAATACGGCCTGCGCCGCACGGCCTCGGTCAGCTGGCCGCCCTCTTCGTAGCCGACGTATCCCGGGGGCGCACCGACCAGGCGGGACACGGAGTGCTTCTCCCCGTACTCGCTCATATCGATGCGCACCAGCGAGCGCTCGTCTTCGAACAGGAAGTCCGCCAGGGACTTCGCCAGCTCGGTCTTGCCCACGCCCGTGGGACCCAGGAACAGGAACGAACCCGTGGGACGATCGGGATCGGACACCCCGGCACGCGACCGGCGGATCGCATCGGAGACGGCCGCCACCGCAGCGGACTGGCCGATCAGCCGACGCCCGATGATCTCCTCGGCGTGCAGCAGCTTCTCGCGCTCGCCCTGCAACAGGCGCCCGGCGGGAATGCCGGTCCAGGCGGAGACGACTTCGGCGATGTCGTCGGGCCCGACCTGTTCATTGACCATCCGGGACCCGGTCCCCTCGCCCTGTGCGTCCTCGGCCTCGGCCGCGGCGATCTCCTTCTCCACAGCGGGGATCTCGCCGTAGAGCAGACGGCTGGCGGTCTCCAGGTCGGTGTCGCGGCGCGCGATTTCGGCCTGTCCGCGGAGATCGTCGAGCTTCTTCTTCAGATCACCGACCCGATTCAGCCCGGCCCGCTGGGTCTCCCAGGTGGCGTTGAGCCCGGCGAGCTCCTCCTGCTTGTCCGCCAGATCGGTCCGCAGTGCGGCCAGGCGTTCCCTGGAGGCCTCGTCGGTCTCCTTCGACAGCGCCATCTCCTCCATCTTCAACCGATCCACGGAACGGCGCAGCTGATCGATCTCCACCGGGGCGGAGTCGATCTCCATGCGCAGACGGCTGGCGGCCTCGTCGACCAGGTCGATAGCCTTATCCGGCAGCTGCCGATCGGTGATATAGCGATTGGACAGGCTGGCGGCGGCGACCAATGCGGAGTCTGAGATCGTCACCTTGTGGTGGGCCTCGTAGCGCTCCTTGAGCCCGCGCAGGATGGCCACGGTGTCCTCGACACTGGGCTCGCCCACGAAGACCTGCTGGAACCGGCGCTCCAGGGCGGGGTCCTTTTCGATGTTCTCGCGGTATTCGTCCAGGGTCGTCGCACCCACCAGGCGCAGCTCGCCCCTGGCCAGCATGGGCTTGAGCATATTGCCGGCGTCCATGGAGCCATCGCCCGTGGCACCGGCGCCGACCACCGTGTGGATCTCGTCGATGAAGGTCACGACCTGGCCGTCGGAGTTCTTGATCTCCTCGAGCACTGCCTTGAGGCGCTCCTCGAATTCGCCGCGGTACTTCGCACCGGCGACCATCGAACCCAGGTCGAGGCTGATGAGCGTCTTATCGCGCAGGGACTCGGGGACGTCGCCGGCGACGATCCGCTGGGCCAGTCCTTCGACCACCGCGGTCTTGCCCACACCGGGCTCGCCGATCAGCACCGGGTTGTTCTTGGTCCGGCGGCTGAGCACCTGGACCACCCGGCGGATCTCCGAGTCGCGGCCGATCACGGGGTCCAGCTTGCCCTCGCGGGCGGCGGCCGTCAGATCCGTGCCGTACTTCTCCAGGGCCTGGAAGGTCTCCTCCGGGTTCTCGCTGGTGACCTTGCGGCCCCCGCGGATGCCGGGCAGGGCCTCGAGCAGGCCATCGCGGGTGACGCCGGCCGCACGCAGCAGCTCGCCCACCCCGCCCTGGTCCGCGGTCGCCGCGATGAGCAGGTGTTCGGTGGAGACGAACTGGTCGCCCAGCCCCTGCATCTCCTTCTCCGCGTTCTGGATCAGCAGCAGGGTGTTGCGCCCCATCTGCGGATTGTTCACCGTGGCGCCCGAGGCCGCGGGCAGTTCCGCGACCAGTTCACCCGACCGCGCCGCCAGGGCACGGGGATCGGCCCCCAGGTGCTCGATCAGCGACGCCGCGATCGAGCCCTCCTGTTCCAGTAGTGCGCGCAGCAGGTGTTCCGGCTGCAGCTGGGCATTGCCACGCGTTGTGGCGTCCTGTACGGCGGTCTGCAGTGCCTCCTGCGACTTCGTCGTGAGTTTGGCGTCCATCTGGACTCCCCCTTCCAGGTTCTGAACCTCGTGAGTTCTATCGTCTCTGATTGTCTCAGTCTGCTCAGTCCAACGCCAGAAAAGTTGAGTCTATTCCGCTCAACCCACTATTTCTCGCCCGCCGGTCCCCTCGGCGCGGTCTTGGGGTCCTTCGTCGCATCCGCCGGGGGCGCGGCCTTGGCAGCCGCCTTGCGCGCTGCGGGACGCGGGCGGACCAGCGGCAGCGTCATGGTGGGAGTGGAGTCGCCCAACAGCACCGTTTGCAGGTCCAGTCGGCGCATCACCTGGTCGGCCGCCTCGGGGTCGACTCCGCGCTCCCCACGGCACCGCAGCACCTCGGCGCGGGCCGCATTGAGCGACAGCGTCTGGTACTTGGCGAAGACCGCATTGTGCTTCTGGATCTTCTTCAGGGTGGCCTCGCGTTCGACCCCCTCATCGCCGCCGGCCAGTTGGATCTGCAGGGTGCGCAAACGGGCGCGCAGCTCCTCGCGGATCTCCTCCGGCACGTCATCTGCGTGTTTGAGCGCGTTGAGCGAGGCGCGCCTGGCCCTGGCCGCGATCATCTGCTCCTGTTTGTGTTCGTTCTTCGCGACCACGCTGAGCTTGCGGACGGCAGCGGGGAAACTCAGCCCCGCACCCAGCAGGGTCACGCCCAGGACCATGACCACGACCATCAGCATCGCATCGCGGCCGGGGAAGGGTGATCCGTCCGCCGTGGTCATCGGCAGCGACAGCGCCAGCGCCAGGGTCGCCAGTCCCCTCATCCCGCCCCAGGTCATGATCGTCACGCCCTTGAGGTAGTTCTTCAGGCCGAACTGCTTCTGCGCCTTGCGGTCGACCAGGAGCATGACCACGCCGATCCACAGGAAGCGCAGGATGATCATGAACAGTGAGATGACCAGGCCCGCGCGTGCGGCCTCCCACAGATTGACGTTCGTATCCATGATGGTCGCACGCAGCTCGATGCCGATCAGCCCGAAGGCCACACCCGTGATGAGCATCTCCAGGACGCTCCACGTCGCCTCCTGCATCACGCGCTCCTCCGCGCGTTCTGCCACATCCTGGCGTCGCGTCTCCAGTGCGGCGACGACGACGGCGATGACCCCGGAAGCACCCACGTGTTCGGCCACCAGGTACACGGCGAAGGGCATGACCAACTGCGCAGTGGACCGGGCGACCGTATTGTGCGAGAACTTCATGAGCCACTTGACCAGGAAGGCCATGACGAAGCCCACCACCACGGCCAGCACAGCGGAGATCACGAACCGCGCGGTCAGCCAGCCGAAGTTCAGCTTCTCGCCGGCGACGGTCGCCGACACCGCCAGCTGGAAGATCACCAGGGCGGCCGCATCGTTGAACAGCCCCTCGCTCTGGAACACCTGCTGGATCTTGCGCGGCAGCGGAGCCGAGGCCGAAACCGCCTCGACCGCCACCGGGTCGGGTGGGGAGACCATGGCGCCCAGCGCGATCGCGGCCGTCACGCCGATGCCCGGTATCAGCCAGACCGCCGAGGCGCCCACGATCGCCACCGTCGCCGCCACCAGGCCGACGGCCAGGAACAGGATGAAACGCCAGGTGGAGCGGAAGAGCATCCACGAGGTCCGCTGCGCGGTGGCGTACAACAGGGGCGGCAGGAAGATCGGGAGGATGAGCTCCGATTCGATGTGAACCTTCTCCATCCCCGGGATCAGTGCGATGGCCGTCCCCAGAAAGACCATAAGGGCCGGCCACGGCAGCGACAGGCGTTCGCCGACCCCGACGACTATCACCGTGCCCATCCCCAGCAGAATCAGCAGGACGATCATCGACATACAGCTCTCCCCTTCCCCCGACTACCCGTGTCCTCCGGCACCCGCACGCGACGAACCGGCAGAACGGACGTCACGGGGCACAAAAAATCCTATAAGTACAAGTCACTCGGCTCCTGATTCATTCCATCAGACGAACATTTCCGTTGTTTTTCCCACCGCCTATACTGGGATATCGAATGTCCACAGTCGGTACCCGTGTGCCGACTCATCCGAATCGACAAGGAGTCACCATGGCGCAAGTCGGCGCTTACAAGGGCAACCACAACACCTGGATCACCATCATCGGCGTCGTGCTGATGGCGGTCTTCCTCCTCCTCTCCTTCTACCTCTTCGGCGGGATCGCGGGACAGGGCGACGACCCCCTGGAGGCCTGGTACCTCACCGGCGGTCTGCTCAGCTTCTGCCTGGCGCTGTTCACCGGCGTGGAGTTCATCCCGTGGATGGAGCGCCACTTCGGCAAGTGAGCCGTGAATCCCCAGACGACGGTCCCCCTGGTGCGCGCACCAGGGGGACCGTCGTCTGGGAGGCGAACTAAGATGATACCCATGGGCACAGAGACATCCGATCAGACCGACGATTTACACCTTGACCAGCAGCTTTGCTTCCCCATCACGGTGGCATCGCGCCTCCTGGTGCAGGCGTACAAGGGGCCGCTGGAGCCGCTGGGCCTGACGCATCCGCAGTACCTCGTAATGCTGGCCCTGTGGGACCACTGGCAGGACAATCCCTCGGCCGCCGGCACCGGGGACTCCGGCATTTCGGCCTCCGACCTGGCCAAGCTGCTCAACTTCGAGATGGCCACCCTGACCCTGCTGCTGCGCCGGCTGGAGAAGCGCGATCTGGTCACCCGCGTGCCCGACCCCAACGACGAGCGCCGCCGCTACATCCACCTGACCCGCGCCGGCATCGAACTGCGCGCAACCGCCAAGGACGTCCCCACCCAGATGCGCGCGCGCCTGGGGCTGGATTCTGCGGAACTGGAGGCGATCACCCGCGCATCGCAGAAACTGGTCGACGCCCTGACCCACGACGACCTCCAGCGCCCGGCCGAGCACGTCCACCGGGGAACCAAGCAGGTCCGGGTCCGCCCCAAGGGGTGAGCCCTGCGGACACTCCGCCGGGTTCGTGACAGACTATGACCATGACCGATGAGCAGACACCCCAGCCCACGGACGCATCCGCGCTCGTCCTCCTCGACGTCACGGGACCGATTGCGACCGTCACCCTCAACGACCCGGCCACGCGCAATGCGCTGAGCCTACAGATGATGAACAGCCTCAGCTCCACCTTCCGGGCGCTGGGCAAGCGCACCGATGTGCGCGTCATCATCCTGCAGTCGACCGGACACGTTTTCTCCTCCGGCCACGACCTCAAGCAGATCCGTGGTGCCGCCCACCCGCAGCAGCAGGAGCTGTTCTACACCTGCTCCGCCCTGATGCAGCTCATCCAGCACATCCCCCAGCCCGTAATCGCCAAGGTCCAGGGCGTGGCCACCGCCGCCGGGTGCCAGCTGGCGGCGACCGCAGACCTGGCAGTCGCCTCGGAGGCGGCCAGGTTCGCCACCCCCGGCGTCAACATCGGCCTGTTCTGTTCGACCCCGATGGTCGCCCTGTCCCGTGCGGTGCCGCGCAAGCAGGCCATGCGGATGCTGCTGACCGGTGAGATGATCTCCGCCGAGCAGGCCTACCAGTTCGGTCTGGTCTCGCACTTGGCCGCCGCAACCGAACTCGACGAGGTCACCCTGGAGCTGGCCAGGACCATCTCCGAGGCCTCGAGCGCGACCGTGAGCATCGGCAAGCGGGCCTTCTACGATCAGATCTCCCTGTCGACCACGGAGGCCTACGCCCAGACCGTCCAGGTGATGGCCGACAACGCCATCGAGCACGACGCCCAGGAGGGCATCGACGCCTTCCTGAGCAAGCGCGAGCCGGTCTGGGAACACCGCGGGGCATGAACGTCGTCGTCACCGGCGCCTCCGGATTTCTGGGGGGCCTGATCGCCCGCGCACTGGTCTCCCGGGGCCGCCTGGTCACCAGTGTGGGCCGGACCGACCCCGGCATCGCGGGAATCACCCATGTGGACTGGGATCTGACCGGCCCCGCCCCCGCGGCGATCCGGTCCCTGGCAGAGCGCCGGCCGGCCGTGGTGCACGCTGCCGCCCTGACCCCGCGGGTGCCCGGTACGCCCGAACCCGCGCCCGAGTCCTTCCACGCCGTCAACGTCACCGGCACCCGCGCGGTGGTCGACGCCTTCGCAGCCAGTCGCCTGATCCACTTGTCGACGACCGCCGTCTACGATCCGCAGGTCCCACACGAGGAACTGTTCGAAGAGGCCGGCCCGGTCGAACAGGTGCGGTATCTGAGCCCCTATCAGGCCTCGAAGGCGCAGGCCGAGGCGGTCATCTCCCGGGTTCACCGCGATTCCCTCATCCTGCGCCCGGCGCCGGTCTACGCGCCCTGGGATCACAGCGATCCCTATCTGGTGCCATTCATCGGTGCCCATACGCACAAGGACGTGCTGGCACTGCCCGGTGGCGGGCGGGAACCGGTGAGCCTGTGCGCTCCGGAGAACCTGGTGTCCGCCGTCCTGGCGGGCCTGGAACATCCAGAGGTCACCGGCCCGGTCAACGTCGCCGACCCCAGCGCCTACCTACCCGAGCACGTGGTCAACCCCCTGATGGCCAGGGCCGGTCTGGAGCCGGTGAAGGTGGACGCCCAACCGGCGGATCTGGCCAGGGTCAAGGCAAGGGCGGCCCAGCGCGGGCTGGCCTGGGGCAAGCGGGCGCACCGCTGGCCACTGCCGGCGGTCGTCTGGATCACCGCCTCGCGCACCTACGACCTGACCCGGCTGGGCCTCCTGCTCTTCGTCGATCCCGTCGACGGCCTGAGCGCGGCACTGGACTGAGCGCGCAGCGCCGGTTACCCTGCTTCCCGGATCCGTCCGAGCCAGGCGGCGGCATCGCCGAAGGCCTGCGCCGTGGTGCGCGCGTCGACTGTGACCTTGGCCCCGTCGGCGGCCGGATACGAACCCAGGAACTGCACGTTCCGGGCGAACCGGTAGACCCCGCCCAGGGCCTCGGCCATCCGGGGTTCGGCCACGTGGCCGGCCGCGTCGATCGAGAACTGGTAGAGTCCCAGGCCGTCGCCGGTGGGACGCGACTCGATCCGCGAGAGGTTCACCCCGCGGGCCGAGAACTGTTCGAGCATCTCCAACAGGGCGCCCGCCCGGTCGCTGGCTAGGGCCACGACCGCCGTCGTCTTGTCCGAGCCAGTGGGCGCCGGCAGATGGCCCGCCGGACGGACCAAGACGAATCGGGTGACGGTGTCGGTGCGGTCCCCGATGTTCTCGCCCAGGACTTCCAGACCGTAGGACTGCGCGGCCAGCGCCGGGCAGATGGCGGCCTGATATTCGAGTTCGCCTGCGGCGTCTGCGCCCAGGTCCATGGCCGCCGCCGCGGTCGAGGTCGCGGGCAGGTACTGCGCGGCCGGCAGGTGCGCGGCGATCCAGGAGCGGGTCTGGGCCTCGGCGTGCGGATGAGTCGAGAACGACGTCACGTCCGCCAGTGCCACCCCGGGCCGTGCCGCAATGACGAATTGCACGGCGACCAGGGTCTCTGCGGTGATGCGCAGCTGCTCGAACCGGGCCAGTGAATCGAGGGTGGCGGGCACCCCGCCCTCCAGGGAGTTCTCGATGGGCACCACAGCACCGTCCAGAGTGCCCGCGGCCACTGCCTCGAGAGCGTCCTGCTGGGAGCGCATCGGGACCCGCACCGCATCCTCGATGCCGGCCGCGGCCAGGACCTGCAGCAGGGCGGCCTCGGTGAAGGTCGCCTCCGGCCCCAGGTAGCCCAGCCGCGGCCGGTGCGCTGCGGCCTCCATCAGCGGATCGTCAGCTGCCGGGAAACGACTCCGGCGCGGGCGCGACGCTCATCTGCGCTCAGCGGTTCGTCCGAGGCGATCGCAGCGGACAGGGACTCGGCGAAGGCCGGCAGCACCGCATCGACGTCGTCGGGCTGCTGGGCGTCTCCCTCGAGCTCCCAGACGGGGATCGCGATGCCGTGGGCGCGGAAGCAGCCCAGGTACTTGCCCAGGCCGCCGAGGGTGTCGGTGCCGGCGGCGTGCAGGCGGGCCAGCCCGTCCATGACCCTGTCCTCGTCTTCCAGCCGGGCCCAGCGGACGTAGCGGCGCCCGGCCATCTCCGTCCAGTAGGCCCCGGACGCGCCCGCCAGCTTCTCGGTCGGCGCGATGCCCTCATTGGCCTGTTCGAGCGCGGCCTTGACGTCCTCGTCCTGCTGGGATTCGTCGGCCGGCAGCCAGTAGTCGAAGGTCGACTGCACGGACACGGTGAAGGGCACGCTGGTGTCCAGGATGTCCTGCAGGCGGGGGCCGGCACCGGGCTGCCCGTCGGCCTCGATGAAGGTGCCGGGCTCGGCGTCCTTGGCCGCCAGGATGCCGGCGGCCACGTCACGCGAGGGGTCGGGGCTGGTCACGGGGACCTGCAGGCCGGCCAACAGTACGCCGTCGGCACGGTGCAGGGCCTGCCAGGCCCCTGGCAGCAGCGAGGCGAAGGTCACCTCGTCACCGCCGTATTCCTCCGTCAGCTTGGCCGTGGCGGTGGCCGCCGGCACGAGTTCGCGCAGGCTGATGATGTCGAGTTCGCCCGGCAGGCCCTGGAACGGGCGGGCGACGAAGGCGGAGGCCTGCGCCTTGGCCAGGCGCTTGGCGATGATGTCTGCTGTTGATTTCTTGGACTTCTTACCCATGCGCTCAAGTCTATAGGCTGGGGGTATGTCTGTTATGTTCCCAGGGCTCAGCCCGGAAGCCGTCCGCAAGCGCCACCTCCGCTACGCCCAGGCGCTGGCCGACGACGGCGTCGAATTCGAGCTGTTGGCCGGCCCGCACCGGCCGGCGGTCGAGGCCCTGCTCAACGCCTCCCTGGCCGAGGCCGCGCAGGCCGCCGGCGTCGACTCCTTCGTCCCAGCGCTGGGCGCCTTCTCCCCTGCCGCTGATTCGACCGGGGGCGATGTGCCCATCGACACTGCCCACGGCGCTTCCGGGGCAGGCGACGCCGAGGACGCGGCTGGGCAGGCCCTGCCCGAGGCCGCACAGCCGGCCGACCGGCCCGACGGGCTGACCCTGCTGCCCCAGGATTCGGGGATCGTGGTCCACCGAGCGGGCACGGTGTTGGCGGCCGCAGTGGTCTCCGCCCTGCAGTTCGACGGGGACGAGACCCGCACCGCGGTGTTCCTGCGCGGGCTGGGCACGCATATGCCCTACCGCGGCAGGGGCATCGCAACCGTGGCCCTGGGACTGATCCCGCAGGTGCTCAGCAGCGCGGGCCTGCCCACCAAATCGCAGGTCATCACCCGGATCCCCACGGTTCGCGCCTCGTTCTTCCACCGGGCGGGCTATATGGTCGAGGGCGCCGAGGCCCAGGTGCCCGAGCCGATCGCCGAGCTGGCGCAGGGGCTGTTGCCGGACTTCGGTGCGGAATCCCGCTGGGCGCATCAGAGCCTGGTCTGAGGATGACGCGTCCGGACTCTCCCCTGTAAGCTGACCGAACAATCGTTCAATCAGGTTTCAAAGGAGATAACCATGTCGCAACGCTTCGCCGGCAAGGTCGCAATCGTCACGGGCGCCTCCCGTGGCATCGGCCTGGCCATCGCCCGCCGTCTGGTCGACGAGGGGGCCAGGGTGGCCATCACCGCCCGCGGCCAGGAGGCCCTCGACGCGGCGGCGGCGGAACTCGGCGGCCCCTCCAAGGTCGTGGCGGTCGCAGGCAAGGGCGACGACCCGGAGCACCAGGACGAGGTCATCGCCCGGGTCACCGAGGCCTTCGGCCCGGTCGACTTGCTGGTCAACAACACCGGAATCAACCCCGCCTACGGCCCGATGATCGAGTTGGAGGACCGCGCCGCCCGCAAGATCTTCGAGGTCAACGACCTCGCCAGCCTGCGCTGGATCCAGAAGCTCTACCGCGCGTCCTTCGCCGAACGCGGTGGCTCCGTGGTCAACATCGCATCGGTCGCCGGGCTGAAGCCGCCGGCGGGCATCGGCTTCTACGGTTCGTCCAAGGCCATGCTGATCCAGATCACCGAGCAGCTGGCCGTCGAGCTGGGCCCCAAGGTCCGCGTCAACGCAGTGGCCCCGGCCGTGGTCAAGACGCGCTTCGCGGAGAAGCTGGTGGAGTCCGGCGAGGACACCGTCGCCGCCCAGTACCCGCTCAAGCGCCTGGGCGAGCCGGAGGACATCGCGAACGCGGTCACCTTCCTACTGTCCGACGAGGCGTCCTGGATCACCGGGCAGTGCCTGGCCCTGGATGGCGGCGTCACCCTGACCGGCGGCGTCTGAGCCGAGTTCAGCCGCGCAACCAGGAGCGGATAGCGTCCCCGTCGGCGTCGAGCGCCGGCGGGGCGCTGTCGTATGACGCCGGAGTCTCCGACAGGCGGATGGGATTGGCGATCGAACGCATTCCGTCGATGTCCACCAGCGGTTCCAGGCCGATCGAGGCTGCATAGTCGACCCCGCCGGCCACATCGTTGATCGGCGCGCACGGCACACCAGCCGCGCTCAGCGGCTCGTACCAGTCGCCGGCACTGCGGGCTGCCAGCGCCGCCACCAACACCGGCCGCAGCTTCGCGCGGTTGGCGGTGCGCCCGGGATTGTGGACGAAACGCTCATCGTCGAGCAGCTCTTCACAACCCAGCACCGAGCACAGTGCGGCGAACTGCCGATCATTGCCCACCGCCAGGATGAGTTCCCCGGCTCCGGTGGGGAACGGCGCGTAGGGGTACAGGCTGGGGTGCTCATTGCCCATCCGCGTGGGCACCACTCCGGCCGCCGCATAGGCCCCCGTCTGATTGGCCATGCCCGACAGCGCCGAGGACAGCAGATTCGTTTCGACGTGCTGGCCCTGTCCGGTCAGATCGCGGTGGCGCAGCGCCGTCACGATGCCCAGGGCCGTGTGCAGTCCGGTGATGACGTCGAACACCGCGAAGCCGGACTTGGTCGGTTCCCCGTCCGGTTCCCCGTTCAGGCTCATATAGCCGGACAGCCCCTGAATCAGCAGATCGTAGCCGGGACGCTTGAAGGACGGCCCGAACCCGGTCAGCGAGGCGTAAACGACGTTCGGATTGTCCTGGACCACCGAATCGTAATCCAGGCCGAACTTGGCCAGTCCCCCGACCTTGAAGTTCTCCACCACCACATCGGCCCGCCGGGCCAGCTCCCGGGCCATGGCCAGATCCTCCGGATCGGCGAAGTCCAGGACCACATCGAGTTTGTTGCGGTTGATCGACATGTAGTAGGTCGACACGCCCTCGTGTTCCGGAGGGCGCCAGGAACGGGTCTCGTCTCCTACTGGGCCCTCCACCTTGATCACGGTGGCACCCATATCGGCCAGCAGCATCGTGGCATAGGGCCCGGCCAGCACCCGGGAGAAATCTGCGACCAACACCCCGGCCAGAGGGCCGGTGCCTCCGCGTTCCCGCAGTCCTGCCAGGCGGTCCGGTTCCGGGGTCACGGCTTCGTTCACTTCGCTACGTCCTCTTTCGCTCTCCGGGCCCCCAGTGGGCCCCGTCACCAAGCTTGTCATGCCCGCCATCCGCCCGAGGCCGCGGCCCGGATCCCGGGACGCCTGCACGGGTACTGCCGCCCCGTGCATAAGATGGGACACACGACACTTTCCCCGGCCGTCCCCGGCCGGTCCACGCGCGTTCCAGGAGGCCCCATGACGAAAGCCAGTACTCCCGCCCACGATCAGGACATCGTGGTCTGCCAGCCCCTGCGCACCGGAGTCGGCGCCTTTGGCGGACAGTTCAGGGGGATCGCCCCGCAGACCCTGGGCGCCACCGTGGTGCGCGCGGTCATCGAACGTTCCGGCCTGTCCCCCGACGCCATCGACGATGTGGTCTTCGGCCAGGCCTACGCCTCCTCCGAGGCCCCCAACCTGGGCCGCATCATCGCCCTGGACGCCGGCCTGCCCATCACGGTGCCGGGGATGCAGCTGGAGCGCCGCTGTGGTTCCGGCCTGCAGTCCATCATCACCGCGGCAGGGGCGATCGCCACCGGTGGGGCTGACCTCATCATCGCCGGCGGCGCCGAATCGATGAGCTCCGCGCCGATCTACGATGTGACGTCCCGGTGGGGCTTCAAGGCCGGCGATCTGACCCTGCACGACTCCCTGGCCCGTGGACGCCAGACCGCCGGCGGCCAGTTCTACCCCGTGGCCGGCGGCATGATCGAGACGGCGGAGAACCTGCGCGAGGACTACAACATCGGCAGGGAGGAACAGGATGCCTTCGCCGTCGAATCGCATCGCCGGGCCGCCGCCGCGACTCAGGAGGGCAAGTTCGCCGACGAGATCGTCCCGGTGACCATTCCCGCCACCCGCAAGACCCCGGAGGCCCAGATCACCCGCGATGAGCACATCCGGGCGGATTCCACCCTGGAGAAGCTCGCGAAGCTCAAACCGATGCGCGCAGGCGTCGACCCGGCGGCCACCGTGACCGCGGGCAATGCCTCGGGCCAGAACGACGGGGCCGCGGCCACGATCGTCACGACCCGCGCACACGCGCAGAAGCTCGGGCTGGTCCCCGTCCTCAAACTGGTCAGCTGGGCTGTGGCAGGGGTGGAGCCGCGGATCATGGGCATCGGGCCGGTGCCGGCCAGCGACAAGGCTCTGACCCGTGCGGGTCTGAGCCTTGCCGATATGGACCTGATCGAACTCAACGAGGCCTTCGCCGCCCAGGCGCTGGCCGTCACCCGGGCCTGGGACCTGGGCAAGGACGACTTCGCACGTCTCAACGTCAACGGCTCCGGCATCTCGCTGGGCCATCCCGTGGGCGCCACGGGCGCCAGGATCCTGGCGACCCTGGCCCATGAGATGCGCCGCCGCGAGTCCCGCTTCGGCCTGGAGACGATGTGCATCGGCGGCGGCCAGGGATTGGCCGCCGTCTGGGAGCGCGTGGCTTTGTAGGGTCGCGCGGGTCCCTCCCGCCGGGCGCGCCGCTAAGGCCGCCCTGACAAACCACTGAACGATTGATAAGCTGATAGGGCACGATGCGTCCGCCACTTGCAGGAGCGGTCCATCAGGCCACGGTTTCTCAGGAAGGATGAAAACCCCACATGAGGATTGTCACTTTTGTCAAGTACGTCCCGGACGCAGCCGGCGACCGTACCTTCGAATCCGATAACACCGTCGACCGCAGCGTCGACGGGCTGCTGTCCGAGCTGGACGAGTACGCGGTCGAAGAAGCCCTCAAGATCACCGGCGGCGACAAGTCAGCCGAGGTCATCGCACTGACCGTCGGCGGCGACGACGCCAAGGACGCGGTCAAGAAGGCTCTGCAGATGGGCGCCACCAAGGGCGTGCACGTCAACGACGATGCGCTCGACGCCTCGGACGCGATCGGCACCGCCCGGGTCCTGGCCGCAGCTCTCAAGCAGGTCGCCGAGGACGAGGGCCCCATCGATCTGGTCCTCACCGGCTTCGCCTCGACCGATGCCGGCATGTCCGTCGTCCCGACCCTGGTCGCCGAACTCTCCGGCCTGCCCGCACTCACCCAGGTTTCCCAGGTGACCGTCTCCGGGACCACCGTGAACGCCCGTCGCGACGGCGACACCTCCTCGCAGTTCCTCGAGGCGGCGCTGCCGGCCCTGGTCTCGGTCACCGACCAGACCAATGAACCGCGCTACCCCTCCTTCAAGGGCATCCTCGGTGCCAAGCGCAAGAAGATCGCGGAATACGATCTGTCCGATCTGGGCGTCGCCGCCTCCGAGGTCGGCCGTGCCGGTGCCACGACGCAGGTTGTCGAGGTCGCGGAGCGCCCGGCCCGCACCGCCGGTGAGATCATCACCGACGAGGGCGATGGCGGCACCAAGCTGGTCGAGTGGCTGGCCGCGAAGAAGCTGGTCTGAGGAAGTAGCGAAAGAGGTATATGACAATGTCTGAAGTTCTCGTTCTGGTCGAACACTCCGGCGACGCCGTCGCCAAGTCCGCTTTCGAGCTGCTCACCGCCGCCGCAGGCATCGGCGAACCCGTTGCCGTCTTCCTGGGCGCCGGCGACGCCACCGCCGCAGCCGCCGAACTGGGCAAGTACGGTGCGGCGAAGGTCCTGGTCAACCAGGATCCCGCCTTCGACGAATTCCTCGTCTCCCCCAAGGGCGAGGCCCTGGCCGCGCTGATCGAGGCCCGGCAGCCCGCCGCCGTCCTGGTCCCCTCCACCGCCGAGGGTAAGGAAGTGGGTGCCCTGGCCGCCGTCAAGACCGGCTCCGGCATCATCACCGACGCCGTCGAACTGGGCGCCGACCTGGTCGCCACCCAGTCCGTGTTCGCCGGTTCCTACACGGTCAAGGGCAAGGTCGTCAAGGGCACGCCCGTCGTGGCCATCAAGGGCAACGCCGTCGCCCCGGTCGAGGCCGCCGGCGCCGCCGCGCTCGAAGAGGTCGACATCACCGTCAGCGATGCCGCCAAGTCCGTGACGATCGTCAACGTCGAGGAGAAGCCGGCCTCGGGCCGTCCGAACCTGCTCGACGCGCAGATCATCGTCTCCGGCGGCCGCGGCACCGGTGGCGACTTCTCCCCCGTCGAGGCCTTCGCGGACTCACTGGGTGCTGCCGTCGGCGCATCGCGCGCCGCGGTGGACGCCGGCTGGTACCCGCACTCGAACCAGGTAGGGCAGACCGGCAAGGTCGTCTCCCCGCAGCTGTACGTGGCAGCCGGTATCTCCGGTGCCATCCAGCACCGGGCGGGCATGCAGACTTCGAAGAACATCGTCGCCGTGAACAAGGACGAGGACGCGCCGATGTTCGAGCTGGCCGACTTCGGCGTGGTCGGCGATCTGTTCGCCGTCCTGCCGCAGGCCACGGAAGCGGTCAACGCCCGCAAGTGAGTCTGTAACGTTGGGCGTGGGCACGCAAGTTGGGTGCCCGCGCCTGACGGTGGCTCCACACTTACGTGAGTGGCTCGAAAACTCGTGAGTTTTCGGGCCACTCGTGCATTTGTGGAGCCACCGCCGGGTTGAGGGCACATAGACTGTGGTGGTGAAGGAGAGACGTAGCGCCCGGTTGCTGACGCATGCCGAGCACCCTCCGCTGAGTGCCGAGGCGATGGAGGCAAGGGCCGAGGCCGCACTGCCGGGACCCGTCGGCGCCTCGGTCAGGGACCGGACCAGGCAGCGCATCAGCGACTTCACCACGCCAGGGCCCCGGCTGACTCCCCTGGCCAGGTTCTACGCCCTGGGCCGGACCAGTCAGCGCTTCATCGACGAGCGCCGGGTCGATTCCTCCGCCACCCTGTCCTTCTACCTGCTCCTGGCCGTCATCCCCACCGGCGGCGTCATCGTCTCGACCTTCAGCCTGTTCGGCCGCGGCGAATCATCGGTGGCCAATGTGCTCAGCTGGCTGGTGCGCGTGACCGGCAACCCCGAGGTGATGCGGCTGGCCGAGCCGGTGAACTCCCTGGCCCGTTCCCACGCCGACCTGGTAATCTTCATCGTCGGCCTGGTCCTGTCCCTGTGGTCGGCGGGCAAATACGTCGCCGCCTTCGGCACCTTCGTCAACCAGGCCTACGGCATCACCGAGGGCCGGGGCTTCTGGACCCGGCGGTCTCAGGGCTTCATCCTGACCCTGGTGATCCTGCCACTGTTGGTCGCCGTCATCACCCTCATCATCGCCAAGGGCGACTTCCTGGCACGCGCCGGGGTCACGCCCGGACTGGTCCTGACCTGGCAGATCCTGCGCTTCCCCGGTGCCGCGGCCTGCATGTTCATCATCATCGCGGTGCTCTACGCCGGCAGTTCCAATGTCCGCCAGTCACGGCTGATCCCGGTCACCGGCGGCACCCTGATATCCATGGTCGGCTGGTTGATCATCAGCGTCGGGCTGCTGGTGTCCATTGTGGAATTCCACCTGTTCACCACCGCCTATGGGTCCCTGGCTGCGATTATGGTGCTGCTCATGTGGGTCTGGCTGTCGAATTCCTGCCTGGTCTTCGGGGCGCTTTACGATGCGGAACTGGTGCGCGCCAAACAGCTGCTGGGCGGGGTCCCGGCCGAATCGCGGATCTGGGTTTCAACCCGGGCACAGAAGCGGCAGCTGAACCACAATCAGCGCGAATCGACGTTCTCGACCATGGGCGCCTCCCTGCGCGCCAGTTCGGGCACCTCGGTCGGCCGGGTCCGGATCCGCGACTTCTGGGCCAGGGGCCGGGATGCCGACCGGCGCCCGCGCCCCGACCGCTAGGGCCCTGGCGCACCCCTCACAACAGCGAACTGGCCAACCGTGACACGTTCTCCAGGCTCTTCTTCCACACCGAGCGCCTGCGCCATCGGGCCAGGTCCAGTTCCGTGGACCGCGTGCGCAGCTCGGCCTCTTCGAAGGCGTAGAGCTCGGCGGTGAAATCGTGGCTGACGACGAAGGTGGAGACCTCCAGGCACAGGGCGAAGGAGCGCTGATCCATATTCGACGAGCCGATCACTGTGACCTCGTCGTCGACCAGCAGGAACTTCGCGTGCAGCACGGTGGGCGCCGGGTAGCGCATGATGTGCACGCCGGCCTCGGCCAGTTCCTCGTAATAGGATTCCTGGGCCCGCTGCACGATCCCGTGATTACTCGACTCCCCCACGTAGATGCGCACGTCCGTGCCGGAATGGGCCTCGGTGATGAGTGCCGACAGCAGCGATTCGTCCGGCACGAAATAGGGCGAGCAGATGACGATCCGGTGGTTCGCGTTGTAGATCAAGTGGTTGAACAGCCGCAGGTTGTTCTCCAGGGGGAAGTCCGGCCCGCTGGGCACCACCTGGGCGAGCACCCCCTGGCCCTGCTGTCCACCGACCACGGACAGTTGCAGGTCCTCGGTCAGGATCTCGCCGGTCTCCGAATACCAGTCGGAGCCGAACACGGTGTCCAGTTCCACCACCACCGGACCGGTGGCCTCGATCATCAGGTCCTTCCACACGAAGCCCGCCCGCAGGTTCCTGCGCAGGTTGTAGGTGTGGTCGATGATGTTCTGACTGCCGGTGACGGCCACCCGGTCGTCGACGACCAGGATCTTGCGGTGATTGCGCAGATCGGGGCGTTGGTATTCGCCCAGCCAGGGGCGCACCGGCAGTGCCCTGCGCCAGCGAATGCCCTCGGCGTCGAGCCGGCGGACCAGCCGCCGATACCCCGGGTAGCCCAGCGAGCCGATGTGGTCGATGAGCATCCGCACCCGCACGCCGCGGCGGTGGGCGGCGACCAGCTCGTCGATCAACGGCTCGCTGGTCGAGTCCTCGGCCACGATGTAGAAGCAGAAGTGGACATAGGCGGTGGCCCCGCGGACCAGTTCGGCCATCCGGCCGATCGCCGCGTTGTTGTCCGTGAGCAGCCGGAAATCATTGCCGTGGGTCATCGGCAGGGCGCCCAGCGAGTAATTCAGCTGTGCGGCGGTGGCCAGATGCTCGGGCAGCCCGTGCTCGCCGATGATCGCGGTGCCCTGGGTCTGCGCACGGGTCAGTTCGGTGATGGTGCGCTGCCGATCCCGCCGCTTGTGCGGCAGATGGGTCGAGCCCATGAACAGGAAGGTCAAAATGCCGATATAGGGGATGAGGAAGATCGCCATCAGCCATCCCAGTGCCACACTGGGCTTACGGCGGTAGGGCAGCCAGGCCAGGGCCACAACGCGGATGACCAGATCGGGCAGCACCAGGGTCGCGATCACCAGCGGCGACCACTCCGGGGAGAAGGGCAACAGGGTCCAGATGTCCATACTGAACCCAGTCTATGCAGTCGCCCCGGCAGACGGCCGCCGCACAGGGCGGTCGTCTGCCGGGACACGCCTCACATGTAGCGGCCGCCGGTGATCTCCGTGACCGAACCGGTCAGGTAGCTGGCCAGATCACTGACCAGGAACAGCACGACCGAGGCGACCTCTTCGGGTTCGCCGGGGCGGCCCATCGGGATCTCCGCGAGCTTCTTCTCGATCACATGTTCTGGCATCGCGGCGGTCATCGCGGTGTTGATGAAGCCGGGCTGGATCGCGTTGACGCGCACGTTCTTGAACGCGACTTCCTTGGCCACGGCCTTGGTCATGCCGACGATGCCGGCCTTGGCGGCCGAGTAGTTCGACTGGCCCAGATTACCGACCTTGCCGGAGATCGAGCTGAGGTTGACGATCGCTCCGCCGGTGTGGGTGCCCGCGTCGACCTGGGCGCGCATGATGCCGGTGGCGACCTTGAGGCCGTTCCAGGTGCCGCGCAGGTGCACGGAGATGACCTGGTCGAACTGCTCCTCGGTCATCTTGCGGATCGTGGCGTCGCGGGTGATGCCTGCGTTGTTGATCCAGATGTCGATGCCGCCGAAGGCCTCCTGCGCGGTGTCGGCCAGGGCCTGCACGGCGGCCAGGTCGACCACATTGCACACCGCGCCGACCGCGACGGAGTCCCCGCCCAGTTCGGTGGCGGCGGCCGCCACGCCCTCGGCGTTCATATCGCCGAGGACCACCTTGGCCCCGGAGTTCACCAGGGTCTTGGCGATCGCCAGGCCCAGGCCCTGTGCGCCGCCGGTGATGACGGCGACCTTGCCGCCCAGCAGGTCCTTGATTCCGATGGGTGCGCTCATATTGTCTCCTCCAAATGGTTCGTTCGTGGGGTGGGTGTCACAGGGGTTCGGTGAGTCAGAGTCCGAGCACGGGCTTGTGCGCGCCCTTGCCCAGCTGCCGGGCGATCACCGTGCGCTGGACCTCCGAGGTGCCCTCGTAGATGCGGAACAGGCGGGCGTGGCGGTAGAAGCGCTCGACCGTGGTCTCGCGCATATAGCCCATCCCGCCGTGGACCTGCACGCCGGCATCCGCCACTCGGCCCAGGGCCTCGGAGGCGAACAGCTTGGCCGAGGACGGGCCCAGTTTGCGGTCCGTCTCCTCGTCCCAGCGTTGGGCTGCGGCGAGCACCAGGGCACGGGCGGCCGCGGTGTCGGTGTACATATCGGCCAGCATCCCCTGGACCAGTTCGAAGCGGGCGATCGACTTGCCGCCCTGCTTGGCGTCCTGGGCGTAGGTGACGGTCTCGTCGAGGATCCGCTGGGCCTGGCCCACGCAGATCGCGCCGATGTGCAAACGGCCCTTGTTCAGCGAGGCCATGGCCGCGTAGAAGCCCTTCTCCTCTTCCCCGCCGATCAGATTGGCCTCCGGCACGACGACGTCGTCGAAGAAGATCTCCGAGGTCCAGGCTCCGGCCTGGCCCATCTTGTGATCGTGCGGGCCCACAGTCACGCCGGGGGTCTTGGTGGGCACGAGGAACACGGAAATGCCCTTGGACCCGGCCGCGTTCGGATCGGTGCGGGCGAAGACCATGAGCACATCGGAGGATTCCGCGTTCGTGATGAAGCGCTTGGAACCGTTGATGACGTATTCGGAACCGCCGTCTGTGGCGGTGCGCTTAACGGCGGCGGTGCGCAGGCCCGAGGGGTCGGAGCCGGCTTCCGGTTCGGTCAGCGCGAAGCTGGCCACGACCTCGCCCGAGGCCAGCCGGGGCAGCCACTGCTCCTTCTGTTCCGGGGTGCCGTAGTTGACCAGCACCTGCCCTGCGATGCCGTTGTTGGTGCCGAACAGGGAGCGGAAGGAGGGCGTCGTGTAGCCCAGTTCGAAGGCCAGCTGCGCGTCCTGGACCGCGTTCATCCCCAGGCCGCCGTATTCCTCCGGCAGGGCCCAACCGAACAGGCCGAGTTCGGCGGATTCGTCGATGATCTCCTGTGGGAACGCATCGTCTTCTTCGATCTGCAATTCCAGTGGCACGATCTTCTCACGGACGAAGGCGCGGACCGTGGCCAGGACGTCGTCGAGTTCTGTTGCATCCATCTGGGCTCCCTCTCCTGGACCGTCGTTGGCCCTGGTTCGACTCACCACCGTTTCATGTGCAGTTCGCATAAGTGGCGATGTGATTTATGCTTTATCGGTAAGCATACCGTGATTGCGATCGTACGACCAGTGCGTTCCGAGGTCATAACAGCAGGTTATCGACCAGTCATCGTGGTTATTTGCCCCCGCCACACGACGCCCCTAACGTTGCGCCAGTCACGAACCGCCCCACGCAATCGCGCAATGAAGCATTAAGGGCACTGCCGCCCGAAAAGAGGATTCCATGGCAACGGCTCCATCAACTCCGGCGATACCGGAGAACGACCAGGCCAAGAAGGCCAGACGCGCAGGTATCGCGGCCTTCATCGGCACTACCATCGAATGGTACGACTTCTACATCTACGGCACCGCCTCCGCGCTGGTGTTCGGCAAGCTCTTCTTCCCCGACTCCCTGCCCGACGGCGTCGGCACCCTGTTGTCCTTCGTCACGCTGTGGGCCGGTTTCATCTCCCGCCCCCTGGGCGGGATCATCTTCGGGCACTTCGGGGACAAGTACGGCCGCAAGGCCACACTGATCGTCACCCTGATGATCATGGGCATCTCCTCGACGGTGGTCGGTCTACTGCCCGGCTATGCGCAGATCGGCATCCTGGCCCCGATCCTGCTGACCTGCCTGCGGGTCATCCAGGGCGTGGCAGTGGGAGGCGAATGGGGCGGCGCCGTCCTCATCGCCAGCGAGAACGCGCCCAAGGGCAAGGGAATCCTGTACTCGGCATTCGCCCAGCAGGGCTCACCGGCGGGTAATCTGCTGTCCTCGGCGGTGTTCTTCTTCCTGGCCTTCCTGCCCACCCCGCAATTCGTCATGATGGGCTGGCGCTACGCCTTCCTGGCATCCGTGGTGCTGGTCATCGTGGGCCTGGTGATCCGACTCAAGCTGGAGGAGTCGGAGACCATGCAGGCGGTCAAGGAACAGGACGATACCGTCAAGATCCCCCTGTTCGAAGTCATCCGCAAGCACTGGGTGCTGGTTCTGCTGGGCGCCGGCGCCATGCCGCTGGTCCAGGTCACCTACCTCAAGACCACCTTCGCCACCTCCTGGGCGACGAGCAGCGCGCACAGCTGGGCCTTCGACAAGTCGACGTTCCTCGGAGTGGTCACCCTGGGCCTGATCGTGCAGTTCATGGTCCAGCCCTTCGGCGCCGTGATCGTCAGCCGGGTCAAGGACATGCGCAAGGCGATCTTCTGGATGGTCGTCCCCGAATTCATCCTCATGCCGCTGATGTTCTTCGCGATCGAGACCGGCAAGTTCGGACTGGCCCTGCTGGGCATGTGCCTGGCGACGATCCCCCATTCGCTGTTCTATGCGGCAATCGGCGGAATCGTGGCCCGCGCCTTCCCCACCCGGGTGCGCTATTCGGCCATCTCGCTGTCCTACCAGCTGTGCTCGATGACGATCGGCGGCGGCACCCCGGCGATCGCCCAGTGGCTCTTCACCTCCACCGGCAGCATTGTGCCGGTGGCAGTGCTCTCCGCCGTCTACGCGCTGGTATCGCTGATCTGCACGATCATCCTGTTGCGCCTGACCGGCTGGAACGCAGCCGAGTCCTCGAAGGCCGAGCTGGCCGACGAGGCCGAGCTGCAGGCCTCCTGACCCCTCCCCGAATTGCCCGCCCCGGCCCCATCGAGCCGGGGCGGAGCGGTCTACCGGGCCAGGGTGGGCAGGACCTCGGCGGCCACGTCGAGCACCGTGGCCAAGGCGGGCTCGACCCGCTCGCGCGGATGCGCCAGGTAGAGCAGATTCGCCTCGGACTCATCGTCGATGGGCACCGTGACCATATCCGGTTCACGGCTGCCGGTCACCACCGAATCCGAGGTGATCGTCACCCCCAATCCCGCCGAGACCAGTGCGGTGACGGTCTGGGAATCAGGTGCCTCCTGCACCACGTGCGGGGAGAACCCGGCTTTCAGGCACAGCCGCAGGGCGGTTTCGCGCAGGCTCGAGTTCGGATGGGCCGGGAGCATCACGAAGTCCTCATCGGCCAGCTCGGCGATGCGCAGACTCTTCCGCCCCGCCAGCCTGTGCCCGGTGGGCAGGGCCACCGCCGGGTGTTCGACGAGCACGGGGCGCCCGGAGACGCCGGGCGGCTGTGCGGCCCAGCGCACCAGCGCCAGGTCCAGCCCCCCGGAGATCAGTTCGGCCACCCCCTCCTCGGCGAAGACCGTGGAGTGCAGTTCGAACTCGATCCCCGGATACCGCAGCCGCACCTGGGCCACCAGGCGGGCGGCCAGGGACTTCGAGGAGACATTTGAGAAGCCGAACCGGACGAACCCGGCCTGACCGCTGGTGGCCCTGCGCACTACCTCCCTGGCCTCCCGCTCATCGTCCAGCAGGCGCCGGGCCGGGTCCAGCAGAGCGTATCCGGTGGAGGTCAGCGCGACACTGCGGGTGGTCCGGGCGAACAGAGAGCAGCCCAGATCCTCCTCCAATGCCCGGATGGTCCGCGATAGCAGGGGCTGCGCCATACCCAGTCGTTCGGCGGCGCGGCCGAAGTGCAGTTCCTGGGCAACAGTCAGGAAGGCACGGGCCTGTTGAACTTCCATGACACATATTATTGCATATTAGGAATGAATTCCCCTTTGTTTACTTCCAAAAATAGGTTTAATCTGTACCAAGACGACGAGGTCTTGAAAATCGATCCGAGGGAAACCCATGCATGACGACAAAGTAGTCGATCTGACTACGGCCATCCGCACCCATGTCCAACCGGGGTCCAGCATCGCGCTCGAGGGGTTCAGCCATCTGATCCCCTTCGCCGCCGGCCACGAGATCATCCGCCAGGGCATCACCGACCTCGAACTGTGCCGGATGACCCCCGACCTGCTCAGCGACATGCTGGTCGCAGCGGGCGCGGTCTCCTCGATGGTCTGCTCGTTCTTCGCCTCCGGTTCGGCCGGCAGCCTGTACGAACTGCGCCGCCGGATCGAACACCACGACCCGGCCCCGCTGCCGGTATCCGAATACTCCCACCACGCGATGGTGCTGCGCTACCACGCCGGGGCCGCGGGCCTGCCCTTCGTGCCGATCCGCTCCTTCACCGGCTCGGACATCCCGAAGATCAACCCGGAGATCCGCTCGGTGCCCGATCCGTACTCCGGCGGCCGCGCCTACGTCGTGCCGCCCCTGAACCCGGACGTCACCATCATCCACGCCCAGCGTGCCGACCGCCGCGGCAATGCCCAGATCTGGGGCATCACCGGCGCCCAACAGGAGGCCGCCTACGCCGGCCGGAAGACGATCGTCACCGTCGAAGAGGTCGTCGACGACGAGGTGATCCGCGCCGACCCCAACCGCACGCTGATCCCCGCGCACGCCGTCGATGCCGTATGCGAAGTGCCCACCGGCGCCCACCCCTCGTATGTGCAGGGCTCCTATGACCGCGACAACGCCTTCTACCGCGAATGGACTCCGATCTCCAAGGACCCGGAGGCCCTGCACGCCTGGTTGGACCGGTACGTCCGCGGCACCGGCGACCACGCGGAGTACCTGGCGGCGATCGGCGCCGAGCGCCTGGCCGGGCTGCGAATGGCGCCGCGCCCCTCGGGCAGCGTCGACTACGGCCGCCGGATGACCGCCGCACCCTCGAAGCGAAAGGACGCCTGAGATGACCGCCCCCGAAACCACCCCGGCCGCCGACTACTCGCAGACCGAACTCATCGTCTGCGCCGCGGCGAAGATGCTGCGCGGACGCAACACCGTCTTCGCCGGGGTGGGACTGCCCACCCTGGCCGTCGATCTGGCCGCCCGGACCGTCAACCCCGATGTCGAGCTGATCTACGAATCCGGTGTATCCGGTGCCCATCCGGAGGCCATGGCCGAGGGCATCGCGGACTCCGTGGTCGTTTCCGGCGCCGAGGCCGTGCTGAGCATGCAGGGCCTGTTCGGCTATGTGCTGCAGGGCGGCAATGTGGACGTGGGCTTCCTGGGCGCGGCCCAGATCGACCGGCACGGCTCGTTGAACACCTCCTTCATCGGCTCCTGGGACAAACCGACGGTCCGCCTGCCCGGCTCCGGCGGGGCGGCCGACATCATGGCCAACGCCGGCGAGGTCTTCGTCATCATGCGCCGCCACGACCCGGCCGCCCTGCCCGCGCAGCTGGACTTCGTCACCTCGCCCTCACCGGTGGCGGCGGCCGCGGACCCCGACGGCATCCCGCCGGTGGGCTACGGGGTCAGCACCGTCATCACCCCGCTGGGGATCCTGCAACGGCCGGACCGGATGGCGGAACTCGAACTCACCCACGTCCACCCCGGCGTGAGCGTCGACGAGGTCCTGGCCCAGACCGGCTGGGACCTGCGGGTCGCCGAGAACCTGAGCCGGACCCAGGAGCCCACCGCGCACGAGGTCCACCTGCTGCGCGACGAAATCGACACCGTGCGCCTCTACCTGCGCTGAAAGGAACAGCGTCCATGGAAATCGTCATCTGCGAACCCCTGCGCTCCCCCGTCGGAGCCTTCGGCGGACAGTTCAAGGACGTCCCCGTCCAAGAACTCGGCCGGCAGGTCCTCACCGGTCTGCTGGAGCGCACCGGCCTGCCGCCTGCCGTCGTCGACGATGTGATCTTCGGCCACTGCTATCCGCAGATGGAGGCCCCGGCCCTGGGCCGCGTGGTCGCCCTTGACGCGGGCATGCCGGTGACGGTCCCCGGCCGGCAGGTGGACCGCCGCTGCGGTTCCGGCCTGCAGGCGGTCGCCGACGCCTACGCGATGATCAATGCGGGCTTCGCCGAGGTCGTCATCGCCGGCGGAGCCGAATCCATGAGCCGCGCGCCCTTCTTCAACGAGGAGATGCGCTGGGGCATCCGCCAGGGCAATGTCACGATGAAGGACAGCCTGGTGCGCGGACGCCTGACCGCGGGCGGCGCCGACTACCCGGTGCCCGGCGGGATGATCGAAACCGCCGAGAACCTGCGCGTCGAATACTCGATCGACCGCGAGGAACAGGACCGCTACGCTGCCGCCTCCCACCGCAAGGCCGCAGCCGCCACCGCAGCGGGTCGGTTCGCCGATGAGATGGTGCCTATCATCCTGCCGGCCACCCGCAAACAGCCGGAACAGCGGGTCGTCCTCGACGAGCACATCCGCCCCGACTCCACCGAGGAGAAGCTCGCCCGTCTGAAGCCGCTGCGGCGCGGGGTCGACCCGGAGGCCACCGTGACCGCCGGCAACGCCTCGGGCCAGAACGACGGCGCCTCGGCCTGCATCGTGACGACCAGGGACCGTGCCGAGGCCCTGGGGTTGAAGGCCTATGCCAAGGTCGTGGGCTTCGGCGTGGCCGGCGTGCCACCGCGCACCATGGGAATCGGACCGGTCCCGGCGACCGCTGCCGCCCTGGAGCGCGCGGGTCTGAGCCTGGGCGATATCGACCTGATCGAACTCAACGAGGCCTTCGCCGCACAGGTGCTGGCCTGCACCAGGGAATGGGAACTGAGCGAGGCCGATATGGCCGAGCGCCTCAACGTCAACGGTTCCGGCATCTCCCTGGGCCACCCCGTGGGCGCCACGGGCGGCCGGATCCTGGCGACCCTGCTCCACGAGATGGACCGACGCGGGTCCCGCTACGGCCTGGAGACCATGTGCATCGGCGGCGGCCAGGGCATCGCCGCGGTCTTCGAGCGGCTGGAGGCCTGAACCATGGGCGAAGCGCAGACACCGAAAGGCCGGACCGCGGCCGGGACGCCGCCGGAGGGGACCCTGCCCCTGGCCGGGACCACCATCGTGGAGAACGCCTCCTTCGTGGCCGCCCCCACCGCCTGCCTGCACCTGGCCAAGCTGGGCGCCAGGGTGATCCGGATCGATCCACTCGGCGGTGGGCCCGACTTCGGCCGCTGGCCGCTGGCCGATAGCGGGGACTCCCTGTTCTGGCACACGGCCAACCGGGCCAAGGAATCGGTCGCGCTCAATATGCGCGACCCCCGTGGCAAGGAATTGGCGCAGGCACTCATCACCGCCCCCGGCGACGGTCGCGGCGTGTTCGTGGAGAACAGCGTGGGCCGCGCCTTCCTCGACGATGCGGTGCTGCGCGCGAACCGACCCGATCTGATCCACGTCAAGGTGTTGGGTTCCACCGACGGCGGACCCGCGGTGGACTACACGGTCAACGCGGAATCCGGTATCCCCACCATCACGGGACCGGCCGCGGACCCCCGCCCCACCAGCCACGCCCTGCCGGCCTGGGACCTGCTGTGCGGGCAGATGGCCGCGACCGCCGTGGTCACCGGACTGCTGCAGCGGGCCACCACGGGCCGCGGCGTGTTCGAGGAGATCTCGCTGGAGGACGTGGCCCGCACCTCGGTGGCCGACCTGGGCTGGTACTCCGAGACGCTGCGGGCAGCCGGCGGCCGCCCCAAGGTGGGCAACCACGTCTACGGCACCTTCGGTCAGGATTTCGCCACCCGCGACGGCAGGATCATCGTCGTGGGCATCACCAAGCGCCAGTGGGCCGCACTGCAGAAGGTGACGGGCACCGAAGAGGTGTTCGCCGCCCTGGCGCAGAGCCTGGACGTGGACTTCGCCGACGAGGGCGTGCGCTACACCCAGCGCGAGCTCATCGTCGCAGTGGTCGCCGGCTGGTTCGCAGCCCACACCACTGACGAGGCGCTCGCGGCCCTGCGCGCCGCCGGCGGCCTGGCAGCGGCCTACCGCACCCCGACCCAGGTGGCGGCGGCTGTCGGCACCGCGCCCGCCGCCGGACTGTACCGGACCGCTGGGGGCCCACTCGGCGATCTGGTGGTCGGGACCTCGGCCATCCGGGTCGACGGATACGCGCCGCGGGCGGACCGGCCCGTAGTCTTCGGCGCCGACACCCAGCGCGTACTGGCCGAGGATTTGGGCATGAACGACAAGGAGATCGCCGGTCTGCGCGACCGCGGGATCATCTGAAGAAGGGATCAACCATGACGCACAAGCCACGCCCCCGTCCGGGAACACCGCACTATATGACCGAGGACCGCGTCGAACTCCAGGCCATGGCCAGGCAGTTCTCCGACGAAGTCGTCCGGCCCATCGCCAACGAACTTGACCCCGTTGAGGGCCAGTTCCCGGAAGAACTCGTCGCCCAGATGGGCGAGCTCGGATTCTTCGGCATCATGATCCCGGAAGAATACGGGGGCCTCGGCCTGGGCGTCTTCGAATACTGCCTCGTGGCCGAGGAACTCTCCCGGAACTGGATGTCGGTGGCCGGCCTGCTGGCCCGCGGCAATGGCATGGGCGGGGGGTTCACCCCCGCACAGGAGGCCCGCCTCCTGCCGAAGGTGGCCACCGGCGAATACCTGGGCGCCTACGCCCTGTCCGAGGCGGAAGCGGGCTCCGACGTCGCCAACATCCAGTGCAAGGCAGAACGCGACGGCGACGAATGGGTCATCAACGGCACCAAGATGTGGTGCACCTACGCGGACATGGCCGACTACCTCGTCCTCTTCGCCCGCACCTCGGTCGACCCCGACCCGAGCAAACGCCACCACGGCATCTCCTGCTTCCTCGTCGAGAAGGAGCGCGGGAAGTTCCCCACGGGCATCAGCGGTAACCCCGTGAAGAAGATCGGCTACTTCGGCTGGCACACCTGGGAGCTGTCCTTCGATGACTTCCGGCTGCCCGCCGATGCGCTGCTGGGCGAAGAGGACCGCGGCTTCTACCTGGCCGTCTCCGGCTTGGAAGTCGGCCGCGCCCACACCGCTGCGCGCTCCATCGGCCTGGCCCAGGCCGCCCTGGACGCCGCGATCGACTATGTGCACGTGCGCAGCCAGTTCGGCCACGAACTGGCCGACTTCCAGCACCTGCGCTTCAAGATCGCCGATATGGCCGCCAGGATCGCGGCCTGCCGCCAACTCATGTACTCCGTGGCCAGCGATATCGACACGGGCAACCGCTGCGACAAAGAAGCGGCCATGGTGAAGTACCTGGCCGGTGAGATGAGCGAATACGTCACCAGCCAGGCGCTCCAGATCCACGGCGGCGCCGGCTATACGAAGGACTTCCCGGTGGAGCGCTACTGGCGCGATGCCCGCCTGACGAAGATCTTCGAGGGCTCCTCGGAAATCCAGATGCGCATCATCAGCGATCAACTGTTGGGGCGCTGAGCCCCAACCACAGCGCCGACCCGTCACAGATGTGCGGTTCTCCACCCGGAGAACCCACATATGTGACGGGTCGGCGTGCTCAGCGGGCCTGTTCGGTCGCCGGGTGCCGGTAGGCGGCCGGGGTGCGCGTCAGTTTGATCGGCGAGGCCACCTGGCGGGACCCGTCGTCGAACTCGACGATCATCTCCCGGTGCGCGGTGTGCGGGTGCTGCACCACCTGGGCCGCGTTCAGGATCGGACCGGCGGGCACGCCGATGGCCATGAGTTCCGCCGCGACCTCCTGCGCATCGTGGTCGGCCAGCAGCCCCTCGAGGGCCTCGCGCAGTTCCGCCCGGTGGCCCAGTCGGGCCGCGTTATCGCAGAACCGCGGATCGGCGGCAAGGTCAGCGGCCCCCAGGAACTCGACCAGCCGGGCGAACTGTCCGTCATTGCCCGCCGTGATGTAGACCGGGCCCGTACCCGTGAGGTATGCGGAGTAGGGCGCGATGTTCGGATGGTCGTTGCCCGTCAACCGGGGTTCGGCCCCCGAAGCGAAGTAATTGGGCAGATGCGGGTGCATCACGGAAAGCCCGGAGTCGAACAGCGTGGCCTCGACCCGCTGGCCCAACCCGCTGCGCTGCCTTTCCTGCAGGGCCATGAGGATCCCCAGCGCGGCATTCATACCGGTCACCATGTCCACGGCCGGCATCCCGATGCGCGTCGGCCCCGAATCCTGCGTGCCGTTGACCGACATGAGTCCGGACATCGCCTGGATGATCGCATCGTAGCCGGGCAGTCCGCCCAATGGACCGTCGTCACCGAAGCCGGTGATGCTGCAGTGGACCAGCCGCGGGAACCGCTCGGGAAGCACCGTGACCGGGTCCAGCCCCCACTTCGCCAGGGTGCCGGTCTTGAAGTTCTCCACCAACACATCCGCGCCGGCCAGCAGCTCCTCCAGCTGTGCGATCCCGCCGGGCGTGCGCAGATCGAGGGTGATGCAGTCCTTGTTCCGGTTGATCCCGGCGAAGTAGGCCGACACCCCTTCTCTGATGAACGGCGGGCCCCAGCTACGGGTGTCATCGCCTGACGGCGGCTCGACCTTGACCACGGTGGCGCCGTGATCGGCCAGGATCTGTGTGCAGTAGGGCCCACCCAGGATCCGCGAGAGGTCGACGACGACAATGCCCTCAAGCGCCCCGCTCATCGGGTCCCCGCCAGGATCGATTCGACGGCCGCCCGGGCCCGTTCCCGGTCGAACGGAACGCCCGCGACCAGGTCGTCGATCACCTCGGCGTCGTCGGCGGCGGGTTCCAGCGGATCCTGCGGCAGCAGTTTGTGGCGCACCACCAGGGCCGCCAGGACCAGGCGCGTCCAGTCCCCGAACCGCTGCCCGACGTGGGCGCCCTCCCAGGTCAGGACGATGGCGCTGACCAGGTGGTAGGTCGCCGAGGCCGCCTGCCGGACCCGCTCCTGATCCGTTCCCATGGGCAGCAGTTCGAGCAGGTGCATGATGCGCCCGGTCAACTCCTCCAGATGCCCGTGCAGCACCGCCGGCACGCAGCCGGTGGCCGCGCCGTCACCGGCTGCTCCGGTGCCTGCGGCCTCGGCCAGCAGGTCCTGCAGATGGCCGATCAGCGGTTTGAGCGATTCCGAGCGGTGGGCCGCCCTGATCACGTCCAGGGCCACGATGTTCGAAGTGCCCTCCCAGATCGAGCCGAGCTGGGCATCGCGGAAGACACGGGCGTCGCCGAACTCCTCGATGTAGCCCACTCCCCCACGCACCTCCATCGCATCCGCGGTGACCTTGCGCGCGTCGCGGGTCGTGCGGAACTTCAGCAGGGGTGTGAGGATCCGCAGCACCGCGGTGGCACGGGAGTCCCCGGCCTCGGATTTCGCATAGACGTCGGCGGTATGCAAGACCATGGACAGGCCCTGCTCGGTCGGCAGCAGCAGCTTCGCCAGCTGTCGGCGCTGCAGCGGCAGCTTGTTCAGGGTGCTACCGAAGGCCTCGCGGTTGGCGCACACATAACGGGCCTCGGCGAAGGCGCGGCGCATCAGCCCGGCCGAGCGGACCCCGTTGGACAGGCGCGAGGGGTTGATCATATCGGTCATCTGTTTGAAGCCCTGGCCCAGCTCCCCCACCAGATAGGCCGTGGCACCGTCCAGGCTGACCTCGCCCGACGGCATCGAACGGGTCCCCAGTTTGTCCTTGAGCCTGACGATCCGCTGGGCGTTCTGCGTGCCGTCGGGCAGGTGGCGCGGCAGCAGGAACAAGCCGATGCCCTTGGTGCCCTCGCCGGCCCCTGCCGGGCGGGCCAGGACCATGGAGAGTTCGGCGTCGACGTTCGAGCAGAACCACTTCTGCCCGTGCAGCGACCAGGTGCCGTCACCGTTGTCCACGGCACTCGTCTCGATCCGGCCGGTGTCGGAGCCCGCACCCTGTTCGGTCATGAACATCGCGCCCTGGAGCAGGGTGTCCAGATCGGTGCTGGTCAGCCCTGGCAGATAGCGCTCCTGCAGCTGCTGCGAGCCGAACTTCCGCAGCACCCGGGTCAGCGAATCGGTCATGGACACAGGGCATTCCAGTCCGAACTCCGCCTGTGCGAAGAGGTAGAAGAACAGGTATTTGACCACCGGGGGCATCACCTCGGGCCAGCCCAGAACGCCGGGCCGGTGGCTCATCGCCGCCATCCCCAGATCTCCGTATGCCACCTGCTGCAGGGCGCGGTAGGCGGGGTGGGCCTCGACGGATTCGAGGTCCTGGCCGGTTCTGGTGCGCGGGCGCAGCACCGGCGGATTGCGGTCGGCGATCCCGGCCAGCTCATCGAGCTCGCCGCCCAGCCGCGGGCCCAGCGCTGTCAGGGTCGGGCGCAGATGCTCCAGCAGCCGGTCGTCGATGTAGAGGGGCAGCAGGCTGCGCAACGAGGTGTCGTCGGCGAACCGGTCGATCCCGAAGCTGTCCGGCACCACCGACGTATCGTCGGCCACGGTCGTATCCACCATAATCTCCTTTGATAGGTTGAAATCAAGCTATCGCGCGGGAGACCGCGGAAACAAAGAGGTTGTGACTATGGGATATAAGCAATGGCTATCGTCGAGCCCAGCCTGAAACGCCTCCGATACTTCGTGGCGCTGGCCGAATACGGCAAGTTCCAGGCGGCCGCCGACGAGGTGGGGATTTCGCAGCCGGCGCTCAGCGCCGAACTCAAACGGCTCGAGGACTTCGTCGGCACGCCGCTGTTCCATCGGGCGCCCGCGACCGCACTGACCGCAGCAGGTGCGGCACTCCTGCCGTACGCTAAGGCGGCGGTGGGCGCCGCCCAGGATTTCAACGCGCGCGCACTGCAGCTGCGCACGGGGGCGGCTTCGACCCTGACCGTCGGAACCGTGATGACCTTCGTCCACCGCGGGCTGCCCGAGGCGATCAGGAACTTCACCCGGCACAATCCGGGAATCGTCGTCAAGACGGTTGAGGCGTCCTCGGCCGCGCAGAGCGATATGCTGCTGGGCCACGAGATCGATGTGGCCTGCGGGCACATGCCGCTGGATTCGCCCCTGGTCGACTGCCGTGAGGCCTCGCAGGAGGGATTCTGGCTGTGCACGGGGGCGACCGAGACGGTCACGACCGTCGCGCAGACCGCTAGCCTGCCCTATGTCATCTTCCGGCGCAGCGCCTCTCCCCTGTACTACGAGCACGTGGTGGGGATCTGCCGGGCCGCGGGCTTCGAGCCGCGGATCGAACACGAGACGACCAGCTGGGCCGCCGCCGTCGAGATGGTGGCACACGGGCTGGGCGTATCCCTGGTACCGGGGCCGGTCGCCGGCAGTTACCGCACCGACGCCCGGCTGCGCCTGCACCGGATCGACCGGGGCGCCGAGGCCCCACAGGCCTGGGTGTCCGTGCGCCGGGAGGCGGCCGGGACGCCGGCCGACCGGCTGGCGCGCGGCATCATCCGCGCCGCCGGCCGTGCTGCGGAGTCGGTTACTCCTCGACCATGACGGTGACCGATTCCGCCACGCAGGCGGGACGTTCGGCGCCCTCGATGGCGATCGTGTGTTCCATCACCACCTGGATGCCGGAGGGCTTCCGGTTGACCTCCTTGAGCACGATCGTGTCCTGGACCTGCGAGCCCACCGGCACGGGGCTGGGGAAGCGGACCTTGTTGCAGCCGTAGTTGATGGCCATCTTCATACCGGTGACCTTCTGCACCTGGGCACCCAGGACGGGCAGCAGGGACAGGGTCAGGAAACCGTGGGCGATCGTCGTGCCGAAGGGGCCGTTCTTCGCCTTCTCCTGGTCGATGTGGATCCACTGGTGGTCGCCGGTGGCATCGGCGAACATGTTGACACGCTCCTGCGTGACCTCGAACCAGTCGCTCTTGCCCAGCTCCTGGCCGACCAGTTCCATCAGGCCGTCATAGCCCTTGATCTCGCGCACCATAATGGTCTCCTTCGTCCTCGTGCGAATCATTGTCGAATCATCGTGCGGATCGTCGTATCGATCCATTGCGTCGATCCTGCCGCGGGTTCCAAGACCCGCTAGTGAGCGTTCGTTCAGCGCTCGACATCATCCTAACCAGTCCCACCAGACGATTCCAAGATGTGGCCGGTGGCGACTTCTGGCACTCTGGGGAATGACCATCCCCTTTGAAGGAGTCCCCTTGTCCTCCCAGATCTTCCTGTACACGGCACTGGGCCTGTACTTCGCCGCCATGCTGTTCATCGGGTACCTCGGCTGGCGCAGGACCAGCGACCACGAGGACTACATGCTGGGCGGGCGGAATCTGCCGCCGTGGGTCGCAGCGATCTCCGCCGGGGCCTCCGATATGTCCGGCTGGCTCATCATGGGACTGCCCGGCGCCATCTACGCGACCGGCCTGATCGAGGCCTGGATCGCCGTCGGTCTGCTCATCGGCTCGTACCTGAACTGGCGGATCGTCGCGCCCCGGCTGCGCTCCTACACCTACATCGCGAACAATTCGATCACCCTGCCCAGCTTCTTCGAGAACCGACTGCGCGATAGGTCCCGGCTGCTGCGCACCGTCTCCAGCATCATCATCCTGGTCTTCTTCACGCTCTACGCCTCTTCCGGAATGGTTGCCGGCGGCAAGTTCTTCGAGAGCTCCTTCGGCGGGGACTACATGTTCGGCATGCTGCTGGTCACCGTCATCACCCTGGCCTATACGCTCTTCGGCGGCTTCCTGGGGGCCTCCATGACGGACGTGGCCCAGGGGCTGATGATGGTCGTCGCCCTGGTCGCGGTGCCCATCGTCGCCATTGTGACAATCGGCGGGTTCTCCCAGACCGCGACGATCGTGGAGACGGTCAGCCCGGCGAACCTGTCCTGGTTGGGCGCCGGCCACTTCGATGCCACCACCGTCGTCATCACCATCGCATCGGGCCTGGCCTGGGGCCTGGGCTACTTCGGCCAGCCGCACATCGTCGTGCGCTTCATGGCGCTGCGCTCGTCCGCCGAGGCCGCCTCGGCCCGCCGCATCGCCACCGGCTGGCAATTCCTGTCCCTGGCCGGCGCCGTGGTTGCGGGCTTCGTCGGCATCGCCTACTTCCAGAAGTTCGGGTCGGCCCCGGCCGACCCGGAGACCGTCGTCCTATTGCTCAGCCAGGTGCTGCTGCACCCCTTCGTGGCGGGCCTGGTGCTGGCGGCCGTGCTCGCGGCCATCATGTCGACCCTGTCCAGCCAGCTCATCGTGTGCTCCTCGGCCCTGGTCGAGGACATCTATCGGGCCTTCCGGCGGACCCCGCCATCGGGCCGGACACTGGTGGTGCTGGGTCGTGTCGGGGTGCTGGTGATCGCGCTGATCGCCATGCTCATGTCGATCAGCCCCAATGACACGATCCTGGGCCTGGTCAGCTTCGCCTGGGCGGGCTTCGGCGCGGCCTTCGGCCCGGTCGTCCTGCTCAGCCTGTTCTGGCCGAAGCTGACGAACTGGGGCGCCCTGGCCGCGATGCTCACCGGCACCGTGGTTGTCTTCGTCTGGCACTATCTGCCCGGGACCCTCTTCGAGCTCTACGAGCTGCTGCCGGCCTTCATCCTGGCCACGGCAGTGGGTATGGTCGTCAGCATGTGCACCCATCGCCACGATCCCGAGATCCACGCGGAGTTCACGGCCGCCGCGGCCGAGGCCTCATCCAAGAGGAGTGCAGCATGAACGTCCCGACCGGTACACCCGTCCCGATCCGTCCGGCCGTCAGCGTCCTGGTCGTGCGCGACGGTTCCTCCGGCCCCGAGGTCTTCGTCCAGCACCGCGTGCAGACGATGGACTTCGCCGCCGGCGCGGTGGTCTTCCCCGGCGGCCGCGTTGATCCGGTCGACTACGCCAGGGCCCAGGCCAGGGCCGCCGAGCAGGGGTTCGACTCCGCACGGTTCGCAGCGCACGAGCGGGCCTGGGCCGCCACCGATATGGCGGCTGTGCCGCTGCACCCTGCCGTGCTGCTGGCCTGCGGCAGGCGCGAGGTGGAGGAGGAGACCGGTTCCCTGTTGCCGAGCGACTGCCTGCTCCCCTGGGCCAACTGGGTCACCCCGCCCGGACCACCGCGGCGCTTCGACACGTACTTCTACGTCGCCCCGGCCTCGGCCGCCGGGCTGCTGCGCAACACCACGACCGAGGCCAAGCGCTCGGAGTGGCTGCCCGCGGCGGTCCTGCTGGAGCGCGGGGGTGCCGGCGAACTGCTGCTCATGCGCCCGACCCGCACGCTGCTCGAAGAACTGGTGGACCTGGGCGGCTGGGATGCGGTGCGGGCTGCGAGCGCGCACCGGTCCATCGTCCCGGTGCGCAATGACCGGCCCCAGGTCTAACCGGCGGGCTCTCAGCCCTTGCGGGCTTTCAGCTGGGCCATCCGGCGGGCCACCACCCGTTCCTGTTCGGCGCCGCCGATGAGCTCGCCGATGGCATCCTGTTCCCTGGCGAAACCGGTCTCCAGGGTCGCGGAGGGGTCGACCGCCAGATTCGTCAGCTCCTTGGCGTAGACCAGCGCCGGACGTGAGCCGGCGGCCAGTTCCCCCGCCAACTCCAGTGCCCGCTGGGCCGCCTGCTCGGCCAGTTCTTCGACCAGGCCCAGGCTCAGGGCCTCGCTGCCCAGCACGGTCCGCCCCGTCATGATGAGGTGCTTGGCCCGGCCCAGGCCCACCAACGGCGGGAGCAGCTGGGTGCCGCACATATCGGGGACCAGACCCCAGTTGATCTCCATCATCGACAGCTTGGCGTTCGGCTGGGCCACGCGGATGTCCGCGGCCAGTGCCAGCTGCAGGCCCCCACCCATCGCCACGGTGTCGATGCCAGCTACCACGGGGACCTCCAACAACTGCCAGACGTAGACGGCCTGCTGGGCCAGGGCCTTGACCGGTCCCAGGGGCGCGAGGTCCTGCACCAGGTGAGCGGTCCCGTCGACCATCTTGGAGAACTCCCCCATGTCCAGCCCGGAGCAGAAGCCGCGGCCGGTGCCGGTCAGCGCCACGGCGCGCACCTCGGCCCGGCCCCGCAGGGCGGTGCCGGCCTCGACCAGGTCGGCGAAGACCTCGGCGGTCAGCGAATTGAGGCGCTCGGGCCTGTTCAACCGCACATGGGCCACCCCGTCCTCGCGCAGGGTGGTCACGACGGTGCCGTGGGTGGCCGTGGTGGACTGTTCGCTCATGATGCTCCTTTGCATGGACTGAATCGGCTGCAGGGTCCGCAGCCGTGCGCAGCCGCGCGGCCGAACCATCCACAGCTTAACAAGCGTTCAGCCAGGGGGTCGACTCACCAGGGATTCGGCTCAAGCGGTTCAGGCCAGCAAGAAGACGCCGCGTACGATCGTCACGACCCCGCCCAGGCCGGCCAGGACCACGGCGGTGCCGCGGGCAGTACCCATGGTGACGACCTTCGCCACGGCCCCGCCGATCCACATCCCCACCAGCACGGTGGCCACGATGATCGGCAGGATCCACCAGGGCGGCAGCTGTGCGGTGGTCACCGTGCCGGTGAGCAGTTTGACCGTCACGGAGAAGATGCCCATTGTCATGAAGGTCGGCTGCATGGTCGCGGCGAAGGACCGCTGGTTCCAGCGGGCGAACTTCGAGTAGATCACCATCGCAGGGGCCGCGACTCCCGCCGTGGTGTTGAGGAAGCCACCGATGATCCCGGCCGCGCCGGTGAGTGCGGAGGACGACAGATGCGGCAGGCGGGGTACCCCGAAGGTCAGCAGCAGGCCGATGACCACGATGACGCCGATGATGATGTCGAGCCAGGCGGGGTCCGTGTGCCCCACCAGCGCCGCGGCGGGAAAGGCGCCCACCAGGGCGGCGGGCGCGATGATGAGGTAGCGCTTCCAGTCGACCTCGTGGAAGACCGCCAACATGATCAGGAAGCCTGACACGATGGTCGCGGTGTTCGTCACGAACACGCCCAGTGCGGGCCCCAGCAGCAGGGTCAGCACGGGTGCGACGACCAGTCCCACTCCGGTGCCCGAGAGCCGCTGCAGGATCACCCCGATGAGCACCGCCACAATGATGAATGGCAGCAACGGCACAAAGGACACGTGCCTTCCCCCTTCTCCCCGACTCCGCATCGTCCATCCGACCGCGGAACAGTCCCACCCTGGACCTTCTCATTCTTACATCAGCCCGGCGCGCTCACATCAGCCCACCGGGTCCTTCCCCCGGCCGGGACCGCACCTGTAGGCTGGGCCACATGTCCACCGTCGTACTGTTCCACTCCGCCCTGGGACTGAACCCGGGTCTGCGCGAGATGGCCGAGCGCCTGCGCACAGCCGGCCACACCGTCCACACCCCCGATTACTACTCCGGCCATGTCTTCACCGACACCGCCGCCGGGATCGCCTACCGTGACGAGGCGACCTTCCCCGAATTAGCGCGCCGGGCCGCGGCCGAGGTCGAAGCCCTGCTCGCCGATGTCCCCGAACGCTCCGTGGTGTTCGGCGGCTTCTCCCTGGGGGCGGCGATGGCCCAGTCGATGGGCAAGCGCAATCCGAAGGCCGCGGGCGCACTGCTGTTCCATGCCGGCGGGGCGCCCAAGGCCACCTCTTGGCCGGCCGAGGTCCCCCTCCAGATCCATCACAGCGTCGACGATCCGTGGGTCGAATCGAGCCAGGTGGCGACCCTGGTGGACTCGGTCGCGGGGGCGGGCGCGCAGGCCTCCCACTTCGTCTATCCAGGGTCGGGGCACCTGTTCGCCGACCCCACGACGCCCGACTACGATGCGGCCCTGGCCGAACTCATGTGGGGCAGGGTGCTGCGCTTCCTCGACGCCGAGGTGTGACCCGCCGGTGACACCACGGGGAGAACCACCGGCACGGCCGCGGACGTCACCGCCTCGGATGTAGCGGCCCTCACGGGGTGGATCAGCAGACGTTCAGGGGTGTCGCGCTAGGATTGTTTACAGACTTTTTCAGGCTGTCCGGTCACAGCGCTCACAAATTACGAACGGATGCTTTTGAACGGCAACACGACATTCCGGCACTCAAACGTGGCTCTTCTCTCGGTCGTGGAGGTCACGGCCCCCAATGAAGTGACATCCGATTCGTTCGACGAGGAGCTGGCCTCCACGCTCGAACACCTGCACCTGCCCAAGCGCCTGCTGCAGCGGGTGGCCGGGGTGAACGCGCGCCGCAACTGGGACGATCCGCATGATTTCATCGCCGGTGCCGCCCAGGCCGGCCGCGATGCGCTGGCCCGGTCGGGGGTCCCGGCCGAGTCGATCGGCCTGATGATCAACACCTCGGTGACCCGCGAGTCCCTGGAGCCCTCCGTCGCGGTATCGGTCCACCACGGGATCGGGCTGCCCACCTCGGCGATGAACTTCGATATCGCCAATGCCTGCCTGGGCTTCGTCAACGGCATGACGCTGGCCGCGACGATGATCGATTCGGGACAGATCGACTATGCGCTCATCGTGGCCGGCGAGGACGCCTCCCGGGTGCAGCGCGCCACGATCAACCGGCTCTCCCGCGACGGCATCACGCGCGAGGAGTACCTCAACGAGTTCGCCTCCCTGACCCTGGGCTCGGGCGCCGCGGGCGCTGTGCTGGGCCGGGCAGACCGGCACCCGGAGGGCCACCGGATCCTAGGCGGGGTGACACGGGCGGCCACGTGGAACCACGGACTGTGCGTAGGCGACCACAACGGCATGTTCACCGATACCCAGGGCCTGCTGTCCAATGGCATGGAACTGGTCACCGCGGCCTGGCACGAGGCCCAGGCCAACGGCTGGGACTGGTCCGATATGGACCGCTACGTCACCCACCAGGTGTCCAACGTCCACTCCAACGCCATTTCCCGCGCGGTCGACCTGGATCCGGCGAAGATGCCCAAGACCTATCCCGTGCTGGGCAATGTGGGCCCGGCCTCCCTGCCCATCACCCTGGCCCGACAGGTCGACTCCCTGTCCGCCGGCGACCGGGTGCTGGCCATGGGCGTGGGCTCCGGTCTGAACACCGCGATGACGGAGATCATCTGGTGAGGCTTCCCGCACGGCCCGCCACCACAGTCGACGGCCTGCCCGAATGGGACGCGCGCTGGTCGCGGATCCTGACGGTGCGCACGGCCGATGGCCCCCACACCTTCCACCTGCTCGACACCCTGCCGGCGCTGCGCGAGGCCGGGATCGAACCGACCGGCACCATCGTGGCGGTGCACGGGAATCCGACCTGGTCCTATATGTGGCGCCGGCTGGCCGCCGAGTCCCTGCGCCGTGCGGGCACAGGGACATCGGGCAGCACCGGTGCCGAGGCGAACGCCGGCGCCTGGCGCGTGGTCGCGGTGGACCAGCTGGAGATGGGGTACTCCGAGCGCCTCGAACACGACGCCCTGCCCTCTCCCCGGGGCGAGGGCTACCGCCGGCTGGCCGAGCGGGTGGGCGACTTGGACGCCGTGGTCCACGCGATCCTGCCCGAAGCGCCCTCCACCCAGCGGCTCGTGACGATCGGCCACGACTGGGGCGGGGTCATCAGCCTGGGCTGGGCAACCCGCAATACGGACCTGATCGACGCGGTCATCAGCTGCAATACCGCAGTGCACCAGCCGGAGTCGGCCCCGGTGCCCGCTCCCCTGCAGGCGGCCCTGGCCGGCGGCCTGCTACCCACCTCGACCGTGCTGACCGACGCTTTCCTGCGGGTGAGCCTGTCGCTGTCGGAATCCATGGACCGGACCACTCGCAGGGCCTTCCGCTCGCCGTATCGACATCCGCGCGATCGCGGTGGGATCGGCGCCTTCGTCGCCGACATCCCGGTGGACGCCTCGCACCCCTCCGATGCCGAACTCCAGCGGATCGGTGCGGACATCGCCGCCTATGAGGGTCCCGCGCTGCTGCTGTGGGGGCCGAAGGACCCGGTTTTCTTGGAACGCTATCTGCGGGATTTGCGCCAGCGCCTGCCGCAGGCTGACCTGCACCGCTTCGAGAAGTTCAACCACCTGTTCACCGAGGACGTCCCCTATGCCGGGCTCGTCTTCGACTGGTTGGAACAGCACGTCCCCCACGCGGACACCCCTGCCGGCACTGCATCCGGTACCGGCGCCGCGGCCGGAGCCGGAGCCGAGGCGCCGGACCAGGACGGTACAGGCGCCCGGTCCGATGCGGCCTCGGCCCCGGCGGGGGCCGCTGCGGCCGATACCGACCCCGAGGCCGACGATCCGCCCTTCATCTTCGACGCGCTGGCCGCCCGCGGCGCCGAACGCGCCGTGGCCAGCGTCGATATGACCAAGCGGCCGGCCCAGGCGATCAGCTGGGCCCACCTGGCCGGCGTGGTCGATGCCATCGCCAAGGGCCTGGGGCAGCTGGGCCTGCAGAAGGGCGACCGGGTCAGCCTGCTGGTGACCCCCGGCAACAATCTGACGGCCGCGGCCTATGCCGTGCTCAAGGCCGGCGGCGTGGCCGTCGTCGCCGACGCCGGCCTGGGCCCGGCGGGGATGACCAGGGCGATCAAGTCCGCCGACCCACAGTGGATCATCGGCGAGGCCCCCGGCCTGGCCCTGGCACGCGGCGGCAATTGGCCGGGCCGCCGGATCTCCGTGAGCCCCATGGGCCTGCTGGCCCGCAAGGGCCTGCGCGTGGAGACCAGCCTGACCGAACTGTCCCGTACCCCGGTACCCCGCCAGGATATGAAGGCACCGGGCCGCAGTGCCGCCGCGCTGGTGGGCGAGCAGGCTCCGGGACTCGACGACGACGCCGCGATCCTCTTCACCTCCGGCTCCACGGGCCCGGCCAAGGGCGTGCGCTATACGCACCGCAGGCTCGGCGAACTGATCCGTCTGCTGGGCTCGCGGTTCCACGTGGAACGCGGATCCGGCCTGGTGGCGGGCTTCGCGCCCTTCGCACTGTTCGGACCCGGTCTGGGCGCCACCAGCGTCACCCCGGACATGTCGGTGACCAAGCCGCGCACCCTGAGGGCCGCGGCCCTGGCCGATGCGATCTCCGCGGCCGACTGCACCATGGCCTTCGCGTCCCCCGCCGCCTGGACGAACGTCGTGGCCACCGCCGATGAACTCGACGCCGAACAGCTCGAGGCCTTCGGGCGCATCGATCTGGTGCTCTCCGCCGGCGCCCCCGTACCGCTATCGCTGATGGACGAGCTGACCCACTGGTTCCCACGCGCGCAAATCCATTCGCCCTACGGAATGACCGAGGGCCTGCTGCTGACCGACATCGATCGCGACGGAGTGGCCGCCGCAGCCGCCGACCAGGACGATCACGGGGTCTGCGTCGGCACTCCGATCCCCGGTGTGCACCTGGCCCTGGCACCGCTGGACTCTCAGGGCGTGCCCGCCGAGGAGCTGCTCCTGGATCGGGAAGCCCACGGCAAGCTGGGCGAATTCGTCGTCAGCGCCCCGCACATCAAGGCCGGCTACGACAATCTGTGGAAGACCGATGAGCAGTCCAAGCGCGATACCGCCCTGGGGCTGACCTGGCACCGCACCAATGACATCGGCCATATCGACACCTCCGGGCGGGTCTGGCTGGAAGGACGCGTCCAGCACGTCATCACCGCGCCGGCGGGCCCCGTGGGCCCCGGCGGGATCGAGGCAGTGGTCGACGAACTGCACGGGGTCACCCGTTGTGCCGCGGTGGGCGTCGGGCCGGTGGGCACCCAGGCGATCGTAGTGGTGCTCGAACCCACCGCCGAGATGCCGGAGCCGGGTCAGGCTCCCCTGGAGATCACCGAGCAGGTCCGCTACACGGTGCAGCGGGTCCTGGGCCTGGACGTGGCAGCCGTGCTGATCCCGCCGAAATTCCCCACGGACATCCGCCACAACTCCAAGATCGACCGCTCGGCACTGGCCGACTGGGCCGCCACAGTGCTGGCCGGCGGTCCGGTGAGGAAGTTCTGATGCGCGTCCTGGTGACGGGGGCCTCGGGCCTGCTGGGCTCTTCGGTGGCACGCGCCCTGGTCGCGGACGGGCACACGGTGACCACCCTGCAGCGGCGCCCTTCCGGGGTGGACGGCGCACACGATGTGCTGGGCTCCACCACCGATTCCGAGGCGGTGGCCAGAGCCATGGCCGGCGCCGCCGCTCCGGGCCCGAGGGCCGGCCAGGACGGTGCTGCGCAGAGCGCCGCCGACGTGCCGGGTGCCGGCCAGGACGCCGTGGTGCACCTGGCGGCCAAGGTGTCCATGGCCGGTGACCCGGCCGATTTCGATCGGGTCAACATCGACGGCACCCGCAATGTCGTCACAGCCGCGCGGGAAGTCGGAGTGCCGCGCTTCGTGCACATCTCCTCGCCCTCGGTGGCCCATGCCGGGACCTCGATCGTGGGCGAGGGCGCGGGACCGGCGGATCCGCAGCGGGCCCGCGGCGACTACGCCAGGACCAAGGCCGCCGGCGAACTCATCGCCCTGGGCGCCGACGCAGATGACTTCCGGGTGCTGGTGCTGCGGCCCCATCTGATGTGGGGTCCCGGCGATGCCCAGTTGACGGAGCGGATCATCGACCGCGCCAAGGCGGGCAGTCTGCCGATCCTGGGCAGCGGGGCGATGCTGGTCGACACCCTGTTCGTCACGAACGCCGTGGACGCGATCGTTGCCGGACTGACCGCGGTGGACCGGGCGCACGGTCAATCCCTGGTGGTGACCAATGGGCAGCCCCGGCCGATCGGCGAACTGCTGCGGCGCATCGCGATCGCCGGAGGTGCGGCCGAACCGCACCTGCGGGTGCCCGCCGCGGTGGGACGGGCCGCGGGAACGGCGGTGGAACGGGTCTGGAACCTAAGCGAACACGACGACGAACCGCCGCTGACGCACTTCCTGGCAGAACAGCTGTCGACAGCGCACTGGTTCGACCAGCGCCGCACCCGTGAGGTCCTGGACTGGACGCCGGCGGTGTCGATCGAGCAGGGGCTGGAGCTGGTGGCCCGGGCATACGCCTGAAACCGGAACACGTCGTTTCCCCGCCGACACGGCCCTACAGTGGCGTGTTCATGGGCAAACGACGTGTTCCGACGTCCGGGCCCCTATTCCCGGGTGGCGCGGCGCAGCAGCTGTGCCTGCTGGGTGCGCACCGAGTCGCGCATCGAGTCCGCGCTGCGGCGCACCCTGGTGTCGCGGTCCCCGCCGCGGATCGCAATGTGCAGCCACTCCATCTGCCCGTCGAGCCGGCCGGCGGACTCCGCAGCATCGCGCAGGCCCTCCAGTAGGTTTTCCGGAACCTCGCGGTCGTACTTGTAGTAGATCTTGTGCTCCAGGCTCGCCCAGAAGTCCATTGCGATGGTGCGCAGCTGGATCTCGACCACGGTGTCGACCTGGCCGGTGGACAGAAAGACCGGTACCTTGACGATAAGGTGCAGGCTGCGGTAGCCGTTGGGCTTGGGCCGGGCGATGTAGTCCTTGACCTGCAGAATCTGGATGTCGTCCTGCCCGCTGAGCAGTTCGAACACATGGTAGACATCTGTCACGAAGCTGCAGACCACGCGCACTCCGGCGATATCGGTCAGATTCTCCCGCAGTTCATCCAGGTCCCCCGACAGGCCACGGCGCCTGATCTTGTCCATGATGGATTCCGGGGACTTCAACCGGGAGCTGATGTGCTCGATCGGGTTGTACTCGCCCAGTTCTTCGAATTCCTCGACCAGATTGTTCAACTTGGTCGTGACCGTGTCGATGCCGAACTTATAGGGAAGCAGGAACCGGGTGACCTCGGATTTGAGATCCTGGAACCGACCGCGCAGTTCCTCCCGCCCGTCTTCGGTCAGGGCCGGCGCGCTACCGCCGTCCAGGGCGCGGCCCAGCATTCGGCCGAGTTCGCTCAGGACCTTGCGTTCGCGCGGGGTTATGTCGGGGGTCATCTCACTCACGTGAGCAACCCTAGTGCCGGAAATTGAAACCTGGCTGGGTCTTGCGGGGGTCTGCGTTCCCCGCACGGGCCGGCACGTTGAACCGACCGGCGGTGCGCGCAGGCGTACCAGCTCGGACGCGGTACCGCCAGTTTCCGTGATGCAACGCACGTCGGCTACTGTGGGCGCTACAGACAATCCCCAGCCCATCGAGGAGGATCGGCACCCCATGTCAACGACACCGAATCCCTATGAAGTGGCCGCAGCGCGCGCCGCAACCGACCCGGAGTCCTTCTGGCTCGAAGCCGCAGACCTGATCTCGTGGACCAAGAAGCCCACCAAAGCGGTCGACGACAGCCGTGCGCCCATCTACCGCTGGTTCCCCGACGGCGAACTCAATGTCGCCTACAACGCACTGGACCGCCACGTCGAGGCCGGCCGCGGCGCCGACGCGGCCCTGATCTACGACTCGCCGGTCACCGGCACCAAGCGCACCTACAGCTATGCGGAACTGACGGACTTGGTCGCCCGCTTCGCCCAGGGCCTGGCCGATCACGGCGTGGTCAAGGGTGACCGGGTCGTCATCTACATGCCGATGATCCCCGAAGCGGTCATCGCCATGCTGGCCTGCGCCCGGCTGGGAGCGATCCACTCGGTGGTATTCGGGGGCTTCTCCGCGGCGGAACTGGCCGTGCGCATCGACGACACCGCCCCCAAGGCGATCGTGGCGGCCAGCTGCGGCGTGGAGCCCAAGCGCATCGTCGACTACAAACCGCTGCTGGACCAGGCGATCGAGCTGGCGGCCGCGAAGCCGGAGTTCGTCGTCGTCAAGCAGCGCGAGCAGCAGCCGGGCGACCTCGTCGCCGGCCGCGATCTGGACTTCGACGAGCTGCTGGAGGCCACGCAGAAGCAGGCGCCGTGCACCCCGGTGAAGGCCACCGACGAGCTCTACGTGCTCTACACCTCGGGCACCACGGGCAAGCCCAAGGGGATCGTGCGCGACTCCGGCGGCTATGCCACCGCGCTGGCCTGGTCGATGCCCAACCTGTTCGACCTGCACCCGGGCGACACGATGTTCACCGCCTCCGATGTTGGCTGGGTCGTGGGCCACAGCTACATCGTCTATGCTCCCCTGCTGGCCGGAGTCACCACGGTGCTGTTCGAGGGCAAGCCGATCGGCACGCCCGATGCCGGCACCTTCTTCCGCGTGGTCAGCGAACACAAGGCCAATGTCTTCTTCGCCGCGCCCACCGCCATGCGCGTCATCCGCAAGGAGGACCCGGAGGGCGAACTCATGAAGAAGTACGACATGGACCAGCTGCACGCCTGGTACATGGCCGGCGAGCGCCTGGACCCGGACACCTACGAGTGGACCACGGAGAAGCTCAAGGAGGCCACGGGCCGCGATATCCCGGTCATCGACAACTGGTGGCAGACGGAGACCGGCTGGCCCATCGCGACGAATCCGATCGGCCTACACAAGTACCCGCTCAAGGCCGGCTCCCCCACCCTGCCGACCCCCGGCTACCAGGTGGAGATCCTCGACGCCGCGGGCAACCGGGTGCCGGCGGGCCAGGACGGCCTGGTGGTCGTCAAGCTGCCGCTGCCGCCGGGCACCATGGCCACGGTGTGGGGCGATGACGAGCGGTTCATCTCCTCCTATCTGTCTGCCTTCGACGGCTACTACCTGACCGGTGACGGCGGCTATCTGGACGAGGACGGCTACGTCTACGTCATGGGCCGCACCGACGATGTCATCAATGTGGCCGGCCACCGCCTGTCCACCGGTGTGCTCGAGGCCGCGATCGCCGCGCATCCGGCCGTGGCCGAGTGCGCCGTGATCGGCGTGTACGACGAGACCAAGGGCCAGGTTCCGCGCGCATTCGTGGTGTTGAAGAATCTGCCAGACGGTGTGCCCCAGGACATCCGGGATTCGCTGGTCAAGCAGGTGCGCACCGAGGTGGGCCCGGTTGCGGCGCTGAAACAGGTCGACATCGTCGATGCCCTGCCCAAGACCCGCTCGGGCAAGATTCTGCGCAAGACGATGCGCGAGATCGCCGACGGCAAGGCGAATGTCGTGGTGCCCTCGACGATCGAGGACGCGGGCGTATTGGACAACCTGCGCGGGGCCCTGTCGGGCAACTGACGCGCAGTCCTGCACCGTTCCACACGGATGCCCCGGAAGCGGGGTGATGACCAGGTATACCGGGTCATCACCCCGCTTCCGGGGCATCCGTGGTCGTCTGTGGTGTGGAGCGTGCCCGTCAGTCGTTGGCGATGTCGAAGGGGTCGGTGACATCCGACCGGCCCAGGGCACGGGCGGCTGCCAGGAAACCGGTGCGGATGTGATCGGCCATCAGTGCGCCGGCACCCTCGGCGTCGACGGCATGGGCCGCGTCCAGCAGTTCGGCGTGTTCATCGGTGGATTCGCCCGTGCGCACATCGTCGTCGAGGGTCAGGTCCCATGGGAAGGCGTCCCATTTGTTCGCGATCTCCGCGGCGAGGCCCGGTGAACCGGCGCGCTCGTAGAAGAAGAAGTGGAAGTCCCGGGTGAGTTTGTTACGGCCGGGTCCGTCACCGGCGGCCACCGCCGCGCGCAGATCTGCCAGGATGCGCTGGGCGCCCTGGAGTTCGAACCGGGAGATCCGCAACACCGCCCTGCGCATCGCATAGGGTTCGAGCAGCATCCGGATCTGGTAGAGGCCGGTCACCCAGCCGAAGTCCACCCCGGCCACCCGTACTCCACGGTGCGCCTCGGAAATCACCAGGCCGTCGGACTCCAGGCGTTGCAGGGCCTCGCGCACGGGGGTGATCGAGGCGTCGAACCAGTGTGCCACCTGGTCCTGGCGCAATCGCACCCCGCGTTCCAGCTCGCCGGAGAGGATTCGCCGGCGCAGTGCCTCTGCGATGATGTCGCGTTTCGTCTGCATCGGGGACTCCTTGTTCGTCGCGGCATATCATGCATTATCCTTAAGAAAATATATCAACGAAGATACGCGCCGTCGTGCGCCTGGGAGGAGTTCCGTGATCAGCGAAGAAGAACAGGCCATGGTCGACACCGTCGCGGCCTGGATCGACGCCGAGGTCAAACCGACCGTGGGCGAATTCGAGAAGTCGGGACAGTACCCCACCGACTGGATCGACCAGATGAAGGAGATGGGGATCTTCGGCCTGGCGATCGCCGAGCCCTGGGGCTACGGCGGAGTCTCCGGCGAGGCCTACGCCATGATCGCCGCCGAGCTGGCCCGCGGCTGGATGACCCTGGCCGGCGCCATGGGCGGGCACACCGTCGTGGCCAAGCTGCTCCAGCTCTACGGCACGCGCGAACAGCAGGACAAGTACCTGCCGGGGATGGCCACCGGTGAGATCCGCGCGACCATGGCGCTGACCGAACCCGGCGGCGGATCCGACCTGCAGGCCATGACGACCCACGCCGACTTCGACGAGGCCGCCGGAGAATACGTCATCAACGGCGCCAAGACCTGGATCACCAATGCCAGGAAGGCAGACGTCACCGCCCTGCTGCTCAAGACCGACCCGAACGCGCAGCCGCGCCACTCGGGGATCTCGATCCTGCTGGTGGAGAAGGTCCCCGGCTTCGAGGTCTCCCGCGATCTGCCCAAACTGGGCTACAAGGGCATCGAGAGCTGCGAACTGTCCTTCGCCGACGCCCGCGTGCCGGCCGACGCCCTGCTGGGCGGGGTCGAGGGCAAGGGCTTCGCGCAGATGATGAAGGGCCTGGAGACCGGCCGGCTCAACGTCGCCGCGCGCTCGGTCGGGGTGGCCCAGGCCGCACTGGACGACGCGGTGCGCTACGCCCAGGAACGCGAGTCCATGGGCAAACCGATCTGGAAGCACCAGGCGGTGGGCAATCTGCTGGCGACGATGGCCACCAAGACCGAGGCAGCCCGCCAGCTACTGCTGCACGCCGCGCGCACCTACGACGCCGGCGGCCGGGTGGACATGGAGGCCGGGATGGCCAAGCTCTACGCCTCCGAGGTGGCCGCCGAGGTGGCGCTCGACGCGATCCGGGTGCACGGCGGGTACGGTTACTCCACGGAGTACAGCCCGGAGCGCTACTACCGCGACGCGCCGCTGATGATCGTGGGCGAGGGCACCAACGAGATCCAGAAGAACGTCATCGCCGGCCAGCTCATCAAGCGCAACACGATCTGAACGCACCACGTCCGAACGCACCACGATCCGGATGCACGACAACCCGAAGGAGACCAATATGACCACGCACTTCGGCTGGCAGGGCCGCTACTTCGAGGACTTCACCATCGGCGACGTCTTCGAACACCCCCTGGGCCGGACCATCACGAGCACCGACAACACCTGGTTCACGCTGCTGACCCAGAACACCGCGCCCGTGCACTTCGACCACGAATACGCCAAGCGCACCGAATTCGGCAAGCCCCTGGTGAACTCGACCCTGACGGTGGCCCTGATCACCGGGCAGAGCGTCACCGATGTCTCGCAGAACGTATTCGCAAACCTGGCCTGGGACAAGATCGTCCTGCCCCACCCCCTGTTCGAGGGCGACACCCTGCGCTCGCGTTCCACGGTGACGGCCACCAGGGAGTCCAAGTCCCGGCCGAACATCGGGATCGTGACTGTGCACTCTGAGGGCTACAACCAGCACGGGGACGTGGTGTGCGCCTTCGAGCGCACCGTCATGGTCTACCGCCGCGGCCACGGCCCCAATGCCGAGCGGGTCGCCGAACTCGAGGGCTGAGCAAGGCAGTCCGGTCGCCCGGCACTGGCGGTGCAAGCCGCACAGGCAGTGGGTGCTACACAAGCAGTGCGTGCCGCGCAGGCAGTGCGTGCTACACAAGCAGTGAGTGCCGCGCAGGCAGTGCAGGGCGACCAAGCTCACGCCGAACATTACGATTTGGTCACAGCGTCCGTTCGGGTTCGGCTCCTACACTGGGAGACATGCTCTCGACGAACTCGACTAGAAGGCGTCCCGCGCGCCGCCGAGGCGCCGGTGCGACGGGCGCTCGTGCAACCTCGCGCGCAGCGGCCCGACAGAAGCGATCGGGAAGGGCCGGGCACAGGGCCACCGCAATCGCGGCATCGGTCATGGTCGTGCTCATGGTCGCAGTCGGCGGCATCGTCTGGGCCGGCAATGTCCTCAGCTCCCCGCATGCCCCGCAGACGGTGCGCAGCCTGCATCTGACGGCCGATAATCTGACGTCTGCGCAGTCGACGAACGCGCAGACGATCATCGGCGTGGGCAAGACCGCCAAGGTGGGCGAGGACGGGATCGTCGTAGCGCTGATGACTGCGCTCCAGGAGAGCACTCTGTACAACCTGGACCACGGCGACAGAGATTCCAGGGGCCTGTTCCAGCAGCGCCCCAGCCAGCAATGGGGCACCGACGAGCAGGTGCAGGATCCGGTCTACTCCGCCCGTGCCTTCTACGGGATCAACCCGCAGTGCCCCAATGTGGGACTCAAACAGGTCAAGGGCTGGAAGACCATGGAGAAGAACGACGCGGCCCAGACCGTGCAGGCCTCCGGCTACCCCGAGGCCTACGCCAAATGGGAGCAGACCGCCTATGACATCCTATCGAAGTACGGCGACTCCCCTGCGATCTGAACGCACTGTTCAGCCCCAAGTTCTCACAGTCCCAGCGGCAACGACCCCGGTGACAGGTTCGGGCTGCTCAGGGACGGGTTCGGGGGCGGCTGCTGTATTCGCGGCGGCCTCGACTAGAATCCGGTGACGTGGACAACTCTTCAGCGCATACGCACCAAGTCGACGCCCAGCTGCCGGAAAAGGTGGCCCCGGGCGCCCTGGAGCATGCGGCCGAGGTCTTCAAGGCCCTGTCCACCACCTCGCGACTGCGCATCCTGCTGACCCTGACCGCCCGCAGCGCCTCGGTGTCCGAGATCGTCGACGAGACCGGCTTGTCCCAGCCGTTGGTATCCCAGCACCTCAAGCTGCTGCGCGGCCTACACCTGGTGACGGTGGAGCGCGTGGGGCGCGAGGCCATCTACTCCCTCGCCGACGACCACGTCAGCCACGTCATCATCGACGCACTGGCGCACGTGGAGGAGTAGGGCGGGGCCACCCTGCGCATCGCGCATTGACACCTTCTGCGCCTGCCTGATATTTATCGATAAACGTTGTTAACGACAATCGATAAGGACACCGGATATGAGCCTTTGGCCAGTGTGGTTGATCATCGCGGTACTGGCCGTCATCGGCATGATCATCGCGAGCCTCGCAGTGGTCGCCGGAGCGGGTCGGACGGACCGCGGACCCGTGATCGTGCGCCTGACTCTGTGGTGCGCCACCATCGTCACAGTCTTCACGCTGCTCGGAGCGATCACCAATACCGCGGTGGCACTGCTGAACGATCAGACGGCGATCACACTCACCGTCGAGCCCTTCTGGCCCACCCTTCCCGCAGGCGCGCACATAGAGGGCCCAACGGCTCATTTGGAGGACGGAGGGTTGACCTCAGGAGAGGTTCTGCTGTCCGGCCTGTCCGCCTCAACCAAGATCTGCTGGGCGATCGGCCAGGGACTCGCCTGGCTCCTGCCGGCCACGCTGGCCTTCCTAGTGTCTGTCATGTGCCGCAAGCTCTTAGCCGGCCAGGCCTTCTCCCCCGTCGTATCCCGTCTGACTCTGATCGCAGCGTTCGTCATCGCCATCGGCGGCATCGCTATGGCGATCCTGGCGGATACCGCCAGCTCCCTGGCCGCACAGCAACTGTTGGAGTACACCGGAGCCGAGGTTCCCGAAACCGGTGGGAAGATCGACTGGCTCGGGGACATGTGGCCCCAAGCCGGTGGCGGAATCGGCATCCCCCTCTGGCCAATTGGCGCTGGGCTGGGACTTGCAGCCCTGTCGGTCGCGTTCCGCTATGGCACACGGCTCGAACACGAGACCGAGGGGCTCATTTGAGCCCGGCCGAACCCACTGGTGAACACCGGGTGCACTGCCGGCTCGATGCGCTCTTGGCCGAGCGGGGAATGACGGTTACCGAACTCAGTCACCTTGTCGGGGTGAGCCCGGTGAACCTGTCAGTATTGAAGAACGACCGGGCCAGGGCAGTGCGCTTCACCACCCTCACCGCGATCTGCACAGTGCTGGACTGCCAGGTGGGCGATCTGTTCGAAATCCTCTGACCCAGCCGCTCAGGCCCCCTGATAGCCCCGCTGGAACGCCTTGATCCGCTCCAGGGCCTCGGCCACGGCCTCGGGTCCGGCCGCCAAGGACAGGCGCACGGCGGAATTGCCCTCGATCGTGTCGAAGTCGGTGCCCGGTGACAGCGCGACAGCCTGCTGGTCCATCAACGCAGAGCAGTACTCGGTGGCGTTGGCATAGGGGCCCAGGATGTTGTCGACCTTCGCGTACATGTAGAAGGCGCCATCGGCCGGGGCCACGTCATACCAGCCCAGTTCCGGAATCGCGTCGAGCACCATCTGCCGGGCCTTGGCGAAACCGTTGAGGGCCTCGAAACCCTCCTGGTAGGACCGCTCGGTGAAGGCCTCGACCGCTGCGACCTGGCTGGGCACGGGCGGGCACAGCGTGAAGTTGCCTGCCAGGCCGGACATGGCCGAGGCGACGTTCTCCGGCACGATCGCCCAGCCCAGACGCCAGCCGGTCATACCCCAGAACTTGGAGAAACTGGAGATGACGATGGCGTCGGGGTTGATTTCGGCGGCCGTCACGCCCAGCGCATCGGGGGCGGACAAGTCGGTGGCGAAGGTCAGGCCCTGGTAGATCTCATCGGAGACCAGGCGGACGCCGTTGGCCGTGCACCAGTCGGAGATCTCGGTCAGCTGGGCTCGGTCGAGCATCGTGCCCGTCGGATTCGCGGGGCTGGCGATGACCAGGCCGGACAGCGGCGACTTCGCGTGTTCGGCCGCCAGTTGGGCGACCGTGGGCTGGTAGCGTTCGGCCGGGCCGCAGTCGAGTTCCACGACCTCCAAGCCGAGGCCGGCCAGAATGTTCTTGTACGCCGCATAACCGGGCCGGGCCAGGGCAACGCGCTGGCCCACATCGAACACGGCCAGGAACCCCAGGGTGAAGGCACCGGACGATCCGGTGGTCACGAAGACCCGATCAGGGTCCAGCTCGAGGCCGTACCAGCGCTTGTAGTGCCCGGCGATGGCCTGGCGCAGCGCGGGAATGCCGTTGACGGGGGAATAGCCCAGGTTCGTCCCATCGGTGAAGACCTTGGCGGCGCGTTCGCGCACATCGGTGGGCGCGCCCTGACTGGGCTCCCCCACGCATAGGGAGATGACATGTCGGCCCTCGGCAGCCATCTTGGCAGCACGGGCGACGATGTCCATGACGAAGAACGGGCTGACTGCGCTGCGTTCGGAGACTCCGAGGCGGGGAACGGTGTTTTCGGTCATATCCTCACACTAACGCGTCCACCGGACCCGACCGACAGGATACCCCGATTCGTTCGCCGGCTATCGGTGATCGTCCATCGGGCATCGTCTATCGGGCATCACCCGAACAGGTGTCCTTTGAGGTGGGCACCGCTTAGGCCGCTCAGGTTGAGTCCCCGCGTCTTTTCGGTGGTACTCGCGGGTTGGGTGTTCCTCGGGTGGGGTGCCGGCGCCTTTCGGTGGTACTCGCGAGTTGGATGCTAGTCGGGTTGAGTTCCCGCGCCTTGTCTGTCGTGTCAGATGCGCGCGCATACCCTGCCACCCAGCGCATCTGCTACCACCGAAACAGACGAGCGCTACTCGGCAAACATCGGAAACCAGTTTCGAATAAACCCTTCCCATTATGAGTGACACACGCTACACTTGAAGTAGGTCAGGAAACCCGAATCGGACAGTGAAGTCCCCTTCGGTTTTACGGCTCGTCTTCCCCGACACAGTCACAACACGCGTGTAGCCAGTTCGGCCGGCGTTTCGGTTGGGATACGGAAGGAGGGAAGAAGTCATGACCATCGATTCCACCCTCCCACGTGCTGGTTCCCCCGATCCGGATGAACCCGTAGGCTCGTCCGGAAACCGTCAGGATTCTGTAGGCGGCAGTCCTGGCCATCTTCCGGACTCGGCTGATGGTGCCAGGGTCTTCGCCCGCCCGGCGGACCCCTTTTTGACTTCTGAAGATTGGGAGCGTCTACAGGAGATCGCTCCGGAACTCGCTGTTGCGGCTGAGTCACTCGCTGGTCTGGGTGCCGGTGTGGGCACGGATCCCAGTCTCGACGCTTCCGACCTGCTCCTGGTGCTCAAGGGAATCGAACACCTGTCCCGCGTGACCGCCTCAACGGAGGCTGTTGTTCTGGCGCGGGCCGAATACGAGGTGCCCACTGTTGATTATGGTGCGAAGACTCTTCCGGCCCTGGTGACTCGCCTGTTGAGGATTGATGGGGCGGCCGCGAGGCGGCGGGTGCGGT
>NZ_JANIJX010000069.1 GCF_024580735.1 Brevibacterium moorei | reverse complement strand
CATTCGGCGATTGACTACCGGCCGCCTGTCGAGGTCCATTCTGAATGGATCGCCCAGTCCGGGACGGAGTCCACGGCCGCTTAGGAAACCAAGAAAAGGAGCCTCTACAAAACCCGGGGCTTGACAGTTCCTTGTTCGCCGGCAGGCTGGGGCGCCGGGTGAGGTGTTTGTGCGCGGCTTGGCGGATGTGGAAGTGGCAGCGTTGGATGCGGGTGGCCGGCCAGAGGCGTTTGATCGTCGAGGTCAGTGGCCCGTTGCCGTCGACGATCGCAGCCACCGGCGCTGGAATGCGTTCGATGAGTGCGGTCCAGGAGGCGGTCTTCTCCTGGTCGCACCATTGCCAGTCGATGACGTGGCCACCGGTGTGGGCGATGAGAACACACCAGCCGTTGAAGTACGTGCCGTCGAGCATGATCTGGTCGTGGATTTCCCCGGTCGGTGTGATCGTTGGGCGCACGTTCCAGCACCAGGCCACACGGTGGCGGAATGTCCGGCCGGATTCGGTGGTGCCGCCTTGTCGTGTGGTGCCGGTCAGCCAGGTGAGGAAGTCGGT
>NZ_JANIJX010000068.1 GCF_024580735.1 Brevibacterium moorei | reverse complement strand
GGCATGCGCGGCAAGCGCCTCATGTGGCAACGGTTTGGCTGCGCGACGCAGCCGTTCGATCATCTGTGGCGATGCCCGTCGGCTCCCCGACTCATAGGCCGCAATGTTCGGCTGTGCGACGCCCGAGCGCGTTGCCAACTCCGCCTGACTCAGACCGGCGGATTCCCTGATCTCACGAACCACGGTGCTCATTCGTCCATGATATCGCGTGATATAGGTCCCCCGCGAGGACTCCCAATCGCTAGAACCGGAACTCACTCGCGCTACGTCGCTGATGGACATGATGCAGTCCGCCGACGTGGACCCCGTGATTCTATAAGGGCTCATTGCAGATAGGACGAATGTCAGCCGCCGAGGAGCGCTTCGAAACTCAGTGTCAGACCTGACTTCCACAATGTTGGGCGATTTCTGGGATTTCGAGATTGTTTGTGCTGGTGAGAGGCCTACGCTTGGGGGGCGTGGGTAACTAACGGGTCGCCTAAAATGGCCGGTATGAGCCCGTTCGTCCGCCGCGTGCCTTCAAAATCCGGAGCCACTGTTGTGCAGGTCGTGGACAAGACTGGTGGGAAGTACCGGATC
>NZ_JANIJX010000067.1 GCF_024580735.1 Brevibacterium moorei | reverse complement strand
AGTGATCGAGTGGTGGAGGCTATGCGAGTGAGAATGCAGGCATGAGTAGCGAAACACGGGTTGGAATCCCGTGCACTGGATGACTAAGGGTTCCAGGGTCAAGTTCATCTTCCCTGGGTTAGTCGGGACCTAAGGCGAGGCCGACAGGCGTAGTCGATGGATAACGGGTTGATATTCCCGTACCGGTGAAGGACCGTCAAAGACTGAAGCTGCTGATACTAACGCGGTGTGACTGCTGTCTGGCCTTCGGGTTGGGTGTGTGGTTGTGCTTCGGACCTGAGGTGGTGTGTAGGTGAGCGTGTGGTGTGACGCAGGAAGGTAGCCGGGCCGCGCGGTGGTTGTCGTGGTCTAAGGTTGTAGCCCGTCAGGTAGGTAAATCCGTCTGGCGTATAAGGGTGAGAGCTGATGGGCGTCCCGTTTAGGCGGGGTGATCCGGTGATCCTATGCTGTCGAGAAAAGCATCGGCGTGAGGTTTGATCCGCTCGTACCCTAAACCGACACAGGTAGTCAGGTAGAGAATACTAAGGTGATCGAGAGAATCGTGGTTAAGGAACTCGGCAAAATGCCCCCGTAACTTCGGGAGAAGGGGGGCCACCCATGTGAAGGATCTTTACGGTC
>NZ_JANIJX010000066.1 GCF_024580735.1 Brevibacterium moorei | reverse complement strand
CCGTTACCTTTTTAGTAGCCCTGGTTCGTGACAGGATCAGGACTGCTGGCCCGTCGGGCCCGGCATGACTTATGCCCCCAGTCATTGATGATCCGGGGGGTGTTGTCACCGGGTTCCGATAGGCATCAAAGGATCGCTGATAGGGACCGGACCCAACCGTGTGCACCATGGGCGCGAGTGAAGAGTCGGTCGTAACGTGGATGCCGAACTTTGAGGCCGCAGGCGCGCCAGCTTCACCAGTTGCCAATCTGGAAGAGGTGCCTCATGATCGACGGGTACGACACAGTCGACGTGTTCATCGGAATCGACGTCGGCAAGACCGAACACCACGCAGTCGCATTGGACCGCGACGGCAAGAAGCTCTACGACAAGCCACTACCGCAAGACGAGGCGAAACTGCGGACTGTCATCACCAAGATGACCGGCCATGGAACGGTCCTCGTCGTGGTGGACCAGCCGGCCACGATCGGCGCACTCCCCGTCGCGGTCGCCGCCGCGATGGGCGTCCTCGTCGGCTACATCCCGGGCCTTGCGATGCGCCGGATCGCCGACCTACACCCCGGCCAGGCGAAGACCGACGCCCGCGATGCCGCGATCATCGCCGACGCAGCCCGCACCATGCCGCACACCTTGCGGTCCATCGTGCTGGCCGATGAACAGGCTGCGCA
>NZ_JANIJX010000065.1 GCF_024580735.1 Brevibacterium moorei | reverse complement strand
AAGGCGAAACCTCCGAAGCAGCCCTGACCACGGTCAAAACCGCCATCGACCGCTACGGGACACCCCAACGCTTCCTCTCCGACAACGGCACCGCGTTCAACGTCTCCCGCCGCGGACGCATCGGACAACTCACCACATTCCTGCAATCGCTGGGAGTGACGTGCATGACCGGCAAACCCGGCCACCCCACCACACAGGGGAAGAACGAACGCTCCCACCAGACCCTGCAGAAATACCTCGCCGCCCGACCAGCGGCCAAAGCCCTCTTCACACTCCAGGAACACGTCGACGCGTTCGACGCCGAATACAACCACCACCGCGGACACCAGGGCCTGGCAGGACTCACCCCGGCCGAACGGCACGCCGAAGTCCCCATCGCCGACCCTCCCACACCACCGGAACCCGTGGACGCCGACGACTGGATCCAGCTGAGAAAAGTCATACCGAAAACGGCAGCGATCCTCATCGACCGCGTCCGCTACCGGATCGGCAAGGACCACATCGGCACAACGGTCATCATCATGCACAACCTCCGACACGTCCACGTCTACGACGAGGCGGGAACGCAGATCCTGTCATTCATCAAACCCACCGACCCGCAGACCCACTACGTTGGAAACGGACGCCCCAGAGGATTCCTCAACGATCCGAAATACACGCATCGACCCGAGATGGACACGAAGTCA
>NZ_JANIJX010000064.1 GCF_024580735.1 Brevibacterium moorei | reverse complement strand
CCCATGGCCTAACCGGTTCGTCCGGGGGGAGTGGTCGAAGGTGGGACTGGTGATTGGGACTAAGTCGTAACAAGGTAGCCGTACCGGAAGGTGCGGCTGGATCACCTCCTTTCTAAGGAGCATCAACTAATAAGTGGTTGGCCATCGTAGGCGCCGAGTGTGTGTCTGGTGGTTGCTCGTGGGTGGAACATCGCGGGATTGATTGTTTGAGTATGCTGTTGGGGTTCTGGGACAACAGACCATTGTTTGGTGGTGTGTGTTCTGGTTGCCGCCCCTACCGGGCTGGACATGCTTGAGTGTGTGTTGGGTTGTGGTGGGTGTGTGGGTGTTGTGTGGTTTGTGAATAGTGGACGTGAGCATCTAGAACATAGATCGGATGAGATGCGCACTGGTGTGTGTGTCTTGGTTCTGTGTTTCTGTGTGTGATTTTGTCGCCCAATCATGATGGGTTGGCTGTGTCCGGGTTGGTCTCCTTGTTGGGGGTTGGTTCGGGTTGGCCGGCTGGGTTGTGGTTGGTGTGTTTGTTTCTTGTGTTATCCACCCCGCCAGACGCCGGGTGGGAGGCCGGTTGGTCTTCTGCTGTGTGTGTTGTGGTGAGTGGTGAAGGGCGCATGGTGGATGCCTTGGCATCAGGAGCCGATGAAGGACGTTGTAACCTGCGATAAGCCTCGGGGAGTTGGTAAACGAGCGGTGA
>NZ_JANIJX010000063.1 GCF_024580735.1 Brevibacterium moorei | reverse complement strand
CGAGGTGCCCACTGTTGATTATGGTGCGAAGACTCTTCCGGCCCTGGTGACTCGCCTGTTGAGGATTGATGGGGCGGCCGCGAGGCGGCGGGTGCGGTTCGCACACGCGATCGGTGCCGGCCGGTCTCTAACGGGTGTGCGTCTGGAGCCGGCCTACCCTGAAGTTGCCCACGCGGTGGCTGGTGGGGGTGTGTCGGTGGATCAGGCGCAGGCGGTAATCCGCGAAATCGAGAAGATCCCCACCCAAGTGCGACACGTCCACCACGCCACGGCCGAGAGACTGTTGGTTCAGACGGTGCCGAGTGTTGATGTGGACCAGGTTCGTGTGTTGGGTTCTCGGATCCGGGACTACCTGGATCCTGATGGACGCTTCGCCGAGGTTCCACCGTTGGTTGATGAGTATCACGTGACCGTGACGCCGCGGAGGAATGGTGCGTGGAATCTCACGGGTCTACTGGATCCGGTGACGGGTGGGAAGTTGCATGGGCTCTTGACGAATCGGCAGGAACCCGGACAGGACACGACGGGAGTGGACGCCGGGGATACCACCGCGTCCGGCAGGCCGGACATGAACTCCAAGGTGAATCGCCCCGGGAATAATAGAGGCAGGGAGATTGGAAGAAGGAGATTCTCTCGTGCCAGTGAAATACACCGACGAACTCAAGGCTCGCGCCGTCGCGCTCGTCATCCATGCCCGGGCCGATCCCG
>NZ_JANIJX010000062.1 GCF_024580735.1 Brevibacterium moorei | reverse complement strand
CTTAACCTTCCAGCACCGGGCAGGCGTCAGTCCGTATACATCGCCTTACAGCTTCGCACGGACCTGTGTTTTTAGTAAACAGTCGCTTCTCCCTGGTCTCTGCGGCCACCACACACACATCAGACCGAAAAGATCCTTCACATGGGTGGCCCCCCTTCTCCCGAAGTTACGGGGGCATTTTGCCGAGTTCCTTAACCACGATTCTCTCGATCACCTTAGTATTCTCTACCTGACTACCTGTGTCGGTTTCGGGTACGAGCGGATCAAACCTCACGCCGATGCTTTTCTCGACAGCATAGGATCACCGGATCACCCCACCCAAAGTGGGACGCCCATCAGCTCTCACCCTTATATGCCAGACGGATTTACCTACCTGACGGGCTACCACCTTAGACCACGACAACCACCGCGCGGCCCGGCTACCTTCCTGCGTCACACCACACGCTCACCTACACACCACCTCAGGTCCGAAGCACAACCACACACCCAACCCGAAGGCCAGGCGACAGTCACACCGCGTTAGTATCAGCAGCTTCAGTCTTTGACGGTCCTTCACCGGTACGGGAATATCAACCCGTTATCCATCGACTACGCCTGTCGGCCTCGCCTTAGGCCCCGACTAACCCAGGGAAGATGAACTTGACCCTGGAACCCTTAGTCATCCAGTGCACGGGATTCCAACCCGTGTTTCGCTACTCATGCCTGCATTCTCACTCGCATAGCCTCCACCACTCGATCACT
>NZ_JANIJX010000061.1 GCF_024580735.1 Brevibacterium moorei | reverse complement strand
GGATCGCCGACCTACACCCCGGCCAGGCGAAGACCGACGCCCGCGATGCCGCGATCATCGCCGACGCAGCCCGCACCATGCCGCACACCTTGCGGTCCATCGTGCTGGCCGATGAACAGGCTGCGCAGTTGTCGATGCTGTGCGGGTTCGATGACGATTTGGCCAAGCAGGCCACAGCCACGTCGAACCGCATCCGGGGCCTACTCACCCAGATCCACCCCGCGCTGGAACGGGTGGTTGGCCCGCACCTGGACCATCCCGTTATGCCCGCGCTGCTAGCGAAATACCCGAGCCCAGCCGCGTTGAAGAAAGCCGGCCAAGCGCGTGTGACGACCTTCATGCGCAAGTATGCGCCGCGGGCTGCCAAACGGTGGGCAGCCGCGATCTTCCAGGCCCTATCAGAACAGACCGTCGTGGTTGCCGGAACCGACGCCGCCGGAATCGTCTTGAAGCAGCTCGCCGGCCAACTGAGCCAGTTGCGCGAGTCCCGCGACGAGGTCTACACACAAGTCGAGGCCCTCGTGGAGGCTCACCCTCTTCACGACCTCCTGACGTCCATGCCGGCGGTCGGCGTCAGGACAGCTGCCCGGATCATCACCGAGGTTGCGGGCAAGCACTTCGAGACCGCAGGACACTTGGCATCCTATGCCGGACTCACACCCGTGACCTGGAGATCCGGTACGTCGATCCGCGGCGATCACCCATCGCGGAAGGGCAACAAAGTCCTCAAACGCGCCTTGTTCCTGTCCGCTTTCGCCGCGTTGAAGGACCCGATATCGAGAGCGTATTACGACCGGAAACGTGCCGAGAAGAAACGCCACAACCAGGCCATCATCGCGCTAGCCAGGAGGCGCTGCGACGTGCTCTTCGCGATGCTGCGCGACGGCACCTTCTACACCCCACCGGCACCCAGGGCAGCCGCCGCGTAAACCGGCTCACACCGACCAACTGGTGGCACCGTGACGACGAACTACACGGTCAACCGGTCACCCCAGCACGCCCCAAACTGAGTCAAGCGGATTCCGGGAAAAATCTACCGAATCGCTTGACAAAGAACATAGGGACACCCC
>NZ_JANIJX010000060.1 GCF_024580735.1 Brevibacterium moorei | reverse complement strand
TTGTGTGGGCTTGTAGTCACGGGTCATGAGTCCACGTGACCATGGGTATGGTCATGATGTGGTGAGACATGGTGGTCATGATGTTGTGAGACATCTGTGGTCACGATGTCCCGAGACTTCACAGCAGGTTCCGGGGCGCAGAATCCGCATGAACCGGTCACTCGATGGGGCGGGGCATCATCGAGTGGGAAAACACCCCCAGGCGCCCCGTACCCTCAGACCTCCCCGCGCAGCAGCGCACTCAGCTCGATATCGAGCCCGCGTTCGGCCAGCGCGGCGGCGTAATCGTGTTCATCGGCCAGGCGGAACATGACTTCCAGGGTGCGCACGGCCTCGGCCGCTTCCAGATCGGCGACCGCGCGCAGGGCGTCCAGCGAGCGCGTATGCCCACAGCGCACGGACTCGGCCCAGCACTGCCTGGCGCGGATCACGTCCCCGTCCAGGGCGTGGGCCAGGCCCAGGCGGAAGATCACCTCGGGCGCATGGTCGTCGCCGGAACGGGCCAGGCGGATCAGCCAGATCTGTGCCAGGCCCAGGTCACGGGCTTCGATCGCGTCCTGTGCCATGAGCGTCATCGCGCGCGGATCCGCGTGTTCGTTCGCCGCCCGCGTCCACCACTGGCGCGCGCGGACTATGCGGCCCTCGGCGCGGGCGATCCGCCCTGCCTCGACCATGGCGTCGACGTCGCCGGACTCCCCCGCTTTGCACAGCCAGAAGTCCGCGACAGCGTCACGGCCGGCGGCGCGGGCGATGAAGCCCAGGGTGCGGATGGCCGGGGCGCAGCCGGCCCTGGCGAGTCCGCGCATCAGATCGAGCGAGTCGTCGATCCGCCCGGCGGCCAGCAGGTGACCGGCGCGGGCCAGCTGCCCGGCCATAGCCTCGGCGTCCGAGGTGTCCCGCTGCCCCCAGGGGCCCTCGCCCGCGTCTCCACCGCGCGCCACCGGTTCCATCCACCCTCCTCCAGGTCCGCGAATCCGAATACAGAGTTAGCTTAGGCTTAGTTGGCTGTTCATGCCAGTTCCCACTCGCTGCCGGAACCCATCGGCGAGTGGGCGGTTTATGCAGCCACCGAGTCCGAAAACCTGCTGTGAAGTCTCGGGACATCGTGACCACAGATGTCTCACAACATCGTGACCACCATGTCTCACCACATCATGACCATACCCATGGTCACGTGGACTCATGACCCGTGACTACAAGCCCACACAA
>NZ_JANIJX010000006.1 GCF_024580735.1 Brevibacterium moorei | reverse complement strand
CAACGGAAGACTCGAGCACCTCCGAGGCTCCGCCCTCGGCTTCCGGAACCTGACCAACTACGTTGCACGCAGCCTCCTGGAAGCAGGGGGATTCAGACCCCAACTACACTCCCAAATCGGATGAGCCGTTTTATCTAGCGCACCCAACCTCTCTGGGGCGGACAGAAATCTATGAATGAATCCGCGCTGGGCAACCATCCATTCATCCAAGTATTCCTGGGTAGACTTGCGAACCTTTTGGGGCTGAGTTCCTGAAAGAACCTTTCGTTTCGTAAGTTCTGCAATTATTAGATCAACCAGTCCCGAGTCAGCACATAGCGATTCGACATTTTCACAGATTTCCCAAACAGAATTGATATACTCACTGGGCACAATCCTTCTGCGGGAAAGATGATCACCCGACTCATGATGAATGAGACGATAATATATTTGATCAGCTACAATTGAGACCCTCGATGCGAGCAGGTAAGCCCGGGAAAGAAAAATACCGTCCTCCAGCCGAACCTTACCCTCTGGGAATCTTATATTATTCCTGCTTAAGAAGTCTCTATTAAATAGCTTTTGTGGAGTAAGTGTCGTGAACGCGGTGACAAGGTTGGCATCAACCTGCGTCGTTTTATAACGCCACTGCGCATAGGCGCGCCCTGCAGATGCAACCATCTTGGGAATTACAACTTCAGATCCGTGGTTGTCAGCAAAATCAACCAATCTACTCAGAGAATTATGGTCTCCTAATTCATCGTCAGGATCCGCAAAGAATACATATCGTCCCACTGCATGGCTAAGACCAAGGTTGCGTGGCTTCCCTGCCCAACCAGAGTTTTCTTGATGATAGGCTTTTACATTTTCCATACGAGCAGCCATGCTGTCGACGAATTCCGGGGTCTGGTCGGTAGACCCATCATCGACCAAAATCAATTCCCAGCTGCATCCAACCTGACTTACAACAGTCTCCGAAAATCGTTCAATCCATTCTGCACAGTTGTAGCATGGAACTATTACAGAAACGTCCACTTGAGATTCTTTAGCCAAGAATTTTATCCCTACACTTATAAGTGATATTTGATTATTACAGCGTCAATACGAAATATTTCACCGCTTCAGCAATCAGACAAACTGTCAGACTAGCTGTTTCCGGTTCTGTACGTTACCAGATTTCCGGGTGTTGCAAGGTGGTTCACACGATTCGACCCGATACTGTATCTCTCCTTCAGCCGCGGAGCTGAAGAATTGTCGACAATCATACGAGAAAGTTTCGTCGACTCACCTTGTGAACCCGTTCATTATACCATGTTTCAAGCTCGCATTTCCGTTCTGGGTCCTGTACAACTCGTATCGACCGATTTCGAGGTCATCGTCTCGGTCGAGGCCGCCCACCCTGACCCTGTTCACTTCTCCCCCGCCGAACAGGTCAACGAACAGGTCGAGCACCCCGGGCCGGATACCGGCTAGGCGTTCCAACTGCACCCGGCAGACGAGCTGAGAGCCCAGCACCAGTCCTCGCTGGCGACCGAATATCGTTGGCTTACCCCTGTGCTGCCAGACCAGCAGTGCGTCGCCGACATAACCGGCAGCGGTGTCTAGATGCACCCTGAACTCGAGAGCATTCTCGGCCAGGAATAAACCGGTCAGTTTGGCGGTCACCGCTTGACGCTTTCCACGCGGTTTTTTCGGTCCGAACTCCCGCATGGTCCGACCCCACAGTTCGACGTTGGGCCGTTCGTAGAATTCCGCGACACGTGTGCGGGCTGCCCGGCGCATAGCACGTAGCTCTTCCGTGCTCAGCTCGGAGACTCGGCGGATCGCAGCGGCTAGAGCGTCGATGTCACCGGCCGGAACCAGGAACCCATCGCGCCCGTCCGTGATGATGTCGGCCGGACCGTATTTGAAGTCGTAGGCTATCGGGATGCAGCCGGCGGACATCGCCTCCGACACGACCAGGCCCTGCCCCTCAAACCTGCTGGCCAGGACCAGGAAGCTCGCGTCCTGCAGGAACCTCTTCGCGTGGTCCACGTGCCCGTGCAAGGTGACACGATCACGCACGCCCAGATCATCGATCAATCCCATGATCCCGTTCCGCTCCGGTCCCTCACCGTATACGTCGAGATGCACGGAAGAATCAGACGGGCACTGTGCCAAAGCTCGAACTACGTGGTCGACGCGCTTCTCCGGTGAAAGCCTGGCGATAATTGCCCCGTGGCTGGGATCCCGTGGAGTATCCGGATCTCCATGGGTGTCGTGGGCGAAGTTGGGAACCGTGCGAATGGCACCGGCGCTGACCTGCGATTCCAGCATGTCGGTTCGTTGTCGGTCGGTCAGGGTTACGGCGAAATCGAAGAAGTCCAGGTGGCTGACGATCTCGAGCTTCCCCTTGTTGAGCCGCCCGAATATGCTTCCGGCGGGATCGGTAAAGTACGGCGTGTGCATGACCTGACAGGTGACCACATTGTCCCTGCGGTAGTCATAGACGAACGAGCCCGCGAACTTCGAATCGGAGATGAGATATGCCTGTCGGCCGGCGATCACCGCGTCGAGCCAGGCCTGGTAGAAGGAGTGTATCGATTTCCACCGCCCGATAGGCGCGCCCCGGCTGTCGTAGAGGGTGATCCGCCTGGCGTCCTTGCGTTTGGCCCCCGGCACCGGACGTTCGGTGACCAGCAGCCCGCCTTCCGGCCGGTAATGGTCGACCTGCCAACCGCCTTCTGCCTTCGCGCGGACCCGCTGCCTGCCCGCAGGACGTTCCAAGAGTTCGTCCGGGTCGATCAGCGCACCCGGATTGCCTGAGCGTAGGCCACGGAGCTGTTCGTCGGACCACGTCCGCAGGTCCTGCCACAGGTTCCTCAAGTGGGCATCGGCACCAAGTCTGCCGGAGTCTCTCAGTTCGGCTTCTTTGGCCTGGACGTCCAGGTCCGGCGACAGTGTGAGGATCGTGACCAGGCGGTCGTCCAGCGCAGAAAAGGATGTGCTGCGCTGGAGGACGACTGTCGTCATTCCGCCGTACGTCTTCCCGATACTCCAGATCAGACTGTAGTGGTCGCCCGGCGGCAGCAGCCCGTTTCCCGCCGGACCGGCAGGGGCGCCGGGTCGTTTGTCCGTCCCTGCCGTGCTGAGACGGACAAGGTCTTCCTAACGCCGCGCTCAACCTTGCGCGCGATGCGTTTCATGAATCCCATATGTGAAGGCCGCCTTGAGGGTAAGGGAACTATGTGATGTACGTACCATGGTCACATTACAGTCCTCGCTGCACCGTTTTACGAAAGAATCCTCACAGCCCTCTGAATACACCTGTGACTTGCAACTCGTTATCGAGGAGTTGACCGGCCCCAGCAGCTCACCGCACAACGGTTGAATGCCGCAGAGCCGCCCCACCCACCGCGCTGACCTGGCACAATGGGATGTGGCAGACGCAACACGACGACGAAGGAGACACAGTGGAGTTCCGCTATCTGGGCAATTCCGGTTTGAAGATCTCGGAGATCACCTACGGCAACTGGCTCACCCATGGTTCGCAGGTGGAGAACGAAACCGCAGCACGCACCATCCACGCCGCTCTGGACGCCGGCATCACGACCTTCGACACGGCCGATGTCTACGCCAACACCAAGGCCGAATCCGTGCTGGGCGAGGCGCTGAAGGACCAGCGCCGCGAATCCTTGGAGATCTTCACCAAGGTCTACAACCCGACCGGACCCAAGGGCCACAACGACTGCGGCCTGTCCCGCAAGCACATGATGGAGTCGATCAACGCCTCCCTGACCCGCCTGCAGACCGACTACGTCGATCTCTACCAGGCCCACCGCTACGATTACGAAACTCCGTTGGAAGAGACGATGCAGGCCTTCGCCGACATCGTGCACTCCGGCAAGGCCCTCTACATCGGGGTCAGCGAATGGACGGCCGACCAGATCCGCCGCGGCCACGCCCTGGCCAAGGAACTGGGCATCCAGCTGATCTCATCCCAGCCGCAGTACAACATGCTGTGGCGGGTCATCGAGGGCGAAGTCGTCCCGACCTGCAAGGAACTGGGGATCAGCCAGATCGTCTGGTCGCCCATCGCCCAGGGCGTGCTCACCGGCAAGTACAAGCCGGGTCAGCCGCTGCCGGCCGGCACCCGCGCCACCGACGAACACGGCGGCAACAACGCGATCAAACGCTATCTGGACGAGGAGACGCTGGCCGGCGTCGCCAAGCTGGAACCCATCGCGAAGGACCTGGGCCTGACCATGGCACAACTGGCGATCGCCTGGGTGCTCAGCAACGACAATGTCGCCGCCGCCCTAGTGGGCGCCTCGCGACCCGAGCAGATCCAGGCCAATGCCGAGGCCTCGGGCGTGAAGCTCAGCGCCGACGTTCTGGCTGAAATCGACAAGGCCGTGGGCCACCTGGCGAAGACGGATCCCCTGCTGACCTTCAAGTCCAGCCCCAAGACCCGTCCGGCCTGAGTCCATCGAGCATTTGGTCAGGCACAGGAAATAACACCCGGGAACATCTCATCTGCCCTCAGCGTTAGTCAGGCAGATGGGATGTTCCCATATACTCCTCGTGGGGCTCGCATAGAATTGGGCAGAGATACCCTCGACCCGCATTCGAAAGGCGGTGACGACAATGACACGTGCAACCTCTGTTCTCGCATACATCAAGGCACGCCTGCCTGCGGTGCAGAAAACCAAGGCATTCAAGCTCTTGTACTATGCGGAGGCTTGGAACTTGACGTGGACAGGCCGGCCGCTTTTCGATGAACCCATCGAAGCGTGGCAGTTCGGCCCAGTCGAACGCTCCTCTTATCAGGCGTTCGATACCACACCGCCTAATCTCGATGGCTTGACCCCGGAGCAGGCTTCTATCGTCGATGCCGTCTTGGCATATTACGGGTCGAAGTCACGCCAGGATCTAGTCGATCTCAGCCACTCTGAGACGCCCTGGCGTTCAGCCTTCTACTCTCGGGATGGTGGTCATGAGAATGGCAAGACGATCGACGCAGGAGCGATGATTCGAGAGTACTCAAGCCAGTCGGTGCGCGGCGTAGGCCCGACAAAGCCCGCTCTACCAGGCGAACCGGCTGACCAGACTGCTGTCGATGACATAGCCAGAGCAGCCATACAGAAGTGGGCAGGAGCCCTGGACCTCCTCGCCCAACGATGACGAGTTACTTATCGGTGGCCCAGGTCATCGGCCTGCACGATACGCTCTGGAGTCAGCAGTCGCTCAGCCGCAAGCCGGATTCGGGGAGACAGAGTTCTACCCAAGCACGTTGGAAAAAGCAGCCGTACTGCTACGCGGCGTGGCCAATGCCCATGCCTTCGTCGACGGTAACAAGCGCACAGCTTGGGTCGCTACCGTGATCTTTCTTCAGCTGAACGGAATCTTGGTCATGGGCCCGACGGACACTCAGGTCGCAGATTTCGTTGATCTGACGGTTGTGCAGGGCAACGCCTCGGTCGGCGAAATCGTCGATTGGCTGCTTGCATATTGCGTTAGAACATAGCCTCAGTGCCGCGGGGCACCCGGCTCGCCGCGGGAGTGGGAGGCTGCGGTGACCTCGGCGAATCCGCGTTTGAGGGTACTGCGCAGCCGGCGCCGCAGCGGCCGCTCGACCCACCGTTCCACGATGATGGCCAGCGCCACACACACGGCCGTGGCCACGGCTACGACCAGCCATTTGTTCAGCGTCGGGCTCAGCGTCCTGATCACGGTCCAACCCCAGTACTGATGGAACAGGTAGAGCGGATAGGTCAGCGCACCCGCATAGGTCATCCAGCCCCACCCCTTGTGCCGCAGGGGCGTCACCGTGACCAATGCGACCAGGGCGAAGCACAGGATGACAAGGGCGGCACAGACGGTATCCGACATGTCCCGGCCCACGTACTTCTGCACCATCGGGTGGAAGTTCACCGCGATCGTCTGTGGCACGGCGAAGCACACGGAGTAGACCACCAGTAGCCAGCGCAGCAGCGAATGCCCGTACTGGTGGATGAGGAACAGCGCCATCCCACCGGTGAACAGTCCGGCGTAACCCGGCTGCAGCAGTTCGACGACCAATCCCGCGTCCCCCTGCTGGGCCATGGCCCCCACAAGCGGCCAGACGATGATGAATGCCATAATCCGCGTCTGCGTCATCCCCACGACCAAGAAGATCGCGATCATCACATAGAACAGCAGCTCGATCCACAGGGTCCAGTAGACACCGTCGACGTCCTTCTGCCCCAGAGCGTTCTGCATCATCGTCAGGTTCGCCAGGGTCTTGACTGCCGAGGGGTTCTTGAAGACTTCGGGAGCCAGCAGCGGCCCCAGCAACGACCCCAGGAGCACCGACACCCAGTAGGCGGGATAGAGCCGGGAGATCCGCCCGGCGATGAAGCTCTGGACGCTGCGGCCCTGGGCCGACATCAGGATGACGAAGCCGGAGATGATGAAGAACAGCTGCACGCCCAGCGCGCCGTAGGCCGTCACATGGGACAGGGCGCCGAATGTCTGTTCTGTGCTGGCCTGCCAGTTCTTGTGGTTGCGGCCGGTGTAGTGATAGGCCAGAACGGATGCCGCGGCGCACAGGCGCAGCAGGTCGAGCAGGTAGAAGCGCGGCGGTGCTGCGGCTGGTGAGGACAAGCTGCCTTCCTGTGCTGATCGGGGTGATTCGCATACGGAACCATTCCTCACGCTAGCAGGTCGCCTTAGCTCCACCGGTGGAGGGAATATTCAGCGGCCTCACACGTTGCAACTACTGTAAGTTTTAACTATCTGGAAAGAAGCAACCATCATGGGGTTCTTCACCGGTGAGAAGTCACCGGGAATGATCGACTGGGCCACGATGCCCACGTACAACACCATCATGTCGACCGCAGCCGGCGTTGGACTGCTGCTGACGGTATGGTTCTTTATCGAATTGCGCCGGGCGTCCAAGCAGCCCGGCGCCCAACCCGACGCTGACCCGACCCTGGGATCCGAGACCCGGCATCTGAACACCACGGGCTGGGCCCTGGCGTTCCTGATCCCCGGGGCGATCCTGTTCATCATGGGCCTGCACATGGCATTGACCTGGCCGCTGGCCGCAGGCGGGTTCCCGTTCGACAATGTGATCTTCGGCGAGCCCAGCATCGCCTTCGGCGCACTGTTGATCGCCGCTGCCGTGTTCCTGTTCCGTCGCGGTGCACGTCTGAACACCGTTGCGAACCCGCTGCGCTACGCCGCGCAGACGGCCCGGCCCGTATCCCTGTTCATCGCGGCGATCGGGCTGGCACTGATTGCGATCGCCTTCGCCGGAGTGACGTTCCAGCTGTTCGCCGCTCCCCCGCAGGAGCCGATCAGCGGTAACTTCGCCGCCTGGCCGTGGCTGGAGGCGAGCTTCATCTCGCTGGTCTACGCACTGATCGGCATCGGGGCGATCCTGTTCCCCTTCTCCGTCACCAAGGTCGCCAGGGCCGAGGACGCGGCTGCAGCATCGGGCGCGCTGTTGAAGTGGAACGGCGTCCTGTGGATCATCCCGGGGATCGTCTGGGTGCTGTTCGGCGCCCTGAACTTCTACACGCACATCGGTCTGATCGTCAACACGATGTGAGTGCGGGCGGGCGCGTGATCGCCCGATCTATCCGCGGTAGCGCTGCGGCAGGTTGGGGATCACGAAGTCCCGGGTCAGCGGGGCGAATTGGCGTTCCGCGGTATCGGCCGGCAGGTTCTCGATGGAGAACCAGCCGGCCTCTTCTATCTCCTCATGCACATGGGGCTCGGCCACGTCGAGCCCCGCCGGCACCCCCTCGAAGGTGAACACGGTCCCCGTGACCGAATGCCCTGCCTCGTTCGCGGCGACCGTCGTCCAGGTGCCCAGTTCGGCCAGCCCCGGCACGTCGATGTCCAGCCGCAGTTCCTCGGAGATCTCCCGGACCACCGCATCACGGGCGGACTCGCCGGCTTCCGGCTTGCCGCCGGGCAGCATGAAGCTGGTGGTTCCGCGCTTGCGGACCATGAGCAGTTCGGCCCGCTGCGGGTGGCGCAGGGCAAGAGCCGATACGACGATGTTCTTGGCGCGGGCCATACTCGAGTCAGGAGTCGCGGGCGCGGTCACGGTCGCCTCGGCTGAAGAATCATTCACCGGGCCATCCTACGCGCGCCGCCGCGCTCGGCGCGGGCGCTGCCGCCGGCTCCTGGGACGGCGTGGCTTGTTCAGCCAGCCGGCGAACAGCTTGGTCGTGAACAGCGGCAGCACGAAGTAGACCATGATCGGCATGACCAGCACGGTGGTCGCCAGGACCCGCAGGACCAGGGGCGTGGCTGCGGGCAGGAGCAGGCCGATGACGACATTGCCCAGCAGACTCATCGGGAAGAAGCCCAAGAAGATCACGATCATCTGCTTCCAGCGCGGCGGGGCGGAATCGTCCGCCGCCTGTTCGTGGAAGGGCTTGGTGTCGAACCAGCCCTCGATCCCGGTGCGGCGCTCGGAGCGCTCAGACTGCACATGGTCGGCCAATTCGCTGGCCCAGGCCCGCCGTTGCGGCGACGCCTCCCAGGATTTCAGCGTCTTCGCATCGGAAAAGCGGTAGAGCATATGCCAGGTGTGCGATTCGGAGTCATTGCGCACCCACCCCGAACCCAGATACCCGGGCCAATACCGCAGCATCGCCTGACCACGGGAGACCCACTGTTCGACCTCGCCGGATGCTTCAGGGTCGACTTCACGGGTGATCTGCACTGTGATCGGCTGTTTCCGACCGGCCTGGGAGCCCGCTTGTTTCCGGGGTTCGGACCGCATCCGGTCGATGGTCTGATTCCGCGGCTGCACGGGGGTCGTGGTCTGAGGATCGCTCATGCACCCATTATCCTCATCTCAGATTACGGACTGGTTACGCGGGGTGCCGACTCCTGTGCTTACAGCCCCGCCCAGGGGATGAGGACCAGGCCCAGGACCACGAACAGGGCTCCCAGGAACGTGTCGATTGCCGTCTGGGCACGCTCATAGGCGCGAATCACCAGGGGCCGGGAGCTCAGCAGAGCGACCAGGGTGAAGAACGCCAGAGCGATACCCGTCATCACGGCCCCCGCCAGCAGGGACTCCCCCAGCGTGATCGCCTGCGGCAGGACGCTGACGAAAAGCGCCCCGAAGAACACCACCGCCTTGGGATTGCCGACTGTGTTCGTCAGATAGCCCAGCCGCACATCGGCGAAGCGCTGCCGCGCCCCGGTGCCAGTTTTCATCCCAACGGCGTTCGGCGAATGGCTGCTCGCCGTCGGCTCTGCCGGCGGTTCAGCCGCAGACTCCGGCACAGTGGAGCCGCACGGCGAATCCTCAGGGGCCGGCGTGTCCGAGTCGCGCGACACGATGTCCCTTTCCCGGACCTGATCCCGGGACCGTTCCCGGTGGGCGCGCCACAGGGCTCGCAGGATGGACAGGCCGTAGAACACCAGGAATACGGCGCCCGCGATTCGCACGGCGAAGAACAGCACGTGGTGCCGGGCGATGAGCCCCACGATCCCGAACAGTGCCAGGCACAACCAGGTCGCGATACCCGCCGCGACCCCGGCGGCTGTACGCATTCCGGAGTGCAGGCCCCGTTCCAGGGTCCGGCGCAACACCGCCAGGAAGTCCGGTCCCGGCGATGCGACGGCCACTGTGAAGGTGCCCAGCAGGACGATCCAGGCACTGATACTCATCGCAGTGTCCCCGCCCTGTCGTGGGCCGCGCCCGAGGTCGACCCCAGCGCCACCAGGGCCTGACAGCCGGTGGGGCCCGCCGTATAGGTGTGGGGTTGGTCCCCGTCGAACTCGATGAGGTCCCCGGGGCCAAGGTCCGCCTGCCCGGCGTCGGCTTCCTGGCCGCCGCCGGCCTCGGCGCCGAGATCCGGCCCCGCCGTCATCGTCCCGGTGATGACCACGATGATCTCCACGGTCCCCGGGGTGTGGTGGACTCCTGCGAAGTGCTCACCCGGGGCCATCCGCAGGCGCCAGAATTCGAAGGACCTGCCACCGGGGATGCGCACCAGCAGATCCTCGACGATCGAATCGCCTTCGATGCGGCTCAGCTCGTCGAGCGCTGTCTGCGGTGCCCGCCGCACGGTGGTCCCCGGGTCCTCCCGCGACAGGAGGTCGCCCACCGGGATGGCCAGGGCCACGGCCAGGCGTTCGATCGTGTCCAGGGTCGGATTGCCCCTGCCGGATTCGATCCCCGACAGGGTCGCCTTGGACACTCCGGCACGAGCGGCCAAAGCGGACAAGGACATGCCCCGGTGTCTGCGGATCGCCGCCACCCGGGCGCTCACCTGTTCCTGCCAATCACTCATGTGTGCACAATAAAACAAACGCCTTGTTCAGTACACTGAACAAGGCGTTTGTTTCATCATGCGGGAGCAGCAACCCCCGCACCCGGATCTCAGACCCGCCACCCGGATCTCGCCCGGCGCGCAGCCGACCGAGTTCCCAGGTGACTACCGGGCTCAGTTCTGCTTGTAGTACAGCTGCTTATTACAGAACTCGTCCATGGCCAGCGGGCCCAGTTCGCGGCCGATGCCCGAACGCTTCACACCGCCGAAGGGCAGGTATTCGCGTGTGCCTTCCGGAGCGTTGATGTAGACCATGCCTGCGTCGATCTGCTTGGCCACGCGCTCCGCAGCCTCCAGATCCGGGCCGAAGACGGCCGACCCCAGGCCGAACGGCGTGTCATTGGCCAGGGCCACAGCTTCCTCTTCGCTGGCGACCTTGAACAGCATGAACGCGGGACCGAAGAGCTCCTCGTGGAAACCGCGCTTGCCGGGCTTCACATCGGTGAAGATGACCGGTTCGACGTAGGCACCGGGCGTGTCATAGGACTTGCCACCGGTCAGCACGGTCGCGCCGTCGGCGATCGTCGCCTCGACCTGCTCCATGAAGCGCTCGCGCGCGGCCTGGCTGGACAGCGGGGCCAGCGCGGAGCCCTCGGCGGTCGGATCCGCCGGGGTCATCTCCTTGGCCTTCGCGGTGATCTTCGCCGCGAAGTCGTCGTAGATGTCCTCCATGACGATCATGCGCTTGGGGCTGTTGCAGGCCTGGCCGTTGTTGCCCATGCGGGTGGCGAAGAGCGTGTCGACGGTCTGATCCAGGTCATCGGCGCCCAGCACGATGTAGGGGTCGGACCCGCCCAGTTCCAGCACGACCTTCTTCAGGTTCGCACCGGCTGCCGCGGCCACGGCCTTGCCCGCACGCTCCGAACCCGTCACGGACACACCCTGGTTGCGGGGGTCGGGCAGGATGATGTCGGAGACCTGCTCATTGGTCGCGTACACGTTGATGTAGGCGTCCTTGGGAATGCCGGCCTCGTGGAAGATCTCCTCCATCACGGCGGCCGAACGCGGGTCCTGCGGGGCGTGCTTGAGGATCACGGTGTTGCCCAGTGCCAGGTTGGGGGCTGCGAACCGGGCCACCTGGTAGTACGGGAAGTTCCAGGGCATGATGCCCAGGATCGAGCCGACCGGGCGGCGGCGCAGGTAGGCCTCCGCGTCCTTGGGCCCGCGCAGCTGCTCGTGCTTGATGAAGTCCTCGGCGTTTTCCGCGAAGTACTTGTAGATCAGACCGCACAGCTGGGCTTCGCCCACGCCTTCGGGAACGGGCTTGCCCATTTCGATGTTGATGTAGCCGGCCAGTTCCTCCGCCCTGGCGAAGTAGATCTCCGATACCTTCGCCAGCGCCGCGGTGCGTTCTGCGATCGGAGTGTCGCGCCAGGACAGATAGGCGTTGTGCGACCGGTCCAGAGCGTCCTTGATCTGGTCATCGGTGGCGGTGGGGAACTCTTCGACGAGTTCGCCCGTTGCAGGGTTTACTACCTGGTACTGCGACATCCCATACCTTCCTTTTCCATGCCCCGCGATGCTGCGACGGGCACGTATATGTGCGACATGTGTCGTGTGGCGCGCGATACATTGCGTGCTACTCCAACCGTATGGGAACCCGTTCCCGGATACAAGACGGATGAGTGCCCACCCGGCGGAGATTGTTAGAGTTCTAAGCCAGCGCCCACGGTAACCGCCGCGGGCCGCCACCCGAACACGATCCGAGGAGATTCCCATGTCAGATATCCGCGCCCTGGCGCTGAAGTACTATGCGACCGTCGACGCCGGCGATCCCGAGGCCACCACCGCCCTGTTCGCCGCCGACGCCACCTACGACCGCCCCGGCTACGACACCTTCGCGGGCCCCGCCATCGGCGAGTTCTACCGCGGCGACCGGATCATCGTCTCCGGCGCCCACACCGTGACCGAGGTCGTCGTCGACGGCAACCGTGCCGCCACCCGCGGCGAGTTCAACGGCAAACTCAAGGACGGTTCGGACGCCCACGAGGGTTTCGCCGACTTCTTCGAGTTCGACGCCGCCGGCCTCATCGCCAAGCGCACCACGTACTTCTACCGCGCCGCGGTCTGAGTCCGCTCGGCCTCCGGATCCCGATCCGCCGGCCTCACGCGCAGCCCCACCGCGCGGCACAGCGCCAGGGCCCGCTCCACGCTCTCCGAGCTGCTCCCCCGCCCGGCGATCACCTCGGCGGCGGTGGCATCCGGTGCCAGCCACACCGCCACCAGCCGGGCCGCGGCGATATCGTCGAGACCGCGGGCCAGGGCCGCGACCTCGGCCCCGCCGGATGAGTCCGCCACCGGTTCCGGAGCAGCGGTGACCAGCAGGGACCCGGCGGGGGCCGCCAGCGCGATATCGACCAGTGCCTGTTGTTTGGCCCCCGCCCGGTCCGGCCCGCACTCGAAGACCACATCGGCGCCGATCACCGCATCGTCGAGTCCTGCGGTGGGTTGCACCCGCCCGGCGTCGATGACCGCCGCGGCCTCCCGGATACCCTGTGCGACCCCTTCGATGTCCGGTGTCGGATCGAACAGCCGCACGTGCAGTCCGGCCGCGGCGCAGATCCGCGCCCATTCCCGCCCGATCCCATCCACGCCGATGACGGCGACCGCCCGCTGTGAAGTCATGGACCCAGGGTATCCGGATCGCTGGGTGAAACAGCCCGGCCCCGCAGCCCGGGCAGTGGCAGAATTGGCTCCATGACACCCGTTCCTCAAACAGTAGTTCCCCCGCAGACACTCCATCAGGCGAAACAGGAGGCCTCGGCCGCCGCGAGCCGGGCGGGCGTCGACATCCGCCTGCTGCACAGCTCGGCCCAGTGCCAGGCCGCCGCCGACCTGCTCGACGATGTCTGGGGAGTGTCCCCCGGAACCAATGCGGTCGCCGACACCGGTATGTTGGTCGCCCTGTCCCATGCGGGCAATTACGTGGGCGGTGCCTTCCCCCGCGGCACAGTGGCCGACGACGTCCACGCGGATGCGATCCGCGGAATGGCACTGGGTTTCTTCGCCGAACCGCTGGGCCAGACCCTGCACTCCCATGTGGCGGGGGTGCGCCGCGACGGCCTGGGCTCCGGGGTGGGCGCGGCGCTCAAGCTCGACCAGCGCGTCTGGTGCCTGGAGCGCGGGATCACGGAGATGCACTGGACCTTCGATCCGCTGATCGCCCGGAACGCGTATTTCAATTTCCAGCGCCTGGGCGCCGACTGCGCCGAATACCTGGTCAACTTCTACGGCGAGATGACCGACGGGGTCAACGCCGGCCAGGGCTCCGACCGCATGATGGTCTCCTGGCGCCTGGACAAGCCGGCGGCGCGGGAGACCGTGGAGGTCCCCGCCGAGGACCCGGCCTTCGCCTGGGTGCTGCGCCTGGCCGAGGACACGCAGGAACCGGTGGAGACGCCCCTGGGGGACGCAGCGGCAGGCGCTGCGGCGGCCGGTGCCGCTACGGCAGGCGCTGCGGCCGCGACGGAACCCGGTGCGGCCTCGGCCGGCAACACCGCTGCGACCACCGTCGGTGTGCAGATCCCCTTGGACATCGAGGCCCTGCGCGCGGCGAACCCGGAACTGTCCGCCCGCTGGCGCCGGGCCCTGCGCGCGGCACTGACCGGCCTGTTGGAGACCGGCTGGACGATCACCGGCGTCACCCGCTCCGGCGTCTACCTGCTGACCCGCTAATACAAAAGAGTTCCACTACTTGACGAAATGTCGTTTTCCGGGCTGATTCGCCGGATTTTCACCATTTCGTCAAGTAGTGGAACTCTAAAAAGGGGAAGAGCCTCAGCCCTCCCAGTTGGAGCGCAGCAGCTTCTTGTCCAGCTTGCCCACCGAGGTCCGCGGCAGTTCATCGACCACGATGACCTGATCGGGCAGCTGCCACTTGGCGAAGCGGCTCGACAGGGTCTCCCAGACGATCTCCTTCGTCACCGTTTCACCGGGTCGGGCCACCACATAGGCCACCGGGCGCTCGTCGAACTTGGCGTCGGGCACGCCGATCACACAGGCCTCGGCCACCGCCGGATTGTCCAGGATCGCATTCTCCATGTCGATCGAGGAGATCCACTCGCCGCCGGACTTGATGACGTCCTTGATCCGGTCGGTCAGCTTGACGTAGCCCAACTCATTGATCACGGCCACGTCCCCGGAACGCCACCAGCCGTCTGCGAAGCGGTCCGCGTTGTCGTCGAGCTTGTAGTAGCTCTCCGTGATCCACGGCCCGCGCATCAGCAGTTCGCCCATGGACTTGCCATCGTGGGGCAGCTCCTGGCCGGCGGGGTCGACGATCTTCATCTCCACCCCGAACAGCGGAACACCCTGCATCCGCTTCATATCCCACTGCTCGTCCTCGCTCATCCCGTCCAGGGCCGGCTTGAGGCGGTAGTTCACCGATACCACGGGGGTCGTCTCCGAGGCCCCGTAACCGTGGACGACATCGGCCCCGGTGATCTCCTTGAAGCCCTTCATCAGGGCCACCGGAGGTTCCGATGACCCTGCGACCAGGCGGGCGCGCGAGAGATCGACCGGCTCCTTGGCCGCCTTGAAGTGCTCCAGCAGCGGGGTGAAGATGGCCGGCGCCCCGTTGGCCAGGGTGACGCCCTCGTCGATCATCGCCTGGGCTACCTCGCCGATGTTGTCGGTGGAGAACTTGCCCGGCAGCACCAGCTTGGCGCCGGCGGCCAGGGCGAACAGCGGGTAACCCCACGACATGACGTGGAACATGGGCGTCCACGGCATGATGACGTCGCGGTAGTGCACGCTCAGCGCGGCCACGCAGCCCATGGCGTGCAGGACTACGGAGCGGTGCGAGTAGTAGATGCCCTTGGGCCGGCCGGTGGTGCCGGTGGTGTACCCGGCGAAGGCGGCGGTCGTCTCCTCGATGACGGGCCAGTCGTACTCCTCGGAGGCCGCGGCCAGCAGGTCCTCGTAGTAGTACACGTTCTCCAGCTTGGGCGAGTACTGGTCGGAGGGCTTGTCGCCCATCACCACCCAGCCGGTGACATAGGTGTTCTGGGCCATGGCCTCGGCGATGGGCAGCAGGGATTCGTCGACGAACACCCACTTGGCCTGGGAGTGGTCGATGACGTATTCCAGGTCGTTCTGCGGCAGGCGCAGGTTCAGCTGCAGGAAGGTCGCGCCGATCCCCGGCACGCCGTAGTAGAGCTCCAGGTGGCGCAGCGAGTTCCAGTCGAGCACGCCCACCATCGAACCCGGGCCGATCCCCAGACCGGTCAGCGCATTGGCCAGGCGGTTCACGCGCTTGCCGAATTCGCCGTAGTTCGTCCGCCCCCAGGTCCCGTCGACGCGGTGGTAGACGACTTCGTGTTCGGAGAAGGTGCCCGAGGCGTACTTGAGCATCTGGGTGGTGTTGAGCTGGTAGCTGTCCCCCTGGGTGGAGGGGATTCCCTTGAGCATTGTGACTCCTTGCGGTTCTCGATGGTGCGTGGTGCGTCCGGACCCGGGCCGAGGCCCCGGTTCAGTTTCCGGTGAAGGTGGCCTGCCGCTTCTCCAAGAACGCGGCCACGCCCTCCTTGTTGTCGGCACTGCTCAGCAGCCGGGCCTGGCCTTCTGCCTCGCGGTCCAGTGCCGCCGTCAGGCCGTCCAGGCTCGCCGCGTTGATCGCGCGCCGGGTCTCCCGGTAGGCCAGGGGCGCACCGGCCGCCAGGGTGGCGGCGACCTCGGCGGTGCGGGCCTGCCAGTCGGCCGGGGCCGCGACCTCGCTGGCCAGGCCCCAGTCCAGGGCGGTGGCCGCCTGGACCTTCTCGGCGGTCAGGGCCATCCGCATGGCGCGGTGGCGCCCCGCCGAGGCCGCGACCAGCGCGGTGGCGCCGCCGTCGGGCATCAGGCCGATCTTGGTGAAGGCCAACATGAAGTAGGACTTCTCGCTCATCACGATGTAGTCGCACGCCAGCGCCAGGGAGCAGCCGACCCCGGCGGCCGCGCCGGAGACTCCGGCCACCGAGGGGATCGCGAGGTTCTTCAGGCGTTCGACGATGACGTTGATGACGTCGAGGATCCCGCCGGTCTGCTTGGCCGAATCGTCCCCGGCGTCGTTGACCGCGCCCAGGTCGGCGCCGGAGGAGAAGGCGCGGTCGTTACCGCGCAGCACCAGGACCCTGGCCTCGGCCTCGGCGCGCTCGATCGTCGCCAACAGCCTCTCCGTGGTGGCCCGGTTGAGTGCGTTCATGGATTTCGGCCGGTTGAACGTCACAGTCATGATGCCGTCGGCGTCCAGGTCGACTAGGAGTTCGTCTGTCATCAGGGGGTTCCTTCGTATCGTGGGATCGGCAGTGGTGGGGCCGGGGTCAGGGCTTGAGGATGATCTTGCCGCGCACGCTGCGGTCGTCGATGTCCGTCAGTGCTTGGCCCGCCTGCTCCAGCGGATACGTCGCATGGATGTGGGGGTTGAGCTGTCCGGCTTCGATGAAGGGCATGAGGACCTTCCACTGACCGTCGAGGTAGCCGGGGCGGACCATCGCCGCGGCGCCCCAGCCCACCCCGGCTACCGAGATGTTGTTCAACAGCAGCCGGTTGACCTTGACCTGGGGAATGGAGCCGGCGGTGAAGCCCAATACCAGCAGGGTGCCGAAGGTCGCCAGGCTGCGCAGCGAGTCGGTGAAACGATCGCCGCCGACCACATCGGCCACCAGGTCGACGCCGTGCGGGTAGAGTTCCTTGACCGCATCCTTGAAACCATCGGCGAAGACCACGTGCTGGGCGCCGAGTTCGCGCACCACCTGGGCCTTGGGCTCGCTTGAGACCACGCCGATGACGGTCACGCCCATCGCCAGGCCCAGCTGCACCAGGGCGGATCCCAGTCCGCCGGCCGCGCCGTGGACCAGCAGGGTCTGGCCAGGCTGCAGGTTCCCCCGCACGCGCAGGGCGAAGTCCGCCGTCAGGACGTTCATCGGGATTCCAGCGCCGGATTCGAAGTCCACCGATTCGGGTAGGGGCAGGACCATATCCGCGGGCACCGTGGCGTATTCGCCCCAGGAGTCCTTGCCCGCGATGAACACCACCCGGTCACCGGGGACGAACTTGTCCACGCCCGCGCCCACGGCCTCGACCACGCCGGAGCCCTCGGAGCCCAGGGTGAACGGGATCGGGTGCTTGACCTGGTACTCGCCGCGGGTCTGCAGGAGTTCGGGGAACGTCACACCCGCTGCCTCGACCTTGATGAGGATCTGGCCGGGGCCGGCCTCCGGCTTGGGGATCTCCGCCAGCACGATGTTGGTGGGACCGGTGAGTTCGTTGACCTGGACTGCTTTCATGTCTTCCCTCTTCATTGAGTTATCGGGCCCGGTGGCCCCGGACCTAAACTATCCGAACATTCGATCAGTAGCTTACCGCAAAGCGCGCGCTCTCAGGAGTGCATCACGAATGCTTGATCGGCGGCGGCGGGATCGAGCTTGCGCTTCTGCAGCTTGCCCGTGGGTGTACGCGGCATCTGATGGGTGAAGTACACGATGCGCGGCAGCTTGTACTTCGCGACCCGTTCCCCCAGCCAGCCGATGATCGCAGCGGCGGTCTCCTTGGTCGCGGGCACTCCTGCGGCCAGGTCGATATAGGCCACGACGATCTGGCCCAGTTCGTCATCGGGCTGGCCGTCGATCGCCACATCGGCGATGTCCGGGTGCAGCGCCAGGGCGTTCTCCACCTCCTGCGGATAGATGTTCACGCCACCGGTGATGATGAGGTAGGCCTGACGTTCGGCCATGTAGAGGTAACCGTCCTCGTCGATCCGCCCCATATCGCCGATCGTCGTCCAGTCCCACTTCTGCGGATCCGGGTGGCGCGTCCCCGCGGTCTTCTCCGGCTCGCCCCAGTAGCTGAACGGCTTCTTCCCGGCGAACTCCATCCAGATATTGCCGACCTCGCCGGCCGGCAGCTCGTTGAGTTCGGCGTCGAGGATGTGCACCGTTGTGCCGCCGGCGCCCTGGCCCACCGAGCCGGGCTTGCGCAGCCAGGCCTCGGAGTCGATGATCGTCGAACCGTTGGATTCGGTCGATGCGTAGTATTCCCAGACGATTGGGCCGAACCAGTCGATGATCTTCTGCTTGACGTCCACCGGGCACGATGCCGCGGCGTGGACCATCACCCGCATGCTGGAGACGTCGTAGCGGGCACGGACCTCCTCCGGTAGCTTGAGCAGGCGCACGAACATGGTCGGCACCCACTGCGAATGCGTCACCCGGTACTTCTCGATCAGCCGCAGGCACTCCTCGGCGTCGAACTTCGGCATGACGACCACGGTGCCGCCGTAGCAGTGCGTCATGTGCACGAACCGGATCGGCGCGGCGTGATACAGCGGCGCCGGCGACAGGTAGACGGTGTCCTCGCTCCATTTGAACAGGGGGCCGAAGGTCGACACGGGGAAGATCCCCTCGAACACCTCGACCGATTGATCCGGCAGGGCCGGCTGGATGCCCTTGGGCCGGCCGGTGGTCCCGGAGGAATAGAGCATGTCACCGCCGCGCGGCTCGTATTCCGGCCGCTCGTTCGTCAACGCCGCCAGCACGTCCTCATAGGGCGTGGCCGCCGGCAGGTCACCGCCGACGGACAGGAGTTCGGCGACCGCGGGGCCGTCCGGACCGTCCACCACAAGGGCCCTGGCCAGCTCCTCGGCCAGCGGCAGGCCGGTGGAGATCGTCATGGACTTCGCGCCGCAGTTGCGCACGATGTATTCGGCCTCGCCCACGGTCAGGTGGCTGTTGACCACGGTGACCAGGAGGCCGGCGCGCTGTGCCGCCCAGTACTCCTCGATGATCTCGAAGCGGTTCTCGGCGATGATCGCCACATGGTCTCCGCGTTCGAGCCCGCTGCTGCGGTAGTGGTTGGCCAGCCGCTGCGAACGGTCCTCGAGCTGCGCATAGGTCAGCACCCGCCCCGTGTCGCTCATGATGACGGCGGGCTTGTCGGGGAAGCGCTCAGCATAGTATCCGGGATACATCGCCGGGCTTGTCGTTGGGTTCGTCTGTGTTTCGGTCATCGTTTCACGCCCTTGTGACGGTCCTGACTGATGGATTATTCGGTAGTGGGTGCCGAGGCGACGCCCAGCCATTCGGCCGCCAGCGCCTCCCACAGTGGCACCATGGGCTCGGTGCTCATATCGCGTCCGGAGAACGCATAGGTCATCGCCTGCCCGCGCATGGCGGAGAACAGCAGGCCGAAGACGTCGCCGGCCCTGGGGTGAGCCGCCAGTTCTGGGCCCAGATCGGCCATCGCCGATTGCCTCACCCGGCGCAGCACCGTGCGCTCGTGGGTCGCGGTCAGCGCTGCCAACTCCCTGTCCGTGCGGGCCGCCGTCCAGGCTTCGAAGGCGACCCAGAAGATGGGTTCGGCGAAGCTCGACCACAGGCCCTCGACCAACCGGGCGATCCGCGCCGCCGGCTCCGAGGTGCCGGTCGCCTCGGCGTCGGCGTGTGCGGCCCGGCGCGCCGCCGCCTGCGCCAATCTGGTGTCGGTGGCGCTGGTGACGGCGGCCATGATGAGCTCCCGTTTATTCGGGAAGTGGTAGAGCAGCCGGCCCCGGGAGACCTCCGCACGCTCCTGCACCTTCTGTGTGGTGGTGCCGGAGTATCCGAACTCCAGCAGGCACTCGATCGTCGCGTCCAGGATCTGCTCGCGCGACTGAGCTGCGCGCATTTGCGTCATGGTCTCCCCGGGATTCCGGCCGGCTGTCCGGCCTGCTCGAGTCGTGCTGCTCTATTTGGGCTGCATCCGGATGGCGCCGTCCAGTCGGATCGTCTCCCCGTTGAGGTAGGGATTCTCGACGATCTGGCGGGCCAGCAGCGCGTATTCCGGCGGTTCGCCCAGGCGCGAGGGGTTGGGCACCTGACGGCCCAGGGACTCCAGAACGTTGTCGGGGGCACCGAGCATCAGCGGGGTCTTGAAGATGCCGGGGGCGATCGTGTTGACACGGATCAGACCGGAGGCCAGGTCGCGTGCCGCGGTCAGCGTCAGGCTGACGACGCCACCCTTGGAGGCGGAGTACGCGGACTGGCCGATCTGGCCGTCGAATGCCGCGGCGGAGGCGGTGTTGATGATCACGCCGCGCTCACCGTCGATGGGTTCCTGTGCGCGCATGGCGGCCGCACCCAGGCGCAGCACGTTGAAGGTGCCGACCAGGTTGACCTCGAGGACCTTGCGGAAGGTCTCCAGTGGGAATACCCCGTCCTTGCCCACGATCCGGTGGGCCGAGCCGATCCCGGCGCAGTTGACGACGGCGCGGATGTCGCCGAACTCCTTGGCCTTCTCGATCGCCGCGGTGACGTCTTCCTCGCTGGTGACGTCGCCGGGGGCGAACAGGGCGGTGCCCGGTGCCTGGGCGTTGTAGTCCTCGGCGATCTGCGCGCCGACCGAGCGCGGCAGGTCGAAGAGGACGACCTTCGCGCCGGCGCGCACCAGTTCGTCTGCTGTCGCCTTGCCCAGACCGGATGCGCCTCCGGTGATGAAGGCCACGTGTCCTGCGATGTTCATACTGCTTCCTCCTCGAAGCATCGACTGATTTCGGAGGGACATCCGAATACAGTCCATCTTGACTGTTTTTGTCCCAGGTGTAAAGCTGGTCACATCCAAACAATCTCCCGATCCCCTCAAAGCGGAGCGGATTCGGACATCGCCTCGGAGGAACCCACATGACAGACGCAGTGATCGTCGCAGCCCGCCGCAGCGCCACCGGCAAGCGCAACGGCGCCCTTTCCGGCATCCACCCGGCAGACCTGGCCTCGACGGTGTTGGCCGATCTGGTCGCCACCACCGGCATCGACCCGGCCGTCATCGACGACGTGGTCTTCGGCTGCGTCAGCCAGGCCTTCGAACAGACCGGTGACATCGCCCGCACCGCCGCCCTGGGCGCCGGCTTCCCCGAGGACGTCACCGGTGTGACCATCGACCGCCAGTGCGGCTCCAGCCAGCAGGCCCTGCATTTCGCCGCGGCCACCGTGGCCTCCGGCCAGGCCGATGTCGTCATCGCCGGCGGTGTGGAGTCCATGTCGCGCGTGCCCATGGGCTCGACCTCCCAGGGCAAGTCCCCCTACGGCCAGGCCTTCAAGTCCCGCTACCCCGGCGACAACCCCAACCAGGGCATCGGCGCCGAGATGATCTGCGATCGCTGGGGCTTCGACCGCACCCAGCTCGACGAATTCTCCCTGCGCTCCCACGCCCTGGCCGCCGAGGCGACCGACAAGGGCGAATTCACCGACCAGATCGTGCCCGTGCAGACCGAATCGGGCGCCGTCACCGTCGATGAGGGGATCCGCCGCGGCGGCACCCTGGAATCGCTGGGCAAGCTGAACACCGTGTTCCGCGAGGATGGCCGGATCACCGCAGGCAATGCCTCGCAGATCTCCGACGGCTCGGCCGCGATGCTCGTCATGACCTCGGCCAAGGCCAAGGAACTGGGCCTGACCCCGCTGGTGCGCGTGCACACCGCCGTGCTCGCCGGCGACGATCCGCGCATTATGCTCACCGCGCCCATCCCCGCCACCGCCAAGGCTCTGAAGCGTTCGGGCCTGTCGGTTAACGACATCGGCACCTTCGAGGTCAACGAGGCCTTCGCCCCCGTCCCGCTGGCCTGGCTCAAGGAGACCGGCGCGGACATCGAGCGCCTCAATCCGCAGGGCGGCGCAATCGCCCTGGGCCACCCGCTGGGCGGCTCCGGGGCGCGTCTGATGACGACCATGATCTACCGGATGGTCAACCAGAATATCCGTTACGGACTGCAGACCATGTGCGAGGGCGGCGGCCAGGCCAACGCCACCATCCTGGAACTGGTCTGAGGAGGATGCGATGAAGCGCAATCTCTATGAAGAGGACCACGAGGCCTTCCGCGGCACCGTCGCCGCTTTCCTCGAGAAGGAAATGGCGCCCCACCGCGAGGAGTGGGAACAGGCCAAGAACACCGGGCGCGAGATCTGGAAGAAGGCCGCCGAGGCCGGCCTGATCGGGTTCTCCCAGCCCGAGGAGTACGGCGGTGCAGGAGTCGACGACTTCCGCTTCCACATGGTCATCAGCGAGGAGGTCGCCAAGCGCGGCCTGGGCGGATGCACCGGTGGCTGGGGCGTCTCCGACGGGATCGTGCCCGGCTATCTGCTGAGCTTCGGAAACGAGGAACAGAAGCAGAAGTACCTGCCCGGCCTGGTCGCAGGCGAGCTGATCGCAGCGATCGCCATGACAGAACCGGGCGCCGGCTCGGACCTGCAGGGCATCACGACCCGCGCGGTGCGCGCGGACGACGGTTCGGGCGACTGGATCATCAATGGTTCGAAGACGTTCATCACCAACGGCCAGAACGCCGATTTCGTCGTCGTCGTGGCCCGCACCGACATGGACGTCAAGCCCTCCCGCGGGACCTCGCTCATCATCGTCGACGCCGGCACCCCCGGCTTCGAGCGCGGCCGCAACCTCGACAAGGTGGGCCTGGCGGCCCAGGACACCTCCGAGCTGTTCTTCACCGACGTCAGGGTCCCGGCGGGCAATCTGCTGGGCCAGGAGGGCCAGGGCTTCAAACACCTGATGGCCAATCTGCCCTTCGAGCGCCTGTCGATCGCCTCCGGTGCCGTCGCGGCCTGCCGCGCGGCCCTGGACTGGACCGGGGAGTACGTGTTCAACCGCAAGGCCTTCGGCGGGACCATCGGGGACTTCCAGAACACCCAGTTCACGCTGGCCGAGCTGGAGACCAGGGTGGACGCCGCCGAGGCCTATCTGGACCGCTGCGCCCTGGCCCTGAATGCCGGTGAGCTCACCGCGACCGAGGCCGCAAAGGCCAAGTGGCTGACCTCCGACCTGCAGGTCGAGCTGGTCACCCGCTGCCTACAGCTGTTCGGCGGCTACGGCTTCATGAACGAGTACCCGATCGCCCGGGCGTTCCGCGACAGCCGGATCCAGCCGATCTACGGTGGCACCACCGAGGTCATGAAGTACATCATCGGCAAGGAACTGCAGAAGCGCTACACGCTGAACTGAGGTCCCTTCCACCCATCACGCCGTCGTCGCAGCCCATCCCGCGAAGGATGCACTGCGGCGGCGGCGTGATGTGAATCGCACGGCCCTTCCCGTCTATCCCGCACCAGGCCCCCGGTCCGGACCCGATCACAAAGCACAATGCGCAGCACGAAAATGCGCAGTACAAAGCAGTACAAAGGAGTACACCTTGACCCAGCCCGCCCCGGACACCTCCACCGGAATCCCCACCGCGGTCCGCCGCAACCACTGGAACCAGCAGATCCTCGGACATGCCAGGGTCCGCCCCGATGTCATCGCCTTCAAACACCGCGGTGTGCCGTACACCTGGGGACGGATCAACCAGCTGATCGAGCACACCGCCGCCGCGCTGGACCGCCGCGGAGTCGGGCACGGCGACCGGATAGCCACCCTGGCGCTCAACCACATCGGCCACATCGTCGCCGCCATGGCCGCCAACCGGCTGGGCGCGATCTTCGTGCCCATCAACACCCGCCTGACAACCCCGGAGATCGCCTACATCCTCGACGACGCGGACGCCAATACCGTCTTCGTCGATCCCGCCCTGTTGCCCCGGATCACCGATTATGCGCAGGCCGCGGGCCGGGCCGCCGCGCTGTCGCGGATCCTCGTCTTCGATTCGGAGGTCCCGGGTGAAACGGGCCTGGCCGAGGCCGCCATCGCCGCCGCGCCCGCCTGCCCGCCCGTCCTCGAACGCCATGCCGCGCTGGCCGCGGAGGACCCCGCCGATTTCATCGCACCCGATGTCGCCGAGTACACGACCTGCATGATCATGTACACCTCCGGGACCACCGGCCGGCCCAAGGGCGCAATGTTGGACTATATGAACATGGTCTCGCAGGCGAACACCATCATCCGCGTCAACGAGGTCCGCACCGACGACGTCTGCTTCGTCACCGCGCCGTTCTTCCACACCGCGTCCTGGGGCAATATGGCGGGCAATATCACGATGGGGGCCACCTCCGTCATCCACCCGCTGGGTGCCTTCAACCCCGTCGAGGTGCTCGACGCCTATGAGGCCGAGGGCGCGAACTTCACCTTCAACGTCCCCCAGCAGTGGCAGCAGCTGTGCGATGCCAGGGACGCGGGCAGGCCCGGCGGTGGCGACTGGGACCTGGCCCTGCGCGTGATCTGCTGGGGCGCGGCCCCGGCCAGTGAGAATCTGCTGCGGCACATGGCGCGCAGCTTCCCCGGCACGAACATCGTGGCGGCCCTCGGGCAAACGGAGATGTCGCCGGTGACCTGCAGCCTGTCCGGGCCGGACTCCCTGCGCAAGATCGGTTCGATCGGCAAGCCCCTGCCCACGCTGCAGACGCGCATCGTCGATCCGGCGATGAACGATGTCACCCCAGGCGAAGTCGGCGAACTCGTCTACCAGGGCCCCAACCTCATGCAGGGCTACTGGCGCAAACCAGAAGAAACCGCCAAAGCCTTCACCGGCGGCTGGTTCCACTCCGGAGACCTCGTCCGCGCCGACGACGAGGGCTTCCTCTACATCGTCGACCGCGCCAAGGACATGATCATCTCCGGCGGCGAGAACATCTACTGCACCGAAGTCGAAAACGTCCTCTTCGACCACCCAGCCGTCCTAGAAGCAGCCGTCTACCGCCGCCCCGACGAACGCTGGGGCGAAGTCCCCATCGCCGCCGTTGCGCTGCGCGAAGGAGCCCAGCTGACCCTGGACGAACTGCGCACCTGGCTCGACGACCGACTGGCCCGCTTCAAACAACCCAAGGACCTCGTCTTCGTCGACACCCTGCCCCGCAACGCCTCCGGCAAGGTCCGCAAAGTCGACCTGCGGCAGGCACAGGGCTGAATGATTCAGTCCTGAATGGCCGACCGGAGGTCGTCCCACAGATCCTCGACGTGCTCGATGCCGATGCTCAGGCGCAACAGGCCGGCGGGGACGGACTCCGGTTCTGCGGCGTGCCTGCGCCGCCGCTCGATCAGGCTCTCCACCCCGCCCAGGGAGGTCGCCGGGGTGAACAGCCGCACCGCCTCCGCCACGCGCACCGCCGCCTCGGCACTACCCATGTCCACGCAGATGATGGAACCGAAGCCGCCTGACATCTGGGCCGCGGCGCGCGCATGGCCGGGGTCGGTGGGCAGGCCGGGATAGCGCACGCTCATTCCGGGCACGACCTCCGCCAGATCCGCCAGGCGTTCGGCCAGCAGCTGCGCGTTCGACATCGAGCGCTCGACGCGCAGCGCCATGGTCCGCAGGCCCCGCAGACCCAGCCACACCTCCATGGGGCCCGCGATCCCGCCGTGGATCGAGCGGCGGGTCAGGACCGCCTCGCGCAGGTCCTCGCGCGAGGTCAGGACGGCGCCGAGCACCACGTCCGAGTGCCCCGCGATGTACTTCGTGGCCGAGTGCACGACCAGATCCGCGTCCATTTCCAACGGCTTCTGGACCAGTGGGGTCGCGAACGTGTTGTCCACGCAGACATAGGCCCCGGCCGCGTGCGCGCCGGTGATCAGCGCGGGCATATCGGCGACCTCGAGCATGGGGTTCGTGGGGCTTTCGATCCACAGCAGCACCGCGCGTTCGGTGCCCGCCGCGTCCTGCGCACCACCGGTCTGGGAGTCGGCCCCGGATGTGGCGGTGGCGTGCGCGGCAGTGGCCGTGCGCACCGCGGCGAGCACGGCCTCGGTGTCGGCGATATCGACGGTGACCAGGTCGAAGCGGCCCGAGGCCGCCGTCGCCCCCGCACCCGACAGCGCGCCCATATAGCAGTGCTCGGGCATGATGACGGTGCCGCCGGGGGCCACCGTCTCCAGGGCAGCGGATATCGCCGCCAGGCCCGAGGCGAACACCAGTCCGGGCAGCTTCGCACCCTCCAGCGTGGCCAGGGCGGATTCGAACGGATCCCAGGTGGGATTGCCGAAGCGGGCGTAGCCGTAGTCATCGGCCGTGATGTCCTCGGTCCCGATGAAGGTCGAGGTGAAGACCACCGGAGGGTTCAAGGGCGCATCGTGGGCTCGGTCGGGCCGGCCCAGATCGACTACCAGTGTTTCCGGGGCGAGCGGGCGGTCGGCGGAGGTGCCCATGGCGGGCTGCGCGTGCGATGGCTGCGCTGAATCAGTCGTCATGGTCCCACCCTAGACCCGGCCGGTTCCGACACGCCCTTGTAGATATGCGCCAAAGCTGAGTGATTGCCGTACGTTTGGATGACAAATCCTGTCCACGCGGCGGCACACTGGAGTGCGCGCTTCGTTCACCGCCGGCGGCACCCCACCAGGTGCGCCGGCCCATCCACCGTCTCCCAGAAGGAGCCCTGCTTTTGACCGCCCAGTTAGTCGCGATCCTGATATTCATCGCCATCTTCGCCGTCGGTGCCATCCGCGGTGTCCACATCGGCGTGCTGATGCTCGCCGGCGCTGCGGGCGTCGGCCTGACGATCGCACATATGAAGGCTGCGGACATCGTCGCGGGCTTCCCCCTGGACATCATGGTGCTGCTGGTCGGAGTGACCCTGTTCTTCGCGATCGCGCAGACCAACGGCACCGTTGACCGGTTGATCGACATGGCCCTGTCCAAGGTCGGCGCCAATCCACTGGTGTTGCCCTTCGTGTTCTTCGTGCTCACCGGCTGCATCTCCGCCATGGGCGCGCCCCTGGCCGGTCTGGTGATGATGCCCATCGGCATGCAGGTGGCACGGCGCTACAACGTCAACTTCGCCCTCATGGGCATGTCGATCTGCTTTGCCATCGGCGCCGGCGGTTTCGCCCCGACCAGCCTCTACGGCATCGTCACCTATGGCACCGCGAACAATGCGGGCATCGACCTGGGCGGCTTCCAGTTGTTCGGAATCGCGCTGGCGACCTATGCGCTCATGCTCATCGCCGCTTATCTGGTGCTGGGCCGGGACTCCTTCCGCGCCCACCGCGCGGCGAAGCGCCTGGCGGTGACCGGACCGGATATGGAACACAACGACAATCCCGTCTACCAGCCCAAGTCCGGCGCCTCGGCGATCAGCCGCGGCAAGGCCTCGACGTCCACCGTGCAGTTCGGCGAGGACGACGAGGACCAGGCGATGTTCACCGCCGATGACGCCCACACCGGCGCAGAGGCGACCGCAGTCAAGGGCCTGACCTGGATGCAGATCGTCACCTGTGTGGCCATCGTCGTACTGCTGGCCAGTGTCGTCGTGCTGGCCGCCTTCGGTCAGAAGCCCGACATCGGCCTGATCTGCTTCGGCCTCTCGGCGATTCTGCTGCTGTTGGACCCCAGCGCTTCCAAGGGCGCGATCACGAAGATCGACTGGTCGACCGTGTTGTTGGTCGGCGGCATCATCACCTATGTGGGCGTACTCGAGGAAATGGGCGCCGTCGAACTGCTGGGCCAGGGGGCCAAGTCCATCGGCTCCCCGCTCATCGCCGCCTTCGTCCTGTGCCTGGTCGGCGGTCTGGTCTCCGCCTTCGCCTCGACCACCGGCATCCTGGCAGCACTCATCCCGCTGGCCCTGCCGATGGTCGCCGACGGCGCGCTGCCCGGCTGGGCGCTCATCGCAGCGCTGGGCATCTGCTCGGCAGTGGTCGACGTCAGCCCCTTCTCCACCAACGGCGCCACCGCCGTGGCCACCGCGCCCGAGTCCGAGAAGCCCAAGCTGGTGCGGATCTTCACGTGGTTCGGCATGTCGATGGTCGTCGTCGGCCCGGTCCTGCTGGTGGGCGGCCTGGTCTGGCCCGCCAGCCTGTTCTAGGCACCCTCCCCCGCCCCCTAGTCCTGGCGTCCCGGTCTAAACGTTCCGGGCCAGGCGCCCCAGGCCTCACATTCGCAGGCACTTCGGTCTGATTCCCGGCAGGGAAATCGGACCGAAGTGCCTGCTCTTGTTTGAGCCGTCCGGGTCCTCGGTACTCGGGTTCGAGCCGTTCGGGTCACTCGGCTACAGGTCCAGGGCCAGTTCGACGAACTCCAGATCGTCGACCTTCGGAATGCCGAAGCGCGGCTGGCCGTACGGGAAGGGCTCCGTGGCGCCCGTGCGCGCCCACCGCTTGCGCTCATAATAGGCGATGAGGTCGGAGCGCTTGTTGATCACCGTCATCCGCATCCGGCTCGCCGCCCAGTGCTCCCGCGCCCAGTCCTGTGCCACCGCCATGAGCGCGCTGCCCAGTCCCGATCCCTGCCGGGTGGGGGCCACCGCGAAGGTGCCGTAGTAGGCGGTGCGCGCATCCTCGCGTTTGAGCAGCACAGTGCCTGCCAGCGCGCCGGAGTCCCCATCGCGCACCACCAGGGTCACGGAGTCCGGATCGGCCAGGGCCGCGGCGGCCATCTCGGCGTCCAGTCGCTGACCGCCCAACAGATCCGCCTCGGTCGTCCAGCCTGCGCGGCTGGAATCGCCGCGGTAGGCCGATTCGACCAGTGCCACCAGTTCCCCGATATCGGCCGAGGTCGCAGCGGCCAGCCGTAGCCCCTCCCCCAGCCGCGACTCGACGTGGCCGGCTGTAACCGTGGTGCCGCTGGTCCCCGCCCCGGACTCGGTCGAGTCACGCAGGGCTTCGTATGTCCAGGCCGCGAGCGCCGCGTCCTCCCAGCCCATGCCGGCTGTTTTGAACACAATAGGACCGGTGTCCGGCAGATTCCGGCCCTCCGCCACGACGGTGTCACGGAAGGTCACCGCGTCTGCGGGATCGAACAGGCCCTCCCGCTGGGCCAGCAGGGCGTCACCGCATTCGGACAGGACCGCGGCCCGGCTTTCGACGATCACGGTGGCCCGGCCCATCAGCTCCGCTGGCAATTCACGGCGTTCGGGGGCGTGGGAGCCGGCTGCGACGACCACGGCATCGTCTTTGACGTCGGCCGCGGCGAACAGGGGCTCGCCGGACGAGGTGACGGTGATGACGAGATCGGCTGCGCGCAGTGCCTCCGCGGCCTCCGGAGTGTTTTGGAGGACCTCGGCACAGCTCAACCCGGTCGTCTTCTCCGCCGCGCCCGTCGGCTCGGCTGCGGTCTGCTCAGCTGCGGTCTGCGGCCGGCCGGGGGTGCGCGCCAGGCCGGCCAGGACCTCGGCGGCACGGCCGGCGGTCCGCACGAACACGTCGACATGGTCGAGCGGCACGACCGCCGCTGCGGCCCGCAGATGCGGCAGCGCCTGGACGCCATTGCCGAACAGCGCGACCCGCACCCCCGTGGGGAACCGACGGCGCAGCGCATGGAAGACACCGGCCAGAGACACCGCCGGGGTGCGCAGTGCTGTCAGTGCGGCACCCTCGACGCGGGCCAACTCGGCATGTGTGGTGCCGTCGTACAGGGTGCAGGTGCCCTGGATGTACGGCAGTCCGCGGGCGGGGTTGTCCGGGGTCAGGGTCAGGACTTTGAGCGCATCATAGGTGCCGTAGGAACCGGGCATATAGAGCAGGGTGCCGTGCGGCAGGGAGCTCGAAAGGCGTTCGGGAACCGATTCCGGATCGACCCGGGTCACGGCCTCCATGATGGTGCGGATGGCGCGCGCCGGGGTGAGCGCGGAGTACAGGCTGTCTGCGGAGATGTCGAGCATGAAGCTCCCTTGCGGTTCTGTGATTGGCTGGCGCGGATTGTCTGGCTCGATGGTACGGAGGGCTTGTGACTCACCTCATTACCCTGTGTTTCAGGTTATGCGTACGATGCGGACATGAGCAATTTGCAGGTGGATATTCCCGCGGGCGCCAACAGATACGTGGGCGTATTGCCCGAACGCCCGGACGTCCCGGTGGCCTTCGCCGCCTTCTACGATGAGTCGGGAACGGGTGTGTCCCCGGAGGCGGGATCGGCCGCCGGGGACGCCGTGCAGACCACGGCGCCTGCGGCCCCTGCACCCACGACCCGCGTGTTCAACCACACCGTGACCGTCCCCGAGTTCGGCGGCCGGGGCTATGCCGCCCAAGTGGTCCGCGCTGCGCTCGACGATGCGGTTGCCCGGGGCCTGCGCATCAGATCGGAGTGCTCCTATGTGACGCACTTCCTCAGCGAACACCACGATTGGGACGCCCACCTGGCCCCCGCCCTTCCATAGACACCATCCTGGCGCGGGATTTACGTGCTATAGCAGGTAGATCCCGCGCCGACTTGGTGTCTGTGCGCCGGCTTGGTGTTTGCGCCAGGATGGTGTCTCGGCGCGGGTATGGTGTCTGCGCGCTGAGGCGGTGCCTGGCTTCATGGCAGCAGGCCCAGGTCCCGCATCCGGCGCTTGAATGTGCTCGGATCGACGACCTCGGCCCACATCGGGCGCTCCACCCGATACCCCTCGGCTTCGAGGCGGTGTTGACGGCGCTTCTCCGCGAGCAGGGGATCCTCACCTGCCCGCCGGTAGCCGCCCTGTTCAACGGTCTTGTACTTCGCCGCCCCGTCGACCTCGATGATGGTCGTCCCGTTGACCCGGAAGTCCACCCTGGCGATGAGGGCCCCGTGCCGATCGTAGATCGGCACCTGCTGTTCGACCACGGGTACCATTCCACATTCGTAGAAGCGGACCAGACACAGGCTCTCCCCCGGGCTCTCTGCCAGCCCGGTGGCCAGGGACAGACAGGTCCTTACCCGTCTGCTGTGACTCAAACGCCAATCGGATTCGACGATCAGCGCCAGCTGCCCGCGCACTCCACCGGCGTCCGGGGCGCCCCGCAGCAGATGGTCCAGCGCGATCACCCCGGCCTCCAGCGATATGTCAGCGGCCAGGTCCACAGCCGTCCGGACGGGGTCGGTGACTTTGAGCTGGCCCCATCCCAACACCTGCGCGGATGGGATATCGCGCTGGCGGCGTCGGAGCACGGCCTGGGTCCGCGATCGGTCAGGACTGCTGACCGTCACGTGGCCGGGTCGTGCTTGCAGGATCGGAATGCCGTGCACCAGTGCCGCCGACTCATGGCTGACCACGTCACTGTCCCTGATACCGGATACCACCTGGACCAGACCCACATGCACGCCGGCCCAGAATCTGGCGCGCAGCCCGGTATCCGAGCGGTTCGCCGACAGTTTGCGTACGATTTCCAGCATCGCGGAGTCGTCGATGAAACGGTGGAACTCCGGATGCCCCGTACATTCGGCGAGAACGATGTACGCTCCGCGGGCCACATGGGACAAGCAGCAGCGCAGCCCGCGGCGCAGGGCCTCGTGCCGGATTCCCACGGCGGTAGCCTGTTCGGCTGTGAAGACGTTTCTCATGCCGGCAACTTTGGCGCGGATGACCGCCCGGGTCCAGGGGCCGATTCCCGTCTGTGGACAACCCGATCGGTCCACAGCCCGGAACGACGCAGGGTCGCACATGTGTCCACAGGCGCTGGTCCCTGGGTGGGGAGCTCGGCGTCCCGGAACACCAGATCATTCGTAGACACCATCCTGGCGCGGGATTTACGTGCTATAGCAGGTAGATCCCGCGCCAGGATGGTGTCTATGCGCCGGCTTGGTGTCTACGCGCTAACCGGATGCCCGGCGCTCAGTGTTCGTCGACGAAGTTCACCTCGTCGAAGGGATCGCTGCCGTTGAGGACGCGTTGGACCTGCTCCTTGTCGACTTCCTTCGTCCAGGTGCCGACCAGCAGGGTGGCGACGGCGTTGCCGGTGAAGTTGGTCAGGGCGCGGGCTTCTGACATGAACTTGTCGATGCCCACGATCACGCCCATTCCGCCCAGCATCTCCGGCTTGTGGGCGGACAGGCCGGCGGCCAGGGTGGACAGTCCCGCACCGGAGACCCCGGCGGCTCCCTTGGCCGCGATGATCATGACGACCAGCAGGGAGATCTGCTGGCCCAGATTCATCGGATCACCCATCGCATTGGCGACGAACAGCGCCGACATGGTCAGGTAGATCGCGGTGCCGTCGAGGTTGAAGGAGTATCCGGTGGGCACGACGATGCCCACCACGGGCTTGGACACGCCGATGTGCTCCATCTTGGCGATCAGCCGGGGCAGTGCGGATTCGGACGAGGAGGTCGAGAAGATCAACAGGTATTCCTTGCCCAGGTACTTCATGAGTTTGAAGATGTTGAAGCCGGTGAACAACTTGAGCACCAGCCCCAGGATCACGGCGATGAACAGGATGCACGTCAGGTAGAAGGCACCCATCAGGATCGCCAGCGAACCGATGGCGGCCCACCCCGTCTTGCCGACCACCGCAGCGATCGCCCCGAAGGCGCCGAACGGGGCCGTCCACATGATCCATGACATGATCTTCAGAACGACCTTCTGAATGACCTGGACCAGCTCCAACAGCGGCTGCCCCTTCTCCCCCATTCCCTGCAGGGCGAAGCCCACCAGCAGCGCGGTGAACAGGGTCGGCAGCACGGGCACATCGCCGGGGATGATCTCGAAGACCATATCCCAGGCGCCGTGCCCGCCACCGGACTTGCCCGCCTCGTACGCGCTCAGGTGCAGTCCGTCACCGGGATGGATGACATTGCCGACGAACAACCCGATGATCAGGGCCAGGGTCGACATGATGAGGAAGTACACGATCGCCATGATGCCGACTTTGCCGACGGTGCTGGCCTTCGCGATCGCGCCCACGCCGGTGACGATGGTGCAGAAGATGACCGGGGCGATGATCATCTTGATCAGCGCGATGAAGATATCGGCCAGAACCTGCAGTCCGCCGGCGGCGGGGCCGGTCATGAGGCCGACGATGACGCCCAGAACCACGGCGAAGATCACGCCGATGTAGAGCCAGTGGGTCCGGTCCCTGTGTTTCACGGCCGCAGGGGGTGCGGGAGAAGTGGGCGCAGCCGGGGTCGGCGACGATGTCATGGGGATGCTCCTTTGGGCAATAAGCGGGTCCGCGCACGGCGGCGGGACGCATATCGGGGATTGTGTGGGGTAGGGATGTGCGTGCTGGGCCGGGGAAGGCCCACACCTTTCCCATTGAACATCCAGTTCCCTTCCAGGTCAAACCATTTGCACATCGCATACACCCGCGCCCCGTCCCACCAGGTGAACCGTGTCCCTGGGGTGGTCGGGGGTTTCCTACTACACTTGGCCCCAAGGGTGTAACCCTCGCGAGCACCCGCTTATCCCTTAACGAAAGGCACAGCAACATGGACGTGCAAGCCATCATCGACAAGCTCCACACCGGGGTTTACATCAACGGCCAGTGGCGCGATGCCGAGGGCGGCAAGACCATCGACGTCGTCAACCCCGCCACCGGTGAGGTCCTCACCCAGATCGCCGATGCATCCGAGGCCGATGCGCTCGAGGCGATCAGGGTCGCAGGCGAGACGCAGAAGTCCTGGGCCCGGGTCCCCGCCCGCGAACGCGGTGAGATCCTGCGCCGCGCCTTCGAACTGCTGGGCGAGCGCAAGAACGAGATCGCAGCGGTGATGACCGCGGAGATGGGCAAGCCCTTCTCCGAGGCCCTGGGCGAGGTGAGCTACGGCGGCGAGTTCTTCCGCTGGTTCTCCGAAGAGGCCGTCCGTGTCAAGGGCGAGTTCATGAACTCCACCGATGGCAACACCCGCATCATGGTCTCGAAGGAACCGGTGGGTCCCGCCATCCTCGTCACCCCCTGGAACTTCCCCCTGGCCATGGGCACTCGCAAGATCGGCCCGGCGATCGCCGCCGGCTGCACCATGGTGCTCAAGCCCGCCAAGCTGACGCCGCTGACCTCCTTCTTCCTCACGGAGATCCTGGAGGAAGCCGGTCTGCCCGCCGGTGTGCTCAACGTCGTCACCTCCAACTCCGCGCGCCGCGTGGTCACCCCCTGGATGGAGTCGGGCATCGCCCGCAAGATCACCTTCACCGGTTCGACCGAGGTGGGTGTGGGCCTGCTCGAACAGGCCGCCAAGGGCGTTATGAAGACGTCCATGGAACTGGGTGGCAACGCCCCGTTCGTCGTCTGCGAGGATGCCGACGTCGACAAGGCCGTCGAGGGCGCAATGCTGGCCAAGATGCGCAATATCGGCGAGGCCTGCACGGCTGCCAACCGCTTCTTCGTCCACCGTGCGGTGGCCGAGGAGTTCACCCAGAAGCTGGCCGCGCGGATGTCGGCGATGACCGTGGGCAACGGTCTGGAAGACGGCATCGAGGTCGGTCCGCTGGTCGAGGAGGCCGCGCGCGACAAGGTCGCCGGCCTGGTCGACGAGGCCGTGGCCGCCGGCGCGACGGTGGTCACCGGTGGGGCGAAGGTTGAGGGCGCCGGCTTCTTCTACGCGCCGACCGTCGTCACCGATATCCCGGAGCACGTTGCCCTGCGCAGCGAGGAGATCTTCGGCCCGGTCGCCCCGATCATCGTCTTCGACACCGACGACGAGGCCATCGAGAAGGCCAATGAGACCGATTTCGGCCTGGCGGGTTACCTGTTCACGGAGAATCTGCAGCGCGGCCTGGACCTCTCGGAGCGGCTGGAATGCGGCATGATCGGCCTGAACACCGGTCTGGTGTCGAACCCGGCTGCGCCCTTCGGTGGCGTCAAGCAGTCCGGTCTGGGCCGTGAGGGCGGTTCGGTCGGCATCGACGAGTTCCTCGAGACCAAGTACACTGCGGTCCCCCGCTTCGCCTGAGCCGATGCCGCCGGGCGGCGCACCGCCGCCCGGCGGCCCTGCTCACCCCCGGGTGCCGGGCAGGACCCCTCGAGTGGCCCAAGGCCCGCCCACCGGCGCCGAATAGACGAGGGCCCCGATCCTGATCAGGATCGGGGCCTCGTCATGGGTTCTGCCCTATGCTCCGCCGTTCGAAGCCACTGCCGTTCGAAGCCGCTGGGCCCGCTCGAACTCACGCCGGGCACCAGCTACCGGGCAGCCGCCCGCTCAGGCGCGACGGCGGGCCAGCACGTCGTCCAGCGAGCCCAGACCGGAAGTCCCGGTCGCCGGCAGCTCGACGGCGGCACTGGAGCGCTTCGACTCCCCACCGCGGATGGCCGCGCGGCCATGGGCCAGGGGCCCGTCCTCGCGGCTCGCATCAGTCAGTTCTGCACGCTCACCGACTTCGGCGACGAAGGACTCCGCCGCGGCATCACGATGACCGCCGGCGTAGGAAGCGGCATCAGCCTGGCGGGCGGCCGAGGCCACACGCGGCACCTCGGGGGCGTTGACATAGGTGGGAACGGGCACGCCGGCCGGCTTCCACGCCGAGCCCAGGTGCAGTTCGGGCGCGGCAGGGGCGGGAGCCGCCTCCGGCTCGTCCGGCGCCGCGGGCGCGGCCGGCTTGGAGCCCTGCGCAGCAGCGGGGCTCGCCTTTCCGGGGGCTGCGGACCCACGGCGCATGATGACGTTCGTGTCCTCTTCATCGTGGCCGATGACCACCGGCGCCGGCACCCGGTCCGGCCGCTGCGGAACGGTCGGGGCGGGGCCGGCAGCGCTGGACGTCTCCTCCGGGCGCGGGGCCTGTGCTGCGGCGGTCTGAGCGGCCCTGGCGAGACGCGCCTGACGGACCGCTGCCGCCTGCGAGGCCTGCGCCGGGGTGCGAACTCCGGCGGCGGCCCGGGAGCGCGGCTTCGATTCGGTGGCGGCGGCAGGCCGGTCCTGGGCCCTGGGACGTACCTTCTCCTGCCCAGCCGAGCGAGCGTTTTCGTCTGCCGGGGCCGGGCGCTGCGATCCGGTGGACCGGCCTGCTGCGTTCCGCTGCGCGGCAGGACGCTCAACCACGGGCCGCTCGGCGGGCCGCTCGCTCATGGCGGGGGCCTCGTCGGCGGTGAAATTCAGGAAGACGACGACCAACAGGCTGCTCAGGCTCAGAGCCGCCGAGAGCACTGGCACGGCCAGCAGCAGCGAGGTGAAGATGCTCAGCACCGCCGTGACCAGGGCGACCAGGCCGAATACGGCGAAGGACAACCCGAACATGCGCTTGAGTCCCGCCGCCCGTGGGGTGGCGGTCGATCGGGCCGGAGCGGCGCTCGAGTCCACCCGGGGGGTGGACGTCCGGGCGGTGGGCCGGTGGGCCGGACCATGGGTCACGTGCGTACCGGGACGGTGCTGCGCATTGTGCATAGTCATATCCAAACCTGCAGTGGTCGACGATGTGGGTCCGAGGGTGCTGCCGATGGAGCCGTGATCATCCATCCTGTCATGAACTCTGATATCTGACGACCCCACGATGTGCAATCCGGTGGGTGCCCCGGCCGACTCGCCGGGTCCGGACTGGGTTTCCAGTACGATGGGAGCCCCCTGCCCCACCGCCATCGGCAGCACCTGTTCCTCCGGCTGTTCGACGCCCTGTTCGGCGCCGTCCTGTTCGAGTCCGCCGGACACACCGGCGCCGCGCGCCAGGTCGCCCTCGACCACGCGCAGACGGGGCGTCTGCGGGCCCAGGATGAGATGGGCCGCCGGGGCGGACTCCGCCGTCCCTGACAGGGGCAGCGACGGTCGGGCCGTCGGGGTGAGTATCCCCGGCAGGGAGCCTGCCGCACCGCAGTCGGCGCGCACGTCCACGTCCGCTGTCACGGGAAGGGCGGTCTCCGGCAGCGTGTCGCGCTGGGACTCCTGGGCCGCAGTATCCCCACGGCGAGCCAGAAGGGGCAGGGCGAACACGAACAACACGGTGACGATGACTGCGATCGCGATGCTGGTATCCACATACTCACCCTAGGGTGAGTAACCGTCCGGGGAGAGGATAAAACCTGGCGTGTCCGCGAACACGCAAGAATTCCTAGGACTCTCACATGTGTAGGCCCACATTCGCAGGCATACCGGTAATCGGAATCACACCGGGTGCACGCCACCGGAAATCCGAGGCCCACCCGGGCCCCGACCCTCTGTGGACCTGAGCACCGCGCCGACTGCTAGCCGCCCGCGCGCCCCGCACGCCGGTAGGCGGTCAGCAGCCCCTCGGGCACATCCGTGGCCAAGAGCGCGAAACTCAGGTGATCGGCCCACTGCCCGTCGATGTGCATATAGCCGCGGCGCAGGCCCTCGTAGACGAATCCCAGTTTCTCCACGACTCGCAGACTCGCCGCGTTCTCCGGTCGGATGTTGATCTCCATCCGGTGCAGCCCCAGTGTGAGGAAGCAGTAGTCACAGGCCAGTGCCACGGCCCGCGGGGTCAGACCCCGGCCCGCGACCCGGCGGTCGATCCAATAGCCCAGGCTCGCTCCGCAGATCGAACCCCACTGCAGACCCGACACCGTCAGCTGACCGCGGAAGTGCCCGTCGACGCTCAGGGCGAATGGCAGGAAATCACCGGACCGGGCCGCGCGGGTCAGTCCGCTGCGCACCCGCTTGAAGTCGGTCTCCACCTTCTGCCCGTTCGGATAGCTCGCCTCCCAGGGGCGCAACCAGTCACGGTTGTGCGCTCTGACCTCGGCGTAGGCACGGGCATCGGAGCGGGCCAGGGGACGCAGCTCGAGTTCGCCATCGCTCAGCCGCACCGGCCACTGTCCCATCAGGCGCTCCCCAGGGGTGTGTCGGGGTCATCGTCCGGACCCGCGCCGGGGGCCCGGCTGGAATCGGGCCGCGGGCGCGTCGGCAGGTGCAGGATCTTGGCCTCGCGCTGAGCGCCGCGCAGGGGGATGGGGTCCTCGGCCAGGCCCGGCGAATCGGGCAGGAAGAAATCGGAGTCGGTGGGCTGGACGCCATAGGACACCTCGATCAGCAGTGGCAGGACTTCGTGGAGCGAATCGAAGATCGCCCCGGTGTCAGCGGGCAGGACCAGCACCAGGGTCGTCCCGATCCAACCGGCTGCGCAGTCCTCGAACATCGCCCGCCCATAGCCGGAGGCGTACTGGATGGAACGGACCAATTCGCTCAGTCCCGGCAGCGGGTGCTCGAGCACCCGCCGGATCCGGGCCGACGCGTCGTTGCCGCGACCCGGGCTGAGCCGGGCCACGACCACCACCACATCGACACCACCCGCATTGCCCGTGCACAATCCGGCCAGTTCCGACACCGGCGCCGCAGCACGGCGGACCGTGAAGTCGTGGCCGGCCAGCACATCGCCTGCCACACTCATCACCTGGGGCGGCGTCGTTGTGTCCGCGACCACCAACAGGGCGCTGTAGAGCCGGTCATGGCTGGTCATCGTCCGCCTTCGGTGGTGCTCATCGGGTGTGGTGGGGTCTCAGTCGAGGCCCGCGACGTAGTCCCGCAACCAGGCATTGAGCTCCTCGCCCAGGTCATCGCGGCTGCCGGCAATTGTGACGACGGCCTTGAGATAGCTGAGCTTGTCCCCCGTATCGTAGCGCAGGCCATCGAACACGACGCCGTAGACGCCACCCGAGGCATCGTCCTGGGCCAGGGTCTGCAGCGCATCGGTCAGCTGGATTTCATTGCCGCGGCCGGGCTGGGTCTCCTTGAGGACGTCGAAGATCTCCGGGGCCAGCACGTACCGGCCGATGATCGCATAGTTCGAGGGTGCCTCGGCGGCGTCGGGCTTCTCCACCAGACCGGTGATGCGCACCGCCCCGTCGACGTCCTCGCAGGGTTCGACCGCTGCGCAGCCGTACAGGTGGATCTGGTCGGCGGGGACCTCCATGAGCGCCACGACGCAACCGCCGGTGGCCTCCTGGACCCGGATCATCTCGGGCAGGATGGGATTGCGCTCGTCGATCAGGTCGTCACCGAGCAGCACGGCGAAGGGATTGTCACCCACGTGCAGTTCGCCCTTGAGGACCGCGTGGCCCAGGCCCAACGGCTCACCCTGGCGCACATAGTGGATGTCGGCCAGTTCCGAGGAGTACTCGACCAGCTCCAGCTTCTTCTCATCGCCCTTGGCCTTCAGCGCCGCCTCGAGCCCGTCGACGTGGTCGAAGTGGTCCTCCAGCGGCCGCTTATTGCGCCCGGTGATCATCAGGACGTCCTCGAGCCCGGCGTGCACGGCCTCTTCCACGACGTACTGGATGGCCGGCTTGTCGACCACCGGCAGCATTTCCTTCGGTGTGGCCTTCGTTGCGGGCAGGAAGCGGGTGCCCAGGCCGGCCACGGGGATGACGGCCTTCTTCACACGCTTGACTTTCTGTTCACTCATAGGATCATTCTATGCTGGTGTTCATGTCCCCCACCCAATCCGCAGATGAGCCCCGGCTTAGAAAGCCGGAATTGCGCGCCGCCGTCCGCGCGGCCAGGGCCACCCGCCGTAAGCGCTCGCAGGACCCCGTGCTCACCCCGCCGGCCGGCTGGGATCCGGCCCGGTTCCACACCGTGTTGGGGTATGCGGCACTGCCGGGCGAACCGGATGTCGATGGCCTGCTGCAGCAGATGCACGACGCCGGAGCCGAGGTCTGGCTGCCGGTCACCACACCTCATCGCCCCCTGGCCTTCGCCCGGGTCACGGGGCCCCTGGCCGAAATCCCCGCCACCGGGCCGTGGGGTATCCGCGAACCCGCCGGCCCGCGGGTCGGTGCTCCCGAGCTGCGGCTGGGCGGCGACGGCACGGGGCGCGAAGCCCTGGTCCTGGTGCCCGGTCTGGGCTTCGACCGGACAGGCGCCAGACTGGGGCAGGGTGCGGGGTTCTACGACCGCACTTTCGGCCCGCAGGGGCTGCGCCCGCTGACCGGGACGGAGGGCACCCAGGTGGTGGGCGTGTGCTTCGCCGCCGAGTTGGGGGTTCCCGTGGACGCCCGGCCCTGGGACCTGCGGGTGCCGGCGGTGCTCACGGAGTCGGGTCAGCACAACACCGACTCCTGACGACGACTATAATTCCTAAGGTCTTAAGAAAGGTCGCCATGCCCACGTACTCCTATAGCTGCAAGAACTGCGGACACGCATTCGACATCCACCAGGAATTCTCGGATGCGACTCTGACCGAATGCCCCGAGTGCGGCGGCCGGCTCCGGAAGAACTTCGGCACGGTGGGTGTGACGTTCAAGGGCTCCGGCTTCTACCGGACCGATTCCGCTTCGAGCCCTTCCGCCGCGGGCTCCTCCTCGAACGACTGACGGTAGGCCTGCGGCCGACCGAAGGTCACAGGGGCCGTCTATCGTCGCGGTTTATCCACAGGTTCACCCGTAGGGCTGTTTTCGGGCACCACAGTGCCCGCAGACTGCCGATATGAGACTCTTCGGCCCCGTCCAGTCATCCGCCCGCTCGGCTCGGGTGCCCATCCACGCAGGCCTGCTCCAGGCGATCCGCGATCACCGCAGGCTCGCAGCCGGCGTGGCCATCGGCCTGGCGGTCACCCTGCTGGCCTGGGCCCTGGTGCCCCGTGACACCACCGGCGCACCCGTCGTTGTCGCAGCCAGGGACATCGCTGCCGGCGCGACACTGTCCGCAGCGGACCTGCGGCTGGCCCGACTGCCGGACGAGGCCCTCCCCCACGAGCACTTCACCGATCCGACCCAGCTGGAGGGCAGGGTGGCCGCACAGAACCTGCCAGGGGCATTGGTGCTGACGCCGGGGGCGGTCGCGGCCCCTGGCAGCGGACACCCGCAGAAGGACCATGTCCTGGTCCCCGTGGGGATCGCGGACGAGGCCTACGCCTCCGTCCTGCAGCCGGGCCACCGGGTCCGCGTGTACGCCACGGCGGACACGGGCGAATCGCGCGATTCCACCCTTGTCCCCGAGGCCCTGGTCACCGCGGTGCAAAAGCGCGGCAATGGGGCACTCGGTGGGACGACCACGGTCATCACCCTGTCCGTCCCGCAGGATCGGGCCGGCGGGCTGGCGGCACTGTCCGGTGCCGGCATCGGCTTCGCTCTGTTGAACTGAAGCGGCGTCCCGGTATTGCCACCGGAGCACAGCCTGCTCCGACAGCGCACAGGGGCGAACCGGTCTGTGCTGCGTGCACGGTGCCATACATCACTACTCCGCCGTGAAATCGACCGCCCCAATTACCCCAGGGTGGCGGCTTTCTCCACTACATTGGGTGAGGTACCGGCTGGCAGATCAGCCAAGCGCACCGTCAATCGAAGGGAACCCGTATGTTCAAGGGATTCAAGGAGTTCATCCTCCGCGGCAATGTCATCGAACTGGCCGTCGGTGTCATCATCGGCGGTGCGTTCACCGCGATCGTCACCGCCATCACGGACAAGATCATCAACCCGCTGATCGCCGCGATCGGCAGCCCCGACATGGGCGGCCTGGGCTTCCACGTCAGGCCCGGAGTCGACGCCACCTTCCTGGACTTCGGCGCCGTGATCACCGCGGCCCTGAACTTCCTCATCATCGCCGCCGTGGTCTACTTCGTCATCGTCATGCCGATGAACAAGCTGGCCAATATGCGCAAGCGCGGCACTGTGGACGAGGAAGAGGTCCCGCCGACCAGCGAGGAACTGCTGGCCGAGATCCGCGACCTGCTGGCGGCCAACGCCAAGTCGAACAACGATCCGCAGCACTGATCCGGCACCGGGCCGGGCACAGGACGGGCGCAGGGCCCGAAGCCCCCGGCACTGACAGTGGGCCGTGTGGACTTCCCGTTATCGGGATAGTCCACACGGCCCACCGTCGTCTTCACACTCAAACGTCGCCCGCGTACCGGGTACCTCACCCCCAGTGTGGGGGCCGCTGAGCCCGCAGCCAGGCGGCCTTCCGCTGCCAGTCCGAGGCCTCGGCCCCGGCCGAATCGTGCTCGCCGGGCGCCTCGTTGCGCAGTGTGCGCCGATAGGCCTCCTTCGCCGCCTGCAGGGCGGCGGCCCTGCGCACGGCCTCCTCCTCGGACTCGGGTGATTCCCCGGAGTGCTCAGGCCCTGTCATCGCCCTCGTCTCGTTCCTCCGGGCGCAGCCCCGCGTCGATCAGGTGCTCCTCGCGCAACAGCGAGGTGTCGTAGCTGGGCATCACGGCCGCCTGGCTCGGCGCTGCGGCCCCCTCGTCCTTTGGATCCGGGTTGTCCGCCGGGCGACCCGGCTGCCGGTCCGAGTCCCCGGCGGGGGTCCGGGCCACGGATCCCTCCGACTCATCGGTCCCGGCGTCCGGCCGCGGGGCGGCGACCGGGGCGAAGCCCTCTTCCCTCCGGTCGGAGACCCGGCGGCGGTAGCGGCCCACGGCCTCGGTCAGGGAATCGCTGAGTTCCACCGCGCGGGGCTTGAGGGCCAGGGCCTGGCGCAGCTGTTCGATGAGTTCGGCATCCGTCCGGTACACGCCATCGGACTGGATCCAGTCGACCATCGCGTCGAGTGCCGCCACCGAATACGCGTGCACGGGCAGCCCCGGTGAAACCTTGGGCCGTGAACCCTGCCGTGAGACCACGACCGCCGCCGCACGCGCGGCGTCGAGCACCGACTGGGGCGAAAGCTCCTCGACCTGCTGCTGCCAAAGGCGCAGCAGCCCATTGGCCTGTTCCTGCGGATCGACGAAGGCCGCCGCCGACCACAGGCGGCGATAGGTCCAGCCCCGGGCCTCCAGAGCCTCGGCGCGCAGCCTCTCGCGTTCCCTGATACTGCCGGTCAGAGCGTAGCGGGGGCCGTCCGATTCGATCGCCATGACCATTCCGGTCTCCGCGGGGGCGGGCTGTTGCGCATTGCCCAGTGGCAGGGCCAGGTCGATCCCGGCGAAGCGCTCCACCGGGGCCAGGCCCCGTTTGCGCAGCCGCCAGGCGATATCGGCCACCAGCGGGTCGTCGCCCACTCCGGCCGCGGCGGCCCTGGCCCTGGCCTCCAGGCGCGAGCCCATGGACACACCGCGCAGGAAGTCCGGCAACAGGGCGGCACCGCCCTTGAGCCTGGTCGGTTCGAAGTCCGCCGGATCGAAGCAGCTGACGACGCTGAGCCGACGCCTGGCCCTGGTCGCCACGGCCGCCAGCAGGCGCTCCCCACCGGGTTCGCCCAGGGCACCGAAGTTGTAGATGACTCGGCCCTGCAGGGTCCGGCCGTAACCCAGCGAGAAGATGACGGCATCGCGGACGATCCCCTGCACCCGTGCGGCATCCGTGACGACGAACGGCTCCTTGGCCCCCGTCGACGAATCCCCGCTGGAGGAGAAGAAGGACGCCACATACGGATAGGTGCGAATTGCCTGTTGGATCGCGGTGGCCACCCGCTGGGCGTGCCACGGCGTCAGCGCAACCACCGCAAGGGACTCCCGCGAACGGGTCCGGGCGTGGCGCAGCACCAGGTCGACGACGCGCTGGACTTCGACTTCCAGGCTCTCCACCTGACCGGTCGCGGTGTCCGGGCTGCCCAGTCCGTCGGGCACATAGGCCAGTTCCAGGCCGGGTCCGTCGTTCGTCCTGGCGCTCGGCAGGGCGCGCAGCATCCCATCGTAGAACAGCCCTGAGAGCATCCTCGACAGCCCCAGGGGCGATTCGCGGTGCGTCGTGTGCAGCTGGTACTGCGGCAGGAAGTCCGCCAGGGCGGAGAACACACTGTCGACCTGGTCCTCGGGGCCGGGTGTGCGCCGGTCCACGGACACGCTGAACTCACGCGGACCCAGCAGGCGCTCATCACCGAGCGCGATGACCTGCTTGGCCCGAGTGATCGCCGGAGCCGCCTCCACAACCGACAACATCGCGGCGTCGGCCAGAATCACGGTGTCGAACAGCGGCACATCGCCGAAGTTCTGCGGCACCTGATAGGGGCTCATCATCCAGATCGGGGCCAGTGCGCCGACGACGTCGGGGGCCTTCTCCGTCATCCGGTCCAGGTGCAGGTAGTCCCCGCGCAGTTCGGAGCGGACCACCTCCGCCTGGTCCTTGTGAGTCTGGATGGCCCGCTTCCACGCCTGTGCGTGGGCGTACCGTAGCCGCTGGGCACCGGCCGCCACGAACGCGGAATCGCACCGCCGGTAGTCCGCCACGATCCGGTCGAGCTCGGCTGCGGACAAGCCGGTGATCTGTGCGTCTTCGGTGGCCATCTGCTGGAGCACCGTCGCCCAATAGGCCAGGTCGAACTCGTCGCCGACCATCGCGTGGCGCACCCGGCGTCCGCGCAAATCGTCCAATAGATCGCCCAGCCCGCCGGCGCGCAGCCGCACCTCGAGCTCGGTGCGCGCCGGCAGCTCCGCCAGCGATTCGCGGTCATCGGCCATCGCCTCGAGCCGGGCCTGCAGTTCCTCGACCAGCATCCCGGCCAGGTCACCGCCATCCGGGGTATCGACCAGCACCGGCATCAGGCGGTCCAGATCGGCGGCGAGTTCCTCGTACACCGCCTTGGCCGAATCCAGGCCCGGCGGAACGACCGGCAGTTTCGCTCCCTGATGGTCCTTGCGGAAGTAGGAGAACTCGTTGAACCGCTCACGCTCATCGCGGACCTCGAGCAGGGCCGCATGCAAGTCCTCGACGGTCAGACCGGAGCGGACGAACTCGCGGGCCTCCCGCTTGATCCGCCCGCGTTCGAACATCCCCAGATTCAGACCGCGTTCCCTACGGTACTCGGAGCTTCCTGTTGCCCCGATGAACAGGTCCAGATCAGCTTCGTAGATATCGGGGGCGAAGCGCTCCAAGGTCTTCTCGATATCGCCCAGCAGGCGCAGGCACTGGCCCCAGTCCCCCACCGTACGCGGCGGGTTGAGATGGGCTGCGCGCAGCACCGGTTCGGCCTCCGCGATCAGCTTCGGCAGCCTGCCAGCAGCGGATTCCGCAACCTGGCGCGCGTCCTCGGCCTGTTCATTGGTATCGAGTTTCGCCCCGAACCACACGGTGTCCTCCACGTCGAGGGTGAAGGCGCCCAGGTTCGAGAACTCCAGCAGGGTCTCCCGCAGGACCTCGCGGGCCGCGGGCGTCGCATCCATCACCTCGGGTCCGAAACGGACCGCGGTCTGGGGACCGGGATCGCGTCCGGTCAGCCGCGCCAGATGCTCCATGGTCGAATGGACCGAGGTCCGCCACGGCTTGCGCTCCCGGTGCAGCGCCTGGGTGTGGTCGCGCAGGCGGCCGCGCAGTTCGGTGAGTTCTTCGACCAGCTTCGCCAGGTCCGGCTTCTGTGCGCGTTCCGCATCGACGATAAGGGAGACCAGCCGCTTGCGCATCCCACTGTCGCCGGCGCGCCCGTCGACCAGCAGATCGGGCAGGCCCGCCGCCGCCAGCCGCCCGGCGAAGGCATCGAGCGCATCAGAGCTGGCCGCGACGTACAAGACGTTCTTGCCCTGGTGGGCCAGCGAGGTCGCGGTCGCCACCGCCACCTGGGTGGCACCCGAGCCGGCGGGGGTGTGGACGACGAAGCTTCCGCCGCCCAGTGCCGCATCGACCACCGCCTGCTGATCACCGTCGACGTCGAGCACGAGGAACTCATCGGCCGGATCGCGGTCGGGCAGGGGCGTGGGCGCCTTGGCGACGTGGCGGGTGCGCCGGATGGGACCCTTGCGCCTGCGCCTGCCGCGTGGGTTCTCCACCGTCAGGCGGCGCTTGTGCGCCCGCCCGGACCCGTCCGCACCGCGCGCAGTCCGTTTCGGGGCCTGGGAACCGGCTGGCTCCATGGCTTCGGCATCGCCTGCCGCGGGCTCCACTTTGCCGGTCGCCTGGCTGGCCGCCGCACTCTGCCACGGCTGGGGCTTGGCGCCATTGTCGGTATCCGAGGCCGCGGCCCGGTCGGATTCGGCAGTCGTGTCCGCGGAGTCCTGCGCCGGAGTTTCGGACCTCGCGGCGTCGATGGCCGGGGAGTCACTTGCCGGGGCCGCGGTTGCCGGGGACTCGGCGGCGCCGGACTGTGCCTGCGCAGCAGAATCCTGTCCCGCCGGCTCCTGCGCTGCCTGTTCCTGCGCTGCCTGTTCCTGCACAGGAGGGGCCGCCGCCGATTCCGCCGGAGTCCGCCCCGGCGCACCGGCCGCGTCGGTTTCTGCGGCACCGGCATCCCCCTCGGCCGATTCCCGCGCCTCCGAGTCCTCGGAGTCCTCGCCCCAGTCGGCCTGGGAGGCGAAGAAGTCCTCGTCGTAGTAGTCCTCGTCATCGTCGAAGAAATCGTCGTCGTCATCGCTGAAGTCGATCGCCACAAGCCCCGCCGGCCCGAAATCATTGACCGGATCATCTTCCGGGATGACCTCGTCATAACCGTCGGAGACCCCGGCGCTGAGCGTGACGGCCGCGGACTCGTGGGGGCCTGGCGCTCCCGGATCCGCCTGCTGGGCGTGCTGTACCAGCGCCTCCCTGGCATCGACGTCGCCGGCCAGGGCGCGCAACAGCGGATTGCCCTCTGCACCGGCGTCGCCCGTGAAGGTGGCGGCGATATTCGCGAATGTCGAGATGACCAGGCGATGGTTGACCAGCAGACCGGGCACGGCCTTGGTCGCGGTCCGCAGGCGGTCGATCACCGGCTGTGGATCGAATCCGTGACCGCGTTCGCGGGTCGCGTCGATCCACGAATCGGCGTCGATGAACACCCCGTGCTCGACCTCCAGGATCGCGCGCAGGGCGGGGTTGATCGTGATGTCGTCGGACAGCACGATCTCGTAGTCCTCGATTTTGGATCCACGCGGGACCAACTGCACATGGCGCAACAGGATCGGGGCGTTGAACTCGTGGCGCAGGCTGCCCTCGCGTTTGGTCCAGGAGGCGAATCCGATGGCCAGTTGGGCGACCGCGATTCCGCGCTCATACCCCAGTTGTTCGTCCTTCTGCCGGATCGAGCGCGCCCGGCGCCTGGCATCGGCGAGCTGCTCGGCATCGCGAATCAGGCTGGACAGGCGCGTTGGCCGACCGGCCAACAGTTGCGCCATGCCGGAGGGGTGCGCGCCGGTGAGCTCGATGAGGCCATCCCGCGAATCGCGGAAGTGCAGCATCGTGTCGCGACCACCCAGCTTGGCGGCCTGTTCCTGCCAATTGGCGAACGCGGCTTCGACGGAGTTCGGCTCAGTAAGTCTAGACACGTAGTCCAGGGTACTTGCATTACCTCCTCACGCTCCAAAGGCACACCGGATGAAGGTGTGTTTCAGAAGCTGATAGAGTAGATTCGGTACTTCACCGGGAAGCCGGTGGATCACTGTCGCCCCCGTAGCTCAGGGGATAGAGCACCGCTCTCCTAAGGCCAAAGTCAAATCTCCGGAGATCCGCGGCAACTCGCCGATCTCGGCCTCATCACCGGCGAGGCGTGACACCGAGGTGACACCGACCGTGACACGGTCGAGAATCGCTCGGCCGTAGGCACTGGACATTCCGGCGGCGTGAACATACCGGTCAGTTGTCTTGAGCGACTCATGGCCAGCCCACTCTTTAGCCGTCGATGGCGGTAGGCCGTGACGAATCCACTCGGTGATAGCCGTATGCCTCAGGTCATGGATCGTTCGCCCGCCAGCCTTCGAGGCCCAGTCGACGTCGCGCCTAAGATTGCGCGAGTTGATCGGCCGGCCGCGAGGCGATGTAAAGAGCCGATCGCCTGGAGCCTTGCCCTTGGCTAGCATCGCCAGGTCGAGCTCGACGGCGCCGAGGATCGGCACCCATCGTTCCTGGTGCTGCTTGACATCCTTCTCGTCGTACCCCTCGGTCCACGACCGAGTGATATGGAGCATGTCGCCCTTGATGTCGGAGACCTTGGTCGCGCGGGCTTCACCCCAGCGCAGGCCCTCGTAGGCTAGCGCCCTCACGACCCGTCGGTACGGATCGACCAGGGCGGCGAACTGCTCCATCTGATCCCACGTCCACGGATTCATTGAGCGGGCCTGGCCTGAAGCGATCTTGATCTCCTTGACTGGCTGATCCTGGCGGTAGCCACGCTTCTTGGCCCAGGTAAAGAACGCCGACAGCGTCGTCTTAGCTCGGAGCCTCGACCCTGATGTCTTGTACTTCTTGACGAAACGCTCAAGCTCCTGGGTGCTGACATCGGCCACGGAACGGCCCATTAGCGAGCTAGGAAGAGCCGAGATGAAGCGCCTGTCGGTCGAGACCGTCGAGGCCGCTACAGACCCCTCTCGTGCGTCCAGGAAAATGCCTAGCGCAGTCGACATCGAGGTCGACTTGCCGAGGCGCGGATCAAATCCGCCTTCGAGCTCTAGCTTACGAGCTGATTCGTACCTCGATGCCAGTCGCTTGGTGTCGAACGTCTTGGTGTCGACGACTTGGCCTCCGGCCTTGATGCGGACGCGATAGCGGCCGCTAGGCAGCTTGTCGATAGCCATTGGCTACCTCCTTCCATGTATGAATTCATCGATAAGGCCGCGCCGGTAGCGCGGCATGGTCATGTGTGTCTGGTCAAGCCAGACCAAGGCTTTGCGGACCTCGACAGGCCCGGTCCCATCCAGCCGCCAGCGGCTGAGGGTTGATTTGGATACACGCAGAGCTTGGCATACCTCTGCGGTCGTCATTAACGTATCTTGCATGTCCACTAGCATACATTCTAAGCGGCGCCATTGCCAGCTCGGTATGATCGAGGCATGAAGTGTATGTACTGTGAAAAAGATGCGGATCGATGGACGATCCAGGGGCCGGACGGACTTGCCGTCGGCCGGCTGTGCTACGAGCACGGTGCAGAGCTCAAGGAGATCTACTCCCGGCTCCGCACCGACTCGAAGGAGGCGGCCCTTCGTAACGTCGCACCCAAGGCTTCGGACGGAAACTCGCCCCGCAAGCGCGCTCGTCGGAGCGACGCTGCGATCATTACGATCGACCCCGACGACTACCTCAAGGGCTAGTTGTCGTCTTCGACCGCGACACCGATCATCTCGGGCCGTGTTCGATTGCCCTCGATGAACCCAGTAATGTCCGAGCCTAGCTTGAACCACGACGTGTCCCCCGCGTAGCGCGGGATGACATGGAGACGCGTGTCGTCGCTCTTGAGCTTGCCCAGCGTCGCCCAGATCGCAGCATCGACGACGAAGTCGCCGGCGGCCTCCGGGTCGGGCTTGATCGATTCGGCCTTGTCGAGTAGATCGAGCAGATCATCGACATCCTCCGAATCAAGGCTCGCCACCTCGGCCAAAGGCTCACCGTCTACGACGCGCAAGACGCCCTGGATGTTCGACACTTCGACCTCGCGCTCCTTCCGGGCGTAGCCGTCGATGGCGCGCAAGGCCTTGGCGATAGCTTTAGCCTCCCCCGCCTCGATGACGACAGCAGGTCCTCCCGAGGCGGCTCCGTGCCCTTCGAATGCCAGGACGTGCTGCCCGCATGCGGCGACACGAACCCCTCGGGGCGCAGCGAGGACTGCGACATACGGGAACGGCTTATTGCCTTCGGACGATACCGCTACGGCGTTATCGAGCATCATCGTCAGCCGCTTCGGATGGATGTTCACGGCGTATCCAATCGCAGCGACCGGATCTTGTGGAAAATATCGTCCAGCTCGTCGTCATCTGCCAGGTCGTAACCCTCTTCGTAAAGGTAGTCGGCCAGGTCTGTGCGATCGGTCTGCTCGATCCTCATCTGCGCGTAATCGAGTGCGGCTTCCTGCCGCTGAAGCTCAATCATCGGCGATCCTCGATCTCAGGCACTGCCCCTTCGAGCAAATGGACGATGCGCAGGTCGGCGTCCGGGTTTTCGTGGTTCTTGACCCACGTCACGTAGCCTTTCGCCTGCCGCTCGGACGTATATAGCCTCCTGATCGCCTGGAACTTACTACCCGCAAATCGGCCAGTCTCAACCACGGCCCATGCCTCAATCATTTGTCATCACCACTCCGTTACTACACGGGCGTCGAGCATGACGCCCTTGACTCGGTCAATGTCGGCCAGATCCCAATCGTCGAGCTGGTCGCGCATTCCCTCATCGTCATTGGCCAGCGCATCGATAGCGTCGTAAGCCAGGCTCCGCGCCGTTTCTTCGATGTCGATTGCCGCTCTCATTCGTCACCTCCGTCATGGCAGTAGCACTGGCACGGGAACGAGCCGTAGTGCCCGTACATCTTCACTTCGGCTCGGCCGAAGCATTCGTGGTGGCGCCTAGTGGCGCACTCGAACGACATGGTCGCCGCCGTCACCCCAGGGTCCGGGTCATACCACCCGGCACAGGCGTCAGCCTCTTTCAATGCCGGCACCGATTGTCTTGTAGATCTGGCGCCGGGCATCGACGATGCCGTCGACCCAGCCATCATGGAAGGCCCCAGTCGCCTCGTCGTCCATATCCTCACCCTTAGGGATGACGTGATGGATCTGGTCAATGCTTTGACCAATGCCTCGCGCAGCATGTCCGCCTGATGCTCAGTAAACGACCCATGCGAATCCCTATCGGTACACCTGCCGCATACGGCAGGGCCACCCAACGGCACTAGATACGGATGCTTGGCCATCGTCTCCGCGATCAGGTCGCTCATCTTCCCAGCCCCTTCGGGTTGTCCCAGTTGCAGTCGACGCCGCCAGAATCGGCGCGAACGCATGCGTATTCGGTGCCATCCGAATCCCTGATCGTCGAGACCTTGAACATGGTGTTCCTTGACTCCTGGCCATTAGCCTTGGGGTAGCACCCCGTCAGTGCAACACCGGCCGCAGCCAGGCCGGCCAACAAGACACCGAAGCTCTTGCGGAATTTCATGCCTCCACCTTTACTACCCTTAAGCCGATCCTCGACGCCGAAGCGACGCTCCCGCCCGTTCTCCAGATGTCCGCCTCGATGTCTGAGATCTCTGCGTCCGCCCCGCACTCGTCGATTGCCGATGCGACAGCTTCCCTGAGGCCGCTCAAGTCGGCCTTCGATGTGTACACGACTTCCTTCTTCACGCCAGCTCCTCGACTTCGGCTCCGTAGTCGGAGCCCTTCTCGACGATCTCGTAGTTGTCCCAGAACAACTCCTCGGCCGCCTCGGCATCCTCGGCTTCGCCTTCCCAGCAGCGATAGCTAGTGGACATGTCGGACGTGACCCTGAACCTCTTCATGCCGCTACTCCTTCCCAGTAGTTCTTCATTTCCATCGCCCCGGAGAAGTCCGGGTGTCGGCAGTCGCGACAATAAGATCCGCGACTGTTCTCGACCCACTTGACATTGATGCCGCACCTCAGGCACGACCCGTACTCGAACCCGTCAGGTTCGACATACCGCGACCGTGGCGTGTAGTTGAGCAGGTCGAGTGCATCGATGTCCGACCATCCCGTCGCCTCTACTTGACTGGCCATGGCTTGACCTTCCCGTCAAGAGGCTCGTCCTCGCTCTTAATGCCGGAGTAAACGATTCCTAGCGCCTTGGCTTGACGCTGGCGTGCCATTGTGCACGCCGCATAGGACCGACCCAGCTCTTTGGCGATCTCGATCAAGGGCCTCGGCTCCATGACTCGCGCTAGCTCATCCTCGGTCCACGGCTCGCCAGCGCGAGTAGCAAACGGCCTAGTCTCAGCCGCTCGGCGAGCGTGGAGTCGCCGCTGCCGCTCGGTTTCGCGCTCAGGGTTGGCTCGCACCCACCTTGCGTAGTCCTCGGCGTTCCGTTCACGCAATTCCGACCGGTTCACAGCATGTACCACGGGTGACCCGGCGCCGTTACATGGCCGTGCCCATCGGTCTCGCCGACAATCGACCCCTTCGACCGCATGTAACGGATGATATCGTGCTCATCGCCAGGCTCAAGGCCGATGCCGGAGTAGCAGCCGTCGGTCAGGTTGAACGTTGCGACAAATCCGGGGAGCGAGTCGCCGAAGACGATCAGGTCCGACCACCTCGCCAGCTCCTCATCCGATGCCCCCCGGCGCAGCATGCGAGCCTCTTGCTTGATGTATCGGTGCCGCCAGCTCATGCGTTGCCCCTAGCAGTGGGACCTTTGACCTCGACAACGGCATGCGCGTCGGCCAGGTCGCGGATTTTTATCATGCCCGAGGTCAGGCGGTTGACCTTGTCGGTCAGCTCATTGATCCTCTTCGCCTTCTCCTTGTTGCGGTCGAAGAAGAAGTCGCGGTTAATACGAGCCTGACGGAGGTCGGCACGTAATGTCTCGTTATCCGATGACAGGTTGGTATTTGCCGCGCGCAGGCGAGCGTTGTCGGCTTGCAGGGCACCCTTCGCCTCGCTCAGCTCCTTGTTTGTGGTATACAGCGCCGCATTCCGGTGCCGCAAGCCACCAAGCTCGCCATGGGCTGGCTTGTTATTCTCGACCTTCTTCTTTAGCTCTTCGATCTGCCGGTTGCGCTCGGAGAGCGTGGCCTCCAGGCCCTTGACGTGGATCTTGATCCGCTCGTACTCGCCGTTGGCTCGCGTGCCGTCTTCGGCAATGCGCAGAACCTTGTTGGCGCCCGCGTCGATAGACGCCTGCTGTTGCGGCTCGACGCCGTAGGTGTCGATGAGCCACCGGGAGATGAGGCCGAGGTAGTATCCATTGACTCCCGAATTGGCATGCCCCATCCCTCTAACGAGGGCGTTCTCGGTCAGTTCGATCATGCTGCCACCATTCCAATCTTGTCGGCCTTCTTGAGGCCCTTGTTGTAGAGCTTGCAGATGTGCTCGACATCAGCCCGAGCCTTCGTGACGTTCGGGTACATGTCGTGGATGAAGTCGGCCTCGCCGAGGATGCTCGCCGCCGAGGTGTTCTTGAGCGTGTCAATCAAGCCCGTGACCTCGCTCTTAGGCATGGCGACGACAGAGCCGAGCGCTTTAATCATTCGCGGCCCCGTAGCAGAGGTCGGAGTGTCGTCCCATGCTGCAAGGATGATTCGCAACGTCAGCCGCAGCGCTTTGGCTCCATGGATTCGGTAGACATCACGCAGCGCGCCGACCGCGCCGATAGCGCGTGCGCCCTGCGCCTTCTGGCCGACGAAGAACCCTTCGTCTTCGACAATGCTGTTGATTGCGACCGACGCGGCTTCGCCGGCGGTGACCTCGACCTTGAACTTGTCGAGGGCCTGGACCGGCTTCGAGCTATTCAGTGCTAGGAATAGTTGCGCCTCTTCTTCTAGTGACAGGTCGTCGTAGATGATCGCCGGGAGCTTGCCGACATAGCCTTTGACCTTCGCCCCCTGGACGCGGTGCTGTCCATCGAGGATATACGATGTCGACGTTCATTCCATTCCTTCCATAAAGAACTCGCACGTCGGATGGATATCCGAGCCGTCGAGCAAGATCATCGGCAGGCCGCATGCGCGGCACCAGTAACCGGTGATGCTGAGGCTTTCGCCTCGCTCGGTCCTTCGATCTTTGATCGACGGAGCTACCGGCCGCGAATCACCGGCGATCATCTGCCGGGTCACCAACGCGGCTTGATCTGGATACGGACATCGACATCGCCCCACCCGGCTTTGAGTGCGCGGCGCAGGGCTCGCGCCAGCTCGACCGGGCTGTTCATCATGTCGTCGAGCTCGGCCAGCTTGTCTCGCTTGTCGCGCTCTGCAGTGCGCCAGTAATCCACCTGATCCTCGGCCTGAGCCACCCGCGTCTTGGCTGCCTTGAGCTCCGACTTGAGCTCGTCGATCATCTTGCATAGGCCCTCTTCGACCTTGAGCGCGCGGACCTGATCGGACCGGCGCAGCTCGGCGATGTACTTGTCCATCTCATCGGCCAGATACACCGACCGTCGGCCCATATTGTCGACCACATACTTCGAGCAATGCGTCTGCGGCTTCTTCATTGTCTCCACTCCTTCTCGGCCGACCCGTACTGGTCGGCCCATTCATCTATCGGTTCTAATTCGTCGGCCAATTCATGCGCCTCGTCATCGGCGCATTCTTGGTTGAGCTCGGCTATTCTTTGCGGATCGAGCATCAGCCGACCTCGACCAGGACAATGCCCGCGGCGGCCAGGCCGCAGGCCATGGCCAGATTGATCCATGTCGCGACCAGGGCCAGCGACCATGTCCGTCGCATCATTTGGTTCCGTAGTTCAGGCGCCAGTTAATCTCGGACCAGTCGGGGATCTTGTCGTTGACCTTGCGGTCGTCGAATGGCTTGTCAGTGCCGGCGACGCGGCCCGTCAGGAAACGGGCCTTGACCCTCTCGTGCATCACGCCTCCGCCAGTGATAGATCCATGGCGTGGACTTCGAGGCGGCCGCCTTCGGCCATTGGCAACGTCACCCCGACCTTCGGCGTGACCCGGCGCAACTGTTCATCGAGCAAGGCCGTCTGCCCTTCGGGCCATGAGGCCCGCTCGTTGACGACCTCGCGCATGTCGTCGCGGTCCAGGTTGTAGTAGCCGACCATATTCTCGGGGCCGAACAGCTCGACCTTGTAAAGCGTCTTCATCGTCTTGTCTTTCATATCGTATTGGACATTTGGGTGTCGTGTCAACTCGGAGAGCGACAGCGCTAGGGGTAAGCTGCGCTGTCGCCGACCGGGCTACCACGCTGTAGCTACATCTCCGCAGGGCTTCCAGGCCGGCGAAGATCCTCGCCGCTCCACCCTGAGGTGGAACGACTGGGACCTCAGCGGACCTTGGTAATGACGCCGACCTCGACCAGCGTCATGTCTCCTCGGATCGTCTCCTCTGTCATGAGGAGCTCGATGTAATCGGCCTCGACCTCGCCAGCCTGTTCGTTGAAGTCGATGGCGTAGTCGCGGACGCGATCTGATACGCACAGCGACTCCGGCGCGTTGGCTTCGAGCTGTTCGATCAGCTCGTCGACGTCGAAGAATTGACCCGGCTCGATGTCGCACGCCCGCGTCAGGACTGCGGCATGCCGCCGCGATAGGCGGCGCATCCACCGGCCATCCGGGTGTTGCTCGTCGGCGACTAGTTCATAGCCCCGCACAGTCAGGGCCTCCGTGGCGGCGCTCATTCTTCATCCGCCTTCAGTACAGCATTGTCGGGGAGGAGGTCGAGCTCCATATCCTGCGATATGAGGACCGCATTCCCGGGGATCGCGTCGATGATCTCATCGACCGCCGAGTCTTCACCCGAGTACACGAACCCACCATCGATCGCCGACGCCTCCAGCACCTCTTTCATGTCGGCCGTCAGGACCTCGTCCGGCACGTCGTACGTCGTGTACACGCGCATGTCCTGCGCTACTGTCACCATCATGTTCAGTCCTCCTTCTCTACCAGTACCGGCGCTTCGACGTGGGCGATTCCGCCGATCTCATCCGCCAGCGAGTTGAACGACGTGACCGATGCGTCGTAGCAGACCTGCGCATTGCGCAGATCGGCCTCGTCATAGTCGCCGTAGTCGGCCATGGAAGCCATGCGGTCGGCGTCCAGGTCCATGTACGCCGCAGCATCGGTGATCGCATCCTCGACCCGCTCACGGATACCGTCGTATCGATCTACGACGGCCTTGTCGCACAGCGACGTCTCACCCTTGAGCCAGAGCATGCCGTCGGTGTACCGGCCCGACACATCGATGTGGAAACCGCAGTCGTCCAGCTCGGTGTCGTAGTGGCGACCGTCGTCTTCGTCTCTGATGTAGACGCGCAGATCGCCGTGCTTTTCGTACAGGTCTTGCAGGTATTTGATCGTGGTCGAGAGCATCATTTCGGTTACCCCTTCTCAGTGGCGGGGCCTTGTCGGCCCCGCCGTGTTTGTCTAGATCCAGTGTATCGTACTGGACGTTTACGGTCAAGCTAGATCGGCTTCATCCTGCGTCGCAGGGCGGAACGTGAAGCTCTCACCCATAGGTGCATCATGGTGGTATTGCTTGGCTGTCAGCTTGCCGTCATCCGACAGCGTCCACACCTGCGTCCACTCGGAGCGGACGGCCAGCGCATCGGACCAGTCGTCGTTCTCGTCGACCAGCCTGTACCCCGACCGGTGCAGCCAACCCATGTTCGATCCTTCGATCATGTAGTAGCCCGCCGGAGACGGGTGTTCCATCTGGTAGCGGTCGACCATACCCTCGACGCACTCGTGCATGTCTTCCCAGCAGCCCATGCAGCCGTCCCACACGCCGACCGCGTCGCACTCGGGGCATGCGTCGTCATCGGGTAAACCGATATACCCTGCGTTGCAGTCCTCGCAGTAGCGGCATAGGCAAGAGTTGGTGATCTCAATCGTCATCTCAGCCATGGCGGACCTCCTCGACCAGGGCGCGGATCGTCGTCTGTCGACCTCCGCCGATCTTGGCTAGGTCGCGGGCGTCGCATCCCAGGGCCAGGCACTGGCGCAGGTTATCCAGTGCCAGCCTTGAACCGCCCAACCTATAGGCCGCAGCCATGCGGGCCATGGCATCCAGCTTGAGCTGGCGCTTATTGTCTTTCATCGTTACCCCTTGATGAATCATGTTGGAATTGGGTCTAGTAACCCATGGCCCGCGATCCAACCAAGGGTTGGACCAGGGACCATTAATCACTAGGCGGTGGCGACCATGCACGCCTTGGCATACTTGCGCATGATCTTTCGTTGCTTGGATGTGATGTGCTTACGCTTACTCATCGAGTAGGCATAGGCCGATGACAGGCGGCACTTGTCGACTCGCTTCTTCGGGAACGTCTGCGGGACCTTCTTGCCAGTGCTGGTCACAGACCGCTTGGACTCGACCATGAACCCGCCGGTCTGGCGCTCACACTCACGCGTCATAGAGCGCTGGTTGTTGCGCTCCCGTTGCGTCACACGGCCATCGCGGCCGTAGTCCCAGAGCGTGGCAACGGCACCGGCGCAGTAGTCGACGGACAGGTCGACGGCATGCCCCGACAGCTTGGCCTTGGCCTCAGCCGGCGCCGGGTACATTGCAGCACCGGCGCCTAACAGCGCAGCGACAAGGAGCATGCCCAGCGTCGCGGTAACCCATTCATACACAGACTTCTTCTTCACGTCAGTTCTCCTCTTCCCACTCTTTGAATAGTTCGATCAGCGCATGGAACACTTCCTGCGCCATGTCATCCAGGGCGCAGGCCGCGATCTCATTGACGGTCTGAGACATGTAGCCGCGATACTCAGAGTCCCAGAGGTCTGCCGCAAACTCACGGCCCTCCCCTGCGCCCAGCGACGTCGCATACGCTCCGGCACCGTCTTCTTCGATCGTCATTTCGAAGTCGCGCCAGTCCTGAGCATCATCGGCGGCATCGATGAGATTTTCTGCCGTCTCTCGCACCAGTTGCCGCGTCGTATCAGACCAGCGCATGAACGAGACGTTCCGGCGCAGCTTCTCCTCCAGCGGCGCAGACAGGATCAAGTCGTAGGTGACCCCGTTGAACTCACGCCGGTACAGCTTGCGCAAGCACTCGTTGAATGTAGGCATTTTTCTATCCCCTTCTCAGTAGTCGACCCGTGTCGTTGCATTGCCATTGCGGGCGTAGATCTCATCCGGTCCGATGTACAGTTGATCGAACGGCAGTTCGCGGCCATGAGTGCGATAGACCGTCCGGCCCTTAGTAATCCCGATGCGCCCCGGCGCACCAGACGCGCTCAACAATTGATCGAGCCGGCCTGCCGTCGTGACAGAGTTCCACCCTGCTGTCGAAAGTGTCGTGTGGACCGGGACCAGCCCGAATCCGAGGACGTCTTGGAACCGTGAGCGGTTCAAGATATGGGCAATGACGTTGTTGTGGTATTCCACCAGGACGCCGTCTGTGATGAGCATCGACCCCTTGGAATGAGCCGTCGGATATGTATATGTGTTATGCCCCAGCTTTCGCTTAGGGATCGACCCCTGCCACTCCAAAGCGTTGGATGACGTGAGCCGTTCGGTCAATCGTGCTACAGCCATGTTTCTACCCCTAGAAATTGTGGTGGTGTCGGGCGCAGACTTGCGCCTCGCGGGGTCCAGAGACTTGAACTCTGGTGTATGCCACTACCCCTGCCAACGTATCGCGTTGGACTTCTCAGGCCGCGATATCCCCGTCGCAGCGGATGTCGTCATCGGCTTCGACGTCGTAAATCGCCTTCTCGCCCCGTTCGATGCCCAGCTTGATCGCGGTCTCACGGTCGGAGACACCCATCGATGCGTCCAGGCACATGGCCCCGGTATCCGGATCGATCCACCAGCCGATAGCGTTACCGGTCCAGGTGGCCTTACCCATGTCTCGCAACAATGCCATGATGCCGCAGTGGACTCTCGACTGGGTGAAGTCGCCGGTGTCCCAGGCCGGTCGCGCCACCGTCGGATTGACGATACCGCCGACGATGTACGGGAACGCCCCGATCATCGTCTCCTTCTCCCAGAAGGTGCCGCCCTTTTCGCCAGCGGCCAAATCGGCCATGATGTCCTGCGCCGCTGCGCGGCTACCGCGCCAGACCTTTTCGTTGCTCATTGTCTTACCCCTTGTTGTTGTTGATATGTCCATCATTTCATGTCCTACTGGACATTGTCAAGATGAAATATCGTGAGATGTTGTTATCTCATAGACCACTACCCCGCAGGGATAATGGCCTATCGGACTACAACAATTCATCCGAAACTATTTCGCGCCGGTGCTTAGGTGTCATCATTAATCATCACCCATCAGCATGTCATGTCCGACGATTAGCGCCTGCTTTGTCTGGCGCTGCATGTCTAACACCTCACGCTCAGCCTCGGCCGAGTCCTGAGCTCCGATCATACCCAGCTCAATCGTCTCAAGCTCACGCTCGGCGATATCGAGAAGTTCGATCAAAAGCCCCTTGGAAATGGTTACCGTATCCATTCTTACCCCTTATTCTAGTTGCCGCCGATCTATTATCGGAAGCCCCCGGAATTGTTCAAGCGTTAGCTTGAACAAAACCGTGTAAGAATAATTGGGCCGCTTCCAAATATTTCATGTCATTGTTAGTCAATGCCAACCCATAAAGTGCTAACCGGTTATCTCAAGCCGGAATAGTTGTTAGAGCATAAACGGCATATCTCGCCCTCCGGACGCTATTACCCCCGAAGGAATACGCGCTAGCGCATCCCCCCGCCTAATTACTTAGGTGTCCCTAACCCCTATCCCGGCCCTTGAAGATTGGGGTCCAAGAATGGTATTGGAAACTATCTATATTCAGTCACCCGAAGGTGAAAGAGTTATCAATAGGGCAACTGAAAAACATTACCCGGCCAACCGATCATCGCCTATCAGCCGGGGCAGAATCGTGCGAGTCGGGCCTATTCTTTTAAAAGTGAATCGGTGTTACGTTGTCTAGTCTAACGTACTGGACTGGACATTGTCAATCCGACTGGAAACCAGATTCACTAGCGGCCTAACCGTTCTGCTCTGGCAGGACTTACTAAGCGCTAATCCGTGCGGGGTAGTTCTATGCCCATAACCGCCGGGGCCGTTCATGCCCGTCGTTTGCTTGACGTTGTCCACTCTAACACGTCCCGGCGGACCTTTGCAAGCCCGCCGCTCGGCTAGACCGAACTGCCAGCGCCGGGGCCTAAGCGCCGGTGACGGGGTGGTTTCTGTGTCCTGCCCTGTCGTGCTGACATGTCTAACTATACGCATGTCAGTGGACATTTGCAAACCGGCATCCGGTGAGCCGCGTCACATTGTGGCGGGTGCGCTTCACGGCCCGTGAGCGGTCCCAGGATCGCGCAGGTGCGCCGTGATGCCGCCGTGGCCACGCTGGGCCGTCCTAGGCCCGCTCACGGGCCGGTGAGCGCAGGTTGCGCAGCGAGGACGGGTCGTAGACGTGCGGATGCCGCGCGCATACGCGCGTGTCACTGCGCGCGCATACGCGCGCGGACCGGAGGTGCGCCTACGGGCGCGCCTGCGAGGCCCCGGTCACGGCTCGGTGACGATTCAGCCGTGCCCGGCGTGTCGTTTTGACGTGAGTGGGTGGGGGGAGGTACCCGCGCGCGGGCGCGCGCGCAGGACCGCTGGTCATAGCACCAGATCGCTCTCAGGTTTGAGAGTTAACTGTGAGGAGCCTGTGAGTCAGGGCTTCAGAGACGATTCCTCAATCGACTCTGGGGATATTAAGACCACCTCCAGATAGGACCAGGGCTCCTGGGGAGAAGGGGGTAAGGGGGTTGAGGGGCAACTGCGGCGAAGCCGCGCTATAGCTAAGCTATAGCCGCCCTCCAGGGCGGCGGTTATAGCTAAGAGGTAGTTACAACTAAGCAGCCCTTTGGGGCTGCTACTAAGAGGTAGTTAAGTTACAGCCAGCCTTTGGGCTGGCTGATGTAGCTAAGAAGTAACTAAGTGTAGCTAGCCTCCCGGCTAGCTACTAGTTAAGCGTAGCTACTCCCTTACGGTCGTAGCTACAGTCTGAGGCGAAGCTTCAGCGTAGCCTCGATGGAATCTCGGCTACACACCGTCATTGGAATGATGGCCGGCCACGGCCATCTAGTTGTAGTGTGACCGACCTGTCGTCGGTCACTAGTTACGCAGGCGCGACCAGGGGTCGCTCCTGGTAATGCAACCGTCACTGCAATGTCGATCCTCAGGATCGACGCTTACCTACGGGCGCGCGAGGAGCGCCCATCTAGTTTTGCCCGGATTGACCGTCGTCGTTCGAGCGGACATCGTTGTCCGCGACGATCTTTCACCTCCTTCCGTCGTCGCAGCCTCCGACGACGGTCTCCGGGTGTTTTGAACCTGCATATGCTGGTGACTCAGCAGGAAGCCCAACCAGACGTCACCCACTACTTCGATGTGCCCCTGGCCGGAATCGAACCGGCGACCTTTCGCTTAGGAGGCGGCTGCTCTATCCGCTGAGCTACAGGGGCGACCCCATCGACCATACCAGGAAGGGAACCATGACTCGAATCGACACCGACACGCACCTGTTCCGCATTACGCTGCGCAACGGCGACTACTACGAGGTCGTCGCCAAGGACGTCAGTGTCACGAGCATCCACCCCGGCATCATCGGCCTGGTCTACGAGGGCCTGGAGCAGCACATCGGCCAGCCTCACCTGGCCGCCATTCCCTCCAGCAGTCTTGAGTCGATCGTAATCTGGCCAGCGGAACCGGAAGAGCTGGCGGACGAGACATACCCTCAGACGAACGCCAAGGCCCCTAGAGCGGCCTAGAATGCGAAAGATGAGCACACGCTCATCTCTATAGCCGTTAGGCGCTTACAGCGCCTTCTGCGGCTTCTCATGGAATTTGACCGGCAGTGAACGACCAGTGGGACCTGAAATCCCATAGCGCCCCGCCATGGCGCGAATGGTATCTGCTGCCGTAGACGGCGCTCCGGCGGGCGCTCGGGGCCTGGCAGCCTCGAACGATCAGGTTCGACTCCGATCGCCGTCTTCACGCGCCAGCCCGTGGTCGTCAGGCTGGAAGCGACTGAGGTGCGTGGCAGTACCCCCTCACCCTCCGGGGCCGAGGAGTCCGGGATCGAAACCCGGTGGTCGCTCTATGTCCCCGCCGCTTTCGTAGATCGTACGCGGCGGGGATCTCCTATGGACGTAGCTCAATTGGCAGAGCAGCGGATTCCAAACCCGTTGGTTGCAGGTTCGATTCCTGCCGTTCATGCGACAGTCCCCCGCCGGCCTCATCGAGGCTCACTGGCGGGGCCCTTGATTTATCACCGCGTAATTCATGTTGAGCCGCGCGGTGATTTCGGATAAAAGCATTTTGGTGATGCACAGGGTCGCGCCCTGGAATCAAGTTCGACTCTTGGTTATCCGGCGTCGATGCCCACCCCGGCCAGGGTGGCTCGATAGAGAGTGGCAGAGTGTCGGAGCGGCGACACAGATCGTGGGTCGTCGCCGAGGTAATGCGGTTACATGCGGATGGTGCGCAAGATCCGAGTACGACTAGAAGATGGCAAATGCTGACGCTAGTTTTCGGAAAGGGATTCGGCTTAGCGGTCGATGAAATTGTCACGCTTAGCGGCCTTGTAATGCACGGTAGACATGCGGATATGAAGCGATCCTACCGTCGGGAGCTCATAACTCCCCTCTCACTAACGGGCTATAGCATAAATGGAAATGCGACGTCATCGATGAGATGACGGAAACCTCGGTTCGATTCCGAAGGCTCGACAATTCACTATCAATTTCAATTCAAGGATATATATGGCGCAGGTAATTGTCGACGGTAAAACATATGTACCCGCCGATGAGAATACCGGCCGAATCGGAATTGGAATTACGACAAGAAATAGGCCCGAGCTCCTCAAGAGACTGCTCGACCAGGTAATTAGTTCAGCTCCGGCCGACGCAAGAATTGTCGTCGTCGACGATTCTTCGACAAAGCCTGCGGTCGTTCCCGGCCGAGTTAATACGCTTATCAGGTATTCCGATAATGTCGGGGTGGCCCAGGCGAAGAACAAATGCATCGAAGAACTCATGCGCGACAAAGGCGTCGCGCACCTATTCCTCCTCGACGACGATGCCATTATCAAAGACGGCGGCGTCTGGGATGCCTACGTCGCGGCGCCCGAGCCGCACTACGCCTACTCGTCTGGACTCATCGAGGTCCACCGCCAGGATGGACTTCGCGCCTGGAATCTATCGGGCGGAGTCTTTCTCTACTATCGGCGTGACGTCATTGAAGACGTCGGAGGCATGGACCCCAAGTACGGCCTGTATGGCGCAGAGCACGTCGGCCTGTCCGACCGCATCTACAACCGCGGTTGGACGACGGCTCGATACCAGGACATCACCGATGGCGATAAGTACGTCTCGGGCGAGGACTACACTAATCGCAATCACAAGACGGCAGCGTCCCCGGCTGCCGTCAAGTACAACCAGGATGCCGGTCGGCCGCTGTGGATCGCGTCCCGCGACGACGCCTACTCACTGGAATATAGGTCCGACTCCGACGTCGTCATTACGACGCTACTGACTAAGCATCCCGACCCGCAGCGCGGGTCAGCCATGCGAGCGTCGACCAGCGAGCTGAGTGACCTGGCCCTGTCGATCAAGGCTGGAGACCTCGTCGTCCTCCACGACGACCTGTCGAACCCGTCGCTGAAGACGGGAAACAACCACGACGTCCAGTTCATCAAGGTCGACTCGTCGGTCGGCAATCCCTATTTCGCCCGGTGGCTTCATATCTGGCAATACCTCCGCGACCACCCTGAGTGGGCGCGCGTCTGGTGCGTCGATGGCACCGACGTCCGGCAACTTCGCAACCCATTCCAGGCGCTCAAGACGTCGACGATCTACGTCGGCTGGGAGCCCCAGGTATACGGCTCGGTCCCGTGGTTCGCCAAGAACCACAAGGGTGCCGATGCCAAGAAGTTCTTGACCGACCATGAGTCCGACCAGGTCGTCAATGCCGGCCTCGTCGGCGGCGACTACAAGACGGTCCTGGAGTTCGCGAACGCGATGTGGCGCCGCTACCTCGATCGTGAACAGTTCCGCCACGACGGGTGGACCGACGGCATTCATGGCGTCGGAGACATGCTCGACTTCGGTGCCGTCGTCTATGAGCAGTTCGGCGATCGGTTCCGCACGGGGACCGAGGTCGCGACGATCTTCAAGGCCGAGGAGCGCGACAACGGGGCGAGCTTTTGGGCACACAAGTAAGGAGGCGCAGATGATTCAGTATGCCATCGCCAGTGTGCCCGAGCGGCACGACAATGCCGTCTCGCTGGCTGATCGCCTGGCCGCCGACCTGATCGTCGACCACGAGCATCGCGGCCATGTATGGACGCACAGAGAGGCCTGGGGCCGGCATCTCGATCGAGAGACCGACGGCGCCCTCGTCGTCCTTGAGGACGACGTCAGGCTTTGCTCAGACTTTGACCAGCATATTCAGGAGGAGATCGACGCCCTTGGTCGAGACGAGATCCTTTCCCTCTATATGGGGCGCAGGTCGCCGACCCGCGATCAAGCTCAACTGCTTTTCCGGACTGCGGCTTATACGGGAGCTCCACTCTCGACTCCGCATGTCTTTAACGCTCTGGGCCTTGGTATCCCCTTCGCCCTGATCGACGACATGCTCGAATACACCGAGCCCATGGCCGGCCCGTGGGACGAGATCGTCGAGTCCTGGGTCAAGGCGCGCGATCTGCGCGTCCGCTACTCGGTGCCATCGCACATCGATCACCTCGATCTACCGACGACACTCCCCCGCACTGCCTATCAGCCGCGACCTCAAGGTCGCGTGGCATGGAGCTTCTGCAAGGCATGAGTAAAGGCTCCTGGAGAACCGAGCCTCTGCCGGCTAACTGGGAGGAGCTCCGCCGCGCCGTCTTTAAGCGCGACGGCTACCAGTGTGTCGAGATCCTCGACGACGGCACTCGCTGCCGGCGCATGGCTACCGACTGCGACCACATCATCCCTGGCGGAGATGACTCGATGACAAACCTACGTTCGCTTTGCGCCGCCCATCACCGCCAGAAGAGCGGAGCCGAAGGCGGCGGCAAAGTCCATAAGAAACTGGCGCATCCCCTTCGACGCCCCCCGGCGAGGCGCTGGGGAGACGCCGAATAGCCGGAGGCCAGGAGCCTCCAGTTAGGAGGCAATGATGCCTGGCCCAATCCCGCTGAGAAGCGATGAACGAACAGGGCACGCCCATGGCGCCGGCGGTCAATCCGCCGGCATTACATCCGGAACCCTTCAGCCGGTCAAGTGGCCTCAGGTCAAGAAGGAATGGACCGACACGGCCAAGGAGCTCTACCGAGGCAAGAAGGCCTCAGGCGATGCCGAATACATGCAGCAGAGCGATATCGCTCGCCTGCGGTTCCTCTGCGACAACGTCACGTTCTATGAGCGACAGGGAATCCGGTCGGCAATGATGCTGGCCAATCTCCAGTCGGAGATGTCGAACCTCATGTTCTCCGAAGGCGATCGCCGGCGAGCTCGCATCGAGCTCTCCAAGGTCGACACCTCGAAAGAAGACGCCCAGGTCGTAGCCCTCCGGGGCTACAAGGACATGCTGGGCGGCCCCGCGACGAAATGACTCAGATCCTTGACTACCCCTTCAAGAGTGGGTGGCACCACAAGGCGTTGGGTAATAGCTGGAAGGTCACGGACGATGGCAACTGGTATCTGCCCGAGCGGACGCTCGGCTGGCAGATCCTTGCTTGGTGCTCCGTATGGCTCCTGAATGACCAGGGCGAACCCTGGCGGTTTACGCCGGAGCAGTCACGCTTCATCCTCTGGTGGTATGCCGTAGACGAGCGGGGCAAGCACCCGTGGCAACAGGGAGTTCTCCAGCGGCTCAAGGGCTGGGGTAAGGACCCTTTGTGCGCGGCGCTAGCTCTCGTCGAGCTGGTCGGCCCCTGTCGGTTCTCTCACTTCGACTCGGTCGGCAACCCGGTCGCCGTCCCTAACCCGAACGCCTACGTCACCGTCTCGGCCGTCTCTGAAGGCCAGACCAGGAACACCGGCGACGTCCTTAAGTGGATGGTCTCGCCGGCCATGAGCAAGGAGTACGGCCTCAAGATCGGCGCCGAGAAGGTGCTGGCCAATGGCGGCCGCAATGAGTTGTTGTTTTCGGCATCGAGCTACCGCTCGATCGAGGGTAAGCGTCCGACGTTCTCGATCCTTAACGAGACCCAGCACTGGGTCTTGGGCAACGCCGGCAAGAAGATGTACGAGACGCTGTCGGGCAACCTGACGAAGATCGCCGGTGCACGCGCCCTGGCGATTACCAATGCCTACCAGCCCGGCGAGGACTCTGTCGCTGAAGATACGCGTGCGGCGTACCTCGACCAGGTCGAGATGGATTCTCGCTTCCCCGGCAAGCGCCGCGGCCCCGGCATCTACTACGACTCACTTGAAGCTGATCCGTCGGCTCCGGCAGACGATCCCGATGCGATCGTCGAAGTCGTCTCTGAAATTCGCGGCGACTCAATCTGGCTAGACCCTGAGCAGATCGTCGGCTCGTTCCTCAACCGATCGATCTCGATCTCGCACAACCTGCGAATGTTCTACAACCAGATCGTCGCCAAGGAGGACGCCCTCTTCAATGAGGACGAATGGGATCAGTGCCGCTACAGCGGAGATGACATCGAGCTCAAGCCTGGCGCGGAGATCGTGCTCGGCTTCGATGGCGGCAAGACCGATGACGCGACGGCGCTCATCGCCAAGCGCGTCAGCGACGGTGTCGTCTTCCCTCTCATGATTTGGGAGAAGCCTCCGTCCTATGTCGAGAAGGGCTGGGAGATCGACCGGTCCCAGGTCGACTCCTATGTCCACTGGGCATTCAAGACCTACAAGGTCTTGGCCTTCTATGCCGACGTCAAGCTGTGGGAATCGTATATCGACAAGTGGTCGGACACCTACCGCAGCGAGCTCGTCATCAAGGCATCCCCCAAGTCTCCGATCGGGTGGGACATGCGTGGCGGCGGCGAGAAGATCACGCGCGCCAACGAGTCGCTAATGACTCGCGTCTTCGACGGGTCGTTCCAGCACAACGGCAACCGCGTCCTGCGCAAGCACGCACTCAATGCGCGGCGCCGAGAGAACCGGTGGGGTGTGACGTTCGGCAAGGAGTCACGCGAATCCCCCCTCAAGGTCGACGGCTACGCCGCGACGATCCTCGCCGAGATGGCCTATCGCGACCTTCTTGAGTCGAACAAGACCGCAAACCGGCGCACGCCCGGAACCCTCATCGCTTACTGACAAGGAACGAATTGGCAGATACTGCGCTAGAAGAAGAGGTCGAGTCGAGCCTCGTCGAAGATCTCGACGATCTCTTTACCTCGCTCCTACGGGAGCGTGAGATTACAACCGTATGTGACGACTACATCAACGGCGACCAGGAAGATCCCTGGTCGCCCGACGAGCTCGACCAGGAGTATGCCGAGCTCAAGGAACGAGCCAAGGTCAATGTCATCCGGCTACCGCCGCTTGTCGCATCCGAGGTATCGAGCGTCGCCGGCTACCGCCGAGTCAAGGACTATGACGAAGACGGCAACGAGATCTCAGAGCGGTTCCCGCAGGAGTTCAAGGACTTCCGCCGGCTGCGCCTGAGCAATCTTCAGAACGTCGTTCACCACGCCTCGGCCACCTATGGCCAGGCGTTTGTCGAAGTCTACAAGGACGGCTCGAAGCCGGGCGCCAACGTCCTGTCGTCGCTGAACACGACAGCCCTCTGGGATAACGCCGTCTCCGATGAGCACCCGCGATCGGCGCTGACGGTCATCCGCCGGCCAAGCGACGGAAACGGCAAGAAGGTTATCCACGGCCTGGCCTACGGATGGGATCGGACGACTAAGTACCGCCTCGTCACCGACGACGAAGGGCGATGGGTTGTCGCGGCCTCGGGGCCGCACGGCTTCTCCGATACGCCAGTCACGAGATTCCCGTGCTTCCTCGATTCCGAGGGCCGGGTCTCTGGGCTGGTCGAGAACCTGATCGAGCCGCAGGACCGGATCAATCAGACGGTCCTGGACTTGCTGACCGGCCAGGCTTATACCGGCAATCAGATCTACACGATCGCCGGCGTCCGCGGCGAGCAGGTCATCGATTACGATGGCCAGCCCAAGGTCGACTCCGACGGCAATCCGGTCTATAAGCCGTTCCGCATGTCGGCCCGCAGGGTCCTGACATCGGAGCAGCCCGACACTAAGTTCGATCGCATCCAGGCCGGCAGCCTGGAAGATCTCCTGGCAGCTCTGGGCTCATCGCTTCAGATGTTCGCCATCGCCGGCCAACAGTCGCCGTACCTCTACAACGGCAACATCTCGAACCTGGCGGCCGAGACGATCGCGGCTCTTGACTCCCAGTTCTTCCGTCTGATCGAGTTCCTGCACCGCCAGTGGGGCGAATCCTGGGCCTCGATCTTCCGCCTCTTCGCTGAAGCCAATGGCGACCAGGAGGGCGCCACGGCGTGGGACGTCGAAGTTCGCTGGGAGGACTACTCGATCAAGACCTTCTCGGCCTACGCCGACGGTCTGGCCAAGGTTGCGGACTCTCTTCAGATCCCCGCCGAGGGGCTGTGGCACATGGTCCCCGACGTCTCGTCGTCGACGATCGAATACTGGCGCAGCCTCAAGGCTCGCGCCGATGACTACGCCTTCGATGCAGAGGGGGATGACGAGTTCGAGCGACAGCTCGACTTGAGCCGGAACCCTCAGCCGACGCCTGAGGTGGTCGATGTCCGGGCAAGAAGTTGACCTCCTGGAACTCCTCTACTCCGAGGCGTCGACGCGCCTCGGCTTGGCTGTCGGCGCTGCGGCCCGCGATTCATACCGCACGGTCAACCCGACCAAGCCCAAGGGTGGTGACTGGCAGCGCCAGATCTATCGCCTAGCCCTGGCCGGCCGCAAGCTATCGGTTCAGCTCGCCATCTCCTACTACCGGTATACGTCGGCCCTTCAGACCGGCGTCAGCTTCAAGCATCCGGACGGTCGCGATGAAGCGACCCTGAAGGAGCTGCGCGACGAGTTTACCGACATGGCTCAGGCCATCCTCGACATGGACTTCACGTCGATCGACGACTCTGACGAAGATGTCCGCTGGCTCGATGACACGGTCAACGACCTCGATCGCTCAAGCGAAGACGACGAATTCCCGCGTACCGCGCTAGAGCACTCCCTGGCGGACTGGCTCGGCGCCAAGCACAAGGATGGATCAGTCCGCTTCAAAGAGCTGGGCTGGCCGCAGGACCGCATCGACTCGATCGAGAAGGCCGCGCAAGAGTTCGAGAAGTATCTCGACGAAGCTGGCGTGACCAGCCTTGAGGACAAGGTCGACCGGATCATCAAGCGCAATCAAGCTGCGCAGAAGATCAAGGACCTCATCGACGAGGAGTTCCGCAAGCACGCCAACCGCATCGCAGGCATTGCCGATAAGGCATCCCTCGATGCCGGCCGCGACATTATCCTCCAGTCGGCCCGCAAGGACTCGCGGCGCAAAGCATATGCGCGCGGCGTGCGCGCCGGCTGCTGTCACTTCTGCGCCATGCTAGCCAGCCGCGGCTTCGACTTCTTCAACGAGCAGTCAGCCGCATTCAAGGCACATCCCAACTGCCACTGCTTCCCCATCGTGCGGTGGCAGACCAACGAACTTCCAGAGCGCAACGCCTACTACTCCGACATGTGGACAGACGTCACGCGGGGCAAGAGCGGGCGAGACGCCCGCAAGGCCTGGCGCAACTGGATCAACGCCGAGCGGCGCAAGAGCGCCTCGGCAAACTCAAAGACTACTACTCCCAGGAGGGGTAATGGACGAGGACGAGCAGGGCAAGACCCCGGAGGTCGAGCCCGAGGAAAACGAACAGCCGAACGATCAGGAGAACGTCGAACCCGATAAGGACGACGACCTGCCCGAATGGGCGCGCAAGCGCATCGAGAAGGCCAACAAGGAAGCCGCGAGCTACCGCACGCAGCTTCGCGAAACGCAGGAGAAGCTCAAGGACGCTAAGACGCCCGAGGAGATCCAGGCGCTTTCTGCGGAGTTTGCCGAGCAGCTCAAGGTCAAGGATCGCGAGCTGGTCATTGCCCAGCATCAGATCCCCGAGGAATATCACGTCCTCGTCACTGGCGACACCCCCGAGGAATGGGAAGCGTCTGCCGCACTCATCGAAAAGCTCCGTGGCGATAAGACGCCGCCGGCTCCTCCTGAAACCAAGACGCCGCCTCAGGGCGGGCGCAAGGGGAACGAGGCTCCCAGCGACGAAGACTACCTCGCCAAGGCTCGGCGCGCACTCAAGCGCCGGTAAGTAACTAACAGGAGAACATTTGGTCTATCTGCCGAATACCACGGTCAAGCCGAAGGTGCTCGTCGACGCAGCCGTCGACGCACTGGGCGACACCGCCGTGGCGTCGAACCTTGTCACCAAGCAGGGATTCGAGAAGTTCCTCGGTGTCGAAGGTGACACCATTTCTATGCGAGTCAAGGGCACCCTGCCCGTGCGGGAGTATGGCTTCCGCAATGACCGCTCTCAGCCGATCGTGACCGACACGATCAAGGACACGGTCGTCAACGTCAAGATCGACCTGACCCACAACTACTCGGCCCTGAAGCTGATCGACGAAGATAAGCTCTTCGATTTCGACGGCTCCTGGGGCGACCTGTTCGCCCGCCAGATCGAAGCGCTGACGAACTACAACGAGTTCAAGGTCATCAACCAGATCCACAACGCCCCGGTTGAATACCTGGGCATCGTTGACGTCACCGCCGCCTCCATCAAGGAAGAGACGGAGAAGCATCGCGATCCGATCTTCAACGCGATCGTCGACGCCAAGGCCGCGATCAAGAAGATGCGCACCCCCGAAGCATCCTTCACCTGCCTGTGCGGGTCGAACTTCGCGGCCGAGCTCATTAAGAGCAACCGTCTGGTCTTTGCCGAGGGCGACGGTTCTGCGCTGTCGACCGCGACGCTCGGCTCTATTGCCGGCGTCACCTTCGTCGAGTCGAACATCATTCCCGAGGACGAGGCGTACATCTTCGCCAAGTCCGGCTTCGTCCTGTACAACGCCGCTCCCCCGGCGCCGACTTCGGCACCGTACACCGCTTCGGCTTCTGCCGGCGGCTTCGCGCTGCGCTGGATCATGGACTACGACACGTCGTTCCTGACCGACCGGTCCGTCTACGACACCTACGTCGGCTACGACTACACCAAGGATTACATCCAGGTGCAGAACGCGCAGGGCCAGTCGTTCCACTCGGGCATGTTTGAGGATGCGCCGTACTTCACCCGCGGCATCAAGCTGTTCCTGAAGACTGACGATAACGAGGGCAAGGATGCCTCCGGCAATGTCGTCGAGGCATTCGAGCCTGGCGACGGCAAGGCCTTGAACGAGAAGGGCAACCCGACTGCCGGTTCGAAGGAAGGTTCCTTCCTGGACCTGGCCTTCCACAACAAGCTGACCGAGCTGACGCACTACACCGACAAGACTCAGCTCTTCCCGGGCGTCCTCGAAGTCCCTGGTGTCATGCCTATCGGGTCCTGATACATGGCTGACGACCCTGTAGCAGTAGCGGTCGAAGAACCGCTATCGACTGTCGACGAGGTCGCAGCCCGGACTGGCGAGCCGATCGAATCTCCGGATGACATCAAGCTAGCCGAGTCTATGATCGAGGCCGCTTCGGCCAACGTCCGCCACTACGGTAAGCCCTGGCCCATTCGGGCCGGGGCGCCGGCAATGGCGCGAACGATCGCAACGGCGGCTGCGGCCCGCGGGTATCTGAACCCGTCCGGCTTCATCGACGAGCGGTCGGACTCTGTCACACTCAAGCGCGCAGAAGCATATGCGGCTGATACAGAGCTGACTCCTCGCGAGATCAAGCAGCTAGAGGATCTTGCCGGCGAGACCGTGATCCACTCGATCTCGATCTCGCAGGGCGAGGACCGCTGGCGGCCAAGGTCAATAGCACCGGGCTTCATGTACCTGCGCCGAGATCCCGGCGAGGCCGTCGCCATGGACGATCGAACGACGACGCCGTTCCCGTTCTTCGTGCGGCATTCCCGCCGGCGCCGGAGGCGATAACCATGGCCCGCAGTCGACTCGTAGACCGCGGCAATGAATACCTGACGGTCTACCCCGCTGTCGATGCCATCGACGAAGACGGCATGGCCGTGCGAGTTCCTGGCGATGACGCCGTGCGCGTTCGCGTCACGGTCGCCGAAGATCGACAGTCGGACGCCGAGCTTCCCGGCCAGGTTGCAGTCAAGGTCGCGCGCCTCGTCGCCCGGGAGATTCCGGGCGTCGATTCGTATGCCGCGCTCTACTTCCGTGGCGAGCCGTGGGAGCTAGTCAATCCTCCGCACTTCAGTAACGGAGTCTCGCGGACGGTTAAGCATGTCGAGCTCCTGATCCGCTCGCGCAACTCGATTCCCTACGGAGGTGGTGCCGACGGTTGACATCCAGTGGTACTACCCGGCCGTCGGGCCGGGCTCTGTCGCCGACATCGTCTCCCACCTCGGAGGCGTTCAGGCCGACCTGCGCAGTCGCGCAGCAACCTTCGCCGGCGAGGCCGCGGTCCTGCTCGATACCGAACCGAAGCGTCGTACCGGCCAGTCTCAGATCAAGCTCGACCATGGCGAGCTGGACTGGTACGTCACGCTGACCGACCCGAATGGTGTCGGCGCGGCCGGCGGAATCGAGAAGCGATTCCACATCCTGGCCCGCGTCACCGGGGCAGGTGGTATCTGATGGCCAAAGGCCTCTATCCGACCATGGGCCAGCCCATGGCATTGGGCAAGGGCATCCTCGACGAGTGGTTCTCGCATGTCGATGCCGAGGTCCATATCGGAACGAAGATCCCTGCCGACTTCTCCAAGGTCTTGCCATACATCATGGTCCGAACCGCTCACACGTCCGGCGTCGAGGGCACGTTTACCAACGACCCTCGCTTTACGCGCCAGACCATGATCGAGTTCCAGACCTTTACCGAGGGCCTCAACGCCGAAGCCGAAGGCTTCCGGCTCCAGGAGTCGATCCGCCAGGCCGTCCTCTGGGCGCACGAGACGCAGTACGTCGTGCCCGGCGCCGGCTCGATCTCGAAGATCACCGGCTCCGGCGACATCCGCCGCGTCTCTGACTACGCGACCTCGACCGGAGTCGTTCAGTACGCGTCACTGCCCAAAGGCGCGGCGCGCATCGAGCAGAACTTCCGCATCCGCGTCCGCCCCGCAAAGGGCGGCCCGGAAAACCAATACCTGCCCACACTCTAAGGAGAGTACATGGCATTCAATGACGACGCCGTCATTGCTATCTCGACCGCCCACTTCTACACGGCACCTCCGGGTACCCCTGCGCCGACCAACCCTAACAAGGTTGACACCCCCTGGGAAGACGTCGGCCATACGACCTTGGAAGACATTCTGTCGATGTCGACCGACGGCGGCGACAAGACCGTCCTGGGCACGCTTCAGAACCGGAACCTGAAGACCTCGTATGCCGCGCGCAACGTCGCCTTCAACTTCTCGATCCACCAGTTCGATGAGGCCGGCCTCAAGCTGTACCTCGGTTCGAATGCTGTCATCGAGGATGGCCGCATCGGCCAGGCCGACAACCCCCAGCCGTCGCAGCTCGCATGGTACGTCCTCATCGAGGACGGCGAGCACTGCCTCGACTTCTACGCTCCGAAGGCCGACATCATCGGCGCCGACGACCTGGACCTGAGCGACACCGAGTCGCTCTCGGCCCTGCCCCTGTCGGTTTCGCCGCTGCGCATGGCCGGCAAGAAGGCTGCCTGGTACGCCTCGGGCGTCAAGGACATGCCCAAGAGCGGCTCCTGATTACCCCCTCAGCCCCGGGCTTGGGTCTCTCCCGGGGCTGAGGTTCCCCTTCTAGAGACCCGATCACTTTCATTCTGATTGGAGACCCCCATGAAGCTGTCTGATATTCGCAATGCCGCCGACACCAAGTTCGCGCCGTTCCTGGTCGAACTCGATGACGACCGGCAGGTCGAACTCCGCGTGCCGATTCGCCTCGACAAGAAGGAGCGCAAGGCCGTGACGGCTGCGTTCGATGTCGAAGACAAGGACGACAAGGACGCCTTCGATATCTACACCGAAGTCTTCCGGATCGTCATCGCCGACAAGGCCGATGCCGACGCGCTGATCGCGGCGCTCGATAACGATCTGGCTGTCGCGCAGGAGCTGTTCAATGACTACAGCGAGCAGACGCAGCTGGGGGAAGCTGCAAGCTCGGAGAACTGATTGACGACTACGCCGGGGAGCTGTTCGCCGATTTCCTAAGTGAGTACCACCTGAACCTCGCGGACATCTTCCGCGAGTGGGGTACTCCGATGGGGTCGACCTACAGCCCCCGGCTTCTGTTGTCTCTGGTCTCCGAGCTAGGACCAGATTCGCGGTTTATCTCGGCCAACAGACCTGACCCGGAAGGGACAGGTGACTGGCCGCTATGGGCGTCGACGTCCTTTACGAACCAAATGCTCGCCGGCCTTTACAACTGGACTCAGCTCCATGCTATCGGCGGCCTCAATTGGGAGAAGGGAAAGGAGCCCGAGTTTACCGCGATCACTGACCCTGGCACCCGGTCAGAGCCAAAGAAGCACCCGCCTTCGCTGTACGAAGTGGCGGCGTTCTTCGCACAAGCAGGGTAGGTAATTTGGCACTACGTATCATTGGCGCCGTCGGCGTCAGGGTCCGCCCTGAAGCCAAGGGGTTTAGGCCAGAGGCCGAGCGTCAGATCCGCCGGCAGATGGCCGGCGCCGACGACAAGGGCTATCCGGTCAAGCTGTCGCCCGAGGTCGATAACGACCAGTTCGCGCGACAGCTCAAGGCTCACAAGAAGCAGATGCAGCGCGAGATGGAAGATCTCGCCGGCACCTTCAATTCAACCTTCGACTACGGCTTCAACGGAGGCCGTGGCATCAAGCAGTTCACCGCATCGGCGCGCAAGATGCGCTCCGACTATGGCAAGGAAGTAAATGCCATGGAGCGGATGAACAAGCAGATGCTCGACAACTTCGTCAAGGACTCCGAGAAGGCCTTCAAGAAGTTCAACAAGAATCCCGGCGAGGCCGGCCTGACGTCCGGCCTCAAGGGTCGCAATGGCGTGTGGCTGGCCAACATGAAGTCGATCGCCAAGATGGTCGACGAGATGGAGTCGAGCGACCGCCGCCTCAAGGAGAACCTGGATCAGCTCCAGCTTCTCTACAATGGCCGACGACAGTCGGCGCGGTCGAAGTACCTGCGCGACTACATTAACTGGGGCAAGCAGGTCAGGGCGACCAACGCCTATATCTCCAAGACGAACTTCAAGCCCGTCGTTCGGGCCATGCGGGAGATCGGATACGAGACCGAGAACGCAACCGGCCTCATGGAGCATATGCGCGACACTCTCGCAGAGGTTGGTCGCAACGACTTCAAGAATGCACTCGGCGATAACGCCGACCACTGGGCTCGGGCCTACATCGAGGCCGAGCGCTTCCGGCGCGAGTGGGAGAAGATCCCCGACCAGGACCGCAAGACCCTGGCGATCCAGCTACAGATCGACGACAATGAGCGCCTCGAAAAGCTCAAGGATGACGTCGACGAGTTCTCCCGGTCGCTGGGCGACATGAATGCGCCCGAGCTAAAGCGGACGCTAGACGGCCTCGTCGAAGGGACCGAGAAGTACAACGTCGCCCTCAAGGAATACGAGACTAGACTCCAGCGCCTCAAGCGCGTCAAGTCTGGTTGGGAGGGCCTCCGTGGCGAGGTCGACTTCCAGACCCTCCAGGCCGAGGACAACGCTCGCATCGCCCGCGAGCTTGAAGCGATCAAGGCCAAGGCCGATAAGACCGTCAGCTACATCGAGCGCAAGACTGCGCACGTCAAGGTCAAGCTCGACGACACGGCGGCCAAGCTTCAGCTTGCCTGGCTGACTAAGCCGGCCGAGAAGCCGATTCACCTGGCCATCGCTGGCAAGTCGGGCACGATCATCAAGGACCTAGTCAAGTCCTTCAATGGCTATGACGCTATGACCCAGTTCGTCACCGGACTAGAGAACCTGGCCAGGTCGATCGACACCGTCGCTATTCGCGGCACGGTCGTTGCCGGCGCCATCGGCGCCATCGGCAATGCTGCCGGCGCGGCCGCAGCTTCGGTCTTCTCCGTCGGGCGAGGTATCGCCGACATCGCGAGGGGCAGTGCCGCCATGGCACCTGCCGTCATCCTCGCCGGCGCCGGCGCCATGACTGTATTCCAGTCAGCTGTCTCCGGCCTCTTCGACGCCCTTGGCGACAAGGACAAGATGGCAGCCCTGACGGGCTCCATGAAGAAGGAAGCCGAAGCTCTGACCAAGGCCTGGGAAGGCCTGTCGAAGCAGATCAATAACACCTTCTGGGACGAAGCCGGCCAGTCAATGTCGGGCTTCGTCGATCAGCTCCAGAAGACCAAGACCCTTGTGCCTATGGCCAAGTCCCTGGGCAAGGCCTGGAAGGGCTTCTGGGATACGCTGAACGACTCTTCGAAGAGCGGCCAGTTCGGCGAGATCATGGACCATTCCGCCGAGGCCGTCGGCATTCTGGGGCAGGCTATCAAGCCGGCCCTGCGCGGCTTCCTGAAGATGGGTCAGGTCGGTAGCAAGTATCTGCCGAAGCTCGCCCACGAGATCGACGGGGTCGCCCAGCGCTTTGAGTCTTGGGTCGACCAGGCCGCCAAGAGCGGCGAGCTCGATCGCTGGATCGAGTCGGCCGGCCAGGGGTTCAAGGATCTCGGGCGGGTCGTCGGCGGTGTTGCGACATCGTTCAGTGCTGTCGCCGATGCAGCCCTCGCCGCCGGCGGACCGACGCTGACGCAGTTCGCCGATGCGACCGAGCGCGTCGGGCAGGCAATGAAGTCGGCCCGCGCGCAGACCTTTATGACCGACATCTTCTCTGGCGCCATCGAAGGAGCCAAGGAGGCGTCGAAGGGCCTGGCGATCCTGGGCAATGTCATCGTCGACTCCGGGGCCAACATTAAGGCCGCGGCCATTTCGACCGGCAAGATCGCATCGCATCTGGCTCGTGACTTCGCGGTCGCCTTCACGGCGCCGCGCTTCCAGTCAGGAATCCTGACGGCCCTCGGCGACATCGAGCGGGCGACGCAGAAGATGGAGCCTAGCTTCGGTCACATCGGCAACGTCATTGGCGATGTCGCGCAGATCGCCGCCGCCGATCTAGAGTCGCTGGCTCCGACATTCAACCGCCTGACGAAGTTCGTCGACGACTCGCTGGGCAAGCTCCGCGATCCGCTGATCGACTTCTTCCAGGACTTCGGTGACGTCGTCCAGGGCGTCTCCGACATCGGCCTGTCGGCGCTCGACAAGGTCGTCGACGCCGGCTCGGGAATGCTGTCGACCTACAACAAGCTGCCCGATCCGATCAAGGCCGCAGTCCTAGGCCTGACCGGCTTTGCTGTTGCCATGCCGCATCTGCGTGCCATGCACGAGACGCTGAAGAGCAAGCTGATCCCTGAGACCACGGCCTTCGGCAAGGCCACTCGCGAGAATCAGAAGATCCTCCGCGAGCAGGGTAAGCGAGTCGGACTCTACCGTGCCGGCATGCTGACCTTCGGTCAAGCCATCAACGACACGCAGCGCCTAGCCAAGGGGCTCGGCGGGAGCCTGACGAAGACGGGCGCAGCGTTCGAGTACCTCGATCGCCAGATGAACCTGGGCGGAAACCTGAGCAAGGTCTACGACGGGTTTACCAGGATCGGCCATGGTGCCGGTGAGATGGGCCGCGCTGTTGCGGATTCCCGAACTGGCTTCCGCCAGCTCGGCCGATACCTCAGGGACGACCTGAAGGTCGCCGTCGACGGATCACGCAAGGCCTTCAGGCGCCTAGCGCCTGACATTGCCGCCGACCTCGATCGGTCACTACCTCGGGCTCGCCGCGACTTCCAGCGGTGGGGCCAGAGTATCTCGTCGACCCTGTCGAACTCGATCTCGTTCACGAGCGGCATCGGCTCGAAGGCCAAGGGATTCGGGGCGTCAATCGCCTCAGGCATCTCCGGCGCGACCAGCAAGATCTCCGAGAAGATCAAGCCCGGCCTCGATCGTGCTTCGGCGACGATCGGATCGTGGGTCACGACGACTCAGCGCCAGGTCAGCAAAGTCGGCACGACCGCAGCCAAGCCATTCAAGACGGTCGGCACTCAGGTGTCGAAGTCGTTCTCGTCGCTGAAGATTCCGTCGAAGTTCGCCGGTGGACTGAAGGGTATTGCTTCCGGCGCTAAGACTGCGACTACCGCAGTCGGTGGTCTGGCCAAGATTGCCGGCGGCGCTCTTGTTGGAGCTCTTGGCGGGCCGGCAGGCATCGCCATCGGAGCTGCGGCAGCAGGCATCGGCATCTACGCTCAGCATGTCGCTGATGCCAAGGAGAAGTTCGAGGCATACAAGGGCACGCTGAATCAGGTCACCGGTGCTACGACCGACCAGACGCGGGCGCTAGCCGTTCAGACGGCCACCGAAGATAAGCATGCGATTGGTATAGCCAAGACCGGCAAGAATGCTTACGACGTGGCCAAGCTGGTCGGAGTTTCTCAGGACACGATGACCAAGGCATACGAAGGTAATGCCGACGCCATCAAGGAAGTCCAGCAGAAGACCAACGACTACTACCAGACGATCAATCGCGAAGGCGGCGGCAAGCTAGACGAGTACGGCGCAGCCCTTGAGGCTGTCGGCCGTGACGTCAAGAAGGCCGGCGAGAATCACGAGCAGGCATCGAGTCAGATCTCCGCTGTTGCAGACGCGCTGCACATTAGTGATACCGCTGCGGCCAACGCCTCGGGCCAGTGGACCGCATTCAAGGAGTCGTGGTCTAGCGCGACATTGAGTGGCGATCAGATGATCGGCATGCTCGATACGCTGAGCGGTCATACCCTGTCCGCCCAGGACGCGGCATACAACTACCAGGTGTCACTGTCGCAGGCGCAGGGCCAGCTCAAGGCCTGGGCCGGCTCGCAGAAGACCTCGATGGCAACGGTCGCCAAGGGCTTGCTCGATACCAACGGTCAGTTCGATATGACCAAGGAATCGTCCAGGCAGCTCTACGGCATCCTGCGCCAGCAGGTGCAGCCGGCGATGGAGTCGGTCGCCAAGGCGTTCAATAACGCCGGCGGCGGGGATGCGGGCATGGCTGCGGCCAAGACCCAGATGCAAACCGTTCGCAAGGACTTCGTCGACAACCTGACCGAGATGACTGGCATCTCGAAGTCGAAGGCCAGCGAGATCGCCGACGCGCTGAACATCAAGCCCGATGCCGTCGACCTCGTGCTCGACTCGGCCAAGGCTGATGCCGACCTGGACGCGTTCGCCAACAAGGTCTCGTCACTGGCCAACGCGCCCGAGACGATCCCGATCGCGGTAGACGGCTCAGCCGTCTACCAGACGACGGCTGACATCCAGGAAGCCCTCCTCAATATGGCTTCTTCCGCTTCGGCCAACACGATCAAGGTCACGCTCGATGACGGTCAAGTCGTCGAGATGAAGGGCAAGATCGACACCGACCTGGAGCAGCTCGCAGCCAAAGAATACCTGGCCCACCTGGGCGCCAGGGATGATGCGACCGGTATCGTCGACAGGGTTCGCGCCCTGCTTGACAACGGCTTCAACAACAAGAGCTACGAAGCCATGCTGAAGGCCATCGATAATGCGTCGCCGACGGCAGAGCATGCCGATGCGATCATGAAGGCCTTCGTCCAGGGAGACAAGACTGCGGTCTTGAATGCCATCGACAATGCTTCCGAGATTGGCCAGGACGCCCAGAACAACCTCAAGGCCCTGGTCAATGGCGACTACTCCGCGAACATCACGGCCAACGATCAGGCCACGCCGGCCGCAAACAACGCCCAGCAATCACTGGGCGGCATCGTCGGTTCGTGGGTCGCAAACCTGTTCGCCAATGACGGAGCATCCGGCCCGGCAGCCAACGCCAAGGGCGCAATGGAAGGCATTCAGGGCAACTACACCGGAACGCTGAGTGCCGTCGACAACGCAACCGCGATCGTCCACTCGGTCGAGGGCGCCATGAGCGCCATCGCCGGCCAGGTGGCGACGATCAGGATTGCCGTCAGCGGCACCGGTGCCGTGACTGCGGCCAGGGCCGCAATCGCCCAGGTCAAGTCGAAGGCCGTCAAGGTCTCCGTCAAGGCCGGGTCGGCCGGACCGGTCAATGCTTTGACCAAGGCTATTGGCAGGGTCAAGTCGAAGTCGGTTTCGGTCCAGGCCAAGATCGCATCCCATACTCCAGCCGATAAGCTCCACGCTTCCATCACGAAGCTCAAGGGCAAGTCGGTCAATGTCAAGGCCACAGTCAAGGGTACGCCCGAGACCGGAAAGCTCGACTCGGCCATCAAGAAGCTCAGGGGCAAGAGCGTCAATGTCTCAGCTCACGTCAGCGGCACGGGCAATGTCCAGTCGCTGTCGCGAGCGATCAGCAGCGTCCACGGCAAGTCGGTGACGATCACCGCGCACTACCGGACCACGGGCAAGAAGCCCATGGCTAACGGCGGCGTCCTCGACTTCTACAAGGACGGCGGCATTCGCCTGCCGGCATCGCCGATGGGGATCAACCCTCGGCATCGCTTCATGGCGGAGAATCACGTCGCGCAGATTGCGCCGGCCGGCGCCATGCGCGTATGGGCCGAGGCGGAGACTGGCGGTGAAGCCTACATCCCGCTGGCCAAGGCTAAGCGCTCCAGGTCCGAGGACATCCTGTCCGATGTCGCGGCCCGCTTCGGCGGCCGCTACTCAAAGGCCCGGGATCGTGAGCAGGTCCAGACGAGTCAGGCCGGTGGCGACACCTACAACCTGACGGTCCAGACGCTCAAGCCCGATGTCGCATCTGAAGTCTCGGACGACATCATGTTCAATCTCAAGCACCTACGACGAGGGGGCCGAACTGGCGCTCAGCATTGACGCGCTCAGCATTAACGGCTTCACGGCTAGCGACACCTCGAACGTCTTCGTCCAGGATTTCGATCCTGGCACTGACGATGTCGAGACGTCCGATCTGCCGAACCCGGTATTCAACGACACCTATATGGGTGTCGACTTCTACCGCGGTCCGACATGGACGTTTACCTTCGCATGCCTAGGCTCGACCGAGAGGGAGGTCATGAATAACGTGGCCTCCCTCAAGGCCGCCTGGCGCAACGAAACGACAGCCAAGAAGGCCGGCGCGCTGACCGCGCTGAAGTTCAATCTCGCCGGCGAAGAGCGGACGGTCTATGGCCGTCCACGACGCTTTGCCTGCAACCCGACGAGGACGATCGTCAATGGCTACGCCACGGCACAGGCCGATTTCGTCCTGGCCGATCCCATCATCTATAGCGGCGCGTCAAAGACGCAGACGCTCAACTCGGCGCCCCCTTTGTCGGTCGGCCTCAAGGAGCCTTTGCTCGAACCGCTGACCGTCGGCGGAACCGGGGGCGTTCGCCAGGGGGTTATCGAAGACACCGGCGGAGAAGCTCCGGCCGTATTCGTCGTCCGGGTCTACGGACCCGGCTCTGATCCATGGTTCTCGATCGACGGCCACAAGTACAGCTTCCCCGGCCTATCACTAGCTGGGGGCAAGTACCTCAACGTCGACTCCCGTCTAGGGACGGCGACGTACAACGGCGCCAATCAGCTATCGCGCATGAGCCCGCGCTCACGCCTCAAGGGCGTGCGCCTGCCGGCATCCAAGTCATGCGAAATCACCTTCGGCATTAACGATTCAACCGGTCTTGCTCGCTGCGAGTTCTGGTGGAATCCGGCCCACTACACACTTTAATCAAGGAGGCCTATGGCACTCGATCCCGTGCCGTGGTTCATTGGGTCGCCGGCCGAACACTCGGCCGAGTCGGCCCGGCAGCTACTCTGGAATGCTACTGGAGGCCGCACCGGCATTTCGGCCAAGACCGACTTCAGCGTCAAGGCGCTGGGCACCCCATCGGGCAGCGTCTACGTCTACCCCGGCGGCGGCGTCATTGAGTCAACCTACGCCGGCGCGACACAGCAGTCGTATGCCGTCAGGTCGGCGGCCCGGACGACCGTAGCGGTCCCGGCCAACAACGGGTCATCGGCGGTGACGCAGTACGTCTACGTCGAGATCAACGATCCGCAATACGCCGGCTCGGCGCCGGCGAATCCGAAGGCCGGTCCGTATAACAAGTTCGGCGTCTCGACGTCGAGGACTGGAGCCCACCCGAGGCTGATCCTGGCCTCGATTAAGGTCCCGGCGAATACGTCGGCGATTACGAATGCCATGATTACCGACCTGCGCGAGATGGTATCCCCGCGCAGGCTTGAGCTAGTCCACGCGCGACCTCGCGTCGCCTCCGATAGTGGTAGCGAGTCCTTCCTGACGTCGCGCATGGGGTCCGGCGGGGAATACTTCCCCGGCGGAAACGGATCGCCCAACACGTTCACTGTCGATGTGCCCTCGTGGGCATCTCGCATGATCATCGAGTCCAAGTGGCTATCGGTCTCTTGCAATGGAGGTCAGTCGTCGTGGGGGCAGTTCTGGATCGAGTTCGGCACGGAATATAAGGGCGACCATTCTTGGCCCAACCGCCAGCAGTGGGAGTTCGCCACGCAGTATTTCGGTTACGACGTGGCCGAGAAGTCTGCGGCCTATCGGACTAATTGGTTGCTGGCTGACGACAAGGCCGTGCCGGCCAAGATCAAGGGCAAGACAGTGACGTTTGCATATAAGGCTGGCATCAACGACAGTGCCAACGCCAAGTCAAAAGTGTGCAGCATGGACGCAGTTTCTGGCTTGACGACCCGCATCCTCTTCATCGAAGACCCGGAGACGAGCGACCAGAATGATGCTGAATAGCTAAGGAAGCCTGAGTGCAAGCCAGCTACGTTGCCTATTGGCAAAAGGGCGCCGGCGACCAGGAGCTACTCCATCCCGATCTTCCGATCTCCGACGTTCAGTTCATTCGTGAGCTGGGCGTCGGGCGGTTGACGGGAAAGCTCCCTGCCGAGTACGCCTCCATGAAGAATCACAACGGCCTGCCCGTCCTTCAGGAATGGGCGACGGGCATCTACGTCTACGTCGATGGCTCGTTCATCGACGCCTTCCTTATCGCCGACATCTCGGATGACGGCTACTCGGTGACGATCGACTGCGTCGGATGGGGCGGCTATATGGCCGGCCAGCCATGGGAATACTCCCCTGTTCGCTACCGCAATATTACGTTCGAGACGGCCATGCGCGCCGTCGCTCAGGACCGGCCTCCCTCGGCTGGCTGGGACTCCGGTATCTATGCGCAGGAGGGTCCGAACGCCGGCCTCGCGGCGCCGGCGTTCAATGGCTCGTTCCCTCGCGTCGGCAACCCGGAGCCGGGTCAGATCAAGGCCGTGCCGGCTCACTACCCCGAGCCGAAAGAGCCTAAGGAATCTAAGGCCAAGCCCAAGTACCCGACATACAAGAAGCGGAACTTCCGATACCCGACACGGTCCGACTACAAGTCGAAGGCCGCCTTCGACAAGGCCGTCAAGGCCTACAAGAAGAAGGACGCCGCGTGGCAGAAGTGGAAGAAGGGCTACGACAAGGCCGTCGATAAATACCACAAGGACAAGAAGGCCTACGACTCCAGCCATAAGGCCTGGCTCAAGGGTCCGAAGAAGAAGTGGCAAGAGGCCCACGCTAAGTGGAAGTCGAATGAGACTTCGATCAAGAACCTGAACAAGCAGAACGAGGAGACGCGGAAGAGCGCCGAGGTCATCCTCAACCGCCGCGAGACGCTAGACCTCGGGTCGATCATCACCTCGCTCGGCGAGCAGGCCGGAGCGCTCTACAAGATCGAGCATTACAACATCGGCTCGACTCACGCCGATCACCGCTATCGCTTCTTCGCCGGCAAGGTTCGCCGCAATACCTCGGTCGAGTTCATCGACGGCGAGAACGTCATGGTTCTCCCGACTATCACGACTCGCGAGTTCGGTGGAGCTACCCGCATCACCGTCCAGGGCGCCGGTGATGGCCCCGACGGGGACGTCTACTGGACCAACGACCAGCCAGTTAATACGGGCCGCAAGATGGGCCTTCACCGCACGTTTACGCACACCGACAAAACGCTGCGCACGTCTAGCGCGCGACAAGCCCGGGCTCGGACCCTGGCCTCGGTCTACTCGGCCCGGACGCAGGTCAAGGAAATCAAAATCATCAACCACGACGACGCCAAGTTCGGAACCTATGACGTCGGCGATGAGGTCCGCTATCGGTCATGGGACCGCCGCGGCCTGGCTGTCGACCAGTGGGCGTTGGTCGAGGCCATCGCGGTCGAACCGGCAACGGAGCTGGTCACTGTGACTCTGTCCATCATCGGAGAGGAATAGATGGGAAGTACCGCCGATCTGGCACGCCAGATCTACGACCTAGAACAACTGGTCAAGGGCATGGCCAATACGCCGCAGTTGACGTCGGGCAAGATCAACGGAAACCTGACGTTCGTCGATGATGACGGCAACGATCTGGGATCACTCGGCCCAGGCGTCGGCGGGGCTATCGCCGTCGAGCAGCGAGCACCACTGCCCCCTCCCCCGGTGCCGACGGCGCCGGTATTGACCGAAGGTGTCGGCGTCTTCAACGTCCAGTGGGATGGGCGCTACGCCGATGGCGCATCGGTCATCGAAGACGATGGCACTGAAGATTCGGGCGAGCCGCTGATCGACGTCAACGCCACCGAGAACGTCAACCACCTAGAGATCCACGCCCGGCTCGTGGCGGGATCTTCAGCTCCGGCCGAAGCGCCTGACTACGACGATGAAGGCAATGAGCTGCCCGCTAGTCAAGCCGACGATGAGCCGATCGATGGCGAGGATGACACCTGGGTTGACGATCTGGATGATGGCGACGACGAGTCACCGGTATCGGCATCCGCTGACTCCGATACCTTCGTCGGAGTCCTGGCGGCTTCGACGCATGGTGGCTCCTTTGCGGTAGGCCCGGTCTCTTCTCGCGGCACCTACGAGGTGTGGCTTGTAGCCGTCGGCCACGACAAGCAGGAGTCTGCGGCCTCTGAGATTGCGACGGTCTCGGTTACCGTCGCTGACATTTCAGCGGAGCTCATGGGCACATGGCTCAAGGCCGACGAAGCCATGGTCTCGGCCAACGGCAAGAACAACGTCTACTACGGCGACGAACCGCCTGAAGACGCCGTCCTTAACGACGGCGACATCTGGTTCGGCCCAGAGAACATGCCGAACATCTATGACGAGTCGAAGGGCGAGTTCGTCTCGGCTCGCGACGAGCGCATCCAGGATGTCGCCGATGCTGTGGCCTCGCTAGAGGAGGACCTCCAGAACATCGTCGTCGACGGCAACGGCAACGTCATCACCTGGGACCCGGCGGCTCCGCCTGCCGACTACAAGGGCAAGCCCGGCGATGTCTGGTATCAGACCAAGGGCAACGACATTACGGCGTCGTTCCGCTGGGACGGATCGAACTGGCTGACCTTTGCCGACGAGCGCGTCAATGCGGTCGAGAAGGCTCAGGCCGATCTGGCTAAGGCCGTCGACAAGATCGAGAAGCGGCCTGACGGCACGACGATCTACTGGCAGGCGGCACAGCCTGCCGGCAAGGTCAAGGGCGATACCTGGTATAAGACGAGCGGCCAGCAGATCATCGGCTTCTGGCAGTACGACGGGTCGAAGTGGACCGAGCAGAAGCTCGATCCGGTATCGATCCCGAACCTCGATGCCGGCAAGATCCAGTCCGGCTATCTCGACGCCGGGCGCATCAAGGCCGGCAGTATTACTGCCGACAAGGTGTTGCTGGGCGACACCCAGAACTATGCGACCTACGATCCGACCGTTCCATATGTCGGCACGGACGGACGGGTCACCGTAACCGAGTCCCAGGGAGTCCGGTACCTGGCATCCACCGGAGTTGGCGGCAGCCAATACCTGTTCATCGTAGACCGCGTACCGTCGAATCCCTTCAAGCCGGGCGACCAAATCAGCATCAACTTTGACGCCACTGTGGACGTTAAGGTGTCTCTGCGAGTCGTGATGTGGGTCTATCCGGAGGGACCGGACGGCTCCGCCTCCGGCCATGCCTCGGCGGGGACCAGTTACATGACGATTGCGCCCGGACCGACAGCGAACTACTCGCTGACGATGACGGTACCGCCTGCATGGTCTAGTCGGGACGACAAGTCGTACCGCCTGGGCATCGTCTCCGCGAATCGTCAAGACATCGTAGCGGCAGGGCTCAAGGTCCGTAACGTCATGGTCCGCAAGGCAGTCGGCTCGACCCTTATCGAGCCCGGCGCTATCACGACGGAGAAGATCGCGGCAGGCGCGATCACGGCAGAATCGGGCATCGTCAAAAGCCTGAACGCCGGCGTATTGACGAGTGGCTATGTCGATGCGGCGAGGATCAAGGCCGGCAGTATTACTGCCGACAAGGTACTGTTGGGCGGGACCAATATCGCCACGCCAATGACACCCGAGACTGTTGGCAAAGATAACGCAGGCATCCCCGAGCCTTGGCGCGGCAGCTCTTACATGACAGTGCAGACGTCGAATCCTGCCCCTGGCGAGAAGTATTCGGCCAAGCACAAATCTGTCCCAGGAACGGGAAACACGTCAATCTATGGACTCGTGTCCAGTAGTTCCGCCATGATCCCAGTCACTCCTGGCGAGACGTATTGGATCTCCGTCTGGGTCTATCTAGATGCTTCTACGGTCGGAAACTTCAGTATGGTCGACATGCGCGTCTACGAGTACCCCGGATACATCGGGAATCAGGGCGCGATGAGCAACCTCTTGGGTGGCAGGATCAACCCCAAGGATATGCCGCTTAAGAAGTGGGTCGAGGTTGGCGGGCTATACAAGGTTAGGGCCGACACCCACCTGATTTCACCACGCCTAACGATCTACTACCCGGACGGCGTAGCCACAGACCCGCAAGACGCGGTGTGGTACTACGGCTCGTATCGCGTCGAGCGCGGCGTCGGCTCGACTCTCATCGCCCCAGGGTCGGTGACGACCGAGCACATCAAGGCCGGAGCCATTACCGCCGAGTCGGGCATTATCGGTTCGATCGACGCCGGCAAGATCACCGCCGGCCAGATGGACGGCAAGCGCATCCGGGCCAATACGATCGCGACTGAGCAGCTTGCTGCTGGTGCTGTCACGGCCAACGTCCTGTCGGCCGACTCGCTCAATGGCAAGACCATTACCGGATCGACGATCCGGACGAACTCCGGCTTCCCTCGCATCGAGCTGAACCCTCAGGGTCTTATCGCCTTCGACAAGGACGCCAAGACGACCTTCTCCATCGACCAGGCCACGGGTGGTGTGGAGATGGTTGGCACGCTTTACTCATCCCGCTCGAAGACGCGGACCGTTGCCATCGATAACAACCTCTTCGACGGCCTTGACATGGGGTGGACGCAAGGCGAGGGGGCTGGGATTAGGATGGGCGACCTGACGACCGGGAACAACCTGTCCATCTACAGCATCTGGGGCAAGAAGAGCCCCGGGTCATCAACCAAGTCATGCGAGGCGACGATCCTCGGGCCGTTCTCCTCGGCAGGAGAGGCGAAGGGCTCCATTACCTTTAACCCGGATGGCGACATCGCCATTCGCTCCTGGGGTAAGTTCATCGGATATAACGAGGACAGTCAGACCGACAAGGAAGGCGATTCCACTGCGACTGGAATCCTGATGGACGGGGATGGCATACAGGCCACTACGTCTTGCCGGGAAAAGGATCGCGCGGCCCTGTACATACAGGCACGCGGAGTCTATGAAAGCACCCCGTACGCAAGCCTGGTCGCCTATAACGAACACGAGGGCGAGGCGGGCAGGGTCACCGTAAGGAATGGTAGCGCAGAGCTCTGGGGGAGATCGTCGGCTCGGGTCGGCGCTTCTCGACTCGATAGCTTTAGCGCGGTCATAGACTTCACCTCAGCGTCCGATGGAATTACGACGATGACGCAGGATCGTGTCAGCATCGAATCCCGTTCGACCACCGTCTTCGATGCCATCTGCAACTCTGGCAATGCCAACTCGATCTTCACTCGCTACTATATGGGGTCGGATTATCGAGGGTGGATCGGCTCGCCCACAGGCATCCCTGACGGCGATTTCGCCATTGGCGCGCAGGGGCCGAACAGGACTCTTCGACTTATGGGTAATGGCACCTCCGGTACCGAGTTCTGCGTCGGTGCCGACGGCAAGCCGCGCATCTGGTCAGCCAGTATCTACAGCCGCACCTACTCTGGTCAGTCAGATCTGTGTATCACGTCGGCAGGCACGCTCGGCCGCCGCACCTCGGCGCGCAAGTACAAGCTCGACGAGCAGTCGATCGAGCTCGACTCGTACGAGGATGCGCTCCTGTCGATCGAGCCGAAGACTTGGACCGACAAGGCCGAAGCAGAGGACTACGAAGCCATGCTCCATTGCATGGCTGACGGTACCTTGACCGACGACAAGCACACCGATATCCCCCGGCGCATCGGGCCGCCCCCCCGGTATGTCGGTGCTATTGCCGATGACTTTGCCGATGCCGGCCTGGAGCTGCTGGTCCAGCGCGGCGAGGACGGCGACGTCGAGGGCCTGTCCTACGACCGCATCGCACCGCTCCTCATCCCCATCATCCGCAAGCAGCGCGACCAGATTGCCGCGCTCGAAGACAAAGTGGCCGCTCTCGCGGCCTGACGAAAGAAGAGACTTTGGATCAGAACGAGATCATCAAGAAGCTGTACGCCTCGTACCTCCAGGAGAACATTCAGCTCCGCGAACGGCAGGCTCAGCTCGAAGTGCAGCTAGAGGCCGTCCAGGCCGAGCTGGAGCAGCTCAAGGCCGAGCCCAAGGCTGGTGATGAGGTGGCTCAGTGAGGAGCCTGAGTAAATGGTTCAAGATGATCGGCTCGGTGCTATTCATCTTGGCAGGCATCTGGTACATCCTCTTCCCGCCGATGTCATCAGCTCACGTCTACGGCGGCGACTGGCTGTCGCTGCTGTATGGCATCGTCTTTGCGGCAGGCGGCCTCATCTCCGCCGGCGGAGTCCTGTCAAGCTATGTCCAAGTCGAACGCTACGGCGTCTTCATGGTCGCCGTAGCCGGCATCATCTTGTCGCTCAGCCAGCTCTTCCTCATGCTCGACTACCCCGTGACGTGGTCACGGGGAGGTGGTGTCGCCATCTATACAGCGTTTACCGTCTGGGCTTTTGAGCGATGGCACAGGCTCAAGCCGGCCGAGGATGCGATCAGGGAGATAGCCCCCGAAGTCAAGGGGGGATAGATGCAAATCGATCTGGTAGCCGTCATGCAATGGGCTGCCGGTGGTGGCCTCGGCGTACTCGTCGTAGGCCTCTGGAACCTCATCAAGGACTGGCGCTCAGCCGGATTCGTCAAGGAAGACCGCGCCGTCGAACAGTACAAGGACCTGCGGATGCTGGCCGTCGATGAGCTGCGCGAGACGCAGCGCTCCGAGGCGTGGTACCGCGACCACTACGTCGCGCTGTGGGTCGAGGTCGTCAGGGCTCACCCCGACATGGCATCCCGCTTCCCGGCAGGGCCTCCGGCCGGAGAGGCCGGGAAGGAATAGATAGAGAGGTGATTCGCCTGTCGGCGATCACAGAAATCAGAAAGGTCCACGAGGGCCAGAACGGCTACCACGAGACCCCGTTCGGATCGAACCTGACCAAGTATGGCAAGTGGTATCCGATGAACGGCGTCGCCTGGTGCGCCATCTACGCGAGCTGGGTCATGCACCAGGCAGGTGTCCCGACTTCGGTCGTCCCAAAGCATGCTTACACCCCGTCGGGCGCGGCCTGGTTCAAGGCGCGCGGCCAGTGGCACCACTCCCCCAAAGTGGGCGACATGGTCTATTACGATTTGGCCGGACTGGGCCGTATCAGCCATGTCGGCTGGGTGTCGAAGGTTTACAAGGACGGGTCGTGGGATGCCTGGGAGGGCAACACCGACAAGGCCGGCGGCCGCACGGGCGGCCGCGTCATGCTCAAGCACAGGTCCTCGACCGGACCTCGCGGCGGCTTTGGTCGCCCCAAGTATCCAAAGACATCGACATCTACCGCGAGCTCATCGTCGAGCTCGGGAGGGGTTCTCGGATTGACACTGAAGAACGTCGGCAAGCGGACTAAGGACGTTCCGCTGCCCAAGAGCAAGTGGGCGACGCTGCCGATCAACGACAAGAACGACGCCTCGATGGCCTCCGGCCTCAAGAAGGGCCAGGACCTCATGGGGCATGTGACCCTGACGGCTGAGGGCCTGCCTGCGGGCAAAGAGATTGCGGTCCGGTTCATCCTTGTCGAATACAAGAAGGGCGTCAAGACCAAGACGCGCTACATCTACCCGTCCGAGGAGATCATCGGAACAGCCGGCAAGACATTCGGCAAGTCAACCGTCTGGGACCACCTCGGAGTGGCCCCGGCCAAGGGCAAGGACATGCGTCTCCGCGTCCAGGCCCTCGCTCACGTTTCCGGCGTCAAGATCATTGACGCCACCTACAAGGTTGGAGTCTGATTTGACCCTAGACATTACCCGCCTGCCGCCCGTCGTGCGGCAGTGGTCCTACGTCATCCTGACCGTCGCGACAATCGCCCTCGGTGTATGCTCGACGGTCTTTGCCGTCGATGGCGCTCAGCCGCAGTGGTTCCTTATCGCTACCGCTGTCGTCGGATACCTGTCTGGCATCTTCCATGTCCAGGCTACGGCTCACACGCCGACGGATCAGCCGATCACCGGCAACGAGCCGCAGGCTCCGGTCGATGACGATGATGATGAGCCGGGCCATACCTTCGATGATAAGGACGACGACGTCGTCAGTGACGACGAGCCACCCGAAGCCGATAACACGGTCGGAGGCGAGACTGACATGCCCGAGACGGATGCCGATCGCATCCATGCCCAGGCCGCGCTCGACCAGATGCTTCAGTCCGGGCCGCGCCACTGAGGCCGTAAACAAAGAAAGCCCCTAGCCGGATTCCCTTGACGGGTTTCTAGCTAGGGGCTTTTGTCATTCCAAGACCACCGCGCACATACCCTTATCCTTATGCTCGACCAGGACATTGTTGTTCCCATCGAGAATCTGGCACAGCATGTCGGCGTTCGGGGTCTTGTATCCGTTCCGTCCGACGCCTTCGGCCGTGACGAACGGCTTTGCGTATCCGTTGCGGCCCGCACGCCATTGCATCACAAGGGCGTTCTCGTCCTTTAAGTACGACCTCATGGTCGTCTTCTTGTACTCCCCGTCAGGGACGCTGTACGAGATGTTCGCGTCAAACATCGACGTCGATACTCGATACCTGATGATTCCATCATGCTTCGAGCCACAGCCTCCAAGGACTAGCAGGGATAGGGCGATCCCGGCGGACACTAGCTTCTTCATTATCCCCCTCTGAATACAACAACGCCCCCGGAGCCGAAGCTCCGAGGGCTACTGCTGAGGCATATTCTACCTGTTATCAGAGTGATTAACTCCGTAGTTAGACTCCGACATCCACTCCCCTACGCTGGTTCGCTTGGCGTTGATTGCATCGTTGCCAAGCGGCCGTTCCTCCATGAGCTCACGGATGCCATCGGTCGACGCCCAGACGTCGACTTCGTCGAGGAGGGTGATGACCTCCATGACGTCGGCCTTCTTGCGGATCGGGAAGCGCTTCTTCCTGAAGCCACCCAGTCCGCGCTCTTCGCCCATGACAATCATGGGCAAGCCCTCGCCTTTGGTGATGATCTCAATGTCGCCATCCGACCAGTCGTTTGCATCGAAGAACGTCAGGTCATAGCCGCGATCTTCGAACATGCCATTGATCCATTCGAGCTCCTCGGGCTTGAGATACCAGAGGATGTATGAGTATGGCCCGATTGCCACTAGGCTGCCTCCTTGATTGTCGTGACTACCTCATAGACCATCGCGTCTTCGACGCGTCCGAACGACGGTAGGTCGAGGACATAGGACATATGCTCGCGGCCGGCAGAGGCCGCCAGCTCCTCGGCGTGGGTCATGTCCTCAGAGCCTTCGGTGTACCGCTTGAACAGCGCTCGGCGCTGTCGCTTGGTGCAGTCGAGGAACGCCTTGTCAAACCGCTCCGACTCGCAGAGTCGAGGCTCGCCATCGATGACGGCCCACTCGGCCGAGGCTAAGACGATCCCGACCGTCCGAGGCGTGTTGCTGTACCCGCCAGAGAACCGGCGGTAGTCATCAGCCTCGCGCCTCATGGCTTCGCGCGCTTCGCGGCGAATGAGGTAGATCTGCTTGCCGACCGGGTAGCGATGCCACCCTGATTCGAGGTACTTGACCCAGACCATTTGGCCAATGTCTTCAGCTTCGGCCGTGTCGCACTGATCGGCATGAGCTAGATGGCAGGCATAGCCGATGGCCTTGTCGACATTAAAGTCGTCCTCGTCGTATTCGACGGCAGTCACTCGGTCACCTCGAAGTTCAGGCGGCTCAAGACGCCCTTGATCTCGCCGAGATCGACGACGGTCGCGAGGACGAATCCGTCCTCGGCGTGCAGGACCTCAGCGCAGATAAAGCCGACGTCCTCAGGGTCGACGCCCCTGGGGTCGTCGTTCTCGTCGAGGTTGATTGCTGCAAACGTCAGGTTCGGCATCTCGGGCAGGCGGAAGATCGCCAGGTGCTGGCTGTCGACCATGATCTCGGCATTGCTCGCGATGTCGATATGCGTGTTATCCATGGGTCCTCCTACAGGAACGCAAGATCGCTCCATTTTGTCTTGGTGTGCTGGCCGGCAAGGAAGCCGATCATGCCCGATTGCGAATACCGCCCGGTCGAGTCCTTGAACCACTTGCTGCCGCCGTCCAGCGACGGGCACTGGAAGACGGAGCAGGACCCAAGGTCCCATGCCTGGAAATTGTGCCGATGAGCCGTGACCCAGATGTCGGCCTCCCAGGCGCGGATGTCTCCGCGCTGTTGGCCGTTGAGCCAGGTCTCGAAGCCGTGAGCGTCCGAGCCCTTGATCTTGTGGCCATGGCAGAACGCGAGCTTGACGCCGGTTGCCGTCTCTGTATAGACGTTCATCTCGTCGCGAGGGATCGTCCATTGGATATCGTCGAGGCCGGGCTTGTCCTTGTAGATCCGCTTCAACGCTTCCGCCAAGAAGGCGTCGGCGTTGTCGGAGTCGGACGTCTGGTTCTTGGCCGTGCCTAGCCGGCCAAGCTCCCCGTGATTAGAGAGGACGGTGACGAACTGTTTGCGCTCGAACTGCGGCAGCAACTCCGAGGCATACAGATCCCAGAAGTCCAGGGCATAGTTCATCTGCTGTCGCAGATTCCCTTCGACCGTGAACTGCTGTGAGGCGTAGTTGCCTGCGATGTTCTCCAGGACGTCACCGTTGTTGACGAGGATCAGCTCGGAGACGTTGTAGCTCAACCGGCAACGGTCCAGCCAGGCCTGGATATTCTCCAGGCCGTTGAGGATGCGGTCTGTCAGCCCGGAGATGCCACCGCCTTCACTCTTGGCGATCTGGGCGTCGGCCATGTTGACCACGGCCGAGACCTCGGGGAGGTCGGTGTCGCCCATAAAGAAGACCGGCGGCAGTTCGCGGTTCTGGATGCGGAGCCGCGCCGCCTCGATGTCATCCTCGGCAATGCCGTCGATGATCTTCCGCACTGAGATGCGGTACGAGTAAAGACGCTTGAGGCCCTCCGGCGTCTGAGCATCCCAGGTCGACACCCTCGGTGTCGATGCGAGCTCGTACTCAGCTGGATCGAAACCGGCTTCCCGGAGGATACCGTCGAAGTCAGTGACGGGCGATGGGAACCTCGGGGTGTCAATTTCCCCTTCACCACCTTCTGCCACCGTTCTGTAACCGCCGCCCGCTCCCGCGAGACTGTCCTGAAGCTTGTCGAAATCAATTGCCACGCTTGCTCCTCCCGTTAAGCGTTAGCACCGTCGTCACGATGCCGAGTCCGACGATGATGATGAGGAGACCGACGGCCGAGAGGCCGACGATGAGCCACGCGAATATGGTCGTCGCCCATGCCGGGGCGCCGAGCAGGATGCACAGCGCCAGGACTAGGCCGAGCAGCGTCCCGAATCCTCCGACGGTTAGTGATGATGATGTCTCCGACGTGCTCATCGGCACTCCCTTTCCCTCCATGATTTGACCTGCTGGCGACCGATTCCCCTGGCGCCAGCCGCAGTCAATGCGTCGGCCACGGCCCCTGCCGTATACACGGTCTTGTCTCGCAGGATCATCTCGACGAATGTCCTGTCGTCACCGTCGAGGTCGAGCAGCAGCGCATCGATCGGGTGCATACCGCGACGCGGCGCATCATTGAGGGCCTTCTCAAAGGCTTCCGGGTTAAAAGACAACTCGCTCCTTCAGTCCTAATTCGTTAATGACCTCAGCGGCTTTGCGCTCAAGGTCGCGTAGCGTTCCGTCGTTGTAGACGGTCATTGACGCGTATCGGCTCATGTCCCGCTCTGTATCCGAGCCATCGGATACGACGCCCGGCCGCTCGACATAGACGATGACGTCCATGAGTCCGGCCTCGACCGGCAGTCGGACATCGGGGACGATGACGATGTCCGCGCCTTCGGCGTCATGGATCAGGCATTGGACCCAGAAGTCGGGGCAGTATTCCCGGATGCCTTCGCCGACGGCGATGAGGCTCGGCCGGTAGCGGTCGTGCAGCCGCTTAGCTTCCAGATCGTCGTCGCACGACGACAGCAGCAGGCCCTGGCTAGAGCCGGGGTTGGCATCGCGAACGATCTTCTTGATCGGATCGGCCAGGTGCATGACAGGGACGTGGATCTTGTCGGCGAGGATCTTGCCAAACGTCGTCTTGCCCGAGCCCTTGAGCCCGGCGACTCCGACGAACGTAGTCTCCTTATCGCTTGTCAATGACGACCTCGTTCGTCTCTACCATGAAGCCGCCATACTCGGCGATCATTTCCCTCGTCGCTTCATCCTCGATATCTTCGAGGATGGGCTCGAAGATCAGGGCCTTGTCGCCGTATACCGGCCCGAAGCTTTCATGCTCCACGCCGTCCTCATTGAGGTCCTTGATCCTCAGCGTCCCCTTCAAACCCTTCGACAGGTTCCCAATCGAAATCTTCAGCTTGTGTGTCGGCTTCTTCGGCATAGCCATATTCGTCGTAGTCATCATCTCCTTCGTCTTCTTCGGGCTTAAGCTTTTCGAGCAAAGCCTCGCGGCCATGTGCCAGGTAAAAATCGGTGACATCTTTCTCGTCAAAGACGACCGTCCGTGACGCCTCAATATCCTTGGCGATATTCCCGGCCAGCTTTTCGCCGGCCGCGTCGTTATCGCGGCAGATACACACGTCCTTGAACCCGGCCAGGGTCAATGCGAATTTCCGTGACCAGTTACTGGCACCGGGAACGCCTACGGCGTTTAGCCCGCATTGCGCCAGGACCATGGCATCGCCTTCACCCTCGGCCACGAAGATCGTGTCGCTCGGATTCAATGTCGCCGTCGCATTGAAGAGACGCGGCGTAGATCCAGGGAGCGATTTGTACTTGGCCTTGCTCTCGCTTTCCGGCGGGCGCCGGAAGCGTATGTCGACGATGCCCGTGACCGTGATGTACGGGATCGTCAGCCACCCGGCCTTGTCACCGTATTCGCGGTCGTCGGACCCGACGACGCCCAGCATGAACCGACGAATCGTTTCGTCGCTCAGGCCGCGACTTTCCCCGGTCCAATATTCGTATGCGCTCAGGCTTTCCGGCCTGAACAGGTTTCTGTGGAAGCGATTCGCGGCTGAAGCCAAACGTTTCTTCCGCGAACTCGACGGCACCAGAGAAATCTAGGCCCTCCCTCATCATGATTAGTCCCCACGAGTCGGCACTCCGATTACAGCCGAAGCAATGCACGGCGTTGAAATCGGAGTTATACGTGGCGGATGGGTTCGTTTCCTCATGCCCAGGTAGTGGGCATATCAGTTTCCGCCATCCGCCACATGTATCAACCAGACCGTGGCATCCGTAATACTCCAAGACGTCGATGATCGACGGCTTCTCACTGTGTTCCACGGCCAGTCCGGCTATGCCGTGAAGAACGAGCCGTTGATGTCGTCGCCGTCAAGCTTCGACGCATCCTTGGCTATACGGTTGTCGATCGCGCCCCAGTCTGGCTTGGCCGCTCTGGTCTCGGGCGGGCAGGTCGGCTTGGACTCGACGAACTTGCCGTTTATCGACTGGATCACGGTCTGCTCATCGTCGCCGTCAATAGCCCAGTCAAGGCCGGCGCTAAAGCCGTAGATGTACTGCGCCAGCTCGGTCTCCCCCGCCGACGCGATAGCCGCATACTCTGCGATGACGTCGAGGACATCCCGTGCGGTTACCAGTTCACTTCTCGTTCGCAATGTCACTCCGATCCTGCTTCTTGTCGATGCGTCGCTGCTGCTCGATCTTGATGGCCCTGGCCTCATCGGCCAGCTCCCCATCGCTCATATCCTCCAAGCTGGTCTCTTCGAATAGACCAGCGGCATAGGCCTGGTCGTAGATCCACCAGCCCGAGGCCATCGACGCCCTCAAGTCCGGCCCCTTCAGGCCGAACTTCTCCAGGTAGAGCTGAAGACCATAGAGATCGCCTTCGAGCTCGGCGCCGATAGCGCTCCGATCAATTACTGCCATGCCTGATTCCTTCCTGAATGATGCTGAGAATAAGTGGCTTGTCGTCGATCCACTGAGGCCCCTTGAGGACCTTGCCGTCGTCCCGCTTCGGGACCTCGCCGGTATCCGGATTGATCTTCGACAGGTTTGACGATGCGACCGTGTCGCACACAGCCTCGATGTCGATGCCGAACGTCTGAGCGGCGCGGATCAGGACAAAGATCAGATCGGCGATCCCGTCCGCCAGCTCGGCATGGAGATGAGGAGCGACCGGGATATGCGGCGCCGGGCAACCTTCATAGAAGGTCATGCCCTTCCGCTCTTCGTAGGCATAGCTGTCGATCTTCTCGATCGCAGCCAGGACCTCGTCGTACTCCTCTTCGACCAGCTCCATAGCCAGCCCGCCATCAGCGGGCGTCGGCATGACCGGCGTCGTCTCGCACGCCTGGCCCGAGGCCAGCGCGAACTTGCGCGCGGCCTCGACGTAACCCTTGACCATCGTCATTACTCCTCCTTCGCTTCGGCCCACGCCCTGTGGGCGATGGGGAAATGCTTCGATACTTCCCATTCGATATCGCTTGCCACAATCCGCGTCTCGAACTGAGCGTGCGGATCAAGGCGCTGGTCAAGGAAGTGGAAGATCGATCGGAGGTTTCCGGTCGCCCAGAACTCCGTGAAGATGCCCTGCGGCAAGAGGAACCGCGCCTCTTCCCGCGAGATGCCGCTGCGGATGGCCGCCTCGTACTTCTCCCAGGCATAGCCATAGACGTCGGCCAGGTCGCCGACGAACCGCGTGTACTGGTCGAGGCTCGCGGGCTTGCGCCCGTAGTCCATGGGCTTCGATCCCGACTCGACGATAGGATCGCCAAGGCTAGGGATATGGAAGACAGGCTTGAGCTCGGTGTACCGGCCCGAGACTGAGTTGAAGCTCCACGACCGGTGGCGCATGATCTGCGCCGCCATCGGGATCGGGCACGATATCTGGAACGTCATGCCGCAATGCTCGAAGCACGAGACATGGCCGTCCTTCCACAGTCGCTTGACCAGCCCCGACGTCTTACCGGCGTCGTTGCCGTCGATGCCTTTGGTTGACACCCGCGCTGCCTGGGCGATCGAATCGTCCGAGCCCCAGTGGTTGACGTAGTCGGCCCTGATCTGGCCTTCGGTCCAGGGCAACGTCACGCCAGCACCGCCAATGCCTCGGGCTGATATCCGCCGAAGTGGCGAATGACGCCGTCGATGTCGGCATAGACGACAGGCAACTGCTGGTATCCCAGCTCCTTGACGAAGCTCATGGCCTCCTCGTCCTCGGTGACGTCGACCGAGGTGTACGCCGCGCCCAGGAGGTCGAGCTTCTTCTTCGTCGCCCAACACTGCTGGCAGTTCGGCTTGGAGAAGACGGTGATCGCCGCCTTCTGGTCGTCGTCAACCCCAGTATTCGTCTTCAGCTTGTCGTTCAAGCATTTCCCTTTCATAGAGGTCTTCTAGCTGTCCGCTGTTGGTGTGATAGATCCGCTTCTTCAGCGAATCGAACGGGAGGCCCGGCGAGATGTCCAGCTCTTCGGCTACACGCCTCGCCAGGCGCTCCGTCTCTTCTCGACTAAGCCGCTCGATCAGCGGGCCGTAGTCGATCTTCTTTCGCCGCCGGTAATTCAACGCGGCCTTTGGGCGTAGGTGACCCAGCTTGTGACCTCATCGACAGAGAGGTCCCACGTCGTCTTGAGCTGGTCGGCGCTTATGGTGCCTGCCGTAATGCCTCCTGCGGCGAACCTCGGAGGCATATGAAAGGCCTCATCTTTTCCGGGGATTCTCTGAATCCCACACCGCCTTGCAGTAGTCGCAGTCGACGCGCATAAAGACCTCTTGGTCTTTGTGCATGCCGGCGATATGTTCGGTCTTCATCTCGGCCTGACGCCGAGCGGCTTTATCGAGCTGCTCATCCGACAGATCTTGCAGCCTATCTTCCTTCGGCTTCCGTGGATGCTTCTTGCGGTAGCCATCGATCAGCGACACCGCGCTGCAAACGATCGCGAGCACTGCCGCATAGGCAAAGCCAACAATGAGGATTCCGCCGAAGCACCACGCAATGACACCACCCATCAATCCACCATTTCACTGAGCTTGAAGCTGCTATAGACAATCGCGATTGCGATTACGGCAATGATGCCGGTAATGACGCATGCCGTTCCTATCGGTCCCATCAATCCCCCAGCTTCTTCGGAGGATAGTCGCCGAACAGTTCTCGACATAGGCGTTTATATGCGATCCTGCTAAGCACGCCCTCGGCTGCGCTCCTGATACTGCCATTGGTTACGAACTCGGTATGCTCATGCTCGACTATCTCGGCGCCTACCCAGGGCCGATACCACCGGCCCCGAATGCGTCGCATAAGCAGGACTTTGCACCCATGGATCGGGCGCTCCACGACCCGCCAGAAGTAACCCTCGGGCACCTCTGGCAGGCCGGTCGACGGATCGATGTCAGTCATTCTTCGCGAAGAACTCTGCCATCTTGGTCATGGACTCCAGCAAGTCGATGGCGCGAACCGTCTCCTTGGAGTCCTCGCTCACCCTGGTGGCGTACTCCGTGAAGACGCCCGTGATTGCCGTGCGGACCTCGTGGAGCTCATCGCCTTTCAATGCGGGGAGGTCGAAGATCGCTTCGAGCATATCTGCCTGCGTCGCATCGCTGACTTCATCGCCGAAGGCCAGGATCTTCCGGGTCGCTTCATACTTGGTCGCCGTCGAAGCGTCGGCATCCTTGATGAGGCCCTGGATGAAAGTGGTCAAGGCCTCGGTTGCCTTGGTGGACTGTTCGGGATTCATGCTTTTCTCCTTCGCTTGGTCGACCGCTTCTTGCGGCGGCCTTGGATTTCCTTTTCGTGCCCGAATATCGGGGCGACCCTCTCGCCGATGACGGCGATAGCCGGAGGGTTTTCGAGGTAGGCTATGGCTCGCCTAAAGACCTCGGGGTCATCCCGGCTGCGGCCGAGGATGAACTTGTTACACGTCAAACAGCAAATACCACGCGTGTAGCCTGTTTTGTGGTCATGGTCGACTGCTAGCCATTTGGTCGCGCCGGTAGCGCGCTGGCATATGGCGCACTTGCCGCCTTGCGATTCGAGAATGGCATCGTATTCCTCTTGGGTAATGCCATAGGTCTCTCGAATGTATTTGTCGTGCGTTGCCTCGCGGCGCTTCTTAAGGACGGCTCTATGGTGGCTCGCGCACCGAGGCCCGGCATAGGGCGCCGGGCGCCCGGTCGTAATGCCCTCTTCGACACAGTCTTTGCAGACCTTCCTCTTGGCCGCCGGCATCAATCACGCCCGCTAGAGATCCACGCCAGGATCAGGAGCGGAAACGCCCAGACGACGGCAATGGCCGCGACTTCTGGCCAGGTCATTACGACATCACCGCGATTCCGGTAATCATGCCGCACATGAATCCGATAAAGCCGTAGACCAACAATTCGTAATCGTGATAGTCCAGGTCAATCCCCTACCCATCTAAAGGCCATGTAGGCCAGGTTGCATTGGAGCTCGACGCCCCACCCGCCGTCCGCTTGAGCGCGGCCGGCGCGGTTCTTGACGACCGACACCTTCATCTCGTCCTCGACTCGGTGAAGAGTCAGGATCATCGACGGCAACTTCGACACCTTGCCTCGCAGGCCGCCTAGAGGAATTGGCTTGTCGCCGTCCTCGTGCTGCCCTCCGACGTGGTGAAGAGCGATAACGGCCGCGTTAGTGTCGCGGGCCAGGTCGTTGAGGAAGAAGCTTGCCTCGTTGAGGTCGGTGAACTCCTCGCCCGAACCGGCATCGACGTTCATCAGGTTGTCGATGACGATGACCTCGGGCCATTCGCCGTAGACCATGCCGTAAGATTCGAGCTCATCCATGATTCCGTCAGTCGTCAGGGTCGAGTCGAAGCTGTACCGGATATGACTAGCGTCCTGCCGGACCAGATCCTCAAGCCAGGCGTGACCGCCCTCGTCCTTGGCGATCTGCTCAACGCCGGCCATGTCGTAGGCGTAGCCGTGGTTATTGCATGCGATCGTCGCCGATCGCTGGAACACCTGAGCCGGTCCAGAGTCGGCCGAGAAGTATACGGTCGGGTGGACGTGTCCATGCCCGTTGCCCCGCTGGAGCATGTTGAGCATCAGCGCCGACTTGCCCGACCCCGGCCCCGCCGCGACGAGCGTAAACTCGCCGCGACGAAAGCAGACGCCGTTAGCAGAGAAGTTGCCGTAAGGAACCGAGATGGGCTTGCCGGCTGTCGCCGACATCCTTACCGCTTGGACCAGTGAAAGCACTAGTCACTCCTTCCGTATGCTACTGGACAATTACTTGATCATGAGCCAGAACTTCTTAGTGCCGTTCAACAGGCCGGGGTCCTGCGGGTCCTTAGTCGACGCCTCGCGGCCGAGGTGCTGCGTCTGCTCACGCGGACGCGGATCGGCCCAGGCCGCGTAAGGGCCATACTTACTGGTGCCCGTCACCTTCCGTGCCGGGCCGAACGGCGTCATCGGCGGCTCCTCTCCGCCAAAAGCTCCGGCGCCCTGCTGCGGCTGCTGGAATCCGCCCTGCTGCTGGACCTGCTGGCCGAAGGGATTGCCCTGCTGCTGAGGAGGCTGAGGCCATGCGGCCTGGCCCATCGACTGCTGCTGCTGCTGAACCTGCGGAGCCGGCGTCTGAGCCCACTGCGAGCCCTGCTGCGGCTGGTTGCCCGGCGCCTGAACCGGCGTGGCGCCGAGATTGGCACCGGCCGCTTCCATTCCCTGGAAGGCCTGGGACGCCTGGCCGACGAGAGCGGGCAGGCCGTTCTCGATCACGGCCTGGAGCGTCGTCTGCGCTTCGATCGGAGTGTCGCCCGAGACGACGAGCCACGGGGCCTCATAGCCCTTGCCGGCCTTGAGGGTAATGACAATCTTTCCGTCAGCCATGTAGCTGATTCCCTTCTGTCGGTTGAACGACGCTTGCTGCGCCGCTCATGTCTTCCAGTATGTATGTTACTGGACGTTTATGTCAAGCGGAAACTGCGGTTTGAGCCGCATATTTTTCCGCGTCGATAGCCCGGCCTGAGAACTTGCACCACTGTGCTTGATCGCAGACCCGGCAAGCATTGCTGGGCTGGGCTATATAGAAGCCAGCCCGTTCCATCGCATCCATGTCATGGAACATCTGTGACAGCGTCGCGGTATCGAAGGCCCGGAGGTCTTCGAAGTGTTCGATCTTGGCCGGCTGCTCCTTGAGCATGGCGAACGATCCCGACCATACGTCAAGCCCGTTCTGGCGGCAAGCCTCGGCGTAGACGGCGAGCTGGAGTGGAGTCTCGGGACGCTTCGTCCCGGTGTTGTGCGTCGGCACCATACCTCGCCCTGCGAGGTAAAGGTGATCGCTCGACTCGACTGCAATGCACGCGGTCTCGGTTGCGCCAATCGGATCGATAGCCTTGATTACTCGACGATGATTCTGTCGAGTCGTTCGAGGCGTACACCTCCCCGCCTTTGTCGGCGCCGCGAAGGGATTCGCATTCCTTGGGGTCCACCGGCATCCCCATGCGACGCCCGACTTCCCGAATCCACTGTACTTGTGCTCATATGTATAGACTCGCTCCCCTTCCATTCTCGCCAGCTCAGCAACGGCGTCCGTTAGGTCCTTGTTCGTATTTACGAAGGTGACGCAATCACGAGCCTCGTTGTAGGTCCCGTCCGAATCCATCAGTCCGCGCAGGAGGTCTAGTCGCTGGTCGCGAGACCCCCTGAGGTACTGATCTGGCACATGCTTATTGCGCTTCAGGCCATGCTTCCTCAGTGCGGAGTGCAATCCGACCACGTTGTACTCCTGTGCACGGTTCGGCCGTAGCTTCCACTCTCGAACCTCGAATCCTCGCCGGCGGATCTCGTTCGCGGGCTCCGGTGACCCTTTAGTGAAGCAACCGTTATTCCTGTTGCCGTCGCCGAGCCAGACGCCAAGAACGTATGGGTCGATCGGAAGGTCCGCTTCGGGCAGCTTGATTGGCTCCGGAAGCTCCACACTGAGAGGCGCCCCCTCCCATGCAAGCATCTCCGGTATAGACATAACCTCAGTAATCATTGGTCCTGCACTGGGGCCGTATTTCGCGTGCGTTACCTGCCACAGATGCTCGCAGTCGCACTCAACCGCCTCTCCATCATCAAATCGAACACGATAAGACTGGAGGGTCTTGGTCCTCGACTTCTCCGACACGCGGACAGGCAACCCTGAGGTGCCGAACACCTCGTCTCCGACTTCGACTTCACCCATCGTCGTCCAGCCTGACGGCGTTGCGATCTTCTCTGTCAGAGGGAGGCCCTTGAGGTCCCGGACGATGTACGAATCAAACTTGTTCGACCATACGATCTGGTCGATGTACCCCTTGACCTGGACTCCACCAAGTTCGATGTCGAACTCCTGCTCCGATGCCATGACCCGCCACTCATCGGCCTTGTCGACGGCCCAGTCGACGTAGCGCAGGACCTGGTCGCGACCCTTGTCGCGCCGCTCCTCGATATCCTGCTCGCCTGACTTCTTCGATCCTGTCAGCCAGTCGAGGCCCTCGGTGTTCTTTTCCTTGAGCTCGGCGATGAGCTTGTCGAACTCAGATTCGAACACCGCTGCGACCTGGTCGAGCGTCCCGACCCGTCCCGACTTCTCCCACTGTTCGATTGTGTAGTGGACTGCCGTCCCTTGCGGAGCCCAGGCCGTCGGCCGCGCCGGCGCCTTGGCCCGGCGCCCCAGCCGATACTTCTCGCCGCATTCCAGGTAGCTCAGGAGCTGCGATGCGCTCCTGCGACGCGGCATGCCCAGCTCAATGGCGACCATTGAGGAACTCTTCGATCTGGCTCTCGGTCAAGACGTTTTCGAGTGTCGGCCATTCGAAATCAGGGGACTCGGCCCCGTCTTCGGGGTCGATAAACAAGGGAATGTCGTAATCGGGCATAAGATGATACACTTTCTAACTGAGGCGCTGGTGGAACAGCGCCTTGACTTGCTTAGCGGCTGGTCAGAGGTCGGTCCTTCGGGGCCGGCCTCTTTTCGTATCTGATGATACACATGTTCGAAGCTTTGTTCTAATCTCTAGTCCGGCATTCGGAACCATCCGGTATCTTGCGGCCGGCGCTTGGCGTAGAAGAAGCCACCCTTCGTCTTCGACGCAGGGTTCGGTGGCATCCTCGGGTCGTAGCCAATGACAGCATCGGCCGCCTTGAGGTCTTCCTGGAGGCGGCGGACGATTCCCGCGCGCCTCTCGTCAACCGACCGCCCCTCTTCGAGGGCCGTGATAGCTAGGGCGCTGAAATATATGCTCGTCTGGCGATGCTCTGGGTCGACGGCCCACGGAAGCACCTCGTCTCCATGGCGGGGCTCAGGGGTCTTGCCGGCGCGGGATAGCTTGCGCCATACCGTCATGGGCTGGACGCCATACTCCTCGGCGATCATGTCGTAGGTCCATCCGTCTCGGATGAGGCCCTCGATCGTTGTTACTGGCGGCAGTTTCGCCATCGCTCTATCTCCTTTCCGTATGCCGCCTATCCTACAGTACGTATCCTGTTGGACGCAAGCCCGCACGAAGGCGGGCTTCGATCCCGTGACACCGAGGTGACACCATCTCGCGAAAAGCCTGAGCGAAAGGTAAACTGGAGGGAGCAAAGAACCGCATGAACTCGCGCTTCTGGCTCCAGCCTACGCTCTCCTAAAGCGGGTGTCGTTGGTTCGAATCCAATCGGGGGCACAACCCATCATCGGGTAATGCACGCTCCGCGGAACAGCACTCCGGCCGCAACCGGCCGGATGTTCCCGGGGCGTGTTTGTACGTATGCGCGCCGGCCCCGGAGCGGCGATCGTGGACATCGCCTCGGGCATGGCGCCGGCCCGCCACAAACTCTCGCGCAGCGCGGCCGGTCTGGCGCTCTGGACGGTTTCCCGCGCACACCGCCTTCGACACTGCGGGCCCGTCCTCACCATTGCGGGCGAGGGCGGGCCCGGCTACGCTCGAACCCAGCATCCGTAGGCATTCCACCGGGACCACCGGCGACCTGCGGGCGCAGTCGAAACCTCCAATGACGAAGGGCGAGGACATTGAGCGCAGTCCACACTGTGATGGGGCCGGTCGACCCGGCCGAACTGGGCACCACGCTGATGCACGAACACGTATTCGTTCTGACCGATGAAGTGCAGAACAACTATCAGACGGACTGGGGGTCGGAACCCCAGCGGATCGCCGAGGCCGTTGCCGAACTCCAACGGGCCTATGATGCCGGGGTCCGCACGATCGTCGATCCGACTGTGGTCGGCCTGGGACGCTACATTCCGCGCATCCAGGAGATCGCACGGCAGGTGCCCCTGCAGATCGTCGTGGCCACCGGCGTGTACACGTACACCACCGTCCCGAACTACTTCATGCACCGTGGCCCCGCGCTCAACGCGATGCTCGGCGCAGAGGTTCCCGATCCGATGGTGGATATGTTCATCGGCGATATCCGCGAGGGCATCAACGGCACCGGGGTCAGGGCCGGCATGCTCAAGTGCGCGATCGACCATCAGGGACTGACCCGTGGCGTCGAGCGGGTGATGCGGGCCGTGGCACGGGCCCACCTGGCCACCGACGTGCCGATCACGGTCCACACCCACCCCGGTTCGCAGACCGGCCTGCACGTCAAGCGGGTGATGGTCGACGAGGAGGGGGTGGACCCCTCCCGCATCGTGCTGGGCCACAGCGGGGATTCCACCGATTGCGATCACCTGTCGTCGTTGGCCGATATGGGCTTCACCCTGGGCATGGACCGCTTCGGCATCAACATCGACACCACCTTCGAAGCCCGCGCGGACACACTGGTCGAAATGGTCAGCCGCGGTTATGCCGAACAGATGGTCTTGTCCCAGGACGCCTCCTGCTACATCGACTGGATCGATCCCGTGGCCCGCGCGCAGATGGCCCAGTGGCACTTCACCCACGTCTTCGACGATGTCATCCCCTACGCCCTGGAGCACGGGGTCGACCAGTCCGCCGTCGACACCATGCTCGTCGATGTGCCCCGCCGGGTGCTGGCGGGCGCCTGAACGACCGGGCCCGACCGGAAACAAACGGGGGCCGAGGTTCCCGCCACAGCGGCGGAACCTCGGCCCCCGTTTCGGCAATCCGCCGATCAGCTGTTCGTGATCACCTGCGGGTGTTCGGGATTCGAGCAGCTGAAGTCGACCCGGTAGCCGCGGCAGAAGTAGCTGGCGTCCTTCTTGAAGGGCAGGCCCTTGAACAGGTAGCCGGAGGGAACCGGGTACAAGCCCCGCTTCTTCAGCCCCTTGAAGGTTGCATCGGCTCCGTCGACGGTCCACTTGTGAATCGAGTGCATGAGGAACATCGAACCGGGCTTACTGGTGTTCACCGCGGAATCTATCGTCTTCTGCTTCGACTTGGTCTTCCAGTCGAGGGTGTCGACGTCCCAGATCATCAGGCGCATCCCCGAGGCCTTTTCGACCATCCGGTTCTTCGCACCGTAGGGCGGGCGCATCTGAGTGGGCTTGGGGATACCGGCCTTGACGATCGCCTTGTTCGTCTTGTCGATCTGTTCCTTCACCCCCGCCGCCGACATGGCCGACAGCTGCGGATGGCTCCACGAGTGGTTCTCGATCTCATTGCCCTGGTCGTAGAGCTTCTTGGCCTCCTTGGGGAAGTTGGCCACGTTCTGCCCGATCATGAAGAAGGTCGCGCGCACATCGTTGTCCTCGAGCGCCTCCATGATCTCATCGGTCAGTTCAGCATTCCCAGGGCCGTCGTCATAGGTCACGCCCACACAGGGCAGCAGACCACAGGTGTAGTCCGGCAGCCAGGTCTTGGAGTCCTTGGCCGGGGTGAACGAACCACTGCCCAGGGCCTCACGCACCTGCTGGCCCAGTTCGGACAGATCGCCCTTGTCCACGGCCTGGCCGTCGATGGTCGGCAGGGCCTTGTCGTCGACTCCCAGCGCCGCGCCCTCGCCCAGTTTGGACGCATCGGAGAACAGCGCCGAGGCCGGCTGGGTCTTATCGTCCTTGACGTTCGTGACGAACGACGTGTGGCCGGTCTGGCCCTTGACCGTGGCGTCCACGGTGGACAGAATGTAGTCCCCACCGGCTGCGATCACCCGGTTGCTCACCGTCACGCCCTTGGACTGGTCCGAGGCAAGGGCGGATGCCGTGGGGATCGCGGTGGCCCCGGCGGCCTCGCCCGAGGTGAAGTCGGCTTCGTCCCAGCGTTCGCCCGGCTTCGTGGTCACCGGGTCGAAACCCTTGTGGGTCCCGAAGGCCCCACCGGACTTCAGGTCGGCGAGGATCGCCTTCTCCATTTCCTCATTGAGACTGGAGGTTCCGCGCAGACCGAAGAAGTGGGCGTCCACGGGGACCTTCGTCGACTCGCCGTCGTCGACGATCGCGTAGCTCTGCAGGCTCTTCTCCACCCCCTGGGGCAGGCCGTCGTAGTGCACCGAGTCACCCCCGATGCCACCGCCGCCGCCCGAGGTGCAGCCGGCCAGCAGCAGTCCCGCCACCGCGGTCAGGGCAGCGCCCACCTTCGTATTTCGGCCCAGGCCGCGCCTCGGCCCCGATCCACTAGAAATTCCCACTGCTGATCCCGCTTCCTTGTCCACCACGCAACAAACCAATGGCCCGGGGCCGGATCATTCCGAACCCCGGGCCACTCAACACCCTAATACCTTCACGCTTGACGAAGTTCGCAGGGATGGGTGCTTTGACTCACACCGTGCGTGCCGTCCTACCTCACTTGAACAGCTTCTCGCCCGCCACGCGCACGACCATGGTCGGGCACTTGGCATAGGGCAACACGGACTGCGAGGTCGATCCCAACAGCAGACCGGCGAACCCGCCGCGTCCACGCGAGCCGAGGACGAGCAGATCGGCGGTGTCCGATGCGCGCACCAGGACCTCCGAGGGCTGCCCGTCGAACAGGGTCCAATCGACCTTGAGGTCGGCGTACTTCTCGTTGACCGCGGCCTGGGCCAGCTTCAGCTTGTCGGATCCCTTGCCGACGAACTCGCTGAGATCGGTGGTGCTGGGCAGCCATTCGGGGCCGACCACGGTGGTCGTGATAACGCCCAGGATGTGCAGGGGCAGGCCACGGGTCACCGCGTACTCCGCAGCAGCCCAGAGAGCCGGGGACTCCTTGCCGAGCGCGTCGATGCCCACGACCACGGAACCACCGAAGTCCAGGCCCGCTGCGTCTTCGACGGGCAGGTCGATATCACCGGCGGCGCGGACGCTGAAGTCATCACCGGCGGCATTGCGGATCGGCCGCGATGCGGTGGGCTGGGCCTCCCGCTTGGAATCCGTGCTGAAGGCCGTGGGAATCACGACGGTGGGGCACTTGGCGTGGGCCGGCAGCGCGCTGGGCACCGAACCGAGCAGACGGCCGGCGAATCCGCCGCGGCCACGGGTGCCGACGACTGCCAGAGTGGCCTGCTTCGATTCCTCGACCAACACGCCCGCGGCATCGCCGATCTCGATGACGGCCTCGACCTGGACACCGGCCTGCTTGACCCGGCCGGCTGCTTCCTTGAGCGTATCGGTCACCGCGGCGCGCACGGCGGAATCGTCGATCGGCACATAGGACACATCGATGGACGCCGCTGCAACGCTGGGCACCGTATAGGCGCCGACGAGGCGAATCGAGCGATCCGTCGCCTGCGCGTACTCGATCGCCCACGACAGGGCGTTGTTGCTGGAATCCGAACCGTCGATGCCGACGACAACGGCCTGGGCGTCTGCGACCTCCGGGGTCTTCTGATCGCTCATTCGATTCTCCTCACTTAGGGCCAGTCTCCACTGGCATCAATGCTTTGCGGGCTGACATGACCAGCCTAACGCCTACAGGAGTGGTTGAGTCCGCGTTCCGTCATGCGGCTGACGGAAGTTCAAGGAATGGACGCCAGGCCGGGGCGGGATCGTCGAGATCCGGTAACCACCAGGCCTGCCCTCCCGGAACGAACGGGGAGAACAGCAACCGCCAGCCAATCTCCTCGGGCAGCGCATCGCCCTTGCGGTTATTGCACGCGCGGCAGCAGGCCACCAGGTTCAGCCAGCTGTTCTGCCCGCCTCTGGAGCGCGGCAGGACGTGGTCCACCGTATTCGCCGCATGACCGCAATAGCCGCACCGGTGACGGTCCCGGCGCAGCACCCCGCGGCGGGAGACCACGGTGGTCGAACCGGTGGGCTGCCGGACATACCTGCGCAGCAGGATGACGGCGGGCTGTTCGACCGTCAACCGCTCGCTGTGAATGGTGCGCCCAGGCTCTACGGCCAGCACACTGGCCTTCTGCCCCAGCACCAGCACGATCGCCCGGCGGTAGGGCACGACCGACATGGGCTCGTAACCGGCGTTGAGCACCAGTGTGCGCAGGCTGCTGTGCGCCCGGCTCATGCGCCCACTCCCACCGCAGAGGCCTCCTGCCGATCCAGTGCCCGTGGACGACGAAGGGCGCCGTGCACACGCACGGCGCCCTTCGTCCGGCGCGCAGACGCGCCGTGAGTGGCAGGGGCTATTCGCCCACCGCCACCGAATATGTGGTCTATCCCGCTGGTTCTCATGGCCATGACACCCGCTTCCCCACGCAGAACCGGTCCGCCGGATGCGGACGGTCCCCAGCGCGGTCGCTGTCCAGTGCCGCACCGGCTGTGCGGCACACTCATTTCCAGCCTACAGACAATGATGTCCCCTGTGGTGAAAACCACAGGGGACATCATTCAAGATTAAGCGAACACTCAGTGAACGACCAAGAGGAGGAAGCCCGTCGTCACCAGTGCCCAGTGTCAGTTGGAGCGCGGTGGCTCAGAGAACGCGAACGAACTGCGCACCCGCCGAGACCATCCAGTTGATCGACCGGTAGCTGGTGTCGACCCGGGGATTGCCCGCGTCGTACATCATGCCGCCACCGGCGTAGATGCCCACGTGGCCGGGGCTCCAGATGATGTCACCGGGCTTGGCCTCGGAACGGCTGACGATATGGCCGGCCCTGTGCTGTTCTCCGGAGGTGCGCGGCAGGCTCACGCCCACCTTGGCGAAGACGAACTGAGTGTAACCGGAGCAGTCCCAACCCGAGGGGCTGGTGCCGCCGGAGACGTAGGGCACGCCCACATACTGCTTGGCGATGCCGATGACCTTCTGGGCCTTCGAACCATCGGGGATCGAAACGGACTTCCCGGCCGACTTCCCCGCGGATTTCCCGGTGGCGCCGGCGGCGGTGCCTTCGGCTGCAACAGCCTTCTTCGGCGCCTTGGTGGCCTTCACGCTGAGGTTGACGACCCCCGCAGTGGAGGAATCCTTGGCCGATTTCGCCACAGGCTCGACGCTGATCGACTTCTGTGCTTCGAACGACTCGGTCTGCTGCGAGCTGGTCGCCTTGTCCGCATTGTCCTTGTCCGTGCTGGCGACTGCGCTGGGCAGGCCGGCAGCGACGACCAGACCACCGGCGGCGGCCACAACGGCCGCGCGGCGTCCGACCACGCCCGAGTTGGCGTTGAGGGCTGCGGTGAGTTCTGTCAGGGGGGTCTTCACGCGGGTATCCGCGCGACGGCGACCGTGCTGCTTCTGAGTCAAGGGGGTTCCTCCGCGATCATCACAACCGGCCCGGTGATCCGGCGCCGCGTTTCCGTGGATCGATCGCAATCGTTTCGTTACAAAAACTGACAGGCTCTACCGTAACGAATCCGAACCGAATTGTCACGTTTCGGTCACGAGGATCACAGATCAACATACATTCGGGGCCACACGAGCAGTGCTCGCGTGGCCCCGAAAGCGCCTGTACGCGCTGTCGGCGGACCGGTCGCCGCCGGTCCGCCGACAGCGGCTATCAGCCCACGCGCACGTAGACCGCGTCGCTCATCCAGGCGGTGGAGGTGTAAACGGTGCCCACCCGGCTGTTGCGGGCGTCGACCATCTTGCCGCCGCCGGCGTAGATGCCGACGTGGCCCGGATGCCACATGATGTCGCCCGGCTGGGCCTGCGACTTGGGGATCACGGTACCGGCGGACTTGATCGCCCCGGAGGTGCGCGGCAGGCTCACGCCCACCTTGTTGTAGACATACGACACGAAGCCCGAGCAGTCCCAGCCGCTGGGCGAGGAGCCGCCCCAGGAGTAGGGCGCGCCGACATAGCCCTTGGCGATCGCCACGGCCTTCTCACCGCGCGAGCCGTTGGAGGGCACGGAGACGTGCTTCGAACCCGAAGAGGACTTCTTGCCCGAATCACCGTTGCCCGAGGACGAAGAAGACGAAGAACCGGAGGACGAAGAACCATTGTCGGTGGCCGACGGGGTGACCACGGGTGCGGGCTTGGGCGCCTTCTTGGCGGTGACGTTGAGCGTCACGGCTCCGGCCTGCACCGAGTCCTTCTTATCGGAGTCCTTCTTATCGGCCTTGGACGCGGCCTTCGCCGCCGGGGCGACCTTCAGCGCATCCTGGCTTTGGAAGTCGGTGGCGTCCGCCGAAACCTTCTGCGCGGCGGTGGAGGCTCCGGCATCGTCGGCCTTGGCCGTTCCCGACATCGCGGTGGGTAGGCCGGCAGCCACTGCCAGGCCGCCTGCGGCCGCGACAACAGCGGCCCTGCGTCCCACCACCCCGGTGTTGGCGCTGAGCGCGTCGGCAAGTTCGGTCAGCGGGGTCTTCGCTCGCGTGTTTGCGCGGCGGCGACCGTGCGTCTTGTTCGCCAAGGGAATGTCCTCCAAAGTATGCGGGGCGCCCGGTCCGGGCGACCGAGATCAACCCTAACGAAATGATCACGGTAAGTCACGTTTTGGTTACGATTCCCAGCTGGGACTCAGATTCGGCCCTCCGAGTTCCACGACGCACTGGACCCCCGGCGGATGATCCGCCGGGGGTCCAGTGCGTCGTGGAACGTACAGCACGCCGTTCAGGCGGTGATGGGGCGGACGAACACGTGCGTCGCCGTCTCCACCGGCAGATCCAGCACATCTTCCACATCCGGCGCGCTCAGCGTGATGTATTCGCCCTCCGGCCGAGAGGAGACCTTGGCTCCGGGCATGACGCCGGTCTGCCTGAACTTCTCCAACAGATAGTGGTCGACCTGCAGGGGTTCGGCGAACCAGGCGATCTCCACATCAGCACCGGTGCGGCCACAGGCCGCCGCCAGGGAGATCACCGGTTCGGGTGCCGCGGCTTCGACACCCAGCTTGTCCAGGCCGGGGATCGGGTTCCCATAGGGCCCGGTCTGCAGGTTGGGCAGCAGCTTGACCAGCTTCTCCTCCACCTGATCGCTCATCACATGCTCCCACCGGCAGGCCTCATCGTGGATGAGCACCCAGTCGAGGTCGATGACATCGGCCAACAGGCGCTCGGCCAAGCGGTGCTTGCGCATCACCGACATGGCGTGCTCACGACCCTCTTCGGTCAGTTCCAGCCTGCGGTCGGGGTCGACGATGAGCAGCCCGTCGCGCTCCATTCGCGCCACGGTCTGGGACACGGTCGGCCCCGAATGGTCCAGGCGTTCGGCGATCCTGGCGCGCAGCGGCGTAATGCCCTGTTCCTCCAGTTCGACGATGGCCTTCAAATACATTTCAGTCGTGTCGACGAGATCGTTCACAGTCCCCTACTTTGTCGTGTCTGCAGACTCGATAGCCACTCCGGCTATCCACCCTGCCCTAATCCTACTGGGAAGAGCAACCGGATTCCCCGATTCATTCCCGTCCCCGGCTATCGTTTAGGTCAGCCTACATAAAATCACGGATTCAAACGCACGACACTCCAGTCCGCACCGCTGTCCAAGGGATGTAATTCCCCGTCGATCGTGGTGTAGACGAAACGATCGTGGAACCGGTTATCCCGTCCCGCCCAGAACTCGATGTCCACCGGCCGCACCCGGTAACCGCCCCAGTGTTCGGGCCGCGGCACGTCCACCCCCGCGAAGCGCTCGGCAACCCGTTCGTACTGCTCCTCCAGGCCGTCCCTGTCCGCCACCGGGCACGACTGCCGTGACGCCCAGGCACCCAGCTGCGACCCCCGGGTGCGCTTGGCGAAGTAGGCGTCGGATTCCTCCGCGGTGATCTTCTCCGCAATTCCGCGCACCCGCACAGAGCGCTGCATCTCGTGCCAGGGGAAGACCAGCGCCACGTGGGGATTCCCGGCGATCTGGCGGCCCTTGGCCGAGTCGTAGTTGGTGAAGAACACGAAGCCGGCGGCATCGAAGCTCTTGAGCAGCACGATCCTGGCATCCGGGCCCGCCGCATCCGCTGTGGCCACGAGCATCGCATTGGGTTCGGCCAGTTCCGCCTGCGCGGCGGTGTACCAATCGGTGAACTGGGCGGCCGGATCGGCCGCCAGATCGTCCGTGATGCCACGATGGTATTCGACACGCTGTGCCGCCAGATCCAGGATCGCCTTGGGAATGTCCGCCATATGTCCAGCCTACCCGGCCCCGGTTCACACGCCGTAGAATGGTCTGGGTGAGCACTGATACAGCAGACACCATCACCATCCCCTCCGACCTCCTGCCGGCCGATGGACGCTTCGGCTCCGGACCGGCCAGGATCCGTCAATCCCAGGTCGACGCCCTGAGCGCCGCGGGACGCACCGTGCTGGGCACCTCCCACCGGCAGAAGCCGGTGAAGGACCTGGTCGCCCGCATCCGTGCCGGCGTCTCCGAACTCTTCTCCCTGCCCGCCGGCTACGAGGTCGTCCTGGGCAACGGCGGGTCCACCGTGTTCTGGGATGTCGCGACCTTCGGCCTGGTCCGCCGGAAGGCCGTACACGCCCAGTTCGGTGAGTTCGGCTCGAAGTTCGCCAAGGCCACCCGGACCGCGCCCTGGCTCGATGAGTCGGTCATCGTCGATGCCGCACCCGGGACCTCGGCCGTGCCGACTGCGGTCGACGGTGCCGACGTCTACGCCTGGCCCCACAACGAGACCTCCACCGGTGTGGCCACGGACATCGTGCGCCCCGCGGGGATAGCCGAGGACGCCCTCGTCGTGATCGATGCGACCTCGGCGGCCGGCGGCCTACCCGTGGACATCTCCCAGACCGATGTCTACTACTTCGCCCCGCAGAAGAACATGGGCTCCGACGGCGGCCTGTGGGTTGCCATCATGAGCCCGCGCGCTCTTGAGAGGGCCAGGGAGATCAAGGACTCCGGCCGCTACATCCCCGGTTCCCTCGACCTGGTCACCGCGATCGACAACTCCGCGAAGGACCAGACCTACAACACCCCGGCCGTGGCGACCCTGTTGCTGCTGGCCGAACAGCTCGAATGGATCAACGGCAACGGCGGGCTGGGCTGGGCCACCGCGCGCACCGCGGAATCCTCCAGCATGATCTACGACTGGGCCCGGACCAATGCCCACGCCCAGGCCTTCGTGACCGAGCCGGCCGACCGTTCGGCGGTCGTCGCCACCGTCGACTTCGACGACACCGTCGATGCCAAGGCCCTCGCAGCGGCTCTGCGCGCCAATGGGATCGTCGACGTCGAGCCCTACCGCAAGCTGGGTCGCAACCAGCTGCGCATCGCCACCTTCGTTTCAGTCGAACCGGCGGACGTCAAAGCACTGCTGGCCTGCATCGACTACGTGCTCGAGCGCCTCTGAGCGAAGTGTAGGCCCCCGACACACGAGGCCGCCCCTCCCGTAACGGGAGGGGCGGCCTCGTCCGATTGCGCCCGGTGGCGGGCCCGGACGCCCGCCTGGAACCCGGCGACACGGGTACTAAAGGAAGTACACCAGCGCCCCGACGGCGAACGCCCCTGCGGCCACCACGGCACATCCGAACTCGATGATGATGCCGATGCCCAGCGCTTTGAGCACCACAAGGGTCGCCTGCCAGGCCGGGCCCCAGTCGCGCAACCGCAGATACTCCATCAGCAGCAGGCCCGCGACGAAGCCCAGGGGCAGCCCAACGACGGGGACGACGAAGAATCCCACGATCCCCAGCAGGCCGGCCACCAGCTGTGACCTACCGGGTATCCCCCGGTCCTTGAGCCGGCGCCCGGTGAGCACCCAGGACGAGGTCATCCCGGCCACCGCGCACACCCCGGCCACCGCGGTGGCGGCCCAGCTGCCGGGGCTGTTCAGGACGAATCCCCACACCAGGGTCGACACCAGGATGAGGATGCTGCCGGGCAGGACCGGCACGATGATGCCCAGACAGCCGACCAGGATGCACACGGCGACGATGAGTGTGGTGATGAGCTCCGGCGTCATTGATGCCCGTCATAGGTGAAGTGGATGATCCGCCGCGGATGGACCCGCGCTCTGTGCACGCGCATGTTCTTCGCGAAGACCATCCAGGTCACGCCGATCAGGATGCCGATGACTCCCGAGATCCCCCCGACCAGCACCGCGGCCCGTGGCCCCAGCCAGTCGGCGATGAAGCCGGCGAACGGCGCGCCGATCGGGGCCCCTCCCATCACGACCGCCATGTAGATTGCCATTACACGGCCGCGCACCGCGCCCGGTGTGGTGGTCTGGACGTAGGCGTTCGCCGCGGTCGACATCGTGATCGAGGCGAAGCCCACGAAGATCAGCGTCACGGCGAATGCGGAATAGGTGGGCATCAGCGCGGCACTGACGGTGGCCAGGCCGAATCCGCCTGCCGCTGCGAAGATGAAGCGCAGTCTGGGACGTTCCCGTTTGGCAGCCGTCAGGGCTCCGGCCAGCGAACCGATCGCCATCACCGAGTTCAGCAGTCCGAACCCACTGGCATCGTGGTGGAACTCCAGCTTGGCCATCGTGGAGGTGAAGATGTTGAAGTTGTATCCGAAGGTCGACACGACGAACAACACACTGAGGACGACCACGATGTCGGGCCGGGTGCGCAGATACGAAAATCCGCCGGTGATCGACTTGAGCCCCTGCCCCTTGGGCCGGCGGGCCGCCGGATGCAGCTTCGAGGTGTCCAGGGTAACCAGCACCAGGATGGTCGCGGCGAAGCCCAGCCCGGCGATCAGGAAGATGGGACCCGCGCCGATCAGCGCGGTGAGCACACCGGCGATACCGGGTCCCACCATGCGCGCCCCGTTGAACGACGCCGAGTTCAGCGACACCGCATTGGGCACCAGCTTCTCGCCGACCAGTTCGGAGACGAAGGACTGGCGCGCCGGCGAATCGACCGTGGAAACCAGCCCCAGGGCCAGTGCCAGAACGTAGACGTGCCACAGCTGGATGACCCCGGAGAGCATCAGCCCGAACAGGATGAAGCCGTTGATCCCCATCAGCGCCTGGGTGATGATAAGCAGTTTGCGCTTGTCGAAGCGGTCGACGATCGACCCGGCGAAGGGGAACATGATGAGCTGCGGCCCCAGCTGCAGGGCCATCCCCACACCCAGGGCCGTCGCATCGTTATCGGTCAGTTCGGTCAGGACGATCCAGTCCTGTGCCGTGCGTTGCATCCAGGTGCCGGTATTGGACACCAGGGCGCCGGAGAACCAATTGCGGTAGTTGCGCTCGTGGAGAGACTGGAACATCGAACTCAAGGTGTAGCGCTCTCCTTCCGGACCCGCAGCGCCGGTACGCCGCCGAACCGCTGCGTCGTATCAGACTGTTGTGTCCTCGGGTCGGGCATGACCGCCGTCCGAACCGGCCGGGATCATCTCGAACACCTCGGCCCGGTCGTCGACGACCGGTTCGGCTTGTTCAACAGGTCGTTCCTTCGGCGCGGTTTCCGAATGCGCTCCGCAGCCGGCGGCCAGGGCGACCACCCGGCCGTCGAAGGGCGACCACTCGTTGGCGCACACACCGAACTGGGTGCGCACCGCCCCCGCCATCGGCAGCAGATAGCCGCAGCTGCCGCAGTGTGCCGTGGAGTTGCGGGCGAATTCGCCGTCCGCACCCGATTCCGCCCCGGCCCAGCGCGCCGCCGCGTTCGAAATGCCCTCGTTCGACAGCACCCGCTCGCGGCCCAGACCGAACTCGAAGTTCGCGATCTGGTCGACGTTGTCCCCGCTCGTATTGTCCTCGTCCTGCCGCACCGGCACCTGCTGATAGCCCGGCTGCAGGTTCGGATCGGTGTCGAGCTTGGGCAACACGTCCTTGGGCGCCATATCGCCTGGGCGCACACGTTCGCGCCAGGGCACCCAGTCCGGCGCCAGCAGGGCGCCGTCACCGGGCAGCAGTGCGGTCTCGCAGACCGTGACCTTCTTCGAACGAGGGGCCCTGGCCAGTACCGCGATCCAGTGCCAGCCCCGATATGCGGGGTCGGTGCAGGCGAAGGTGTGGGTGACCAGGCGCGGCGATTCCTCCACGCACCCCAGGTGTTCCCCGATGTGGGCGGCGCCCGCGACCTCGACGATCGCCTCGCGCGCCACGTCGACGGCCGCGGCCAGCACCTTGTCCGGTGCCGTTGTACGGCGCCGCGGTGTCTTGACCGGGGCAGGGGCTCCGGCGCGCAGCGAGGTCTGCCATTCGGCGAATAACCCGCTCATCAACCCTCCAAATCGTCGGCGATGTGCCGCAGGACCTCTGCGACCTTCTTGGAATGCCCCACTTCGGGGAAGCGTCCCAGGTGAAGGCCGGCGGAAGTGTCCTCCAGCAATCTAATCACATCATCGATCATCGCGGCGGTCTTCTCGGGATCCCGCCGCACCCGGCGGGTGGGTTCGACGACCCGCGCTTTGAGCACCTGTTTGCCCTTGCGCCCGTCGACGACGTCGAAGTCCAGGCGGGTGCCCGGCTGGACTTCTGCGCCGGCCGGCAGCGCGGAGGCGTGTAGGAACACGCGTTCGCCGTCATCGGTGGTGACGAAACCAAAACCCTTGTCGGCGTTGAAGAATTTGACTCGACCGGTGGGCATGACTTCCTTTCCTCGTAGTGGTGGGGTACCGGCGCTGCGCGCCCGCCCCTGTGTGCTCCGCACCGCGCGCGACCACCCGCGCGAACGCGTGATCCGCCGATGAGCGGAGGAGAATGAGTTGATGGAGGGACCTGTGAAATATGGAGACTCCGACGGCGCTCCCCGCTGTGGGCCGCTGGACGGTCCCCGGTTCAGGCCCGACGGGCCCGGATCAGCCGGAGGAACTCCACCATCAACAGGATGAACGCGATCGGCAGCGTGATCATTCCGATCCAGGTCAGCGTCCGCGACGGTGTGGCCCCGGCCAGCGCCATGATGAGGACGACCACGATCGACAGGCCGCCGATCACGGCCAGCACCACGCCGATGCCCAGCATCACCGCGTCCACCCGTGTCGATTCAGTCTTGTCCACCGTCGCCCCTTCTGGCAGCATCGTCCCAACGCAGACGAGTCTACCGGTTGAACCCGGTGTCCGCCGCCGCGGGTACGAGCGTACCTGCCATCTCACATCCCGCATCCGGCCGGGCGGCACTAAAATGTCACGAGTGCCCTCGCTCCAATCGTTCAATGCCTGGCTGGCCCACTGCCCCGAACCCCGACTCCGCGCGATCCTGAACACGCGACGCGATCTGCTGCGCCGCGATGCCGCGAACACGCAGCGGATCGCCGGCGCCGCCGGAACCCGTGCCGGGGTTGCCAGGGGGCTGGAGTCCTTGGACACCGGAGCCCTCCAGTTGGCCTGCGCGCTGGCCGCGCGCTCCCGGGTGACGCCCGACGTCTCCTTCGACGAACTGCCCGCCGGGCTCGATCCGCGGGCCTTCGACACATTGGCCGATACCGCGTTGATCTGGCCCGCCGGGGCGGAATCCCAGGACTCGGCCGAGCCGGCCTCCATGCGCTGGCGCATCCAGTCGGAGGCGGTCTCCCTGCTGCCCACGAGCGCACGGGACCAGTCCAATCCCCCGGCCTGGCTGCACGCCGAACCACCCAGGGCTCCCGTCATGGCGCCGGTCTCCCAGGCGATTGCCCGCAACGCGCAGGCCGGTGCCGCAGCCCAGGTGGTGGGCGATATCGTGGCGCTGGTCCGCGAGGTCGCAGCCCGCCCGGCCTCCCAACTGGTCAAGGGCGGGATCGGCAAACGCGACCTCATGTCCTACGCCTCGCGCACCGGCGCGGGGGCCCACCGCAGCGTGCTCCTGTTGGAACTGGCCGGCCGGCTGGGCCTGCTGGGCGTCGGCGGACCCGATGCCGACCCCGTGTGGTTGCCGACGAACGTGTTCGAGTCCTTCGCAGCCGGCGACCGGGCAGCCGCCTACGCCCGGGTGGTCGAGGCGTGGCTGGCCCTGCCCGTCGAGGTGGGCCAGGTGGTAGCCGGGCGCGATGGCACCGGTGCAGTGGTCCACGCGCTATCGTCGCTGGGGCACAGCCCCACCTCGCCCTTCTCCGGTTTCCCGATCTCGCAGCCGGTGATGCCACTGACCCGGTACCTGCTGCTGACGGATTTGGACGCCCTGGGCGCGCGCGGCGGCTTCGCGGCCGCTGCGGCTGCGATCGTCGAGGATTTCACGTGGCACCATCCACTGCTGCCCAGCGCCGACGAACCGGTCCTGACCGAGATCCTGGCCGAGGCCGAGTACCTGGGCCTGGTCACCACTCCCCTGGCCCGACCGGACTCCTTCGGGCTGACCCCGGTGGGAGTGCGGCTGGCCGCGCACCTGGCCGGTGCGATGCCGCGCTCGGGCAACCCGCTGCCCTTCGACCTCGAGCGGCTCACGGTGCCGCAGGGCTGGACCGACCTGGTCGCCGGCCTCCTGCCGCCCCTCGAGCGCACCGTCGTCCTGCAGTCCGACCTGACCGCAGTCGCCACAGGGCCCCTGGAACCCACCGTGGCGACCGCACTGGAGCGGGTGGCCGATGTCGAGACCCGCGGACAGGGCACCGTGTTCAGGTTCACCGAGGCCAGCCTGCGGCGGGGGCTGGAGGACGGGCTGAGCGCCGCGGACGTGCTCGCCCTCATCGCAGGGGCCGCGGATGGCCCGTTGGTCCCGACCCTGGAGTTCCTGATCGAGGAGACCGCCGCACGGATGCACCGGGTGCGCCTGGCTCCGGCTCGTTCGGTCATCGTCGTCGACGATCCGGACGACCTGACGCAGATCGTCAACGAGCCGATCCTGTTGACCGCCGGCATCGAACAGCTCACCTCGACGGTGGCCACCGCCAGGGTCAGTCAGGAACGACTGGCCGAGCTGCTGGCCGCCGCCGACATCCACACCCTGGGCGCGCAGAGCGAACACACAACGACGCTGCCCGCACCGATCACCGCGGTCGCGCCGATCAAGCGCCGCAGCCTGCGCGTGGGCGACCGAGAGCTCAGCGACTTCGAGGCCGCCCTGCTGACCGAGCGGGCGACCGGCACCCCGGGGACTCCGGCAGCACCGGTGACGGTGGCCGATCGACTGCGCGAGGTCTCGGCGACCGGCGCCGAGGTCGTCCTCGAGACCGTCTCGCACACCGGCGAGGTCTCCCAGCTGCGCCTGTACCCCACCGCGGTGACTGCCGGACGGGTGCGCGGCCTGCGGGTCCGCGGGCACCGCGGAGCGGCACCGGCACCGCTGCGGGCGGGCGCCGCGGGCCTCTCCGAGGTCTCACTGCCCCTGGCCCGAATCCGCTCGGTGCGCCCGGCCGGCGAGCCCGGGGGCACAACACCGAATCCGTCTGCGAAGGGAACCGAGAAGTGAACGGCCCGCTCATCGTCCAGTCCGACCGCACACTGCTGTTGGAGGCCGGCCACCGGCTGGCCACGGAGGCTGCGATCTCGATCGCGCCCTTCGCGCAGCTGACGAAGACCCCGGAGCACGTGCACACCTACGAGATCACCCAGCTGGGCCTGTGGAATGCGCGGGCCTCGGGCCATGACGCCGAGTCCGTCATCGACACCCTGCTGCGCTATGCGAAGTACCCGGTGCCGCACGAACTCCTCCTGGAGATCGTCACGACGATGGAGCGCTTCGGCGTGCTGGTGCTCATCCAGTCGCCCGTGCACGGCCTGACCCTGACCAGCACCGACCCGGCACTGCTGGGACGCCTGGTGGACCATCCCGATATGCAGGGCGTACTGGGCAAACGGATCGACGAGGGCGCCGCGACGGTGTTCCCCTCGGAACGCGGCGAACTCAAGCACCGGCTGCTCAAGCTGGGGCATCCGGTGGCCGACCGCGCCGGCTACGTCGACGGTGAGGCCCACAGCATCGGGCTGTCCGATGACGCCCACTCCGGCGACTGGCACCTGCGCGATTACCAGGAGCGGGCCGTCACCTCCTTCCTGGCCGGGGAGTCCGGTGTCGTGGTGCTGCCCTGTGGAGCCGGCAAGACGATCGTGGGGGCCGCGACCATGGCCCGGGTCAATACGACCACCCTGATCCTCGTGACGAATTCGGTTTCCGCCAAGCAGTGGAAGGCCGAACTGTTGCGGCGCACCAGCCTGAGCGAGGACGAGATCGGCGAATACTCCGGCGCGGTCAAGGAGATCCGTCCGGTCACGATCGCCACCTACCAGGTGCTCACGACCCGGCGGGGCGGCTCCTATCTGCATTTGGAACTGCTCGACGCGCGCGACTGGGGCCTGGTCATCTACGACGAGGTCCACCTGCTGCCGGCGCCGGTCTTCCGGCTCACGGCCAGCCTGCAGGCGCGCCGTCGACTGGGCCTGACCGCCACCCTGGTGCGCGAGGACGGTCGCGAGGACGAGGTCTTCAGCCTGATCGGACCCAAACAGTTCGAGGCCCCGTGGAAGGAGATCGAGGCGGCGGGCTTCATCGCCACCGCCTCCTGCCACGAGGTGCGGGTCCGGCTGCCGCGGGACATGCGCGCGACCTATGCCAGGGCCGACGGCGAGGACCGCTACCGGCTGGCGGCGACCTCGGAGTCGAAGATCGAAGCGGTCACCTCCCTGGTCAAGCGCCACGCCGGCAGTCAGATCCTGGTCATCGGGCAGTATCTGGACCAGCTGGAGGAGCTGGGGCGGGCACTGGACGCCCCGGTGCTCACCGGGCGGACCCCGGAGGGCGAACGCGAGCGGCTGTACGCCGATTTCAGGTCGGGCGAGCTGACCGTCCTGGTGGTCAGCAAGGTGGCGAACTTCTCCGTGGACCTGCCGAGCGCCTCGGTCGCCATCCAGGTGTCCGGATCCTTCGGGTCCCGGCAGGAGGAGGCCCAGCGACTCGGCCGGATCCTGCGCCCCAAAGCCGACCGCTCGGCGGCGACCTTCTACACGGTGGTCACCTCGGACACCGTGGACGAGCACTTCGCCGAACACCGCCGCCGGTTCTTGACCGAACAGGGCTATCTCTACACGATCGACAATCTGCGCTGACTCCGGCCGGTCCGCGGGCCCGGCCGCTGTGGCCGGTCCGCGGGTCTGCTCAGCGGTGGGCAGGGTGCTCGGCGGGGGCACGGACCGCGGCCGGCGCCTCGACATCGCCGAGGTCGACGATGCGCGCCCGGCGGGCCTGCCGGTTCTCGCCGACCTTGATGAACACGACCCCGGCCAGGATCAGCACTCCCCCGAGGCCCTGGATGGCGTGCGGCAGTTCACGCAGCAGCCACCAGGAGGCCAGCACGGAGATCGGGACCTCGAGGAGGTTGATGAAGGCGCCCAGGCTCGCGCCGACGTAGCGCAGGCCCCACACGCCGAAGGCGTAGGCACCCACCGTCAGCCCGACGATCGCCGCCATCGCCAGCCACCAGGGAACTGCATAACCCGCCGCGTGCACGGGCGCCGTCGTGTAGTCCACGTCGATCACCCTGCTCAGGCACACCACCAGGACCAGCAGAGCACCGGTGAACATGCCCAGGCCCAGCAGCGGAATCGGCGGGATCGGATTATCGGATTTGGCCGAGACCATGAAGAAGCTGGCCAGGCAGCAGGCCGCGCCAAGGGCGAACAGCACACCGACCAGGTTCAGATCGGCGCCGCGCGGGTCGAGCACCACCAGCAGGCCGGCCACCGCACAGACCATGCCGACCAGGGTCGGCACCGCCGGCCGCACCCCTGTGCGAATCCACAGCCAGAACACGATGAGCAGGGGCGCCGTCATCTCCAACAGCAGTGCGATGGACACCTGCATGCGTTCGACGGCCAGGAAGAACAGCAGTTGAACCCCGGCCATCGAGATGACCCCGTAGGACACGACGTCCTTCCAGTAACGGCCCAGCAGGTGCCAGCGGGAGTGCATGGCCACCAGGGTGGGGACCGCCAGCACCGCGGCACAGCCTGCCAACCGCAGGAACACCACGGGGCCGGGCGTCCATCCCGTGGCGTACATGGCCTTGGCGATCGGCCCGGCCAAGGCGAAGCACAGGTTCGACAACAGGGTCAGGACCACGCCAGTGGCGAAGCCGTGTTTCATGGAGTGCGGGCCTTTTCACGAGGAGGATGGACGCGGTGTCGTACCGGCGCCGGAGGGGTCACCTCCATTGAAGTCCCGCCGCCGTGGCACGGGCAATCCCCGGGGCGGGGAATCCCCCGCGGTGTGAGTAACCTCTCGCCTCCGGCGCGCCCGTATATCACGCGGTTCCCGCATTGCCGCCGTACGCCGCCCGTTGCTACCGTCGATTGTCATGAGACATTCGAAACTGACAACGGTATCGGCACTGCTGGCCTCGGCCACCCTCCTGCTCAGCGCATGCGGGGGCACCGACGACAAGCCCGCCGAGCAGGCGGCCTCGCAGGCTCCCGCGGGCGCGGCCTCGCAGCAGGCCGGCGACCAGGGCGGCGCCACGGCCGAGGGCGAGAAGTACCAGGGCTCCGAATACAGCTTCAACGTGCCCAAGGGCTGGAAGAAGGCCAAGAACGCGAATGCGGATATCGCCTTCGCCGACTCGAAGAAGACCGACGGCTTCGCGTCGAACCTCAACATCAACTCCACCGGCGGAATGTCCAAGCTGACCGCCGACGACGTCGAGTCCCAGGCCCCCGGCCAGCTGCAGGCCGGCGGCGGCAAGGACGTCAAGGTCGGCGAGCGCGCCACCGTGGCAGGTGAGCAGGTCGCCCACATCTCCGCGAATATGGATGTCTCCGGAATCGAGTACGCCGCCGATCAGTTCTACCTGGTCCACGGCGACAAGGCCCATATCCTCACGATCTCCACCCCCACCGGCTTCTCCGCCGAGCAACGCGCGGAACTGTCCGAGTCGATTCTGAACACCTGGGCCTGGAAGTAGGCCACGGCCGGTGACCGCGGCGGGACCGGCGCTCGCCGCGGAAACACCGCCCGGATAATATGATTTAGATCACAATCACATTCAGGGGACTTCCAGACTAAGGGAGCACCATGGAGGCATGAGCACCTCAACAGACCCCCAGGTACCCGAGGCGACCCTGCTGGTCGTCGACGACGAACCCAATATCCGCGAACTCCTGTCCACCAGCCTGCGCTTCGCAGGATTCGAAGTCGAATCCGCCGCCAACGGCGCCGAGGCCCTGCGGCTGGCCGAAACCACCGAACCGGACCTGTTGGTCCTCGACGTGATGCTGCCCGATATGGACGGCTTCACCGTCACCCGCCGCCTGCGCCAGGCCGGCCGCCACATCCCCGTGGTCTTCCTGACCGCCCGTGACGACACCTCCGATAAGATCACCGGCCTGACCGTCGGCGGCGACGACTACGTCACCAAGCCCTTCAGCCTCGAGGAAGTCGTCGCCCGCATCCGCGCGGTGCTGCGCCGAACCCATTCGATCGAGGAAGAGGAGTCGGCCGTCATCACGGTGGGCGAACTGGAACTCGACGACGACACGCACGAGGTCCGCCGGGCGGGGATCCTCATCGACCTCTCCCCCACCGAATTCAAGCTCCTGCGCTACCTCATGCTCAACGCCAACCGGGTGCTGTCGAAGTCGCAGATCCTCGACCACGTATGGGAATACGACTTCGGCGGTGACACCGGCATCGTCGAATCGTACATCTCCTATCTGCGCCGCAAGGTCGACACCGCACCGGCCACCGATGAGGCGGGCAATCCGCTCGACCTGACGTGGACGCCGATGATCCAGACCAAACGCGGCGTGGGTTACATGCTGCGCACCACCGACAAGTAACGAAGAGCGGGGCCCATCATCTCTTCTCCGGTCAGACAGACACGCGGCCGCAGATCCGTCGTGTGGGAGGACTGGTCGCTCACGGCCAAGCTCCTGACGATCATGATGGCGCTGCTGCTGTTGGTGCTCACTGGCACCAGCGCATGGGTTCTGGAGAACCTGCGCGGCAGCCTCATCAGTCGCACGGACGACCGCCTGCAGTCAGCCGCCCAGGCTCTGGCCCAGCAGGCGGCCAACGAGGTCTTCGCCAATCCCCCGTTGGCCGCCGCGGATTCGCAGAACGGGGTCACGGCCGACTCGCTGCGCAAGCTGCTGCCGGCGAACTACTATGTGCAGTTCTACGATGCACGGGGGCAGCGGGCATTCAAACCGGTCGGCCCGGACAGCGACAATGTGCCCAGCCTGCCGGCCGTCGACGACAAGACCGTCGAGTCGCAGGGCGGGCGTCCCTTCACCGTCAACGGCAGCAGGGGGCAGTGGCGCGTTGTGGCCCTGGGGGTGAACAAAACCGATTTCAACGTGGCGGTGGCGATCCCCTTCGACCGTGACGTCGACCAGATCACCACCTATGCACGCAACTCCAGTCTGGGCATAGGCCTGTTGGCCATGGCGATCGTGGCCGGGGTGGGGTACTTCGCCATCACCAACACGTTCAGGCCACTCAAGGACATCGAGACCACCGCCGGTCGGATCGCCGCAGGAGACCTCACCCAGCGCGTCACGGAGTATCCACCCGGTACGGAGCTGGGCCGACTGTCCAAATCGCTGAACACGATGCTGGGCCAGATCGAGACCTCATTCGACGGCAGAACCCAGTCCGAGAAGAAGATGCGCCAGTTCGTCTCCGACGCCTCACACGAACTGCGAACCCCGCTGGTGACCATCCGCGGCTATGCCGAACTGTACCGACAGGGTGCACTGCGCACGGACGAACAGGTCGGAATGGCCATGGAGCGCATCGAATCCGAGGCCAAGCGGATGGGCGTACTGGTCGAGGACCTGGTCGCACTGGCCAGGCTGGACGAACACCGGCCGCAGGAGACCGGCCCCGTCGACGTGGGTCGGATCATGCAGGACGCCGCAGCGGACGCCGTGGCCCAGGCGCCGGACCGCGATATCAGCTTCATCGGCCTCGACGGCGGTGATGCCCAGCCGATCCCGCCGGTGCTCGGCGATGAGGCCAAACTGCGGCAGGTCATCGTCAATCTGGCCGCCAACGCCGTCCGGCACACCCCCGGCGGAACCGCCATCGAATTCGCCATCGGCACCCTCGATCCCACGGACCGGGGGCCGGCGGGTGGATCCGGGCCGCGCCCAGGGTCCGCCGGACCCCAGGGCGGGGCCGGCGCGCCCGCCGTCCAGGCTCCGCCCCGGCCCACCGCCAAGCCGAAGGCCCCCAAGCAGGGCTCGAAGAACACCGCCATTTTGGGCAAGTGGGGCTCTCGGCAGAATACGGGCAAGCAGGGCACCGGCGATCAGCGACCGGCCGGAGGAGCCGCCCAGGCCGCACAGATCCCAGCCGGCTGGGCCCGGCTGGAGATCCGCGACCATGGCGAGGGAATCAGCCGGGAGGACGCCAAGAAGATCTTCGAGCGCTTCTACCGGGTGGACGCCTCACGCACCCGTGACACCGGAGGGTCGGGATTGGGCCTGTCGATCGTCAAGGCGATCGTGGAGAACCACCGGGGCCGGATCTCGGTGCTCGACACCCCGGGCGGCGGCGCCACCTTCCGCGTCGACCTGCCGGTGGGCGGCGGACACGACACCATGAGAAAGGACGAGGCATGAGCCAGCAATACTTCGGAGGCGACGGCCAGGACTGGCAGGGCGGATACGCCTACGGCTCCCAGCCCTACGGCGGGCAGCCGCCCGCACAGGTGCCACCGCCCCCCTCGTCGCCGCCGAGCATGCCGCCGACGTCCCCGCGCAAGCCGCGCCGTGGGCCGGGCTGGGGCGCGGTCCTGGGAATCGCCGCGGCCGCAGCGGTGTTGGGCGCCGTGGTCGGCGGAGCCGGTGCAGTGGGCATCGACAAGCTCACCACCGACAACACGGCCGAGAGCCAGTCGGCAACCGTGGAGACACCCAACTGGACGAAGATCTCCCAGGACGCCTCCAAATCCGTCGTCGCCATCCAGGTCGGCAAGAACGGCCAGCTCTCCGGGCTGGGCTCCGGCTTCGTCTACAAGGACGGCGGCCACGTCATCACCAACAACCACGTCGTCGCAGACGCGGCCGGCCCCGGTGGCGAAGTCCAGGTCGTCTTCACCAATGGGGACACGGTCGGAGCCAAGATCGTGGGCCGCGATCCATTGACCGATATCGCCGTGCTCGCCATCGCCGACAAGCCCAAAGACATCGCGCCCTTGAATGTCGGGGATTCCGGTTCCCTCAAGGTCGGCCAACCGGTGATGGCGCTGGGCAACCCGCTGGGTCTGGCCGACACCGTGACCACCGGCATCGTCTCAGCGCTCAACCGCCCGGTGGCCACGAGCCAGAACGACGACCCGCAGTCCCGGTCGCAGGATTCGGAGACCACCATCTCCAACGCCATCCAGACCGATGCCGCAATCAACCCGGGCAACTCCGGCGGGCCCCTGGTCGACGGAGCGGGCAGAGTGGTGGGGGTGAATTCCGCGGCGGCCTCGCTGAACGCCGGGGCGGGATCGTCCGGACAGAGCGGTTCGATCGGCATCGGCTTCGCCGTGCCGATCAACCAGGCGACCAGTATCGCCGATCAGCTCATCTCCACGGGTTCTGCCAAACATCCCTTCCTGGGCGTGACCATCGTCAACGGAACGGTCAAACAGGGCGGGATCGGCAGAGGTGCCGCCAATGTCGAATCGGTCCAGGGGGGCTCTCCCGCGGCCAAGGCCGGGCTGCGCAAGGGCGACTCGATCATCGCGGCCGACGGCACCCCGGTGAACTCGAACGTCTCCCTGCAGGCCCTGGTGCGCGCGCACGGCACCGACCGGCCGATGGAGCTGACGGTGATCCGCGGCGACTCCACCCGGCAGGTGTCCGTGAAGCTGGCGATGCAGTAGGCACACCGGCCACGGATCACAGCCGGCCCGCAGCCGCCCCGACCGCCGAGCCGCAGACTGTGGATGCCGGCACAACCGTGCAGCGGCCCGCCTGTGGACAGGCAGATCTTGTCCACAGGCGGGCCGCTGTGTCTTGTCCGCCCGTCGGCCGGCCCACAGGATGGAATCGGTGGGGATACCCGCCCGCCCCGTTTCACGGGACGACTCAAAGGGGAAGGAGCGGATCATGTCGACATTCCAGGTCGATTCGGACAGAGTACTCGCGGCGGCCGGGATCGCTGCCACAACGGCAGGTAACCTCGGCGGCCAGGTGGATGCGCTGATGCGGCAGTTGAATGCCCTGGGCGACTGTTGGCAGGGCAGCGCGGCGGCGAATTTCCAACAATTGGCACACGAGTGGGAGGGGGTGCAGAAACAGGTGCACGGTTCGCTCGAGCGCATTCAGGCGGCACTGCAACAGGCCGGGCGACAATACGCCGAGGTCGAACTGGCCACCGCCCGGATGTTCACCGGCTGATCCTGCGGGAAATTTCCAGGGTGGGCCAGTAGGCTTGAGCAAAGCACTCCGGCCGGGGTGCGGGAATTCCGCGTCCCGGCCGGTCCACCCGCCAAAGGAGACTCGCACCCATGGGCATTTTCAAGCGGATCGGCACGATCTTCGGGGCCAAGGCAGACAAGGTCCTCGACAAGGCCGAGAACCCCAATGAAACCCTTGACTACTCGTATAAGAAGCAGCTCGAACTGCTGCAGAAGGTACGCCGTGGCGTAGCCGATGTGGCCACCAGCCGTAAGCGCCTGGAACTGCAGATCAACCAGTTGCAGGCACAGCAGTCCAAGCTCCAGGGGCAGGCGCAGAAGGCACTCGAGATGGGCCGCGAGGATCTGGCCCGCGAAGCCCTGACCCGCAAGTCGGGACTGGATTCTCAGATCGCGGATCTGGGGGCCCAGCACGAACAGCTGGTGGGCGAAGAGCAGAAGCTGTCGCTGGCCTCCCAGCGCCTGCAGGCCAAGGTCGATTCCTTCCGGACGAAGAAGGAAACCATCAAGGCCAACTACACCGCGGCCCAGGCACAGACGCAGATCGGGGAGGCCTTCTCCGGTATCTCCGAGGAATTCGGCGATGTGGGCATGGCGATCCAGCGCGCCGAGGACAAGACACAGCAGCTGCAGGCCCGGGCCGGCGCCGTGGACGAACTCATCGCCTCCGGCGTGCTCGACGATTCGGTCGGCGGCGCGCCGCGCGATGACATCGAATCCCAGCTCGAGGCCATGTCCTCGGCCTCGGATGTGGAGACCGAACTCGCCCGGATGCGCGAATCCCTGCCCGGCGGGGGCTCTACCGGCCAGGGACAGCTGACCGACGAGGCCGCACAGGATGCACCGGCGCAGGGGGATGCGAAATGATCGTGCGCATCATGGGCGAAGGACAGTTCGACGTTGCGGAAGTCGAACAGGCCGCCCTGCAGAACTATGATGACCGGGTCGAGGCCGCAGTCGACTCCGGAGACGAACAGGCCGTGACGGACACCCTGCACGCCCTGCGCACCTTCATTCTGGAGCACGCCAAGCCGGTCCCCGATGACTACCTGGCGCCCTCCGACATCGTCATCCCGTTCCCGGACGCCACCCTGGAGCAGATCCGCGAGCTCCTCACGGGTGAGGGCTTCATCCCCAACATCGTCTGAGTCGGGGCCGGCCGCCCAGCGGGTTCGTCCCGCCGGGCCGTCGGCACCCCATTTCGCACCACCTCGCAGCACAGGGAGCAACCACCATGGCCGCCAATCGTTTCGTCAAGGACCGCGGACTGAGCTTCCGCATGGGGCTGAGCCTGTTCCTCAACGGACTCATCTACGTCATCCTCATCCTGGCGATCTGGGCGATCCTGGGCCGCAGCACCGGTGGGGTGATCATCGCCGTGCTCATCAGCGGCGGCGCCTTCTTCTTCCAGTGGTATCTCTCCGACTCCATCGCGATGCGCTCCATGGGCGCCCACGAGGTCAGCCAGCAGCAGGCACCTGAACTCCATCTCATGGTCGACCGCCTGTGCCAACTGGCCGATATGCCCAAACCCCGGGTGGCGTACTCCGACTCGCCCGTCGCCAACGCCTTCGCCACGGGCCGCAGCCCCAACCACTCGGTCGTCTGTGTGACCCGTGGGCTGCTGGAGACCCTGGAACCGGCCGAGGTCGAGGCCGTGCTGTCCCACGAACTGTCCCATGTGGCCCACCGCGATGTCACGGTGATGACCGTCGCCGGAGTCACCGGCGTGGTCGCGGGACTGATGATGCGCGCCTGGATGTTCTCACCATCGCGCGGCGGCGATCGCAACAACAACGCCGCCATCGTCATGTTGGCGATGACCGTGGTCGGAGCGGTCGTCTACGCGCTGTCCTTCTTCCTCATCCGCGTGCTCTCACGCTACCGCGAGCTCGCAGCCGATCGGGCCGGTGCCCTGTTGACCGGGCAGCCGTCCACCCTGGCCTCGGCCCTGGTCAAGATCACCGGGGAAATGGGGCGGGTGCCCCAGCAGGATCTACGTGATGTCTCCGCGGCCAACCACCTGGCCTTCGCACCGGCCATCAACGGTTCCTCGGTCAAGCAGCTGTTCTCCACCCACCCCACCCTGCAGCAGCGGCTCGATCAGCTGCAGCGGATCGCCGGCCAGCTCTCGCAGCGCGGCTGAGCCGACCGCCCGCGCACCGACACCGACCACACGAGACGTAGGAAAAGAGAGACCTCCCCATGGGATTCTTCGACGCACTGCTGGGCCGATCCAAGCCCAAGCAGTCGAACCTCGACGACCTCTTCGCTCTGCCACCGGCGGCGCTGACCCTGCAGGCCGCCACCGACTTCTCCCCGACCGGCTTCGCCGGGGTGGCGTTCCGCCAAGTGGAGGGAGGCGCCTTCGCCCAGGTCGAAGCGGAGAGTCGGGCACTGATCGAATCCGACCCGACCGCGGCCGTCCACCAGGTCAACGACGGTTACGGTTTCACGTGGCAGGTCGTGTCCTCCTCGGAGATCGACGTACCAGGACTGGTGACCAATATGCACGCGGTCAATTCCAGCCTCGAGGCCCAGGGATTCGGACCCATGCTGCTGTGCTCCACCCTGTACTTCCGGTCTTCTGCCGGGGTCAATGCCGCACTGGTCTACCTGTACAAGCGCGGTACCTTCTACCCCTTCGTCCAGGTGGGACCGAACCGGCGCGATACGGCAGTGGAGTTCAACATCCGTTCGGCCATCGGCGCCGATCTGCGATTCGAGGACGATCTGTCCAAGTGGTCACCGGTGTGGGACGCTCCGGGACTGACCGACTCACTATAAGGTTCCCGATCTCCGTCACACCGGGGCCCGGTGCGTCCTCTGCGGCGCCCGGGCCGGTGTCAGGCGCGGGCCACGGTGAAGGACTCCCCCATGAGTTCCACAGTGGCGCCCGGGTGAATCGTCGCACCCCGGCGGGTCTCCGTGCGACCATCTACGCTGACCTGCCCATCGGCGATGAGCTGTTTGGCCATGGCCCCGTCCTCGACAATGCCGGAGAGTTTCAGGAGCTGGCCCAGGCGGATACTGTCATCGCGGATCTCTACGGTTTCCATGGTCCTCCAGTCTAGTCCGCCGCCGGCACAACAAGTCAAAGGGGCCGAGGCGAAGATCCCAGACCGGGCAGAGGGGCTAGAACAAGTCTCCGAAGTCCATATCCCCACCGAAGTCCCCACCGCCGAGGTCTCCGCCCATATCGGCTCCACCGGTGATGTCCTGACCGAAGTCACCGTCGGCCATCATCTCCTGCTGGTCCCAGCCCATCGGGCCGAAGGCGTGTCCCATACCGCCCATGAGCATCGCGCCCATCAGCACCCCTGGCAGCATGCCCGAACCGGCATAGCCGTTGAAGTAGCCGCGGTTGTACTGGGCGTAGGCGGGGCCCGCCTCCCAGTAGGCGCGCCGGGAATAGCCATCCGCCCCCGGTACCTTGCGCACGGCGGGTTCGGCGCCCACTGCCAGGCGTTCGGCATCGGCCGCGCATACCGGCACGGGACGCAACCGCCCACCCGCCGGAGCCCAGTCGACGTCTTCGACGCTGGGGCCGTGCTGGGGGTTGAAGAAACAGGGTGGGCGACGCACCGGCAGTGGCTTGCCCTCGACCCTGGCGCGCACGCAGCTGGCGGCGTAGCGGCCGTCCTCCAGCGCCTGCGTCACATGCGCGATGTCCTCGGGCCGTTGTACCGCCTCCAGTGTGTTCTTGGCGGTGTCATAGGCTTCCAGAGCCCGCTTGTAGTCCTGCCTGCCACCTTCGTCCAGCTGGACGCCCGCGGTGACGATGTCAAGATCTGCGACCAGTTCGCCGAACTGGGTGACATCCTCTTCAGCGGTCCGCCTGACCATGTCGAGTTCTTCGGCCTGCTGGGCCACCCGGCGCTGTTTCTCCTTGTGCGACGACCAGAAGAACCCCACGCCGATGATGGCGAGGATGAGGAGAAAGACAAACCCCATGGATACTACTCCCGATACAAGCTGATTGATCCGACGCCTTCAATTATGGAGTGGGAGTCTGTGCGCGCACTGAAACCCTGCTGTCCCCGGACCGGGTAGAGCCCTGGAAGACAACCGGCGGCGCACCCTATGATCGGGGTGCGCCGCCGGTTGTCGGTACTGGGTGAACCGGACTCAGAAGTCCATGCCGCCCATGCCGCCGGTCGGATCCGCGGCGGGGGCCGCGGGTTCCGGCTTATCGGCCACGACGGCCTCGGTCGTCAGGAACAGGCCTGCGATCGATGCCGCGTTCTCCAGCGCGGAACGGGTGACCTTGACCGGGTCGTTGATGCCGGCTCCCAGCAGATCGACGTACTCGCCGGTCGCGGCGTTGAGGCCGTGTCCGATGGGCAGCGTGCGGACCTTTTCGGCCACGACGCCGGGCTCCAGGCCCGCATTCGTCGCGATCTGCTTGAGCGGGGCCTCAATGGCGACCTTGACGATCGCAGCACCGGTGGCCTCGTCGCCGGTCAGTTCGAGCGTGTCGAACGCCGAGGCGCCCGCCTGGATCAGGGCAACGCCGCCGCCGGCGACGATGCCCTCTTCCACAGCCGCCTTCGCATTGCGCACCGCGTCCTCGATGCGGTGCTTGCGCTCGTTGAGCTCGACCTCGGTGGCGGCACCGGCCTTGATGACGGCCACGCCGCCGGCCAGCTTGGCCAGGCGCTCCTGGAGCTTCTCACGGTCGTAGTCGGAGTCGGTGTTCTCGATCTCCGCACGGATCTGGGCCACGCGGCCCGCGATCTCCTCGGAGTCGCCGGCACCTTCGACGATCGTCGTCTCGTCCTTCGTGATGACGACCTTGCGGGCGGTGCCCAGCAGATCCACGGTGGCGTTCTCGAGCTTCAGGCCCACCTCTTCGGCGATGACCTGGCCACCGGTGAGGATGGCGATATCGGCCAGCTGCGCCTTGCGGCGGTCACCGAAGCCCGGTGCCTTGACGGCGACGGACTTGAAGGTGCCACGGATCTTGTTGACCACCAGAACCGCCAGGGCTTCGCCCTCGACGTCTTCGGCGATGATCAGCAGCGGCTTGCCCGACTGCTGGACCTTCTCCAGGACGGGCAGCAGGTCCTTCACATTGCTGATCTTCGAGTTGGCGATCAGGATGTAGGGATCCTCCAGAACGGTCTCCTGGCGTTCCGTATCGGTGACGAAGTAACCGGAGATGTAGCCCTTGTCGAAGCGCATGCCCTCGGTGAGCTCCAGCTCCAGGCCGAAGGTGTTCGACTCCTCGACGGTGACGACGCCTTCCTTGCCGACCTTGTCGATCGCCTCGGCGATCAGCTCACCGATCGCCGGATCGCCGGCGGAGATGCCCGCGGTGGCTGCGATCTGTTCCTTGGTCTCGATTTCCTTGGCGGAGTCGAGCAGGGTCGCGGTCACGGCCGCGACAGCCTTCTCGATGCCCCGGCGCAGGCCGACCGGATCGGCTCCGGCTGCGACGTTGCGCAGGCCCTCGCGGACCAGCGCCTGGGCCAGGACGGTGGCGGTCGTGGTGCCGTCACCTGCGACGTCGTCGGTCTTCTTGGCGACTTCCTTGACGAGTTCCGCGCCGATCTTCTCGTACGGATCCTCGAGCTCGATCTCCTTGGCGATGGACACACCATCGTTGGTGATGGTCGGTGCGCCCCACTTCTTTTCCAGCACGACGTTGCGGCCGCGCGGTCCGAGCGTGACCTTGACTGCGTCAGCCAAGGTGTTCAGACCGGTTTCGAGGCCACGACGCGCTTCTTCGTCGAATGCAATGAGCTTTGCCATGGTGGCTAGCGTCCTCCCTGTACGGGGTGGATTGTTGAACCCTCATCGCCAGCGCCCGCGACGGCCGACTACTGAATGCCTGTTTCCCTTCCACAGACACCCGCAGCCACTACCCACGATGATGGCTTTCACCACCTATAGATTTAGCACTCTCACCGGGAGAGTGCAAAATCCTGGCCGCGGAACGCGCTCGATTTCGCCGCGGGATGAAAGCGTGAATGACCAGTGGGGCGGAACAACCCCAGGATGTTCCGCCCCACACGGTTCAGCGGGACCGAAAGTCCGGTGATCGACCGTCGATCACAGCGGCGTGACGTTCTCCGCCTGCGGACCCTTGCTGCCCTCACCGATCTCGAACTCAACGGCCTGGCCCTCGGCAAGCGACCGGTATCCGTCCATCTGGATCTGGGTGTGGTGGACGAAAACGTCGTCGTCAGCGCCGTTGACGGTGATGAAACCGTAGCCCTTTTCGGCGTTGAACCACTTGACTGTGCCTTGCGTCATGATGACTCCATTATTGCTCTGATACAAGCCGCACGGTCAGGATCGGCCGCACGACGGTGTCCACCATAGTTCACCCGTAGGGCCATTACCCGTCGGTGGCGGCTTTTATGACAAAGCTGCAATGAGACTGCCGGATTGTTGCGAAATCGTGTGGGAGCCGCCCTGTCACTCAGCCAGATCGGTACAGAGAAGAACTGCCAGATCAGTGCTGAAACGGGTCGACTGTTTGGTCTCCGTGGCGCCGATCTCCTCGGCCAGGGTCTGCGCGGCCTCCTCGTTCGAGGACTCCTTGTAGTACACGGTTGTGCTCTTCGACGCCGAGGACTGGTTGCCCGTCGAGGTGACCGTCCAGCCCCGGTTCTCCAGGGTCGACTTGAGCTTGGCGGCAGCCCCGGTCTTGCCCGAGGCGTTGAACACCCCGACCTCGATATCCGACTTGTCGACGTCCGAGTCCCCGGTCGCCGTGGGTTCGGACGACTCACCGGAGGTCGGCGCGCTCGATGCCGATCCCCCCTGTGACTTCTCGTCCTTACCGTCGCCGTCCTTGCCGTCATCGCCCTGGGTCGCATCGGCGGCGGCGCCCTGTTCCGCGACCGTCTCCGGATCACCGGCGGAGCGCTTGATGATGTTGATCGTCCCGCCGACCAGCAGGAGGGCGACGATGGCCAGGACGGTCACCAGGGTGATCGCCGCGCCCTGGCTCAGGGGGCCTGCGGGGCGGCGGTGCGCACCCTTCTTCGACACCGGTTGCAGGTTGTCGAACTCGTCCTCGGGATACTGATGCGTCATGTTCCTACTTTGCGATTCGGTGGGCGGCACGGCCGTGCTGTCGGGTGTCACGGATCCGGCGCAGCCGTTTGATCAGAATGGGATCTGCGATGTAGGCGCGGGGGTCGTCGAGCAGTGCGCCCAGGGCTTGGAAGTAGTCGGCCGCACCCAGGTCGAAACTTTCCCGGATGGCCCTGTCCTTAGCTCCGGAGTACACGGGCCACTGCGCTTCGAACTCGAGCACCGCGGCTTCGAAGTCCGTCAGCCCACTGCACGCGGCCGCGCCGCCGGTGTTCTCAGCTTGAGTGTTCTCGGCTTCGACCATCACACCTTCCTCCTTCGTCCCCGATAGTTTAACCGGCCCGAGGCTGCCCGCCCCTCAACCACACGGTTCTGGGAATGTCCATCAGCCAATGATCAGGGAAAGTACCCACAGCCGGGGAAAGGTTGGAGAAGAAGCCGGGGTAACCTGCACTAGTCGTGAAATCACTAGTCATGAAATAAAGAGACCACGGAGCTGACGGGCAGCCCCTGTGCCGTCTATTCCAGGTTGATTTCTGCGAGCTGCCCGTTTGAGACAGCCTGCTTACCCGGTTCAGAAGGGTGGGAGATCCGTGTCATCGGCATCGGGGGCGATGCCCGCATCCCCGGTGTAGGACCCATGAGTGCCCCACGGCGTGCCGGGACCCGGAGGACCGGTGCCGGATGTGCAGGCACCCAGAGCACCTGTGGCAGGCAGAGTGCCGGTCCCCGATGTCGTGGATGAACCCGGTGAACCCGAAGTCTTAGACGAGTCTGGCGGGCCTGGTGGATCGGGTGGGTCGCTCAGGTCCGATTCTGTGTCCCAGTCAGGTGGGGAGAAATCCTCCGGCACCCACACCGGCGGCAAACCCGCAGCGTTCCACGCAGCACTCACATCCACCAGAGCAGCCGCGAACCGGGAATGAAACACCGGCCGCTGCTCCAGATCCACATGCCGGGGAGGAATCCAGGCAGGCAAACCACCAATCAGTTCGGCCCGCCACCCATGCTGGTCATGCCACGTGTGATGGAACCGGCACGCCAAGGTCAGATTCGCCACCGTCGTGGGTCCACCAGAGGACCAGGGGATCATATGGTGGGCATCACACCACCCCACCGGCATATCACACCCCGGGAACGTGCACCCCCGATCACGAGCGGCGATCAACTCAACCTGCCGCCGCGTAGCAAACCGACTAGCACTGTGCACGGTGACTTCCCGGGTACCTGGCTGTGTGGCTTGGAAGTACACGAGGGCACCCGGAGACAGGGATTCCAGATCCTGCAACCCGATCGGGCCTGCCGTGGACTCGACCTCCGCCTTGTCCTGCGCATACTCTTCAGCAGTCGCCGTGACCACCAGGGCCATCCCCGCACCCTGCGGACCCGAACCCGCAGCCCGGTCAATCAAGGTCGCGAACATGTCATGACGACGTGCCCCATCGGGCCGCTCCCGATACCCAAACGGATGATCCGCTTTCGTCGTGGGCTGCCCATCAACCGTCACCGCGCTAGCCGGCAGGTCACCGGGTGGCAGATCGCAGCCGGGTTCATCGAGCCCAGCCCCGGGTTCAGCTCCGCCACCGGGCACACCCGCGCCCTCTCCCCAGACCGTGTCGGCAGGAACCGCATCCAGGCCACCGACCTCAGTAACCGCACCCGCTCCCGTCGCGTCCTCCACCAGCACTCCGGGCTCCTGCCGATTCGTCAAGAGCCCATGCAACTTCCCACCCGTCACCGGATCCAGTAGACCCGTGAGATTCCACGCACCATTCCTCCGCGGCGTCACCGTCACGTGATACTCATCAACCAACGGTGGAACCTCGGCGAAGCGTCCATCGGGATCCAGGTAGGCTCGAATCCGAGAACCCAACACACGAACCTGGTCCACATCAACACTCGGCACCGTGTCCACGAGTAGCCTCTCGGCCGTGGCGTGATGAACATGCCGGACCTGGTGGGGGATCTTCTCGATCTCCCGGATCACCGCCTGCGCCTGATCCACCGACACACCCCCGTCCGCCAGGGCGAGGGCAACATGCGGGTAGGCGGGTTCCAGACGCGCACCCGTTAAAGACCGGCCGGCACCGATCGCGTGTGCGAACCGCACCCGCCGCCTCGCGGCCGCCCCATCAATCCTCAACAGGCGAGTCACCAGGGCCGGAAGAGTCTTCGCACCATAATCAACAGTGGGCACCTCGTATTCGGCCCGCGCCAGAACAACAGCCTCGGTCGAGGCGGTCACGCGGGACAGGTGTTCGATTCCCTTGAGCACCAGGAGCAGGTCGGAAGCGTCAAGACTGGGATCCGTACCCACACCGGCACCCAGACCAGCGAGTGACTCACTGGCGTGAACGAGTTCCGGAGCGATCTCCTGCAAACGCTCCCAATCGTCGGGGGTCAGCAAGGGGTCCGCCGGGCGGGCGAAGACCCCAGGGTTCTTGTCATCATCGGGGGAACCAGCACGTGGGAGGGTGGAATCAATGGTCATGATCTCTCCCCTCCTCCTGTACCGGACCCGGGTCCGGACGCTGCTGTCAGAAGCCGCACTGAGTATTCAGCACACGCGTGTTGTGACTGTGTCGGGGAAGACGAGCCGTAAAACCTGACGGGACTTTGCTGTCCGATTCGGGTTTCCTGACCTACCTCAAGTGTAGCGCAGGCCACTCATGAAGGGAAGGGTTTATTCGAAACTGGTTTCCGATGTTTGCCGAATAGAGTTTCTCTGTTTCGGTGGCAGCAGTGGTAGCAGATGCGCTGGGTGGCATCAGGAACGAAAGAGCCCCGCCGCTACCAGCTGTTGCCAGTAACGACGGGGCTCGAACTCCCTACGCTCAGTCCCGGGGTGCGATGTGGACGTTGATCTGCTTGATCTGTGTGAAGCCCTCCAACATGCCCTCCAGGGATGCCTCGCGGCCGAAGCCCGAGGTCTTCATCCCGCCGTAGGACTGACCGACGATCTGCGGGCCACCCTGGTTGACCTGCACCCAGCCGGACTCGATCGCATCCGCCACACGCAGGGCGCGGTCCACATCGTGGGTGAACACATAGGCCGCCAAGCCGTAATCGGAGTCGTTGGCCATCGCCACGACCTCCTCCTCCGTGGAGAAGGGGATGACCGACAGGACCGGGCCGAAGATCTCCTCACGGCTGGTCTGCCAGTCGTTCTTGGCCTTGGAGAAGATGACCGGCGCATGGTAGAAGCCGGGTTCGCCGACCTCCATGTCGGCCTCGCCATCATAGGCGATGTCGACGCCGGGCATCGACTTGCCGATCTCGATGTAGTTCGTGATCTGGTCGAACTGCTTCTGGTTGATCACGCAGCCGATGTCCGTGGACTCCTCCCGCGGATCGCCGACCTTCATCTGCGCGACCTCGGCGACCAGCTTTGCCAGGAAGTCATCGTAGATGTCCTCGTGCAGGAACAGCCGCGAGCCCATGGTGCAGGACTGTCCCTGGCGGGCGAAGCGGGTGGACAACAGCACCTGGGACAGCGTGTAGTCGTCGTTCGAATCGGGGAACACGATATTCGGGCTCTTGCCGCCGAGCTCCATCGAGGAGTGCGCCAGCCGGGCGCCGGCGACTTCCGCCACGTGCTTGCCCACACGGGTCGAACCCGTGAACGAGACCTTGTCGACATCCGGGTGGGTGGTCAGGGCCTCGCCGATCACGGAGCCCTTGCCCGTGACGACGTTGAGCACGCCGGCGGGGAAGATATCGCCGATGATCCTGGCCATCTTGAGGATCGTCAGAGGTGCGTCCTCGGCGCATTTGAGGACGAGCGTATTGCCCGCTGCCAGGGCGGCCGGGGTCTTGAAGGCCGCGATCATCAGCGGCGAATTCCACGGCAGGATGCCCGCGACGACGCCCAGGGGCACCCGGCGAGTGAAGTGCAGCTGGTCCGGCGCCGTGGGCAGCACATCGCCCTTGACCTCGCCCGCGACACCTCCCATATAGCGGAACAGGTCGACCAGGATGGTGGTCTCCGGGCGCGCCTGGGTGCGCAGTGCGTTGCCGGTGTCGACCGAGGTCAGCTGTGCCAGCTCCTCGGCGTGCGCCTCGAGCGCGTCGGCGGCGCGCACCAACAGCTTCTGGCGTTCCTTGAAATGCAGGGCGGACCAGGCGGGGAACGCCGCCCTGGCCGCTTTGACCGCCCGGTCCGCGTCGGCATCCTTGCCTTCGGGGACCGTCGCGATGACGACGGTGCGATCGATCGGGGTGATGACATCGGCCCGGGTGCCGTCGACCGCGTCGACCCATTCGCCGCCGATGTACATCTGCCAGTCCTGCTTGACCGGGAAGTCGGCCATGACTCGTCTCCTCTCAGCGGGCGCCCGTGCGCCCGGATGTTCTGTGAGCGGGCCCGTCCGGACCCGGCGGGGCCGGGGATGGGACCCACCTCTCAGACTAGCCGGATCACAGTGGCCCGCGCCACGCCGCGGGCCCGTCCACGACACGGCACCGGCGCACACGGCCTGTGCACACGGCCAGTAGGCTGGGCGTATGGACGATGCCCCCTTGGACAACATCATGGCCCCCGATTGGGCCCGTGCACTGGCCCCGGTCGCCGAGCAGATCCATGCGATGGGCGACTTCCTGCGCGCCGAGAACGCCGCCGGCCGGGGCTATCTGCCGGCGGGAGCGAACGTGTTCCGCGCCTTCCGCGCTCCCCTGGCGGACGTCCGCGTGCTCATCGTCGGGCAGGACCCCTATCCGACCCCGGGCCATCCGATAGGCCTGTCCTTCGCGGTCGATCCACACGTCAGGCCGATCCCCCGGTCGCTGAACAACATCTACCGGGAGCTGAACGACGATCTGGGCATCGCCCCGGCCGCACACGGCGATCTGTCCGCCTGGAGCGAGCAGGGCGTCATGCTGCTCAACAGGTGCCTGACCGTGCGCCCCGGTAAGCCCGCGTCTCATCGGGGCCGTGGCTGGGAGGCGATCACCGATGCGGCGATCGCCGCGCTGGTGGAGCGCGGGGGCCCACTCGTGGCGATCCTGTGGGGACGCGATGCACAGTCCCTGGCCCCGCAGCTACCGGGCGTCCCGACCATCACCTCGCCCCATCCCTCGCCGCTGTCGGCCTCCCGCGGATTCTTCGGCTCTCGGCCCTTCAGCCGGGCGAACGGACTGCTGGAGCAGCAGGGCAGCGCGCCGATCGACTGGCGGGTGGACAGGGGCTGAGGCCCGTGCCGGACGCCGCTGCGGGCCCGCATGCGCCGTTCAGGCCGAGGTGGCCGGTTCCGCTGCCTGCTGCCGGTATTCGGTGATCCGCTTGCGCAGATGACTCTGCAGCGGTGCGCAGATGAAGCCGCCGAGCACGGCGCCCACCGCCAGTGCCGCATTCGTGGCGACTGCCAGGAACAGCGCCGACAACCCCGAGGCGACCGTGACCGAATCGCTGCCGACCATGTTGTAGGCGGCAGAGAAGATCGACAGGCCGGCCAGCAGCGGGTAGAGCGCGGGGATCAGGTAGACGATCGAAGCGGTGCGCCTCCAGATCGCCACGGGATAGGCCAACACACCGACGACCAGCGAGCTGATGAACGAGTTCGCCACGCCGGTGATGCCCAGGCCGCCCAGACCCCAATTGCACAGGAATCCGACCATGCCGATGGCCGCGGCGGGCAGGATCACCCGCTTGGAGGCCTGCATGCCCACCGCTCCGGCTGCCGCGACGACCCCCGAGGCCGCCAAAGAGGCCAGCACCGTGCCCAGCCCCGTGAGCGCACTCGAGTCGATGAGCACGTCGATATCGCGCAGGTTCATGGCAGCGGCCAGGGACAGCCCTGCGGCGATCCCCGAGACGATTCCCGCGAAGGTCATGAACACGCCCACGAACTTGCCCGCAGCGGTCAGCGGGAAACTCGTCAGGGCGTCCTCGACGGCCGCCAGCAGGCTCTGAGTGGGCAGCAGCAGGACGATGCCCGCCGCCACCAGATACTGCGGGCTGGAGACCAGACCGAAGTTCCAGGCGACCGTCGCGACCAGGGTCGCCAACAGGGACTGCCCCGCGGTGATGAAGAAGCCGGGCACACCGGTCCGGCCCAACAGCTTGCCCACCCCGTCGAACACGATGGCCATGATGAAGCCCAGGGTCATCGAGATCGGTCCGCCACCCACCAGGATGGTGAACGCCCCGACCAGGGCCGCCCAGGCACCGGTGATGAACCATTCCGGATACGGCCGCGGCTGCCGCCGGATGGCATCGAGGCGGGAGCGCGCCGTATCGAAGTCGACCTTGCCATCGACGATATCGGCGATCAGGGCGTGCAGGGAGGAGATCTTCGCATAGTGCAGGGACTCGTCGCGGGTCACCCGCACAACGGTCAGCAGTCGGCCCTCCGGGTCCGCGTAGTGGACCGTCAGCGCCCCCGAGGTCAGGTCGATCTCGACATTGGGCAGGCCCAGCGCGGTGCACACCGCGATCACCGCGATCTCCACGTCCTTGGAGCCCGCACCCGCGCGCAACAGCATCCGGCCGGTGTCGACGGCGAAGTCCAGGATCATCCTGGCCTCGTCCTCGTTCTTCGCCTGTGGCTGCACCGGAGCCTGATAGGCGGTCCCCTTGAGCCGGGCCACCAGCGGGATCGGCTGGGTGGTGGGTTCCGGATCGGTGACGATCCGGTCCACCGCCCGGCGGGCTATCCGCTCGGCGGCACGGCGTTTGCCACCGGCGGTCTGCGGGGCGGCATGGGCCTGGGCCGAGCCGCGCAGCAGCTGCTGAACGCGCTTCCTGCTGCGCGCCCGCTCTGCCCTGGCCTGACGCTCTGCTTCCCGCTCGGCCGCCGTCTCACCGGCTTCTGACTGCGGCCGGTCGGTCACGGCACGTTCACGAGGGTGGGACCGTAGGGATCTGCGACATCGGCGGCGCCGGTGGCGTCGTTGTGCGTGTAGACCTGCCGGCCGTCGATGAAGACCCGTTCGACGCGCGAGAGCACGTCCAGCGGATCGCCCGACCAGACGACGACATCGGCATCGGTGTCAGGTGCCAGGGAACCCAGTCGGCCCTCCAGGCCGAACATCAGCGCCGGGTTGATGGTCAGCGCCTGCAGCGCCGTGTCGCGTGGCAGTCCCTCCTTGACCGCCAGGGACGCCTCGTGGATGAGGAAGTTGATGGGGATCACCGGGTGGTCGGTGGTCAGCGCGATCCGCACGCCTGCGGCCGCGAGCGCGGCCGGCGTCGACAGCGTCCGATTGCGCAGTTCGACCTTCGACCGGCTGGTCATCAGCGGCCCCACGATGCAGTCGACGCCCTCGGCGGCCAGGAAGTCGGCGATCCGGTGGCCCTCCGTGGCATGGTTGATCACGACCCGGTAGCCGAATTCCTTGGACAGCCGGATGGCGGTGGCGATGTCGTCGGCACGGTGGCAGTGCTGGTCCCAGGCGAGTTCGCCGTCGAGTACCTGGACCAGCGTTTCCTTGCCCAGGTCCCGGGTGAAGGGCTTGCCCTCGGCCTCTGCGTACTCCTTTGCGGCCCTGTAGTCCTGAGCGGCGGTGAACGCCCTGCGCAGTTCGCGCGCCACGCCCGTGCGCTTCGAGGGTTCCTTACCCTGGTTGCCGAAGAAGCGCTTGGGGTTCTCCCCCAGCGCCGACTTCACCGACAGGTCCTGGCTGATGAGCATCTCGTCGACGATCCGGCCCCAGACCTTGACCGCCGCGGAGCGCCCTCCGATCGGATTGGCCGAACCCGGCTTGATCAGAGCTGCGGTCACCCCGCCGCGCAGGGCGTCCTTGAAGCCGATGTCATCGGGGTTGATCCCATCGAGCGCGCGCAGTCCGGAACCGTCCGGGGTCATCGATTCGTTGGTGTCGTCACCGGCGTCGGGCACTCCGTCCTCGTCGATGCCGATGTGCCCGTGGGCCTCGAACAGGCCGGGCGTCACGTACTTGCCGGTGGCGTCGATCGTCTGAGTGCCCTCCGGTGCGCTCAGGGTACCGACCGGGCCGTAAGCGGCGATGCGGCCGTCGACGAGCAGCACATCGCCGGTTGCCAGCGCCTCGACAGGCCGGCCGGCGCGGTCGGCGATCGGCAGGACTGTCGCGCCGGTGAGCAGGACGGGTGTGCGGGAAGGAACCGGAACCGGGTTGTACATGTGAACTCCTTGGTAGATGAACGGCCGCGGACGGACCTTCTGCCGGACGGGAGCGAGGTCCCGCCCAGCACTACGATAACGAGTCAGTCGGGGTGGCGCCTGCATGGCCGGGGTGTTTCCCCTGCCAGGACCGGCCCCGGGCTCAGGACAGAACGGCCTCCAGCGGACCGGAGACGAAGTAGACGACGAAGATCGCGGCGGTGACGTACATCAGCGGGTGGACTTCGCGCCCGTGCCCGCGCAGGAGTTTGATGACCGAGTAGCTGATGAAGCCCGCCCCGATCCCGTTCGTGATCGAGTAGCTGAAGGGCATGAGCACGATCGTCATGAACGCGGGGATCGCGATCTCCACGTCGGTCCAGTCGATGTCGGTGACCTGCTGCATCATGAGGAAGCCGACGAGCACCAGGGTAGGGGCCGCGGCCTCGGAGGGGATGATGCCGGCCAGCGGGGCCAGCACGATCGTCACCAGCAGCAGGCCGCCTGTGATGATATTGGCAAGGCCCGTGCGGGCGCCCTCGCCGGCACCCACCGTCGACTCCACGAAGGCGGAGTTCGCGCTGGTCCCGCCCAGCCCGCCGCCGATCGCGCCGAGCGCATCGGCCACGAGGATCCGCTTCGTGCGTGGGATCTCACCGACTTCATCGTAGATCTTCCCGGTCTTGGCCACGCCCACCATGGTGCCCAACAGGTCGAAGAAGTTCGTCAGCAGCAGGGTGAACACGGTCAGGATCGTCACCACAACACCCACGTGGTCGAAGGACCCCAGCAGGTTGAACCGCCCCAGGACGGACAGGTCGGGCAGGCTGAACCAGTTCTGGTTCAGTGCCGGAACGGTCAGGCCCCATCCGGTCGGGTTGGCGATTTCACCGTCGTCGCCGGTCTTGGGCCCGATGGAGAAGACCGCCTGGAGCACGATGGCCAGCACGGTGGCGCCGAGGATCGAGTACAGGATCGCACCGCGGACCTTGGCGGCCCACATGACGAACAGTGCCAGCAGTGCGAGGACGAAGACCAGGATGGGCCAGCCGGACAGGAAGCCGCCCTGTCCCAGCTCCAGGCCGTTTCCGCTGCCCTTGTGGATGAAGCCCGCGTTGATCATCCCGATGAGCGCGATGAACAAACCGATACCCACACTGATCGCGGTCTTCAGCTGTGCGGGAACGGCGTCGAAGATCGCCTTGCGGAACCCCGTGAGGACCAGGATGAGCAGGATGACGCCCTCGATGACCACCAGGCCCATGGCATCGGCCCAGGTCATCCCGGGGATCGTGACGACCCCGTAGGTGATGAAGGCGCTCATCCCCAGCGAGGACGAGACCGCCATCGGGAAGTTCCCCAGCAGCCCCATGAGGATGGTCAGCACCCCGGACACCAGGGATGTCGCGGCGGCGACCGCTACGGTGTTCGGCTCACTCCCACCGCCTAAGTAGGCGCCGGTGGAATCCTGGGCTGTGCCGATGATGATGGGGTTGAGAACGACGATATAGGCCATCGCCAGGAAGGTCGCCAGACCACCCCGGAGTTCCTGGCCGACGGTCGATCCGCGCTTGGTGATCGCGAAGAAACGGTCGAGAATCATTCCTCAGGAATACCATGTGCGCCGACTGACTGTCAGCTGCAAGTCCCCGGATGTGATGGGATTCGCCCTCCGGGGCCCCATCACCTCAGGATTCGCGTGCGGCCTGGGCCGTGAGCAGGGTGTTGCGGATCTCCTTGTTCAGTTCGCCCAACGAACCCGGGTTCGACGGCAGCAACAGCACATTCGACTTCCCATTGCGGGCCACGTCCTGCATCGTGTCGAAGTACTGGGTCATCAGCAACAGCTGTTCGGCGGTGTCCTCGATACCCACCTGCTTGAGCATTTCGTACTGCTCGGCGATGCCCATGGCGATCGCCTTGCGCTGGGCCGCCACGCCCTCGCCCTGCAGCCGCTTGGATTCCGCCTCGGCCTCGGCCTGTGTCACCCGCTTGATCTTATCGGCCTCCGCCAGGGCCTGGGCGGCCACGCGGTCGCGCTGAGCGGCGTTGATCGAGTTCATCGAATCGCGCACCCGCGAGTCCGGCGAGATGTCGGTGACCAGGGTGTTCACGATCCGGAAACCGTAGCGGGCCATCGACTCCGAGAGCCGGTGTTCGACGCTGGTGGCGATATCGTCCTTCGATTCGAATGCGGTGTCCAGGGTCAGCGTCGACAACGAGGAGCGCACGGTGTCGAAGACATAGGAGCGGATCTGTTCCTCCGGGTTGGCCAGGCGGTAGTAGGCGTCGACGACGCTCTCCTCCGCCACGACGTACTGCACGGCCACCGGGACCATGACGAAGACATTGTCCTTCGTCTTCGTCTCGATGTTGACCTCCAGCTGCTGGACCCGCAGGGAGATGGGCCGGGTGGTCGTCTCGACGAAGGGCATCTTGGTGTTCAGGCCCGGTTTGGCGACTTTCTGGAACTTGCCGAAGCGCTCGACGATGACATTCTCCTGCGTGTGCACCGTGAAGAAGATACTGGTGCGCAGGCCGCTGAACAACAGGATCGCCAGCACCACCACGACGACGACGATGACGACCAGGATGACGATGAGTAGGGCTAACGGGTCCATGACCGGCTCCTTTGCATTGGGCGGACTGTCGTATATCCACCCTACGGGAAAGGCCGCCCCATGTCTGCGCGGGTGCGCACTCTGCCACTGTGTGCACAGGTGCGAGGTGGAGCCCCCAGTCGGATTCGAACCGACGACCCCCTGTTTACAAGACAGGTGCTCTGGCCAACTGAGCTATGGAGGCGGGGCGCTGCCGGATAACCGGAAGCGCACCGACTAAACGATCATAGAGCACCGGGTGGGCCGGACGCCATTCGGCCCGACCCGCCCAGTGCCCGCGCGACCGGGGCGGTTCAGCCGCGGGCCACTGCCTCGGCGAACTTCGAGGGGTCGGACCAGTCGCTGATGTCATTGCCGTTGACCTGGATCCGCGGGGTCTGCGTCAGCCCATCGTTCAGGGCGTCCTGCGTGGCCTTGCCGACGTACTTGCCGAAGGTCTGGTCGGTGATGCACTGGGAGACGGTCTTCTCCGGGTCCGTGGCCAGCTTGGCGTCCAGGTCGATGCCGCCCTTCTTGACCATGGCCTTCAGCTCAACATCGGTCTTGCCGTTGCTCTGCTCCTCCGGCTGTTCGGCGAACAGCGCCTGGGCCATTTCAGGGAACTTCCCGCCCTGACCGGAGTCCACGGCGCAGTAGGCGGCGTTGGTGGCGCGGGTCGAGTACTTATTGCCCAGCGACTGGTCGTCCAGCAGGCCCAGCGGGTAGTACTCCAGCGCGATCTTCTTCTCGCCGGCCCACTTGATGAGGTTGGCGCCATTGGTCTGCTCGAAGCTGTTGCAGGCCGGACACTGGAAGTCCATGAAGACCTTGACCGTCGGCGCCGAATCCGGAATGCCACTGTCCTTGAACGGGGTCAGACCCTCCGGCACGTCCTTGCCGTCGGCATCCTTGGGGGCGACGGCCTTGAAGGTGTCCTTGCCGTCGGGGGCGACCGCGATCATTCCGCCGGCCATCGCCTTGGGCGAGTCGACCGGGGCGTTCGAGCGCACGACCAGGACTGTGACGACGACGATCACCGCGACGATGACCACGGCGAAGCCGGAGTACAGGAGTGTCTTCGCGGTCTTGTCCCGCTTCGCCTGGGCCGCGGCGATCTGCCGTGCCTTTTCACGCGCGGCCTTGCGACGATCGTCGGCCGAGGAGTTCTTTGCCATTGTCCCTCACGATGAGTGGTTGTTTGATCGGTGGACGGCCGGAACCGTCCGCGCACCATCATACGGGGGCCGGGTGGGCCCGAGGATCAGCGAATACTCATACTTGTTGAACCTGCAATCATTTTGTGGCCCGTGCCTCTACCGCAAGCCGCCCTGTGCCAGATTCGCCCATTCCAGCGGATCCACGGTCAGGGGCCACCAGTACACGGTCTCATCGCTGAACCCGGTGACCGCGGCGACCAGAGCGAGCACCAGCAGCACCACCGTGACGGTCCCCTGTGCCCAGGGGTTGCCGGCGGTCATCCCGCGCGCCAGGCCCGCGGATCCGCTGCGCAGATTCCTGCCACCGGGTCCCAACCAGAGCACCACCCCGCCGGTCACCCCACCGGCCAGCAGTGCTGCGTGTTCCCCCGTGCCGCCGGGCAGCCAGTCGACTATTCCCAAGCTCACCAGTACGGTCACCGCGCCGGCGGCCAGGACGGGCAGGGTCATACTGAGCGCCGAGGTGAGAACCGCGACGACGAACCCGCCCGGCACCCCTACGAAGTCGCCGATCCCGGTGCGCCCCGGGGGGCCGTAGAAGGATGCGCGCCTGATCCGGCGGGCCACCACTCCGGCGGCGGGCCGGGCCAGCAGCTGCCAGGCGTAGGCGGCCAGCAGCACGATGACGGGCGCCGTGGCGCTCAGGCACACGGCCAGCACGGCCAGGGCGAAGACCATCCAGCCCCCGCCGGCCCTGGAGGGGCGCGGTTGCGGCCGGTACTGTTGCCCGGCGCCATAGGGTTCGCCCCGGCGATACGGCTCGGACTCCCCCGGCCAGGGCCGGCTCGGATCGGACACCGGAACCGGCCGGTAGGGCTCGATCCCGGGTGCCGGCGCGCCCCATCGTACGGGTTCGACGGGTCCCCCGGGTTCGGCACGGGCTACGGGCTCGGCATGGCCGGTCGGATGGTATGCGGGCCCGACCGGCGCCTGTGCGACCCGGGTGGGCGGTTCGGCCGGCATCACCCGGGTGGCGGCGGGGACGACACGGGTCGCGGCCGTGTTCCCCGGCACCCCGGATCCGGCCCCGGACCCGGGCAGCACAGTGGTGGGCGCATCCGCGGCGACCGGGAGGACCGGCATCTGCCCGGCCTCGATGTCGACCAGTGCGGAAAGGATCTGGGCGGCGGCCGGGCGGGCGGCCGGATCCGGGTCGAGGCATGCGGTGAGCAGCGGCACGAAGCGCGCGGGCACGCCGTCGAGCTGGGCACGGCCTATCGCCACTCTCCCCAGTACGGCTTCCAAGGGTCCGGATCCGAAGGGATTGCGACCACTCGCGGCGAAGGCCACGGTGGCACCCCAGCCCCACCAGTCCGTCGCCGGGGTGGCCGTGTGCCCGTCTGCCAGTTCCGGACTGAGATAGCCGGGTGTGCCCATCACCAGGCCCGTCGCCGTGACCTGGACGTCGTCGGCGGCCTGGGCGATGCCGAAATCGATGACCATCGGTTCGCCGTCTGCGATCATGACATTGGCGGGTTTGAGGTCGCGGTGGACGACCCCGGCCGCGTGCACGGCCTCCAGGGCGTCGAGCAGGGCATGGCCGAAGTGGACGAGTTCCGCCTCGTCGAAGGGTCCGTGGGACCGCACATCGGCCGACAGCGTCGGGCCGGCGACGTACTGGGTGACGATGAAGGGCCGTTCCGCGTCTAGTTCGGCATAGTAGACCTCGGCGATACGGGGATGACGGATGCGGCGCAGGGTGCGCACCTCGCGGGCCAGACGTGCCCTGGCGGCCACGTCTCCGGCGATATAGGGGTGCAGCACCTTGATCGCCACCGGCTGCCCGGCCCGGTCGTAGCCCAGGTACACCACGCCCATGCCACCGGAGCCCAATTCGCGCTCCAGGCGGTATCCGCCGATTTCTGTCAGTACCATTCCACATACGCTACCGGCGAAGTCTGACACGACTCTTAGACCCGGCCCGCCGGGCTGCGACCGGCGCGGGACTTCCGGGCGCCGACAGGAGATAATGGTCACAGACGAAAGGTGCACACATGGTCCGTCCCACAGACAGCTACACCACCGAGCCACATCGCGTCGACCCGCCCACCCAGGGCGCCGACTTCGTGGTCGTGGCCAACCGGCTCCCGGTCGACCGCGACACATCGGCGGATGCCGATCCCGCAGACGGTCCCGTCTGGCGCACCTCCCCCGGCGGCCTGGTCACCGCGGTGATGCCCGTGATGCGGGCCCGCGAGGGCGCCTGGATCGGCTGGGCGGGCACCGCCGACGAACTATTCGACCCCTTCGACTTGGACGATATGCACCTGGTGCCCGTGCGGCTGGGCACCGAGGACATCCACAACTACTACGAGGGCTTCTCCAACGCCACTCTGTGGCCGCTGTGCCACGATGTCATCGTCGCCCCGGAATATCACCGCACCTGGTGGGATTCCTACGTCCGCGTCAACCACCGCTTCGCCGCCCGGGTGGCGCTCGAGGCCGCGCGCGGGGCGACCGTGTGGGTGCAGGACTACCAGCTCTTCCTGGTCCCGCAGATGCTGCGCGCCATGCGGCCGGACCTGCGCATCGGCTTCTTCCTGCACATCCCGTTCCCACCCTGGGAGATCTTCTCCCAGCTGCCCTGGCGTTCGGCGATCCTGCGCGGCATCCTGGGCGCGGACCTGGTGGGCTTCCAGCGCCCGGCCGATGCCGCGAACTTCCGCCGTGCCGTGCGCATCAAGTTGGGTATGACGACGAAGGACGACGTCATCCGGATCCCGGCCGTCCCTGGCACCGATGAGGACGATCCGGGCACACCCATCCGCTATGCCGTGGCCAGGCACTTCCCGATCTCGATCGACACCGCCGACCTCGAGGCCCAGGCCGCCGACCCCGCGACCATCGCCAGAGCCGCGCAGATCCGCGAGGAGCTGGGCGACCCCCGGATCCTGATGCTGGGGGTGGACCGGATGGACTATACGAAGGGCATCCGGCACCGCCTCAAGGCGCTCGAGGAGCTGCTGGGCGATAAACGGATCTCGAACGAGGACATCACGTTCATCCAGATCGCCACGCCCAGCCGGGAAAGACTCGACGAATACCAGCAGATCCGCACGGACGTGGAGCTGGCCGTCGGCCGGATCAACGGGGAGTACTCCTCCTTGGACAATCAGGTGGTCCACTACTTCCACCATTCCTATCCGCGGGAGGAGATGACCGCCTTCTACCTGGCCGCCGATGTCATGCTGGTCACCGCTCTGCGCGACGGCATGAACCTGGTCGCCAAAGAATACGTGGCGTGCCGGACGAACAACGACGGGGTGCTGGTGCTCAGCGAGTTCGCCGGAGCCGCCGACCAGCTGCGACAGGCCGTGCAGGTCAATCCGCACGACATCACAGGGCTCAAGGACGCGATCCAGCTGGCCACCGAGATGCCCCTGAAGGAACAGCGCAAGCGGATGAAGCCGATGCGCGCCAAGCTCGGCCACGAGAACGTCCAGGCCTGGTCCCACGAATTCCTCGACGCACTCGACACCGTCGCCGACACCCAGGACGAGCTCTCGGAGCGGCTGCATGACCGCCGAGGTTGAACCCCTCGCGCTCGACGCCGCGGGAACGACGCTCAGGTCCCGAACACTGAACGCGCTGGCCGCGACCCCGCGGCTGCTGGTCGCCCTCGATTTCGACGGGGTCCTGGCGGAACTGGTCGACGACCCCCTGGACAGCCGGCCGCTGCCGGGCGCACACCGGGCCCTGGCCCGGTTGGCCGAACTCGACGACACCTATACCGCCTACATCACCGGACGTGACCTGGCAGGTCTGCGCAGGGTGGCCGATCCGCATCCGGCCGCCCTGCTCATCGGTTCCCATGGCGCCCAGACCGATCTGAGCGGCTTGGGCGAACCCGCCGATGCCCCAACGTCCGGGACCGGCGGCGCGACGGCGTCCGGGGCCGGCGGGCCGGAGGACTCCGGCGAGCTGCCCCAGGACCGCGAGGCGGAACTCCTCGCCCAGCTCGACGAAGTACAGGACGAGCTCGTCGGCATGCGGCTGCGCGCCGGTCTGTCCGCCGACTGGCGGGTCGAGGTCAAACCCCTCTCCCGGGTGTTCCACACCCGGGGTGTCGACCCCGCGCAGACCCGCTGGCTCCACACCGGGCTCAGCGAGCGGCTGGACGGCCTGCCCCTGCGCCGGGTGCCGGGCCACGACATCGTCGAATACGCGGTCCGCCACAGCACGAAGGGCGGCGGGCTCGACCGGGTCATCGCGGCCACCGGTGCCACCGGCGCACTCTACGCGGGAGACGACGTAACGGACGAGGACGCCTTCGCCCATCTGTCACGGGCCGTGGCCGGCCCGGATCTGCCGGTGCGCCTCGGGGTGTCGATCAAGGTGGGGCCTGGCCCCAGCGCGGCCGGGCACCGACTGGCCGACCCGCCGGCCGTCGCCGGGTTCCTGGGCGATCTGGCCCGCCTCAGGGCGCAGCGCGTCGGCTGAGCCCACAACCGGCTCAGCGTCTGCGCAGCGGCGCCTCCGAGCGGCGCAGCACCAGGTCGGGGATGACGACCAGCGGTCGTGTGTGAGTCGTTGCGCTGAGCTCGCGCACCGCGGACTCGGCGATGATGCTCCAGGGAAACGCCAGCTGGGTCATCGGCGGGTCCAGCACCGCGGCCTCGGGCATCTCCCCCACAGTGACCACGGAGACGTGCTCGGGCACCCGCAGGCCCCGCCGCCGCGCGGCCTCGAGCACACCGAAGCTCAGGGCCGGAGCACAGCTGATGATGGCGCTAACTCCGCCGCCCAGCAGTTCATCGGCCGCCCGGGTTCCGGCCAGGAGAATGGGCTGGGCCCGGGTGACGGGCGCCTGATCGCGCGAGGCCATGATGTGCAGCCCCGCGGCCAGTTCCCGCCTGAACGCCCCGACCAGGGTCGCCGACCCGGGCGCCTCCGGTACCGCCAGACCGATCCGGGTGTGCCCCAGCTGGATCAGGTGACCGACCGCGGTGGCGACGCCGGCCGCCCGGTCCAGCGCGATCGCCCCGGCGCCGGGCACCCCCGCCTGTTCGGTATCCCCCTCCTCGCCGGCCGAACCGATGCGCACCGTGGGGATTCCCAGCTCTCGCACCTGCAGGGCGTACTCCGGCGGCACCGCATCGCCGATCAGGATCGCCCCTGTGGCGCCCGCCTCGCGCAACATCCCAGGCCGCCAGGGAAGATCCGTGCCGATGTAGACCTGCAGGGCGATCCGGCCGGCCACGGACAGGGTCCGCACGAGCTCCTGCTGCAGTCGCTCATAGGCGTCGACCTCGGCTGCCAGCGGGCGCCGCTGGACGAGTGCGACGGGGCCGGGCCCGGTCGCCGCGGCCGGCGCGCCCTCGGCCACGCCCAGAGCGCCCAGCGCCACGTGCACGGCCCGCCGGGCCCGCTCGCTGGGACCGGGCAGTCCGCGCAGCACGCGCGACACGGTGGCCGGCGACAGTCCCGAGGCTGCGCCGATCGCGGCCAGGGTGGGTCGGCCTGCGCGGGGGCCCCCTCTCCCGGCCCCCTGCGACGGATTGGTCTGGGCCGGGCTCATCCGCGCAGCACCGCCGCCGAGGATTCGCGCGCCATCAACTGGGGCCGAAAGTTCGGCGGCACGGTGGCCGCCGACAGCCCGGGCAGACCCAGCAGCCGGCCGGTGCTGCCGGCCAGCGCCCCCGCCAGCCCCGCGATGTCGAAGGCGAGCATCGTCGTCGCCGGGCCCGTGAAGCGATTGGTCAGTGCGTCCCCGAAACCCACCACCGACAGGTCCCTGGGCACTCGCAGGCGATGGCGCCGCATCGCCTCGAGCGTGCCGTGCAGCTGGAGGGACCCCTGCACGATCACGGCCGTACAGCGCTGTGCGTGCAGCCGGGTGGCCGCCTCGATCCCGCCGGAGAACGACCGGGGCGCGCGTGCGATCCAGGTGGGCACATCCGCGTTGTATCCGCGCACCGGATGTTCGGCCACGAAGCGGGAGGCCAGCAGTTCGGCCAGGTCTCCGGCGTCATTGCAGATCAGGCCGATCCGCCGGTGGCCCAATGCTCCCAAGTGTTCGAAGGCCAGGCTCAGCCCACCGGTCAGGTCCAGCCTGGCGGCCACCAGATCGGCGTCGACGGCTCCCGGCCCCGGCGGGAGAAGGGGTTGACGCGATTCGTTCAGCCGGATGACGGGCACGTCGACGTCCAGACTGGTGAAGGTGGGAGTGACCACGGCAACGACCCCTGCGGCGATCGCCTGCTGCAGCCCCCTGTCCTCGGCGTCGAGGAAGACGGGCACCGCCGCGGCGCCGGCGCCCTGCAGATGGGCTGAGACAGTACGGCAGACCTCGGACTGCCAGTGTTCGGGGGCTGCAGGGGCTGCAACCGCCACGAGTCGGGCGACGCTCGGTTCGAGCAGGGTCGAGCGGTGGTAGCCGGTCGCCGTAAGCGCCGCCATGACCCGCTCACGGGTGCCGGCCGCGACGGTGCCGCGCCCGCCGAGGACGCGCGAAACGGTCGTCACCGACACCCCGGCGGCGCGTGCGACGTCTTCCAATCCGACCCTCATGCTCTAAGTCTACGGAGCTCCTGGCGACCCGCGCGGGTCGCCAGGGCGGGCCGACCGGCGGGTGTTGACGTACAAGACGGATGAACCCCTAAAATGAGATATAGATAACATTTCAAGACGTGCCTGGATGGGAGGTCGGTCGATGGCGACGCTGCTGGCCAGAGCCCTGGAGCACCGCTACCCCCATCAGCCAGCACCCGGCCTCGCCGGGGTGGACCTCGACATCGCCGAAGGGGAAACGGTATGCGTCGTGGGCCCGCTGGGCAGTGGCAAGACCACCCTGTTGCGCATCCTCTCCGGGGCCGAACCCCGGCACAACGGCCGGGTGCTCATCGACGGGGAGGACGTCACCGGCCTCGACGCCGAACACCGCGGGGTCAACCGCGTCTTCGACCGGCACCGCCTCTATCCGCATATGACCCTGGCGGAGAACCTCTCCTTTCCCCTCCTGCTCTACGGAGTCGGCCGGGAACGGGCCAGGGAACGGGTCCTAGCGGCCACCACCCGGCTGGGAATCGTCGAGCACCTCGACCAGCGGGCCTCGGGTCTGGGCCCGGAGCTGCTGCCCCACGTCTCGGCCGCCCGCGCCCTGGTCGCCCGCCCCCGGATACTGATAGCCGACGATCCGCTGCGCAATCTGGCGCCGGACGAACGGAGCCGGACCGCAAAGACGCTGGCGCTCATCCTGCGCCGGATGGGCCTGACCACCGTCTACGCCACGACCGATGCCGAAGAGGCCCTGGTCCTGGGCGGTCGGATCGTGCACCTGGACTCCGGCCGGATCGTCTCAGGACACGACACCGCTGTCCTGCCCGCAACTGCGGGCACTAGGCTGGCGGAGAACAGGCAAAGACGCTAGACAACGAAAGGCATGCAGATGAGCCAGTCGGCCTCAGATCTTCCCAACATCCACGGACTCTTCGACCTCACGGGCAAGCTGGCGGTCGTCGTCGGCTCGGCCTCCGGACTGGGTCAGGCGACCGCGATCGGACTGGCGGACGCCGGGGCCGAGGTCGTCTGCGCCGATCTCAACGCCGAGGGCGCCAGGGAGACCGCCGGAATCATCGCCGCCCGCGGCGGTAAGTCCCACTACGCGGGCGTCGACGTCACGGACACCGCCGAGGTCCAGCAGTTGGCCGATACCTATTCCCAAGCGGAGATCCTGGTCACCACGCCCGGCCTGAACGTCCGCAAGCGCGTGCTCGACACCGTCGACGATGAGTTCGACCGGGTGATCGACATCAACCTCAAGGGCACCTACCGCCTGATGAAGGCCTTCGGCGCGCATATGGCCGCAGCCGGACGGGGCTCGCTCATCGCCTTCGCTAGCTTCCGTGCGCTCGTGATCGAACCAGGGCAGGGCCTTTACGCCGCGGCCAAGGCCGGTGTCGTGCAATTGGTCAAGACGCTGGCCAGCGAGCTGGGCGGCACCGGAGTGCGCGCCAATGCGATCCTGCCCGGTCCCTTCGACACACCGCTGACCGCGCAGATCAAGCAGGATGCCAAATGGTGGAACGCCTATGCCGACAAGGCGGCCCTGGGCCGTTGGGGCGAATTGCACGAGATCGCCGGCCCCGTGCTCTTCCTCTCCAGCGATGCCGCCAGCTACGTCACCGGTCATTCGCTGCTGGTCGACGGTGGCTGGATGGCCCAGGACGGCCGGTTCACCCCGGACGTCTGAGCCCCCGGTTCCGCCCGAGGCGACCGGCCCCCTGGTGGGCCGGTCGCCTCTGGCGTTCCACAGCAGTCCGAACTGTGAGATTTGCGGGCTCGAATAGCTTCGCCCAGGGATTTCTGTGATCTAATGAAGCGCATTGTCAGGATCACATCCCCTAGATCTGGAGCTCTCAATGGCGACGGCGATCAGCACAGACGACGCTCTGCGCAAACGCACTCTGAAAAAGGTCACATGGCGGCTCGTGCCGTTCCTGGGCCTGCTGTACTTCATCAACTACCTCGACCGGACGAACATCGGATTCGCCGGGCCCGGGGGCATGTCCGAGGACCTGAAGCTGAGCGCAACCGCCTTCGGCATCGCCTCCGGCGTGTTCTTCATCGGCTATCTGCTGCTCGAGGTGCCCTCGAACATGGCGCTGCACAAGTTCGGCGCCCGCCGCTGGATCGCGCGCATTCTGGTCAGCTGGGGCATCATCGCCGCCCTCATGTCCTTCGTCCCCTCGGCCGGCTGGCTCTACACCGCCCGGTTCGTCCTGGGCATCGCCGAGGCGGGATTCTTCCCCGGCATCATCCTCTACCTGACCTACTGGTTCCCCAAGCGCGAACGCGCGAAGGCCACCGCGCTGTTCATGCTGGCCATCCCACTGTCCACGGCGCTGGGATCGCCCGTCTCCGGTCTGATCATGGCCCACGGCCACGAGGCCTTCTTCGGCCTGGCCGGATGGCGCTTCATGTTCCTCCTCGAGGGCGTGCCCGCCATCATCCTGGGCATCATCTGCTGGTGGTTCCTGACCGATCGGCCGCGCGAGGCCAAATGGCTGGCCGCCGATGAGCGCGCATGGCTGCAGCGCCAGATGGACGATGAGGAGGCCCTGACCGCCTCCGAGTACCACGTTCCGGCCTGGAAATCCCTGGCCAGCGGTCGGGTCTGGGCACTGGCCCTGGTGTACTTCGGCATCGTCTACGGCCTCTACGCCATCAGTTTCTTCCTGCCCTCGATCATCTCGGACTTCAAAGACCGCTTCAACACCGATTTCTCGATCGTCGAGGTCGGGCTGATCAACGCGATCCCCTTCACCTGTGGTGCGCTGGTCATGTGGTTCTGGGCCAGGCACGGCGATAAGACGGGTGAGCGCGTCTGGCACGTGGCCATCCCCACGCTGATCTCGGCGGTGGCCATCCCGATCACCACGTTCATGAATTCGCCGTTCACCACCATGGTGCTCGTGTCGATCTTCGCAATGGGTGTGATGTGCGGCCTGGCGACCTTCTGGCCGCTGCCCACCGCCTTCCTGTCCGGGGCCGGAGCCGCCGCCGGCGTCGCCCTGGTCAACTCCATCGGCAACACCGCCGGCTTCTTCGCCCCCTACATCACCGGCTTCGTCAAGACGACCACCGGCTCGTCCAACGGCGGCATGTGGGTGATCGGCGCCGCCATGCTGATGGCTGCGATCATCGTCATCGCTCTGGGTGCCCTGCCCAAGAAGAAGAACGGGCTGGACGTACCACAGGGCTGAGCGAGGACCAGCCTCGACCGAGGCCTCTCCACATCGCATACGGAAACCTGCAGGGCATGCGCATATATGCGCATGCCCCCTCTTTGCCAAGCTGGTTGTGAGTCAGTCACGATCAAGCAAAGGAGAGTGATCTCGCATGGTCAGCGTTGTGGGATTCACCGTCGAAGAGGTCCGTGAGTTCGTTCGCGAGTACGAGCGTCAGCCCTATGGTTCGAAAGGCCAGTGGGTCAAGGACAAACC
>NZ_JANIJX010000059.1 GCF_024580735.1 Brevibacterium moorei | reverse complement strand
CGGTCTGATGTGTGTGTGGTGGCCGCAGAGACCAGGGAGAAGCGACTGTTTACTAAAAACACAGGTCCGTGCGAAGCTGTAAGGCGATGTATACGGACTGACGCCTGCCCGGTGCTGGAAGGTTAAGAGGACCTGTTAAACCCTTCGGGGTTGAAGCGGAGAATTTAAGCCCCAGTAAACGGCGGTGGTAACTATAACCATCCTAAGGTAGCGAAATTCCTTGTCGGGTAAGTTCCGACCTGCACGAATGGCGTAACGACTTCTCTGCTGTCTCAACCGCGAACTCGGCGAAATTGCATTACGAGTAAAGATGCTCGTTACGCGCAGCAGGACGGAAAGACCCCGAGACCTTCACTATAGTTTGGTATTGGTGTTCGGTGTGGCTTGTGTAGGATAGGTGGGAGACTGTGATCCGGCATCGCTAGGTGTTGGGGAGTCGTTGTTGAAATACCACTCTGGCCATTCTGGATTCCTTAACTTCGGACCCTGATCGGGTTCAGGGACAGTGCCTGATGGGTAGTTTAACTGGGGCGGTTGCCTCCTAAAGAGTAACGGAGGCGCCCAAAGGTTCCCTCAGCCTGGTTGGCAATCAGGTGTCGAGTGTAAGTGCACAAGGGAGCTTGACTGTGAGACGGACGTGTCGAGCAGGAGCGAAAGCTGGGACTAGTGACCCGGCCGTGGATTGTGGAATCGCGGTCGCTCAACGGATAAAAGGTACCTCGGGGATAACAGGCTGATCTTGCCCAAGAGTCCATATCGACGGCATGGTTTGGCACCTCGATGTCGGCTCGTCGCATCCTGGGGCTGGAGTTGGTCCCAAGGGTTGGGCTGTTCGCCCATTAAAGCGGTACGCGAGCTGGGTTTAGAACGTCGTGAGACAGTTCGGTCCCTATCCGCTGCGTGCGTTGGAGATTTGAGAAGGGCTGTCCTTAGTACGAGAGGACCGGGACGGACGAACCTCTGGTGTGCCAGTTGTTCTGCCAAGGGCATGGCTGGTTTGCTACGTTCGGGAGGGATAACCGCTGAAAGCATCTAAGTGGGAAGCCTGCTTCGAGATGAGGTCTCCTTTAAGGTGTCCTAGAGATGATGGGGTTGATAGGCCAGGTGTGGAAGCGGAGTGATTCGTGGAGCTGACTGGTACTAATACACCGTTCACTCACCCAAACAACACGACTCGGTGGGACTGTGGTCTTGTCGGGGTGTGTGGTGGGTTGGGTAACACGAGTAACAACAACGA
>NZ_JANIJX010000058.1 GCF_024580735.1 Brevibacterium moorei | reverse complement strand
TGAATCGCCCCGGGAATAATAGAGGCAGGGAGATTGGAAGAAGGAGATTCTCTCGTGCCAGTGAAATACACCGACGAACTCAAGGCTCGCGCCGTCGCGCTCGTCATCCATGCCCGGGCCGATCCCGCAACGGCCAACGGAGCCATCGCCCGCGTTGCCAACGAACTCGGGCTGAGCAAAGAAACCCTGCGAGTCTGGGTGCGTAAACACAAAGACTCCGGCAAGGCCACCCCGGCCGAGTCGGTCGACTTGGAAGCGGAGAACCGCCGGCTGCGGGCTGAGTTGGCTGAAGCGAAGCGGGCCAACGAGATTCTGAAGAGGGCTTCGGCTTTCTTCGCGGCGGAGCTCGACCGCCCATCGAGGTGATCGTCGCCTTCATCGACGACAATCGCTGCGAGTTCGGAGTCGAGCCAATCGTGCGCGCCCTGAAAGGGACTGTGGCACGGATTGCTGTGAGCTCGTATTACGCCTACAAGAAGCGTCAACCATCGGCTAGAGCCCGTCGGGACCACGCACTGATGGTCGTGATTCAGGATGTCTATGAGGCGAACTATTCCTGTTACGGGGTGCGGAAGATGTGGAAGGCGATCAACCGCGAGTACGCCGACCAGTTCGGGCCGGTGGCCCGCTGCACGGTGGAACGGTTGATGCGCCGGTTGGGCATCGACGGGGTCCGGCGGAGGCGGAAGCGTCCGAAGACGGCCTCGGCACGTGCTGAGGAATGTCCGGATGATCTTGTTGAACGTGAGTTCGTTGCAGCGGCCCCGAATTGTTTGTGGGTCGCTGACATCACCTATGTTCCGACGTCTGCTGGGTGGGTGTACACGACGTTCATCCTTGATGTCTTCCACAGGGAGATCGTCGGCTGGCAGGTGACGAACCATATGCGGGAGTCCTTGGCCAGGGACGCACTGACGATGGCTTTGGCTGCGAAATATCGGGCCGGCGAAGATGTCTCCGGGCTCGTCCACCACTCGGATCGCGGGGTGCAGTTCCGGTCGGTTCGCTATGGCGAGACTCTGGCGCAGTCCGAGGTCGTGGCGTCGGTGGGGTCACGCGGGGACTCATACGACAACGCCATGGCCGAGGCGCTGAACTCGGTCTACAAGGCAGAGCTGATCGACCGGAGGGTGTGGTCAGGGTTGATCGAGGTGATGGCGGAGACGTCGAAGTGGGTGGCCTGGTACAACCAGACGCGATTGCATTCGGCGATTGACTACCGGCCGCCTGTCGAGGTCCATTCTGAATGGATC
>NZ_JANIJX010000057.1 GCF_024580735.1 Brevibacterium moorei | reverse complement strand
GGCTCTTCCGGATTGAGGGTGTAGAGAATTATCCGACAGGGGTAGGTGTGTCGTAGGGGGTGTGAAGAAGGCCCCGCGGTGAGAATGGGAATTGTCTAGAAACCGATTCCTCACCACAAGGCCTTCGATGCTCAAGCCTACCTTCACGACTCCTGATCTCACGACTTTCACGGGACTCGACGGTCTCGGCCTGCGCGCCGTCGGCCAGTACCTGACGCCGGACCGGGCGATCATTTCGTGTACTGTCGTTGAGCCGGACGACTGGTGCCACCGCTGTGGGTCTCCGGGGGCTCCACGGGACACGCTGGTGCGCAGGCTTGCTCACCAGCCGTTGGGCTGGCGGCCGACGGCTCTGCACGTGCGCGTCCGACGCTACAAATGCACAGAGTGCGGCCACGTCTGGCGGCAGGATACACGTGCAGCGGCCGAGCCGCGCGCCAAATTGTCGCGGACGGGGCTGCGGTGGGCGCTGGAAGGAATCGTGTGCCAGCACCTGACAGTCGCTCGTGTCGCTGACAGCCTGGCGGTGTCCTGGGATACTGCGAACGCCGCGGTGATCACTGAGGGACGGCGGGTGCTCATCGACAAACCCGACCGTTTCGACGGCGTGCAGGTCATCGGCGTCGACGAGCATGTGTGGCGGCATACGCGCAAGGGCGACAAGTACGTCACCGTCATCATCGACCTCACCCCGGTTCGGGACAAGACTGGGCCTGCGCGCCTGCTCGACATGGTTCAGGGCCGGTCCAAGGCCGTGTTCACGGCCTGGCTTCAGGCCAGGCCCCATAACTGGAGAGACGCCGTGGAGGTCGTGGCGATGGACGGGTTCACCGGGTTCAAGACCGCCGCCGAGACGGAGTTGCCCGACGCGATCGAGGTCATGGACCCTTTCCACGTCACCCAACTATGCGGGGATGCCTTGGACCGGAATCGGCAGCGTATCCAGCAGGAGACCACCGGGCACCGCGGCAGGTCTGGTGATCCGCTCTACGGGATCCGCCGGACCCTGCACACTGGGGAGGACCTGCTCACCGACAAGCAGCGGACCAGGCTCATGGTCGCGTTCACCGATGAGCGTCACGCCGAAGTGGAAGCGACCTGGGGCGTGTACCAGGACGTCGTGGCCGCGTACCGGCACACCGACCCAAGGGAGGGCAAGCGCATCATGGCCCAGCTCATCGACAACATCAGCCGAGGAGTGCCAAAAGCACTGCGCGAGGTCATCACGCTGGGACGCACGTTGAAACGCCGGGCCGGTGACATCCTGGCATACTTCGACCACCCAGGAACGTCCAACGGCCCCACGGAAGCCATCAACGGAAGACTCGAGCACCTCCGAGGCTCCGCCCTCGGCTTCCGGAACCTGACCAACTACGTTGCACGCAGCCTCCTGGAAGCAGGGGGATTCAGACCCCAACTACACTCCCAAATCGGATGAGCC
>NZ_JANIJX010000056.1 GCF_024580735.1 Brevibacterium moorei | reverse complement strand
AGTGGCGAACGGGTGAGTAACACGTGAGTAACCTGCCCCTGACTTCGGGATAAGCCCGGGAAACTGGGTCTAATACCGGATACGACTCCTGCCCGCATGGGTGGGGGTGGAAAGTTTTGTCGGTTGGGGATGGGCTCGCGGCCTATCAGCTTGTTGGTGGGGTAATGGCCTACCAAGGCGTTTACGGGTAGCCGGCCTGAGAGGGCGACCGGCCACACTGGGACTGAGACACGGCCCAGACTCCTACGGGAGGCAGCAGTGGGGAATATTGCACAATGGGCGCAAGCCTGATGCAGCGACGCCGCGTGGGGGATGACGGCCTTCGGGTTGTAAACCTCTTTCAGTAGGGAACAAGGCCTCCTTGATGGGGGTGGAGGGTACCTGCAGAAGAAGTACCGGCTAACTACGTGCCAGCAGCCGCGGTAATACGTAGGGTACTAGCGTTGTCCGGAATTATTGGGCGTAAAGAGCTCGTAGGCGGTTGGTCGCGTCTGCTGTGGAAACGCATCGCTTAACGGTGCGCGTGCAGTGGGTACGGGCCGACTGGAGTGCAGTAGGGGAGTCTGGAATTCCTGGTGTAGCGGTGAAATGCGCAGATATCAGGAGGAACACCGGTGGCGAAGGCGGGACTCTGGGCTGTTACTGACGCTGAGGAGCGAAAGCATGGGGAGCGAACAGGATTAGATACCCTGGTAGTCCATGCCGTAAACGTTGGGCACTAGGTGTGGGACCCATTCCACGGGTTCTGTGCCGTAGCTAACGCATTAAGTGCCCCGCCTGGGGAGTACGGCCGCAAGGCTAAAACTCAAAGGAATTGACGGGGGCCCGCACAAGCGGCGGAGCATGCGGATTAATTCGATGCAACGCGAAGAACCTTACCAAGGCTTGACATGCGCCAGATCGCCTCGGAAACGGGGTTTCCCTTTTTGGGTTGGTGTACAGGTGGTGCATGGTTGTCGTCAGCTCGTGTCGTGAGATGTTGGGTTAAGTCCCGCAACGAGCGCAACCCTCGTTCTATGTTGCCAGCACGTGATGGTGGGAACTCATAGGAGACTGCCGGGGTTAACTCGGAGGAAGGTGGGGATGACGTCAAATCATCATGCCCTTTATGTCTTGGGCTTCACGCATGCTACAATGGCCGGTACAGAGGGAAGCGATGCCGTGAGGTGGAGCGAATCTCAGAAAGCCGGTCTCAGTTCGGATCGTAGTCTGCAACTCGACTACGTGAAGTCGGAGTCGCTAGTAATCGCAGATCAGCAATGCTGCGGTGAATACGTTCCCGGGCCTTGTACACACCGCCCGTCAAGTCACGAAAGTCGGTAACACCCGAAGCCCATGGCCTAACCGGTTCGTCCGGGGGGAGTGGTCGAAGGTGGGACTGGTGATTGGGACTAAGTCGTAACAAGGTAGCCGTACCGGAAGGTGCGGCTGGATCACCTCCTTTCTAAGGAGCATCAAC
>NZ_JANIJX010000055.1 GCF_024580735.1 Brevibacterium moorei | reverse complement strand
GTTGGTCTTCTGCTGTGTGTGTTGTGGTGAGTGGTGAAGGGCGCATGGTGGATGCCTTGGCATCAGGAGCCGATGAAGGACGTTGTAACCTGCGATAAGCCTCGGGGAGTTGGTAAACGAGCGGTGATCCGAGGGTGTCCGAATGGGGGAACCCGCCAGTCTGTGATGGTCTGGTACCCGCATCTGAATATATAGGGTGTGTGGGGGGAACGCGGGGAAGTGAAACATCTCAGTACCCGTAGGAAGAGAAAATAATAATGATTCTGTGAGTAGTGGCGAGCGAAAGCGGAGGAGCCTAAACTGCGTGCATGTATGAACCGTGTGGGGGTTGTGTGCGTGGTGTTGTGGGGAGTGGTTGTCCGATTCCACATGGTCGGAGCCCTTTGTTGCGCGTGTAGTCGAACAGTCTGGGATGGCTGACCGGAGTGGGTGAGAGTCCTGTAGGCGAAATGTGTGTGGCGGGGGTTGACTGTTTTCCCGAGTAGGACGGGACTCGTGTAATCTCGTGTGAATCTGCCAGGACCGCCTGGTAAGGCTGAATACTTCCTGATGACCGATAGCGGATAGTACCGTGAGGGAATGGTGAAAAGTACCCCGGGAGGGGAGTGAAAGAGTACCTGAAACCGTGTGCCTACAAGCCGTCAAAGCAGTTTTAATGACTGTGCTGGCGTGCCTTTTGAAGAATGAGCCTGCGAGTTAGTGGCATGTGGCGAGGTTAACCCGTGTGGGGTAGTCGTAGCGAAAGCGAGTCTGAAGAGGGCGTTGTAGTCGCGTGTCCTAGACCCGAAGCGGAGTGATCTAGCCATGGGCAGGGTGAAGCGCGTGTAAGAGCGTGTGGAGGCCCGAACCCACTTCAGTTGAAAATGGAGGGGATGACCTGTGGTTAGGGGTGAAAGGCCAATCAAACTCTGTGATAGCTGGTTCTCCCCGAAATGCATTTAGGTGCAGCGTTGCGTGGTGCTTGCCGGAGGTAGAGCTACTGGTTGGTTGATGGGCCGTATTGTGTTACTGACGTCAGCCAAACTCCGAATGCCGGTTTAAGTTAGCGTGGCAGTGAGACAGTGGGGGATAAGCTTCATTGTCGAGAGGGAAACAGCCCAGATCATCGACTAAGGCCCCTAAGCGTGTGCTGAGTGGGAAAGGATGTGGAGTTGCTGTGACAACCAGGAGGTTGGCTTAGAAGCAGCCATCCTTGAAAGAGTGCGTAATAGCTCACTGGTCAAGTGATTCCGCGCCGATAATGTAGCGGGGCTTAAGTACACCGCCGAAGTCGTGACATCAAACCTGAAGGGATAACTCCTGGTTTGTTGGGTAGGGGAGCGTCGTGTGGCCGGTGAAGCTGCCGAGTGATCGAGTGGTGGAGGCTATGCGAGTGAGAATGCAGGCATGAGTAGCGAAACACGGGTTGGAATCCCGTGCACTGGATGACTAAGGGTTCCAGGGTCAAGTTCATCTTCCCTGGGTTAGTCGGG
>NZ_JANIJX010000054.1 GCF_024580735.1 Brevibacterium moorei | reverse complement strand
GACGTTGATACTTGTAGGGATGGTTTCCATCCAGGGTGTGACCCAGGCACTGACTGGCCACCACAGTGTGTGCCTTTGCCGTGATCTGTCCACCCACCAGGGAATCATCGAGTGTCCCGACCGGACGAGCATGACCTCATAGGAGCGCGGTCACTACCCCGTCAACGTCCTGTCTGCCCACCCGGCCGGGATTGCGCTTCCATCACCACCAAGGGACGAAAGGGCACCACCCATCATGCCAACACCACACCGACACGTCTACGCCGGCATCGACACACACGCCGACACACACCACGTCGCCATCATCGACGAGCTCGGCCGCAAACTCGACGACGCCGAGTTCCCCACCACCCCGGCGGGCTATGCCGCGATCCTCGCCTTCATCACCACCCTCGGCACACTGCGCAAGGTCGGGATCGAGGGCACCGCGTCCTACGGTGCCGGCATCACCGCCCACCTCCGCAGTCAGCAGATCGAAGTCCGCGAGATCATCCGCCCGAACCGGCAGGCACGCCGCGGCGGCAAGTCCGACCCGATCGACGCCTACGCCGCAGCCAAGGCCATCGCAGCTGACGACCACGACCGCCTGCCGATCCCGAAACTCCTCGGCGGCGTCATCGCCGGCCTGGCCAACCTCTTGTGCGCCTACACCACCGCCGTCAAAGCCCGCACGACTGCGATCGTGCAGATCAAGAACAAACTCGTCACCGCCGACACCGCCTTTCGCCAGGCCCACCGCGGCCTGAACGACAAGACGCTGATCGCCCGACTCGCCGCCACCCGACCGGTGGCGACGGACTACCAGCGCAAGGCATTGCGCACGCTGGCCCGCCGCTATCAGAACCTCACCGGTGAGATCGACGAACTCCTGACCGACATCACCACCGTCGTCGCCGACACCGCACCGGCACTGGCAGCGGCCAAGGGAATCGGACCGATCAGCGCGGCGAAACTGCTGGTCACCGCGGGTGAGAATCCTGAGCGTATCCGCAGTAAGGAAGCCTTCGCCGCCTTATGCGGGGTGAGTCCACTGCAGGCGTCTTCCGGGAAGACGAACCGGCACAGGCTCAACCGTGGAGGAAACCGGCAGGCCAATCAGGCACTCCACCAGATCGTGCTCGTGCGCATGTCCAGTGACCCGCGGACACGGGCCTACGTGGCACGCCGGACCGCGGAGGGCAAGAGCAAACGCGAGATCATGCGGTGCCTCAAACGCTACATCGCCAACGAGGCCTACCGGCACATTGTCCGGCCCGAGCCGGTACCCGCCGTCGACGACCTGAGGCCACTGCGCCAGTCGAAGAAGATCAGCTTGGAAACCGCAGCCGGGCACTTCAACACGTGGCCCACCACGATTTCCTACCTTGAACGCGGTAAACGCCGAGACGATGACTTCGTCATCGCCTACCGTGAATACCTGCTCGCCGCGTAGGCCACCTCGCCATGGTCGATCACCACCACCATGATCACGACCGGGCTTGACAACCTATAGGAGCATCA
>NZ_JANIJX010000053.1 GCF_024580735.1 Brevibacterium moorei | reverse complement strand
GGGGGCGTGGGTAACTAACGGGTCGCCTAAAATGGCCGGTATGAGCCCGTTCGTCCGCCGCGTGCCTTCAAAATCCGGAGCCACTGTTGTGCAGGTCGTGGACAAGACTGGTGGGAAGTACCGGATCGTCAAGCACATCGGATCGGCTCATACCGATGCCGAACTGGCCGCGAAGATGGCCGAGGCCCGCGAATTCCTCCATCCTGAGCAGGGAGTCCTCGATTTCGACGCCGTGGACTCCGCGTCGGTAGGGCAGGCTGCGGTGCTGGGCCCGAAGCGCTCGGGCCTTCTCATCGACGTCATCCGCACCGTGTACGACCGGCTCGGCTTCAATGTGGTCGATGACAATGTGTTCTTCCAGCTTGTGTTGGCGCGGCTGGTCGAGCCGACGTCGAAGCGCGACAGCATCCGCGTCCTGAACGAGATCGGCGCGAACCCTCCGCACTACAACACGCTGCTCAACTCTGTTGCCCGGGCACACGACCGGAAGTACCGGGACCGGATCGCCGAGAAATGCTACGCGTACGCGGAATCCACGGGCGGTGTCACGCTGTGCCTCTACGACGTCACGACCCTGTACTTCGAGGCGGAGAAGGAAGACGACCTGCGCAAGGTCGGCTACTCCAAAGAGCGCCGCGTCGATCCGCAGATCGTCGTGGGCCTGCTCGTCGACCGGACCGGCTTCCCACTCGAGATCGGCTGCTACGAAGGCAATAAAGCCGAAACGCACACGATCATCCCGATCGTCAAGCAGTTCCAAGACCGCCACGGCATCGCCGACATGGTCATCGCCGCCGACGCCGGCATGCTCTCATCCAAGAACCTGAGGGACCTCGACGATGCGGGCCTGCGGTTCATCGTCGGGTCCCGACAGACCAGGGCACCCGGCGACCTGGCCACGTACTTCCACTGGGAGGGCACCGCCACCGACGACGGGCGCGTCGTCGACACGATCACCCCGCGCGGGACCAAGGGCCTGGACCCCGACCGGGTGAAAACGCGGGCCGAGCCCGTCTGGTCGGCCGAGTCTCATCCGGACGCGTGGCGCGCCGTATGGCAGTTCCGCCGGAAACGCGCCGTACGAGACCGGCAGACGCTGAACCTGCAGCGCAACAAGGCCATCGCCATCATCGAGGGCGACAAGCCGGTGAAGAAAACCCGGTTCGTGCGGATCAAGGACGCGAAGAAGTCCTTCGACGAGGCCTCCTACGATCGGGCGATGAGCCTGGCCGGCTGGAAGGGCTACCTGACGAACCTGCCCGCCAGCCTCATGACGGCAGGCGAGGTGATCGGGAATTATCACGAGCTGTGGCACGTCGAGCAGTCGTTCCGCATGTCCAAGACCGATCTGCGGGCCCGGCCGATCTTCCACCACACGCGTGACGCAATCGAGGCGCACCTGACGATCGTGTTCACCGCGCTGGCCGTCGAGCGCTACCTCTACGCGGCCACTGGCTGGTCGAAGAAGCGCATCATCACCACGCTCAAGCCGATCGTCGAGACTAGTGTGACGATCGCCGGGCACACGATCGCCGCGGCCGACCCCATCACCGAGGCTGCCGCCTATATCCGCGACGCCGTCACCCCGCCAGGGTAACTAACGTTGTGG
>NZ_JANIJX010000052.1 GCF_024580735.1 Brevibacterium moorei | reverse complement strand
CCTCGATTTTTCACGGGTTGGGGTTTGTGCTTGATCGCGGCGTCGTTGTCTCATGTTGTAGGTGATTGTACTGTTCGGGTGTGATGTGCCTGCGCGTGTCGCCGCGGTGGTCGGGCCGTTCCATGGGCCGGAGTGCCTTTCATTGTCGCTGTTGTCGTGAGTATCGACATCAATCGGGTGCTCGGGGCAGTGCGCGGATCCGTTCGGTCGCGGTGACGATGAGCAGCGCCCAGGGATGCCTGTGACTGTAGTGGACAGTGGTGCGGCGTGCTGTCTTGGCGATGGTCGCTGCGATTGTGTAGACGCGGTAGCGCAGGGTTTTCGGCTCCCACCGGCGTGCTTGAGTGTCGGCAAGTCCGAGCATGCCCGCCCACGCGGTGATCTCACTGGCCAAGCCGACGATTTCCAACCAGATCTGGTTCTGGTCGAACCCATGCAGCGGCAGGTTGCGCAGGCCGGTGTCCTTGGCATTGCGGATCCGATCCTCACACCGCCCGCGGCGCCGGTGCCGGACTTCCAGATCGGCGAGCTGCCCGCGCCTGCTGTTGGTCGCGAACGCAGTGATCCGATACCCGTCCACGTCATCGAACCGCAACTGCGCTCCCGGATGCGGGCGCTCACGTCGGGCGATGACGCGCATCCCGGCAGGCCACCCGGTCAGGTCGAGCAGCCCGGTGAGCTCGACGACTCCGGCACCGTCGCGGATACCACCGGCCGACGTGTACGCGTCCTGCCACTCCGCTTCCGGTATCTGATGGTAGAGCTCGCCGAAGTCGGTCGGCAGGCTCCATCCGACGGAGTACGAGAGCCTGCGTCCGGTGAGCCAGTCCAGGAACCCGTGCGTGCCACCTGCGGTGTCGGCGCGGATGAGGACCTTCTTTCCCGGCCGCCCACGCCCGCCGGGGAGTTGGGCCAGGGCGTCACGGGTGATCGAGATATGGTCGGCCACGGTATTCGATCCGGCGTTGCCCTTGCGCAGGGCCGCGGCCAACAACTCGCCGGTACCGGCTGGACCGTGGTCGGCGAACGCCAGCAAGGGGTGGTGACCGAAGGTGCGCTTGAACGTCCCGGCGGCCTGTTCCTTCTCACTGTGCGCGATCACGATCGAGGCGTCTAAGTCGATGACCAACGGCTGGTCAGCGCTGGCATCGTGGTCAGGAGCATGCGTGCCGGCGCTGTGCCAGGCGTGGGCGCGGGCCTTCTGGCGGGCACGGCGGATCGCGGTGACCGCTGCCCCGGTGTCCTCAGCCAGCCAGCCGATGAGTCGGGAGACGGTCGGAGTCGACGCGACTGACCCGTAGATGCCGGGTTCGCTGCGCACGATTCCAGCGTCGGAGAGGCAGTCGCCGCCCAATGCCAACGACAGTGCCAGGTCCAACAGGATCTTGCCAGGATCATGGATCGCAAATGGCTTGCGCCACGACGCCAGAGCGTCTGAGAGGTAGCGTCCCAGGCCGGTCTGATCGATCGTGTCGGTCAGGACCGTGCCACCGGCTTGGGTGATGGCCGGGATGGGGGAAGTGTCGATGTGCGGGTGCGGGTACAGGCCGGTAGACTTCACTTCGAAGGTGATCTTTCTTCTGCGGGAATTGAACTCTAGACAAGTCCTATTTTCCCAGGTCAGAGGTCACCTTCACCTATTCATCCAC
>NZ_JANIJX010000051.1 GCF_024580735.1 Brevibacterium moorei | reverse complement strand
CTTCGAAGGTGATCTTTCTTCTGCGGGAATTGAACTCTAGACAAGTCCTATTTTCCCAGGTCAGAGGTCACCTTCACCTATTCATCCACACCCCGGACACCCCACACCATGAAAAACCCAGGCTAGTACGAAACCGACCGTATAGCGGCTGATAGCCATGAGAGCTCGGACCGCAGAGCCCTCAGCGAATCCTTCGGACACGAGAAACTCGATCTGACTTTCGGGGGCATCCGAGCCCGCTGGCATCTGGTCACTCTTTTGACGGTGAAACTCTGCGTGCAGCCGTGCTCCATCCCGGACTGCCAGAAGCGCTGTCCGGAAGCTCCGCGCGTTGCGCAGGAGAAAGTCGTCCCAGCGCTCCCCTGACTCTGGGAGTGAGGCGTGGTGTTCGCGATCAAGCACATCAGCTGCGAGCGATCCGAGCAGGTGGGCCTTTGTCCGAAAGTGCCAGTAGAGCGCTGGCTGCTGCACCCGCAGATGCGCAGCCAGCGCCCGTGTGGTGAAACCGTCGATCCCCGTGTTATTGAGCACATGCCTCGCACCGCGCAAGACTGCTGCACGATCGAGTCGCGCTTGTTTCTGAGCCATGCTTGCACTTTATCATCGATAACTTTATCGTTGATAAGGTGTCATCTCTCACTTCCGCTCGTGGCTCGTTGGCCACGGTCCTCATCACGGCTAGCCTCGACGCCGCCGGCATGGGCCTGGTGATGCCGATTCTTCCCGCACTGCTACACGAGGCAGGGGTCACCGCTGATGCGGTTCCGCTGAACGTCGGAGTGCTGATCGCGCTCTACGCGGTAATGCAGTTCATCTTTGCCCCCGTACTGGGAACGCTGTCGGACCGATTCGGCCGCCGCCGGGTGCTGCTTGTTTCCCTGGCCGGTGCGACCGTCGACTATCTCGTGCTCGCCACGACGTCCGCTCTGTCGGTGTTCTATATCGCCCGCGCAGTGGCTGGGATAACCGGAGCGACCAATGCGGTCACCGCCACCGTGATCGCCGACATCACGCCACCCCACCAGCGCGCCAAGCGTTTCGGTTTACTCAGTGCCTGCTATGGCGGCGGAATGATCGCGGGGCCAGCCATGGGTGGACTGTTCGGTGCCATCTCGCCACATCTGCCGTTTTTGCTCGCTGCTCTTCTCTCAGCGAGCAATCTGGCACTCACCTTTATCCTGTTACGCGAGACCCGTCCTGATTCCCCTGCGCGCTCTGCGTCGCTCGCTCAGCATCGTGGTCGCCCCGGCCTCAGCGCGGTGCCTGGGATTACCTTCCTATTAATCGCATTCGGCCTTGTTCAATTCATTGGGCAGGCTCCAGGTGCGACCTGGGTGCTGTTTACTGAACACCGCCTCGACTGGAGTCCCGTCGAAGTTGGAATCTCCCTGTCCGTTTTCGGGATCGTACAGGTTCTCGTGCAGGCCCTCCTTACTGGCCGCATCGTGGAGTGGATCGGTGAGGCAAAAACAGTCATCATCGGGTGTATTACCGACGCCTTGGGTCTCGTAGGCCTGGCGATTGTCACTGACGCATTTTCCATGGCACCTATCTTGGCGGCACTGGGGATCGGTGGCATCGGCCTCCCCGCTCTGCAAACCCTTCTCTCCCAGCGCGTCGATGAACAGCACCAAGGGCGCCTCCAGGGTGTGCTCGCCAGCATCAACAGCGTCACATCGATCTTCGGACCGGTCGCTTTCACAACGATCTTCGCGCTCACTTACATCAACGCCGACGGCTTCCTCTGGCTCTGCGCCGCAGCACTCTACGTGCCCTGCGTGATTCTCATCATGCGTGGTACAGCAGCGTCCCCGAAGTTCGGCTCTTGGGCGAGCGGCGACTCGATGTGAGTTGTGAGACGTGAGCAGGAGCAACACGGCGGCGACACTGCTTCGCCATGGCCGACTAGCGAGACGGCGCCACCGGGAAACTCGGCATCATCTACCAAGGACAGGTCAGCTGGGAGCCTGATAGACCCATCGAAATGTGCGTGCCGATCGCGGAGAAGGGCCGGGCGCATCGGATCGAGCCATAGCACCATGAGTCTTCACGGAAGTGCGTCGACGGAGACTTGGTTGTGAACCGGGCCAAGGGAGAGCTGGAGGCCCTCTCCGAGTGGCTTGCCGATGACATGAGCTGGACGCTCATCGAGAAATCCACACACAGCGGCCCCAGTGCAGCCCGAGAGGTGCGCCCGCCGTTCTCCCGAGCGGGTGGAGGTCATTTCTGTCGTCACCCACGGACGACGCGCTTCCTGCGACGGCTACCTCGAGGCTGGAGGAATGCGCGTCCGTTTCAGCCATGCGTTCCGCTTCGTCAGCACCCCCAAGACCTCGATGATCGCAGAACTGCGACGCTACTGCATCGAGACGCAGGTTGACTGAGGCCTGTGCGGACAGCACGAACGACCCTTGAGCCCGTAATCTGGGAACCGCAGAAACTACCCGATCGAAACGCAACTACTTTGCCGACCCTACGGGGTTGGCTCGCGGTCGTCGTCCTTGGCCGGGCTCTGTTGCAAAAATCGTGAAGCTTGAGCATGCTTGGCGGAGATTGGACGGACGGAACGATGACGGATTTCAAGTGGCGCCATTTCCAGGGTGATGTGATCCTGTGGGCGGTGCGCTGGTATTG
>NZ_JANIJX010000050.1 GCF_024580735.1 Brevibacterium moorei | reverse complement strand
CGAAGGCCTTGTGGTGAGGAATCGGTTTCTAGACAATTCCCATTCTCACCGCGGGGCCTTCTTCACACCCCCTACGACACACCTACCCCTGTCGGATAATTCTCTACACCCTCAATCCGGAAGAGCCACTTCGTTGCAGACGGAAAATACGGCGCCAAGCTGATCCTGTCAACACCATCGATTGGTGTGATGGGTCTGCTCGCTACGCACAAGCAGTTTCCCTCGATCATGCCGGAGGATATTGTCAAGGATGCAAAGCCAACCGGTGTCACCGAGTTCATCGGGACTGGCCCGTACAAATATGTTGAATGGAAAAAGGATCAATATATCCATTTAACTCGTTTCGATGATTATTCGAGTCCGGACGGCGAGCCGTCTGGACTCTCGGGGAAGCGCAATGCGGAGGTCAAGGACCTCTACTTCGATATAGTTACGGATGCGGCCACGCAGCTTGCCGGGCTCCAGACTGGCAAATTCGATATTGCACCGGAAGTTACTCCCGATGCCTATGAGTGGCTCAAAAATGCGCCGGAATTCAAGGTCTCAAGTTATACGATCGGTGACCTTGTATTCGCGTTCAACTTCAAGAGCCCTCTGATGGGGAATGAGAAAATTCGGAAGGCTGTGCAGATTGCTACAAGTTCTTCGGATATTATGGACGTAGCCTTTGGCAGTCCGGATCTGTATAAGCTAAAGCCTGGTTACATGGGGACTGAGCAGCCAGCTTGGAAGACTACTGCCGGTTCTGATACATATGATCAGGGAAACGCTGCCGAGGCGAAGAAATTACTGGCTGAGTCCGGATATAAAGGTCAGCCGGTTAGGCTCCTAACGACAAAGGAGAATCTCTATCAATATAAAGGTTCCGTGGTTCTGCAGGAGCAGTTGAAGCAGATTGGAATGAATGTAGACCTGCGGTCTGTGGAGTGGGCTACATATGGCGCTTTGTCTAAAGATGAGAAGTCCTTCGATATAGTGTCTGCTGGAATTACGAGCGTCTCGGATCCTACGCAGCTTTCATATCTTGGTACTGACTGGACTTTCGGCGAATCCCCTCGAGTTTTGGATAACTTGCAGAAGATAAAGGCTGCCGACAGTCAAGAGGAGGCCACGAAAATCTGGAGTGAGACTCAGGAGTATCTTCGCGAGGAGTACATTCCAGTGATCATGGCCGGCGAGTTCCGGCAAGTGGCGGCCACTCGCAGCAACGTCGAAGGGTATACCTCGCAGTATGGCCCTATTGTCTGGAATACCAAGGTTACGGGGTGAGGTACATGCAAACGAGTAGATTTCAACATGACCGTAACGTGAGGTGTGGGCTGAAATGATCTCATTTATCCTACGGCGCATCCTGTCGCTGATTCCGGTTCTGATTACGGTGTTCGTGGTGGTATTTCTCATCCTGCACCTTGCCCCAGGCTCGCCGGCTTCGGTTATCCTGGGTGAAGAGGCGACCGCGGAGGAGATTGCAAAACTCAATGCGGAAATGGGACTCGACCGGCCACTGCTGGTTCAGTTCCTGGCCTGGAGCGGCAACGCGCTGACCGGCGACCTGGGGGACTCGTTCTTTCTGGGAATGCCTGTGACCCAGGCGATTACCGAACACGTCGCCCCAACATTCAGCTTGGCCATCATCGCCGAGATCTTGGCGATCGTCATCGCCATTCCGCTGGGCGTGCTTTCGGCCCGGCGTAAGGGGTCGCACACGGACCGTGCGATTCTGACGGGGTCGCTTTTCGGAATATCGATCCCCAGCTTCCTGTTGGCGCTTTTCCTCCTGTTGATCTTCGGCGTCTGGCTTCGCTGGTTCCCAGTGGGTGGCTATGAGCCGATGTCTGCGGGGTTCGGCACCTGGCTGTCGTATCTGATCCTGCCGGCAGTAGCCCTTGCGGCGATGCAAGCGGCGTTGATTACCCGAATGAGTCGTTCATCGATGATCGACGTGCTGCAAATGGAGTACATCGCCCTGGCCCGAGCAAAGGGTCTCAGGGAAGGGACCGTGCTGTTCAAGCACGCTTTGCGCAATGGATTCCTTCCGGTTCTGACGATCTTGGGTCAGGGACTCGGCAGCCTGATCACCGGTGCGGTCGTATCGGAGACTATCTTCACGATTCCGGGTATCGGAACCCTGGTGGTGAACTCTGTGATGCATCGAGATTTCTCCGTGGTACAGGGCGTTGTCCTGTTCACGACGGTGGTGTTCGTACTGGTCAATTTGGTCGTCGACATTTTGTATGGCGTCTTCGACCCTCGTGTCGGCGTCACGGCGAAGAAATAAGGAGGGACGACAATGATGAATACTCCAATCCAAGCTGACCAAGTCGAACGTCGTGGACGTGAACTGGTCAAACAACGGCACCAGCGGACTTGGTGCCGCCTCAAGGAAAACCAGATGTTGATGATCGGTGCAGTGGTCATGGTGATCCTCATCGTCGTGGCCACTGTCGGGCCCTGGTTTTCGCCGTATAACCAGTTCCAAATGGTCATTGACGACAAGCTGACCGGTCCCAGTGTGCATCACTGGTTGGGCACGGACGACTTCGGCCGTGATCTGGCGACGCGCCTACTGTTCGGCCTGCGGACTTCGCTGGGCATCGGTATCGCTGTCACTGTACTGACCGCCGTACTCGGCGGTGCGATCGGCCTGATATCTGCTTACTTCAAGAGTGTCGACGGTGTGCTCATGCGCATCATGGACGGCTTCATGGCCTTCCCCAGCATCCTGCTGGCGATCTGCCTGATGGCCGCCTTCGGCGCCAAGATTAGTAATGTGATCATCGCACTGACCGTGGTTTTCACACCGCAGATGGCCCGAGTCGTGCGTTCCAGTGCTGTGAGCGTCAAAGAAGAGATGTTCATCGATGCGATGCAGTCACAGGGAGCCTCAGCTCTCCGGATCATCCTCAAACACATGCTTCCCAACATCGTGTCACCGATCGTGGTACAGGCGACCTTCATCTTCGCTGATGCGATCATCACCGAGGCTTCACTGAGCTTCTTGGGCGCAGGTGTCCCGCCACCAGGCGCCTCGCTGGGCAGCATCCTGCAGGATGGCAAGGCCCTGATCTTCTCATCGTGGTGGATCGTCGTCTTCGCCGGCATCCTGACCATCCTGTGCGTGTTCGGATTGAACTTCCTCGGGGACGGGCTGCGTGACCACTTCGATCCACGAAGCGGTAAGCGGCGGAAAGTCAGCGGCGTAGCCAAAGGACAGATTCTGCGTCTGGTAGGTGGTCGCTCCGCCGCGGGGATGGCCGTTTCGACTCGCGTTACCGAGGAGCCGCACCCTGGCCCTGACGCGGTCGCAACAGCAGCTTCGGATCCTGCCGTGCAAGCGCCTGTGCAGAAAGGTACGAACCGTGACGTCTAATGTGTTGGAAGTAGAAGGATTGTCGACGTGGTTTGCTACGGAGAACGGCGATAAGTGCGTGGTCGAGGACGTCACCTTCAGCATTGGCGAGGGTGAGGTATTCGGACTGGTGGGCGAATCCGGCTCCGGTAAATCCGTGACCTCTCGATCGATCATTCGACTGCTAGCCTCGATTTTTCACGGGTTGGGGTTTGTGCTTGATCGCGGCGTCGTTGTCTCATGTTGTAGGTGATTGTACTGTTCGGGTGTGATGTGCCTGCGCGTGTCGCCGCGGTGGTCGGGCCGTTCCA
>NZ_JANIJX010000005.1 GCF_024580735.1 Brevibacterium moorei | reverse complement strand
CCAACCGACAAAACTTTCCACCCCCACCCATGCGGGCAGGAGTCGTATCCGGTATTAGACCCAGTTTCCCGGGCTTATCCCGAAGTCAGGGGCAGGTTACTCACGTGTTACTCACCCGTTCGCCACTCATCCATGACACAAGTGCCACTTCATCGTTCGACTTGCATGTGTTAAGCACGCCGCCAGCGTTCGTCCTGAGCCAGGATCAAACTCTCCACAAAAAAATTTGCTTAAAAGCGATCCCGACCGAAAAGAACAGACTGACGAGAAAAAGAACAACACCCACCATCAAGAGAGGCATTGTTCTTCGTATCATCCATCATTATTATTTTCAGCCAGAAAATATGTACTACTTAGTTCTGGCATCACGAAAAAAACTATTCAAGTACGCTATTGAGTTCTCAAACAACAGGCACACACCCACACTGGCCAACCCCGACAACCACCCGTGAAACACAGGCAATCACAAGAGGAGTCACCGCGAAGGGATGCTCGATTATGTTCACTGCCGCCGGGATTTCCGGCCCCGCGAACCCGCTGGGCTGTCCTGGCGACAAGAGAAGACATTACACGACCCGCAACCCGGCCGCAAACCGAACCAGAGTGATCCGTGCTACAAGCATCGGGGCCCGCCGGCATATGGGGACGTAATCGTCCTCAGTACGCCGGCGGGCCCCATGTCCGGAGCAGCGGATCAGCGGGTCACGCGCACGGCTCCCAAGGTCTTCTTGCCGCGTCGCAGCACCGCCACACCCGCACCGGCCGCCTCCAGCAGATCCTCGGCACGCAGCACGGCATCCGCCTCGGCGACCTTCGTGTTGTTGATGTAGGCGCCGCCCTGCTGGATGGCCTTGCGGGCATCGCCCTTGGACTTGACGATGCCGGAGGCCGCGAAGGCATCCACGACCGAGATGCCGGCGGCCAGGGCAGCAGCGTCGAACTGCGCTGTCGGCAGGTCCGCGGTGGCGGACGCCACGGTGGCCGGCGCCAGCTCGCCCAGGTCTCCTCCCCCGAACAGCGCATCGGCCGCGGCGAAGGCCTGCGCGGTCTGCTCAGGGCCGTGGACCAGGGTCGTGACGTCCTGTGCCAGGGTCTTCTGCACCAGGCGCTTGTGCGGGGCGGCTTGGAATTCCTCGATGATCGCGTCGATCTCGTCCATCGGACGCAGCGAGAACACCTTGAGGTAGCCCGGCGCATCGGCGTCTGCCGCGTTGAGCCAGAACTGGCTGAAGGCGTATGGGCTGGTCAATTCCGGATCCAGCCAGACCGTGCCGGATTCGGTCTTGCCGAACTTGGTGCCGTCTGCCTTTGTGATCAACCGGGTCGACATCGCGTGTACGCTGTCACCGGTCACCCGCCGGATCAGGTCGATGCCGGCGGTCAGGTTGCCCCACTGGTCCGAACCTCCGGTCTGCAGGCTGGCCCCATAGCGCTTGTGCAGTTCGAGGTAGTCATTGCCCTGCAGCAGCTGGTAGGAGAATTCGGTGAACGAGATCCCGGAATCGCTCTTGAGCCGCGCCGCGACGGCCTCCTTGGCCAGCATCCGGTTGACGGAGAAGTGCTTGCCGACTTCCCGCAGGAAGTCCAGCACGTTGACCTCGCCGGTCCAGTCGTAGTTGTTGACCATCCGAGCGGCATGCGGGCCCTCGAAGTCCAGGAAGCGCTCGATCTGGCCGCGGATCCGCTCAACCCAGCCCTCGACGACGTCGCGCGGGTTCAGAGTGCGCTCGGAGGTCAGTCGCGGATCGCCGATCAGGCCGGTCGCCCCGCCGACCAGTGCCAACGGGTTGTGCCCGGCGTCCTGCAGCCTGCGAGCCGTGAGGATCTGCACCAGATTGCCCATGTGCAGGCTGGGCGCGGTGGGATCGAAACCGACATAGAAGGTCAGGGATTCGTTCGCCAGGGCATTGCCCAGGGCCTCTTCGTCGGTGGTCTGTGCGACGAGTTCGCGCCTGCGAAAATCGCTGAGGATGTCGGTCACTGTTTCCCTTTCATATGTGCATGAGCGCCGAACGACAAGGCTCGGCACCCTTGATTCTAGCGGCGCACCGCCGCCGAGGTCCCGGCCAGGACCTCGGCGGCGGTGTTCCAGAGTGCCCCGTTCCCGCCGATTCAGCGGGTCGGCGTGTTCGCGAAGGCGCGCAGCCGCGCGACCTCGGCCCTGGCGTGCTCGAGCTGCCCTGCCACGGCCGAGCGCGCGGTGCCACCCTTGGAACTGCGCGAGTCGATCGAGCCGTGGGTCGACAGCACGCTGCGGACCTCACCGGTCAGGTGTTCCGAGATACCGGCGAAGTCCTCGTCGGTGAGATCCCACAGTTCCTGGTCACGGGACTCGGCCAGCTTGACACAGGCACCGGAGAGCTCATGGGCCACCCGGAAAGGAACTCCCTGCCGGACCAACCATTCGGCGATATCCGTGGCCAGGGCGAATCCGCGCGGGGCCAGATACTCCATCCTCTCGGTGTTGAAGGTCAGAGTGGCGACCATGCCACCGAAGGCCGGCAGCAGCAGCTCCAGGGTGTCCACCGCATCGAACACCGGCTCCTTGTCTTCCTGCAGGTCCCGGTTGTACGCCAGCGGCAGGCCCTTGAGGGTGGTCAGCAGGCCGGTCAGATCACCGATGATGCGCCCGGACTTGCCGCGCGTGAGTTCGGCGACATCGGGGTTCTTCTTCTGCGGCATGATCGACGAACCGGTGGAGAAACGGTCGTCCAGGGTGACGAAGCCGAATTCCTTGGTCGCCCACAGGATGACCTCCTCCGACAGCCGGGACAGGTCCACGCCCAGCATTGCCAGGTCGAAGAGGAATTCGGCGAACACATCGCGGGAGGCCGTGCCGTCGATCGAATTCTCCACCGAGTCAGCGAAGCCCAGTTCGGCGGCCACCGCCTGTGGGTCGAGGCCCAGCGAGGACCCGGCCAGAGCACCGGAACCATAGGGCGAGACCGCGGCACGGCGATCGAAGTCGGTCAGCCGGTCCACATCGCGCAGCAACGGCCAGACATGTGCCAGGAGCTGGTGGGCCAGCAGGATCGGCTGGGCGTGCTGCAGGTGGGTGCGCCCCGGCATCGCCGCTTCGGGGTGTGCGGCCGCCTGCTCGAGAAGCGCCTCGGTCACGTCGAGCACCAGGCCGGCCAGGCTGCGGGCGTGGTCGCGCAGGTACATCCGGCCCAGGGTGGCGATCTGGTCGTTGCGGGAGCGGCCGGCGCGCAGTTTGCCGCCGAGCTCGGCGCCGGCGATCTCCAGCAGGCCGCGTTCCAGCGCCGAGTGCACGTCCTCATCGGATTCCTGTGCCACGAAGTCCCCGGAGTCCACCCGTGCCTGGAGTTCGTCGAGGGCCGCCAGCATACCGGCCAGTTCCGTCTCGTCGAGCAGGCCGGCGGACGCCAGCACGCGGGCGTGGGCACGGGAGCCCGCGATATCGTAGTCGGCCAGGCGCCAGTCGAACTGGGTCGACTTCGAGAGTTTGGCCAGGGCGTCGGCGGGGCCGTCGGCGAAGCGCCCACCCCACAGGCTGATCCGTTCGGACACGGGTTCCTCACTTCTTCGTATGTAGCGGATACGTCGGTTGATGCGTGTTCCCCGGATACGGCCCAGGCCGCAAGCGGGAGGCTTTCGCCCTCAGCTTACGGCCTGGGTCCGGGTGCGGCCGGTCCGGATCATCCACCGGACCGGCCCGCTGCGCTCAGAACTTCTGGTTGCGCGCGGTGGCCTGCTTCGAGGACAGGCCGTAGATGTCGATGAAGCCACGGGCGGCGGACTGGTCGAAGGACTGGCCCTCATCGTAGGTCGCCAGGTTGAAGTCGTAGAGCGAGTGCTCGGACTTGCGCCCGGTGACGACTGCCGTACCACCGTGCATGACCATGCGGATGGTGCCGGAGACGTGGTCCTGGGTGTCCTCGATGAAGGCGTCCAGGGATTCCCGCAGCTCGGAGAACCACTGCCCGTCGTAGACCACTTCGGTCCACCGCTGGTCGACGAACTTCTTGAACCGGGCCTGTTCGCGTTCCAGAGTGACGTTCTCCAGTTCGCGGTGCGCGGTGATCAGCGCGATCGCGCCCGGCGCTTCGTAGACCTCGCGGCTCTTGATGCCGACCAGGCGGTCCTCGACGATGTCGATGCGTCCGATCCCCTGTGCGCCGGCACGCTGGTTGAGCTGTTCGATGGCCTGCAGCGGGGTGACCTTCGCACCGTCGATGGCCACCGGGATGCCCTTTTCGAAGGTGATCTGGACTTCGTCGGCCGGCGGCGGGAATCCCGGATCGTCGGTGTAGTCGTAGACGTCCTTCGTCGGGGAGTTCCAGATGTCCTCGAGGAATCCGGTCTCCACGGCGCGACCCCACACGTTCTGGTCGATCGAGAAGGGGTTCGACTTCGTCGTGACGATCGGCAGGTTGTTCCGCTCCGCGTATTCGATCGCGGCTTCACGCGTCAGCGCCAGGTCGCGCACCGGGGCCAGGCACTTCAGATGCGGGGCCAGCGAGGTGATCGCGACTTCGAAGCGGACCTGGTCGTTGCCCTTGCCCGTGCAGCCATGGGCCACCGTCGTCGCACCGTACTTCAGCGCGGTGGCGACCAGGTGCTTGGCGATGAGCGGACGGGACAGGGCCGAGACGTTCGGGTAGGCGTCCATGTACATGGTGTTGGCCTTCAGGCCCGCCATGCAGTACTCGTTGGCGAACTCATCGCGGGCGTCGGCGACGACGGCCTCGACAGCACCGCAGTCCATGGCGCGCTGGCGAACGGTCTCCAGGTCCTCGCCCCCCTGGCCCACGTCCACGGCCATGGCGATGACGTCCATGCCCGTCGCTTCCTTGATCCAACCGATGGCGACCGAGGTGTCGAGGCCCCCGGAGTACGCCAGTACGACGCGTTCAGTCATGAAACTCTCCTTCGTGATTTATTAAAATACTAACCCATGAATGTCTATTCATCATAGTGCCGGCACTGTGATCTGCGTCGGGCCCGGCCGAACACCCGACCGATCAGCCGGAGATTCCCGCCTGCTCCAACAGCGCGGCGGCCAGCTTCGGCCCCCCGTCGGCGGAGAAGGTGATGACCAGGACGGTGTCATCGCCGGCGATCGTGCCCATCACATCGGGCAGCCTGGCGTGGTCCATTGCCGAGGCCAGATACTGCGCGGCCCCCGGCGGGGTGCGCAGGATCACCATATTGCCCGAGTGCACCGCTGAGACCAACAGGTCTTCCAGCAGGCGGCCCAGCCGGGCGTCGAAGACCTCGGCGCCCAGGCCCTGCTGCAGGGAGGAGTCCCCACCCTCTCCAGGGACCGCGTAGACGGCGCCGGCCCGGGTGCGGACCTTGACCGCGCCGAGGCCCACCAGGTCGCGCGAGAGCGTGGCCTGGGTGACCTCGAAGCCGGCTTCGGCCAACAGGCCGGCCAGCTCCGTCTGCGAGCGCACCTGCCGGGTGCGGATCAGCTCCGTGATCTTCGCCTGCCTGGCGGCCTTGGTGGTCACGGCCGCCGTCCGACCGGCCGCGGGATGCGCGTTCAAGCCCGCTCCACCAGCCAGGCCAGCAGCGCCTTCTGCGCGTGCAGGCGGTTCTCCGCCTCATCGAACACGACCGAGGCCGGGCCGTCGATGACCTCGGCAGCCACCTCTTTGCCACGGTAGGCCGGCAGGCAGTGCAGGAAGATCGGCTTGTGGCCCAGCGCCATCAGTTCCTCGGTCACCTGGTACTTGGTGAACGGCGAGTCCTCATCGTCGCGGCCGGCGTGGTCCTGGCCCATCGAGACCCAGGTATCGGTCACCAGCACATCGGCGTCCTGTGCGGCCGCGACGGGGTCGTCGGTGATCATCAGCGAGCCGCCGGTGACGCGGGCCAGCGCATGGGCCTCTGCGACCACGGATGCGGCGGGCTGGTGGCCGGTCGGAGCGGCGACGCGCACGTGCATCCCGGCATTGACCCCGGCCAGGGCATAGGAATGGGCCATATTGTTCGCGCCGTCGCCGTAGTAGCTCAGCGTCAGCCCTGCAACGCCGGAGGCGGAGTCGTTGCCGCGGTGTTCGCGGATCGTCAGCAGATCGGCCAGCAGCTGGCAGGGGTGGTAGTCGTCGGACAGCGCGTTGATCACCGGCACGCTGCCGGAGGCGGCCATCCGTTCCAGGCCCGACTGCTCATAGGTGCGCCAGACGATCGCCGAGACCATCCGGCTGAACACCTGTGCGGAGTCCTCGATGGACTCCTTGTGGCCCAGCTGCGATTCGCCCGGGTTGATGATGAGCGGATTGCCGCCCAGGGCTGCGACTCCTGCGGCGAAGGACACGCGGGTGCGCGTCGAGGTCTTGTCGAAGATGATCGCGACGGTCTGCGGCCCGGCCAGGGGCTTGAACGCGTAGGGGTCGGCCTTCATCGCCTGGGCCAGGTCGAGCACCTCGACCAATTCGGCCGGGCTCAGGTCGGTGTCCTTGAGGAAGTGGCGGGTCATATCATGCCTCCGTGGGGGTGGGCGCGGATTTCTGCGCAGCGGCCAGGATACCCGGCAGATCGTCCACGAACGCCATCAGATCGGCGTCGTCGATGATCAGGGGTGGGGCCAGGCGCACCTTGCTGGGGGTGACGGCATTGGTGATGTAGCCGGCGGCCAGGGCGGCGTCGACCACGTCGTGGGAATCCAGGTCCGCGACCTCGAAGGCGCGCAGCAGGCCCGCCCCGCTCACCGCGACCACGCCGTCGACCTTCGCCAGGGCATCGGCGAATTCCTGGCCAACGGCTTCGGCGCGGCCCACCAGGCCGTCGCGTTCGAACACGTCGAAGACGGCATTGCCGGCCGCGGTGACGACCGGGTTGCCCGAATATGTCGAGCCGTGCTGGCCGGGCACCAGCAGGTTCGTCACCTCGGACCCGAAGGTCACGGTGGCCCCAATCGGCAGCCCGCCGCCCAGACCCTTGGCCAGGGTCATGATGTCGGGCACCACCCCCTCGCCGATCAGCGGGTGCTGGTGTGCGAACCAGGCGCCGCACCGGCCCATCCCGGTCTGCACCTCGTCGAGGACGAGCAGGGCGCCGTGGGCCCTGGTCAGTTCGCGTGCCGCCGTGAGATAGCCCTGCGGGTGGTTGCGCACCCCGCCCTCGCCCTGGATCGGTTCGATGAACATCGCCGCAGTCGTATCGTCGATCTCCGCCTCGAGGGCGGCGATGTCACCGAAGGGCACGAAGACGACACCGGGCACGCCGGGGGTGAAGGGCTCGCGATACTTCGGATTGCTCGTCAGCGCCAGGGACCCCATGGTCCGGCCGTGGAAGGAGCCCTCGACGGCGATCACCTTGGTCCGGGTGCCACCGGCGACCCGGCGCGACATCTTCAGCGCCGTCTCATTGGCCTCCGAACCGGAGTTGGCGAAGTAGACTGCCGAACCCTCGGGCGCCTTCGCGTGTTCGAGGATCCGCGTGGCCAGGTGGATCTGCGGCTCCGAGGCGAAGTAGTTCGAGATCTGCGCCAACGTGGCCACCTGATGGGATACGGCGGCGACGTAGTCCGGATGTGCGTGGCCCAGGGCGTTGACCGCGATGCCGGCCAACAGATCGATGTACTCCTTCCCGTCGGAGTCCCACACATGGGCCCCGCGACCGTGGTCGAGCAGGAGCTGGGGCCGTCCGATGGCGGGCAGGATGGAGTGTTCGTGGGCGGTCCGCCAGCCGGTGGCGGTGGTCTGGGGCTGGGTCTGATCAGCCATGATTCCTTCTAACATTCGTGAGTGGTGGGGAGAAACGGGGTCAGCCGACGGAGCGCGGCACGAAGTCCGGGTACTGCACCAGGGTTCCGATGCCCTCGTCGGTGAAGACCTCAAGCAGCAGCGAGTGCGCGGTGCGCCCGTCGATGATGTGAGCCTGGCCCACACCGTTGTCCACCGCGTCCAGCGCGGCGGTCATCTTGGGGATCATGCCGGAGTCGAGGCGGGGCAGCAGTTCCCGCAGCTCCTCCGGTGCGATGCGCGAGATGAGCGAGTCGCGATCGGGCCAGTCGCGGTACAGGCCGGGGACGTCGGTGAGCATGATGAGCTTGTCGGCGCCCACATACTTGGCGATCTGGGCCGCGGCCAGGTCGGCGTTGATGTTCAGCGGTTTACCCGCTGGCCCGCCGAGTTCCACCGCGATCGAGCACACCACCGGTACGCGCCCGGCGTCCAGCAGCTCGTTGAGCAGCTCGACGTTGACCCGGCGGATCTCCCCCACCCGGCCCAGGGCGACCTGTTGGCCGTCGACCGTCACGGAACTGGGCGTGGCCAGCAGCAGGTCGCCGTCCTCGCCGGACAGGCCCACCGCCGCATCGCCGTTCATATTGATGCGCGCGACGATATCGCGGTTGACCTGGCCCGAGAGCACCATGCGCACGACCTCGGCGGCCTCCTCGGAGGTGTAGCGCTGGCCGGCGATGAATTCGCTTTCGATGCCCAGGCGCTCCAGCATCGTGTTGATCTGCGGGCCGCCGCCGTGGACGACGATGGGCCGCAGCCCGGCGAAGCGGAAGAAGGCGATGTCATCGGCGAAGGCCTGCTGCAGTTCCGGGGAGACCATTGCATTGCCGCCGTACTTGATGACGATCGTGGCGCCCTTGAAGGTCTTGATCCAGGGCAGGGCCTCGGTCAGGACCTCCGCCTTGGACTGGGCCACGGCCAGGCGCTGGGCGGGGCTCAGGTGCTGGTGTGCGCGGCTACCGCGCGGCGTGTCGTTCATGATGAGTAGGCGCTGTTCTCTTCGACGTAGTCATGGGTCAGGTCCGAGGTCCACACCGTGGCAGCGGCCCCGCCTGCGTGCAAGTCGATGTCGACGGTCACCTCGCGGCCGAAGACGACTGTAGCCGGGTCGGCGTGCGGGGTGGATCCCTGGCAGACCATGATGCCGTTGATCGTCACGTCGATGGCATCGGGTTCGAAGGTGGCGTCCGTGGTGCCGACCTGGGCGACCACGCGGCCCCAGTTGGGGTCCTCGCCGAAGATCGCGGCCTTGAACAGGTTCGAGCGCGCGACCGCGCGGGATACGGTGACCGCTTCGGCCTCGCTGGCCGCCCCCCTGGTGGTGATCGCCACATCATGGTGGGCGCCCTCCGCGTCCACATGCAGCTGGCGGGCCAGGTCGACGCAGGCCTGGCGCAGCAGCTCCGCGAATTCCTCGGGATCGGGCTTGGCGCCCAGCCCGGAGCTCATCAGGATCACGGTGTCGTTGGTCGACATGCACCCGTCGGTGTCGAGCCTGTCGAAGCTGGCGTCCGTGGCACTGCGCAGCGCCGCATCGAGTTCCTCCGAGTCCAGATCCGCGTCCGTGGTCAGGACGACGAGCATGGTGGCCAGGGCCGGCGCCAGCATTCCCGCTCCCTTGGCGATCCCGCCGATCCGGAAGCCGGTGCCTTCGTAGCCGATGGTCTTGGGCACGGTATCGGTGGTCATGATCGCCTCGGCGGCGTCCTGTCCGGCCTGCGAGGTTTCCGCCAGGTCCGCGACCAGGCCGGGCAGCGCGCCCAGGATCTTATCGCGGAAGTCCTGCCCGCCCACACCGATCAGCCCCGTCGAGCACACCAGCACATCGCCTGCCGCGACGTCCAACAGCCCGGCGGCGGTTTCCGCTGTGGCGTGGGTGGTCTCGAAGCCGAAGGGCCCGGTGAAGCAGTTGGCGCCGCCGGAGTTGAGGACGACCGCACGGGCCCTGCCGTCGGCTGCGGCCTGGCGGCTCCACAGCACGGGGTTGGCCTGGCAGCGGTTGGAGGTGAAGACCGCGGCGACGGCATCGGAGGGGCCGGTGTTGGCGATGACGGTCAGGTCTGGTTTGCCACTGGGTTTGAGGCCCGCGGTAGCGCCTGCGGCGCTGAAGCCCTGCGGATAGGTGACGCTCACGGTGCAACTCCTTGAACTGGGATTGAGAGGTCTTCGGGCAGCCCGAGGCTCAGCTGGGCCGATTGCAGTGCCTGGCCGGCGGTGCCGCGGACCAGGTTGTCGATGGCTGCGCACACCAGGACGGTGCCGGCGCGCTCATCGATGGCGAACTGCAGATGCGCGGTGTTCGAGCCGACCGCCGCCGAGATGTGCGGCCACTGGCCGTGAGGCAGCAGCCGGATGAAGGGCTCATCGTCGTAGGCGGCGTGGAAGGCCTCGGCGATCGTCGCGGGGTCGGTCCCGGGGGTCAGCGGCGCCTGGCAGGTGGCCAGAATTCCGCGGGCCGCCGGAATCAGCGTGGGGGTGAAGGAGATCCGCACGTCGGTTTCGTCCGGAGTCTGGCCCAGCACCGCGGCCAGGTTCTGCTCGATCTCCGGGACGTGCCGGTGGGTCCCGGCTGTGCCGTACGGGCTGGCGTCGCCCAGGATCTCCGCTGCCAGCAGGTGCGGTTTGAGCGACTTGCCGGCGCCGGAGACGCCATTGGCCAGCACCGCGTGCAGCCGGGTGTGGTCGATCAGCCCGGCTGCGACCAGGGGCTGGAGGGCCAGGGTGATCGCCGTGACATTGCACCCGGGTACTGCGATCCGCTTGGCACCGGGCAGGAGCGCGCGCTGCTTGCGGCCGCCGGGCAGCATGAGTTCGGGCAGGCCATAGGTCCAGGTTCCCTGGTGTTCGGATTTGTAGAACTTCTCCCAGGCCGCTGCGCTGACCAGGCGGTGGTCCGCCGCCAGGTCGAGGATGAGGGTGGCGGGCGAGGCGGCTTCGAGTTCCGCCGCGATCTTGCCGGACTCCCCGTGCGGCAGGGCCAGGACGACGATGTCGTGGCCCGCCAGGACCTCGGCCGTGGACGGCTCGATGACCAGGTCCGCATATCGGACCAAATGGGGCTGATACTCCCCCAAAGTGTGACCGACGGACGAATTGCCGGTGAGCGTTGTAACGTGAAGGGATGGATGGCCGTCGAGCAGCCGGAGCATTTCCCCGCCTGCGTACCCGGTGGCCCCGGAGACTGCAACACTGAAATCGGACATGTGCATAACGATACATGATGTTTAAACTTTATGCACTAGCGTGACGGTTCACCGTCCCGCGGCCCGAATCGATCCGCAAACCGACTCGAAGGAGCACCCATGTTCGCAATCCAGGCGATGCGCCAGGGCGGGCCCGAAGTACTCGCCTACAACGAACTGCCCGATCCCGTGCCAGGCCCCGGCCAGGTCCTCGTCGACGTCCGCGCCGCAGGCGTGAACTTCATCGACACCTACCGCCGCGGCGGCATGTACCCCATGCCCTTCCCCCACATCGTCGGCTCCGAGGGCGCGGGCACGGTGGCCGCCCTGGGTGAGGGCGTGAGCACCGTGGCCGTGGGCGATGCGGTGGCCTGGCACGACGCCCCCGGCTCCTATGCCACCCGCGTCGTGGTCGCCGAGAAGTCCCTGCTGCCGGTACCGGACGGAGTCGACTTCCCGACCGCCGCGGCGATCCCCCTGCAGGGTCTGACCGCCCAGTATCTGGCCACCGGCTCCCACCGGATCGAACCGGGCCAGACCGCGCTGATCCATGCCGCCGCCGGCGGTGTCGGCCTGCTGCTGACCCAGTTCGTCAAGCACCTGGGAGGCCGGGTGATCGGCACGGTCTCCACCCGGCAGAAGGGGGACCTGGCGCGGGCAGCCGGCGCCGATGAGGTGTTCCTCTACGGCCCGGATGTCGACATCACCGCGACCGTTATGGACCTGACCAACGGCGCCGGGGTCGACGTCGCCTACGACGGGGTCGGCAAGGACACCTTCGACGCCTCTTTGGCCAGCCTCAGGCCGCGCGGTTCCATGGTGCTCTTCGGAGCCGCCTCGGGCGCCGTGCCGCCATTCGACATCCAACGCTTGAACTCCGGTGGTGGCATCTTCCTGTCACGGCCCTCACTGCAGTGGTTCGCCCGGACCCCGGAGGAGTTGCAGGAGCGCAGTGATATGGTCTTCGCCGGGCTGAACGAGGGCTGGCTGGACTTCCGGGTGGGAGCGACCTTCCCCCTGGCCGAGGCCGCTGACGCCCACCGTGCTCTGGAGGGCCGGAAGACCACCGGTAAGGTCGTGCTCCTGCCCTGAGTGGGGCCGGCTGAGCGCCGCGGCCGATGATCCGCGCGCCGCTCAGCCGCTTCGGCGGGTCATCGCCGGGGCGACGACGCGTTCGGCCAGGATCGCTCCGGTCAACAGCAGCCAGGAGCCGAAGTACGTGAAGATCTTGAGCTCACTGGACAGGGTCGGCCCGATATCGGCGGCCATCAGCATGATCCCGCCGATGATGAGCGCCGTCGCGATCACCGTCTGCACCAGGGAGTCGCCCAGCAACCGCATCATCCTGCCCAGAGTGGACTGGTCCATCCCCGTGGGGCCCACGTTGAGCTCCCCGTCCTCCAGATGGGCCACCGCACGCGAGACCCGCCCCGGCAGTTCGAGCAGCTGTGTGCCCGTGGTCAGCGCATAGAGCTTCGCCCGGTCGACCATATCGGCCGGCCGCCTGGCCTGGGCCAGGAGGGAGTCACCGCGTGCCTGCACCATATCCAGTAGGTCGAGATCCGGATCGAGCACCTTCAGCGAACCCTCCAACGTGCTGATCGCGCGGAAGGCCGAGCCGATCGGCGTTGGCATCGTGAAACCGTGGACGACGAAGAAGTTGGCCAGTTGGGTGAACAACTCGGAATAGTTCCCGCGCCCGGCGGTGGCGAAGCGCAGCATGACATCGCCGATATCGCGTTGCAGCATCCGGGCGTTCGCGCCGGCGGGATTGCCCAGCATATCGAGCACGGCCGAGGTCGCCGCCCGTGAGTCCTGGGTCTGCAGAGCAACCAACAGGATCATGATGTCCTGCCGGTCCCCGGCCTCCAGCCGGCCCACCGCGCCGAAGTCGATCAGCCCCATGGTGCCGCCGGGCTGGATCAGGATATTGCCGCCGTGCAGATCGGCGTGGAAGGTCCCATCGACCAGCATCTGTCTGGCGATGAGTTCGAACAGGTCCTCTGCCAGACCCCGGCGCAGCCGCCTTGGCATCGTGGCCAGTTCCGTGTGGGCCTTCGACAGCGGGGTGCCCGCCACCTGGTCCATCACGATGACGGTGGGCCCCGAGAGCTCCGGGTAGATGCGCGGGATAACGATATCTTCCTGGCCCGAGGCCGCGGTGACCTCGCGCATCGCGATCGTCTGTGCGGCCTCCTCCCGGTAGTCCAGTTCGGTCCGAAGGGACTTCACGAAGGACTCCGCCAGTTTGTACACGCCCACTTGGCGCGCCCAGACCGCCCGTGCCTCCAGGCTCTCGGCCAGGGTCAGGATGATATCGGAGTCCGCCTGGACCTGCCCGCGGATCCGGGGGCGCTGCACCTTGACCACCACCGGGGTGCCGTCGTGGAGCACTGCGGTGTGCACCTGGGCCACCGAGGCCGCCGCCAGTGGTCTGCGGTCGAAGGAGGCGAAGACCTCGTCGACGGGCTTGCCCCAGGATTTGAGCAGTTCGGGCTCCAGCTCCGAAAACGGCACGGGCGGGACCTCGGCCTGGAGCTTGGAGAACTCGCGGACGAATTCCGGTGGCACGGCGTCGGCGCGGGTGGCGGCGAACTGACCGAGTTTGACGAAGGTGACCCCACAGGCGGCCAGGGCCCGTGCGAGCGTGGCAGCCAACGAGTCCAGATCCACGTGGATCCGCCGTGGCAGGCGCGGACGGACATAACTGGACAGCCCGTGGACCACCAGGATCCGTTGGATCTCCAACAGGCGCCTGGTCCGCCGGTAACGGCCGGGCACCCGGGTGGCGCCCCGGGCGACCGACCCCAGGGTGCCCCCGGGCCACACGATCTCGAGTCCCAACAGCACGGCCACCTGAATGGCCACCAGCCAGCCGAACAACAGCAGGTAGACCATCGCGCCGGCCAGGCCCCACTGGTTGTCCAGCACATCGAGCACATCGGTCACATGCAGTAGCCGGTACGCCTCCTGGGTGATGGGCCACAGTGCCATGCCGAAGACCAGGGACAGGACGGCATTGCGGACCAGTCCTGTGCCCACCCGGGACAGCCGGCGGACCAGCACCCCCAGGATCGCCGCATTGAGCAGGCCCAGGGCGATCGTCCACACAACGGTCATGGGGCACTTCCTTTCACACCGGCACGGATCGTGCACCGTCCGGTGCCTAGCATACGGTCAGGGGATTCCGAGTCAGGATCTACATGTCCACGCGCAGCAGTCGCCGCCCGGCCTGCGGTGACGCGGCCGCCAGCGATTCAGGGGTGTCAAGGCCCGCGCGGACATAGCGACCCGACCATGCGTCGAGGTCTCCGGAGGCAAAGGCCAGCGCCAGGTCCGCCACCGCCTGTGGGTCCGTCCACTCGCTGCGTCCGTCGTGGACCGACATCGCAGAGGTCATCTCCGTGCGCACCACGCCCGGTGCCATTTCGAAGATCCGCAGGCCCTGCTCGTGCCCGTAGTGTTCGACCGAATCGGCCAGGCGGAACAGGGCGGCCTTGGAGGCCGAATACGCAGCGTATTCGACGGTGCCCTGGGCACCGGAACCGGAATTGAGATCGATGATGCGCGCCGGGGCCCCGGTAGTGGCCGCGGTGGCCAGCAGCACCGGCGCCAGGGCGTTGACCAGCAGGAGGGGGCCCGCGACGTTCGCTGCGACGACGGCCAGCAGGTCGGCCGGGTCGTCTTCCCAGACGGGGCCCGCGTTCGGCTCAATGCGCCCTGCGTTGTTCACCAGCACGCGCAGCCGGGTACCGGTGCGCGCGGCGATCTCCTCCAGGGATTCTCGCAGCGCCGTCACGGATCCGGGATCGGCGACGTCGAGGCCACAGCCGAAGACCCGCTGTGGTGCCCCGGCCGCGGCCGCGAGTTCGGCCGCCGTGGCCTGCGCCCGGGTGGCATCTGTGGCGGTGAGCACCACTGTGTAGCCGGCGCGGGCGAAGGCCTCGGCCAGATGGCGGCCGATTCCCCTGGCCCCACCGGTGATGAGCACCAGGTCCACACTGTGTTCCGTCCCGGCCGTACCCTGGCGGCCGACTGCCTGCTGCGCGCTCATCAGCCGCGGACCTCGGCCCCGTGACGCTGCGCGGCCACCGCGGTCGCGGCCTCGCGCAGGGCGGAGGCCTCGTCAGCGGTCAGCGTCCGATCGTGGGCGCGGAAGGTCAGCCGGAAGGCCACGGACTTCTTGCCCTGGGCGATCTGGTCGCCGGTGTAGACGTCGAACAGTTCAAGGGATTCGAGCTCGTCCCCGGCCCCGGCGCGCAGAGCCGCTGCCAACTGGCCCACGGTCACCGTATCGTCGACCAGCAGGGCGACGTCCTGCCTGGACACCGGGTAGCTCGACAGGGCCCCGTGCCAATCGCGGGCAGTGGGCTGCGCCAGCAGCGCGTCCAGGTCGATTTCGAAGGCAACGGTGCGCGCGGGCAATCCCAGGTTCTCGCACACCTTGGGGTGCAGTTCGCCCGCATGGCCCAGCACGGCGCCGGTGGCCCCGGTGAAGCGGGCGCAGCGGCCGGGGTGGTAGGGGGCGTACTCCGCGGCCGCGACCTCCGGACGCACGCCGATAAGGGCCGCAATCCGGTGGACCAGTTCGATGACGTCCTGGGCTCCGGCCTGCCGGCCCTTGCCCCAGACGCCGGGCAGTTCAGCGTGTCCGGAGATGATGCCCGCGAAGTGGTACGGCTGGGCCGGGACCGAGGCGAAGATCGCCTCGAGTTCGGCATCGTCGGGGTGATAGCCCGGCTGGAAGTTCAGTCCCTGGGCCAGGGCGGTGGTCTGTGGCGTGGTGACCAGTCCGGCCTCGAACAGGGCGACGTCCTTGAAACCGCGGCCCAGGTTGCGGGCCAGCGCATCGGGCAGGGTCGCCAGCAGGTGCGTGCGCATGAGCGGATTGTCCTCGGCCAGCGGATTGGCTAGGCGGATGTTGACCCGGCGGGGGTCGGCGGCGTCGATGAGTTCGGCATCGCTGCGCTTGTCCGAGGTGAACGGATAGGTCAGGACCTCCGTCAGCCCGGCGGCCGCCAGCAGGTTCGAGACCGCACGACGGGTCCGCTGGGCCCGCGTCAGCCCGGCGCCGCCGGGTGCCTGCGGCAGGATCGAGGGGACCTGGTCGTAGCCGTTGACCCGAACGACCTCCTCGACCAGGTCCTCCGAGGCGCTCAGATCGGGGCGCCAGCCCGGCACCGTGACGCGCAGCAGCGCGCCCGGCTGTGCGGCCTCGGCCACCCCGTCGACGCGGCAGCCCACGGATTCGAGCGCGGATACCACCTGGGCCGGCGTGTAGGCCACGCCCACGCGCTTGGCCGCGGCGTCCACCGCGAAGTCCAGCACCGCTTCGCTCGGGGCGGAGCCGGCCACGGTGACATCATGGCTCAGCGTCCCGCCACCGAGTTCGACCAGCAACAGCGCACAGCGCAGTGCGGCAGTCGGCCCCAGGAACGGGTCGACTCCGCGTTCGAACCTGCGCGCGGCCTCACTGGGCAGCTTGTGGCGTCGCGCGGTCCGGGCGATCGACACCGCATCGAAGTGCGCGGCCTCGATCAGGATGTCGGTGGTCTGCTCGGTGACCTGGAGTGCGGCACCGCCCATCACACCGGCCAGGCCGATGATGCGGGTATCCCCCGCGGCACCGCCCTCATCGGTGATGAGCAGGTCCTCGGGGTCCAGCTTCCGCTTGACGTCGTCGAGCGTGGTCAGCTTCTCACCCTTGCGGGCGCGGCGCACGACCAGTTTGTCGCCCAGTTTCGCGGTGTCGTAGGCGTGCAGGGGCTGGCCGAGTTCGAGCATGACGTAGTTCGTCACGTCGACGGTCAGGGAGATGGGGCGCATGCCCTCGTCGAGCAGCCGCTTGACCATCCAGTAGGGGGTCCGCGCGGAGGCGTCGATCCCGGTGACCCGCAGAGCGGTCAGGCGGTCGCAGCCGGGCACCCCGTGGATCGGGGCCTCGTCGGCCAATTCGACGGGGAAGCCGGTGCCGGCGGCGGCCAACAAGTCGGAGGTGTCCAGGGCGGCGGGGTCGGCGAACTCCTGGTTCTTCAGCAGGGCGAATTCCCTGGCCACCCCGCGCAGCGACAGCTGGTAGCCGCGGTCGGGGGTGATGTTGACGTCGAGCACCGTGTTGTCCAGCCCCAGCAGCGCTTTGGCATCATCGCCGGGGGTCCCGTCCAGGCCCCAGTCGGCCAGTCGGATGATGCCGTCGTGGTCCTCGCCCAGGCCCAGCTCACGGGCCGAGCAGATCATCCCGTCGGAGACGTGGCCGTAGGTCTTGCGGGCGGCGATCGCGAAGTCACCGGGCAGCACGGCACCCGGCAGGCAGGCCACGACCAGGTCGCCCGGGCCGAAGTTGTGCGCCCCGCAGACGATCCCGCGCGGTTCGTCCTCGCCCACATCGACGGAGCACCAGTTGACGGTCTTGCCGTTCGAGTGCTTCTCGGGTTCTGCGGTGAGCACGCGGGCGACGACCAGGGGACCTGTGACGGTGGGGCCGAAGAAGTCCTCTTCCTCCAGGCCGATCCCGGCCAGCTCCGCCGCCAGTTCCCTGGCATCGGTGACGCCGGAAAGGTCGACGAGTTCGGAGAGCCATTCCAGGGAGACGCGCATCAGGCGACACCTCCGAAGGTGTGCGAGAAGCGGATATCGCCCTCGACCATATCGTGCATATCGTTGATACCTTCTCTGAGCATGAGGGTGCGTTCGATGCCCATGCCGAACGCGAAGCCCTGGTAGACGTCGGGGTCGATCCCGGCGGCGCGCAACACGTTCGGGTGGACCATGCCGCAGCCACCCCATTCGATCCAGCCGGGTCCGCCGACCTTATTGGGGAACCAGAAGTCCATTTCCGCGCTGGGCTCGGTGAATGGGAAGAAGCTGGGCCGCAGGCGCGTGGTGGATTCGGGGCCGAACATCGCGCGGGCGAATTCGTCGAGCGTACCCTTCAGATGGGCCATGGTCAGGCCCTTGTCGATCGCGATGCCCTCGACCTGGTGGAACACCGGGGTGTGGGTCGCATCGAGTTCATCGGTCCGGAAGGTCTTGCCGGGGCACACGACGTACAGCGGCACACCGCGGTTGAGCAGGGAACGCGACTGGACCGGGGAGGTATGGGTGCGCAGCACCAGACCCGCCGAGGCCGGATCGACGAAGAAGGTGTCCTGCATCTGCCGGGCCGGATGATCCGGTCCGAAGTTCAGCGAGTCGAAGTTGACCCATTCGTTCTCGACCTCGGGTCCCTCGGCCACTTCCCAGCCGTGGCCCACGAAGTGATCGGCGATCTGCTCCTGCAGCTGCTGGAGCGGATGGCGCGAGCCCGCGGGAGTCCGGTTGGTGGGCGCGGTGACGTCGATCGCCTCGCTGACCAGCACACGGGCGTCGCGTTCATCCTCGAGCTGCTGCTGGCGGGCGGCCAGGGCCTTCGAGACGCGCCCGCGGCTCGAGCCCACCAGCTTGCCCGCGGCGGCCTTGAGCGACTTGTCCAGCTTGCCGATGGACCGGTTCGCCAGCGCCAACGGCGCCTTATCGCCCATATGATCGATCTTGGCCTGTTTCAGGTCGTCCAGGGACTCGGCTTGGGCGAATGCGGCGAGCGCGGCTTCCACCGCGGCGGTGACGCCCGCCTCGTCGAGCGGATCAAGATGCTCGGACATCGGCCTTCTTTCTCACGATTTCGTTCAATGTGCAGTCAGGGGTCATTCTACCGGTGGCCTAGAGGCGGACGTTCTTGGCCGATTCGTAGATGCAGATACTGGCCGCCGAGGCCAGGTTGAGGCTTTCGGCCCGCCCGTAGATCGGGATGGCCACGGCGGCGTCGCACTGTGCCCGGTCGGCCTCGGGCAGACCCCAGGCCTCGTTGCCGAAGACCCAGACAGTGGGCCGGGTCAAGTCCAGCCCGGTGTCCCAGGGCACGTGCAGATCGTGGGCGGGCTGATGGGCGTCGGCGGCCAGCACCTGCATGCCGCGGGCACGGGCCAGTTCGGTGACCTCCGGCAGTCCGACCCCGGTGACGACCGGGGTGTGGAACAGAGAGCCGGCGGTCGAGCGGACCGTCTTCGGGTTGTACACGTCGACGCTGGCCGAGGTGAAGACGATGCCATCGGCACCCGCTGCGTCCGCGACGCGCAGCACGGTGCCGGCGTTGCCGGGGTCCCGCACCTGGCTGAGCACGATGACCAGTTTGGATTGTTTGGTCACCACGTCGGTCAGCGGGACGTCCAAGCGCTCGGCCACGCCGACCAGGCCCTGGCTGTGCTCCGTATCGGAGACCTCTGTCAGGGCCTCCTTCGTCGCCTGGTGGATGCGCACGTCCGCCTGCTTGGCAAGCCCCAGGATGTCCGTGTGGCGTTCCGCGGCCTCCGCGGTGATCCACAGATCCACCACCGAGCCGCGCGGCGCGCCCTTGGGGAAGATCGGCTCGCCGGTCTCTTTGTCCCGTCCGGTGGGAATCGTGACGGCCGCCGGTGCGAGTTCGAGCTGGTGGCGCAGCGCCTCGCGAATGGTCTGCGGTCCCTCCATCAGGAAGCGGCGGGCCTTATTGCGCCAGCTGCGCTTGTGCAGCTTCGCGGCCTCCTTCAGGTGCTTGGACTGCGGGGAGGTGATGACCGGTCCGCGCAGGCCGGGATACAGGGCGACGGGTTCGTCAGAAGTCATGGTCCAAGCCTAGCGGCCCCGACGGGGACGACGGCGATGCTATGAGATTCGGTGATTTGATATACAGGTGATGTGAGCGACACAGACCAGCCCAGACCGACCGCGCCCTTCATGCCCTCGGCCCCACCCCCACCCGTTCCTCCCCTGCCACCACAGGACCCGCCGACAGGCGCACCCGGTTCGGGGAACACCGGTGGTAGCCGGCGGAGCGCGCTGCGGCCGGCCCTGCTGGGAGCCGGTGCCGGTGTGCTCGTGCTCGTCCTGGCTCTCGGCGGGTTCGTGCTGTTCCGACATCTGGGCGCCGCGGACTTCAACCGGCCGCCGGTGGCGTCCGGCCGCGTCGATACGACGGGTCTGGAGGACTATGCACTGGTGCCAGCCCCCTCGGGTCTGGTCCCGCCGGAGAAGGACTCCGGCTATCTGTTCCTGGCTGGGGAGGATTCCGATGCCGTGGCGAAGCTGACACCCGATTCGCCCAGCCCCGACTGGATCGCGCCCATTCCCCGCAAACAGGGCACCAAGCGTTCGGATTGCAAACTCGCCGAGGACCACCTCGACTGTGGCAGTGTGACGATCGACCTGCGCACCGGCGACTCCACCGCCACGGGCGGGGACGACACCGGATCCACGGGTGCCGGCACAGAGGACATCACCGTCGACGACACCACGATCACGCGCGAGGGCGATACGATCGTCGGCCGCGATCCGCAGGGCACCGAGGTCTGGCGAGTAACCGTCAAGGATGCCAAGTCGTTCAGCGTCTCCGGAAGCAAGCTCTACGTCAAGGTCGCCGATATGATGTTCGTCTACGATTTCGCCAAGCGCGGCGGTGACACCGAGCAGACCGTCACGGACGAACAGCGCACGGCCGACCGGCCCCAGCGACTGGACAAGAAGGCCTTCGCCCAGGGGAAACTGCAGATCCCCAGCGTGTGCAAGGAGTTCGTCGACTACAAGGAGGACCTCGATCCGGAGCAGGCCGCACGCCGGGCAGCAGACCAACCCTTCACCGAGGTCACCATGTCCGGCGGTCGATTCCATCCGGCCGGGGCGCCGGTCGACTATCAGGCCGCCGAAGTGACCAAGGTCGTGCCGATGACAGTGGCGGGTGGGCCCGCCGCCGCGGTGGTCTTCACCTGTAACCCCGGCGGGAACTACACCTATGATTCGCTGGCCGTCTACGACGCCGAGCGCAAACCGCTGGGCAGCGTCGAGTTCGCAGGAGCCGATGCCCCGGCTCTGCTGGGCTGGGCGCCCAAACTGTATTTGGAGACCGTCAAGGCCACTGGGGACTACCTCCAGCTCGGTGTGCCGGTGGGAGTCTACGGAGACGGCTCGTGCACCGGCTGCGAGAAGTCGGGGACCGCCCGCTACAGTTACCGACTCGGTGCCGATGGTCTGCACATGGTCGACGGGGTGTTGGGAATCAAGGGCAAGCAGGTGCGCAAACCGGCGGTCCAGGATGTGCAGCGCTTCCTCGATGCGGTGCGCACCGGCGACGACGACTATGCCACGAAGCATGCGACGAAGGAGCAGATGGACACGCTCTCCTCCGTGCTGGGGGACGGCCAGGAGAAGGGCGCGCCGACCGTCCGCTCGGTGCAATTCGGTCCCGGCGTCAAAGCCGACAGCTGCGAGGTCGTCAATCCCGTGGACGACTCGGAATACGGTACCGGCACCTACTACTTCGCCAATGGCAAGACCCTGTTGGGCCTCGGCGCGCAGGACATCCGGCCGGGCGATACCGTCTGCGGCATCGTCACCGATGAGATCAAGACGTTCACGTCGGACGACTCCGAGTCCTATCCGATCTACCTGCTGCTGCGCGGCAATGCCAAGGGCGATGTGCAGGCCTACTACTTCGGACGACAGTTCAGCTGAGGGCAGCGGGCAACACAAAGGGCCGGTAGGGGATCTCCCCCTACCGGCCCTATGAAAAACCGTTGGCGCTGAGCGGACTCAGGCTGCGTTCTTCGGTGCGTTCACATCTGCGGGCAGCGCGGCCTTTGCCACGGCGACCAGCTTCGCGAAGGTGGCGGCGTCGTTGACGGCCAGTTCGGCCAGCATACGACGGTCGACCTCGACCTGCGCGGCCTTCAGGCCCTGAATGAAGCGGTTGTAGGTCATGCCGTTGGCGCGGGCTCCGGCATTGATACGCTGGATCCACAGGCGACGGAAGTCACCCTTACGGGCGCGACGGTCACGGTAGCTGTAGACCAGCGAATGGATGACCTGTTCCTTGGCCTTGCGGTACAGGCGCGAACGCTGTCCGCGGTAGCCGCTGGCGCGGTCGAGAATGACCCGACGCTTCTTCTTGGCGTTGACCGCCCTTTTCACACGTGCCACGTGTACTCCTTAAGAAAAAAGTTTTCGGAAAGACTCAGCGCTTGCCCAAGAGCTTGAGGCCCTTTTTGGCATCGCCCTTCGCCAGGACCTGGTCCTGCGACAGGCGGCGCTTGCGACGCGAGGACTTGTGCTCGGCCAGGTGGCGGTTGTTGACGCGTTCGCGCATGACCTTGCCACTGCCGGTGAGGCGCAGGCGCTTCTTGGCGCCGCTGTGGGTCTTCTGCTTCGGCATGTTGCCGTTCTCCTTTACATCGACACCGTCGGGTGAACGACGGGGCTGGTCCCCGACGCAATGGTGCCCGGCAGGGCACCACCGCGTGGTTTGACGATTATTCCGCCTTGGACTTGCGTGCCTCGGCGTCTGCCTGGGCCTTCGCCTGGGCCTCGCGCTCACGACGCGATTTGACCTCGGCCGTCGAACCCTTGGCTCCGGCGGTGGCCTGACGGGACTCCGCCCTGGCATCCGCCTTGGACTTCAGTGGTGCAATCACCATGACCATGTTGCGGCCGTCGACACGCGGGGACGACTCCACGGTTCCCAGATCCGATACGTCCTCGGCCAGGCGGTTGAGCAGTTTGATGCCCATCTCCGGCCGCGACTGCTCGCGTCCACGGAACATGATCATGACCTTGACCTTGTCGCCACCGGACAGGAACCGGGAGACATGGCCCTTCTTGGTCTCATAGTCGTGGGCATCGATCTTGAGTCGGAACCGGATTTCCTTCAGGGCCATATTGGCCTGATTCTTCCGGGCCTCGCGCGCCTTCTGGGCCGACTCGTACTTGAACTTGCCGTAATCCATGAGCTTGGCCACCGGGGGCTTCGCCTGTGGGGCAACCTCTACGAGGTCCAGATCGGCTTCGCGAGCGAGGTCGAGCGCCTTACGAATGGCGACGATACCGACCTGTTCACCGTTGGGTCCGACAAGGCGGACCTCGGGCACCCGGATCCGATCATTAATGCGCGGCTCGCTGATGTGCTCGCTCCTAACATTCCAAGAAAAAGATCACTCGGGCCAAAAGGAAAGGCTCCCTTTCGACCAATGCGAAGGGAGCCCGGAATCTTATGATTGCAACCCGAGGGCTGCAACGCATTACCACATCAGTGGTGAAAATTCGTACCCGACCGCTTGAACGGTCAAGGTGGGAGCGGGCTCCGCTTTGCACTAACGACCATAGTACCCGTATCCGTCGGCATTTGCACATCGACTCCGTCACACACATGAATCTCACTCGACGTCGTCTTCCCCTCCCCTGCATTTCAACACCGGAGGGCGGCCACGGGGCCGAGGACCTGCGCAGTGGTCCGTGTGGGAAGCTTGGACCATGAATGAACAGACGAATTTCTCCTTCGAGACCCAGGATGCCGAGTCCGGCGCCGCCGCAGCCAACGCCGAGGAACAGGCCGCCGGCACCGCGATGCGCGACATCGCCGAGGTCGCGGCCGTCGAGGTCATCACCTCGGCAGCCGTCCACCTGATGAGCGCAGCGGCGGTCAAGGTGGGGCTGGCCGAGGACGCAGACGGAGTCAAGGGCGCGGAGTTGATGGACCTCGACGAGGCCCGCAAGCTCATCACCGCTCTGGCCGGCTTGATCACCGCAGGCGCGCCCGAGGTCAGCGATTCCCACGCCCGCCCGCTGCGCGATGGACTGCGCACTCTGCAGTTGGCCTTCCGCGAGGCCTCGGCCATCCCCGATGCCCCTGGCAAGGGACCGGGCGAGAAGTTCACCGGCCCCGTTATGTGAGCCGCGAACCGAACCCGGGCCCGAGCCCGGTTTAGGTCGCCCAACCTTCCTTGCACCCGCACGCGCCCCCGTTATCCTGGGACGCGTGCGTGATCTTTTTGCATCGGACGTCCCCAGTGCCTCGGTTCTCAGCGGACCGGCCGGACCGATCCTCCTCCAGGACCACTATCTGATCGAGCGACTCTCCCGGCCGACCCCGCGGCGGCGGTCGGTCAACGCCAAGGGCGGCGGAGCACTCGGCACGTTCACCGTCACCGGCGATGTCTCCGCGCTGACCCGTGCCCAGGTCTTCGCCCCCGGCGCCCGGACCCAGGTGCTGGCCCGCTTCTCCTCGACCTTCGGCGAACCGGGATCCCCGGATACCTGGCGCGATCTGCGCGGCTTCGCCGTGAAGTTCTACGGTCCCGACGGCAACCTGGACATCGTCGGCAACAACTCCCCCGTGTACTACGTGCGCGATACGACGGCAGTCGGGGCGCTCATGCGCGCTGGCCTGCGCGATCCGGAAACCGGGCTGTACTCCCACGACGCCCAGTGGGACTTCTGGTCGGCCACTCCACAGACGGCCCACCAGGTCGCCTATCTGATGGGCGACCGCGGGATCCCGCGGTCCTGGCGCGAACAGAACGGCTACGGCACGCACACCTTCCAATGGGTCGCCGCCGACGGCCGCAAATCCTGGGTCAAGTACCACTTCGAATCCGCGCAAAAGGCCGACTTCCTCTCCGCCCACGGCCATGAGGGCTTCGGACAGGCCGACGCGCAGGCGATGGCCGGCATCGACGCCGACTTCCACCGGCGCGATCTGGCACAGGCGATCAACGCGGGGAACTATCCCTGCTGGACCCTGTCGGTTCAGGTGATGGACGAACAGCGGGCGACCGAAGTCGACTTCGACCCCTTCGATCCGACCCGCGTGTGGCCCCACTCCGAGTTCCCCCTGCACGAGGTGGGCCGCCTCGAACTCGACCGCAACCCGCGCGACTTCTTCACACAGGTTGAACAGGCGGCCTTCACCCCGGCCAATCAGGTGGCCGGAACCGGGCTGAGCCCCGATCCGATCCTGCTGGCCAGGGTCCGTGCCTATGGGCTCTCGCACCGGCAGCGCATCGGCGCCGACTTCGCGGCTCTACCGGTCAATCGGACCCTGCCCGGCGTCGTGCCGGGTACCGCGGAGCCGCTGGCGGCCGAGGACCTGCTCGTCGGTGCCCAGTCCGCGGGGAGCCCGGCAGCGGGTCGAGCCGCCGCCGACTTCGCGCAGGCCCACACACTGGTGCGCACCGTAATGGACGATGAGCAGCGCGACCGGCTTGTCGGCAATGTGTCCGGGCACCTGCTCTGCGGCGTCAGCGAGCCGGTGCTGAGCCGGTCATTCGACTATCTGCGGCGCATCGACGCCGAGACCGGGGACCGCGTCGAAGCAGTGGTCCGTGCGGCCGGGCACCGGTGAACCGGACCGGGTCCCGATAGGACCGGCCCCGGCCGGCCGTTAAGCGGACTCGAGACTCAGAGTCAGGGAATCAGCGGCCTCGGCGATCTGCGGGGAGCCGGCCAGAGCCGTCTGCAGGGAGCCCAGCTCCGCCTGACTCGGCTGCCGTAGCGCCCGCACGTGCAGTGATACCTCGGGACCGCTCACAACGAGCCCGGCCGACCCCGGACCTACGCCCAGGGAGTCGATCCAGTCCAGGCCGGGAGTCTCACGCGCGATTCGCCCCAATTCCGCCACCGTGTTCGGATCGGCCCAGGCGGGCTGCCACTGCTCCTGTTTCAAGAACGCCCACAGGGCGGGCCTGCGCAGCAGGAAGGAACGCGGTGAGCCGGGGTCGAGCACGACCAGTTCCGCACCCTCCTCGACGGCCGCCGCGCACAGGCGCTCGGCCTCGATCGGTACGGGCCTGGCCTGCGGGTGCCAGGCGGTGAGGCTCGGGATGTCGGTGAAGCACGGAACGCAGCGCCTGCCGTCCTCCGAGGCCAGGAGCACCATCGCCATTTCGGATTTATTGTCGTGGACGTAGCCGTGTTCGTCGGTCGTATGTTCCACCGCGGTCGGCAGCACGGGGGCGTAGAGCCGGGTATCGCGCAGCGCTGCGAGGACGGATACGTGCAGCCGTGGATCGAAGGGATCCCGGGTCACGGCGCACAGAGCGTCGACGAGAACGGCGTCCGCCTCCCCCGTATCGCCGGAGAAGGGGTTGGGGTGCAAGTCCCGGCCGGCCCACGGGGTGCCGGCGGAATCCGCGGTGTTACCGTCGACGCCCGCGGCTTTGTCCGTCATGCCGGGCGCCCCGCCACGTCGAGGGCCTGGGCCAGGGTGAACTTGCCGGCGTACAGTGCCTTGCCGACGATCGCGGAGTCGACGCCCAGTCCGACCAGTGCGCGCAGCGCACGCAGATCGTCCAGGCTGGAGATCCCGCCCGAGGCGACGACCGGCTTATCGGTGCGCTCCGCGATCTGACGCAGCAGATCGACATTGGGTCCGCGCAGGGTGCCGTCCTTGGTCACATCCGTGACCACATAGCGCGCACAGCCCGCTTCCTCCAGCCCGTCGAGCACCTCCCACAGGTCTCCCCCGTCTTCGGTCCAACCGCGGGCGGCCAGGGTGGTCCCCCGGACGTCCAGGCCGATCGCCACCGTATCGCCATAGGTCTTGATGACCTCGGCGGTCCAGGCGGGGTTCTCCAGCGCCGCTGTACCGATGTTGACGCGCTCGGCGCCGGTGTCCAGGGCACGTTCCAGACTCTCCGTATCGCGGATCCCGCCGGAGATCTCCACTTTCAGGGAGACCGACTTCGTCACCCGCTTGAGCAGTTCGTAGTTCGACCCGCGCCCGAAGGCGGCATCGAGGTCGACCAGGTGGATCCATTCCGCGCCGGCCTCTTCGAAGCCGTGTGCGGCATCGATTGGGGACCCGTACTCGGTCTCGCTGCCGGCCGCCCCCTGGACCAGGCGGACGGCCTTGCCGCCGGCCACGTCGACAGCGGGCAACAGAACGAGGCGGGGATCGGTGGTTGCGGTCATGTTCTCTTCGCTTTCGAAAGGCGCCGGCATGCGAGGCCGACGGGGATTAGAAACTTATCAGCCAGTTGCGCAGCAGCCGGGCCCCGGCGTCCGCGGACTTCTCCGGATGGAATTGGGTCGCCCAGGTGGGCCCGTCCTCAACGGCGGCGACGAAGCTCTCGCCATGGGTGGCCATGGAGGCGCAGGTGCCGGGCGGGGGAACATGGGCGGCGTAGGAGTGCACGAAGTAGAAATACTCTTCGGCAAGGCCCGCGAACATCCGGGAGCCGGCCCCGGGAGTCACCCGGGTCCAACCCATATGGGGGATGACGGGGGCCGTGAGCTTTTGGACCGCACCCGGCCACAGGCCGATCCCGGCGGTCTCGACGCCGTGCTCGGTGCCGTGGGAGAACATCACCTGTTCCCCCACGCAGATTCCCAGCGTGGGCCGTCCCTGCGCATGACGGGTACGGATGATCTCCACCCCGTCCACGGCCCTCAGCCCGGCCATCACCGCACTGAAGGCCCCGACTCCGGGGACCAGGAGGCCGTCTGCCTGCGCCGCGCGGGTCCGATCGGCGGTGAGTTCGACCACCGCACCCGCGTGTTCGAGCGCACGGACCGCCGAGCGGACATTGCCCGCTCCGTAGTCGAGGACGACGACATCTGCGCTCATGCGCCGGCCCTCTTCGCCCCGCCGCCGAGCAACCGCCAGACCCGGTACAGGGAGAATCCCAGGACGAGGGCAGCCACCGCCACGGCGGCCCACACCAGGGCACGGCCCGAAAGCGCAACCAGGGCGCCGACGACGACGGCGATCACAGCCAGTAGGGCGACGACGAACCAGAGCAGAGCGGTACGCGCCAGCGATGCCCTGGCCGGGGTCATGGTGGCGGCCGAGGCCTGCATCTTGGTCATCGTCGAGGTGTCGATATGGCCCTCGACCTCGGTGGGCGCTGTCTGTTCGAGCAGCAGGGCCTCGACGATTCCCGGCAGGTTCGTCAGGGCCAAGCCGGCCGGCACATCGGACTCGCGCTTGCCATTGCGATAGTGGCCGGCATCGATCTGTTCCTCGCTGCGCACCAGCATGAGCACCTCGTGCTCACCGGCCAGGCGCGAGATCGTCGTGGCGATCTCGTCGGCCCCGGCGGCCGTGACGTCGTCGCGGGACAGAGCGGTGAATTCTCCGACGGGCACGACGTCACCGTGGATGTTCGACAGGACCAGGGCCGCAGCCAGCTGGTCCGCGCGTCCGAAGGGGGTGACGATCAGGGTACGGCTCACAGGGCTCCTTTGGTACTGGGAATCGCGCTGCCCATCCGCGGATCGGGTTCGACCGCCTGGCGCAGAGCGCGGGCGAAGGCCTTGAATTGGGCTTCGACGATATGGTGCGGATCGCGGCCGTCCAACAGGGTCAGGTGGACCGTCATACCGGCTGCGAAGGTCAGCGATTCGAGGGCATGGCGCGTCATCGACCCGGTGAAGTGCCCGCCGATCAGGTGGTACTGCTGCCCCTCCGGCTCACCCGTGTGAACGAAGTAGGGCCTGCCGCTGATATCGACTACGGCGCGCGCCAGCGCTTCGTCCAGCGGTACGTGGGCGTCGCCGTAGCGGCGGATCCCCGCCTTATCCCCCAGCGCCTGGCCGAGTGCCCGGCCGATCACGATCGCGGTGTCCTCGACCGTGTGATGGACATCGATCTGGGTGTCACCGGTCGCGCGCACGCGCAGATCGCACAGTGAGTGTTTGGCCAGTGCATTGAGCATGTGGTCGTAGAACGGCACGCTTGTGTCGATGTCGCCCTGGCCGGTGCCGTCGAGGTCGATCTCGACTTCGACAGTGGATTCGGAGGTGGCCCGCGTGGCGCGGGCGGTGCGGTGGGTCATATCAGTCCTGGGTCTCAGAGGGTGCAGTCAGCAGTTCCGGGTGCGCTGAGACCACGGCCGTCACCGCGGCGATGAAGGCATCCGTTTCCGCTTCGGTCCCCGCGTTGACCCGCAAATGGCCGGGGATGCCGTTGTCACGCACCAGCACTCCACGATCCAACAGGTACTGCCAGAGTCCGTGCGGGTCCGCAATCGATCCGAACAGCAGGAAGTTCGAATCGGAGTCCGCAACGCTGAACCCCAGCCCCAAGAGGGCATCGCGCATCCGGTCGCGACTGGTCTTGAGGGCCTCGACATTGGCCAGCAGGGAATCCGCATGATCCAGCGCGGCTCCGGCTGCGGCCAGGGTCAGCGCGGACAGGTGATAGGGCAGACGGACCAGCTTCAGAGCGTCGATGAGCGCCGGCTGGGCCACGGCATAGCCCAACCGCACACCGGCGAAGGCGAAGGCCTTGCTCATGGTGCGCGAAACGACCAGGCGCGGATACTCGTCCAGCAGGGTCAGCGCGGAGACGAATCCGGGACGTGCGAATTCCGCATAGGCCTCGTCCACGATCACGATGCCGGGCGCCGCGCGCACAATGCGCTCCACCGATTCGATCGGCGTCGAGCCACCCGTGGGGTTGTTCGGAGTGCACACGAAGACGACGTCGGGCCGCTCCCCTTCGATCGCGGCCAGGGCCGCATCGACGTCGATGTGGAAATCCGCGGCGCGCGGTACAGAGAGGAAGGAAGCACCCGTGCCCGTCGTGATGAGCGGGTGCATGGAATAACTCGGGGTGAAGCCCATCGCGGTGCGCCCCGGACCTCCGAACGCCTGCAGGATGTGCGAGAGGACCTCGTTCGATCCGTTGGCCGCCCAGATCCAATCCGGCGTCAGCACGGGATTGCGGTCGGCCGCACCCTGGGTGAGCAGGACCCGATTCAGATATCCGACGAGCTTGCCCCGCAACGCGGTGAAGTCCCGGTCGGGGTAGCGGTTGAGATCGGGCAGGACTTTCGCGATCGCGTCGGACATCGCGGAGACGACGTCTGGCGGCACGCTGTAGGAGTTCTCGTTGACATTGAGTGCGACGGGCACGTCGAGCTGCGGCGCTCCATACGGGGTCTGTCCCCGCAGGTCGTCGCGCAGCGGCAAATCCTGGAGATCGGTCACACGGAAAGTCTAACGCGCAGGCACCTGCAGGCTCTGCCCGGCCCGGATCGCGGAGTCGCGCAGACCATTGAGCCGTTTGATGTCCTCGACCACTATGTCCGTGCGCTGTCCGCCGGAGTGCGTGCGCGCGATCGACCACAGTGACTGGCCTTCCTCGACAGTCACCGTGGTCGTCGCGGGCGGTTCCGGCGCCTGGGCCGAGGCACCCGGTTGCGCCAGGAGGAACACCGGAACCGTGACCACGGAAATGGCCACCAGGACCACCAGCAGACGGACCCGGGTAAGAGCACTCCGATGCGGCGCCGGACGGGTTGTCCGGAATGCCTGTGACACAGCGATACTCATCGTTCCTCCTTTGGTTCGGGTCGCGCGGTGGGAAGTCCCGCGGCTCCTATTCGAACCTGTGTTCTATTGAAGCGCTTAATCGTATATATGTCCAGTCTTTTTTGGAACATTTTTGGAACATATGTGTGAAAATAGAATCGAACGGGGTCCGCAACCGTTGGCGCCTGCTGCAGCACAGCCTTCCAGCAGGCACTGACACGGCTCCTCTGAAGGAAAGTTTTCGCAGGTGAGGGCGATGAGGGACGGGGAATGACATGACAGCTGCACAGCGCCGGCCGCGCGGGCGGCCACGCAACGATAGCGTCGAGGACGAACTGCGCGAATTCCGCGACCGGGCCGGACACGGGGAGACCGGGAGCCAGTCGGCGGCCGCCGACGACCGGCGGCTGACCGCCAGGCAGCGGGTCGTCCTCGAGACCATCGAACAGGCCATCGTCGCCAACGGCTATCCGCCGAGCATGCGGGAGATCGGCGAGGCCTGCGGGCTGGCCTCGCTCTCCAGCGTCGCCCACCAGCTGACCCAGCTCGAACGGCTGGGCTATATCCGCCGCGATCCCAGGCGGCCCAGGGCCCTGGAGGTCGTCAATCCGGCCGAACAGAAGCTGGCCGCGGAAATCCACTCCACCGCGGAGCTCAACACCTCCTTGGTGCCGCTGGTCGGCCGGATCGCAGCCGGTGGCCCGATTACGGCCGAGCAGAACGTCGACGACGTCTTCGCCCTGCCCCGGCAGGTCGTGGGCTCCGGTGAGCTCTTCCTGCTCCAGGTGATCGGCGACTCCATGATCGACGCGGCGATCTGCAATGGGGACTATGTCGTCGTCAGGCGCCAGTCGAATGCCGAGAACGGCCAGATCATCGCGGCACTGCTCGACGATGAGGCCACGGTCAAGACCCTCAAGCGCACCGGCGGCAAGCAGTGGCTGATGCCGCACAACCCGGCGTATGAACCCATCGACGGGGACCACGCCACCATCATGGGCATCGTCACCGCCGTCATCCGCAGCATCTGAGGCGTTCGGCTGCGGGGCGCAGTGCCCGTGGCGCCCTGTTGCCCGGTCTGCGGCTCAGTCGGCTGCCGCGGGCATAGAGCCCAGCCGCTGTAGGGCGCCGCGGACTGTCGCATAGTCGTCGGTCCGCCACAGCGGCGGCAGGCTCTGCAGCAGGAAGCCCCCGTACCTGGCGGTACGCATCCGGCTGTCGAGGATCGCCACCACGCCGCGATCGTCGACGGTGCGGATCAGCCGACCCACGCCCTGGGCAAGTTTGAGCGCGGCCGAGGTCGCGCTGACGGCCATGAAGCCATTGGCCCCGTTGTGTTGGGCCTGCGCTGTCCGCGCCTTCGCCAACGGGTCGTCGGGGCGTGGGAACGGAATCCGGTCGATGACGACCAGTCGGCACGCCTGCCCCGGTACATCGACGCCCTGCCACAGGCTCAGGGTGCCCATCAGACAGGTTTCGTCCTCGGCCGCGAATCTCTTGACCAACTGGCCCAGAGTTTCCTCCCCCTGGAGCAGGATCGGCAGATCCGTATGCGCGCGCAGCGCCTCTGCGGCCTGAGTGGCCGCCAATTTGGAGGAGAACAGGCCCAGCGCCCCGCCGCCGGCGGCCGCGACGAGTTCGACCAGTTCGCTCGTCGCCTCATCGCCGAGTCCAGAGCGGCCCGGTTTGGGCAGGTGTCCCGCGACGTAGAGAATCCCCTGTTTGGGGTAGTCGAAGGGAGAGCCCACATCGATCGCGTCATAGCGCGGGGCATCGGGCCCGACCAGGCCCAGGGAGGCGGCCACCGCTTCGAACTTGCCGCCGAGCGCGAGAGTCGCCGATGTCGCCACCACGGTGGATTCCGCGAACAGCCCCGAGCGCATGGTGCCCGCCACCGACAGAGGTGCCGTGACCAACGAGGTCGTCTCCGTTTCCCGGAATTGATTCCGGGCCACCCAGAGAACGTCGTTATCAGCGTCCAGCGCCATGCGTTCTGCCAGTTCGAAGACTTCCTGCACGCGGGCCTTGGCCATCTTCTTCCCTGCGTCGGCATCATCGTCCGAGCGTTCCTTGTCCCCACCCATCTCCGAGACCAGCGTTCTGGCCTCGTCGCGCACCGCTGCGACTACGGACATAAGGGATTCGGGTTTGCGCAAAAGTAAACCGGTCTCGGATTCCGCCAGGGCCCGTTCGAAGCCGTTGGCCGCGCTGTCGAGCCGGCCGATCAGGGCCTCTGGCACCGTCGAGTGGCGTTTGGCCGAAGCCACCGCCGACTGGACCATGGGCACTGTCAGCGACCCGGTCAGCGCGTTGGTGACCCGATCGCGCAGTTCATGGGCCTCGTCGATGATGACGGCCCCGTGTTCGGGCAGGACCTTGTTCTGGCCGAAGGCGTCTATGGCCAACAGCGCGTGATTGGTCACCACGACGTCGGCGCCGGCGGCCTTGAGCTTGGCCATCTCCGCATAGCACTCGTCGTACAGCGGGCACTTCGAGCCGAGGCAGTCCGCGGCGTTGACGGATACCTGCTGCCAGGTCTTATCGGATACGCCGGGGGTCAGGTCGTCGCGGTCCCCGGTGTCGGTCGTGCGCTCCCAGGAACGGACCCGCGCGACTTCCTCCTCCAGCCGCGACATGCGCGTATTGCCGGACTGGGCTGCGGCGTCCGCACCCAGGTCGAAGAGCATGCCGGCATCGTCTTCGGGGTAGCCGCCGTCGAGCTTGTGCTTGCACACGTAGTTGCGCCGGCCCTTGAGCACCGCGGCAACGGGTTTGCGGCCGAATTCCGCCTTGGTGGCCTTGACCAGGCGGGGTAGGTCACGGTCGATGATCTGGCCCTGCAGCGCCAAGGTCGCTGTGGACACGACGACACGCGAGCCGGTGCGCATCGAGTATTCGACGGCGGGCACGAGATAGCCCAATGATTTGCCCGTGCCCGTGCCCGCCTGCACCAGCAGATGGGTCTCCGTGTCCAAAGCCGAGGCCACGGCCTCGGCCATGGTCTGCTGGCCCGCCCGCGGAGTACCTCCCAGAGCGCCGACGGCCAACCCCAGGAGTTCGGCTACATCCGCCACCCGGTCATTCCCCCTCTGTGTATCCGAAGGGGGCCAGCTCGGCGGCCAGATCATGATTGACCCGGGCGGTCAGGCGAGTGCCGGCTTCCCCGTACTCCTCGTGCTCGACGGTGCCCTGTTCGTGCACGCGCGAGACCAGATCGCCGCGGTCGTAGGGTATCAGCACGTCGACGGCGGTGTCGGGGCGCGGCAGCAGGTCCTCGACCCTGCAGCGCAGTTCCTCGACACCATCACCGGTATAGGCGGAGACCGCCAAAGAGCCACGGTGGGCGGCCAGCAGGCCGGCGAGCACCGCGGGGTCGGCGATATCGGCTTTGTTGAACACGATGAGTTCGGGAATCTGCCCTGTTTCGACATCGGCCAATACGTCGTGCACGGCGCTGATCTGGCTTTCGGGATCCGGATGGGAGGCATCGACGATGTGCAACAGCAGGTCCGAGTCAGCGGCCTCCTCCAGGGTCGACCGGAACGCCTCCACCAACTGTGTGGGCAGGTTGCGCACGAAGCCCACGGTGTCCGTGTAGGTGTACGCGCGCCCGTCGTCTGCCTGCGCCGCGCGGACCGTGGGGTCCAGGGTGGCGAACAGTGCGTTCTGCACCATCACCCCGGCGTTGGTCAGCCGGTTGAGCAGGCTGGATTTGCCGGCGTTGGTGTAGCCGACGATCGCGACCGAGGGAATCCTGTTGCGGTCGCGGTTGGAGCGCTTGGTCGCCCTGGCGGGCTCCATCGCCTTGATCTCCCTGCGCAGTTTCGCCATCCGGGTGCGAATGCGCCGCCTGTCCAGTTCGATCTTGGTCTCACCCGGACCGCGCGAACCGATCCCGGCCCCGCCAGCCACCCGGCCGCCCGCCTGCCGGGACATCGATTCGCCCCAGCCGCGCAACCGCGGCAAAAGGTATTCCATCTGCGCCAGTTCGACCTGTGCCTTGCCCTCCCGGCTCTTGGCGTGCTGGGCGAAGATGTCGAGGATCAGGGCGACCCGGTCGACGACCTTGACCTTGACCACGTCTTCGAGCGCACGCCGTTGGCTGGGGCCAAGCTCCGAATCCACCACGACGGTGTCCGCGCCCACCGCTGCGACGATGTCCGCCAGTTCCTGTGCCTTGCCGCGGCCCAGGAAAGTGCTGGGGTCCGGATTGGCGCGGCGCTGCAGCACTCCGTCGAGGACCGTCGAACCGGCCGTTTCGGCCAGTGCCGCCAGCTCCCGCAGCGATGCCTCCGCCTGGGCGGCGGTTCCGTGCGTCCAGATACCGGCCAGGACGACGCGCTCGAGGCGGATCTCACGGTATTCGACCTCCGTGATGTCCTCGAGTTCGGTCGACAGCCCCGCGACGCGCCGCAGTGCGGTGCGCTCCTCGACCTCCAGCTGGTCGTCGTGGGCGACCAGCCGCTCGTCGGTGAGCGCGGTCCCCGCCCGTGAGAGCACCCGGTCGACGACATCGCGACCGGTGCGGTTCCCGCCGCTGTTCTGGGGTTGGGTCATAAGGCCTCTGCTTCCTTTCGTCTGCGGTGTCCATTGTCCCACAGGCCACTGACACGGGCCCGGTACGATGAACCGGTGAGCGATCATTACTTCTCCGCCGAGCCGACCTCGGCCTCGCACCCGCGTACCCTCGACGTCCGCCTGGCCGGACACAGCGTGCAGGTGTCGACCGATGCCGGAGTCTTCTCCCCCACCCGACTGGATCAGGGAACGGCAGTGCTGCTCGACGCGCTGCCGATGCCCCCGGCAGGTGAGTTACTGGATCTGGGCTGTGGCTGGGGCCCGATCTCCCTCCATGCCGCTCTGCGAGCGCGCGAGGCCGGGATCGACCTGCGCGTATGGGCCCTCGACGTCAACGAGCGCAGCTTGGGCCTGACCGAAGCCAATGCCCGGGCTCTGGGCCTTTCCGAGGTCAACGCCGTGACCGCCGATCTGATTCCCGCAGAGCTGCGATTCCAGACGATCTGGTCCAATCCGCCGATCCGCGTTGGCAAGGACGTGCTCCACGGACTGCTGCAGACCTGGCTGCCCAGGCTGGTCCCCGGCGGCGAGGCCTGGCTGGTGGTCGCGAAGAAACTGGGGGCCGATTCGCTGCGCTCCTGGATCCAGGACAGCTTCCCCGGATACCGGGTGGAGAAACGCTCGCAGTCCAAGGGCTTCCACGTCATCGTCGTCGTACGCGGCTGATCCCGCTCCCGGCCGGCGGCGCGTCAGCCCTCCAGCCCCGCCTCGCGCAGTAAGCGCCGCGTGGGCCGCAGCACCGCGGTGAGGACCGCGGGGCCCGACAGCGCGACGGTACCGGCTGCGATGTCGATGCGCACGGTACCCCCCGGTTGCTCGACGTACCAGGAACCGGGGGCACCGCTGCCCGCCCAGGTGTGGGCGGCCAGCGCCGCAGCACAGGCCCCCGTCCCGCAGGCGTAGGTCTCCCCCACGCCGCGTTCATTCACCCGCATCCGCAGCCTGGCCACACCGTCGACGGGTTCGCCGGAGATCACGATGTACTCGACATTCGTCCCCGCCGGTGGAACCGGATCGATCACCGGCTGTTCCAGCAGATTCGCCCGGTCCAGTTCGGCTACGCCGGCCAGGGCCAGAACGGTGTGCGGGTTACCCATGTCCACGCTCAGCGCCGGGCGGGTGCCCTGTACCCCGTCGGTGACGACGGTCGAGTCCATTCCGTCCACGGGTGCCAACGGGAAGGCATAAGCGCCCATATCCACGCGGTACCAGCGATCGGCCCCCGGCGCTGCGTCCAGCGGGTTGTCCACCACTGTGACGTGTTTGGTACCGGCCCTGGTCCCCACCGCGAAGCCCGCGGAGGGATCGACCAATCCGTGTTCGACCAGGTAGTGTGCGAACACGCGCACTCCGTTGCCACACATCTCGGCGATCGAACCGTCGGCGTTGCGGTAGTCCATGAACCATACGGCTCCGTCGTCCCCGGCGCCCTTGGCCGCTTGGACGTCCGAGGCCTGGGCCGGACTCGCGGCCAGGGCCGCCGGGTGGATCACACGGATCAGGCCGTCACCGCCGATCCCCGCGCGCCGGTCGGTCAGGACGCGCACCGCGGCGGGGTCCACCGCAATGCCGCCGTCCGGATCGAACAGCAACACGAAGTCGTTCTGGGTTCCATGCCCCTTGGTCAGTTCCATCGTGTGCTCCTTCGCTGCGCTGTCATCGAATCGTGGGCTCCGGGTCCGGACCGTCCCCGGGACCTGCGGCTTCTGCAACGAGCCGCAGGGCGTGCTCCAGCAGCCCCGTGTCCTGTGCGTCCACCCAGGCGATCCGTGGATCCCGGCGGAACCAGGTCTCCTGCCTCCGGGCGAACTGCCGGGTCCGGACCACCGTCGACTCGATGGCCTCGGCCCGGGAGACGGTCCCTGCGAGCAGTTCCATGATCTGTCGGTAACCGATCGCACGGCCGGCCGTTTTACCCTGGGCCAGGCCCTGTGTGAGCAGAGTCCGGACCTCGCCGACCCATCCCGCGTCGAACATCGCCGCGACGCGCGCTGCGATCCGTTCGTGCAAAACGGCGCGCTCTATCCGCAGGCCGATCTGCACTGTCGGCATGGCGTAGGTGTATTCGGGTAGCTGGGCAGAGAACGTCCGGCCGGTCAGCGCCACGACTTCCAGGGCCCGCACGATCCGGCGGGCATCGCCGGCACCGATCCGCCGCGCCGCAGCCGGGTCGACCCGAACCAGTCTGGCGTGCATGGACTGCGTGCCCACCTCCGCGATCTGAGCTTCAAGCCGCGCCCGCAGTGCTGGATCCGTGCCGGGGAACTCCATCACATCGGTGGCCGCACGGACGTACAGGCCCGATCCGCCGACCAGGATGGGCTGTTTGCCGCGCGCTCGGATGTCGGCGATGAGCTCACGGGCCTCCCGTTGGAAGGCACTGACCGATGCTTCCTGGGTCACATCGAGGATGTCGAGCAGGTGATGTGGGATGCCACCGCGGTCCTCCGGCGCCAGTTTGGCGGTCCCGATGTCCATCCCCCGGTAGAACTGCATGGCATCGGAATTGATGATCTCGCCGTCGAGGCGCTGGGCCAGGGCGATGGCCAGATCGGATTTGCCTGTGGCGGTCGCGCCCACGATGTTGATCACCGGCGTCCGGGTCATGCGCGCGCCGCCGTCCAGCTCCCCGTCAGCGTGCCCGAGACCACGGTGACTCCGTCGAGTTCTTCGACCAGCAATTCGGCCGGGCCCGGCTCCCATCGCAGGCCGTGCGCCGCGGTCAGGGAGTGCAATGCGACCACTGCGTCGAGGTCGGCTGCGAACCGCGCCTGGTCCCGGTGCAGGTCTTCCAGGCCCGGCACGTCCCAGGCCCGCAGTGCGGCCAGTACAGCCCGGTCGAACTCCGCGGCGCCCGGCAGCGGCGCCAACGGACCGTCCGGGGTGGAGCGCGCGCTCAGGTCCACCGGCACGATCACGAGTTCCGGGCCGGCGGCGCCGACCGGATCGGTGGAGCCCACTGCCTGCCCGCGTTCGGGCTCCAGGGCGGGCCAGGCCCGCAGTCGTCCGGCCGGGCCCGAGGCGGCTACCAGTTCCGCGACCACGCCCAGTCCGGAATGTGCGGCCAGGCAGGCTCGTCGTTCCTCTTCCTTCAGCCGGGCGCAGGCCGCGCGCCAGGCCGCGCCAACGCAAATGTGCGTGCCCGTGCGCAGATCGACTCCACGGTCGAGTCCATAACCGCCGAGACCCGCCAGAGCGGGCAACCGCCGGGCGGGGAAGGTCAGGGGCGTGGGCCCGGCGAGCAAATCGACCACGCGGGCGCTGAATGCCCGCTGCCGCGTCGTTGCTCCCGGATTGACCCCGGGGACGTAGGCGGGGGCGGTTGGAAGCACGACCAGGCGGGCCGGTGTGCTGTGCTCCAGGAGGGTCCCCGACACGTCAGACGCTGGCCCGAATCGTGGGCATTCCCAGGACCGTCGGCCCCCCTGCGGATGCGCCGGGAGACGGAACGCCGCAGGAATCCGCCTGTGCCAGATCCCAGGCATCGCCCGAAACCGTCTTGCGCAGGTCGAAGGGAGCATCCGCGATCAGGAAGTAGGGTTTGGCCTCTGTGATGTCGGTGGTCACGATATCGCCGGGACGCGGCTGTTCGACCGAGTCCCCACTGGCGACGTGGACCAGCCGGTTGTCGCGGGCCCGCCCGGAGAAGCGGCCGTGCTCGTCCCGCTGGGAGGTCACGAGGACCTCGACCGGGGTGCCGATGAGACGCTTGTTCTCGTCCCAGGCGATCTCGTCCTGCAGGGCGACCAGACGTTCGAAGCGCTCCTGCACAATCGCCTTGGGAACCTGCCCGTCCATGGTGGCGGCCGGAGTACCGGGACGAATCGAGTACTGGAAGGTGAACGCCTGGCTGAACCGGGCGGCGGCCACCACGTCCAGCGTGCCCTGGAAGTCTTCTTCGGTCTCACCTGGGAAGCCCACGATGATGTCGGTGGTGATCGCGGCATGCGGGATGCGGTCCCGGACCCGCTCCAGGATGTTCATGAAACGCTTCGTCCGGTAAGACCTGCGCATCTCCTTGAGCACCCGGTCCGAACCCGACTGCAAGGGCATGTGCAGCTGTGGCATGACCGTGGGGGTTTCGGCCATCGCCTCGATCACGTCATCCGTGAACATGGCCGGGTGCGGGCTGGTGAAGCGGACGCGTTCGATCCCGGGAACCGCACCGACGGCGCGCAGTAGTTTGGCGAAGGCTCCGCGGTCACGGAATTCGCTGCCGTAGGAGTTGACGTTCTGGCCCAGCAGGGTGACCTCGATGACCCCCTGTGCGGCCAGTGCCTCGACCTCTGCCAGGATGTCTCCGGGACGCCGGTCGCGTTCCTTCCCGCGCAGGCTCGGCACGATGCAGAAAGTGCACGTATTGTTGCAGCCCACAGAGATCGACACCCAGCCGGAATGGGTTGATTCGCGCCGGGTCGGCAGAGTCGAGGGGAACACCTCGAGGGATTCCTTGATCTCGACCTGGGCTTCGTGATTGTGGCGGGCACGCTCCAAGAGCACCGGCAGCGCACCCATGTTGTGAGTGCCGAAGACGACGTCGACCCAGGGGGCGCGCTTGACGATCGTATCGCGGTCCTTCTGCGCCATGCAGCCGCCCACGGCGATCTGCAGGCCGGGGTGGGATTCCTTGACTTCCTTGAGTCGGCCCAGGTTGCCGTATAGACGGTTATCGGCGTTCTCCCGCACCGCGCAGGTGTTGAAGACCACGACATCCGCTTGGCCTTCGGAGACCGGACTGTAGCCGGCGTCGTCGAGCAGGCCCGAGATCCGTTCCGAGTCGTGGACATTCATCTGGCACCCATAGGTCTTGACCTCATAGGTGCGCAGGTTGCTCTGGGTTTCGAGTACGTCAGTCATGCTGCCCGTTAGTCTACCGGTCCTTGGCACGTGTTTCGCACCCTTGGCCCCTATGCTCGATTAAGAACCCGGAAAGGACTCCAGTGCCGCCTCCGTCGCCTTGAGACAGGCACCCTGGGCGAAGCCGCGACGGGCCAGCATCCCCAGGATCCGCCGCTTGCGGGTATCGCGCGGCAGGCGCACAGTGGACGCGGCCTTCTTCGCCGCGACTTCGTAGGCCAGGTCGAACTCATCGTCGATGTCCGCGAGTGCGGCGGCGATATGGGAGTCCGCCACTCCCTTATTGCGCAGCTCTCGGCGCAGAGCGCTCTTCGACAGGGCCCTGGACTCGCGTTTCGCCCTGACATACGAGCTCGCGTATTCGGCATCGTCGAGCAGGCCCGCAGACTCCAGCCGCGCGATGAGCTGGTCGACGATGTCAGCCGGGTGCTCCTTGCGCAGCAGTTTGGTGCGCAGGTCGTGAGCGGAGTGGGCCCGGGCCGCCAGCATGTTCATCGCCCGCTTCTTCGCCCGCTTGTATTCCGGATCCTCACTGAGGGCATCGGGGCCGGGTACCGTGCCGGCATCCCTGGCGGCCTGCGCCTGGCCAAGCACCTCGACAGCCCGTTGCAGGGCGGCGACGACGGTGTCCCGTTCGTCACCGCCCTGGCCGGATGGTGTGGTTTCCCGAGCAGAGGGATCAGACATTGCCCACTGCCGGTGCCGCGACCGGCGCCTGGCCCACCGGCTTCGAAACTACCGGCTTCGAGTCCGTGGGCTTCGCTGCGGCGGACTTCGATTCCGGAGTCTTCGCCCCAGCCTTCGGGTCCGCCTTGGCGGCATCCGTGCCGGCGGATTCGGCCTCGTCGGTTTTGATCAGACCCAGTTTCTCCTTGATCTTCGTCTCGATTTCGGCAGCCAGGCTCGGGTTGTTGCGCAGGTAGTTTCGGACGTTCTCCTTACCCTGGCCCAGCTGATCGCCGTTGTAGGTGAACCAGGAGCCGGACTTGCGCACGATTCCGTTGTCAACGCCCATATCGATGATGCTGCCCTCACGGGAGATACCCTGACCATAGATGATGTCGAATTCGGCCTGTTTGAAGGGCGGTGCGACCTTGTTCTTCACAACCTTGACGCGGGTCCGGTTGCCCACCGCATCGCCGGATTCCTTCAGCGTCTCGATCCTGCGGACGTCCAGGCGCACGGAGGCGTAGAACTTCAGCGCCTTACCGCCGGAGGTGGTCTCCGGCGACCCGAAGAACACTCCGACCTTCTCACGCAGCTGGTTGATGAAGATCGCGGTGGTGTTCGACTGGGCCAGGGCACCCGTGATCTTGCGTAGGGCCTGCGACATCAGACGGGCCTGCAGGCCCACATGGGAATCACCCATTTCGCCTTCGATTTCGGCCTTGGGCACCAGGGCTGCGACGGAGTCGATGACGATGACGTCCAGGGCACCGGAGCGGATCAACATGTCCGCGATCTCCAGCGCCTGTTCACCCGTATCCGGCTGCGACACCAGCAGCTGATCCGTGTCGACGCCCAGAGCCTTGGCATAGACCGGGTCCAGCGCGTGTTCCGCGTCGATGAAGGCGGCGATGCCACCGGCGGCCTGGGCACTGGCGACCGCGTGCAGGGCGACCGTGGTCTTACCCGAGGATTCCGGCCCGTAGATCTCCACTACGCGGCCACGCGGCAGGCCGCCCACGCCCAGGGCGATGTCGAGAGCGACCGAACCCGTGGGGATGACTTCCACCGCGGGGCGGTTCTCATCGCCCAGGCGCATGATCGCGCCCTTGCCGAACTGCCTGTCGATCTGTCCCAGCGCCGAGTCCAGCGCCTTGTTCTTGTTGTCCGCCGCTTTGTCGGCGCTGGTGGCCGCTGTGCGGGTGTTCTTGCCTGCCATGGTTCCTCCTTGGTGATTCCCTTATGCCAGAACTCTAGAACCAGGCACTGACACGGGTGTTCCGCCGACGCGAACTGTGGATATGCGGGCGCCGGATAACCATCGAAGGTCACAGGCGCAGTCCATCCCGTTGGCTATTCTAGACCATCATGGGAACATGTGTTCGAAATACTGCCCACCGAAGCCTCTACGCAATGCTCTGCCCACATCCCAGCGGACCGCGGTGGGCGTGATCCACAGGCCTCCGCACGCGGTCACCGTCATTCACCGGGGTAAAGGCGCAGGCCTATGCCCGGGGAGAATGCGCGGGGCCCGGATCCACGACCCGGGCCCGTTTCTTCCTCCCCCAGTGCTCCGCTACCTCGTCCACATAGACGGAACGATCCGAGTATCCGCCTCAGAAGGGGGCGGCGGGGGGCTTGTGATCGATTCCCAGCCTGCGTTCTGCCGGAATCCCTGCGGAATCGCAGACGGCCAGCCAGATCTCCTTGGGCTGGTAGCCGGCGTCGAACGCCTGCTCGGGGGTCAGCGAACCAAGTGGGCTCAAAGCCAGGTCGGCGTGCAACGAAGCGGCACGGATGGAACCGAACTCGTCATTCATCAACTGCCAGTAGACGGCATGGCGCATCTCAGCGCCGTCCCACCAGCTGCTGCTCGCCGGCGAGGACATGGGCCGAGAGTTCGGCCGGAATGGTATCGGGGATGTCGACGCCCTCGCTCAGGGCGACCCGGTCTGCGACCTCGCGCAGCATATGCGACAGAGGCATGTCGAGCGCCCCGCAAATCGAGGCCAGGAGTTCCGAGGACGCTTCTTTCTGACCCCGCTCGATCTCGCTGAGATACCCCAGGGACACGCTGGCCCCGGTCGAAACATCCCGCAGGGTGCGGTGCTGCCGCTGTCGGGCGGCACGCAGAGTGTCGCCGATTTCCGTACGGACAAGTGTCATCGGGCGGCCTCCGTTTTCTATCGATGTTGTCATACGTATGTACTAACCCATAGGATGCGGACTTTGTTCCTTCCAAACTACACGTTCACAGCTCCGGTCACCACCGCCCGGGCCGGGCAAAGCGGAAAACCTGAGCCGAACACACGCAACTTAGAGGTGAATTCCCACGCTGTGCTCATCCCGGATTCAGACCGTGGCCAGCTCACTGTCCACTACCGCCAATAATCGGGAGACGGTCGCCCGGCGGATGGCGTCCCGGTCCCCACTCAGATCCAGGCGAATGGTGCGCACGTCCGTCGGCATCGCCAACCCCAGGTAGACCCGACCGACCGGCTTGCCGTCCTGCGGATCGGGCCCGGCCACACCGGTGCACGAGATCCCGATATCGGCCCCGCACCGGTCCCTGGTACCCGTGGCCATCTGGGCTGCGACCTCGGGGTCGACCGCGCCACGCGCGGCCAGCAGTCCGGCATCAACTCCGGCCAGCACGTGTTTGAGCTCCGTCGCGTAGGTCACCAGCCCACCGCGCAGCACGCGTGAGGCACCCGGCACCTGTGCCAGGGTCGCCGCCACCAGCCCCGCGGTCAGGGACTCGCACGTGGCGATCGTCAGACCTTTCGCGGATGCTGCGGCGATGACGGCCGCGGCGCCCTTATCGATCATCGGCCCCACTCTGTTCCCCCTCTGGCGTCCCGCCCCCGGCGGCCTTCGCATCGCGCACCAGGCGGTAGGCCTGCACGCAGTAGTCCACCCCGGATACCAGGGTCACGACCACAGCCGCGGTCAGCACGATGACGGCCACCACCGTGAAGACCGCGGTCAGCCAGCCCACCTGCAGGGATGCCACCGGCACCAGCAGCAGGTACATGGCCAGGGCCACCGTCTGCAGGACGGTCTTGAGCTTGCCGCCCTTGGAGGCGGGCATGACCGCGTATGTGATGATCGCGAAACGCAGCAGGGTGATTCCGAATTCGCGCACCAGCACCAACACCGGGATGACCCACCACATATCGCCGACGATGGCCAGGCAGATGAAGGCGGCAGCCGTCAGTGCCTTGTCGGCGATCGGGTCGGCGATCTTGCCGAAGTCGGTGATGAGGTTGTATTTGCGGGCCACGTGACCGTCGATCGCATCCGTCACCATGGCCAGCACGAAGACGACGAAAGCCCAGATCCGCCAGATCGGATCGCTACCGCCGTCGTGCAGCAGAACGACGATGAAGATCGGCACCATGATGATGCGCAGAATCGTCAGCGCATTGGGGACGTTCCAGTTACTGGGCTTGGTCTGCATTTCGTTCACGCCTCCAGCCTACCGGCCCGTCAGCTCCCAGGCGTCTTCGCTTTCCCCCTCGACGACTTCCAGGCCCGTTGCCGGATCGATATCGCCCGGTGCCAGGCCGGCGCGGGCGGCGTCCTGTGCCGCATAGGCGTCGGATCCGTACGCATCGTGGCCGACGGACCCACTCGCCCCATGGGAGGCCTGTGGCTGTGGGGCTCCGGGCTCGGCGTGGGCGGCGGCGTCCATTGCATCGTGGATGTCCCCCGCCGCCGGATCGTCGCCCTTGATGTAGGACAGTGTGGCGGGCAGGTCCTCTGGCTTGACCAGCACATCGCGGGCTTTGGAACCCTCCGAGGGCCCGACGATCCCGCGGGACTCCATCAGGTCCATCAGCCGGCCGGCCTTGGCGAAGCCCACGCGCAGCTTTCGCTGGAGCATCGAGGTCGAGCCGAACTGCGAGGTGACGACGAGTTCCGCGGCCTGCAGCAGCAGGTCCATATCGTCGCCGATCTCCTCGTCGATCTGCTTCTTGGGTGCCTCGACCGCCACGTCTTCGCGATAGACCGGTGCCAGCTGGCCCTTGACGTATTCGACGACCTTCTCGATTTCGTCCTCGTTGACCCAAGCGCCCTGCACGCGCATGGGCTTGGCCGCACCCATCGGCAGGAACAGGGCATCGCCCTGGCCGATCAGCTTCTCCGCGCCCGGCTGGTCGAGGACGACGCGCGAGTCGGCCAGGGAGGACGTGGCGAAGGCCAGCCGCGAGGGGACGTTGGCCTTGATCAGACCGGTGACAACGTCCACCGAGGGCCGCTGGGTGGCGAGCACCAGGTGGATGCCCGCGGCGCGCGCCAGCTGCGTGATGCGCTGGATCGAGGCCTCGACATCACGCGGGGCGACCATCATGAGGTCGGCCAATTCGTCCACCACGACCAGCAGATAGGGGTAGGGGTGGAGTTCGCGTTCCGAGCCGGGGGGCGCCTGGATCTTGCCCTCGCGGACCGCGGCGTTGAATTCCTTGACGTGTTTGAAACCGAAGTTCGCCAGGTCGTCGTACCGGGCGTCCATTTCGCGCACGACCCATTCCAGAGCCTCTGCGGCCTTCTTGGGATTCGTGATGATCGGCGTGATGAGGTGTGGGATGCCCTCGTAGATCGTCAGTTCCACGCGCTTCGGGTCGACCAGAATCAGGCGGACCTCGTCCGGAGTGGAGCGCATCATGATCGAGGTGATCATCGAGTTCACAAAGCTCGACTTGCCGGATCCGGTGGCACCGGCGACGAGCAGGTGGGGCATCTTCGCCAGATCCGCAACGACGAACCCGCCCTCGACGTCCTTGCCGACGCCCACCACCAGGGGCTTGTCCGTCTTCCGCGCGGCCTGACTGCGCAGCACATCGCCCAATGCCACGGTTTCCCTGTCCGCATTGGGGATCTCGATGCCGATGGCCTTCTTGCCCGGGATCGGCGAGAGGATGCGCACGTCCGCGCTGGCCACCGCATAGGCGATGTTCTTCGACAGCGCGGTGACCTTCTCCACCTTGGTGCCGGCACCCAGTTCGACCTCATAGCGGGTGACCGTCGGCCCGCGGGAGAAGCCGGTGACGTGCGCGTCGATCTTGAACTGTTCGAAAACCTCGCGCAGCGCGGCCACGACCTTGTCATTGGCCTCCGAGCGTTCCTTGGCGGGAGGACCCGCGATCAGCAGATCCGAAGACGGCAGGGTGTACGTGACGTCCCCGGCCATTTCGAGCTGGGCCACGCGCTGCGGCAGTTCGCCGGCATCCGGCTGGGACTGCTTGTTGACCACCGGCACTTGGGCCTGCGCTGCCGTTTCGGCCTCGTCCATCCCCAGATCGTGTTTGAGCTGGGCACGTTCACGTTCGGCCCTGGTGGGCCGGCGCTGGCCGGGTTTCGGCGCATCCGGGTCCGCCGCCGAGCCGTCCTGAGAATCCGCCTGCTGGTCGTAGACGCCCTGGGGCCGCAGCACGCGGGTCGGCTCATCGTGTTCGGCCACGTGGTCCGTGGGCTGGCCTGCGGCCGCCTGATCGTGCTCTTCTAAGGCCTTGTCGTAGGCCCGGGTGGTTTCGGCCTCGTCGTCCTTCTTCCGCCCGCCGCGCTTCTTGCCCATGGGTTTAAGCGTCGCGGTGCCACGGTTCTGGCCCACCAGGTCCACTTCGGCGCGGCCCTCGTCCTGGTCGTCGAGTACGCGGTTGGCCCCGGTCAGCAAATCGTAGAGGCCGACGATGCGCTGCGGAATCCGGGCCACAGGCGTGCCCGTGATGATGAGCAGGGAGAACAGTCCGATGAGCACCAGCAGCGGCACCGTCACATAGACGGTGGTGGTGGCGACCAGGGGCGAGGACACGATGTAGCCCAGCGCGCCGCCCCCATTGGCCATGGCGGCACGCGAGTTGACGAAACTGGGACTGCCCGCGGCGATGTGCGCCAGTCCCGCTGCACACAGCAGGGCGATGAGCAGCCCGATGAGGATGCGATTGTTCCCGCGCACCCGGTCACCGTGCAGGAACAGCCGGATCGCGTAGCCGACGAAGACGATCGGCAGGACCAGGGCGACGCGCCCGAAGGTGCCCTCGATGACCGCGCGGACTCCGTTGCCAAAGCCCCCTGGGATGTTCCACCATTCGAAGGCCGCCGCGATCACGGCCAGGATGATGAGCAGGAAGCCGGTGCCGTCGCGTCGGATGCCACCGTCGCGCGATTCGTTCTCCCCCATGGATTTACGGGTCCGGTTGCCTGCCATTCGAGCCATTCCCATCCACGCCCCCGCAATGGGATTCACGGTGGCGTTCTGCTTGTCCCCCGAACCGCTGCCGCGCCCGGTACTGCGCGCAGCCCTGGAAGTGGCCGCGGACTTCGCGGTGGCCTTCTTCTTGGACCCGCCGCTCTTGCCACGGCCGGCAGTGGGGGAAGTCCTACTGGTAGCCATGGTTCCATGGTAGGCGGCGGCACGGACACGGCCGGGGATTTCCGCGGGCCTGGCGCGGCAGGTCCCTGTGCGAATCAGACCTCCCGGAGCACCTGCAACAGGGCGGCCGCGTGCTCCTCCGTGGTGTTGGGGTTGACGATGCAGGCGCGCAGCGCGGTCACGGACCTGCCCGCCGCAACCACAGTGGTCTGGGCGATGAAGGCACGGCCCGACCGCTGCACCCGCAGCGCCAGGTCCGCGTTGAGAGCGTCCAGATCTTCTTCGGCCACGCCTGCGGGAGTGTAGCGGAAGCACACGATCGACAGGCCGTGGCCGAACACCTGGAAGTCGGGGGCTGCGACGAGGAGCTCCCGCAGGGCCGAGGCCACAGCCAGGTCGTGACCGATCAGGCTGCGGTACCCGTCCAGTCCGGTCAACTGCAGCTGGGCCCACAGCTTCAATGCGCGGAAGGGCCTGGTCTGTTCCAAGCCGTATTCGGAGAACCAGACGGGTTCATCCGTTGTCGCCTGCGAGCGCAGATAGGGCGGCACCAGGCTATAGGCGTCCCGGGCCCAACTCCCGTCTTTGAACAGCACCATGCCACAGTCCACAGGGGCGTAGAGCCACTTATGGGGATCCAGCGCCAGGCTGTCGGCTTGCGCCATGCCGGCTTTCACACCGTCCAGGTCGTCGAGCAACAGGGCCGCGGGACCGCCATAGGCGCCGTCGACGTGCAACCACACATCATGGGCGCGGGCGATCCGGGCGATCTGATCGAGCGGATCGATCGCACCGGTATTGACGGTGCCGACGCTGGCGACGACGGCCACCGGGGTCAGCCCCGCTGCGATATCGGCCTCGAGCATCCTCGCCAGATGCTCCGGGAGCATCCTGTCCGCGGCGTCGTGGGGTACGCGGGCGATGCAGGAGCGGCCCAGGCCCAGGGCCTCCACAGCCTTGTCCAAGCAGGAGTGCGCCTGCGCTGTGGCGTAGATGCGGGGCGCAAGGCCGGCCACGCCGTCGACGCGGTCGTCCAGACCGATCGCGGCGGCCGCCCGGTGCCGGGCGGCCCCCAGGGCGGTCAGGGTCGCGGCGGAGCCGCCGGAGACCAGTTGTCCCGCTGCCGAGCCGGCGGTTTCCCAGCCGAGCAGTTCGCAGAACCAGCGAATCACCTCGTGTTCCAGGTGCACACCGGCGTGCCGTCCCCCGGCCATGCTGGGATTGAGCGCGGTGGCGATCGCATTCGCAGCGACGCCCATCGGGTGAGCGGGGGAATTGACCCAGGCGAAGAACATCGGGTGCCCGTTGCCGAAGGGGTAGGGCATCACCTGCTCGGCAATGTCTGCCAGCACACTGCGCACATCGCTTCCGGCCACCGGAACGGGCGAGGTTGCGAAGGTCGTCAGCAGATGTTCCGGCAGTGATCCGGTGACCGGGCCGGTCACCGTGTCCGCCAATACCCGGGAGGCGAGTTCGGCCGCCCGCGACAGCAGAGCCCGCTCGGCCTCCGGCGTCCAGTCCCAGCCCGGTACTGCGGGATCGGCCCGGCACACGATCGTCCCCGCACCGGGTTCCCGTTCGGACGGAACGGCACCCGGCGCGGGGACGGGGTCAGCACCCTGGACAACCGCCCCGGCCCGCGGCTCGTGCGCCCGGTCCGGACCGATGGCGTCCATCACCAGGTAGTAGGTGCACGGTACGGACGCGTCGTTGCGGAAGGCGTGGACGCGGGCTCCGCCGAAGTAGATGCTGTCGCCCGCTGCCAATCGGTAGTCCCGTCCGTCGAGGCTCAGGGTGAGCACACCCGATTCCACTGCGACGTATTCCCGGCTGCCGCGCATGTGTGGATCGTAGGCACCCGCGTCCACACCGGCGGCGATTTCCACGCGCATGAACTCGAATTCGACGCCGGCCAGATTCGGATTGAGGACGGTTCTGGACCAGGAACCTTCATCGAGCCGGGCCTGCTCGTCCTGGCGGCGGACGATGATGGCGTCATCGTCACCCGCCTCGCCGGCTACCAGGCGGCCCAGCCCGGTACCCAGGGCTGTAGCCAGGCGGTCCAGCGTGAGGATGGTGGGAACGCGTCCCCCGCGTTCGACCTCGGAGACCATACTGCGACTGACTCCGCTGCGCCGCGCCAGGTCCTGTACCGTCAGCCCCTTGGCCCGCCTGATGTCGCGCAGCCGGGGTCCAAGGGCTCGCGGGTCAACATTTCCTTTGATCTCCACCATGGATTCCACTATAGTGGATACTCCTACAAGGAGCCACCACACGCAGAACCGGCCGAGGCCGCACCCGGTGGGCGCGGCCTCGGCCGGAGATTCCCGCAGGCCGCGTGTACCAGCCCTGCCCGCGGCGACGATCCACTCAGTCCAGCAGTTCGTATGCCGGCAGGGTCAGGAAGTCGTAGTAGACCTCGGCGGTGGCCATGGCAACGAACAGTTCGGTGGCCCGGGCGAACGACTCGGGCCCGCCGGGCAGTCCCGCGGTCTCCTCGGCGACCAGCCGGTCGACCAGTTCCCGGGTCACGGTGGCGCCCGTATCGGCCAGGGTGACTTCGAACTTCAGCCACTGCCACACCTGGGTTCGGCTGATCTCCGCGGTCGCGGCGTCCTCCATCAGATTGTGAATCGCCGCAGCACCGTTGCCGTTCAGCCAGGACTGAACGTACTGGATGCCCACGTTGATGTTCGCCCGCAGGCCGGCCTCCGTGACATCGCCGGGGGTGTCCTTGACGCTGAGCAGCTCGGCCGCGCCCACGCTCACATCCTCGCGCAGCTTGTCGATCTGGTTGGGCTTATCGCCCAGCACCTTCGTGAACTGCTCCTTGCACAGATCGACCATGCCGGGGTGGGCGACCCAGGAGCCGTCGAAGCCGTCGGTGGCCTCACGGGTCTTGTCGCCGGTGACCTTCTCGGTCGCCACCGCGTTGACCTCAGGGTCCTTCGACGGGATCTGCGCGGCCATGCCGCCGATCGCATGCGCCCCGCGCTTATGGCAGGTGCGCACCAGCAGTTCCGTATAGGCGCGCATGAAGGGCACGGTCATGGTCACGAGGTTGCGGTCGGGCAGAATCCAGTCCGTCCCCTTGTTCCGGTGGGTCTTGATGACGGAGAAGATGTAGTCCCAGCGCCCGGCATTGAGTCCGGCGGAGTGCTCACGCAGTTCGTAGAGGAATTCCTCCATCTGGAAGGCCGCAGGGTAGGTCTCGATCAGGCAGGTGGCGCGGATGGTGCCGCGCGGGTTGCCCAGTGCGTCCTCGGCGAAGCTGAAGACGTCATTCCACAGTCGCGCTTCGAGGTAGGACTCCATCTTGGGCAGGTAGTAGTAGACGCCCTGGCCCTTCTCGATCTGGCGCTGTCCGGCGGTGGCGAAGTACAGGGCGAAGTCGACCAGGGAGCCCGATCCCTGTTCCCCGTCGATCAGCATGTGCTTCTCATTCATGTGCCAGCCGCGCGGGCGCACGATGATGGTGGGCAATTCCGCATCGGGGCGCAGGCGGTATTCCTTGCCGGTGTCCGCGGCGGTGAAGTCGATTTCCCGGTTGATGGCGTCGAGCAGGTTGATCTGGCCGCCGACCACCGAATCCCATGCCGGGGTGTTGGCGTCCTCCTGGTCGGCCAGCCAGGCCTTGGCTCCGGAGTTCAGGGCGTTGATCGTCATCTTCTTGTAGGTGGGGCCGGTGACCTCCACCCGACGGTCCTCCAGGCCGGGCGCCGGCGGGGCGACGCGCCACGAGTCATCGGCGCGGACCGCGGCGGTCTCCTCCAGGAAGTCCAGTTCGCCACCGTTGTCCAGGTGTTCCTGGACGGCCCGGCGGGCGGCCAGGCGTTCGGCGCGCGCCGGGGTGAACTTCCGGTGCAGGTCGACGATGAGCTGCAGGGCCACAGGGGTGAGGACCTTGGCGAATTCGGGCTGCAGTTCGGCGGTGATCTCCAGGCCCTGGGGTGGGGTGATGCTCGACGGGGACATTCGGGCTCCTTCGGCTCGATTTCATATCGTGAAATTAAAATCACGCTCAGTGAAACCATAGCAGGCATTGCGTGTCCCGCGCCACACCCCGCGCCACGAGCGGCAGCACGCTGCACACCCGCCGCCCCGATGCCCGAACCCTCAGGAATGCGAGCGCTGCGAGGCGAACACCACCCCTGGATTGAGGATCCCCTGCGGGTCCAGCGCGTCCTTGATCCGCTGATTGAGCTCCATCACGTCCTCGCCCAGATAGTCGGGCAGCCACGGCCGTTTCAGCCGGCCCACCCCGTGTTCTCCGGTGATCGTCCCGCCCAGTTCCATCGCCAGTTCCATCACCTCGCCATAGGCCGCGTGCGCGCGTTCGGTCTGCGCCGCATCCGCCGGATCGAAGACGATGAGCGGATGCGTATTGCCGTCGCCCGCGTGTGCCATCACCGCGATCGTGACATCCCGGTTCTTCGAGATATCGGCCATGCCCAGCACCAGGGCGCGCAGTTCCGGCAGCGGCACGCCCACGTCCTCCAGCAGCACGGTGCCCTGCTTCTCCACACAGGGGATCGCGCCCCGGCGGGCCGCGACGAACATCTCGCCCTCGTCCGGATCCGTGGTGTGCAGGCACTCCGAGGCGCCGAAACCGGTGCACACCCGTTCGATCTGCGCGATTTCGGCGGCCGCGAACTCCGCGGGCTCGTCGGATTGGACCACCAGCATCGCGGCGGCATCACGGTCCAGGCCCATGTGCAGTTCGTCCTCGACCGCGTTGATCGTGACCCGGTCCATGAACTCCAGCATGGAGGGCCGGGCGACCCGTGTGATGTCGAGGATCGCCTGACAGGCGGCGCCCAGATCGGGGAAGGTCGCGACCAGGGTCGAGGGAGCCCGTTGCACGGGCACCAGCTTGAGCACCGCCTCGGTCACAATGCCCAGCGTCCCCTCCGAACCGACGAACAGCTTCGTCAGCGACAGGCCAGCCACGTCCTTGAGCCGGGGACCGCCCAGCTTTACCGCCCGCCCGTCGGCCAGTACCACCGTCATGCCCAGCACGTAATCGGTCGTCACGCCGTACTTCACGCAGCACAGACCACCGGCGTTGGTCGCGATGTTCCCACCGATCGAGCAGAATTCGAAGGACGAGGGGTCCGGCGGATACCACAGGCCCTCCGCGGCCGCCGCGGCCTTGACCTCGGCGTTGAAGGCACCGGGCTGGACGAAGGCGGTACGGGTCAATCGGTCGATCGTGACCTCGCGCATCGCGTCCAGGGAGATCACGATCGCCCCGGTCAGTGCGGTCGACCCGCCCGACAGGCTGGATCCCGCGCCCCGCGGCACGATCGCCACGTCATTGGCCGCAGCCCAGCGCACCGCCGCCTGTACGTCCTCGGTGCACGTGGCCAGCACCACCGCCAGCGGGTGGCCGGCCTGCGGGTCGTTGGCCCGGTCGAACCGGTAGGCCTGGGTCTTCACCGGGTCGGTCAGGACCCGCCCGGGTGGCAGCAGACCGCACAGTTCTTCGAGACTCATGGGACTCCCCCTCATCGATCGTCGTTGATCAGTCCCCCTGATCTTCTCGCACAATCGGTTATGGCGAAATCCATATTCCACATTATGAAAACATGTGAGCCGCGGTTTAGGATCGCCCCATGGTGCAACATGTGCAGTCAGTCGACCGGACCCTTGATGTGCTCGAGGCACTGGTCGCCGCCGGCGGTACGGCCAGGGAGAAGGACCTGGCAGCGGCCTGCGAGCTGCCCGCCCCCACGGTCCACCGGATCCTCGCCACCCTGACGGCCCGCGGTTACGTCCTGCAGTTCGCCGATCGCTCCTATGCCCTGGGCTCGCGCCTGGTCCGCCTAGGCGCGGTGGCCGCCCGGCAGGTCGGGGCCTCGGTCCAGCCGATTCTGACAGCACTCGCCAAGGACCTGGGCGAGACCGTGAACCTGGCGTTCCTGACCCGCGATTCGATGACCTATGTCGCCCAGGCGGCATCGCCGCGGTCCATGCGGATGTTCACCGAGGTCGGCCGCAGCGTGCCACTGCACAATTCCGGGGTCGGCAAGGCGGTTCTGGCCTCCCTCCCGGACTCCGTGGCCGAGCCCCTGCTGGACGCGAGCGTGGGCGGCCCGCGCGCCCGGCGCCACATCAACCTCGAGGCCGAACTCGCCCAGTGCCGCAACCGCGGCTTCGCGCTCGACGACGAGGAGCAGGAGGTGGGCGTGCGCTGCCTGGCCGTCGCGGTCGCCGGCGCCCCGAGCCCGGCCGGGCTGTCTGTCTCCGGCCCGACCTCGCGCCTGGGCCCCGATGTCTACCCCGCGGTCGCCGCGAAACTCACCGAAACCGCCGCCGAACTGAGCGCCCACTGGGCGCAGGGATGAGCAGTGCGTGGGGGCCAGTAACCCAACAGGGTTCCGGGCCACCTCGCTTCGGTGCGCCGGTACTCAGTCGCGCACGACGACAACCATCGGAACGATCATCGGCTTGCGGCGCAGCTTGGAGCTGATCCAGCGGCCCAGTGTCCGGCGGATCGCCTGCTGCAGCTTGTATTCGTCCTTCGTGCCCTTGTTCAGGGCATCCTGGATCGCCTCGGTGATCTTCGGCTTGATCGTGTCGAAGACCTTGTCGTTCTCCGCCACGCCACGGGTGTGGATGACGGGGCCGGCCAGGATCGACTGGTTCTTGGCATCGACGGTCAGGAACACGGACACGAAGCCCTCGCCGGCGAGCACGCGGCGGTCCTCGAGGTCGGCCTCGGTCACGGTGCCGACCGAGGACCCGTCGACGAAGACGTAATCGCAGTCGACGGCGCCCACGACTTCGGCGTGGCCGTTCTTCAGATCGACGACCCAGCCGTCGTCGGCCAGCACGATGTTCTCCTCCGGCACGCCGGTGGCCTGGGCCAGCTTGGCGTTGGCGATCAGGTGACGCCATTCGCCGTGGACGGGGAACACGCCCTTGGGCTTGACGATGTTGTAGGTGTAGAGCAGTTCGCCGGCCGATGCGTGGCCGGACACGTGCACGTTCGCATTGGCCTTCGAGATCACCGTGGCACCGGCCTTCATCAGGCCGTTGATGACACGGGAGACCGAGTTCTCATTGCCCGGGATCAGCGAGGAGGCCAGGATGACGGTGTCATCGCTGTTGAGCTGGATCCGGTGGGTGCCGTTGGCCATCCGCGACAGGGCGGCCATCGGCTCGCCCTGCGAACCGGTGCACATGAGCACGACCTGGTCCTCCGGCAGGGAGTCGACGTCCTTGAGGTCGACCAGCACGCCGAAGGGCACGTTCAAATAGCCCAGCTCCTGGGCGATCTTCATATTGCGGACCATCGAGCGGCCCACCAGGCAGACCCGACGTCCGTGTGCGCTGGCGGCGTTGAGGACCTGCTGGACGCGGTGGACGTGGCTGGAGAAGGACGCCACGATGATCCGGCCCTCGGCCTGGCCGAAAAGCGACTCCAGGACGGGGCCGATGTTCTTCTCCATCTTGGTGAAGCCGGGGACTTCGGCATTGGTGGAGTCGGTCAGGAACAGGTCGATGCCCTCTTCGCCCAGCCGGGCGAAGGAGCGCAGGTCGGTGATCCGGCCGTCCAGCGGCAGCTGGTCCATCTTGAAGTCGCCGGTGTGCAGGCAGGTACCGGCCTCGGTGCGGATGCACACGGCCAGGGCGTCGGGAATCGAGTGGTTGACCGCGACGAATTCCAGGTCGAAGGGACCCAGTTGGTCCTTGTCGCCCTCGTGGACCACGCGGGTCACTGCCTTGATGCGGTGTTCCTTGAGCTTGGCCTCGACCAGAGCCAGGGTCAGCACCGAACCCAGGATGGGGATGTCCTTGCGGTTGCGCAGCAGATAGGGCACCGCGCCGATGTGATCCTCGTGGCCGTGCGTGAGCACCATGCCCACGACGTCCTTCCAGCGGCCCTCCAGATAGCTGAAGTCCGGCAGGATCAGGTCGACGCCTGGCTGCTCTTCCTCGGGGAAGAGCACGCCACAGTCGACGATGAGGAGTTTGCCGTGGAATTCGTACACGGTCATATTGCGGCCGACTTCGCCCAGGCCGCCCAGGGCGACGATGCGCAGTGCGTTTCGATCGAGCTTCGGGGGTTCGCCCAGCTCCGCCAGTAGATCTCTCACTGAAGTATTCTGCTCCCTAACAATTCCGTGCGCAGGAACTCGACCTGGTCCTCCGTTGCCGGCAGGACGGGCAGTCGGGTCGCGCGGTTCTCTATCAGGCCCTGGAGCTCGAGTGCGGCCTTGGCCGCGACCACTCCGGGCATATGGTTCATGATCGTGTCGACGACGGGCACCAGTTCAAGCGCCAGCTGTCGTGCCGTGGCCATTTCGCCTACGTGCGCGGCGGCCACCATCCGTGAAATCTGTGGTGTTGCGACGTGTCCGACGACGGACACGACGCCGATCGCTCCGGCCGCCAGCAGCGGCCAGTTCAGGGCGTCCTCGCCGGAATAGTAGACCAGGGGCGAACGCCCCATGACCTCCATGGTCGAGGCGATATCGCCCTTGGCATCCTTGACGGCCAGGATATTCGGGTGGGTTCCCAGTTCGACCAGGGTGTCGACGGTCAGCGGAATACCGGACCGACCTGGAATATCGTACAGCATAATGGGAAGGTCCGTTGCCTCGGCCACCGTCTTGGCGTGCGCGATGACACCCGCCTGGCTGGGCTTCGAATAGTAGGGAGTGACCACCAGCAGGCCGTGGGCACCCACCGCCTTTGCCCGTCCGGCCAGTTCGATCGTGTGACGGGTGTCGTTGCTACCGACGCCGGCGATGATCCGGGCCCGCTCACCGACCGCGGCGAGCACACAGGACAGCAGTTCGTCCTTCTCATCGTCACTGGTCGTCGGGGACTCCCCCGTGGTGCCGGAGACGACGAGCATATCGCAGCCCTGATCGACCAGATGCCGGGCCAATCCCGCGGTCGCCGAGAAGTCGATGCCACCGGCCTCGTCGAACACCGTCGCCAGAGCCACACCGACCGTACCGAAAGCGGAGATAGCCGTCCTCGCTTCACCGTCACCCATAATCGCCATGGGCCCAGTTTAACCGGCTGCACCGCAGGTGTGCATGGCGGGACGCGAAAGTCGGTGACATCCGCAACACGATGACGCAGCATGGCAGACTTGCGGGCATGATGCATCCAGCGGATTTCGTCTCGGTCGAGAACGCCGGCGTCCCCGGCAGGCTGGCCCCCTTGACCTTCACGGTGCCGGCGGGCACTGCGAGCGCACTGACGGGGCCCAACGGCAGCGGCAAGACCACCGCGCTGCGCCTGGTCGCCGGGCTCGAGGCCCCCGCCGGCGGCCGCATACAGGTGGCAGGTGCCGCTCCCGACAGGCGCAGCGCGGCCTTCCGCGGCCTGGTCGCGACCTTCTTCGACACCACGCCCCTGGATCCCGCCCTGACGTTTTCCGAGCACGCCGGGGTCCTGGCCGCCAGCTGGGCATCCCAGGATCCCGGGGTGCGCGCCCGCTATGGCGATTACGCCGCAGCGCTGGGCGTGGCGCACCTGGCCGAACGTTTCCCCCATGAGATGTCCTCGGGCGAGCGCCAGCTCATGCGCCTGTCACTGGTGTTGGCCAGGCCGGCCCGGCTGTTGCTCCTCGATGAGCCGGAGGGCCGGCTGGCCAAGGGCGTGATCGGCGTGCTCGCGGGACTGTTGCGCGAGCGCCTGGATACCGGCGACACGGTCCTGGTGTCCACGCATCGACCCGATCTGGTCACGGGATTGGGCGCCGCCGAGGTGAAGGTGGGAGAGGCCTGATGGCCACGAGAGCGCACCGCGGCGCCGAGCTGGGCTACCGCGTCTATCTCCTGCTCATGCTCGTTGCCGTGGTGGGCGCCCCCTCCTATCTGGGGATGCTGGGCCTGGTCCGCGCTCGACTGGCGGTTCTCGCGGGGCTCGCCCAGCTGAGCGAGCCGCTGGCCCCGGCCCTGCTGGCAGGTTGCGCGGCGCTGGGTCTGAGCCTGGCCACGCGCGGCGGACTGCAGGCGCCCGGGGCGTTCCGGCTGGCGACCCTGCTCGATTCCCCGCGGGCGCGCTCCTCCTGGCTGCTGCCCCGACTGCTCTGGCCCGTCGCCGGTGTCGCGGCTCTGACCTGTCTGCTGTGTTCGATCCCGGCCGCAGCCGGTGCCGGGGCCTGGTGGACGGCCTGGGCCCTGCTGCTGATCTCCGGTACCACTCTGGCGAGTCTGGTCTGCGCGGCCGGCGTGCTCGTGGCCCGGCGCACCCTGTTATCCGCCCTGGGCGCGGCGTGGGCCCTGACGGCCGTCCTCACAGCTGTAGCCCTGAGCGGGGGCTTCGCCTCGGCGCGGTTCGGTGCGGCGTCCGGCTTCGCCGCGGCCCTGGGCTGGGCCTGGGCGGGTCCCGTGGTGTTCGCCTCCACGGTGGCCTGTGCTCTGGGCTGTGTACTCGCCGCAGGCGCGCTCGTCGGCGCACTGCGCCACCTCGACGAATCGGCACTGCTCGAACGTTGTGGGGCCGCATCCGCTTGGCGCGGGGCCATGCTGACAGGCGATCCGGTGGCAGCGTCCCTGGCCTGCGCCGAGGCCCCCGTCCACCTGGCGCGGCTGCCCCGGGACGGACGGGGCGGGCGGCGGAACACTGCGCACAGGTCCACAGCGTTCGCTCTGTTGCGCGCGGCGCTCCCCCGGGTACGGGCGACGGGTCTCGGCGCGCTGCGCCGGCCGCAGTCGCTGCTCCTGGCCGGGGTCGCAGCGCTCGGGGCCGGCCTCGCCCTGGGGACGACGGGGCTGGTCGACGAGCGGCTGCTGTGGCTGCCCCTGAGCTGTTTCGTCTTCCTGGCCAGCTGGGCCCGGGCCCCCTTCGATGCCGCGCTCAGTGCTGCGGCCAGGGTGCAGGAGTCCGATCTCTCCGGCCTGCCACCGGCTCTGGAGTTCACAGCGGTACTCGCAGTGCCGTTTCTCCTCCTCGCACTGCTCACCTTGCTGGGGACCTGGGCGCCTGCCATCGTGGGCCTCATCCCCGGATCCGGCGCCCTGTTGCCCCGTGCCATCCTGATGGTCCCAGCGCTTGTGGGGCTGCGCGTCCGCGGGCTCCTGGCCCCGCCCCTGCCACTGTCGCGGCTGGCCTCGATTCCCACGGCCTTCGGCGATATGCAAGGACTGCGGGTTCTGTCCTGGGTGCTCGACGGGCCGCTGCGCCTTGGCCTGTTGGCGGCATGCGCCGCGCTGGCCTGGTCGCATCCGCTGATCCTGGCGGCGCTGGCCGCAGCGCTGGCCTACTATGCCTGGTTCGGCGTGCACCGCAGGGTCCGCAGCGCCTGAGGTGTTCCACCGGGTGTGCCGGACCGCGGGCAGCACCGGGTGTGCCGTGTGCCATGACAGACTGGGATCATGAGTCGAGCAGACCCGCCCGTGCGCACTTCCCCCGCTTTCCGACTGGCGCCGCCGGGACGGGATCTGGGCGTCGACCTGGCCCGTGGCCTGGCCCTGTTCGCGATGTTCGCCACCCATATCCTGCCCTTGGCCGGTGCGGACGGACAGCCCGCCTTCGCCGGGCATTTCGCCGGGCGCGCCTCCGCGTTGTTCGCGGTGCTGGCCGGTTGCTCCATCGTCTTGTCGACTCGCCGCCCGCTGGGTGCCGGCCGCTTCGGCCAGGCCGCGGCGGGCCTGGTGGTGCGCGGTGTCATCATCGTCATCATCGGCCTGGCCCTGGGCGAGGTGACCAGTTTCCTGGCGATCATCCTGAGCGTCTACGGCCTCATGTTCGTCCTGGCCGCAGCCTTCCTGCCCGCGCCCACCTGGCTGTTGGGCGTGCTGGCGCCGGTCTGGCTGACGGTCTCCCCCGTTCTCAGCTTCCTCATCCGCCGCAGCCTGGGACTTGCCGCCGACCACCGTGTCCCCGACCTGACCTCCGCACTGCATCCAGGGGAGTTGTTCACCGCAATCGCCCTGACCGGCTACTATCCGGCCCTGCAGTGGTTCGGCTATGTGCTGGCGGGGATGTTCGTGGCCCGGTTGTTCTGCGGCGATCCTCACCGCGGTACCGACTCCCGGCAGCACGGACTCACCATCGACGCAGCGCTGGTGGCGGCGGGAGCAGTCCTCGCCCTGGTCGCTCGCGGCCTGTCCGCCCTGCTCCTGCCACTGGCCCGACCGGCGCTCGAGGCGAGCCTGGCCGGCCGGCAGCGGGACCTCGCGCAGATCCTGGTGGAGGGCAACTTCGGACTGACTCCCACGGATTCCTGGTGGTGGCTGACGATCTGCGCTCCGCACAGCGGCACACCGTTCGATCTGCTGCACACCGCAGGCGCAGCGCTCGCGGTGCTGGGACTGTGTCGGCTGATAGCGCGCGGTCTGAAACGCCCGGGGATCGGGCGGCAGGGTGCCGGTCCGTCCCTGATCCTGGCCCCGGTGACCGCACCCGGCTCGATGCCGCTGAGTATGTACGCGATCCACGTCGTCGTCTTGGAGATTACCGCGGCGGCGGGTCTGGCCGCCTGGCCCGAGTACGCGACCCACCTCCTTCTCCTGGCCGCCGTGGCGATTCTCTGGCGCGCCTGGGTCGCGCCGCGGGGCCCGCTGGAGTCCCTCATCCACATCGCAGTGTTGCCGGTGCGCGCACTGAGCCGGTGAGCCCGCGCGACCGCGCCGGGGTCCGCAGGGCCCGCCCGGCCCTCCCCGGACCCGGACTGCAGGCCATCTCACTTCACCTATACCCCCTGGGGGTATATGGTGGATGTGAGTGAGACAGAGGAGGACCCTTGGATATGCAGACCAGCCACACGGTCAGCGACCCCGTGTGCGGGATGACGATCGATCCGGCCACCGCCGCGGCCCACGAGGACGTCGGCGGTCACACCTATTACTTCTGTTCGGAGCACTGCCACCACACGTTCCTGGCCGATCCGGCCACGTACACGGGGAGCGCCGAACACTCCCAGCACGAAGGACACGGGCACAGCGCACACACGCACCACGGCGCCGCCGAATCCCACAGTGCACATGAGCACGAGGCACACGAGCACGATCCCAGCGCACACGCCGGGCACGACGCCCACGAGCACGCGCACCATCACACGGCCGCACAGACCACTGCGACACAGACGGCTACGGCACAGACCGCCCCGGCCGCCGGCGCCGCACATGGCACCACACATGGCACCGCCACCGAATACACCTGTCCGATGCACCCGGAGATCCGCCAGGACCATCCGGGGACGTGCCCCAAGTGCGGCATGGCCCTGGAACCCGTGACGGTCACCGCCGAAACCGGGCCCAATCCGGAATTGGTCGACATGACGCGCCGCTTCTGGATCTGTGCGGCGCTCGCAGTGCCGATCATGGTCTTCTCCATGCTCTTGCCCATGGTCCCGGCGCTGGCCGGCCTGGTCCCCATGGGGGTCTCGGCCTGGATCCAGTTCGCCCTGGCCACTCCGGTGGTCCTGTGGGGTGCCTGGCCGTTCTTCCGCCGCGGCTGGGATTCCGTCCGCCACCGCTCCCTGAACATGTTCACGCTGGTCTCCCTGGGCGTGGCCGCGGCCTATCTGTACAGCCTGGTCGCCCTCCTGGCCCCCGGTGTGTTCCCCGATTCGATGAAGATGCACGGGCACGTCGAGGTCTACTTCGAGGCCTCCGCCGTCATCGTCGCCCTGGTGGCGCTGGGCCAGGTGATGGAGCTGCGCGCCCGCGAGACCACCTCGGGCGCCATTCGGGCGCTGATGGATCTGGCACCGGCCACCGCGCTGCGGATCGAGGCCGACGGGACCGAACACGAGGTCCCCGTCGAGCACCTGCAGCCCGGCGATACCGTGCGAGTGCGCCCCGGTGAGAAGATCCCCGTTGACGGCACCGTCATCGACGGGCGCAGCAGCGTGGACGAGTCGATGGTCACCGGAGAGTCCCTGCCCGTGGCCAAGACCGCCGGGGACGCCGTCGTCGGCGGCACCGTCTCCGGCAGCGGCACCCTGCGGATTCGGGCGGAGAAGCTGGGCGCCGATTCGACCCTGGCGCGCATCGTCGACATGGTCGCCCACGCCCAGCGCTCCCGCGCGCCCATCCAGTCGCTGGTCGACAGGGTATCGGCCGTATTCGTTCCGACCGTCATCGCCGCAGCCGTCATCGCCTTCATCGTCTGGATGCTGGTGGGCCCGCAGCCGCGCCTGAGCCATGCCCTGGTCGTCGCGGTCAGCGTGCTCATCGTCGCCTGCCCGTGCGCCCTGGGCCTGGCCACCCCCATGTCGATCATGGTCGGGGTGGGCCGTGGCGCCAGAGCGGGCGTGCTGATCCGCGATGCCGCAGCCCTGCAGACCATGGAGCGCGTCGACACGATCGTCGTCGACAAGACCGGCACCCTGACCGAGGGCAGCCCCAGCCTGACCGGCGTCGTGCCCACCGGTCAGCTCGACGAGCAGCGGGCCCTGACATTGGCGGCGGCCGTCGAGTCGTCCTCCGAACACCCCCTGGGGGCGGCGATCACCGCTGCGGCCCGCGAGCGCGGCCTCGACGTGCCGAGCGCCACCGAGTTCGATTCGGATCCCGGCGGCGGGGTGCGCGCACAGGTCTCCGGGCACGAGGTGAGGGTCGGCAATGCCGGCTACGTCGCCTCGGCCGGGGACGACGGGCTGCCCGCCGAGCTGCACGGTCGGGCCGATGAGATGCGCGCCGATGGGGCCACCGCGGTCTATCTGGGAGTCGACGGGGAGATCGCGGCGATCCTGGCGATCGCCGATCCGATCAAGGAGACCACTCCCGCGGCGCTGCGCGAACTGCACGAGCAGGGACTGCGCATCATCATGCTCACCGGCGACAATGAGACGACCGCGCGGGCCGTCGCGCAGCGCCTGGGCATCGACGAGGTCCGCGCCGGCGTACAACCGCAGGACAAGAGCGATGTGGTCGGCGAACTCACCGCCGCCGGGCGGACCGTCGCGATGGCCGGCGACGGGGTCAACGATGCTCCAGCCCTGGCCCGGGCACATGTCGGCATGGCCATGGGCACCGGCACGGACGTCGCGATGGAGGCCGCCGGCATCACCCTGTTGTCGGGTGATCTGGGCGGGATCGTGCGCGCCAGGTCACTGTCGCGGGCCACGATGCGCAACATCCGGCAGAACCTGGTCTTCGCCTTCGTCTACAACGCGATCGGCATCCCGGTCGCGGCCGGCGTGCTGTACCCGGTGTTCGGACTGCTGCTCTCGCCGATGCTGGCCGCGGCCGCCATGGCCCTGTCCAGCGTCAGCGTCATCACCAATGCGGCGCGCCTGCGCCTGGTGCGCCTGGAGCACCGCGCGGCGGACTGAACTCGCTGCTACCAGTCGATGCCAAGCATCTGCGAGCACCGATCCCAGTGTTCGGCGACGATGTCCGGATCGTAGACCTGGGGTTTGGTCAGCCCGATCCGGCCCGGCGCGCGATAGTACTCGCCGGGCTGCCAATCGGCCTTCGGATTGCCCTCGATGAAGAACCGGAGGCGCTCGCCGGCCGTTTCCGGCGAGTCGAAGAAGCCGCTGAAGGCTCCCGTGTAGAGCGTGTGCAGATAGCCCCTGGCCTGCGCGGCGAAACTCGTCCGCACGAGCCCCGGATGGAAGGCCACAGCGGAGACGCCCCGGGAGCGAAAGCGCTTGTGCAGACCGCGGGTGAAGATGATGTTCGCCAGCTTCGCATTGCCGTAGGCACGGTTCGGGGTGAATGCCCGCCAGGTGTTCAGGTCGTTCAGATCGAGGCGGGCATAGAGCCGGGCGGCGATACTGGCGGTGTTGACGATGCTCGCCCTGCTGTCGACGAGGATGTCCATGAGCTCATGGGTCAACAGCATTCCGGCCAGATGATCGACTTGGAAGGTCCGTTCGTACCCGTCGACGGTCAGCGCCCGGTCCTTGAACAGCGCTCCGGCGTTATTGGCAAGCACATCGATCCGGTCGCAGGTCCGCCGCAGTTCGGCTGCCAGCGACCGGACCTCGTCCAAGCACGCGTAGTCGGCCACATGGTGTTCCACGCCGAGGGACTGTGCGATGCGCAGGGTCTTCTCCGCCGACCGCCCGATCAGGATGAGGCGGACGTCGCCGGCCGCGAGCTGCGCCGCAGCGGCCGCACCGATCCCATCACTGGCACCGGTTATCACAATGGTTCGAAGCGCCAACGGCGCACCCCCTGCTCGGTGTCCGGTCCTCGTGTGGGTCCAGCGTAGCCTAATCGCCCGTTTCCGGGCCCTCGTGCGGCCCTTCGGCCTGCTGCACCGAAACCCGCGAGATGCGCCTGCCGTCGACCGCTGCGACCCGCAGCAGCGCATCACCGATCCGCACGACATCGCCCACGCGCGCCAGTCGGCCCAAGCGTTCGACCATGAGACCCGCAACGGTATCGGCGGTCCCGCGCGGCAGTTCCAGACCCGTGGCCTCCTGGAAGTCCACCAGGTTCAACCGGCCAGACACCGTGCCACCGTGCCCGGCGGCCAATTCGGTGCGGGCGTCGTATTCGTCGAACACCTCGCCGACGACCTCCTCGACCAGGTCCTCGAAGGATACGATTCCGTCGGTTCCGCCGTATTCGTCGACAACCACCGCGATCTGGTCGCCGGCCGCGCGCATTTTCGTCAGGGTCGGCAGCACCCTGGCAGATGAGGGCACGAACAGGATGGGCCTGATGATTGTGGTGATGGATGCCTGCGGATCCTGCAGCGCCGCCTCGAGCAGATCGCGGACGTGGACGAAGCCGGCGACGGAGTCGAAGGACTCACCGACCACCGGATACCGGGAGAAGGGCTGTTCGCGCACGCGTTCGGCGGCCCGGCCGATGCTCAGGTCCGCGTCCAGCGTGGAGACGGCCGGCCGGGGCGTCATGACCTCGGAAACCTGCCGACCCCGGAGCGAGAGCACATCGTCGAGCATCTTGCGTTCGGCCGCCGGCATCCGTTCATCGGCTGCCACCAGACTGCGCAGTTCCTCGTCGCCGACGGCCTGGCGCTCCTGCTGTGGGTCACCGCCGAGCAGTTTTACCACCAGGTTCGTCGATATCGAAAGGAACCAGATGACCGGGCGCAACAGCCGCGCCAGGCCGCCCACCAGGGGGCCCACCGCATAGGCCAGCCATTCATTGCGCTGCAGGGCGATGCGTTTGGGCGCCAGTTCCCCCAGCACCAGGGACAGGTAGGAGATGATGAGGGTCAGCAGCACCGTGGCCAGCACACCGGCGACATTGGCCGGCGCCCCCAGAGCTGTGAACAGAGGGGCGACATAGGGTGCGATCGCCGAAGCGCCGAAGGCCGCAGAGGCGAATCCGGCGACCGTCACGCCGATTTGCACGGCGGACAGGAAGGTGTTGGGGTTGCGCGCCAGGGCGGCCAGTTTCGCCCCGCGGGGCCCACGGGATTCGAGTTCGGCGATCTGGCCGGCGCGCAGGGTGACCAGTGCCATCTCCGTGGCGGAGAAGAACCCGCCGATGAGCACGAAGACGAACACCAGCACGATGTTGAGGACGAGCTCACCCATGACCGGCCCGACGCTGTTCCCGTTCCAGCCCGATCGCCTTGCGCATGTTCTCCCTGGCGCGCTTGCGGTCGCCCGCCGCATCGTAGGCGCACGAAAGGTTGAACCAGGACTTCCACTCATCGGGCGCGGCCGAGGCCTCGGCCCGGTACTTTTCGAATTCCGCATCCGCGGCGGCACGGTCGATCCGACCGCCCGGGGAGCGCGGCAGATCGTCCACCGGCAGTTCGCCCCGGGATTCGAGGATGCCGGCCAACCGCTCCATGGAGGTGCCGAACATGAGTTCGCGGATCAGCGCCCAGGCGCCGATGATGGGCAGGACGACCAGGGCCGCTCCCATCACCTTGGCGATCGGCTGGGAGTCGGTGAGCATGATCCAGGCGCGCTGGAGCATGAAGACGAAGTACAGCAGCAGGCCCAGCGATACGATGAGCGCGCCGATCTTCGCCTTGGACATTTTGAAGGCCGCCATCAGATGTCCAGCACCGTCTCCAGGCCCACGCTCAGCCCCGGGTGCGCGGCGATGCGCCGCACCGCCTCGATGATGCCGGGCATGAACGATTCGGTTGCGAAGGAATCCGTGCGGATCGTCAGCGCGTCGTGGGCCGAGCCGAAGTGGATCTCCTCGGTCGCGTTCATCCCCAACTGGCGAATCGAGTGCACGTGGATGCCGTCAACCACTGCCCCACGCCCGCCCAGCGGATCGGAGGCTGTGGCGTCCGGCACCGCGGACAGGCCCGCGGTGGTGCGCGCCGCGGCGATGCGCTGGGCCGTGGTCACCGCGGTGCCCGAGGGCGCGTCGAGCTTGCGCGGATGGTGGATCTCCACCACCTCGGCGGAATCGAAATAGGGCGCGGCGAGTTCTGCGAACTTCATCGCCAGCACCGCGCCGATCGAGAAGTTCGGCGCCACCAGTACACCCACCCCGGGGTGGGTGTCCACCAGCTCGCGCAGCGCGGCCAATTTGTCCGCATCCCAGCCGGTCGTGCCCACCACCGTGTGGATGTCATGACCCACCAGGAAGCGGACATTGGCCTCGCTGGCCGCCGGCACCGTCAATTCGACGGCCACCTCGGCGCCGGAGTCCAGTACCGTCTCCAGGGCGTCGCCACTGCCCAGTGCGCAGGCCAGCTCCAGCCCCTCAGCCGCCTCAATCGCCGCCACGGCGTGCGAGCCCATGCGCCCGTGCGCCCCGATGACCGCAACCCGGATGTCTGCCATTACGTGTCCTCCCACCAGATGGAATCAGGTTGAAACCGCAGCCCGCCCTCGGGCCGGGCCCCGTCCCATTGTTCCAGACAGCGCCACCACCTGGAACGGGACCGGCCCACACCGCGGTGTCGGCGGGATCACACCCGGCGTAGTCTGAGCTGTGACCACGTGGTTCATCGGGCCGGCGACGCGAAGGACGGCAATGTTCAAACAGATCCTCTGGCCGGTCCTCGTCCCCTCCGTGCTGGTCAACATCGGCCTGGGCGCAGTGGTGCCGGTCCTGGTGCTCGCCGCGCTGAGCGTGGGGGCCACTCAGGCCTTCGCCGCGATCATCGTGGGCCTGGCCGGAGCGGTCTCCCTGGCCGGCACCGTGCCCGCGGGGATCCTGATCGACCGACTGGGAGATCTGCGCGCCATGCTCGCCGCCACCGGCGCCGCGATCGTCGTCACCGCTGCCACGGTGTTCGCCCTGGCGGCCGATCAACCCTGGTCCCTGGCCGTCTACACCCTGTCCATCATGGCCCGCGCACCGATCAACGACGTGTGGACACTGGCCCGCCAGGCCTATGTCGCCGACACCGTGGAGCCCCGGCACGTGAGCCGGGCCATGACCGCCCTGGGCGGAAGTATGCGCGTGGGCAATCTGGTCGGCCCGATGCTCTCCGCGGGCCTACTGCTGGTCTTCCCGATCTGGACGGTCTTCGTGTTCTCGGCGTTGGCCGCGCTGGCCGCCGTCATCGTCATGTCCCTGCCGATCGGCCGGGCCACACCCAGGGCCCGGGGCCCGGTCGCCGGGGCACCTGCATCGGAGACGGCACCGCAGCGTCCGACCGGCCCGGCAGCCGCCGACACCGCCGCAGGCGGCAGCGCCGCCGGCTCCCCGGCGGAGTCCTCTCCGCATTCGCACGGCCCACGCATCAGGGACTTGGACGTGCGCTGGGACTCCGTCTGGTTGGCCGGGATCGGCATCGCGACGCTGACGGTGGCCAGGGCCGGTCAGCCGATCATCGTGCAGCTGTGGGGCGTGCACATCGGGCTGCACGAATCGGCGATCTCCCTGCTCATCGCCCTGGGCGCCGCCCTCGAACTCATCATCATGTTCCTGGGCGCCTACCTCAAGGACCAGCTGGGCCGCACCACGACACTCATCACCTGCCTGGCCGTGTTCGGCGCGGGCTTCCTCATCATGGTGCTACTGCCCACCGGCGGCGGATTGATCGCAGCGGCCATCGTCATGGCGCTGGGCAACGGCCTCGGCGCGGGCATCAACCTGACCGTGGGCGCCGATCTCAGCCCCGAGGCCGGCCGCGCCAGATTCCTGGGCGTGTGGGCACTGTTCAACAACCTCGGCAAACTGGGCGGCCCATCGCTGATCTCCGTGCTGATCGCCGCCTCCGGGATCCGCTTCGGGATCCTGGCCACCGGGGTCACGGCGGTGGCCGGTGCAGCCTGGGTTCTCGTCTGGCGGCGCCGGATCGGCCTGCCGGGCCGCCAGCGCAGAATCGGGACACCCCCGACCGATCAGTGAGATTTTCTCCGGAAAAACCCTCCGACCCCTTTTCTGAACGAGCATCCAGCGTTATAGTGGAGCCATTTCTACCGAACGTAGAACCACCTCAACACGAAGGAGTGTCATGGCCGTTCAGGCTTCCGACGCTCCGGCCCTCGCGGGCCGGGGCAGGGTCCTCCTGGGCACTGTACTGGCCCAGCTGGGGCTCGGCACCGTCTACTCCTGGTCCATCCTCAACCCGCCTCTGGCACAGCGCCTGCTGGGCGACCACACCCAGACATTCGGCATCGCGATCACCTTCTCCATCATGATGATCTGCCTGTCGGTGTCCACTCTGTCGATCGGCTGGCTGCAGGCCAGATTCGGCGTCCGCAAGGTCCTGGTGGCCTGTGGCATCGTGCTGGCCTGCGGACTGTTCGTCTCCGGCTTCGTGGGCAATGTCTGGCTGCTCTACCTGTTCGCCGGGATCGTCGTCGGCGCCGCCGACGGTGTGGGCTACCTGCTGAGCCTGACGAACTGTCTGCGCTGGTACCCCGACAGGGCCGGCACCATCTCCGGGGTCTCCGTGGGCGCCTACGGCGTGCCGGCCGTCATCCTGCCCTTCGTCGTCACCCCGGTGCTCGGGGATGCGGCGTCCGGCTACCCCGGGCTGACCATGTGCTTCATCATCTGGGCGGTCGTCGCACTGCTGCTCATCGCCGGCGGCGGACTGCTGCTGCGCGATGCCCCGCACACGGGCAACGCCGGTCAGGCAGCCGGCGAATACACCCGCGGGCAGATGCTGCGCACGCCCCAGTCCTATCTGCTGTTCATCGGCATCACCGCGTTCTGCTTCGCCGGCCTGTTCATCATCGGCAACGCCGGCGGCGCCGCCCTGTCGGGGCCCACGGCCACTGACCGGCCCACGGCCTATCTGATCGGCACCGCGATCAGCCTGGTGTCGCTGGTCGCCGTGGTCAACACGATCGGCAGGTTCTTCTTCGGCTGGCTCTCGGACCACATCAAGCGCACCCTGATCGTCGCCGTCGCCCTGAGCGTCCTGGCGGTCTTCGCGCTGCTGTTGGGTCTGACGTGGCTGCCCAGCCCCTGGCTGTACATCCTGGGGTTCCTGTTCTTCGGCGCGGCCTTCGGCGGGTGCATCACCATCTACCCGGCCATCGTCGGGGACTTCTACGGGCACAACAACCAGTCGAAGAACTACTCGGTGATCTACCAGGGCTTCGCGGCCGGCGCCGTGATCACCCTGATCTTCAATTCGCTCATGGCCGCAGGCGCCCTGACGTTCGGCACCGCGCTGCTCATCGGCTGCGCATTCATGGCCCTGGCCGCGGTAATCCTGTTCGCCATCAGAGCGCCCGGCGCACCACCACAGACCGGCGGCCCGGACGGACCGGCGCCCGCCACACCATCGACCACACACGTCACACAGAAGTAGGAGGCACATACCATGACGGAGCAAACCGCCACCCCGGTCGTCGACTTCGCGGCGATCAGGGATTCCCAGGGCAAGGACGTCCAGGGTCCCATCAGCGTGCTCGACGAGAACCACAGGATCGTCGACCAACAGGTCTTCGACACCTTCACCGACGAGGACCTGACCGACCTGATGCAGAAGATGCTCTGGGAGCGCACTCTGCACGACCAGACCACGATCTTCTCCCGCCAGGGCCGCCTGGGCTTCTATGCCCCGACCATCGGACAGGAGGCCAGCCAGATCGGCAGCGTCACCGCGTTCGAGGCGATGGACTACCTGTTCCCCACTTACCGCGATCTGCCCCAGATGATCCAACACGGGGCCATCACCGTCGAACAGGGTTTCCTGTGGTCGCGCGGCCACGTCGAGGGCAACCGGATCGCCGACGGCGTCCGCAGCTGGTTCCCCCAGATCATCATCGGCGCCCTGCACGTGCAGGCCGCAGGGGCGGCCCTGGGGATGAAGATGAACGGAGAGCCGAATGTCGCGTTCTCCTATTCCGGCGACGGCTCGACCTCGCAGGGCGATACCTATGAGGGCCTGAACTTCGCCGGGGTCTACCGGGCGCCCCTGGTGATGATCATCCAGAACAACGGCTGGGCCATCTCGGTGCCCCGCGAGCGCCAGACCGCGTCCCGGACCCTGGCACAGAAGGCCTCGGCCGCCGGTGCCCCGGCCGTCCAAGTCGATGGGATGGACGTGCTGGCCGTGCACGCGGTGGCCAGGGCCGCGCGCGCATACGCAGCGGCGGGCAACGGTCCGGTGCTCATCGAACAGCTGACCTACCGCTTCGGCCCACATTCCTCGGCCGGCGACGATCCGAGCCGCTACCGCACCCACGATGAGGAACAGCCCTGGCTCGAACGCGATCCACTCAACCGGATGCGCGATCTGCTCACCGAGAAGGACCTGTGGTCCCTCGAGCAGGAGGCCGAACTGACAGAGAAGTACAAGAAGGAGTTCCGCGCCGCCATCGCGGCCGCGGAGAAGGCGCCCAAGCAGACGGTCGAGGAGTTCCTGAGTAACACCTTCGAGGTCCCCACCCCGAACATCCGCGAACAGATCGCAGCAGCAGGCGAGCGGGAGGGAAACTGACATGACGACGCGTTCATACATCCAGGCCATCACCGACGCCCTGGACCTCAAATTGGCCGACGATGAGAAGACCCTGATCTTCGGCGAGGACGTGGGAAAGAACGGCGGCGTGTTCCGCGCCACCCAGGGCCTGCAGGACAAGCACGGCACCGATCGGGTGTTCGACACCCCGCTGGCAGAGTCCGGCATCCTGGGCTTGGCGATCGGGCTGGGCGCCACCGGCTGGCGCCCGATCCCGGAGATCCAGTTCATGGGCTTCACCTTTGAGGCCGTGGACTCCCTGGTCGGGCAGATGTCGCGCAATCGGTTCCGCACCGCCGGCGCGCTGACCCAGCCGATCACGGTGCGCACGCCCTATGGCGGCGGGACCCACACGGCCGAGCTGCACTCGGACAGTCTGGAACACCTGTTCACCGGAGTCCCCGGCCTGCGCGTCGTGGCCCCGGCGACGGCCTACGACGCCAAGGGGCTGCTGATCTCGGCGATCGAGAGCAACGACCCTGTGCTGTTCATGGAGCACCTCAAGCTCTACCGCTCCATCAAGGAGGACGTCCCCGACGGCATCTACCGCGTCCCGCTGGACACCGCGAATGTGGTGCGCGAGGGCACCGACATCACTCTGGTGGCCTATGGCGCCCAGGTCCACGAGGCGCTCAAAGCCGCCGAGGCCCTGGCCCAGGACAAGGTGTCCGCCGAGGTCATCGACCTGCGCACGATCTCCCCGATCGACACCGACACGGTCTTCGCCTCCGTGGACAAGACGGGACGACTGGTCGTGGTGCAGGAGGCGCAGAAGATGGCCGGGGTGGGCGCCCACGTCGTCTCCGCGGTCGCCGAGAACCGGATCCTGAGCCTCGAGGCCCCGATCGGGCGGGTTTCCGCGCCAGACTCCGTCTACGCCTTCGCCGCCGATGAACACGCCTGGCTGCCGAATGCCGACGGCATCGCGGCCAAGGCCCGCGAGATCCTTAGCTACTGAGCCAGCCACAACACGATTGGAGTAAGCAATGGCATTCACATTCACCATGCCGGAGCTGGGCGAGGGCCTGGCCGAGGGCACTATCTCCAGCTGGCACGTCAAGGAGGGCGAGACCGTCGCCGAGGACGACACGCTGGTCGAAATCGAGAACGACAAGTCCGTCTCCGAACTCCCCTCCCCCGTCGCCGGGACCGTGACGAAACTGGGGGCGAAGGAGGGCGAGACCGTCACCGTGGGGCAGATGCTCGTCGTCATCGACGACGGCTCCCCCGATGAACCGGCCGGTGACTCCGCGAGTGGTTCACAGAGCGCGGAGAAACAGGATGAGGATATGGCGCCCACCGGTCCCGCCGGAGCGTCCCAGCCGGCCGGCGCGGCCCCGGCAGGAGGTTCGGCCCAGGCTGCGGCCAAGGCCCCGGCCGAGGACTCTGCCAAGACTCCGGCACCCACCGAACCGCCCCTGGCCGCGGCCGCGGAACCGGCTGCGCGCGTGCTGGCCATGCCCTCGGTCCGCAGATATGCGAGGGAGAAGGGCGTGGACATCCAGGCCGTCACGCCCACCGGCTCCCACGGGCACGTGCTGCGGGCCGATATCGACAAGCTGGCGGGCGCGGGGCAAACCACCGAGCCGACAGCGTCCGGGACGCCCGCAACCGCGACCCAGGCCGCCGCTGCGACACCGGCTGCCCCTGTGGCGCCGCGCGAGGGCGACCGGCGCGAACCGTTCTCCGGCATCCACGCCGCCACCGCCAGGGCGATGGCGACCTCGCAGGCCACCATCCCGCCCGTCACCCTGTTCGGCGAGGTCGAGGTGACGAAGCTGCTGGCGCTGCGGCAGGCCTACAAGGAGCGCGCAGCCGACCGGGACATCCACCTGACCCTGCTGCCGTTCATCGTCAAGGCGCTGGTCGCTGCCCTCAAGGAGTTCCCGGCATTGAACTCCTCACTGGACATGGACGCGGGCGAACAGGTGTTCCACTCGGCGTACAACGTGGGCATCGCCACGAACACCGAGCGCGGGCTCTACGCCCCGGTGATCAAGGACGCCGATGCGAAGAACCTGTTCCAGATCGCCCAGGAGATCGGCCTGAACACCGAAACCGCCCAAGCCGGCAAGCTGACGGCCGAGCAGATGTCCGGAGCCTCCATCACGCTGAGCAATCTGGGCAGCGCGAACGGCGGCTACTTCACCCCGATCGTCAACGCCCCACAGGTCGCGATCCTGGGCGTCGGCCGGGCTGTGCCGGGGCCGTACGTGACGAAGAAGGGCAAGCTCAAGGTCGGCCAGATGCTCAAGCTCTCGCTGAGCGTCGACCACCGGGTGATCGACGGGGTGGCCGGCCAGCAGGTGCTCAACCTGCTGGTGGAGCTGCTGCACGATCCGAATCTGCTGCTGATGGAGGGCTGAACGATGAGCGAACTGGAAACCCACGGCACCGTGGTCATCGGCGCCGGACCCGGCGGTTACGTCGCCGCGATCCGCGCAGCCGAACTGGGCCAACAGGTCACCGTGATCGAACAGTCCGACACGCTGGGCGGGATCTGCCTGAACGTGGGCTGCGTGCCGTCGAAGGCGCTGATCTCCGCCGGTGAGCGGCTGCGCCAGACCAAGGACTCCAGTGTCTACGGGATCACGGCCGGGGACGTCTCATTCGACTTCACCTCGCTGCAGGACTGGAAGCAGCACAAGGTCGTAGACCGGATGACCCGCGGGGTCGCCGGCCTGTTGAAGAAACACGGGGTCGAGGTGGTGCGCGGTTCGGCCACGCTGGTCAGCGATACCGAACTGCACGTCATGCCGGCCGGCCCGCAGCAGTTCATGAGCGTGTCCGATCCGCGACGGATCGCCTTCACCGATCTGATCATCGCCACGGGTTCGCGCCCGGTGGAGATCCCCGGCTTCATGTTCGGTGGTCGGGTGCTCGACTCAACGGGCGCTTTGAACCTGCCCGAGGTCCCCTCCGAGTTCGTGGTGATCGGCGGCGGGTACATCGGGACCGAGCTGGCCGGGGCCTATGCCGACTTCGGCTCCCATGTGACGATTCTGGAGGGCACCGAGCAGATCCTGCCGAACTTCGAACCGGACCTGGTCAAGGTGGTCGAGAAGCGCCTACGGGCCAAGGGCGTGGACATCCTGACCGGGGTGCGCGCGCGCCGGGCCGATCAGCACGACGACGGGGTGCACGTGTCCTACGAGAAGAAGGGCGGACAAGAGCAGACGATCGCCGCCGACTACTGCATGATCACCGTGGGCCGGACCCCCAATTCGGATGCCCTGGGCCTGGAGGCCACCAGCGTGGAGGTCGACAAGCACGGACTGATCAAGGTCGACGAGCGCGGCTTCACCGGAGTCGATCACATCTACGCAGTGGGTGATGTGACGATGGGCCCGGCCCTGGCACATATGGCCTTCATGGAGGGCAAGACCGCGGCCGGCGCAATCGCCGGACGCCCGGACGCCAATGAGTACTTCAGCGTCCCGGCCGTGTGCTTCGCGGATCCGGAGATCGCCACCGTGGGAATGACGGCCGCGCAGGCCGAACAGAACGGACTGACGGTGACCACCTCGAAGTTCCCGTTCGCCGGCAATGCCCGCGCTGTCTCGCTGGACGAGGCGGAGGGATTCGTGCGCCTGGTCTCCACCATCGACACGGGCACCCTGGTGGGTGCCCAGATCGTGGGTCCGGGCGCCTCGGACCTGATCTCGGAGTTGAGCGTGGCGGTCAACTGTCAGCTCAACGTCGAGGACGTGGCGCTGACGATCCACCCGCATCCGACCCTGGGCGAACCGATCCAGGAGGCCGCGGACATCGCATTGGGCTATCCCACGCACCTGTAGTCCTGCGCCGAGCGGCCGAGTTGCTAAGCGGCCGAGTTGCAGGGACGGCCGGGACACGCCGGGGATTGAACCCCGTTGACGGCGCGGCCCGGCCGTTCGACGTCTCCGGGTCCTCTCCCCGGACAGGTCTCAGATCTGCTGGATGCCGTGTTCGGTCGACAGCTCCACCTGGCCGCCCGGGGTGCCGAGTACAGCGCGGTAGCCGGGAGTAGACGCCTGTTCGACCTCCGCCTCGATGCCCAGCACGGCCAGGGCCGCGGCGAAGGCCTGCGGATCGGGACCGAAGAAGGCCAGCTCCTCCAGCGTGGCGACCGCCGAACCGTTACCGTGCAGGCGCTCGGCGGGGTGTACCGAATCGCGCCAGTCGATCAGGAAGGGCAGACCGCCGCCGAAGGGTAGTGGCTCGTCTGCGGCGTGCTCGGCGCGGGTCAGACGCCACTGCAGCAGGCCGCCCTCCGGGGTCGCCCGCGACATCTCGTGCACCCGGCCGACGGGGACCTCGGCTGCGTGGGCGGCGTCAACCGTGGCGGGGAAGTCCGCGGGGTGGATCGCCCAGCGCTGCAGGTGTGCGGAATCGACATTGCCCAGCTGCGATTTGCCCAGTGCGGCACCGGCCTGCTGCGGGTCCGGGCCGAGGATCTCCAGGTAGGTCCGGGAATCGGCGGGCCAACCGGCCGGCACCACGGGGACCAGGAAATTCGCGGTCCCCAGACCCACGTGGGCTCCTCCGAATTCGGGGGCCAGGCCGGTCAGCCGGGCGAATTCCGCCGTGGCCTCGGCCAGGTTGGGCACGGCGTAGACCAGGTGGTCCAGTTCGGCCGGGATCTGGGTCGCGGGCGTCTGCGGAGTCGCTCCGGTATCGGTGTTCGAAGTCATGGCGCGAACCTATCAGAGGTCCGCGCCCGTCTCCGCGCCGACGCCACAGTGTGACATCGGCTGTGTCGCCGAGATGACACCCGATTAGGCACCGCCCGGGCTTCTGGGGTTCAATGGAGCAGTGAACTTCTCTGTGTCCGCCCGTCCGCAGTGCCTGTGCTGCTGGCGCCGTCTGCACATCGACCTGATGGCAGTCACCACCTGCTGCTGTCACTGACGCGACGCCGCTGAGCGTCCCCCGTCTCCCCCGTTCACATTCCTCAGAAAGACCTTTCGTGCCTCCTTTGCGCCCCTTTGCGCGCCCACATCGGCCATTCGACCATTCCACAAGCCAACAGGACTCGGGCGCCGGCGTGCCCCCGAGCAGTCCCGGACCCACCCGCCGCGCCGTGCTCGGCGCTGGCCTGGGCCTGACCGGCATGCTGCTGCTGAGCGCCTGCACCCACCCCGATACCGCGGTGCCCGCCGGCGCGAAGCCCGTGCCCGGCGGGGTACTCGACTATTTCGAACCGCAGAGCTGGACGGTGCTCTACCCGCCGGCAGGCGGTTTCTACCCCAACGGCGGAATACTCAACAACATCACCGCGCGTCTGCTCTATCAGGATCCGCAGACACTCAAGCTCTATCCCTGGATCGCCACGGCACTGCCGCGCATCAACGCCGACGCCACCGAATACACCTTCACGTTGCGCCCCGGCATCACCTACTCCGACGGCTCGGCGCTGACCGCGCAGAACGTGGTGGACAATTTCGAGCTCTACGGCCGCGGCGACAAGGCACGCGGCCTTGCCGTGTCCGAACAGGTGACGAACTACGCCGGCGGCGAGGTGCTCGACGAACACACCGTGCGCTTCCGCTTCTCCAAGCCGGCGCCCGGCTTCGCCCAGGCGGTCTCCACGATGAACTCCGGCCTGTTGGCCGACGCCACACTGAAGCTGGACTCCGCGGGCTTCGGGCCGGGAAGTGCGGCGAAGATCGCCACCTGCGGACCCTTCGCGATCACCGCTGAACGGGTCGGCACACTACTGAGTGTGAGGGCCAGGGAGGACTACGACTGGGCCCCACCGCACTTCAAACACCAGGGCAGGGCGTACCTGGACGGGATCGACTACCGGGTCAACAAGGAGTACTCGGTGCGCATCGGCTCCCTCGTGTCCGGCCAGGTGCAGGGTGTGCGCGACATCCAGGCGCCCGACCAGGCGCGCATCAAGGACAAGGGCCTGCAATTGGTGGCCGCGCCCACCAACGGGGTCAACAACAACATCTCGTTGCGCTCCCGGCACCGCCTGCTGGCCGATATCCGGGTCCGCCGGGCCCTCATCGCCTCGATCGACCGGCAGCGGATCCTCACCAAACTGTTCACCGACACCTACCCGCTGGCCACCGGGGTCGTCGCCCGTGGGGCCGCCGGCTACGTCAAGGCGCCCGATGATGCCTGGGTCCACGATGTGGATCGCGCGAACGCCCTGCTCGATGAGGCCGGCTGGGTGCGCGGCGCCGACGGGATCCGGGTCAAGGACGGTGCGCGTCTGGCCCTGCGCTCGAACACCGCCCTGCCCCAGCCGAGGTCCAAGGAGGTGATGACCCTGGTGCAGGAGGACTTCGCACGGATCGGCGTGGGCCTGAGCATCAACGACGGGGACCAGGTCCAACAGGACCTCGATTCCCAGGACATCGAGAAGGTCCAGGTCTACCACGCGATGGTGGCCAGGGCCGACTACGACGTGGTCGCCAGCGAATGGTCGATCAACAATCGTGACGCCCTGGCCAACCACGATGAGGAATCGGGTGCCTGGGGCGATGAGGAGGTCGAGCGGATCCTGGCCCGGATCACGGGTTCTGCCAAGGCGGCCGACCGCGAGCGCGCCCTGGCCGAGTTCCAGCAGCACGTGATCGACCAGGCACTGGTCCTGCCGCTGTTCGAGGAGCCGCAGGTCTTCGGCTTCCGGCAGGAGGTCCAGGGCTTCTTCACCGAGCCAGTGGGCCGGCCCACCTTCTACAACACCTGGCTGGCCGATGGTGCGGGGAGGGGTGAGGAGGCATGACCTCGACTCCGAAGTACATTCTGGCGCGCCTGGGCCAGGCGGTCCTGGTGCTGTTCCTGGCCTTCACCCTGGCGTCCCTGCTGCTGCTGATCCTGCCAGGCGACGGCGTGATGGCCCGGTTCTCCGATCCTGCGCTGGGCCTGTCGAAAGACGAGATCGCGGGCATCAGGGCGTCCTTCGGCGCCGACCTGCCATGGTGGCAGCAGTACGCCAGCACGCTGCTGGGCTTCCTGACAGGCGATTTCGGTTTCTCCACCCAGACGGGTGCCGCAGTGTCGACGCTGGTCTCCGCGGCCCTGCCCTCGACCGCGGTCTTGGCCCTGACGGGGTTCGTCTCCGCGCTGGTCCTGGCCGTTATCGTGACCCTGGTGGCCTCTTACGGCCGGTTCCGCTGGCTGCGCGACGTGGCCGATTCCCTGCCCAGCCTGTTCATCTCCGTTCCCGTCTTCTGGCTTGGCATCATCCTGGTCGAGTTCGTGTCCTTCCGGCTGGGCTGGATCAACGTGGTCGATCCCGGGCCCTTCGAATCGCTCATCCTGCCCTCGGTGACGATTGCCCTGCCGATCTCGGCGCCGATCGCACAGGTGCTCATCCGCTCCGTGGCCGAGGTCAGGGCCCAGCCCTATGTGCGCGTCACCCGGGCCAAGGGCGCCGCGGGCGCCTGGCTGTTCGTCCACGCGGTGCTGCGCAATGCGATCAGTCCCGCGTTGACGATCGCGGGCCTGGTGTTCGGCGAACTGGTCGCCGGCGCCGTGGTCACCGAGACCGTGTTCGGGCGCAATGGGATCGGTGCGCTGACCGCGCAGGCCGTGGCCAACCGCGACAATCCCGTGCTCCTGACGATCGTGGTGATCGCAACACTGGGCTTCGTCATCGTCAACCTGCTGGTCGATCTGCTCTATCCACTGATCGACCCGCGCCTGCGCACCCGGAAGGCGGCGGCATGAACACCCCGTTGAAGAACAACAAGGCTCAGCCACGCCGTACCGCGCTGCGGAACTCCCCCTGGCTCAAACCCCTGACCCTGCTGGCCGGACTCATCGTCCTGATCCCCGTGCTGTGGGCTCTGTTCCCCGGCCTGTTCACCGGCCAGGATCCCCTGGACGGCGGATCCACCGCTTCGCTCCTGCCACCGGATGCCCAACACTGGTTCGGCACCGATCAGGTGGGCCGCGATGTCTACGCCCGGATGGTCTACGGAGCCGGCCGGTCCCTGCTGGCGGCGATCATCGCGGTGGCCGTCGGTCTGGTGATCGGTACCGCGATCGGCGTGATCGCCGGTACTCAGCGCGGCTGGATCGAGGATGTGCTCATGCGCATCGTCGACGTGCTGGTGTCCATCCCCGGCATCCTGCTGAGCCTGTCGGTGGTCATCATACTGGGCTTCGGCACCGTGAATGTGGCCCTGGCCGTGGGAATCACCGCGATCGCCCAGTTCGCTCGGCTGGCCCGCGCGCAGACCCTGGGGATCGTGCGCAGTGACTATGTCGCGGCGGCCTACGGTTCGGGGGCCAATCACACGAAGGTGCTCATCCACCACGTCCTGCCCAACGCCTCGGGTCCGCTGCTTGCCCTGGCGGTGCTGCAGCTGGGCAGCGCGATCCTGCAGATCTCGACCCTGAGCTTCCTGGGCTACGGGACTCCCCCGCCCACCCCGGAATGGGGTCTGATCATCTCCGAGGGCCGCAATTTCGTGGCCACCGCCTGGTGGCTGACCGTGCTGCCGGGCATTATCGTGATGGCGGTCGTGGTCGCGACCAACCGCCTGGGCAGCGTCCTGCGGGAGGTAGGCGAATGAACACTGGGCGAATGAACACAGCGAACAGTACCCGGAACACCGTGCACGGCGATGACACCCCGGTTCTCGAAATCGAGGATCTATCGGTGGACTACCGGTCGCGCTCCGGTGACCCCGTTCCCGCCCTGCACCGGATCAGCCTGCGCGTGCCGGCGGGCCAGACCGCGGCGGTGGTGGGCGAATCGGGTTCCGGCAAGTCGACCACGGCCTCGGCGGCCTTGGGGCTGCTGGCCGGCAATGCGGAACTGTCAGGCGGCAGTATCCGCCTGCACACGGATTCCGGCACACACGAACTCACGCAGCTCTCGCCGCGGGCGTTCAAGCGCCTGCGCGGTAAGGAGATCGGCTATGTGCCGCAGGATCCGGGCAACTCACTCAATCCGGTCAAGACGATTCTGGGCAATGTCGAGGAGTCCCTGCGCATCCACACCGATCTGGACCGCACCGCGCGCAGACAGCGGGTCGTGGACCTACTGGAGATGGTGGGGATCGACCGACCGGAGCTGCGCGCGGGTCAGTTCCCGCACGAGCTCTCCGGCGGGATGCGCCAGCGCGTGCTCATCGCCTCGGCGATCGCACTGCGCCCGCGTCTGCTGATCGCCGATGAGCCGACGTCCGCACTGGACGTGACGGTGCAGAAGCGGATCCTCGATCTGCTCGATCGGCTGCAGGCGGACACCGGGATGGGCATCCTGTTCATCACCCACGACCTCTCGGTCGCCGCGGAGCGCGCGCAGACGCTCACGGTGGTCCAGCACGGCCGGGTGCGTGAATCGGGCCCGGCGGCCGGGATCATCGCACGTCCGAAATCGGAGTACACGCGCCGGCTGCTGGCAGATGTGCCACGGCTGGAGCTGGCCGCGCTCTCCGCGACCGAGGTTCCGGCGGGCGCTGCCGCGGACACCGCCGGGGCCACCGCTGCCACGGGTGATGGTGCCGGAACGACGGACCCTGCCGCCGAACCCGTGGTCGAGGTGCACGGCATCACCAAGGTCTATGCGCGCACCGACGCCGGAGTGATCGGCAGTGAGGACGTATCGTTCACCATTCCGCGCGGAAAGACCCTGGGCGTGGTGGGCGAATCGGGTTCGGGCAAGTCCACGGTGGGCAAGATGCTCTCGGGCTATCTCAAACCGGATTCCGGTCGGATCAGGGTCGCCGACATGCCGGTGACGGAACTGCCGCCGGAGCGCGACACCGAATACCGCAGGCGCGTCCAACTGGTGTTCCAGAATCCGGCGACCGCGCTGGATCCCAAACACACGATCGGGGCGAGCCTGGCAGAACCGCTGCGCAATTTCCGGATCGGGACCAGATCGGACCGCGCCGAACGGATCGCCGAGGCGCTGCGCATGGTCGCCCTCGATCCTCAGCTGGCCGATCGACGGCCCCGCGAGCTCTCCGGCGGGCAGCTGCAGCGGGTGGCGATTGCGCGTGCGCTCATCGTCGACCCGGATGTGGTGGTCTTCGACGAGGCCGTGTCCGCGCTGGACGTCACCGTGCAGGCGCAGATCCTCGAACTCATCACCGAGCTACAGGAACGAATGGGGCTGACCTATCTGTTCATCACCCACGACCTCGCGGTGGTAGCCCAGGTCGCCCACGAGGTGCTGGTGCTCTCGCATGCCCACGAGGTCGAATCCGGGCCGACCGCCCGGGTGCTGGCGAGGCCGCGCGATGAGTACACGCGTATGCTGCTCGACGCGGTCCCCCGCGGTCTGGATTGACCTGTTCCACCGACCCTGCTGTTCCGCAGGGCCCGGCTGAGTCCGAGTACTGAATATGCAACCGCCCCGCACCTGTTCCCAGGTGCGGGGCGGTTGTCATTCAAACGCCCGGTTCGGCGGAACCGGGGTCGTGTTCGACTCAGCCGAAGAGCAGGCCCTTGGTCTGAGCGGTGGCGCGGTCGAAGCGGCCCTGGACATCGGCCCAGTTGACGACGTTCCACCAGTTCTTCACGTAGTCAGCCTTGACGTTCGTGTAGTCCAGGTAGTAGGCGTGCTCCCACATGTCCAGCTGCAGCAGCGGGATGTAGCCGACCTGCACGTTGCCCTGCTGATCGTAAAGCTGCTCGAGGGTCAGACGCTGGCCCAGCGTGTCCCAGCCCAGGATGGCCCAGCCGGAGCCCTGGATCGAGGTGGCCGTGCCGGTGAACTGGCCCTGGAACTTGTCGAAGCCACCGAACTGATCGTCGATCGCAGCGGCGAGCTCACCGGTCGGCTTGTCGCCACCGTCCGGGCTCATGTTGTTCCAGAAGATCGAGTGGTTGATGTGGCCGCCCAGGTTGAAGGACAGGTCCTTCGAGAGCTTGCCGATGGTTCCGAAGTCGCCCTTGTCGCGGGCTTCGGCCATCTGTTCGAGGGCGGTGTTCGCGCCCTTGACGTAGGTCGCATGGTGCTTGTCATGGTGCAGTTCCATGATCTTCGCGGAGATGTGCGGTTCGAGTGCCGCGTAATCATACGGCAGTTCCGGGAGCGTGTACTGCTCAACCATGTGAATCCTCCTTGAGAGTATGTGATTGCGAGGGCGGGAAACCACCGGGGGCATCCCGCGCCATCACCTTCGACCTTATCGAAGGCCGTCGTGATGGACAACGCCTGCAGGGGCATTGAGTATTCCCTGTCAGCGAAATGGACCGTCCCAGACGCCATATGACCGGCATCTGGGACGGATTTCGCGGTGGACCCCGCTCGGAACGAGTTCATGTCTCAGAGGAGACCCTCCTCAGGGCAGGTGCAGATCCGTACGCGGGCCGATCGCCACCAGGGCCCGGGGACCGGCCAGCATCCGCGCTGCCAGGTCGCGCACCTGCGCACCGGTGACCGAACGCACCGCATCGACGATCCATTCGGCGCTGCGCAGCCTCTGCCCGGTCAGTTCGGAGCGGGCCAGGCGGTTCATCCGCACCGCCGTCGACTCCATCCCCAGCACAGTGGCGGCCGAGGCCTGGGCCGCGACATCGACGACCTCGGCGGCCGACGGGCCGAGGGCGGCCAGGCGTTCGAACTCCGCCTGGCACAGGTCGAGCACCTGCTGCGCCTTCTCCGGGGCGCACCCGGCGTAGATGCCGAAATCGCCCACATCGGGGTAGCGCGCACCCGTGCAGTACACGGAATAGGCCAGCCCGTGCTCCTCCCGCACGCTCTGGAACAGACGCGAGGACATGCCGCCACCCAACAGGGACTGCAGCACGGTGGAGGCGAACCGGTCCTCGCCCAATTCGCTCACACCCTCGAAGCCCAGCAGCAGCTGCTGCTGTTCGAGGTCCTTGCCCAGCAACTGCACGCCCGGGGTGAAGACCGAGGTAGCCCGCGCCGGGCGCGCGCCCGTGCCGTTGGCGCGACCAACGGCCCAGCCGGTAACCGCGCCACCGGCTGGAACCTCGGTCCCAGCCACCGCGGGCAGGTGCGCGGTGGCGCGCAGCACCAGGTCCACAATCTGCTCGTGGCCCGCCCCGCCGGCGGCCGCGAACACCAACCGTGGGCCCACATAGGCGTGCCTGTAGTGCTCCAGCAGCTCCCCGTGGCCCAGGTCCCGGATCCGCTCGCGGGTCGCGCCCACCGGCCGGCCCAGGGGCTGATCGGAGTAGAACACCTGGTCGGCGGTTTCGAACAGCACGTCCAGCGGGTCGTCGGCCGCCATCGCGAGTTCCTCGATGATGACGCCGCGCTCGCGTTCGAACTCGCCTGCGTCCAACAGCGCGTCGAGCACCATGTCCCACAGCAGATCGGTGGCCTGCGGCAGATCATCTAAGATGCAGCGGGCGAAATAGCAGGTGTAGTCCTTGGCGGTCACCGCATTGGAGTCCCCGCCCAACAGGTCGAAGATCCGCGCGATGTCCTTCGAGGAGTGGCGGTGCGTGCCCTTGAACAGCATGTGTTCGAGGAAGTGTGTGGACCCGGCGGTCTCCGGGGTCTCATCGCGCGAACCGGAATCGACCCAGACGCCCACCGTCTCGCTCGACAGGCCGGGCATCGTCTCCGTAATGACCCTGATACCCGAAGGGAGGGCAGTGCGGAAAACCCCACTGCCCTCCCCCAGGAGTGCTTCAGTATGCACTATTGCGGATCAGTCCTCCGCCTCGGCTTCGTCATCGGAGTCCTCCTCGACGACGGGGACCAGCGACAGCTTGCCACGATCATCGATCTTGGAGATCTCGACCTGGATCTTCTGACCCACGGAGACGACGTCCTCCACGTCCTCGACGCGCTTGCCACCGTTGAGCTTGCGCAGTTCGGAGATGTGCAGCAGACCGTCCTTGCCGGGCGTGAGCGAGACGAACGCGCCGAAGCTCATGCACTTGACGACGGTGCCCAGGTAGCGTTCGCCGACCTCGGGAACCTGCGGGTTCGCGATCGCGTTGACGGCCGAGCGCGCGGCTTCTGCGGCCGCACCGTCGGTCGCGCCGATCAGCACGGTGCCGTCGTCCTCGATCGTGATGTCCGCGCCGGTGTCCTCCTGGATCTGGTTGATCATCTTGCCCTTCGGGCCGATGACCTCGCCGATCTTGTCCACCGGAATGTTCACGGAGATGATGCGCGGGGCCGTGGGGGCCATTTCCGCGGGGGCGTCGATGGCCCCGGCCAGCACGTCCAGGATCACCAGGCGGGCCTCGCGGGCCTGGCCGAGTGCTGCGTCGAGCACCTGCGAGGGGATTCCGTCGAGCTTCGTGTCCAGCTGGATGGCCGTGACGAAGTCCTTGGTGCCGGCGACCTTGAAGTCCATATCGCCGAACGCGTCCTCGGCGCCCAGGATGTCGGTCAGGGCGGCATAGGCCGTCTGCGGACCGTCGGGGGTGTCGATGACGTCGGAGACCAGGCCCATGGCGATGCCGGCAACCATATCGCGCAGCGGCACGCCGGCGTTGAGCAGCGACATCGTCGAGGCGCAGACCGAACCCATCGAGGTCGAACCGTTCGAGCCCAGGGCCTCGGAGACCTGGCGGATCGCGTACGGGAAGTCCTCACGCGAGGGCAGCACCGGCACCAGGGCGCGTTCGGCCAGGGCACCGTGGCCGATCTCGCGGCGCTTCGGGCTGCCGACGCGGCCCGTCTCACCAGTGGAATACGGCGGGAAGTTGTAGTGGTGGATGTAGCGCTTCGAGGTCACCGGCGACAGCGAGTCGATCTGCTGTTCCATCTTCAGCATATTGAGCGTGGTGACACCCAGGATCTGGGTCTCGCCGCGTTCGAAGATGGCCGAGCCGTGGACGCGCGGCAGCACGCCGGCCTCGGCGGTCAGCGGACGGATGTCCTTCAGGCCACGGCCGTCGATGCGGACCTGTTCCTTCAGGATGCGCTGGCGCACGATCTTCTTCGTCAGGGCGTTGAGCGCACCGGCGATTTCCTTCTCCCGGCCGGCGTACTTCTCACCCAGCTGGGACATGAGATCGTCGAGCAGCGCGTCGCCGGCGGCTTCGCGTTCCTGCTTGTCGGCGATCGTGAAGTTCTGCGTCTGCTTGTCGAAGGCCAGGGCCTTGACGTCTTCGTAGACGTCGTCCTCGTAGTCCTTGAACACGGGGAATTCGACGACGGGCTTGGCGGCCTTGTCGGCCAGTTCCTGCTGAGCGCGGACCAGTTCGCGGATGAAGGGCTTGGCGGCCTCGAGGCCTTCGGCCACGACCTTTTCCGTCGGCGCCTTGGCACCGGCCTTGATCAGGTCAACGGCGTTCTCCGTGGCCTCGGCCTCGACCATCATGATCGCGACGTCGTCACCGACCACGCGGCCGGCGACGGCCATGTCGAACACGGCGTCCTTCAGCTGCGAGTAGTTCGGGAAGGCAACCCACTGGCCGTCGATCAGGGCGACGCGCACGCCGCCGATCGGGCCGGAGAAGGGCAGGCCGGAGAGCTGGGTCGACATCGAGGCGGCGTTGATGGCCAGGGTGTCGTACAGGTGATCCGGGTGGATCGACATGACGGTGATGACGATCTGCACCTCATTGCGCAGGCCCTTGACGAAGGACGGGCGCAGAGGGCGGTCGATCAGGCGGCAGGTCAGGATCGCGTCGGTCGAGGGACGGCCCTCGCGGCGGAAGAACGAGCCGGGGATCTTGCCGGCTGCGTACGAACGCTCTTCGACGTCGACCGTCAGCGGGAAGAAGTCGAAGCCCTCGCGGGGGTGCTTGCCCGCGGCGGTGGCCGAGAGCAGCATGGTTTCGTCGTCCAGGTAGGCGACGGCGCAGCCGGCGGCCTGCTGGGCCAGACGGCCGGTTTCGAAGCGCACGGTGTGCTTGCCGAAACGCCCGTTATCGATATGGGCGACGGCGGATTCGGGATTGAGACCCAAAGGTAACTCCGTTCAATGGAGGGTGCCCCGTCCACCCGTCCGATCATCGATCGAGACCCACGCACATTCGTTTTCGTCTTGCGGAGGTCACTACCGATCACCGGATCCTGAGTGGGTCCTGGGGCATGGACTGTTCTAGTCTACCAATCAGTGTCCGATGAAGAACAGTGAAAGGTGTCCGATGACTCATTCCCAGCCGACTCCCCCGCTCCCCGCCGTTGAGCTGGCACCCGCGGCCCAGCGCCGCGCCGCTCTGGAGGCCATGGGCGTGCCCGCCGGCAGTCGGAGGCTGGCCCGCCACGTGGGGGATCTGGAGTTGACCATGGGCGACGGTGTGGCCTCGTCCACGATGACCCTGGGCCCGCGCCTGCAGGCGGCACCCGGCCGACTGACCGCCGGAGCCCTGGGCGTCCTGGCCGACGAGGCGACCGGCTATGCAGTGGTCGATGCCGTAACGCACCCGAACTGGACGGTCAGCAGCGATATCGAGATGAACCTACTGGGCGCGCCGCTCGCCGTGGGCGAGACAGTGACTGTCAACGCGCAGACCCTGGCGGCAAATGACGTCGAGGCCGTGTCGGTGGGCCAAGCGGTCACCGCCGAGGGCCGGCTGGTCGCCCAGGTGCTGCAGCGTTCGCGCTATACCGCAGACACACAGGTCGAGCCGGAATATCCGGAGATGCCGGGGGCTGCGACCGCACACGGGGTCGATGAGCTGTTGGGTGCCAAGTGGAGTGCCGGCGGGGATGCCAGGATGACATTCACAGTGGGCCCGACCTCGCAGAACTCATCGGGCAATCAGCATGGCGGGGTGGCGCTCATGGCCTCGATGCGGACGGCCGAGTTGGCCCTGGAGGCCAAGGGCAGCGAGCTGCTGCCGACCTCGATCCACATTTCGTATCCGAGGCCCATGCCCACGGGGCTGGAGATCTCCTACACCGCGCACATCGAATCCCTGGGGCGGACCTTCGCAGTGCTGCGAGTGGTGGGCGAGGCCGCCGGCCGGGTGCGCACGATCGCCCAGGTCAGCGCGAGCCTGTACCGATGAGCCGGGTTAGCTGAGCCGGGTTTGCCCTGAGATGACGAAAGCCCGGTCGAGTCGGTGACTCGACCGGGCTTTCAGCCGGCTTCAGCGCGCTGGAATCAGCGGCGCAGGCCCAGACGCTTGATCAGCGAGCGGTAACGCTCGATGTCGACGTCCGCCAGGTACTTCAGCATACGGCGACGACGGCCGACCAGCAGCAGCAGGCCACGACGCGAGTGGTGGTCGTGGGTGTGCTCCTTGAAGTGCTCCGTCAGGTCCGAGATGCGGCGCGACAGAACGGCGATCTGAACCTCGGGGGAACCCGTGTCGCCTTCGTGAGTTGCGTATTCCTTGATGATCTCCTGCTTGATAGCGGAATCAAGTGCCATGAGAACCCTCCTACAAGATCGCTGCGCGGCGCCCGAACCTGATGTTGCGAGCACTATGGAACCGCGGCCGGCGAAAAAACGGCAGTGTCCAGCTTAGCGCGCCCGCGAGCACCGGCGCAAAGGGAACGATGCGAGGTGGAGCCCTACTTTGCGCGATGTTGGTCACACCTACAGGGCGACGCTGTGTTCTGGGAGAATGTTCCTATGACTTCCGCTGCCGTTTCGACCTTTGTATCCCGCCCCACACCGTTCCCCGCCGAGTTCGCCGCAATCGTCGGCGCCCCCGCCATCCAGGTGGCGATGGATGAGGAGGCCGCACCCTTCTTGCCCGATGCCGTTCAACCCGCGGCCGAGGGCATCACCGCGTTGGCCGAGCCGATCGATGTGGGGCGGGCCCGTTTCTATGCGCTGCAGACGGCTGGCGGGAATCCGTTCGTACTGGTGCGCGCGGGGATCGGTCTGGTGAATGCCGCGGCGGCCGCGACCCTGGCGCTGGCCGTTCTCAAGGCGTCGGCGATCGTCTCGGCCGGTTCCGCCGGCGGACTGCGCCAGGATGTGAATGTGGGCGATGTGGCCGTGGGTCGGGACTTCACCTTCACGGACGCCGACGGCACCGCCTTCGGATATGTGCGCGGGCAGGTGCCCGGCATGCCCGAGTCCTATCCCGGAGCCGAGGCGCTCATCGCCCGGGCTCAGACCACCCCGATTCCGCAGGTTGCCGACGAGGTCGAGGGGGCCTCCGTTGCTGCCGGACAGCTGCTGGTAGGGCAGATGCTCGCCGGAGGCTCTTTCGTCACCGCGCACAATGTGGGCGATGCCCGGCAGGCCTTCCCCAGTGCGTTGAGCACTGATATGGAGACCACCGCCATCGCGCAGGTCGCGTGGTCGATCGGTGTGCCGATGACTGCGGTGCGGGGAATCTCGGACTTGTGCGGGCCCGCGGCCGATCAGGACTTCCACCTGAGCCTGGACGTGGTCGCTGTGCGTTCCGCAGCAGTGGCACTGGGCGCGCTGGGGCTCTGACCGGGGCCCTGCCTGAAGCGGGCTTCCCTACCGTGGTTTAGAAGGGTGGGACGTCCGTATCGTCTGCGTTCGTTGTTCCAGGCGGGTCAGGTGGATCGGGGGAGTCTGCTGCCTCCCACCCCGGTGGGGAGAAGTCCTCTGGCACCCACACCGGCGGTAGACCCGCCTCATTCCGCGCAGCACTCACATCAACCAGAGCAGCCGCGAACCGGGAATGAAACACCGGCCGCTGCTCGATATCAACATGCCGGGGAGGAATCCACGCCGGCAAACCGCCAATCAACTCGGCCCTCCACCCATGCTGGTCATGCCACGTGTGATGGAACCGGCACGCCAAGGTCAGATTCGATACCGTCGTCGACCCACCGGAGGACCAGGGGATCATATGGTGGGCATCGCACCACCCCACCGGCATATCACAACCCGGGAACGTACACCCCCGATCCCTGGCCGCAATCAACTCAACCTGCCGCCGCGTAGCAAACCTGCCCGCACTCCTCACGGTCACCTCACGTGTCCCCGGCTGGTTGGCCTGGAAGTACACGAGTGCCCCCGGGGACAGGGATTCCAGATCCTGTAACCCGATCGGGCCGGCAGTGGATTCCACCTCCGCCTTCCCCTGCGCATACTCTTCAGCAGTCGCTGTGACGATCAGGGCCATCCCCGCACCCTGCGGACCCGAACCCGCGGCCCGGTCAATCAAGGTCGCGAACATGTCATGACGCCTGGCACCATCGGGCCGCTCCCGATACCCAAACGGATGATCCGCCTTCGTTGTCGGCTGCCCATCAACCGTCACCGCCGTCGGTGCTAGATCACCGGGCGGTTCATCAGCGGGAACCGCATCCAGGCCACCGACCTCAGTAACCGTGCCCGTTCCCGTCGCGTCCTCCACCGGCGCTCCGGGCTCCTGCCGATTCGTCAAGAGCCCATGCAACTTCCCACCCGTCACCGGATCCAACAGGCCCGTCAGATTCCACGCACCATTCCTCCTAGGTGTCACCGTCACATGAAACTCATCAACCAACGGCGGAACCTCCGCGAAACGCCCATCAGGATCCAGATAGGCTCGGATCCGAGAACCCAGCACACGAATCTGGTCCACATCAACACTCGGCACCGTCTGAACCAACAGTCTCTCCGCCGTGGCGTGATGAACATGCCTGACCCGGCGGGGGATCTTCTCGATCTCCCGGATCACCGCCTGCGCCTGATCCACCGACACACCCCCGTCCGCCAGGGCGAGGGCAACATGCGGGTAGGCCGGCTCCAGACGGGCACCCGTTAGAGACCGGCCGACACCGATCGCGTGCGCAAACCGCACCCGCCGCCTCGCGGCCGCCCCATCAATCCTCAACAGGCGAGTCACCAGGGCCGGAAGAGTCTTCGCACCATAATCAACAGTGGGCACCTCGTATTCGGCCCGCGCCACAACAACAGCCTCCGTCGAGGCGGTCACCCGGGTGAGGTGTTCGATTCCCTTGAGCACCAGGAGCAGGTCGGAAGCATCGAGACTGGGATCCGTACCCACACCGGCACACAGACCAGCGAGTGACTCAGCCGCAACAGCGAGTTCCGGAGCGATCTCCTGTAGACGCCCCCAATCGTCGGGGGTCAGCAAGGGGTCAGCTGGACGGGTGAAGACCCCGGCACCATCAGCCGCATCCGGATTCTGAGCCGGACCACCTCCCGACAGGCCCTGGCCATTGCAGGGTGAGCCTGTCGGCTCGTCCGGATCGGGGGAACCAGCACGCGGGAGGGTGGAATCGATAGTCATGACCTCTCCCCTCCTCTACCGGACCGGAACCAGGTCCGGACGTTGCTGTCAGAAGCCGCGCTGAGTATTCAGCGCACGCGTGCTGTGACTGTGTCGGGGAAGACGAGCCGTAAAACCGAAGGGGACTTCACTGTCCGATTCGGGTTTCCTGACCTACTTCAAGTGTAGCGTGTGTCACTCATGAAGGGAAGGGTTTATTCGAAACTGGTTTCCGATGTTTGCCGAGTAACGTCCCTCTGTTTCGGTGGTAGCAGATGCGCTGGGTGGCAGGGTATGCGCGCGCATCTGACACGACAGACAAGGCGCGCAAACTCAACCCGACTAGCATCCAACTCGCGAGTGCCACCGAAAGGCGCCGGCACCCCACCCGAGGAACACCCAACCCGCGAGTACCACCGATGTAACACGCAGAGGCCGGGATTGGGAATCCTCCCAGTCCCGGCCTCGGCTGCCTCTTGACTCAGGCAGCGCTCGTACTCAGGCAACCATCTACTCAGGCACCCTTTGTCAGGGCCCTCAGCTGCTTCATACCACCGTTGAAGACATCCATGTCCGGCACCGGCCTGCCGGATTCGGTGTACTGCCAGAAGGTGAAGTTCTTCCAACCAGCGGGCAGCCGACCGGGGCCATCGGAGTACGAGCTCGGATACCGTGCGATGAACAGCGGGTTGGCGCCGAACTTCTTCGAATTGCCCGTGCACTGCTGCCACCAGTCACGCGTTGTGTAGATGGCGGGCCGAGTGCCCGTCTTCTTCACCGTGGCAGAGAAATCGCTGATCCACTTGACCATCTTGGCATCGCTCATGCCGTAGCAGGTGGAGCCGTACGGGTTGTATTCCAAGTCCAGCAGCGGCGGCAGCGTCTTCCCGTCCGACCGCCAACGACCACCGTGGCTCACGAAGTAGGACGCCTGCTTCTTACCGGAGGAGGTGTCGGGCGTCGCGAAGTGGTAAGCGCCGCGGATGATGCCGGCCTTCGCCGCACCCTTGTACTGCGAGGAGTAGCTGGTGGAGACGTAGCCCGTACCCTCGGTGGCCTTGACATAGGCGAACTTAATGCCCTGGCCCGCCATCGACCTCCAGTCAGCCGCGTTGATCGAGTCCCACCGGCTGACATCCACGCCCTTGAGCCTACCGGCGGACTTCTTCGTGTGCTTCGGACCGTTCCCCTTCGACTTCCCGGGCTTCTTGGAAGGACCGGAATCCTGCCGGACGCCTGCACCCATCACGTGATCATGGGCGGTGTTCATCTGCTTCCGGGACGGCTGGGTCGCACCCCCGGACATGCGCGGAACACTCGACGCACCGGCACCGCGGCCTGCGCCACCACCATCTGTGGCGCTGAGGTCGGCGGCACCGGACGACAGCGAAGTGCCGGCAGAGGCCGGCGCCTGCTGCGTGACCACGGACCCTGTGACAAGTGCTCCTACGACGATCAGGCCGGACAAAAGCCGAGACGGCCGCATACGAGGACGCGCTCCGATGCCGGGCTGCGAGGGAAGAGTCGATTTTTTCAGATCGAATCGCATAATGCACACCGTACACGGCGTGTCTCCACAACAAAATGCACCTTATGTGCTACTGACGCCCGGTTCACCGCGGCGATCCGCTCCAGCAAGCGCGAGGAGGCATTGCACAAGTCACAAAAAAATTTGCCCGCCGACCCAGACCACGATCCGGAAAACAGCCCAAATGCGAACGACGGCCTTCCAGGGTTCCATTTCATGGAACCCTGGAAGGCCGTCAAGCCTCCACCATATCGGCAGCATCTGCCGCCGGCCCAGGACCCTACTTCAGCAGCGGGAACAGATCCGCGGCGATGCGCTCCAGTTCGGAGTCCAAAGGCGATGCCTGGATCAGCACCAGGTTCAATCCGGCGTCCTCATAGGCCTTGATCTTCTCGGCGACCTGTTCGGGCGTGCCGACCAGTTCGGGGCGCAGCGCGCGAGTGCCGACCGAGTACTCGCGCTTGGACAGCTCCAGATCGAGGTTCGAGTTCGCGCGGAACTCCTCGAAGCTGGCGTACCCTGGCGAGTTCGGGTCCACGGTCGTAATGCGTTCCAACTCCTTGCGCGCCTCGGCCTCGGTATCGCGCACGATGACATAGGCGGACATGCCGATCGTTTCGAACGGCGCTCCCTGCAGACGCTCGCGGCGGGCGTTGACGTCGGCGGCCTTCTCGCGGATCTCCTCGACGGTGCCGCCGTGGGTGACATACGAGTTGGCGAAGGCGGCGATGGCCTCACGCCCGGATTCGGATTCCCCGCCGGCGAAGATCTTGGGGGTCTTCGCGGGCTTGGGCTCGACCACAGTGTTCTGGATGTCGAAGTACTTGCCCGACTGGCTGTACGGCGTCTGCGACCACAGGCCGCGCAGTGCGTTGACGAACTCCGTGCAGTGGACGTAGCGGTCGTCGTGCGGCGGGAACACGCCGCCGAACTGCTTGGCCTCCTCGGCCCACCAGGCGGCGACGACGTTGAGCGAAAACCGGTCGCCGCTGATATCGGCCAGGGTCGACACGGTCTTCGCGGTGATCTGCGGGTTGTGGAAGCCGGGGCGGATCGCGGTGAGGATCTCGATGTTCTCGGTCACAGCGGCGATCGCGGTGGCCAGGCTCCAGGCCTCCAGGCTGGGTGCCTCGGGTCCCTTGCGGTCGTTGAGGTAGAGCTCGGGCACCAGGGTCAGGTCGAAGCCCAGCCGGTCTGCGGTCTGGGAGACCCGCTTGATGTAGTCCCAGGTGGCGGGCATACCCTCGTCACCGACATTGCGCAGAAATCCGCCGTAGACGGGGGTCCAGTAACCGTATCGCATGGTGCTCCTTCGCATTCGGACCGCTTCGCGGCCCCGACATCGTGTCGTGGGGTGCGGGCGGTGGGCCGCCCGGTATATCGACATTTGGCACGCTATCGCCCCACGGCCGAGGCCGCATGGGCCGTGTCACATCGCGTCACCTGAGGCGTCGGTCGACCCGGCAGGAAGCAGGAATCGGCCCCGGAACCAGAGCCTCCCGAGGAGTATCCCTCAGATTCCCAATGCGGCCCTGGTGTCGACCAGGTCCTGCCCCATCTGCACGATGAGGGCATCCATTCCGTCGAAGGTCACCTGGCCGCGGATCCGAGACTCGAATTCGATCCGCATATGCGTACCGTAGACGTCCAGCTGGCCGAACTCGACGCCCACGACGTGGGCCTCGACCCGTCGTTCGTTCCCCTCGAACGTGGGATTAGTGCCGATTGATATAGCGCCGGGCAACAGTTCACTGTCGTCGAAGCGCAGCCATCCCGCATAGACGCCATCAGCCGGAATCAGACCGGCCACATCCATTCCCATGTTCGCTGTGGGGAAGCCCATTTCACGTCCACGGGCGTCGCCATGGACCACCGTTCCCTCCAGCACATGGCGCCGGCCCAGAACGGCTGCGGCAGCGGCCACCTCGCCGCGGGCCAACAGACTGCGGATCTCCGTGGATGAATAGCGCTCCCCACCGGTCCCCACATTCTTCAAAGGTGCGCACATGACGAAACCCAGCTCGGTGCTGAGTTCCTCCAGGGTGGAGACCCCACCGGCATTGTCCTTGCCGAAACGGGTGTCCTCACCGACGAAGACCGCCTTGGCGCCGAGCTTGCCGACCAGGTAGTCACGGACGAATTCGTCCGCCGTCTGCTGCGCGAAATCCAATGAGTAGGGCTGGATGAGCACTGCGTCGATCCCGGTGGCGGCCAGCCTGCGGATCTTCTCCGCTTCACCGGTGATGAGTTCGGGTGCGTGATCGGGGTTGTGCACCATCGCCGGGTGAGGGCTGAAGGTCACCGCCAGCGAGGCCAGTCCCTTGTCCTGTGCCAAGGTCACCAGATGCTTAAGAACGGCCAGGTGGCCCTTGTGGACCCCGTCGAAGTTGCCGATGGTCAGGGCGGTTCCGCCGTCCAAGAGTCCGGATTCACGCGCCTGAACAACCGACCGGAAAACCTCCACGCCGCAGCCGTCCTCTCCCTGTACCGTCCAGCAGTCATCACATGCGCCCGGGATCATCCCGAGCGCCACCCAAGTTTATCGCAGGGGCGCCGTCGACAAGTCCTATGCCCGCTCCCCCGCGCCGGACTCAATGCCCCAGATCGGCCGGGGTCAGGAAGCCCGTGTCCACGGCCAGGCGGCCGCGGTCCAGGTGGGCGACGGCCACCAGCCGGTCACCGGTGAGCACAGAGACCCTGTGCTGCGGCCCGATACCCGCAGGCACCGCCACCGGCACGAATTTCCCCTGTGCCAGGGCCAGGGCCTCGGCTTCGTCCACCGTGATCACCGGCAGCACGCTCGCGGCCACCAGAGCCAGGGGCTTGAGCCGCGCAGTGGGAACTCTCCCGGACCCATCGGCCAGAGCCTCGAAGTCCGGCACAGGTTGTGCCTGTTCCACGGTGAAAGCGCCCACCCTGGTCCGCCGCAGTGCCGTGAGATGGCCGTAGACCCCCAGGGCACGGCCCAGGTCCCGGGCCAGCGCGCGGATATAGGTGCCCGATGAGCAGTCGACCACCACGTCGATATCGATATAGGTGCGACCGTCCTCAACGGCCACGCGGGGTTCGGCCAGCACCTCGAAGCGGGAGACGGTGACCGGCCGGGCCTTGAGCTCGACGTCCTCGCCGGCGCGCGCGCGCGCATAGGAGCGCACCCCGTCGACCTTGATCGCCGATACCGCACTGGGCACCTGTTCGATGTCCCCGCGCAGCGGTGCCAGCGCCGCCTCGATCCGGGCGACGCCGGAGCCGAGGCCCGAGGCCGCAGCCGACGAACCCTCCGCAGCACCGTGCTGGAGTTCCCCGGCCAGCGAGCAGATCACCGAGGGATCTGCGAAGGTGTCCGCGGGGGAATCCGCATCGTCTGTGGGCGTCGAGGCACCCAAGCGGATGGTCGCCAGGTAGGTCTTATCGCAGCCCACCAGGTAGGTCAGCAGCTTCGTGCCCTTGCCGGCGCCCAGTACCAGCAGTCCGGTGGCCATGGGGTCCAAGGTGCCTGCGTGGCCCACCTTCCGGGTACCCAGCCATTTGCGGACCCGGCTGACCACGCCGTGGCTGCTGATTCCCTGGTCCTTGTCGATGAGCAGGATGCCCGTGGCACCCGAGTCGTTCTTCTTCCCCACTCCCCCATCCTAGCGGGGAGCAACCCCGTTTCAGCGGAGCCCCACCGTGGGCCGAACCCGGCCCGGCGACCTATACCTCAGTTCACCGACACGTGCACGTGGTCGAAGTGGTTGGCGGTGGCCGACCCCCGATCCGGCATCGGACGACCCTGCCAATTGTTCGTGTACGGCGCGTAGAGCTTCTGTTCCCAGATCACGTACTTCACACCCAGGGCCTTGGCGTTTTTAATCGCGTAGTCGCGGATCGAATCACCCGTCGAACCGCTGATCATGATGTCAACGGCGTGCCCGGTGCCGTGATCGGAACCGGAATCGTTGCGGTAGCCGCCGAAGGTCTTGACCTGCGGGTACTTGGCGCACACGGCGCGGTAGACCTTGACGGCATTGGGCTTGAAGTTCTTCTCCACCCCGCTGGAGACCTTGCAGGGCTTGTTCGATACCCCACCGGAGGAGGAAACTGCACCCGCGTCGGCACCGGTCCCACCTGCCGAGTCCGCCGCAGCGGCCGGGGTCTCCAGGTTCGCCTCGACGGCCTTCGTCTTTACGGCCTTCTTGAAGCCCTTCTTCGAGGTCTGCTCCCCCAGGAACTCCTCATCGCTTTGCGCCTGCGCGAGGTCACCGCCGGGCTGGGCCACAGCCTCCTGGGCACTGGCGGTGGAGACATTGGCTCCGTCCGCGGCTGACTGGCTGCCGGTGACAACGGCGGTCGACCCCAGGACAAGGGCGCCGGCTGCCACCGGAACCACGATCGCGGCCATCTTGGGCCGCTTGTCCATAACCGCCAGGATGCCCGCAGCGGAATTGCGGCGGGACGCCTTCGGCGCGGAGTGCTTACCCACGTGTCATTCCAATCATCGTCGTGCACGACCGGGTTTCCGGCCGCTCCGGTGGCTCCGGAGCACTGCACGACAGTCTACCGAGCAATCGCTTGAGTAACAATGTGATAACGGCCCCTTTCCCCGACATGCATCCCGCACGCTGACGGAGTGCACGCCCGGCAAGGGGCCGTATCAGCAGGCCCGGGCCTGCGCGGCACGGCGGCCGGAACCGTCCGGTCCCGGCGCGCCCGGACCACTCAGTCCTCCGGTTCCTCCCGCGGCTTGCGGTACGGATCGGCCTCGCCTGCGGGTTTGGCCTCGCGTGCCAGGGCCGCAACCTCGGCATCCTGGGCCGCGGCCCTGGCCAGCAGCTCGTCGAGTTCCGCAGCCGCCGCGGGCACCGCATCGGCGATGAATTCCAGGGTGGGGGTCAGCCGGATATGCAGGCCGCGGCCCACCTCCTTGCGGATCAGGCCCTTGGCCGATTCGAGCGCGGCCGCGGTCCCGGCCAGCTCATCCGGGGTTCCGTAGACCGTGTAGAACACGCTGGCATGCTGCAGATCACCGGTGACGCGAACGTCGGTGATCGTCACAAAACCCAGGCGCGGGTCCTTGACCCGCTTCTCCACGGTGCTGGCCACGATGACGCGGATGCGGTCCGCGATCTTCCTTGCGCGGGTGGGATCGGCCATTGTCGTTCCTTACTCTCCATGTACCACGTGTAATCACGGGTGAGGGCCCGCGGGCATACAGCCCACGGACCCTCACCCTATCCGAACGACGCTCAGTCGCGCGGCTTCTCCTGCATCTCGAAGGTTTCGATCAGATCGCCCTCGCGGATGTCGTTGAACTTGCCCAGGCCGATACCGCCCTCGAACCCGTCGCGGATCTCCGTGACGTCGTCCTTGAAGCGGCGCAGCGATTCGATGGTGAGGTTGTCGCCCACGACGATCCCGTCGCGGGTGACGCGCGCCTTCGAATTGCGCTTGATGAGCCCGTCGCGGATGATGACACCCGCGATGTTGCCGAACTTGGACGAGCGGAAGATCTCACGGATCTCCGCCGAACCCGTGTGGACCTCTTCGAACTCGGGCTTGAGCATGCCCTTGAGCGAGCTCTCGATGTCGTCGATCGCATCGTAGATGACCGAGTAGTACCGGACATCCACGCCCTCGCGCTCCGCCAGGTCGCGGGCCTTGGCCTCCGGACGGACATTGAAGCCGATGACGATCGCATTGTCGACCGTCGCCAGGTTGATGTCGTTCTCCGTGATGGCACCCACGCCGCGGTGGATGATGCGCAGATCGACTTCGTCGCCCACATCGATCTTCAGCAGCGAATCCTCCAGGGCCTCGACGGCACCGGAGACATCGCCCTTGAGGATCAGGTTGAGCATGTCGACCTTGCCCTCCTCCAGGGCCTTCGTGAAGTCCTCGAGGCTGATGCGCTTGCGGGTCCGCGCCTGAGCGGCATTGCGCTCCAGCGCATCGCGCTTCTCCGCGATCTGCCGGGCGGTGCGCTCATCGTCGGTGACCAGGAAGGCATCGCCGGCGCGCGGCACGGTCGACAGACCCAGCACCTGCACGGGCCGCGAGGGGCCCGCTTCCTCCAGTTGCTCGCCGTACTCGTCGAACAGCGCGCGGACGCGACCGTAGGCGGTGCCGACGACGAACGGATCGCCCTGGCGCAGGGTGCCGTTCTCGATCAGCACGCTGGCGACCGCGCCGCGGCCCTTGTCCAGCTTGGCCTCGATCGCGATGCCGCGGGCCTGCTTGGTCGGATCCGCGTTGAGTTCCAGCGCGGCGTCCGTGGTCAGCAGGACGGCCTCGAGCAGCTTGTCGATGCCCTCGCGCTTGAGCGCGGAGATCGGCACGAACATCGTGTCGCCGCCGTATTCTTCGGCCACGAGGTTGTATTCGGTCAGCTGCTGCATGACCTTGGCGGGGTTGGCGCCTTCCTTATCGATCTTGTTGACCGCGACCACGATCGGCACACCGGCCGCCTGGGCGTGGTTCAACGCCTCGATCGTCTGCGGCATCACGCCATCGTCGGCCGCGACCACCAGGATCGCGACGTCGGTGACCTTGGCACCGCGGGCACGCATGGCGGTGAACGCCTCGTGACCGGGGGTGTCCAGGAACGTGATCTTGCGCTCCTGGCCATCGTGCGGGACCTCGACCTGGTAGGCACCGATGTGCTGGGTGATGCCGCCGGCCTCGCGGGCGACGACATTGGACGAGCGAATCGCGTCCAGCAGCTTGGTCTTACCGTGATCGACGTGGCCCATGACCGTGACGACCGGGGGACGCGGAACCATGTTCTCGTCGTCCTCTTCCTCGGCGTCGAGGTCGATGTCGAAGCTCTCCAGGAGTTCGCGGTCCTCGTCCTCGGGACTGACGACCTCGACCTTGTAGCCGAGCTCCTCGCCCAGGATCTGGAACGTGTCCTCGTCGAGCGACTGCGTGATCGTGGCCATCTCGCCCAGGTGGAACAGGATGGTCACGAGGTTCGTCGGATCGGTGTTGATCTTCTCGGCGAAATCGGCCAGCGAGGCGCCGCGGCGCAACCGCAGCGGGGTCGACCCATTGCCGCGGGGAACCTTGACGCCGCCGACCGACGGTGCCTGCATATCCTCGAGTTCCTGGCGCTTGGCGCGCTTGGACTTCTTATTGCGCGCCCGACCGCCACCGCGGCCGAATGCACCCTGCGTGCCACCGCGACCGCGACCGGAGCCACGACCGCCGCCACCGGGACGACCCGGTCCGCCTGCGCGGTTGCCGGGACCGTTGCCGGGCGCACCCGGACGTCCGCCACCACCGCCGCGCGAGGGCGCGGGCTTGGCCAGGGCGGAGTTCTTCAGCATCCCGGGGTTGGGACGCGGCACATTGGGCCGCGGGCCGCCGGGACGCGGTGCCGGCTTGGGGCCACCGGGACGCGGACCGGCCGCACCCGAGCCGCCGCGGTTTCCACCGGGCTTGGGACCCGGCTTGGCACCGGGCTTGGGCATCCCCTGGCTGGCCGCGAAGGGGTTGTTGCCAGGACGCGCGCCCGGCTTCGGGCCACCCGAGCGGTTGCCGCCGTCGCGGTTTCCACCGGGCTTGGGGCCCGGCTTGGCACCGGGCTTGGGCATCCCCTGGCTCGTGGCGAAGGGGTTGTTGCCCGGCCGATTGGCCCTGGTACCCGGCTTCGGCGCGCCGTGGCCCGAGGCGGCACCCGGCTTGGGTGCACGCGCGCCCGGCTTCGGAGCGTGACCTGCGGGCTTGGGGGCCTTCGCGTCGTGCTGGGCCTTGGGAGTCGGCGCATGCGCGGCCGGCTTCGGCGTTTCGTGACGCTCATGGTGGGCCGCGCCCGGCTTGGGCGCGGGCTTGGCACCCGGCTTCGGCGCGGCGTGGCCCGAGGCGGCACCCGGCTTGGGTGCACGCGCGCCGGGCTTCGGAGCGGCCGGCTTGGCGCCGGGCTTGGGTGCGGCCTTGGCCGGCTTGTCGGCCTTGTCGGAGGAGCCGTACGACTCCTTCAGTCGCCTAACGACCGGGGCTTCCACGGTCGAGGACGCCGAGCGAACGAATTCGCCCATTTCCTGCAGTTTGGCCAGCACGTCTTTGCTGGTTGTGCCGAGCTCCTTCGCGAGCTCATGGACACGGGGCTTAGCCACATTTCTCCTGTCCGGGTCCCCTCCGGACAGGAAGGAACCTCATTGCGGGTGAACAGCGCTCATTTCACTGCCCACGACCATTTGTCTTCGGTGTCATCGCCGGACACTCACAATTTGGTTTCCATCTTCTTTAACCACTTTCCGTGATTGCGAACGGTCCGGGCGCCCGGTCGGCCGCGACCGGCCGACGGAAGGCGCGCGCGAACGCGTTCTTCTGCAGTGCCTTGTACCAGCACTGTTGCGTGGGGTGGATCCAGGCGCCCCGGCCGGCGAGCCGATGCTCCGGATCCACGCGAATATGCGGCCGCGTCGATGGATCCGAATCAACATCGACGACGAGCCGCACAAGTGAATCCCACTCTTCGCGACTGCGACACCCGATGCATGTGCGAACGGGTGTATGGAAGGCAGTCACCCCATTATTCTAGCACCAGAGCCGTTCAGGCGGCTACGATGTCGATCTTCCAGCCGGTGAGCTTCGCCGCCAGGCGGGCGTTCTGGCCCTCCTTGCCGATCGCCAGGGACAACTGATCGCCCGGCACCGTGGCCCGCGCGGAACGTTCTGCCGCGTCGAGCACCTCGACCCGCTTGACCTTCGCAGGCGACAGCGCATTGGCGATCATCTTGCCGGGGTCCTCGTTGTAATCGACGATGTCGATCTTCTCATTGCCCAGATCGGCCATCACCGCGCGCACCCTGGCGCCCAGTTCGCCGATACACGCGCCCTTGGCGTTGACCCCTGCCTTCCTCGCGCGCACCGCCATCTTCGTGCGGTGGCCGGCCTCCCTGGCCAGGCTGACGATTTCGACCGTGCCGTCGGCGATCTCCGGAACCTCGTGCGCGAACAGCTTGCGCACGAGGTTCGGGTGGGTGCGCGAAAGGGAGACCGACGGCCCCTTCGTCCCCTTGTGGACGTCGACCACATAGGCGCGGATCCGGTCACCGTGCCGGTAGACCTCGCCGGGGACCTGTTCATGCGGGGGCAGAACGGCCTCCACATCGCCCAGCTGTACCTGGACCATGTGCGGATCGCGGCCCTGCTGGACGACTCCTGAGACCAGTTCGCCCTCCCGGCCCTTGAACACGCCCAGCACGTTCTCGTCCTCGACATCGCGCAGGCGCTGGTGGATGACGTTGCGGGCGGTCATCGCCGCGATCCGCCCGAAGCCCTCCGGAGTGTCGTCGAATTCGCCGATCGGCTCATCGTCGTCGTTGAACTCCACCGCCCAGATGGTGGCGGTGCCGGTCTTGGTGTCGAGTTCGGCGCGGGAATCCGGGTAGTAGCCCTCGGTCCGCTGATAGGCCATGAGCAGGGCCTGCTCGATGAGGTCGACGAGTGTGTCGAAGGGGATGTCGCGTTCGCGTTCGATCATGCGCAGAGCGCCGAGGTCGATGTCCATATCACTGCCTAACTTACCCGGCACCGGAGTTTCCGGCGTTCAATTGTCGATATTGAGCTGAGTGACCAGGATAGTTCCTCCCGGCCGTGGGCGCCAGGGCCCTGAGCCTACTTGAACTTCACCAGTACATGGGCCCCGTGGACGTCGCCCAGCGCCAAGCGCAGCGGATCCGGCACCTTCGGGCCCTTGCCCGGACGCAAATCCGTCCCTGCGCGCGCGCCGGTGAGCACGAGCGTCGCGGAACCCGCACCGTCGTCCTCCACCCCGGCCAGCTCACCGGTGTAGCGCTGCTCGGCCGTGTCCAGTTGGACGGTCCGCCCGATCACCCGGCGATAGTGTCGCGGTGTGGACAGCGGACGCTCGGCCCCCGGGGAGGACACCTGCAGGTCGTAGGGGCGGGCACCGAACAGCTCGAGTCCGTCGGTCAACTCCGAGACGATCCGTGTGGCGCGTTCCACGTCCGCGAACGAGGTGGGTTCGGCCTCCTCGGTATCCAGATCGACGACCACCTCGAGGGTGGGGCCGGGCCCGGCCGCGTGCACGGACACCTCTTCCAGGAACAATCCGGCCTCCGCCAGGGGGCCGGCGATCGCGCCCCGCACCACTTCCACGTCATCGGCCATGCCGGTACTCCTTGTTTCCGCTCGTCGCTTCACTCATCCACCGGGGCCACGGTTCCGGCCCGGGGACCAGCCTATCGGCAGGGCGGCCGGGCGCGCGTATAGGATGACGATATGCGCACGCCGACCCCCTCCTATGGACGCTCCTATGGACGCCGCTCCGTCCTCATGGGATTCACCGGCATCGCCGTTCTCGCCCTCACCGGCTGCGGCCTGCGCCTCGAACAGGGCCCGGTGCGCCCCACCCCCGGGCCCGCCGACACCGTCCGCAGCGCCATGGCAGAACTCCTGGCCCGTATCCAATCCTCCGGAGGCACCGCGCGCGCCGTCTCCCAGCTGCGCGCAGCACTCGGCCCGGCGCGGCCCACCACAGCAGCCACCGCCTCGGCTACCGGTGCGCTGCCCGCAGCGACCGGTCTGCGACAGACGGTCTCGGCCTTCTTCGACGGCTTGCCCGCCCTGGCCGAGGACGCCGCGATGCTCACCACCCTGGCCGATGTCGCGGTGGGCGCCGGCCTGACCGCAGCGGAGTTGCCCGGCCAGTCGGCCACCGTGATCGGCCGCCTGTTCGTCGCCCGGCAGGCCGCGGCACCTGCCACCGTGCCGAGTCCGGATGTGCAGAAGCACACAGAGGACGACCGGACGAAAGCACTGGCGGCCTTCGTCACCGCCTGTTATCAGGCCGGGGCCGGCTACACGCGGGTTGCCGTCGCAGCACCGACGGGCAGCGCCTACCGGACCTTTGCACGGGAGCGGATCGCGCAACTGAACACGGCCTCGGCACAGGGCAATGCGCTGCTGCGGGCTGCCGGGGGCGAGCCCGTGGCGAACCGCCCGGCCTGGTCATTCGACTCCGATCCACACGATGAGACCGGGGCCAGGACCATGGCCAGGGGGCTCGAGGACCTGCTGGCCGCGCGCATCGGGTCCCTGCTGCTGACCGGCGGCGCCCGCGACCTCGGCGTGGCGAACCTCTGGTACACCGGCTGGGCACGTGGAAGGGCCGGCGGCGTCCAGGCGGTCCGCTTCGACTACACCGGCCAAAACCCGGGTGCGCTGGCCCCGGCGAGCGGAAACGGGGAGTAAGGACGTGCAGGTCCCACAGGTGCTTTTGAACTCCGCCGCCGAGGCGATCGGCGGCGAGCGCGCCCATGCCTGGGCCGCAGCGCTGGACTATATGTACCTGGAGCTGATGGACCGGTGGCACTTCACCCCCGACCCCAAACCGGGTTCCCCCTGGGCCGGCGCGGAATCGATCGTCATCCCCGTGCTCAGTCAGGACAACTACAAGGCGGTCGTGCGAATCGCCGCACCCAATCGGAACAATCCACATGTGCACGAACAGGTCCTGCGCGCCCTCGAACTGTGGAACGGCCATGGGGCCGTGCGCATCATCTACCAGGACGCGACCTTCCGGGCCACGATGCAGGAGCGCCTGCGCACCCGGGTCAACCTGTCGACCGAGCCATTGGAGGCCGTCGCCCCGATCTGGGGTCAGCTGGCCAGGGCGCTCAAGGTGCCCGGACCCGCCGGCTTCGTACGGGTCCAGGACATCGCTGCGGGCTGGGATGCTAAATTCGACCAGGATCTGAACCTGCTGTCGTCATTCCCCGACTTCCACCCTGGTGATCGGGCGCTGCTGGACATGGCCAGGTCCTGGACCCGGTACCTGGCCGCCTCCGATGAGCAATGGCTGTTACACGCCGATCTGCACTACTACAACATCCTGGCGGGCAATCCGGACGCCCACGGAGTCGCCACCTGGAAGGCCATCGATCCACAGCCGCTGACCGGACCGACCGCCTACACCGTCGCGCCGATCCTGTGGAACCGTCTGTTCGAGCTACCGGGCGGCACTCCGGCCGGCCAGGCCAAGTGGTTGCGCGACTTCGGCGCCGATCTGTGCAGGCACGCCGACATCGAACCGAACTACGGCCTCGGGGCTGCGATCGCCAGGGAGGCGCAGAACATGTTCTGGTATCTGCACAGCGCCTACAACGGCACGCTGAAGTCCTTCGGCGACGCCGCCAGGTCGCTGTGGGTGATGCGCGCGCTGGCGGGAATGGACGTGGGCGGAGTCGATGCCCACTCCCTCAAGCGCCTGGGCTGAGCTCAGCCCTCGACAGTCACAAGGTTGGCCAGCAGCGGTGCGCCCAGCGTGATGATGAGCACCACCAGCACGACGATGAACACGATGCGCACGAAACCGGAGCCGAAGCGCAGGGCGGTGCGCGCTCCGATGATGCCGCCGGCCAGATTTCCCACCGCTACCGCCAACCCGGCCGCCCACACCACATGGCCGGCCGGCACGAAGAGCAGTAGGGCTCCCAGATTCGTCGCCAGGTTCATGATCTTGGCGCTGGCCGAGGCCTGCAGAAAGCTGAAGCCCAGCAGCGCCACCAGGCCGATGACCAGGAACGATCCGGTGCCGGGCCCCAGGGCGCCGTCGTAGACTCCCACCACCAGGCCCAGCAGCCAGCCCAGCGCGTGGTGGCGCTTGGAGCGCAGGCCGAAGCGCAGATGGGCCTCGGCGCCCATGGCCGGCTTGAGCAGGGTGAACACGCCCACGCCCAGCAGCACCAGCACGATGATCGGCTCGAAGGCGTCACCGGGGATGAGGGTGGCGATCTTCGCACCCACCACCGCCCCGGCCAGAGCGAACACCGCGCCGGGCACAGTGAGCGATTTATCGGGTTTGACCTTGCGCAGATAGGTCACGGTGCTGCCGGCGGTGCCGACGATCGAGCCGACCTTGTTCGTCGCCACCGCCTGGATGGGGCTCATCCCTGGGACCAATAACAGCACCGGCAGCTGGATCAGGCCCCCGCCGCCGACAACTGCATCGATCCACCCGGCCAGCAGACCACCGGCCACCAGGGCCACGATGATCCACGGGCCGAGTTCGACTGCGTTCATCCCGGTACGGCCTCCCTGCGCTTCGAATCGGTCAGTCGGCCAGCGTCGCCTTGGCGTAGCCTGCCGCGACGTGCGCCGCCAGGGCGTCTACGGCCTCGGCCACGGGCAGTTCGCGGGATTCCCCGGTGAACCGATCGCGCAATTCGACCAGTCCGTCCTTCAACCCGCGGCCGACCACCAGAATGGTCGGGATACCCAGCAGTTCGGCATCGCCGAACTTCATACCGGGACTCGTCTTGGGGCGGTCGTCGATGAGCACGGAGACCCCGCGGGTCTCCAGGTCCGCCGCCAGGGACTCAGCCGTGTCGAAGACCGAGGAGTCCTTGCCGGTGGCCACGATGTGAACGTCGGCCGGGGCCAGGTGCTGGGGCCACAGCAGGCCCTTGTCATCTGCGTATTCCTCCGCGATGCAGGCCATTACTCGGGTCACGCCGATACCGTAGGAGCCCATGGTCACGACCTGCGTTTTGCCGTTGACGTCGAGCACCTTGAGGTCGAGCGCCTCGGCGTACTTGCGGCCCAGCTTGAAGATCTGCCCGATCTCCACACCGCGTGCCAGCTCGAGTTCCCCCGAGCCGTCGGGCGCCGGATCGCCGGGCCGGACCTCGGCGGCCTCGATGAAACCGTCGGCGCGGAAATCACGGCCGGCGACCAGATCGAACACGTGCCGGTTCGCGGCGTTCGCGCCGGTGATCCAGCGGGTGCCATCGACCACGCGCGGATCCAGCAGATAGCGCAGGCCGGTGGAACCCTCTGTGCCAAGCACCGGAGCGTCCAGGGTCAGACCCGGCCCGATGTAGCCCTTGACCAGGCCCGGATGCTGGGCCAGGTCCTCGGGTGTGGCGGCCTCGAGATCGACCTCACCGTCGCCCAACAGGCCGGTGCCGGCGGCACGGCCGAAGTCGACCTCGCGATCGCCGGGCAGGCCGATGACGATGACCTCGCGGGTGCCGTCGGGGTGGATCACGGTCGCCACGACGTTCTTGAGCGTATCTGCGGCGGTCCATGCCCGGTCGGCTCGTGGATGCGCGGCGTTCGCGGCATCGACCAGTGTCTGGATCGTGGGGGTGTCGGGGGTGTCCTCGACGTGTGCGGCGGGCAGTCCGTCGAACGGGATCGGCTCGGGGACCACCGTGGTGACGGCCTCGACATTGGCGGCGTAGCCGGCTGCGGTGCGGACGTAGGTGTCCTCGCCGACCTCCGATGGGTAGAGGAACTCGTGGGTGCCGGAGCCGCCCATCGCGCCGGGGGTCGCCTCGACCATCACATAGGGCAGGCCCAGACGGGTGAAGACGCGGACATAGGCCTCGCGCATCTTCTCGTACTGGACGTCCAGGCCGGCGTCGTCCACGTCGAAGGAGTAGGCGTCCTTCATGATGAACTCGCGTCCGCGCAGCAGGCCGGCGCGCGGGCGGGCCTCATCACGGTACTTCGTCTGGATCTGGAACAGGTTCGCCGGCAGGTCCTTGTACGAGGAGTACAGGTCCTTGACCAGCAGGGTGAACATCTCCTCATGTGTGGGGGCCAGCAGGTAGTCGGCCTTCTTGCGGTCCTGCAGGCGGAAGATACCCTCGCCGAAGGCGGCCCAGCGCCCGGACTTCTCATAGGGTTCGGCCGGCAGCAGGGCGGGGAAGTGGACTTCCTGGGAACCGGCCCTGGTCATCTCCTGCCGGACGATCTCCTCGATCTTGCCCAGCACGGCCAGGCCCAGCGGCAGCCAGGTGTAGACACCGGGGGCGGCGCGGCGGATGTAGGACGCGCGGTGCAGCAGCTTGTGACTCTTGACCTCCGCGTCAGCCGGGTCCTCCTTCAGGGTACGCACGAACAGCGAGGACATCCGCATGGGCATGGTGGTCTCTCCTTGGAAAACGTGGGGCGCGCGGTGAGTCCGGCGCGCAGATTGCAACCCTCATGAGATTATCATTGCGCCGGGCCCGCGGTGGTGCCCTACAGTGGTCCCATGCCAGAACTGAACTTCGATCCGGCCACCACCCAGCGCATCGACCTGTGGCTGTGGTGCGTGCGCATCTGCAAGACCAGGTCGGCGGCGCAGGCGGCCCTGAAGTCAGGCCATGTGCAGATCGACGGAGTGAAGGTCAAGCCCGCGCAGAAGGTCAGGATCGGCCAGGAGGTCAGGGTCAGGCGTCCCGGGGCGGAACGCGTCCTGGTGGTCCAGGGGTTCCTCGATACGCGGGGCCCCGCGCCCATGGCGCAGGCCTGCTATCTGGACCACTCCCCCACGCCCAGTCCGCTACTGCGCGCGGCCCTGCCCAAACGCGATCCGGGCACGGGCCGGCCCACGAAGAAGGACCGGCGGGAACTCGACCGCCTGCGCGGCCGCGACAGTCACTGACCTCCCGAGCGCAGAGTTCCACTACTTAACGAAATGACGATTTCTGCCTGAAATCACCGATATATCAACAATTCGTCAAGTAGTGGAACTACACAGGAGAGGACGGGTCAGCGGGAGGACTTGCCGAACAGGTTGGCGATCGGCGTGAGGAACATGGGCCGCAGCAGGAACCAGCCGGCCACCAGCACCACGATCGAGATCGCGAACATCAGGAAGCCGAACCATGTCGCGGTGATATCCGGGGAACCGCCGTACATATGGGTGATATTGCCCATCAGGCTGGCGAACCAGCCGTGCTGTTCCCGCAGACCGGCGACCAGGCCGCCGACGAAGACCAGGAAGACGTGGATGCAGATGAAGATGACGAAGTAGAGCATCGTCGGGAAGTGCAGCGCACGGGCGTACTCGACCTTGAAGACCTTGTTGATCTTCCATTCGTTCTTCCACGCATTCGACATCCGCAGGCCCGTGATGAGCGAGACCGGAGCGGCGATGAAGACCGTGACGAAGTAGGCCAGGACCTGCAGGGCGTTGTAGTTCGTCCAGCCCATTTCGGTCGGCCAGTTCATCGAGGCGTACTGCAGGGCGGTGGAGATCGCATTGGGGAAGATGTCCCAACTGGCGGGCACGATGCGGCGCCACTGGCCGGTGGCGAAGAGCATGATGAAGAACACCAGGCCGTTGAGGAACCACAGGAAGTCCATGGTGAAGTGGGTCCACAGGTTCAGGGTGATCTTCTTCGGGGCGCCCTTGGTCTTGATCAGGCCCTTGTTGTTGCGTGTCCAGTGCCCCTTGGGGTTGGGGTTGTTGCGCACGTCGAGCCCGGTCCTGATGATCGTGAGCATGAAGAACATGTTCAGGAAGTGTTGCCAGGACAACCAGGCGGGGATCCCATCGGCACCGCGGCGGACCTCATTGGCAGCGGACTGACCGGGGAACTTCTCGATGAAGGCCTGCACCCCGTCGAAGGTTCGCAGCCAGATCGCCAGACCGACCAGGATCGCAAGGACGACGATGCCGCCCAGAGCGTAGAGTCCCGGTTTGATGAAGGGCTGGAAGTCGAAGCCCTTGGACTTCTTCTTTTTCTTCTTCTGCGTCGACGCTGCCATGAAGCCTTCCTTGGCACTAGTGGGGAGAATCCTGATCACACCATAGCCGCCAAATTGAACGAGCGTTAAGTAGGTGATGCTAAGTAGGCGCCCGAGTGCTCCGGACACACCCGTCAAGCATAACCGGGCCCGCATCACACGGCGAACCGTTCCGCTCCGGCGCCTCCTCGGTACATGACGGTCGCAAAGGTCCCGACCTGCCGGTAGCCGGCGTGGGCATAGGACTTCAGGGCCGGGATGTTATAGGAATTCGCGTACAGGGAGACCACCGGTGCGACCCGGCGCAGCACGTCCTGGGTCAGCGCCGCCATCGCCCCGGCAGCCACCCCGTGTCCACGCGCGGCAGGAGCCACCCACACCCCCTGGACCTGCACAGAGTCCGGCGAGCGCAGTCCCAGGTCGGCCTTGAACAGGATTCGCTGGCCGCCGCTGCCATCCGGTTCGGTGATGACGTAGGTGGAGCCGGCCGCCAGCAGGCCGGCCACCCGGTCGCGGTAGCCACTCGCCCCGCCCTCCAGGGGGCTGAAGCCCAGTTCCTCCTCGAACATGGCGACCGAGGCGGGGAAGACCAGGGGCAGATCGGCCGGGCGGGCCAAGCGCAGGCGGGCGTCCGCTGCGACATCGGGGGCTGCGATCGCGGCCAACAGCGGTTGGTCCGGGCGCACCCCGCGGGGCTCGCCCCAGCCGGTGCGGCCGGCCAGGTCGAGGACCGCACCGGCCGCGCCGATGATCGACACCGCGGCCCTGCGCCGGGCCGCCAGCACCGGGGCGATGGCGGCATTCGACTCCGGGGTCGCACGGACCGGCACGATGGTACCGCCGAGCCAGTACGCCGAGCACAGCCGGCCTGCGCGGAAGTATCCGTAGAGGGTGCCCGTCATCGCCTGCGTCAGATTGCGCCCGTGAACGGCCAGCAGCTGCGACAGGTAGCAGTGTTCGGCAGGAGCGGCCGCCACCGCCTCGCGCAACCAGCCCAGGTGGATGGGTTCCAGCCGACGGATATAGCCGTCGGGGTCCCCGCCGCCTGCTGGTTGCCCGGTCCGCACAGAATGGAAGCTCACTGTGCGACGACGACTTCCGGGTGCCCCGCCGGGGCACCGGACTCATCGGCGATGCGCATCGCCTCTTCGATGAGGGTTTCGACGATCTGGGATTCCGGCACCGTTTTGACGACCTGGCCCTTGACGAAGATCTGTCCCTTGCCGTTGCCACTGGCCACGCCCAGGTCCGCCTCGCGCGCTTCGCCGGGGCCGTTGACCACGCAGCCCATCACGGCCACGCGCAGCGGCACCTCCATGCCCTCGAGTCCCGCTGTGACCTTCTCGGCCAGGCTGTAGACGTCGACCTGGGCCCTCCCGCAGGACGGGCAGGAGACGATTTCGAGCTTGCGCGGGCGCAGATTGAGCGATTGCAGAATCTGTTCGGCGACCTTGACCTCTTCGACCGGGGGCGCGGACAGGGACACCCGGATGGTGTCGCCGATGCCGCGGCTCAGCAGCGCTCCGAAGGCGGTGGCCGATTTGATGGTGCCCTGGAAGGCGGGGCCCGCCTCGGTCACGCCCAGGTGCAGTGGCCAGTCCCCGCGTTCGGCCAGCATCTCGTAGGCGGCCACCATGACGACGGGGTCGTGGTGTTTCACGGAGATCTTGAAGTCGTGGAAGTCGTGCTCTTCGAACAACGAGGCCTCCCAGACGGCGGACTCCACCAGTGCCTCAGGGGTGGCCTTGCCGTACTTGGCCAGCAGCCGTTTGTCCAGGGATCCGGCGTTGACTCCGATCCGCAGGGATACGCCGTGGTCCTTGGCCGCCTGTGCGATCTCGCGGACCTGGTCGTCGAATTTGCGGATGTTGCCCGGGTTGACGCGGACCCCGGCACAGCCGGCTTCGATCGCCTTGAAGACGTATTTGGGCTGGAAGTGGATGTCGGCGATGACGGGGAGCTTGGACTTCGCGGCAATCGCGGTCAGCGCCTCGGCGTCGTCGGCGGTCGGGCAGGCCACGCGCACGATGTCGCAGCCGGCTGCCGTCAGCTGCGCGATCTGCTGCAGGGTGGCGTTGATGTCGGTGGTGGGTGTGGTGGTCATGGACTGGATGCTCACGGGGTAGTCCGATCCCACTCCCACGGCTCCCACGTGGATCTGCCGGGTGGGGCGCCGCGGGCGCAGCACCGGGGGCGGTGCCGCCGGCATTCCCAGATCGATCGAGGTCACTTCTGTTCCCTTCTAAGCTGTCTCGGTGAAAGTCTATGCCGCCTAGAGTCCCAGGCGGATCGGTTTGAAGATGTCGACGTAGACCAGCAGCACGGTCATGCACAGCATGAGGCCCGTGACCGCATAGGTCAGCGGCAGCAGTTTGGCTGTGTCGAACGGGCCGATCACACCCCGTCCGCGGCGCAGGTTGATCCGCCGCCGCGCCCCCTCATAGAGGGCCACGGCGATGTGCCCGCCGTCCAGGGGCAGCAGCGGCACCATGTTGAAGGCGAACAGGAACAGGTTGAGCCCGCCCAGCAGGTTCAGTCCCGTGAGGAATTTATCCGTGACGTCCAGGCGGTCCGAGGACACGATCTCGCCGGCCACCCGCCCCACGCCCACCATTCCCACGGGGCTGTTCTCATCGCGTTCGGCGTCGCCGAAGGCCACCTGGCCCACCGCCACCAGCCGCTGCGGCAGGTGGATGAGCGCGTCAAAGGTCTGGCCGATCAGCTGTCCCATCTGCCCGGGGAACTCGCCGACGGGGATGCCGCTGCGGTCCATGGTCGGCGAGATCCCCAGGAACCCCTCTTCGCGGGTCTCCGGCTTACCGTCCGCACCGGTCACCGGATGGCCGGATTCATCGGTGACGGCCTGTTCGCTGCGGATCACGGGGACGTCCAGGGTCTGCCTGGCGCCGTCGCGTTCGATCACAATGGGCACCGTGGTGCCGGCCGCCGCGCGGACCTGGGAGCCCAGGGCGGCCCAGTCCGAGGTGGCATGGCCGGCGATCGAGACGATCCGATCGCCCGGACGCAGGCCGACCTGCCAGGCCGGTGTCAGGGGGTCCGCTTTCGTGCAGGCCGCCTCGGCCCTGCCCTGCTTCGCCGCTTCGGCCTGCCGCTCCTGTGCCTGCGAGGCGGGCACCGCGCATTCAACGATGGTCTGCACCGTAGTCGTCGGCTGCAGGTTGGCGCCGATGCACACCAGCACGATGAACATGATGATGATTCCCAGGACCAGGTTGACGGCGGGTCCGGCGAACATCACGGCCAGGCGCTTGGGCACCGACAGGGCGTAGAAGGTCCGGTGTTCCTCCCCCGGCACTATGTCCTGGTTCGAATAGGCCCGGGCCTCGGCCATCGTCGTCTCGAAGGGTCGGCGCCGCCGCTGCCTCCCGCCGGGCTCCCCCTGCGCGGATGGGCCCTGCGTGGCTGCGACACCCGCCGGCTGTTCCACCAGAGCGTGCGGGGCGACAGGCGCCAGGGCGTCCTCGCCGATCCGCGTATTCGTCCGATCCTTCGGCGGGTACATACCGGGCATCGCGATGAAGCCGCCCAGCGGCAGCAGTTTGACGCCGTACTCGGTTTCCCCGCGCCGGAATTTGAACAGGGTCGGGCCGAAGCCGATCATATAGTGGCTGACCTTGACTCCGAAGCGCTTGGCGAAGGTCAGGTGCCCCAGTTCGTGCAGCCCGATCGACAGGCCGACGCCCACCAGCAGGAGCAGGACGCCGAGAATGTAGAGCAGTGCCGTCATGCGCGCTCCACCCCCGGCTCGGGCTCACGGGCCACCGGTTCACGGGCTGCGATCCACCTGCCGATCGTGGCACGGGCCCAGGCGTCCGCGGCGCCGATCGCGGCCCTGGTGAAATCCGCCGCCGGAGTGTGGGCCTGCAGGGCGTATGCCAGACCCGTGGGGATATCGGTGAAGCGGATCCGGCCGGCGTGGAAGGCCGCGACGAGTTCCTCATTGGCCGCGTTGAGCGCAGCGGGATAGGTGGTGCCGCGCCGCCCGGCCTCGACCACCAGGTCCAGAGCGGGGAACGCCCGCCGGTCGACGGGTGCGAAGTCCCAGGTCACAGGCCTGTTCCAGGCGTTTCCGGCCGCTACCCGGGGCAGGCGGGCGCCGCGGGCCAGGGCATAGGCGATCGGCAGGCGCATATCCGGTGGGGAGAGCTGGGCGATCGTCGCGCCATCACGGAATTCGACCATCGAGTGGATCTGCGACTGGGGGTGGACGACGACCTCGATGTCCTCGAAGGGCACGCCGAAGAGCAGATGCGCCTCGATCACCTCGAGGCCCTTGTTGACCAGGGTCGCGGAGTTCGTCGTGATGACGGTGCCCATCTGCCAGGTCGGATGCGCCAGCGCCTGGCCCGGGGTGACCGTGGCCAGCTCGGCCGCGGACATGCCGCGAAACGGCCCGCCCGAGGCGGTGACGACCAGGCGGGCGACCTCGCCGTGGGTGCCGGCGCGCAGGGCCTGGGCGATCGCGGAGTGCTCCGAGTCGACGGCCAGCAGCCGGGCGCCGGTGGCCCTGGCGGCCTCGAGCACCAGGGTCCCTCCCATGATGAGTGATTCCTTGTTCGCCAGGGCCACGTCGGTTCCGTGGTCCAGGGCGGCGAAGGTGGCCGAGAGGCCGGCGGCCCCGGTGATCGCGTTGAGCACCAGATCGGCCGGAGTTCCCGCCAGCTCGGCCGCGGCCCGCGGGCCGAGCAGGATCCGGGTGACGGGGTCGGGCCGGCCGAGTTCGGCCCCGGCGCGGGCGAGTGCCTCGCGCACGGCTCCGAGGGCAAAGACGTGGGCCAGGGCCAGGGTTTCCACGCCGAACTCTACTGCGGCGTGCGCCGCAGCGGTCAGGTTCGAACCGGCCGCCAGGCCCGTCAGCCGGAAGTTTTCCGGGTGGGTGCGGACCACATCCTGGGCCTGTGTGCCAATGGAACCGGTGGCTCCTAGTAGGATCAGTGTTTGGGCAGTCACATTGACCGATCCTGCCAAACGATTCTGAAACAACGTCGTGAAGTCGGACCGGACTGCCCGGAAACGCGCAACCGGTTACTCTCCCCTCGGCAACCGCATGCCAGTCGGCAACCGCACGCCAGGGCGCGGGCAAGACCGCGACATCGCTTGAAGGAGCAGAACTCGCATGGCCAAGACCATCACCCCGGATCAGCTGCTGGGCATCGATTCGGTATTCGACAAGGACGATCTCGAGTGGGCCGGCATCGTCCGCAGCTGGCTCGACGACAACGTCCGTGAGAACATCGGCGACTACTACCTCGACGGCACCATTCCCGCCCGCGAGCTGGCGGAGGGCCTGGGCGAGCTGGGCGTGCTGGGCATGCACCTCGAGGGTTACGGCTGCGGCGGCTCGACGGCCACGCAGTACGGCCTGGCCTGCCGCGAACTCGAAGCGGTCGACTCCGGCCTGCGCTCCCTGGTCAGCGTCCAGGGCTCCCTGGCGATGTTCGCCATCCACCACTGGGGCTCGGAGGACCAGAAGAACGAATGGCTGCCGAAGATGGCAGCCGGCAAGGCGATCGGCTGCTTCGGTCTGACGGAACCCGATGTCGGCTCCGACCCTGCGGGCATGAAGACGCACGCGAAGAAGGACGGCGACGACTGGATCCTCAACGGCGCCAAGATGTGGATCACGAACTCCCCCGTGGCCGACGTCGCCGTGGTCTGGGCGAAGACCGAGGAGCTGGACAAGAAGGGCCGGCCGATGGTCCGCGGCTTCGTGGTCCCCACCGACACCCCCGGGTTCTCCGCGCCGAAGATCCAGCGCAAGCTGTCCCTGCGCGCCTCGATCACCGGTGAGATCGTGCTGGACAATGTGCGCCTGCCCGCCGATGCGATGCTGCCCAAGGCCGAGGGCCTCAAGGGTCCCCTGTCGTGCCTGTCAGAGGCCCGCTTCGGCATCGTCTTCGGCGTCACCGGCGCTGCCCGCGACGCACTGGAGGCGGCGCTGGACTACACCGGCACGCGCATCCAGTTCGACCGTCCGCTGTCGTCCTTCCAGATCTCCCAGCAGAAGCTGGCCAAGGCCTTCGGCCAGTACTCGCAGATCACGCTGCTGGCCGCCCACCTGGGCCGAATCAAGGATTCAGCGGCCGGAGTCACCCCGGAGCAGATCTCCCTGGGCAAGATGGTCAACGCCGATACCGCGATGAACATCTGCCGCGATCTGCGCGCGCTGTTCGGCGGTTCGGGCATCACCAGTGAGTACCCGGTGCTGCGCCATGCGATCAACCTGGAGACGGTGCTGACCTATGAGGGCACCCACGAGGTCCACCAGCTGACGATCGGCCGCGCGCTCACGGGCATCAACGCCTTCGCGAACTACCAGGGCTGACCCGGATTCGCCGAGCCGGTGAAAATGTGCGCTGTTCCTCCGGGGGCAGCGCACATTTTCAATGGCCCGGCGCCGGGTTGCTTTAAAGGTCTGGCGGATATACCTTTTAGTCGAGAGCGCGGCGCCCGTCCGCGTTCACTCCTGTCAACGACGACAAACGGAGGACACAGGGAATGAGAATCGCCGTCCCGACCGAAATCAAGAACAACGAGAACCGTGTGGCACTGACCGATGAGGGTGCCCATGAACTGATCCACGCCGGCCACGAGGTCTTCGTCCAGTCGGGCGCGGGCCTGGGCTCGCTCATCACCGACGAAGCCTATCGCGCGGCGGGCGCCACCGTGCTCGAGACCGCGGAGCAGACCTGGGCCGCCGGAGAGCTGCTGCTCAAAGTCAAGGAGCCGGTGGCCGAGGAGTACCGGTACCTGCGGGCCGATCAGACGGTCTTCGCCTATCTGCACCTGGCCGCCGATCGGCCGCTGACCGATGCCCTGGTCGCCTCGGGCACCACGGCCATCGCCTATGAGACAGTGCAGCTGAACGACCGCAGCCTGCCCCTGCTGGCGCCGATGAGCGAGATCGCCGGCCGCTTGGCCGCCCAGGTGGGCGCCGAACAGCTGCTGACGGTCAACGGCGGGCGCGGGGTGCTGCTGTCAGGGGTGCCGGGGGTGACACGCGCCGAGGTCGTGGTGATCGGCGCGGGCGTCGCAGGTTTCAACGCCGCGCGGATCGCCGCGGGACTGGGTGCCAATGTGCAGGTCTTCGACATCGACATCCCGCGGCTGCGCCATATCGACGAGCTCATGGGACACGCCGTGCAGACCAGGGTGTCGGGGAAGATGGCACTTGCCAGGGCGGTCGCCGAGGCGGACCTGGTGATCGGCTCCGTGCTGATCCCCGGTGCCCGCGCCCCCAAACTGGTCACCGACGAGATGGTCGCGGGGATGAAGGCCGGCAGCGTGCTCATCGACATTGCGATCGACCAGGGCGGGTGCTTCGAGAACTCACGGCCCACCACGTACCAGGACCCCACCTTCAGAGTCCACGGTTCGACGTACTACTGCGTGGCGAACATGCCGGGCGCCGTGCCCTCGACGGCCACCCGTGCCCTGTGCAATGCCACCCTGCCCTTTACGCTGCGGCTGGCCAACGCCGGTGTCGAGCAGGCGCTGCGCGCCGATCCGGCTCTGTCCAGGGGCCTGAACACCATGGCGGGAGCCCTGACGAATGCAGGGGTGGCCGCGGCCCACGGGCTGGCGGCGGTCGAACCCGCCGCCGCGCTGGGCTAGCCAATGCCGGCGGAGCGGGTCACATGCGCTGGCGCGCGGTGATCCGCCCGCCGTCCGCCGTTTCCTCCACGACCAGATCGGCCGGCAGTTCCAAAGCGGGGGCCGGTTCGATCCGGCCATCGCGCACCAGCACCTCGAGGACGGCCGCGAAGTCTGGCGCGCTGATGCGCACGCCCTCGACGTGACTGGGCAGTTTCCGCATCGAACGCCGCTGCAGTTCACTCAGCCCCGCGCCGGTCGCGGTCTGCGACGGCTCGGCGGCCTCGACCCGGATCGGGGCGGCGGGATCGGCGGTGAGCAGCCCGCCCAGGCGCAATACGGCCAGGCGCACCAGTTCGCGGGCCAGAGCCGGGACCTCGGCGGTGATGTGTACCCGCGCATCGGGAGTGTCGTCCTGGACGCCGTCCGCCGAAACCCCTACGCCCAGCAGGCGCAGCACCCCTGCGATCTTCGCGACCCGGTCCAGGCCCTGTTCGAAGCTGAGCACCACGGTGTCGCCGGCCGCATTGTCGGCGCGCAGGAAGTCGTCGTCGGCCCGGCCCATGACGATCGGATAGTCCAACAGGTCGAATGTCGGATTGAGCAGCCCGGGATGGTCCTCGGATAACACGCCGGGACGGACGAACCAGTGCGGTTCACGGGTGAAGGGCGACATCGTGTTCGGGACCTCTCAGTCGACGCTGGCCATGACCTCGACGACGCGGTCGATGAACGCGTCGACCTGGTCCTCGTTGTACGCCTTGTGCCCACGGCGGGTCTTGAACAGCACCCGGCGGACCTCGTCGACGCTCATCGGGACACCGTCGGAGAGGTAGGCCCGGATCTTGTCGCACAGCGCGTCGACCTCGGTCAGGTCGTAGCCGATCCGGCCCGGTTCAGCCTGATCGAAGCGCTCCCCATAAGGCCGCTGCAGGCGTCCCCGCAGGCTGCCGGCAGCGCGCGTGAGCTCATTGACCCAGGCATTCTGCCCGGCGCCCGCGATCAGCTGTTCCTGGGCGCGCTTGGCGAAGGCGTCCTCCAAACGGTCCAGAGCGGCGTCGACCACGCCCACGTGGTAGCCCTTGCGGACAAGGTCGAATCCGACGGTGCGCACGGCGCGAGCGTCCAGATCGCCGGGCAGCGTCGTGGAGCGTTCGAAGGATTCACGCGCCCGCTTGAAGAAGCTGTCGACCTGTGCAGGATCGTAGCCGCTCTTCCAGCCCGTCATGCGCGGGAAGTTCGTTTCCATTCCGCCCTTTCCTCCGCCCGGGGTAGTGCCGGGAACCACACCCGGGAGATCCCGGGAAGACACATCTTCTGTAGATCTTAGCGGGTGTGGCGCTCCCGTGATTCTCAGGAAGCCGAACTCATTCGGCGGCGGCCAGCTGTCCGCACGCCCCGTCGATGTCCTTGCCCCTGGTGTCGCGGATCGTCGTCGGCACACCATTGGCCACCAACCGGTCCACGAATTCCTGCGCCACGGCCGGGTCACTGGCCGTCCACACCGAACCGGGAGTCGGGTTGAGCGGGATCGGATTGACGTGCACCCAGCCGCGGCCGCGCGCATTGAGCTTCTTGGCCAGCAGTTCGGCGCGCCACGCGTGATCGTTCATGTCCTTGATCAGCGCGTACTCGATGCTGACCCGTCGTCCCGTGGTCTTGTAGTAGTTGTAGGCAGCGTCGATTGCCTCGTCGGCCTTCCAACGCGTATTAACCGGGATCATCTCGTCGCGCAGTTCGTCGTCCGGCGCGTGCAGGCTCAGCGCGAAGGTCACCGGAATGTCCTCGGCGGCCAGCTTGTTGATCGCCGGGACCAGGCCCACCGTCGACACCGTGATCCGGCGCGCGCTCATGCCCAGGCCGTTCGGCTGCGGATCGGTGAACCGGCGTACCGCGTTCATCACGCGCTTGTAGTTGGCCAGCGGCTCGCCCATGCCCATGAAGACGATGTTCGTCACGCGTTCGGGACCGGAGTGCGCAGGGGCCTGCCCCGTGCCATGGGCCGCGGCCGAGGCGTAACCCGCCTTGGCCACGCCCGTCGAGTGGCTGCCGGGCCGACCGGCGCGGTCGGTCTCGTCCTCATCGGACTCGCCCCCGACCTCGGCGGCGGCGTGGCCCAGGAAGTCCAGGTCCTCCGGCGCGTCCTGCGCGAGTTCGCCCGCGGCGATGACCTGATTGGCCCGCACCACCTGTTCGACGATCTCGGCGGTGGACATATTGCGGGTCAGGCCCTGCTGGCCGGTGGCGCAGAAGGGACAGTTCATCCCGCAGCCGCACTGGCTGGACACGCACAGGGTGATGCGGTTGCGATAGCGCATCAGCACCGATTCGACCAGGGCGCCGTCGAACAACCGCCACAGGAACTTGATGGTGTCCCCGTTCGCGGTCTTCAGCCGCCGCACCTCGTTCAGCAGCGGCGGGAAGAAGCGCTGCGCCAACTCATCCCGCTTGCCCTGCGGCAGATCCGTCATCGCCTGGGGATCCGTCGTATTGTGCACGAAATAGTGCGTGGAGAGCTGCTTGGCCCGGAAACCGGGCAGGCCCATCTCCTTGACCGCCGCGATGCGTTCGTCCATCGTCATATCGGCCAGGTGCTGCGGGGGCTGCTTGACCCTGGGGGACTTGAAGTTCAGCAGCGGCCGCCCGCCGCGGGTGGGTGTGCGCGAGGTGGTCCCATCCTCGTGTTCGACGACGGGACGGACCTGCCTGCGTGGTTTGAAATCAGCCATAACCTGTCAATTCAACCACGCCGGACCCACGCTTAGGACAGGCTGCGTGAGCAATCGCACCACAACCCGCCCGCGCCACATCCGCTCGCGTGGCATTCGGGCGGACAGTGCCTCAGGAGAACACCTTGCCCGGGTTCATGATGTTGTGCGGGTCCAGTGCCCGCTTCACCGCCCTGTGCATCGCAATCACCTCGGCGCTGAGCTCGCGGGACAGTCCGCCCATCTTCAGCAGGCCGATCCCGTGTTCACCGGAGACCGTGCCCCCGGCGTCCAGCGCCGCCTGCAGGATCTCCTCGAAGGCCTGCTGCGCGCGCACCCGTGCCGCATCGTCGCCGGCGGGCACGACCAACAGCGGGTGCAGATTTCCATCACCGGCGTGTGCGATCTGCGCCAGTTGCACCTGGTTGCGCTCGCCGATCTCCTGGATCCGGGCCAACACCTCGGGCACCTTGGACCGGGCGACCACGACGTCCTCCGTGAGCACCGGGCCCAGCCGTTCCAGAGCCGGATAGGCCAGGCGGCGGGCGGCGAAGAAGGCATCGGCCTCGTCCTTGTCCTCGCTGATGGCGGCCATCGTGGCGCCGGCCGATTCGAATGCGGCGACGATCTTCTCCGCCTCGGCGCGGCCGGCCTCTCCCAGGAGGTCGCTCGATGCCAGCAGCACGACCTCGGCGTCGGCCGACAGTCCCATGTTCTTCCAGTCGTCCACCGCCTTCAGGCAGTACTTGTCGACCAGCTCCAGCGCCGCGGGGATGACTCCCGCGGCGGTCACATTGGCCACGCCCTGGCCGGCGTCGACCAGGCTGTCGAAGTAGCCGATGATCGCACGGGTCTCCGTGGGCAGCGGTACCAGACGGACCTTGATCTCGACGATCACGCCCAGGGTGCCCTCGGAGCCGGTGTAGAGGCCGCGGAAATCGTAGCCGGCGACGTCCTTCGCGGTGCGCTTGCCCACCCGGACGAGTTCGCCCAGGCCGTTGACCAGTTCGAGTTCGAGCACGTATTCGCTCGTCACCCCGTACTTCACGCAGCACAGCCCGCCGGCGTTGGTCGAGACGTTTCCGCCGATCGAGGACCACGGCGCGCTGGCGGGATCCGGCGGGTACCACAGACCGTCATCGGCCACCCGCGCCCGCAGATTGTCGTTGACCACCCCCGGCTGCACGGTGGCCGTGCGCTCCACCGGATCCACGTCCAGGATCGTCTGCATCCGGTCGAAGGAGATGACCAGGCAACCGGCGATCGCATTGGCGCCACCGGACAGACCGGTCCCGGAACCGCGTGGGACGATCGGCACGGAGTGCTCGATGCACCAATTCACGGCCGCCACGACCTGCTGCTTGTCGTGTGGGCGCAGCACCGCCAGCGCGGTCTCATAGGGGGCCCATTCCGCATCGTCGTGCAAGAACCGGTCCATCACATCGGGATCCGTGATGAGGCACTGGGGCCCCACCAGGTCCGCCAGGGTTGAGATATCAGGCATGCCACATTCCTATCATGTGTGGGCTAGGCGGCAGTGCCGGGTTTCAGCCGTTGAGGAACCCGGGCAGGAAGCTGAACAGCGCCAGGGCCACCGGTGCCGTCGGGAGGATCGAATCGAGCCGGTCCATCACCCCGCCGTGCCCGGGCAGCAGCGTGCCCATGTCCTTGAGGCCCAGATCGCGTTTGATCATCGATTCGGAGAAGTCGCCCAGGGTCGCGAAGGCGGGCACCACCAGGCCCAGCACCAGGCCGGTCCACCAGGGCGCCTGCACCAGGAGGACGGCCAGGCAGATGCCCACTCCCACCGCGAACACGGTGGAGCCCAGGTAGCCCTCCCAGGACTTCTTCGGCGAGATCGACGGAGCGATCGGGTGGCGCCCCATCAGGACGCCGAAGACGTATCCGCCGGTATCGGAGGACACGCACAGTGCCAGGAAGGTCGCCACCATCGCATTGCCGTGGTCCTGTGCGAGCAGATAGACGACGAATGAGGCCATCAGGCCCACATAGGTCAGCGCGAACAGGTTGAGGCAGAAGTCCTTGACCGGGTTGGCGCAGTTGCGGACCAGGATGATCCACATGATGAGCCCCGAGCCGACGGTGAATACCGCCCACAGCGCCTCCCGTCCGCCGAAGTAGGCGGCGAGCACCATGAGCACGCCCACTCCGATGGTGGGCCAGCGCAGCACCTGGGAACCCGACTTGCTCAACGCGTCGGAGAGCTCCCAGAGGCTAGCGCCCACCCCGATGACGACGACGATGAGGAACAGCGGCGGCCAGATGACCAGGCTGAGGATGACGATCCCGCCGAGCACCACGCCCACGCCGATCGCCGCGGGCAGATTGCGCCCGGCCTTGCCGTAGTCCTTCGCCTCGGGGGGTTCGACGAGGGGATGTTCCGCGGTTCTGGTGTCCTCCGGGTCGAATCCCGGGGGCACCTGCGCCGCCGCTCCGTCTTGGGACACCGCTCAGACCTCGAGCAGTTCCTTTTCCTTTGCGGCCAACAGCTTGTCGACCGCCTCGACCTTCTGCTTGGTCAGGTCCTCGAGCTCGGAGACGGCGCGGTGCAGGTCGTCTTCACCGAACTCGCCGTCCTTCTGGGCCTTCTCCAGGGTTTCCTTGGCCTTGCGGCGAACGTTGCGGATGGCGACCTTGCCGTCTTCGGCATCGCCCTTGACGATCTTGACGTATTCCTTGCGGCGCTCCTCGGTGAGCTCCGGCAGGACGATGCGGATGATGTTTCCGTCGTTGGCGGGGTTGGCGCCCAGATCCGAGTTGCGCAGGGCGGTTTCGATATTGCCCAGCGCGGTGCGGTCGAAGGGAGTGATGAGAATGGTCCTGGCCTCAGGCACCTGGAAGGACGCCAGCTGCTGCAGCGGCGTGGGTGCGCCGTAGTAGTCCACGGGAAGTTCGGCGAACAGGCTGGGATTCGCCCGGCCGGTGCGAACGTTCGCGAAAGCGTCCTTCGTCGCGTCGATCGAGCTGTCCATCTTCGAGCCGGCCTCGGCCAGCGTTTCCTTGATCATGGAGGTTCTCTCTTCGTAGGGTTCTTCTCCCGGCCGGGCTGGGGCCCACGGGCGTTTGAAACCAGTGTAGTCGGTGCGCTCGTGCGCTTCGGGCGCGGCGTGGAGCACCCACCGGGCCGAGCGGCTCCGGTGGGTGCTGTGGGGCAGGTGTCAGGCGGCGGTGACCGAGGTGCCGATCTGGGCACCGGCGATCGCGGCCTGCAGGTTGTCCGTGCCCTCCATGCCGAACACGCGCATCGGCAGGCGGTTGTCCATGCACAGGCTGAAGGCAGTCGAGTCGACGACCTTGAGACCGCGGGCCAGGGCGTCCTGATAGGTGATGTGATCGATCTTGACCGCCGAGGCGTCCTTCTTCGGGTCCGCCGTGTACACGCCGTCCACACCGTTCTTGGCGATCAGCACCTCATCGGCGCGAATCTCCAGCGCGCGCTGGGCTGCAACGGTGTCGGTGGAGAAGTAGGGCAGGCCGGCGCCGGCACCGAAGATGACGACGCGGTCCTTCTCCATGTGGCGGATGGCGCGGCGCGGGATATAGGTCTCTGCGACCTGGGTCATCGGAATGGCCGACTGCACGCGGGTGTCGACGCCGGCCTGCTCCAGGAAATCCTGCAGGGCCAGGCAGTTCATCACGGTGCCCAGCATTCCCATGTAGTCGGCCCTGGTCCGGTCCATTCCGCGCTGCTGCAGTTCGGCACCGCGGAAGAAGTTGCCGCCACCGACCACGATGCTGATCTCCACTGCGGGCGAGGCCGCGGCGATCTGCCTGGCCACACCGGAGACGACGTCCGGATCGACGCCGACGTTTCCTCCGCCGAACACCTCACCGGAGAGCTTGAGCAGGACGCGCCGCTTGGAGGTGCGCAGCGGATCGTTGGCGTGAGCGGACACGGGCGTTTCGGACATAGGTTCCCTTTCGAACGGTGCAACCACGATTTTGACCATCGTACAGTTTAGCGCGCACGCCAGGCGGGCGCACAAAGGCCGAGGCCGCACCCCGGTGACATCACAGTGTCACCCGGGTGCGGCCTCGGCCTGCGGATCCTCCCGGTGGGAGGATGCGGATCAGTTGCCCACGCGGAAGCGCAGGAAACCGGTGGCCTTCAGGCCGGCGTCGGACAGGATCTTGCCGACGGAGACCTTCGGGTCCTTGGCGAAGCCCTGGTCCAGCAGAGCGTTCTCCTTGTAGAAGCCGTTGAGGCGGCCTTCGACGATCTTCGGCAGGGCGGCCTCGGGCTTGCCCTCGTTCTTCGTCAGTTCGGTCAGCACCTGGCGCTCGTGCTCGACGATCTCCGCGGGGATGTCCTCGCGGGAGAAGTACTTCGGCGTCAGAGCGGCGATGTGGACTGCCACATCGTGGGCCACGGCCTGGTCGTCGCCCTCGTAGGCCAGCAGCACGCCGACCTGCGGGGGCAGGTCCTTGTTGGTGCGGTGCAGGTAGGACTCGACGTGCTGGCCCTCGATGCGGGCCACGCGCTTGAGTTCGACCTTCTCGCCCAGCGAGGCGCCGCCTTCGGTGATGATCTGGGAGACGGGCTTGCCGTCGACCTCGACCGCCAGGAAGGATTCCGCGTCCGCGGCGTTGTTGGCAACGGCCAGGTCCAGGATCTGGTTTGCCAGTTCGATGAACTTATCGGACTTGGCGACGAAGTCGGTCTCCGAGTTGAACTCGATGATCGTGCCGACGCCGTTTTCGACGTGGGTGGCGATCAGGCCGTCGGAGGTCGAACGACCTTCGCGCTTGGTCGCGCCCTTGATGCCCTTGAGGCGCAGGGCCTCGGCCGCAGCGGCCTGGTCGCCATCGGCGGCGTCGAGGGCCTTCTTGACGTCGAGCATGCCGGCGCCGGTCTTCTCACGCAGCGCCTTGATGTCGGCTGCCGTGTAGTTAGCCATGGATTCTCCTCTTCTTACTTCTCAGCAGCGGCGTCTTCGACCGGAGCCTCAGCAGCGGCCTCGGCGGCGGGAGCCTCCGTGGCGGGGGCTGCAGCGTCGGCATCCTTGCCCTCGAGGACCTCGCGCTCCCATTCGGGCAGCGGTTCGACGGCGGAGACGTTCTTCTCACCCTCATCGGCGGAGTGGCGCTTGATCAGACCCTCGGCGACGGCGTCGGCGACCACGCGGGTCAGCAGCTGCACGGAGCGGATCGAGTCGTCGTTGCCGGCGATCGGGTAGTCGACCTGGTCGGGGTCGCAGTTGGTGTCGAGGATCGCGATGACCGGGATGCCCAGCTTGCGGGCTTCGTCGACGGCCAGGTGTTCGCGGTTGGTGTCGACGATCCACAGCGCGGACGGGGTGCGCTGCATATCGCGGATGCCGCCCAGGGTGCGCTCGAGCTTGTCCTTCTCGCGGCGCAGGATGAGCAGTTCCTTCTTGGTGTGGCCGGAACCGGCGACATCGTCGAAGTCGATCTCTTCGAGTTCCTTCAGGCGACGCAGACGACCGGAGATCGTCTGGAAGTTCGTCAGCATGCCGCCGAGCCAGCGGTGGTTGACGTAGGGCTGGCCGACGCGCTTGGCCTGCTCTTCGATGGCTTCCTGCGCCTGCTTCTTGGTGCCGACGAACAGGATCGAGCCGCCGTGGGCGACGGTTTCGCGCACGAATTCGAAAGCGCGATCGATGTGGGTCAGCGTCTGCTGCAGATCCACGATGTAGATGCCGTTGCGCTCCGTGAAGATGAAGCGCTTCATCTTCGGGTTCCAACGACGGGTCTGGTGACCAAAGTGCACGCCGCTTTCCAGCAGCTGGCGAGTGGTGACGACGGCCATGCCGCACACCCCTTTCCTGGGCGCCCCAACCAGGGGCGCACTGTTGAGTCATGCTGCCGCGCACGGGCACGATGTGCCCGAAGGACCGCATGACGGATTCCGGTTGATTCCTGGTATCCGTCCGGATGCCGGCGACTCCCTGCCCGGCGCCTGGTTGTGACCATGCGCGCTTCGGGCTGTGGATTCGCACCGTCGGCATACTCGGATGCATCGGATACGCGAAGTCGAAAGGCGTCATAAGACACTTTCCGCTGTGGCGATTCTATCCCGGCCGGTCAACGAGCGACAAGCCGGATACCGCACCGACACCAGTGATTCAGGGCACATGGGTGAATGTGCACCGCGGGTCACCGCCCTGTGGACCGCGTGCCCACCGTGTGTTCATCGGACTGTGGACACGGTGCCGGCATCCACAGCTCCGCCGAGGGCTCTTCCCACAGTGCCCCGGACCGGCTGTGCTGGAGGCATCGAGAGCCGATGGACTCCAGGAGGAACGATGTCCACTCCCCCGCCCCGCGACACCCTGCTCATCGCCGTGTGCGCTGCCCTGATGACCGTCATGGCCAGCTTGGTGGCGCTGCCGGCCCGGGCCCAGGAGACGCCCAACTGGCTCAGCCCGGTGGCCGGTTTCACGATCAGCAGGGCCTTCGACAAGCCCGCCCAGAACTGGAATTCCGGCCACCGGGGGATCGATGTGGCCGCCGGGTTCGGCGAGCCGGTGCGGGCCCCGGCCGATGCCACCGTGACCTTCGCAGGGTCGATCGCCGGCCAGGGATCGCTGACCCTGGACACCGGCGATTACACCGTCTCCTTCACCGGCGTCGCTCCCCGGGTGAAGAAGGGCGCGACGGTGGCAATCGGAGATGCCATCGCCGAGGTCTCAGCACCCGGACACTGCGAGACCGGCTGCGTGCACATCGGAGTGTGGCGCAGTGGTGCGGCCAAGGACTATCTGAACCCTGCGGATTTCTTCGGCGCGGACTATTCCGTCCTCCTGGCCATGGCACAGGCACCCGATGAACTCCCCGCCCTGCCGGCCGGCGGGTCGGACTCCCGCTCGGGTGCGGGAGCCTGGGGTGGGCACTCGAATGGGCGCATCCCCGAAGTGGCGCTGTGCCCCATTGCGACCGCGCCCGGACACCGGCAGCGCTGCGATGCGGCCAGAGCATTCGACCTGCTCAGCGGAGCCTTCAAACAGCGCTTCGGCCACCACATCTCGGTCACCGACTCCTATCGCGACTATGCGACCCAGGTCAGCGTCAAGGCGCGCAAAGGGCGGATGGCCGCGACCCCCGGCCGCTCGAATCACGGCTGGGGCCTGGCAGTGGACCTGGGCAGCGGGATCAGTTCCTTCGGCAGCCCCCAGCACGAGTGGATGCGGCAGAACGCTCCCCGCTACGGCTGGATCCACCCCGCCTGGGCGCGCACCTCGGGAACACTTCCCGAACCGTGGCACTGGGAGTTCCGCGCCGGCTGAGTCGGTCCGAGCACCCGCGAATGCGTAATGCGCATCACCGCATGGGACCTGCTTCACTGCGCGGCATGCACGGACGGTGACACCAAGGTGAACATCAGGTGAATTCGCCCGGGAGGGCCCGAATTGGCTTGGCACCAGGTGCCCGCAGGGCGTGAAAATGGACGAAGAACACCGTCAAGTCCGCCGAGTAGTTAAGGCCCCCTGTGTCCCTTACATTCACGCTCTTCATCGTCGTGGTCGTCGTGGTCGTGGCACTCGCCTTCGACTTCACGAACGGCTTCCACGATTCCGCGAACGCCATGGCGACTTCCGTCGCCACGGGCGCGTTCACCCCCAGGACCGCGGTGCTGGTGGCGGCCGTCCTCAACGTCATCGGCGCGTGCATGTCCACCGAGGTCGCCAAGACGATCTCCGGCGGACTGTTCGATGAGAATCTCGTGACGCCACAGTTGGTTCTGGCAGGGCTGGCCGGCGCCATCATCTGGAATCTCATCACCTGGTTGTTCGGGCTGCCGTCCTCTTCCTCCCACGCACTGTTCGGCGGTCTGATCGGCGCGGTCCTTTTCACCGCCGGAACCCAGGGCATCCACGCCGGGGTCGTCGTCTCGAAGATCCTGCTGCCGGCGCTCATCGCCCCCGTGGTCGCCGCCGTCGCCTCGGCGATCGCCACAAAGCTGACCTACAAGATCTCCAACCCCGACGACAAGTACTCACAGCGGCTCTTCCGCAACGGCCAGCGGGTCTCCGCCTCGCTCGTCGCCCTGGCACACGGAACCTCGGACGGACAGAAGACGATGGGCGTCATCACCCTGGTGCTCATCGCCGCTGGGTTCCAGACCGGCGGGACCGGACCCCAGTGGTGGGTCATCATCTCCGCCGGGCTGGCGATCGGCCTTGGCACCTTCTCCGGGGGCTGGCGCATCATGCGCACCATGGGCAAGGGCCTGACCGATATCCAGACCCCGCAGGGCTTCGCAGCCGAAACCTCCTCGACCGTGGCGATCCTGGCCTCGAGCCACCTGGGCTTCGCCCTGTCCACCACCCATGTGTGCACGGGATCCGTCGTGGGCTCCGGCCTGGGCCGCGGCACCGCGGTCCGCTGGGGCACCTTCGGGAAGATGGCCCTGGCCTGGCTGATCACCCTGCCGGCCGCCGGCCTGGTGGGCGGCGTGACGGCGCTGATCGCCAATACGGGCGGTTACGCCGGACCACTGATCGTCCTGGCCCTCTTGGCAGCGGGCTCCCTGGCCATCGTCATCCACGCATCGAAGACGAAGATCGATGCGAAGAACGTCAACGAAGCGCGGGACGTGGTCGTCATGGCCGGTCCCACGACCACACCGAAGACTCAGGAGGTTGCGGCATGAGCATCGATTGGATGTCCCTGGCCGTGGTCTGCGGCATCACGGTGGGCGCCACCGCCGTGATCGCCATCATCGTGGCCACCAGCGCCAAACTACTGGACCGTTCACATGTCCACGAGGTCAATTCCGGACCGTCCGCTCAGGCCAGCGCCGAACGAATCGGCGGCATGGTCCTCCTTGCCGTCGTCGGCCTCATGCTGTTGTTCGGACTGTGGCTGATCGTGCCCTACTTCCACTGATTTCTCCCCGAAATGCCTACTGCGGGCCATGAGCGATGAGCTCATGGCCCGCAGTGCGTATATCGGCAGTGCTTCGGGCCCACTGTGTTGGCCGGCGCTGCCGCAGACCCGCGGTGCGTCTCGACGGCGCTTCAAGCTCTGGGGTGGGCCTGTTCGTAACCTTCGCGCAGCCGCCGCATGGAGACATGCGTGTAGATCTGGGTGGAGTTGAGGCTGGAATGGCCCAGGTATTCCTGCACCTGGCGGATGTCCGCCCCGTTCTCCACCATATGGGTGGCCGCGGAGTGCCGCAGCCCGTGCGGGGCCAGCTCCGGGGAGCCCGCCTGCCCGGCGGTCGCCGCATGGACGACCCTTCTGACCTGGCGCACATCGATCCGGCCCCCGCGGGCTCCCAGGAACAGCGCCTGGCCCGAACGCGGTCCGAACAGTTCCGGCCGGCCCTGCGCCAGCCAGGCGTCCACCGCGGACTGGGCGGGCACACCGTAGGGCACCCGGCGTTCCTTGTTGCCCTTGCCCAATACCGTCACCATGCGGATCGAGTCATCGACCGCGTCCACGTCCAGGGCGGCGAGTTCGGACACGCGCATCCCCGTGGCGTAGAGGAGTTCAAGCATAGCGGCGTCGCGCAGCCGCTGGGCCCGCTCACGGGGTGCGGCATCCTGGGACGCGGCTTCCTGAGATGTGCTGTCCCGAGATGCAGTGTCCTGCAGCGGTGCGCCCGCTGGAAAATCTTCCTGGGGTTCGGTGTCCTGCACGGGTGTGCACTCCGGATGGGCCAGGGCCTCCGCCCGGTCGAGCACTCCGGCGGCCTGCTCCTGCTTGAGTACCGCGGGCAAGCGCGAGGCCCGTTTGGGGCTGACGAGGCGGGCCGCCGGATTCCCCCGGGTCAGGCCCTGCCGCTGACAGTAGGCGCCGAAGGCCCGCAGTCCCGCGATGTGCCTGGCCACCGTGCCCGCTGCCCGGTTCTGATTGTGCATGTCCCACAGCCAGCCGCGCAGATTGCCCAGTTCCACCTGGTCCAGGGCCGGGGGCTCTCCCCCGGAGTCCGCCAGCAGGAAGTCGAAGAAGCCGCGAACATCGGCGCTGTAACTGCGCACAGTGTGCTGCGAGGCCGCGCGTTGGATGCGCAGGTCGTCCAGGAAGCCCTCGAGTGCCCGCTGGTATTCGGACGGGTAGGGGGAAGCTGCTTCGTCCATGCGCCAAGTCTAGATCCCCTGCGCGCTCCGGTCATCCGGTTCCGCGCACCTTGACCCAGCCGGCGGCCGAGTGTTCGGCGTGCCCGGTCAGCTCCAGTTCGGCGAGCGCCGCCATCGCCTGCCGATGGGTGATCCCCGCCTTGACGGCCAGGACGGTCGGGTCGACTCCCCCGCGCAGCGGCAGGGCGCTGTAGAGCCGGAGCTGTTCGGGACTCATCCCGTCCGTGGGCCGGGTCAGGACCGGCTGGGCTGGTCCTTCCGTGTCCGCCAGCTCTCCGATCCCGCCCACCAGCTCGCGGACCTCTGCTGCTGTGCTGACCAATACGGCCTGGCCCTCGCGGATGATCTTGTGGCAGCCGGCGGATTCCCCGTTGAAGACGGAACCGGGGAAGGCCCCCACCGGGCGCATCAGCCCACTGGCTTTGTTCGCGGTGCTGAAGGAGCCCGAGCGCCAGCCGGCCTCCATCACGATCGTCCCCAGTGAGAGTGCTGCGATGATGCGGTTGCGGTCGAGGAAGCGGTGCCGCATGGCGGTGGCTCCGGGCGGGAGTTCGGTGACCACGGCGGAGCGTGCTGCGACCTCGTCGAGCAGCGCCGAGTTCTGTTTCGGATACCACTGGTCGATCCCGCAGGCCATGACCGCCACCGTGCTGGGGACGTCCGCTTCCGGTTCCGTGGCTGCGCGCGCAGCAGCGGCGTCGAGGGCCGCAGCGTGGGCTACGGCGTCGATGCCCAGCGCCCCGCCGGAGACGACCGTGTGCCCGTGGCCCACCAGATCCATGACCACGGTGCGGGTCAGGGCCAGGCCGTATTCGGTGGCCGCGCGGGTGCCGACGATGGCGATGGGGGCGACGAGGGCCCGGTTCAGGGGCAGTCCGCCGCGCACCCAGAGGCCCAGCGGTGCGAAGAGGCCCAGATCGTCCAGGGCGTGGGGCCATTCGGCGTCGCCGGGGATGACGAGGCGGGCCCGGCCGGTGCGCAGCAGTGCCGCGTCGTTGTCGAGGTTGACCAGCGGCAGCCGGGCATTCCAGGTCTCCCACTCATTGCGCAGGCGGACCCCATCCGGTTCCATCCCCTGTTCGGCCACGATTGCCTGCAGCGCGTCGATGGCGGTGTCACGTCCCCCGGTGATCAACTCGAGCGTGTCCTCTGCGCCCAGCTGCAGGCAGGCGGCTTTGAGAGTGGGCCGACCGGGTTCGGTCAGATGCATGAGCAGGGCCGTCGCCCGGCGCTGCTGCGGACTGCTCGTCTTCGCGTCCATGGTGTCGTGTGTCATCGCACATCCTTCATTCGCAGGGCGAAGGCCTGGAGGACGTGCTCCCGGCCCAGTCGATCGATTCCGTCGAGGTCCGCCAGGCTGGTCGCCACCCGGAGGATGCGGGTGAAGCCGCGGGCCGACAGCAGCCGGCGCTCCATCGCATCGTGCAATGGGGCCGTCTCCTTGCGCGTCAGGGCGAAGTGGTCGAGCAGGAAGGCCCCGTCGGCCTTCGCGTTGAGTTCCCATGGCAGACCGGCATAGCGTTCCGTTTGGGCAGCTCTGGCCCGCTCCACCCGGGCCGCGACCGTCGCCGAGGTCTCCTGTGGGCGGCCACTGACCAAGTCGGCCGGCGCGACCGGCAGCATGTTGAGTTGGATGTCGATGCGGTCCAACAGGGGCTCGGAGAGTTTGCTCCGGTAGCGCTTGCGCTGCGCCGGAGTGCAGATGCACCGGTTTCCGGGGGCCCCGGAGGCCCCGCACGGGCAGGGGTTCGACGCCATGATGAGTTGGAAGTCGCTGGGCATGCGCACCGAGCCCCAGGAGCGTTCGATATTGCAGTAGCCGTGTTCCAGGGGTTCGCGCAGGGATTCGAGGACGTCGCGCGAGAATTCCGGGACCTCGTCCATGAACAAGATGCCACGGTGTGCCCGGCCGATCACGCCCAGCCTGCCGTATTTGGAGGTGCCGATGAACGCGGCCCTGGTCGCCGAATGGTGTGGGGCCTCAAACGGCGCGACGACGCACAGGTGATTGCCCGGTTCGATCACCCCGTCGGTCGAGCGCAGGGCGAGGACCTCCATGGCGGCCTCCGGGGTCAGTGGGGGCACGATGGACGGCAGACATTCGGCCAGCAGGGTCTTGCCTGCGCCAGGGCTGCCGGTCATGTACATGTGGTGGCCGCCGGCCGCGGCGACTTCCAGGGCGAAGCGGCCCTGGGCCTGGCCCTGGACTTCGGCCAGGTCGTGGGTGGTGCGGGGCAGCGCCACTTGGGGGATGTCCATTTCCACCGCGGGCAGGCCGGTCTCGCGCACCCGGCCGCCCAGACTGTTGACGACCTGGGCCAGGTCGACGGCGCCCAGGACCCGCATGCCGGTGACCATGGAGGCCTCATCGAGGTTGGCCCGCGGCACGATCATCCGCTCGAAGCCCGCGGCCTGGGCCGCCATCACGGCCGGCAGCACCCCGGTGACAGGGTGCAGGCGGTTGTCCAGGCCGAGTTCCCCGTAGCACACGATGTCCTCGCATCCGCCTGGCACCAGGGTCTCCGCCGCCAGGATCGCCAGGGCGATGCCCAGGTCGAAGACCGTGCCCTCTTTGCGCAGGTTGCCTGGCGACAGGCTCACGGTGATGCGCTGCTGGGACAGGGTCACGCCCATATTGCTGATCGCCGCGCGCACCCGCTTCTTCGATTCGCTCACGGCGGCGTCCGGCAGGCCCACGATGTCGATTCCCGGCAGGCCGGAGTTGAAGCTCGCCTCGATGGCCACGGTCTTGCCCGTCATGCCCAGGACCGCCACGGCGGCGCTGCGGCCCACCCGCCCGGTCATTGCGCGGCCTCGACGTGGGTGATCAGCGGATCGCCGGGACCCAGCACGATACCGATCGCATCGATCCGGATCTGGGGCTCCCAGGTCCGGTGTTCGCTCAGCCAGGCGCCGGCCAGTCGGCGCAGCCGTTGCAGCTTGGAGTAGCCGATCGCCTCCAGGGGGTGGCCGGAGCGCACCGAGGTGCGGGTCTTGACCTCGACGAAAACCAGGGTGCGTCCCTCGCGGGCCACGATGTCGATTTCGCCTAAGCGGCAGCGCCAGTTGCGCTGCACGATCTCCCAGCCCTTGGCCTCAAGGAAGGCCGTGGCCAGGTCCTCCCCCGTGCGTCCCACCGTCTGATTCGTCATGGCCCCAGGGTGCAGGGACCGGTTCGCTCCGGCCAGGGGTCATGCGTCCCCTGTGGACGATGCATGGGGTTCCACAGGGCCGAGGACGCACGGTGGGACGCTCGTGCAGTTGACTCTGGTGCGGCACATTTGCGGGCAGATCGTGCCGAATAGGGCTGTGACCAGTCCGGCATCGGGCCGTCCACCGGCCGGTGACGCCGCGGTCGCCCGGCGTCCACAGGTCGATGATGCACCGATCGCCGGAGCCCAGTCGGTGTGGTGGAGACCGGCCGGTGCGGTGGAGCCCGGCGTGCCGAGACACCAGGCGAGTTCACGGAGGTTCAGCGCAGGGCGCTGGGCGGCTCCAAGTCCGATTTGGCGATCTCTTCGACGTTGACGTCCTTGAACGTGAAGACGTGGACCTGCTTGACGAAGCGGGCTGAGCGGAACGTGTCCCAGACCCAGGCGTCGCCCAGGCTCAGTTCGAAGTACACGTCATCGGATTCGTGATGCGCCTTGAGGTCGACGGAATTGCACAGGTAGAACCGGCGTTCGGTTTCCACGACATAGGTGAACAACGGCAGGATGTCGCGGTACTCCCGGTACAGCGACATCTCCATATCGGCTTCGAAATCGTCGAGGTCCTCTGCACTCATGGCGCCATCCTAATCGATCGGTAGTAGCCGGGTCCGCCCGGCGCGCTCAGCGCAGTTTGAAGGACCGCCGGTGGTGGGAGGTGATGCCCAGCTGTGCGACGGCGGCCTTGTGCGCCGGGCTCGGGTAGCCGGCATTGGATTCCCATCCATAGCCGGGGAAATCCACGGCCAGGGCGTGCATGAGCTCATCGCGGGCCACCTTGGCGACCACACTGGCCGCGGCGATCGTGACATAGGTGCCATCGCCCTTGACGAAGGTGCGCACCGGCGGGACCGGGACCTCGGCCGAGGGTCCGAAGACCGCCGCCGCATCCAGGGTCAGGTTCTGCGAGAGCCAGTCGAAGCTCCCGTCGAGGAGCACCAGGTCCGCCGGCGTCAGCTGGGAGAGTGCCCGGCGGCCGGCCAGGCACAGGGCCAGGCTGATGCCGAGCGCGTCGATCTCCGCCGGCTGGGCGTAGGCCACCGCGGTGTGCGGGTTCCAGCCGGCGATGGCCTCGACCATGCTGGTGCGCGCCGTGGCGCTGAGTTTCTTCGAGTCGTCCAGGCCGGCGGGGATTCGGGACTCCGGAGCCTCGCCTGCCAGCAGGGTGGGTAAATCGAACCGGGCCGCACCGACCCCGACGGGCCCTGCGATGCAACCGCGGCCCACCTCGTCCATGCCGATGACGGACTCGATTCCGGACGCCAGCAGTTCGCGTTCCAGGGTCAGGTCGGTCAGCCCCCGATGCGTCCGCCTCATCGATTCGTCGCCATCGTGTCGGACAGCGTGGGTGCCGAACTGGACTTACCGGTGTCTCTCAGTCCACCGGCGTCGCCGTCGCCGCCGGCCGGGTCCTCTCCCGGGTCCGTGTCCGGTACCTTGGCGAAGACCTCGCTGGGGTTGCGCAGGATGCGCATCCGGTTCGAGGGCCAGTTGATGGCGAAGGCCTGGCCGACGATATTGTCCTCCGGCACGAAGGGCCCGCCAGCCGATTCCTGGTTGTAGCGCGAGTCCGCCGAGTTCGAGCGGTTGTCGCCCATCACCCAGTAGTGTCCGGCCGGGACGCGGACATTGAAGGCCATAGAGGACGGTTCGATGCCCGAGGACAGGTAGGTTTCGTCGATCGGCTGGCCGTTGACGGTGATGCGGCTCTGCTCATCGCAGCACACCACGTGGTCGCCGCCCACGCCGATCACGCGTTTGATCAGCTGTTGGCCGGCATCGGCGGGGACCAGGCCGATGAATTCGAGGACGGGATTGGGCTTGTACTCGTCGATCGTCGACTGTCCCAGCCAGCCGCCCGGATCGTCGAAGACGACGATGTCCCCGCGCTTGGGGTGGTTCCACGGCAGTTGGTTGACCAGGATGTGGTCGTGCACCTGGAGGGTGTCCTCCATGGACTCCGAGGGGATGAAGAAGGACCGCATAACCCAGGTCTTGATCCCCGTGGACAGCAGGAGGGCGATGATGAGGATGATGACGACCTCGCGTACGCCACCCCAGAATTTCTGTGCCGGGGTCTTCGGCTGTCTCGCTTGGTCTTTTCGCCCGCGCGCCGCGGGTACCTGACTGGCTGAACTCACAACGGTCAAGTCTACCGGTCTCGGACTGTGTGGGGCCTGTGTCCCAAGCCGGGGCACGGGCCAGATCACGGTCCATCTCGCCGGCCCTCAGGGTTTGAGCTCCGGATCGTCCAACTTCTCCACGCTTCGCTTTCCGACCGGCCGTTCGGTGGTCACGATGATGGTGGACTCCGCACCTTCGGCAGTACACGCCTCCGGGGCAGCGGGCCGGGCTCCTTCGATCAGCGCGATGCTGATGGTCTGGGCCGATTCCCTTAAGACAGTCCGGTAGCCAAAGCACTCGGATGTGCCGGAGATGAACGACAGTCCGATACGGTGTGCGTCGAGTATCTTGAGCCCCGACCAATCGATGGTGTGCTCCGAATGCAGGTCGTCGTGCTGTTCCTCCGGGGCAGGACTGGGCCCCGGCGCATCGGCTGTCACGTGCTGAGAAGAGCTACCCGAGGACTGCGCCGAAGCGCACGATGCCAGGAGGAACAGTGGCAGCACAAGGCAGATACGCAACAGTGGCTTTTTCCCCAACATCACCCCATTCAACCTTCCCCGATCACCATCCGCAATGGCGAGCAGACCAGGAGAACCGTCCCGGAACGTACCGGCAAGCCGCAGCGCCCGCACTTCAGTGCCCGATAACGGTTCCCAGCACGGTGCGCTGATCGATCATCCCGCCGCCCGGCGAGCCCAACAGGGCCCGGGAGTCGGTCGAATCGTCGCGGTTGTCCCCCATCAGCCAGATCCGTCCGGCGGGAACCTCGACGTCGAAGGTCTGCTTCGAGGCCTTCTGAGCCAGGGTCACATAGGGTTCGTCGACGGCTTTCCCGTTGATCTTCAGACGCCCATCCGGGCTGCAGCAGGTCACCCGGTCCCCGGCGACGCCGATCACCCGTTTCACGTAGAACACGTCACGTGGGCCCAAGCCGAACCAGCCGGCCACCTGGTGTGGCAGATCGGGCCGGTGGGCTGCGATGAAGGAACCCCTTCCGTCGATGACGACCAGATCGCCGCGCTCAACGGTGTGGGCCAGGCCCGCCGGGCGCCACACCCAGACTCGTTGGCCCGCGTGCAGGGTCGGTTCCATCGAGGCGGTGGGCACTGTGAACGTCTGGACGACGAAGGCGCGCAGGGCGCCGGCCAGCAGCAGTGCGGCGACGATCAGGCCCAGCCCGGATAGCACAAGGGTGCGCGCCCGTGACGGACGCGCACCCAAGTGGTGTGAGGAAGAGCGGATCAGCGCTTTTCCTTGATGCGGGCTGCCTTGCCGCGCAGGTCGCGCAGGTAGTACAGCTTCGCACGACGCACGTCACCGCGCGTGAGAACCGCGATCTTCTCGACCGTCGGGGCGTGCACCGGGAAGGTACGCTCCACACCGACGCCGAAGCTGATCTTGCGGACCGTGAAGGTTTCGCGCACGCCTTCGCCCTGACGGCGGATGACGATGCCCTTGAACTTCTGGATACGCGAGCGGTTACCTTCGATAACGCGCACATCGAGTTCGACGGTGTCGCCGGCGCGGAAGGCCGGGACGTCCTGCTTCATCGACTTGGCGTCGAGGAAATCAAGCTTCTGCATGTTTCTTCTCCTGTTGTCATGCCCCGGATCACTTCAACATCAATCAGGCTCCGCACACCGGTCACCCGGGCGCGAAAGGGTGTGATTCGTCCGCCGAGCCGGACTCCGAGGCCCCCTTGCGGGAATTCCGGCGGTCCGTCCCTGAACCGGGCCGAGGCCCCACTCATCCGAGCGGGCCCGGCACCGTAGGCTTCCGGCCCTCCGAGGCAGGCCGAACGCCAACAAACGCAATAGACAACTCTAGCCCAGCACCCGCACCCACTCAAGTGAGGTGAGACGCTTCACAGGGCCTGGTCGAGGACCTGAGCTACGCGGACCCGGCCGAGCTCTACGCCGGACCGTGTTCCTCAGCATTGGAACCGGTGCGCGCGATCCGGTTCCACAAGAACACCACATTCACCAGTCCGATGACGGACACCGCCGTCAGCACCGTCTGCACCCAGCCCCACGGGCCACCCAGAATCGGACCGATCACCTGGCCGAGGAGGACCAGCGAGAACGTCACTCCCAACAGGATTCGCAGAACCATGAACAATCACCACTGATCATTTGGTGTAGGAACAAGCCGCCTTGCAGTTCACGATACCAACCCCGCAGGACCGTGTCAGTCACGGATCCACTCATGAGGGTTCAGCAACGGTTCCGCAAGCAGGGCCGCTGCCAGCCCGTCATTACAGCCGACGACGGTGACGCAGGTGTCCGCGGTTGAGGCCAGGAACCAGGAATGGTCCCTGGCCCACAGATAACTCAGTTCGGTGAAGTGGACATCGCCCCAGCGCCGCCGAACCGCTGCGAAGGTGCAGTCCGCGAGCTCTCCGGACAACAGAACATAGTTCAGTCTGCCTTGGTACCAGGTGTTTTCCGGCTCTAGGAAGCCGCTGGACCGCCCCCGGTCCTTTTCATCGAAATACCCCGCATACAAAGCGAAATCGCAGATGGCGTCGGGACCCGCATAGTCCAGTAGGACATGATCGAGCACCGCAGCCTGTTCATCTGATAGGTCTTCGTCAACCGCAGGTTCGACGTTCGGGGACTGGATTGGGAACCGATCGTCCTCGACGAAGGTGGTGCCGGGATGCAGCAGCACAATCCACCGCGCGAACCGGTCGTCTGGGATCGAATCCGTCGACTCGACCCAGCCAGTGAACCAGTGGACTTGTGCATCGGGAACCCGAGTGATCATCCCAGTCAGTCAATGCCAGAGGATTGCCCGGGCAGCCCGGCTTCAACGGCCTCGGGCGCGTCCTGCTCGAGCAATTCCACCCGCAGTTCCTCGAGGAACTTCCGGTCCTTCTTGTCCAGGTTCGCAGGGTCCAGGAACTCCAGCAGGTCGGGGCGGGTGCGGGCCGTGCGCTCCAGGCTGCGCTCGCGCCGCCACCGGGCGATCGCACCGTGGTTGCCGCCCAACAGGATCTCCGGCACCTGCCGCTCCCGCCAGGTGTTCGGCTTGGTGTAGACGGGGTACTCCAACAGCCCGTCTTCGTGGCTCTCCTCTTCCAAGGACTCCGGATTGCCGATCACACCTGGGATCAGCCGGGCCACGGCCTCGATGATGACCATCGCGGCGACCTCTCCCCCGTTGAGCACATAGTCGCCCAGGGACACGAAGCGCACGTCGAAGCCCTCATGGGCCCAGTCGATCACCCTCTGGTCGATTCCCTCGTAACGCCCACAGGCGAACACCAGATGGTCCCGGCCGGCCAGTTCGTGCGCCTGCGCCTGAGTGAACCGCACGCCGGCGGGGCTGGGCACCAGCAGTACCGGCCGTTCGGCGCCCTCCCCTGCCGATTCCCCCTCCGGCCCACCGAGGGGAGCCGCCAGCATGGTGTCCAGCGCCTCACCCCAGGGTTCGGGCTTCATCACCATGCCGGCTCCCCCGCCGTAGGGGGTGTCGTCGACGGTGCGGTGCCGATCATGGGTGAAGTCCCGCAGATCGTGGACCTGCAGGGCCAGTTGTCCGTCCTCGATGGCGCGGCCGATCAGGGAGAGCTTCAGCGGTTCCAGATAGTCGGGGAAGATCGAGAAGACGTCGATGCGCACGGTTCAGTCCTCCGCCTGGCCCAGGTCCAGCAGCCCCACCGGTGGGTCGATCTCCACCCGCCCGGCCTCCGGGTCCACCACCGGCACGATCTGTTCGACGAAGGGCACCAGGGACTCGGTCCCGCCGGCCAGGCGCACGTGCAGCAGGTCCTGTACCGCACCTGGGGTGACCTCCACGACCTCGCCCACCGGCTGTGCGTCCGGTCCGGCATCCACCAGGTAGACCTGGGCGCCCACCAGGTCCTCGATGTACCAGGCATCGTCCTCGACGACGTCGTCATCGTCGACGATCAGCATGGTATTGCGCAGCTCCTCCGCGCGGTTGCGGTCCGCCACCTCGGCAAAGGACAGCAGCAGCCGGTTCTGATGCCAGCGCGCCCGGGTCAGCGTCAGGGTTCCCACGTCGGGGTCGGTGCCGAACTGTGCATCGGGAACGAACCGGGAATCGGGGTCGTCGGTGCGGACCTCGACGGTGACCTCTCCACGGATTCCGTGGGGCTTGCCCATCCGGGCGACGACCTGGCTCATGTGTTCTGCCTCTGTTCGGTGTTGGGGACGGCGGTATAAGAAGGAATGCTCTGCCACGATTTTATCGGCTGCACGGGCAATGCCAACGGCCGGTAGACAGCAAACCGCCGCCCCGGGTGAACCCGGGACGGCGGATCGAACTGCTATGACTGAAAGCTCAGGACTCGATGAGGTCGACCCGGATGTTGTCCGGGGCGGCCAGGGCGTTGATCACGGTGCGCAGCGCCTTGGCTGTGCGACCGGACCGGCCGATCACGCGGCCCAGGTCATCCGGGTGGACCCGGACTTCCAGAGTCGTGCCACGGTGCCCATGGCGTTCCTTGATGGTGACATCATCGGGATAGTCCACGATTCCGCGGACCAAGTGCTCCAAAGCCTTGTCGAGCATGCTCAGGCCTCAGCGGTCTCTTCTGCGGCGGCTTCCTGCGCGGGAGCCTCAGCAGCGTCGTCGCCACCCTTGGGGGTGATCGCTTCCTTGATGACCGACTTGCCCTCCGGGGCCACGTAGGCGGCCTTTTCCGGCTGCGCCTTCACGCGGCTGGTGGTGTCCTTGTAGCCCTTGAACTTGGCCCAGTCACCGGTCAGCTTCAGCAGCTTCTTGACCTGCTCGGTGGGCTGTGCACCGACGCCCAGCCAGTACTGCGCGCGCTCCGAATCGATCTCGATGACCGAAGGGTTGTGCGTGGGCTGGTAGATGCCGATCTGCTCGATCGCACGGCCATCACGGCGGGTGTGCGAATCGGCGACGACAACGCGGTAGAAGGGTGCACGGATCTTGCCGATGCGGGTCAGGCGAATCTTGACTGCCACTTTAGTGGTGTCTCCTTTTATCAATAGGGTGGGCGCACACCCCGTCCCGTGGGGTTGGGAGGTGTAGTTCGTCCGTGTTCTTGAGTGAAGCCCAGGTTGAGAGGGTCCCGACAGCACTCGAGTACAAGTGTTTATTATGCCAGAAGCACTTACTTCTTGCCAGTCCCGAAGCCGCCGAAGCCCTTGGGCAACTTGCTCAGGTCGAACTCCTCTTCGCCACCCATATCGATGCCGCCGAAGGCCGAGCCGACGGGGTCGGGCGTCTTGCCCTCGCGGCGCAACTGTGCCTGGCGCGCTTCCTCCGCCCGCTTGGCCGGATTGCCGGACTTGCCGCCCTTCTTCTTATTGCCCTTCTTCTTCGAGCTCTTCTTCGTGCCACCGCCGCCGGTGGGCATCCCCGGCATTGCGGGCATCCCGGGCATTCCGCCGCCCATTCCGGGCATCCCCCGGCCGCCCTTCTTGCCCATCTGGCGCATCATCTTCTGTGCCTGGGAGAAACGGTCCATCAGCTGGTTGACCGCGGTCACGGTCGTGCCGGAGCCCTTGGCGATGCGGGTGCGCCGCGATCCGTTGAGGATGCGCGGATTGCTCCGCTCCTGCGGTGTCATGGAGCGCACGATCGCCTCGATGCGGTCGATCTCACGTTCATCGAAGGCGTCAAGCTGCTCGCGGAACTGGTTCATCCCGGGCATCATGCCCAGCATCTTCTTCAGCGAGCCCATCTTCTTCAGGGCCGACATCTGGGTCAGGAAGTCGTTGAGGTCGAAGTCCTCGCCCTTTTCGACCTTCTTGGCGAGCTTCTCCGCTTCCTTCTCGTCGAAGGTCTTCTCGGCCTGCTCGATCAGGGTGAGGATATCGCCCATATCGAGGATCCGGTCGGCCATCCGGTCCGGGTGGAACTGCTCGAAGTCCGTCATGCCCTCACCCGTGGAGGCGAACATGATCGGCTTGCCGGTCACCTCGGCCACCGACAGTGCCGCGCCGCCGCGGGAATCGCCGTCGAGCTTCGAAAGGACCACGCCGGTGAAGTCAACGCCCTCGTTGAAGGCCTGGGCTGTGGCGACCGCATCCTGGCCGATCATCGCGTCGATGACGAACAGGACCTCGTCGGGGTTGACGGCGGCGCGGATGTCCGCGGCCTGCTGCATCAGTTCCTCATCGATGCCCAAGCGGCCCGCGGTGTCGACGACGACCACGTCGTAGAGCTTGGACTTCGCGACCTCGATGGAGTCCTTGGCGACCTGCACCGGATCGCCCACGCCATTGCCCGGTTCGGGCGCGTAGACGAAGGCGCCCGCGCGTTCGCCCACGACCTGCAGCTGATTGACCGCGTTGGGTCGCTGCAGGTCGGCCGCCACCAGCATGGGACGGTGGCCGTCGGATTTGAGCCAGTGGGCCAGCTTGCCCGCCAGGGTGGTCTTACCCGCACCCTGCAAGCCGGCCAGCATGATGACCGTGGGTGGGCGTTTGGCGAACTGGATCCGCCTGGTCTGCCCACCGAGGATCCCAATGAGTTCGTCGTTGACGATCTTGACGACCTGCTGGCCGGGATTGAGCGCCTTGGAGACCTCTTCACTCAGCGCGCGTTCACGGACCCGCCCCGTGAAGGCGCGGACCACGGCCAGGGCGACGTCCGCGTCGAGCAGGGCACGGCGGATCTCGCGGATGGTGGCGTCAACGTCGGCTTCCGACAGCCGGCCCTTGCCGCGCAGGTTCCTGAAGGTCGCCGACAACCTATCGGACAGAGAGTCAAACAACGGAAGTCCTTTGCCTAAGCGAATGCATACGGTGAACAAGGATACCAACCCGGCACGCATCCGGCCCGCAGGTATCGGAACCTGCGGGCCGGGGTGTGCTGTGACGGCTGGTAGGAAACGTCACAGTTCGGGGGTGGCCGTCCGGGCCCCTACCGGCCCGGTCGCATGTCTCAGAGGGCGGCCAGACCCTCTGAGCGGTCGGAGACGCGGATCACGGATTCCACCGCGGTGACCCAGACCTTGCCGTCGCCGGCAGTACCCTGGCTGGTCACGTCGAGGATCGCGGTGACCACCCGGGAGACGTTCTCGTCGACGACCAGGATCTCCAGTTTGAGCTTGGGCACCAGGTTCGTGGTGAAGGTCGCACCCCGGTAGACCTGCTTCTCGCCCTTCTGCCGGCCGAAGCCGGAGGCCTCCGAGATCGTCAACCCCTGTACGCCGGCGGCTTCGAGCGCCTGCCTGACATCGCCCAGTTTCTCCGGGCGGATGACCGCTGTTACCAGTTTCATTCTCTATTCCGTCCTTGTCTGTTCTGCGTCAGTTGAGCGCCTGCGCTACTTGTCCGCCTGGGCAACGCGCTGGGCCTCGTATTCGGCGAAGGTCTGGCTGACGACCGCGGCGCGCGGCAGCCCGCCGCCGATAGCGGCACCCGTGCCGACTCCGCCGAACTCGTAGGCGGTCTCCGCGTGTTCGTGCAGATCGATGCCCTCGACCTCGGCTTTCTCGCTGACCCGCAGGCCGATGGTCTTCTTGATGACCCAGGCGATGATGAGGGTCATGACCGCGGTGAAGACGATGGAGAACACCGCCGCCATCACCTGGGCGATCAACTGGGCGATGCCGCCGCCGTAGAACAGACCGCCGGCGGTGACGTCATCGGCGGGCAGGGCGAAGAAGCCCAGGGCCACGGTGCCGATGATGCCGGAGACCAGGTGGACGCCCACGACGTCCAGGGAGTCGTCGTAGCCCAGCTTGAACTTCAGGCCCACAGCGTAGGCGGAGCCCACACCGGCCAGGATGCCGATGATGATCGCGCCGATGACCGAGACATTCGCACAGGCGGGGGTGATGGCGACCAGGCCGGCGACCACGCCGGAGGCCGCGCCCAGGCTGGTGGGTTTGCCGTCGCGGAACCATTCGACCAGGATCCAGGCGACCATCGCCATCGCCGGGCAGACCAGGGTGTTGACCCAGATCAGACCGGCCTCGGTGGAATCGGTTGCGGCACCGCCGTTGAAACCGAACCAGCCGAACCACAGCAGCGAGGCGCCCAACAGGACCATGGACAGGTTGTGGGGGCGCTGGCTTGAGTCCTTGCCGAAGCCAACGCGCTTGCCGACCAGCAGTGCCAGGATCAGGGCGGCGACGCCGGCGTTGATGTGGACCACGGTGCCACCGGCGTAGTCGATCACGGTGCCGAAGGTGGATCCGAACCAGCCCTCGTCGGACAGCAGTCCGCCACCCCAGACCATGAACGCCAGGGGGCAGTAGACCAGGGTGACCCAGACGGGGACGAAGACGACCCAGGCGGCGAACTTGAACCGGTCCGCCACAGCACCGGCGATCAGGGCGACGGTGATGATCGCGAAGGTGGCACCGAAGCCCACCGAGATCATGCTGCTTTCCTTATCGTCGAGCAGAGTGCTCAGGCCGAAGAAGTCGAACGGATTGCCGACGACCTGACCCCAGGAGGAGCCGGCCGATTCCGAATACCCCCACAGGACCCAGACGACCGCGGTGATGCCGATGGCCAGGAAGACCATCATCATCATGTTCAGGGAGGCCTTGGCACGTGTCATGCCGCTGTAGAAGAATGCCACACCGGGGGTCATGAGGAGCACCAGGGCTCCACAGACCATCACCCAGGCGTCGACTGCCGTAAGTTCCATTTTTCCTACCAGCTGTTCTATCGGTGCACGCCCGGGTCGTGTTCGCCCGGAGCGCCTAACAGTGATAAGTCTGGAAAAGCGGTGTTTCAGATCACTCGTGTATCAGTTTCGGCGATGTAACGGAATCCACCGATTTGTTACGCCGGCGTTTCCGCCTGCTCAGTCTCTGCTCAGTCCTCCAGCAGAGCGTCCACGAACCCCTCGGCGGTGAACGGGGCCAGATCGTCGGCGCCCTCGCCCAGGCCGATCAACTTGACCGGGACCCCCAGTTCCCGCTGCACTGCCACAACGATTCCGCCCTTGGCGGTTCCGTCGAGCTTGGTCAGCACGATGCCGGTGATGTCCACGGCCTCGGCGAACACGCGAGCCTGCTGCATGCCGTTCTGGCCGGTCGTCGCATCGAGGACCAGGAGCACCTCGTCGATCGTATGGCCTTCGGCCAGGGGCTTGGTCGCGGTGCGCTTGACCTTGCCCAGCTCGTCCATCAAGCCCTTCTTGTTCTGCAGCCGGCCGGCGGTGTCGACCAGGACCACATCGGCGGCCTCGGCCACCCCGCGCTCCACGACCGTATAGGCCACCGATGCCGGGTCGGCGCCCTCGGCACCGCGCACGGTGTCCACCCCCACCCGTTCGCCCCAAGTGGTCAGCTGTTCGGCCGCTGCCGCGCGGAAGGTGTCCGCCGCGCCCAACAGCACGCTCTTGTCCTCGGCGACCAGGACGCGGGCCAGTTTGCCCACGGTGGTCGTCTTACCGGCGCCGTTGACGCCGACGACCAGGACCACGGCCGGCTGACCGTCGGTTCGCTCGGTCGCCAGATTCCTGTTCATCGTCGGGTCGACCAGGTTGATCAGTTCCTCGCGCAGCAGGGTGCGGACATGTGCGGGTTCACGGGTGCCCAGCACCCGCACGCGTTCGCGCAGCCGGTCGACGAGCTCCGTGGTCGGGTCGACGCCCAGGTCGGCCATGATGAGGGTGTCCTCGATGTCCTCCCACGTCGATTCGTCGAGGTGGTCGCTCGACAGCAGGGCCAGCAGGCCGTGGCCCAGGGCGTTGTTCGACTTAGCCAGACGCGCGCGCAGCTTGGCCAGGCGGGTACCGGGCTCGGTGGGCACGTCGACCGGTGGGCCCTCGACGACGGCCGAGGTGCCGGCCGGTTCCGCGATATCGGTCGCCTCGCCGCCGGGGACGGTGGCAACCGACACGGTCTCCCGACCCGTATTCTCATGGCGGTGGCGGCGCCGCGGTGCCAGCAGCACGAAGCCCAGGAGGACGAGCACCACCACGATCGCGATGATGCCGATGGTGATGAGGAGCTGTGTATCCACGGGTGTTCCCTTCGAAACGAGTGGGTGAACCTGCCGGTGCCCGGCGGCACGCGGTGGAACCGTCGGCTACCGGAACAGCAGGTTGAGGGTGGTGCGCAGACCGGTACCGCCCTTGGGGACCTTCCAGTGCCGGGTGCGCGGGCGCAGCGTCGCCAGGGGCGGGGCCGCATGACGGCGCGGCTGCGGATAGAGGATATATGAGTGATGGGCCAGGTCACCCGCCGCCGCCTGTTCCCTGGTCGCCAGGTGGCTGGTGGCGTCGTCGGTCCCGAAGTAACCGTAGGCCTCGTCGTCATAGCCGGTCCATTCGCGTGGCAGCCGGAAATGTGGGGAGGCCGAGTCGGAGGGCTGGAGCCGGCCCTCCCGGCGCAGGGCCGGAACGGCGACCAGGAGCACAACGGCGATGCCGATGCCCACACAGACGACCAGGCCGATCAACATGACCAGCACCCCGCCCACTCCCAGGACCGCCGGACCGTCTTCGGCCAGGGCTGCGGTGACGACCACTGAGGCTCCTTCCCGGGCGGCCCGAACCAGACTGCCGGGGTCGCTTTGGCTAATGCACAACGCGAATCATTCTAACCGGATGATCTTGTCAGATCCGGCGTATTCGTGTAGACGTCGGCAACATTCCGATAACGTATCCGATTTCACCCTCCCTGAACTGGGCCGTTGCTTATCACACCGACTGTGACTTCGATCGCTGCTCGTCATCGGCCCGCTTGACCAGGCGCTGCGAGATCACCGTGGAGATGCCATCGGCGCCCATCGTCACGCCGTAGAGCGCGTCGGCGATCTCCATCGTGCGGTTCTGGTGGGTGATGACGATGAGCTGACTGGACTCCTGGAGTTCTTCGAACACCGTGAGCAGGCGTTGCAGGTTCACATCGTCCAGCGCCGCCTCGACCTCGTCCATCACGTAGAAGGGGCTGGGGCGGGCCTTGAAGATGGCCACCAGCAGCGCAATGGCCACCAGCGAGCGCTCTCCGCCGGAGAGCAACGACAGGCGTTTGACCCGCTTGCCGGCGGGCCGGGCGTGGACCTCCACGCCACAGGCCAGCAGGTCTTCCGGGTCCGTCAGCGTCAGCGATCCCTCGCCGCCGGGGAACAGCCTGGCGAAGATCCGCTCGAATTCCCTGGCGGTGTCCGCGAAGGCCGCGGCGAAGGCCTCTTTGACGTGCTCGTCGACCTGTTCGACCAATTTGAGCAGTTCCGCCCTGGTCGATTCGATGTCGCCCAGTTGGGATTCCAGGAAGTCGTGGCGTTCCTTCAGCGCCGCGTACTCTTCCAGGGCCAGCGGGTTGACCTCCCCGATCGCCTTGAGTTCCCGCTGCGCGGCCTTGCGGCTCTTCTCGACCTCGGCGCGCACGAAGGGCTGCTCGGTCGATTCGCCGACCGGGACTGGCAGGTGCGGTCCGAACCTCTCGACCAGGTGTTCGACGCTTAAGCCCGTTTCCTCTTGGACCCGAGCGCTCAGTTCGGCCAGTTCGGCCTCGTAGCGTTCGCGCACCAGCCGGGCCTCGGCCTCCTCCTGGGTCTGTTTGGCCAGGCGCTCGGCCGCTGACTGCCGGGTGGTGCGCAGCTCTTCGAGATCCTCGCCCAGCGCACTGCGGGACTGCTTGGCCCGGTCCAGATCCGTTTCCGCCTTCGCCTGCGCGGCCGCCAACAGATCGCGCAGGCCCGTGGCAGCTGTGACGATCCGACCTGCGCGCTCACGGGAGACGCGAGCGCGTTCGGCGTCTTCTGCCACCTGTTGCGCGGCGGCCCTGGCGTCCTCGGCCCGCCGTTGCAGGGCTGCGACGCGATCGCCCAGGAACTTCGCGCGGTCTCCGGCAGTGCGCACCGCGATGCGCGCCTCCATCAGCTGTTCGCCCAGGTGCGCGATGCCCGCGGAGAGCTCGTCGCGGACGGCGCTCAGCCGCTCCTCCTCCGTTTCCCCGGCGGCCGATTCCGGACCCGCATCGGAGTCCTCCGCAGCCCGATCCGCCTCCCGCTGTGCCTGCTGCGCGTCCAGTTCTTCCAGGGTCCGCTGGGCGTCCTCCAGATCCTGCTGGGCCCGAGTGCGCCGCTGGGTCAGGGTGGAGTGGCGTTCGTCGAGTTCCGCTCGGCGGGAGTCGAGTCGGCTTGCCGCGGTAGTGGCCGCCGCCAACTCCTGGGCGGCCGAGGCCCGTCTGACCTCCGCTGCGTGCTCGGCCTGCTGCGCCGTGCGGTGGGCGGCCTCGCGGTCGGCCACGACCGCTGAGAATTCCTCACGGCGAGCGCCCAATTGGTCCAGGGCCCTGCGTTTGCGCTCGAGATCGGCCTTGGTCCGTTCGAGTTCGCCCGCCGCGGCCAGGCGCGCGCCCTCGGCATCGACGCCGCGGGAGACGGCCGTGGCGGAGTACAGTTCCCCGTCCAGGGTCGCGTAGCGCATGTCCCGTTCGGCAGCCTGTTCCAGGTCCGCTTCCACGGCTCCCCCGGCCAGCAGCTCCAGAGCGGTCTGCGCATCGGCGACGACCTGCACGTCGGCCAGCAGGGTCTCCAGCAGGCGGCCGACGGCGGGATCCGAGCATGTCACCAGATCCAGGGCCGGGACGGGCCCCGGCCGGGCCGAGGTGGGGGCGGGCACTGTGCTGTCCGTTGGCTCTGCGGATTCGGCAGGCTCTGCCGGCCCTGTGGACTCCGCAGGGCCGCCGGGGCCGGCGATCAACACCTCGATCGCGGTGCCCGCGTCCAGAGCTTCGAGCAGACCTGCCGCCGTCTCCAGGTCGGCTGCGAGCACCGCCTGAGCTCCGGAGCCCAGCGCTGCGGTCACCGCCCGTTCGGCCCCGGGGGCGATCCGCAGCAGATCCCCCAGTGCGCGGTCCACGCCGGGCACGTTGAGCGCCAGCACATCGGCCAGGTGCGCAGGTGTCCTGGCGCCCTCCTGCAGGGCCTGGGCCCTGGCTCCGGCCGCTGCCAGCAGACGCCCGGCCGATTGCACGCGGGTGTCCAGTTCGGCCAGGTCCCGCCGCGCCGTGGCCAGATCCTCGGCGGTCTGTTCTGCGGCCTCACTCAGACCGGTCCCGGAATCGTTCAGATCCGCGACCCTGGCGCGGACCCGGTCGGCAAGTTCCTTGGCCCGGCGGTGTTCGTCGGCCAGGTTCGCAGCCTGGGCATCCAGGTCCGCGAGGTCCGCGGCGGTTCGCTGAAGTTCGTTCTGCGCGGATTCGATGGTGTTCTCGGCCCTGGCCCGGCGCTCGACCAGCTGTGACTGGGCTGCCCGCAGTTCGCCCAGTCGGGCCTCGGTATCCGTCAGCCCGGCCTGGGCCGCGTCCTTCTGTGCCGTAAGTTCGTCTACCTGGGCCTGGCGCTTCTGACTCAGCTTGACCGCCTCGGCCTGTTCTGCCGCATAGCGTTTGGCCTTCGCCAGAGTGGCCTCCGGGGTCTCGCCCTGCTCCGGTGCCACCGGGGCGCGGTCGAAGAAGCCAATCCGGTCCTCGGCCCGTTGGGCCAGCGCACGCGCCCGGGCGGCCGCACCGTCGAGGTCGCGCACCAGCGCGGTCAGGTCCTCGGCCCTGGTCTCGAGTTTCGCCAGGTCCGCGGTGCCGGCTGAGATTCGGCGGTCGAGTTCGGCCAGTTCGAGTTGCAGTTCCTCTTTCGCCTTCGCCGCGACCTGCGGTGAGGTCCCGGCTTCCAGCTTGGCGCTGAGCCTGACCACGTCGTCGGCGGCCAGCCGGGCCTCGGCGTCGCGCAGCACCGCTTGCACGCCCTGGGCGCGTTTGGCCGCCTGCGCCTGCCGGCCCAGGGGTTCGAGCTGATCGGACAGTTCGGCGCGCAGGTCGTTCACCCGGTCGAGGTTCGCCTGCAGGCCGGTGAGTTTGCGCAGGGCCTTGTCCTTGCGGCGGCGGTGTTTGAGGACGCCGGCCGCCTCTTCGATGAAGCCGCGCCGGTCAAAGGGGTCGGCGTGGAGGATCTCGTCGAGCCGCCCCTGGCCCACGATGACGTGCATCTCCTTGCCCAGGCCGGAGTCGTTGAGCAGTTCCTGGATGTCGAGCAGGCGCGCGGGGCTGCCGTTGATCGAGTACTCGCTGCCGCCGGAGCGGAACAGGGTGCGGGTGATGGTGACTTCCGTGTAGTCGATCGGGATGGCGCCGTCGGTGTTGTCGATCGTCAGCGACACCTCGGCGCGGCCCAGCGGTTGGCGTTTGCCGGTGCCGGCGAAGATGACGTCCTCCATCTTCGAACCGCGCAGGTTCTTCGCGCCCTGTTCGCCCATCACCCAGGCCAGGGCGTCGACGACATTCGATTTGCCCGACCCGTTGGGGCCCACCACGCAGGTGATTCCGGGTTCGAGTTCCATCCGGGTGGCCGAGGCGAAGCTCTTGAACCCGCGCAGGGTCAACGTCTTGAGAAACATGGTGGGTTCAGTTTATCGGTTGGCCCTCGCTCAGCAGGGCTCCGGCGGTGCGCATCTCCTCCAGTGCCGCCGCCGAGGTCTCCGGTGCCACCCCGGCGATCAGGCCGGTGAGCAGCCGCACGCTGAACCCCGCGGCGAGGGCGTCGAGCACGCTGGCCCGCACGCAATGGTCCGTGGCGATCCCAACCACGTCAACGGCCTCGACCCCGGCCTCGTGCAGCACGGCGGTCAGGCCCCGGCCGTCGGCCGTCCGACCTTCGAAGGCGGAGTAGGCGGGCACGCCCATGCCCTTGAGCACGTGCACGTCGATGGCCGCCGTGGCCAGGGCCGGATGGTAGTCCGCGCCCGAGGTCCCCTGCACACAGTGCACGGGCCAGGTCGTGGAGAAGTCGGGGGCCTCGTCCGGCGCTGCGAAGTGCCCGCCGTTGTCGTTGCCGGCTTCGTGCCAGTCGCGCGAGGCCGCGATCAGGGCATAGGGCGCCTGGGCTGAATTGCCAGTGGTAAAGTCCCGGGGTCGGTGCGCGGCCAACAACGCCGCCACGTCCTGGGCCACGGCGGAACCTCCGGCGACACCCAGGGCGCCGCCCTCGCAGAAGTCGTTCTGCACATCGACGATCAACAGTGCTCTGCTCGTGTGGCTCATGGGTACAAGCCTATTGCGCGCGGGGCCAGCCGACCAGGGTCGCGATCATTAAAAAAGATAGCAAAAGACCACTATGCTGGCAGCGAAGATCCCACCTGGATTTTATGAATAGGTTCAGACATGCGCATATTATACTTAGCAATTGGACTACTGCTTGTGATCATTGGAATCGCGCTATCAGTTCTTGGATACTTTCTGAACTCCAACATGAGCACATCCGGAGCGAATATCGGAGCCGGCATACTCGTGCTGGCTGGAATATCCGTAACGACGATCGGCACGATTCTGATACTGAGCTGGGCGGTATTGCAGGTGATTTCCTTGAAAAAGGCGCGACGGACTGGTCCCGATGAGGTATAGCCTCTTTCGTTCCGATGGCGAGACCAGTCAGGTGTCAGTAATGGTGACGGGCCTACAGGATCACGAGATCCTCGTCGGCGACTAAATAAACGAGCCGGCGCTCATCGGTGATCCGTCGTGACCGCCTTTGTCCAGGGCCCTAGCGCTGCGGGCGCTGGCAGGTAGGACAGAAGTGGGTGCTGCGCCCACCCACTACGATTCGCTTGAGCGGGGTCCCGCACCGGGCGCACGGCTGGCCCTCGCGCCCATAGGCCTGCAGGGACCTGGCGAAGTAGCCGGATTCCCCATTGACGTTGACGTACAGATCGTCGAAGCTGGTGCCGCCGACCTCCAGCGCCCGGGCCATCACCTCGCGCGCGGCCTCGACCACGCGCACGACCCGGGAGATCCGCAGCCTATCGGCCAGGGCCAACGGATGGACTGATGCGGCGAACAGGGCCTCGTCGGCGTAGATATTGCCGATTCCGCTGAGCACCGATTGGTCCAGCAGAGCCGTTTTGATCGCCGTGTGCTTGCGTGCCAGGACCCGGGCCACGGCCTGCGGCTCGAACCCCGGTTCGAAGGGGTCGGGGGCGATGCGGGAGGCACTGAGCGCAACGGGCCGCGGCCGGCCCGCCGATGCGCCCCAGTTGGCCATTCCCGGCACGATCGGTTCAACGCCCAGATGGCCGAAGATCCGCTGGTCGATGAACCGCAGTTCGACATCACCGTTGCCGGGCGCGTGCAGGTCCATGATCGCCCTGGTGTGTTTGTGCACGGGGTCACCGGGCTGGTGGATGCGGAACTGCCCGCTCATCCCCAGGTGCACGGCCAGGGCCCGGTCTCCATCCAGCAGCGGCAGCCACATGAACTTGCCGCGGCGCTGCGCTCCGGTGAGCGTGGCCTCGGCCAGGTCAGCGGCGAACAGGATTCCCGCGCCGGCGGGGATGTCCCTGCGGGAGGTGGTGCCGAGGATCCGCTCGTCGAGCACGCGCACGCGCTGCACATGGGCGCCGGCCACCCAGCCGGCCAGGCCACGGCGGACGGATTCTACTTCGGGGAGTTCGGGCATGTCTCGGAGGTGTCGGGGGCAGGGCCGTGCGCCGGCTCAGCGATCCCAGCTCGGATGCAGGCGGACGATCTCCTTAACCGCGATTTCAGCGGCGACCAGTTCCGCGGCCTTCTTCGAGGTCCCCTCTCCGGAGCCCCAGGAGCGTTCACCGGTGAAAGCGGTGGCGGTGTAGACCCTGGCATGATCGGGCCCGCGGCCCTCCAAGGTGTAGGTGACCGACCCCAGTTCCAGGTCGGCCGCGGCCTCCTGCAGGGTAGTCTTGTAGTCCATTCCGGAACCGAGCACCACGGCATCGCGGATGCTGTCGTCGATCAGCCGGTGGACCAGGTCGAAAGCGGACTGTCTGCCGCAGGAGACGTAGCAGGCACCGATGATGGCCTCGACGGTGTCGGCCAGGATCGAGTCCTTATCGCGCCCACCGGTCAGGTCCTCGCCCTTGCCCAGGAGCAGGAAATCGCCGATCCCGTGTTCGCGCGCATGCCCGGCCAGGGCACGGGTGTTGACCACAGAGGCGCGTTTCTTGCTCAGTTTGCCCTCAGGCAGGTCCGGATTGCCGAAGAACAGCGATTCGGTGGACACCAACTGCAGCACGGAGTCGCCCAGGAACTCCAGGCGCTCGTTGGTAGGGATGCCGCCGTGTTCGAAGGCGTAGGACCGGTGCGTCAGGGCAAGACGAAGCGTCTCGGCGTCGATATCGACGCCGAGACGCTCGTTGAGTTCAGTCAGAGACTGCTCATGCAATGGAGGTAACCTCTGGATCGCTCAGATGTCGGCGACCTTGCGGCCCTTGTACTCCAGGAACAGGGGGGTTCCAGCGGAGTCTTCGACAACGCGGGCCTGGTGGGGGCGCGAGTACACAACGCGACCGTTCTCCACAGTCTTGACCAGGGTCGGAGCCTGAGCCTTCCACTGCGAACGACGGTGGCGGGTGTTGCTGCGCGACAATTTACGCTTCGGAACAGCCACGTCTAGCTCTCTTTCTCTTCAGACAACAATGTTTCCAGTTTAGACCAGCGCGGATCGGATTCGCCTTCCGGTTCGAAGTCGACTCCGGTGGTGAAGGTGAAATCGCCATCGTCATCCGTCTTCAGCGGCCTAAACGGCAAGCTCATCACCACTGCGTCACGAAGAGCGGGTTCCAGGTCGATCCGGCCGCGTTCCACGGCATAGGATTCCTCGTCTTCCGGGTCACGCTCGTAGACGAAGAGCTCGTTGAGCGGGACGTCGAGGTCCAGCTCCAGTTCTTCGAGCGTCCGGGCATCCTGCCCCTTGGCCACAGCCTTGACGGTGCCGGTGACATAAATGCCCTCGACCACGCTTTCCAGCTGCAGCGCAAGCTGCATGGGGTCCCCGGCCGGAATCCCGATCATTTCGATCCGCAGGTCCTGCGGCGCGGCAACGGTCTTCTCCAGCTTGAGCCATTCCCCCGGCTTGTCCAGCAGGTTCATGCTCCGCAGGTCGAGTTCGAGTTCAGAATGCTTGTTCATCTCTCTTCACTCCCCTCCGTCTTACCTTCGATTTCCGTGCAGCACACGCACTGACACGCAAGCAACAAGTCTATCAACTGGGGGTGTACTGCGCTAGTTCGCCCCAAGCGCAGCACATGTGACCTTGGGTACAGCACCTGTGCAGAGCATGCGGGCGCGCCCAGGACACCACGCACATCACCTGGTGCGGATGAACACCAGGACGCCGTAGGCCGCACTCAGGCCGGCCAGCATGGAGCCCGCGAAGCGCAGCACGCCGGCCACGGTGGGCCAGGCGCCCGGCAGTCCCGCCAACCACAGGGAACCGCCGAGGACCACCAGGCCGATGCCGAAGGCGACGAGCGGCCAGCGCAGTGCACGGGCACGCGTGCGCCGCGCAGGCTGCGGGGACCTCGGTTCCGGAGAAGACTTCACACCCCCAGTCTACGGGTGCGCAAGTGGTACCACCGAAAAGGCATGGCCCTCAGTCCCGCCGGCCCCGCACCGCATTGCTCAGCGTGGCGGCGGCACTGGCCACCAGCAGACCGCCGCTCATCACGAAGATCGCGGCCACGCCCACCGAGGCGCTCAGCGCCGAGGCCGCCAGTGGGAACGCCACCTGGCTCAGCCGGTTGCCGGCCAGGCGCAGCGACATCACGGCACCGCGGTTGGCGGCATCGGCCAGGGAGGACACCAGGGTCATCGTCAGCGGCTGGGTCATCCCGAAGGCGAACCCGCTGAGCACCATCATGAGCGCCAGGGGCCAGACCTGTGGGAACACCGGAATCGCGAACACACACAGGCCAGCCAGCAGACTGGCGGTCCACAGCAGCCGCAACAACCCCACCGTGTGCGTGAGCTGGGTGGTGAACAGCCTGGCCACGATCGTGGCCAGGGTGCGCACCGTGAGCAACAGGGTCACGGCCTCGACCGAGATCCCATGGGTCTGGCCCAGCACCGGCAGGTAGGCGCTCATCAGGTCGATCGCGGCCAGGGTCGACATGGACGCCAGGATCGCCGGCTTCATCCCGTGCAGTCCCAGCAGGGTGATGGGCGAGAGCGCCGCGGCCTTCGCCATCTCGCGGGAGACCCGCGGCATCCGGGGCCTGCGCATGATGCCGAACATGCACGGAATCGCCAAGGCCCCGAAGGCGCACATCACCCACATGCCGCGCACCGGGTCGACGTGGGCGCCTGACAGGCCGCCGCCGGCCACCAGGCCCGCGATCGGCATGCCCAGGGTCTGCCCGATGGACACGCCCAGGGTCAGCGAGCCGAACCGGGCGGTCAGATCACCGGCGGGGAAACTCGAGGGGATGACGGCCTGCGAGCCGACGGTCATCAGCAGCTGGCCGGTGCCCAGGCCCACCGCCGCGACGGCCACGCCCGCGATCGACGGGCTCAGGGCCGCGCCGGCCACACTCACGGTGGACAGCACGGTGCCCAACCACAGCACGGGGATGACGAAGCCGCGATCGACCTTGCGCCCGATGTAGATCGCCAGGAACAGCGGCACGATCGAATAGACGCTCGTCAGGATGCCGACGGCCGCGGAGCCACCACCCAGTTCCAGCGCCCGGTAGCTCATCAACACCTTGGTGGCGTTGAAGATCCCGTGCATGAAGATGGTGTGCAGGACCAGGAAGAAGAACCATCCGGGACGGAACACCCTCAGCTCCGCTTCGCGCCGGCGCTGCAGGCTTCAGCGGCACCGTCGGCGCCACCGGGCTGCGCTTGCTGCGACTGCTGTGCGCGCCGTGCGGTCAGCTCGGCCAGGACCATCTCCGGAACCATCCCGGCCACGTCCCCGCCCAACGCGGAAACCTCGCGGATGAGCGAGGAGGACACGTGCTCATAGGCGGGATCGCCCGGCACGAAAACCGTCTCGATGTTCTTCAAGTGCCGGTTCATATGCGCCATCGGCAGTTCGTAGGCGTAGTCGGTGCCCGAGCGCAGTCCCTTGACCACGGCTCCCGCACCGATCCGCTCGCAGTAGTCGACCAGCAGGCCGCCGGGCACATCGTCGATCGTGATGTTGTCCACTCCGGCGAACCGGGGGTCGGCGGCCAGGCCCGCGCGGATGAACTCGATGCGCTGGGCCAGGGGGAAGTGGCCGGTCTTCGAGGGATTGTGCACAACCGCGATGACGACGTGCTCGAACATCCGCGCCGCCCGCAGGGCGATGTCGATGTGGCCCACCGTCACGGGATCGTAGGAACCGGGGCAGACGACCTTCATGCGTCGTTCATCTCCTTTGTGGATTTCACTTCTTCTCCAGCCACCACAGTGCCGTCTCACCGTGCGTCTTGTGTTTGAACACCTGCAGGTCCTCCGGCAGCGTGGGTTCGGGCGAGCGCGTGGAGCGCTCCAGCACCACCAGGCTGGACGCATCGCGCAGCAGCGGCACCAGGGCAGCGAGCACCTGGGTCACCTGGGCCTCCGTCAGCGGGTACGGCGGATCGGCGAACACCAGGTCGGTCTCGCCTGGCTCGATCTGTCCCAGCGCCGCGGGTGCGGTCCCGGTGATGAGCCTGGTGCGCTCGGCCACGCCCAGATCCGCGATATTCGCCGCCACCACGGCCGAGGCGGACCGCGCCTTCTCGACGAAGGCCGCGTGGGCCGCACCCCGGCTCAGGGCCTCCAGGCCCAGCGCACCGGAGCCTGCGAACACGTCGAGCACCCGGGCGCCATCGAGCATGCCGAGGGCCTCGAGCGAGGCGAACAGGGATTCGCGCACCCGGTCCGAGGTGGGCCGGGTGGCCGAACCACCGGGTGTGCGGATACGGCGGCCGGACAGGCTGCCCGCGACGATGCGCATCAGGAGACCTCCATCCAGGTTTCGTCGGCGTCGAGGATCTGCCGGTCGACGTGTGCGCGCAGGGCGGGGAAGGACTCCAGGGTGGGGTCCTCGTCGACCAGGGCGAAGGCGTCGGCGCGCGCGGCCAGCACCAGGTTCTCGTCCTTGATCACCGATAGGTATTTCAGGCTGGTGCGCAGGCCCGACTGGCTCAGGCCCAGCACATCGCCCTCGCGCCGGGTCTCCACGTCGAAGGTGGCCAGGGCGAAGCCGTCCAGGGTCCCTGCCACGGTGTCCAGCCGTTCCCTGGCGGGGTCGTCTGGCGGGCGGTGGGTGGCGAAGAAGCAGATCGCCTCGCGGCCGTCGCGGCCGATCCTCCCGCGCAGCTGGTGCAGCTGGGCGACTCCGAACATCTCCGCGTCCATAATGGCCATGCAGGTGGCGTTGGGGACGTCGACGCCCACCTCGATGACGGTGGTGGCGACCAGCACATCGGTATCGCCCGCGACGAAGGCCGCCATCGCCGCATCCTTGTCCTCCGGCGTCATCCGGCCGTGCAGGATGCCGATGCGCGCTGCGCGCGTCCCGCCTCCGGGTGTTGGGATCGCGCACAGTTCGGGCCGGGCCGCCAGGGCCGCAGCCGTGTCCTCGACGCCGGGCAACACTCCGCCCGGGGCCAGGCCGGTCTCGTCCGCCTTCGAATCGATCCGGCCGACGACGGTGAACACCTGCTGGCCCGCGGCGATGCGTTCGGCCATCACCTGGTACATGCGCTCATACCAGCGGGGGTGCTCGGCGCCGACGACGAAGGTTTTGATCCGCTTGGGCCCACCCGGCAGTTCATCGAGCACACTGACGTCCAAGTCCCCGAACACCGTCATCGCGACCGTGCGCGGAATGGGCGTGGCCGTCATCACCAGCATGTGAGGGACCCCCTCCCCGCCCTTGGTGCGCAGGGCCTCGCGCTGGCGCACCCCGAAGCGGTGCTGTTCGTCGACGACCACCAGGCCCAGTTCGGCGAATACGGTCTTCTCACTCATCAGCGCATGCGTGCCCACCACGATGTCGACCTCGCCCGAGGCCACGGCCAGCGCCACCTTGCGGCGCCGGGCCGCGGGCAGGGAGCCGGTGATCAGTTCGATCCGCACCCCATCGGGGTCCCCTGACAGCGTGCCGTCGTTCACGCGGGAGCCCAGCAGGGAGCGCAGGGAGTTGTAGTGCTGGGCGGCCAGCACCTCGGTCGGGGCGACCAGAGCGGCCTGCTTGCCGGAGTCCACCGCCTGCAGCATGGCCCGCAGGGCCACCAGGGTCTTGCCCGATCCGACGTCGCCGTGCAGCAGCCGGTTCATCGGCCGGCTGCGCAGCAGGTCGGCAGAGATCTCCGTGCCAACGCGGATCTGCGAGCGCGTCAGGGTGAAGTCGAGTTCGGCGTCGAAGGTGTCGAGGTGACCGCCGATGGCGCCGGCCAGGGCGATGGCGGACTGCTCCTCGAAACGCCTGCGCCGGCTGGCCAGTTCGGCCTGCAGGGACAGTGCCTCCTCGAACTTCAGCGCGTGGATCGCCTGCTCGGGCTGATCGGCCTCAGCGGGGTCGTGCAGGTACTGCAGCACGGTCCGGAAGTCCGGCAGGCCGTGTGCGGTGCGGATGCGCTGCGGCACGACGTCGGCGAAGCACTCCTGCGGGGCCGCGGCCAACAGCACCTTCGTCAGCCGCTGGATCCGGTTGCTGGCGATCCTGGCATTCGCCCGGTAGATCGGGATGGGCTTGGTGATGGCCCCTGGAGCGTATTCCTCCGAACCGTCCTGGGTGATGAACTTCGGGTTCTGCAACTGGGGACTGCCGCGGAACTGTTCGACCTTGCCCGCGATCAGCACGAAAGAGTCGATCGCATCCGCAGCCTTCTTCTCCATCCACTTCTGGTTGAAGAAGGTCGCCGAGATCGTCGCCTCCCCGTCGCTGAGGCGCAGCCTGGTCATATGCATCATGCGCGGGCCCCTGGAGCGCTGATTCGGTTTGCTCCACGAATCGGCATCGGTCACGCGCACGTAGAGGACCGCCTCCTGGCCCACTTCCAGCTCCCTGATCCGGGTGGCCTGGCCGGGGAAGATATAGCGGCGCGGCAGATTGCGGAAGACGTCGTGGATCGTCACCAGGCCCAGGGATTCGAGGTCCTTGAGGTCTTTGCGGGAGGTGATGAAGTCTTTCAGGAGCGGTTCGCGCGCGCTACTCATCAGCCCTCATTCCGCCGCGAGTTCCGCACACAGGCGGCTGGAGCGGCTCTCGACGACGTCGACGATGGCCTCGGGGTAGGCATCCTGCAGGTGGGCCCGGGCGGCGGCCAGGGCAGCAGGCGGCAGGGAGGTGCCGGTGACCAGGGTCAGCAGTTCGGCATCCGGGGCCAGCGCGTCGATGAGCCCCAGCAGTGCCGATACGGAGTCCTCGTAGACCGAGCGGACCCGGCCCACCTGGACGAACATGACCTCGTCGGGGGCCAGCGCGGGTTCTGCGGCATCCGCCGCACCCGGCAGCGAGGTCCCCGCCGGCCATCCGGACCCGCGGACGACCTGGCGCCCGGCGGCCCGGCCCGAGCGGACCACGGACCCACAGGACAGGGAGTCGACGACATCGGCCATATCCGCGGCCACTGCGGCCGGACCCGCGGCCGGGTCGTAGACGGCCAGGGCCGCGAACACCTGGGCCTGGTTGAGGGCGGGAACCAGTAGAACGTCGGTGTGCAGCGCGAGTTCGTGCAGGGCCACATGGCTGGCGGCGTCATGGGACACGACGACGGCAGGACCCTCCTCACCGGTCTCCCCCGGCACTGCCGAGGCGCCCGACTCGTCCGGCCCGGGGGCTGCGGACGCCTCGCCATCGTCTGCCGCCGGATCCGGGGTCGGGCTCAGTCCCGCTGCGAGTTCGGCCACCAGTGCCTCGTAACCGGGCAGGGCCGCATTGACGGCCACCGCCTCGGCCACGGCAGCGGCGAACAGCGAGCCGATGCCTGCTACGGTGACCAGCACCGTAGTGCGCCGCCGGGGGCCACCGCTGACCGTGAGGTCCTCGACGCGCAGCTGCGCGATGCCCAATGACTTGCAGGAGCGCAGCGCCTCCAGCGCGGAGGACGTGTCCGGCACGTGGACGTGGACCTTGGGCCAGGACACCACGATCGAGGTGCCACCGGCGGCTTTGAGCACGCGTTTGACATGACGGGCGCGGTCGCGTTTATCGGCGAGGAAGAAAACGAGCTCGTAGCCGGTCTCCCCCGCCCGGGCCTCCGGACGTTCGACGGTCACGCCGTCCAGTGCCTCCTGCCGCAGCCGACGGCCCGCCATGGCCTGTTCGGTCATCGTGGCCCCGGCCGGGTCGCGCCCGGTGGCCGTGAGGTAGAGCAGGTCGAACAGTTCGACGATGCCCGAGGAACCCGCATCGACCACATCGGCCTCCGAGAGCACATCGAGCTGGCCGGTGGTCTCCAACAGGGCCTGCTGGCTGCGGGTGCGCACCGCGGCGATCAGTTCGATGAGGTCGGCCCCTGCGTCGGCCTGTTCCCTGGCGCATTCGGCCATGGCGTGCAGGACCGTGAGCATGGTCCCGTCCACCGGATCGGCGATCGCCTCCGCTGCGCGGTCGGCGGCCAGTTCCAGAGCGGCCGCGAAGGTCGCGGAGTCGAGTTCCGTGACACCGGCGAGTCCGTCGGCCACCCCACGCAATGCCACGGAGAGGATCAGCCCGGAATTGCCGCGGGCCCCGCGCAGGGCGCCATTGGCCATCGCCTCGACGACCTGGCCCAGTGTCACCTGGCCGGTCAGTCCCTCGACTGCGCGGTAGGCCGAGCGGACGGTGTGATAGAGATTGGTGCCGGTATCGCCGTCGGGGACGGGGAAGACGTTGAGCGCGTCGATGTCGGTGCGCTCGCGCCGCATCCGTTCGACGATCCGCCTGGCCCAGCGGGCCGCCAAGCGACCGCCGAGCCGCTCGGGGTCCATGCTCATCCCGCCCTCCTTCGAGCCGTTGTGGGTCCGTCCTCGTCGTTGCAACAGCCGCGGCTAGGCGAAGTGTCTGAACGCCCCATCGGCAACCGCCGCCCCGGCCAGGTGAATGCCGAGGGCGCCGCCGGCATCCGGTGCGCCGGCCTCGACCGCCCGCCTGGTCACCGTGCCGATCGCCTCCCACTTTACCGGAGCCCGGTTCGCACCCGTGCCGGGCAGGGTGGGCGCGGTCACCAGGAAACCGTGGTCCTCTCCCCCGGTGAGCACCCAGTGGCGGGCCAGGTCCAGGGCCGGCGCCCCATCGGCGCGCAGTGCGCGAGCCGCGGGCAGGAGAGGCCGGGACAAGCGGTCGATGGCGTCCGGATCGAGGTCGATGACGACCTGCGAGGCCCGGGCGATGCGGCCCAGATCGCCCACCATCCCGTCCGAGGCGTCGATCCCGGCATGGGCCCACCCAGGCAGCCGCGCGGCCGCAGCATAGTCCGGCCGCGGCCCCAGTTGCACCGCCAGGGCCAGGTCCAGGTCCGGGTCCTCTCCGGGGCGCACCCCGGCCAGCAGCAGGTCGAGGCCCGCGGCGGCGAAGCCCACGGTGCCGGCCAGATAGACGGTGTCGCCCGGCCGGGCACCGCTCCGGCGCAGCGGCGGGGTGGAGCGCGGGTAGTCCCCGAGCGCGGTGATGGAGACGATGAGCTCCCCGGCCGCGCCGATATCGCCTCCGAGCACTCCGGTGCCGGCCCGCGCGCACTCGGCGAGCAGGCCGGCGTAGAACTCCTCGATCCGCTCAGATTCGGTGTCGCCCGGCAGTCCGAGGGAGACCAACAGTCCGTGGGGGCGCGCGCCCATGGCGAACACGTCCGCGAGGTTCTGCGCAGCCGCCTTGACCCCCAGGCGGTACCAGCCGCCCGGAGTGGTGCCGGCCGCCCGGCGGAGGCCGGCGCCCGGGCAGAGTGCATCGGGAAGTTCGCCGAGGTCCAGCCAAGCGGGCAGAAAGTCCTGTCCTGCCACGAGCATGTCGGTGGTGCTCGCCAGGGCGCCGGCGGGGTGGGTCACGGCGGCATCATCGCCTGGACCCACCGCCGCCGGATGGTTCAGGGCAGCGGCGGGCGCGCGATCGAGCGTATCGGTGATGAGGCGCAGCAGAGCGGTTTCGCCCAGCCGGTGCAGGGTGGCCATGGGCCCACGCTAGCAGGCGGATAAACTGCGGGTATGCGCAGATACACGGGTTGGACTCTGGCGGCCGCGAGCGTGGGGCTCGGACTGGTCCTCAGCGGGTGCACCGACACTCTGGTCGTCGAATCGGCGCCGCATCCGGAGGATCCGGCCTGCGCGAACACCATGCTCAGCCTGCCCGATGTGGTCGGCGACTTCCATCGCCGCGACACCTCCAGCCAGGCCACCGGCGCCTGGGGCGATCCCTCGGCGGCGGTGTTCAAGTGCGGGATGGACGTCCCGGCGCCCACCACCGATCCCTGCGTCAGCGTCAGCGGGGTCGACTGGATCTCCACGCAGCAGGACGAGAAGACCTGGCGTTTCGTGACCTACAACCGCAAACCGGCGGCCGAAGTCCTGGTCGACCCCACGCGGATGCCCGGCGCCACCGCACTGGCGGCCCTGGCCGATGCCGTGGGCAAGCTGCCCGAATCCGCTCGGTCCTGTGTCGCGGCCAAGGACCTCGACGAGTCCGGTACCCCGCAGGTCAGTGGTACGGCGACGCCGCCGGCGACACGCCCTTAAGGGACGCATCGCCGGCTGTTCCCGTCCTCAGCGGGTGCGGTCGCGCAGGGCGATCGCGATCAGCCGGTTCAGCAGCTCCGGGAACTCAACGCCCGTGCGCGCCCACATCATCGGATAGGCGGAGCTGGGGGTGAAGCCCGGCAGGGTGTTGAGCTCGTTGACCAGCACGCTACCGTCGTCGAGCACGAAGGTGTCGACCCGGGCCAGGCCCGAGCCCTCGAAGGCCTGGAAGGTCTTGCGGGCGACCCGGCGGACCTCCTCGGTCACGGCCTCTGGCAGTTCGGCCGGGCAGGTCACCTGGGAGGCGCCGTCGAGGTACTTCGCCTCGAAATCGTAGAACTCGTGTTCGGCCCCGAAGGTGATCTCCGAGGGCCAGCTGGTCGCGGGTTCGGTGTCGTGGAAGGAGCCCAGCACCGCGCATTCGACCTCGCGGGCGACGACTCCCGGTTCCACGATCACCTTCGTGTCGTGGGCGAAGGCCGCGGTGAAGGCCGCAGCCAGCCCGGAGGCGTCGTGGACCTTCGAGATCCCCACCGAGGAGCCCGCGCGGGCGGGCTTGACGAAGGCGGGGAAGCCCTGGGCGATCACCGCATCGTGTGCCGCCTGGGCGTCCGCGGTGTATTCGTCCTGCCGGATCGTCACCCACGGGGTGGTGGGGATCCCGGCCGCGGTCAACACGACCTTCGTGAAGTGCTTGTCCATCGCCGCGGCCGAACCGAACACGCCGGGGCCGACATACGCCGCTCCCATGAGTTCGAACAGGCCCTGCACCGTCCCGTCCTCCCCGTAGGGACCGTGCAGCAGGGGGAAGAACACGTCCACCGACCCCAGCCGACGGGTTGACCCGTCGGCGCGCCGTTCCACCAAGGGGTGGTCGGCGGAGGTCGGGGACACGAAGATGGCCGTCCCGTCGTCTTCGACTTCGGGCATCGCCTCCGCATCGAAGGCGAAGTCCTGCCAGTCGGGCACCAGTCGCCAGGTGCCCTCCCGGGTCACGCCGATCGGCAGGATCCGGTATGCGGCATCGTCCAGAGAGGACAGCACTCCGACGGCGCTGACGCAGCTGACGGAGTGTTCGGACGAGCGGCCACCGAACAGCACGGCGACCACGGGACGGTTATCAGGCATGTTTCCTTATTTCGTTGACGGAGTGGCGGGGGTTCACGCCTCGACTTCGAACGTGGTCTCCAGCCACGCCCGGCCGATGCTCTTGAAGAAGATGTTGAAGCCGACGAAGGCCGGCGAGGAATCCTCGGGCAGGTTCAGGGGCTCGCTGAGCGCGTGCACGATGAAGAAGTAACGGTGCGGGCCGTGTCCGGCCGGCGGAGCCGCGCCGACGAAGCGCGGTTCGCCCGCGTCGTTGCGGAACACGGAGACCCCTGCCGGCAGCAGGTCCGCAGCCGGATTGCCGGCGTTCGTGGGAAGTTCGGTCACCGTCCCTGGGATGTCGGCGACGACCCAGTGCCAGAAGCCGGATCCGGTGGGCGCATCGGGGTCGTAGCAGGTCACGGCGAAGGCTTTGGTCTCCTCCGGGAAGTCCGTCCAGGACAGCTGGGGCGATTCGTCCCGGCCGCCGGAGATCCCCATCGAGCCTGATGCCTGGGCCAGGGCCAGTGGTGCGCCCTCGGCCACATCGGTGCTGGTGACGGTGAAGCGCGGAACGTCGTTCAGGCGGGCGAAGGGCGAGTTCAACTGTTCGCTCATGATTCCTCCTCGGATTTCGGTATGCGTTGCACGGGGCGTATCCCACACTACAGGTGCGCGTCCGCTGCGGGTCGGGCCCTGCGGCCGGAGTGCGGCCCGGCGTTGGATGCGGACCGGGTCCGGCGAATCAGATCCGGGGATCCTCGACCTTGCGTTTGCGGGCCAGCAGCAGGGTGGCCATTTCGCCGACGCTGAGCTTCCCGGCCAGCACGCCCACGACCGCCTGCGCGATCGGCAGGTCGACACCGTGCTCGGCACCCAGGGCCAGCACGGCCTTGGCGCTCTTGACGCCCTCGGCAGTCTGCTTGGTCTTCGCCACCGCCTCCTCCAGGGTCAGTCCCTCTCCCAGCAGGCGGCCGAAGGACCGGTTGCGCGAAAGCGGGGAGGCGCAGGTGGCGACCAGGTCGCCCATCCCCGCCAGCCCGGACAGGGTGTGCGCCCGCCCACCCATGGCCAGGGCCAGGCGGGTCGTCTCCGCCAGGCCGCGAGTAATGATGGAGGCCTTGGAGTTATCGCCCAGGCCCTGCCCATCGGCCATGCCCACGGCCAGCGCGATGACGTTCTTGATCGCCCCGCCCAGCTCCACGCCCACCACATCGGTGTTCGTATAGGGCCGGAAGTAGGAGTTCGCGGAGATCTCGGCGACACGTTCGGCGACCTCACTGTCCTCGGCCGCGACGACGGTGGCCGTCGGCTGGCAGGCGGCGATCTCACGGGCCAGGTTCGGCCCGGAGACCACGGCGATCCGGCGCTTCGGCAGACCGGTGGCCTCGGCGACGACCTCCGTCATCCGCTTGCCCGTGCCGATCTCGATGCCCTTCATCAGGCTCACCACGATCGCATCCGGCCGGATGTGCCCGCCCCAGGCCGCAAGGTTCTCCCGCAGGCTCTGGGCCGGCACGGCCAGCACGACGATTTCGGCATCTGCCAGTGCCGCAGCCGGATCCGAGGTGGCGCTGAGATTCTCCGACAGTGTCACCCCCGGCAGATAGCCGGAGTTGGTGTGGGCGGAGTCGATCTCCGCGGCCACATCATCGCGTCTGGCCCAGATGGTGACGGGGTACCCGGCATCGCAGATGACCTGGGCGTACACCGTCCCCCAGGATCCGGCTCCCATGACCGCCGTCTTCACACCCGACTCCTTACACGTTTCGTCCGATAAGTGGAATAGGCCGCGATGGAGCGCGGCCTGCCGACTATTTTAGCCGTCCGCCCGATCCTCATCGGCCAGGCGGTGGTCGGTGGTGAACCGCGCGGGCAGTTCGACCCCGCGCAGACGGGCCAACAGCGCAGCCGTCTGATAGGTGATCTCATGGGTCAGCCGCGAGATCCCGTCGGGCACCCCGGCATACGGGGCGGGATCGATCCGCTCACCGTAGACCAGGTCCATCCGGCGGCCGAACTGCGGTTTGACGGCCTTGTTGTGCTTGGTCATCGTGTCCTGCAGTCCCCAGTGCGCGGCCGGCACCACGGGCGTCCCGGTCTCGATGGCCAGGCGCGCGGCCCCCGTGCGCGAGGGGTCGGGCCAGCCGTCGGGGTCGGCGGTGAGCGTGCCGCGCGGGAAGATCACGACGACCTCGCCGGCGGCCAGGGCCTTCTTGGCCGAGACCAGTGATTCCGCCGCCCCGGCGGAGCCGCGCAGCACGGGGATCTGCGCCAGCGGGCGCATGAACACGCCCAGGAACCCGGTGAACAGGGACGCCTTGGCCAGGAAGTGCGGCATCCGACCGTGGTGCCACAGGTCCAGCGACAGCAGCACAGGGTCGACCTTGCTCAGGTGCAGCCCCGCGACGATCACCGCACCGGAGTCGCCGACGTTCTCGAAGCCATGGCTGTGCGGCTTGCCCATGGTGCGAAACAGCGCGGTCAACGGGGGCGCCACGACGTGGGCGACCGAGCGCGAGCGGGCCAGCAGCTTCGGCGAGTAGTCGATCCCGGCGACCACCTCTTCCTCGTGCGCCCGCTTCCGCTGTTCCTTGGCGGCCCTGGCCGCGGCGTCCTTGCTCATACTTCCTCCACCCGGGCTCCCAGGCCCTGCAGTTTCATGTCGAAGTCCTCGTAGCCGCGGTTGATCAACTCGATCCCGCGCACCTCGCTGGTCCCCTCGGCGGCCAACGCGGCGATGACGTGGCTGAAGCCCCCGCGCAGGTCGGGCACGGTGATCGAGGTCCCGTGTAGGCGACTGGGCCCGGAGATCGCAGCGGAGTGCAGGAAGTTGCGCCGGCCGAATCGGCACGGCGTACCGCCGAGGCACTCGCGGTAGAGCTGGATCTGCGCGCCCATCTGCCCCAGCGCCTGGGTGAAGCCGAAACGGTTCTCGTACACCGTCTCGTGGATGATCGACAGGCCCCTGGCCTGGGTCAACGCCACCACCAGGGGCTGCTGCCAATCGGTCATGAAACCCGGGTGCACATCGGTCTCGAGGACGACGGAGTTCAGTTCGCCACCGGGGTGGCGGAAGCGGATGCCGTCCTCTTCGACGGTGAACGCCCCACCGATCTTGCGGAAGACGTTGAGGAAGGTGATCATGTCCTGCTGGTGCGCCCCGCGCACGAAGATGTCCCCGCCTGTGGCCAGGGCGGCCGAGGCCCAGGAGCCCGTCTCCATCCGGTCCGGCAGCGCACGGTGGGTATAGCCGGAAAGCGATTCGACGCCTTCGATCCGGATCACCCGCTCGGTGTCGACGGTGATGATCGCGCCCATCTTCTGCAGAACGGCGACCAGGTCCATGATCTCCGGTTCCACAGCGGCGTTCTTCAGCTCCGTGATGCCGTCGGCGCGCACTGCCGTCAGCAGCACCTGCTCGGTCGCCCCGACCGAGGGGTAGGGCAGTTTGACCTTGGTCCCGCGCAGGCGCTGCGGGGCCTCCAGCAGGATCCCGCCGGGGGTCTTGTCGACGCGCGCGCCGAACTTGCGCAGCACGTCGAGGTGGAAGTCGATCGGCCGGTCGCCGATCTTGCACCCACCCAAATCGGGGATGAACGCCCGGCCCAGGCGGTGCAGCAGCGGCCCACAGAACAGGATCGGGATGCGTGAGGACCCGGCGTGGGCGTCGATGTCGGCGATCGAACCCTGGGAGACGTTCGCGGGGTCCATCCGCAGCTCCCCATCGGCCCGACCGGCGTCCGGTCCCGAGGTCACCTCGACCCCGTGCAGGCCCAGCAGGCCGGTGACGACGTGGACGTCCTTGATATCGGGCACCGAACGCAGTACCGAGGGGGTGTCCCCCAGCAGCGAGGCGACCATGGCCTTGGGAACCAGGTTCTTGGCCCCGCGGACATCGACCTCGCCCGTCAGCGGTGTTCCGCCGTGGACTCGCAGCATGACCCTCCCATATGAGATCTGTGTAGGTTCGCACCGATCGGTGCGAACCTACAGAATCTTAACGGGTGTATATCAGAACTTCGCCGGAATGGTCTTGGGCTTGAACGACGGGCGGCGGGCCTCGAAGGCCGTGATCTCCGCTTCGTGCTGCAGAGTCAGCGAAATATCGTCCATTCCCTCCATCAGCCTCCAGCGCGTGAAGTCGTCCAGGGCGAAGGGCACGGTGACGGTATCGCAGCTGACGGTGCGCTGTACCAGGTCGACGGTGACATCGATGCCCGGGTTGTTGTCCATCACCTTCCACAGCAGTTCGACATCGGGCTGCTCGACCTGGCAGGTGACCAGGCCGTTCTTACCGGCGTTGCCCCGGAAGATGTCCGCGAAGCGGGCGGAGACGACCGCTTTGAAGCCGTAGTCGTGCAGGGCCCAGACAGCGTGCTCACGGCTCGAGCCCGTTCCGAAGTCGGGGCCGGCGACCAGCACCGAGGCGCCCTCGTAGGCGGGACGGTTGAGGATGAATTCCGGGTCCTCGCGCCAGCCGGCGAACAGGGCGTCCTCGAAACCGGTACGGGTCACGCGTTTGAGGTAGACGGCCGGAATGATCTGGTCGGTGTCGACATTCGAGCGGTGCAGCGGAACGCCGACGCCGGTATGGGTGGAAAACTTCTCCATGGTGGAACTCCCTTGTGGCTCTCAGGCGGACTTCTGGACGACGGTCAGCGGCAGCTGGGTGTGTGTTTCGCGCGGTTCGCGGGGCCGGTGGCTGTGGGCCACCAGTTCCGGATCTTTCTCCGGCAGGTCGGCCGGGCTGGACAGGGTGCCGCGCACGGCAGTGGCGGCGGCCACCAGCGGGCTGACCAGGTGGGTCCGTCCGCCCTTACCCTGCCTGCCCTCGAAGTTGCGGTTCGAGGTCGCAGCACAGCGCTCCCCCGGAGTCAGCTGATCGGGGTTCATGCCCAGGCACATCGAGCAGCCGGCGAAGCGCCATTCGGCGCCGAAGTCGGTGAAGACCCGGTCCAGGCCCTCTTCTTCGGCCTGTAGGCGGACCAGGGCGGAGGCCGGGACGACCATCATCCGCACGTCCGGATGCTTGACCTGCCCGCGCACCACCTCGGCGGCGGCGCGCAGGTCCTCGATCCGGCCGTTGGTGCACGAACCCAGGAAGACCGTGTCCACCTTGATCTCGCGCAGCGGGGTGCCCGGCGTCAGACCCATGTAGTCGATCGCGTTCTGGGCCGCCACCTTGGCGGATTCGTCGACGATCGCGGCGGGATCGGGCACCGTCGCGCTCAGCGGCAGCCCCTGCCCCGGATTGGTTCCCCAGGTCACGTAGGGCGAAATGTCCTCGGCCTGCAGGGTGACCTCGGCGTCGAAGACCGCGTCGTCGTCGGTTTTCAGCGTCTTCCAGTATGCGACCGCGGCGTCCCAGTCCTCGCCCTGCGGGGCGTGCGGCCGGCCGTTGACGTAGTCGAAGGTCGTCTGGTCGGGGGCGACCATACCGGCCCTGGCACCTGCCTCGATGGACATATTGCAGATCGTCATCCGCGCTTCCATCGACAGCTTGCGAATCGCCTCGCCGCGGTACTCCAGGACGTAGCCCTGTCCGCCACCGGTGCCGATCTTGGCGATGATCGCCAGGATGATGTCCTTGGCGACCGAGCCCTCGGGCAGTTCACCCTCGATGTTGATCGCCATCGTCTTGAAGGGCTTGAGGCTCAGCGTCTGCGTGGCCATGACGTGTTCGACCTCGGAGGTGCCGATGCCGAAGGCCAGCGCGCCGAAGGCCCCGTGGGTCGAGGTGTGCGAATCCCCGCAGACCACCGTCATACCCGGCTGAGTCAGGCCCAGCTGGGGGCCGACCTGGTGGACGATGCCCTGCTGCATATCGCCCAGCGAATGCAGGCGCACGCCGAATTCGCGCGCATTGGTGCGCAGCGTTTCGATCTGGGTGCGGCTCGTCAGGTCCGCGATCGGCTTGTCGATGTCCCAGGTGGGGGTGTTGTGGTCCTCCGTCGCCAGGTGCTGGTCGACGCGGCGCAGCTTGCGTCCTGCCAGGCGCAGGCCCTCGAAGGCCTGCGGGCTGGTGACCTCGTGGAGGAGCTGCAGATCGATGTAGATGAGGTCCGGTGAGCCGTCCTCGCCGGCCACAACGACGTGATCGGCCCACACTTTCTCTGCCAGGGTCTTGCCCATTGCCCACACTTCCTTTGTCTTGAGCCTGAAGGGAATCAGCGGTTGCGGCGGTCGGGGTGAGACCGCCATCTGCCACTATTTTAGGTGCGGGTTTTCGCATTCCGGACTTGCATCTTGGATTGTGAGACCACAAAATAGTGCCTATGAGCACAGAAAACGGCAGCGGCGTCGGTGTCATCGACAAGGCCGCACTCGTCATGTCGGCACTGGAGGCCGGCCCCGCGTCCCTGGCGGAACTCGTCTCCCTGACCGGCCTGGCCCGACCCACCGCCCACCGGCTGGCCGTAGCCCTCGAATACCACCGCTTCGTCGGCCGGGACATGCAGGGCCGATTCGTCCTGGGCCCGCGTCTGAACGAACTGTCATCGGCCGCCGGCGAGGACCGCCTGCTGGCCGCCGCGGGCCCCGTCCTCAACCAGTTGCGCGACCGCACGGGCGAATCGGCCCAGCTGTTCCGCCGCCAGGGCGACCTGCGCCTGTGCGTGGCCGCGGCCGAACGGCCCGTTGGCCTGCGCGACTCGGTGCCGATCGGCGCGACCCTGAGCATGCGCGCGGGATCCGCGGCACAGGTGCTGTTGGCCTGGGAGGAGCCCGACCGGCTGCACTCGGGCCTGCGCGGGGCCAGGTTCTCGGCCACCATGCTCTCCGGCGTGCGCCGGCGCGGCTGGGCCCAGTCGATCTCGGAGCGCGAACGCGGGGTGGCCAGCGTGTCGGCCCCCGTGCGCGGACCCAGCAACCGGGTCGTGGCCGCCGTCTCGATCTCCGGACCGGTCGACCGGTTGACCCGCCAGCCCGGCCGACTGCACGCCCAAGCCGTGCTCGAAGCGGCGAAGGTCCTCACCGAGGCCCTCAACCGCGGCTGAGCCCACCGCCCCGATTCCACCGCATCCGACGGAACCGGGGCGGTTCCGTATTCACAATCGCCAGGAGGGTCCTGGCCGTAGTCCCCGAAAGGAAATCATGTCCCAGTCCCCCAACCCCGAGCAGCAGCCCTATCAGCCCACCGGCTACCCGCAGGCGGGCTACCCACAGACCGGGTCGCAACCGTCGGGCTCCCAGCCCTACGGCCAAGACGCCTACGCCGGCTATCAGCAGTACCCCTCCGCCGGCCAGCCGCAGGCGGCACCCGGTTACGACTACCAGGCCCAGCCGGGCCCGCAGGGCCAATGGGCGCCGCCGGCCAAGGCCGCGGGCGAACCCGGCTTCATCAAGGCGCTGTTCGATCTGCGCTTCAACCACTTCGTCTCCATCAAGTTCGCCTCGATCATCTACGTCATCGCGATCGTCCTGGCCGGGCTGACCTGGCTGTGGTACATCGTCATCGGTTTCATGATGGGCTTCGCCGTCGAAGAGGTCGGCTCCGACTATTCCCCGATCATGGGCATTCTGGCGATTTTCCTGGGCTGGATCCCCGCGGTCATCCAGATCGTCGTCTCCCGGGTCATCCTCGAGTTCCTGGTCTCCGGCGTACGCACCGCCCAGAACACCACCAAGCTGGTCGAACTCCAGTCCAAGTAACCTCCAGGTTCCACTACGACATGAATTGTCGATTGGGAACGGTCCCGATCGGTTTTTCCGACATTTCGGGTTGTAGTGGAACTCCAGAGGAACGGCGGGGATGAGAAAGGGCCCGGTTCACATGAACCGGGCCCTTCTTGGTACTCCCGAGCAGATTTGAACTGCCGTTACCGCCTTGAGAGGGCGGTGTCCTAGGCCGCTAGACGACGGGAGCAGGACACTTCGCGATGAAGCTGCTTCATAAGAAGCGCTGGGCTACCAGGACTCGAACCTAGACTAAGTGAACCAGAATCACTCGTGCTGCCAATTACACCATAGCCCAATGTTTTGCAATCAACCGGAAGTCCTAAGAACTTCTTTCCGTTGACCGCGGCAACAGAATGAAACTTTACACGACCCATTTCCGCGATGCAAAACCAGAACGGCCCTCCTGGCGGTGATCCTGCTCACGTAGGGGTATTAGGGCTCGTGTGCCCCGGAATTCCGGGGCACACGAGCCCTGACACCCGCCTACACCAGGCTGCCGTCGCGGGCCAGGCGTAGCAGCTTGTCCAGCACCACCCCGTTGGAGGCCCGCAGCCCGTTGTGCTCGTACTCGCTGGTCACCCAGGTCCGCACGCGCGGCAGCAGACCGGCCGTGGGCAGCGAGTACTCCCTGGGCACATAGGCGTCCTCGTAGTACACGGCGGCCACGACCGGGACCTCGGCGGCCCGCAGCGCATCGGGCTCCCACATCACGGGCCAGGAGAAGGCCGCCAGCTCCCCGGCCACCGGACGCCACGGCCGCAGCGGACCCGTGGCGAAGTGCTCCGGGGCGATGTGTTCGCCTGCCAGCCACAGCGGGTCCGTGGCCACGGCCCTGGGCATCCCGCGCACCCCGGCCCAGGTCGTAGCGGTGCCATTGGCCCAGCAGGATTCCTGTAGCACCGCATACAGGGGGTTGCGCGCACTGAACGGCAGGGCGGCCAGCAGGTCGTGCCGGAAGGCCGCCGAGTCGATGTCCTGGGCCAACAGATAGTGCAACGCCGCGGCCCCACCGGACGCCCCCAGCAGGTGTCCCAGGCCGCGCACATGGGCGGGACCCGCCTGGGTGCCGTCGGGCAGCTCGATCCCCTTGCCGTGCGCTGCCCGTTCGGCCAGCCGGCGCATCCGGGCGGCGTCGGCGGGGAACCGCTCGAAGTAACTCTGCGATTTCGCGCGCAGGGTGTGCCAGGTGGTGGTGTAGAGCTCTGCGGGGTCCGGCGTGTCCGCCAAGGAGCCGGCCACACGGGGCAGGCCACCGGTGAAGATCGCCAGGTCCAGGGACTCCGGATGCGCGGCCAGATATCGCAGAGTGGTGAACCCGCCGAAGGACTGGCCCATCACGGACCAGGATTCGCAGCCGATATCCCAGCGCAGGGCCTCGGCGTCCTCGACGATGGCATCGGCGCGGAAGTGGGTCAGGAAGGCAGCCACCGCACCCGAGTCCTGGACGGGGTCCGTACCCCTGGCCGAGGTCCCCCTGAAGGAGCCGTCGACGTATCCGATCGGGTGGGACAGACCGGTGCCGCGTTGGTCGAGCAGGACCACCGAGTAGTCCTCGAGCGCCCTGGCGAGCCAGGACGGGTTCCCCGCAACCGGTCCGGGGACCTCGGAGCCTGGCCCTCCCTGCAGGAACAGCAGATAGGGTTTGGCCGCCTCGCCCGTGCTCACGATCCGCGCGGCCACGTCGATTTCACCGACGGCCGCCAACCGCCCAGGCAGGCCCGCCGCAGCCTGCGCACCGAAGTGGTCCACCGGCACGCGCACCCGGCGCTCATCGATCCGCAGGCCACCGGGCAGACGGTAACTGTCAACCAACATGAACTCATCCCTCCTGACCCGCCGGGCGGGCCGTGTTCGTTAGTCCCAGGGTATGCGCAGCTCCCGGCGGGTGGGACGGTCCCGACCGAGGCGACAGCCGGCAGATGGACGCGGATACGCGAATGCCCGGACCGAATCCGGTCCGGGCATTCGTGCGTGCCGCTGGCGGGCTGGGGCCGAAGGGCCGTCGCCCTATTGCCTAGGCGTTTGCCAGGTGATCGGCCAGGGCCCGCAGCCGGTTGAGAGTGGATTCCCGGCCCAGGATCTCCATCGACTCGAACAGCGGCGGTGAGACACGGCGGCCCGAGACCGCCACGCGCAGCGGCCCGAAGGCCAGGCGCGGCTTGATACCCAGCTCGTCGACCAGCTTGGCCTGCAGCCCTTCGTGCAGCGCGTCGGTGGTGAAGTCCGCCTCCGGTACGCCGGAGAGCAGTTCGATCGCGGCGGCCAGGACCTCGGGGGCGGTGTCCTTGAGCGTCTTCAGACCCTCCGGGGTCAGTTCCAGATCCGCATCCGCGGTGAACAGGAAGGACAGCAGATCGGGTGCCTCGCCCAGCAGGTTCATCCGCGTCTGGACCAGCGGAGCCGCCTGGGCCAGCACTGCGTGCTGCGCATCCGTGGGTGCGGCACCGCCCGCGCCGAAGACGTTCGCGGCCTGCAGATAGGGCACCATGCGCTCGGTGAAGTCGGCGACGTCGAGCAGGCGGATGTGGTCGCCGTTGATCGAGGTGGCCTTCTTGATGTCGAAGCGCCCCGGATTGGGCAGCACGTCGTGGACGTCGAATGCTTTGACGAATTCCTCGACGGAGAAGATGTCCTGGTCCGGTCCGATCGACCAGCCCAGCAGGGCCAGGTAGTTGATGAAACCCTCGGGGATGAAGCCGGCGTCGCGGTGGTGGAACAGGTTCGATTCCGGGTCGCGCTTCGACAGCTTCTTGTTCCCCTCCCCCATGACATAGGGCAGGTGGCCGAATTCGGGGGTGGCCTGGGCGACGCCGATCTTCTTCAGCGCCTCGTACAGCACGATCTGGCGCGGAGTCGAGGACAGCAGGTCCTCACCGCGCAGCACATGGGTGATGCCCATGAGCGCATCGTCGACGGGGTTGACCAGGGTGTAGAGCGGATCACCGTTGGCGCGCACCACCACGAAGTCCGGCACTGAGCCGGCCTTGAAGGTGATGTCCCCGCGGATCATATCCGTGAATGTGATGTCCTCATCGGGCATCTGCACGCGCAGCACGGGCTCGCGGCCCTCCGCGCGGAAGGCCGCCTTCTGCTCATCGCTCAGGGTGCGGTCGTAGCCGTCGTAGCCCAGCTTCGGGTCCTCACCCTTGGCCTTGTGGCGGGCCTCGACCTCTTCGTTGGTGGAGAACGATTCGTAGACCAGGCCGGCGTCCTTGAGCTTGGCGATGACGTCCTGGTAGATCTCACCGCGCTGCGACTGCCGGTAGGGGGCGTGCGGCCCGCCCACGTCGATGCCCTCGTCCCAGTCCAGGCCCAGCCAGCGCATGGCCTCGAGGATCTGCGCGTAGCTCTCCTCGGAGTCGCGTTGGGCGTCCGTGTCCTCGATCCGGAAGACGAAGGTGCCGCCGGTGTGGCGCGCATAGGCCCAGTTGAACAGGGCGGTGCGCACCATGCCGACGTGCGGGGTGCCGGTGGGTGACGGGCAGAAGCGAACTCGTACGTCGCTCATTGTCAGGTGATTCCTTTGTTCGTTCGGTAGGAAGAAAGAGGTCTGGGCTCAGGCGTCCAGCACTGGGTTGCTCAGCAGGCCCAGGCCGTCGATCGCGATGTCGACGCGGTCGCCGGCGTTGATCGCGCCCACGCCTTCCGGGGTGCCGGTGAGGATCACATCGCCTGGCAGCAACGTGATGACCTCACTCAAGTGCTCGATGACGGTCGGGATGTCGAAGATGAAGTCGTCGGTGTTCCCGTCCTGCTTGAGCTCCCCGTTGACCCAGGAGCGGATCCGCACACCTTCGGGATCCAGGTCCGTTTCGATCCACGGGCCCAGTGGGCAGCTGGTGTCGAAGCCCTTGGCGCGCGACCACTGCTTGTCGATCTGCTGGATGTCGCGCAGGGTCACGTCGTTGGCCGCGGTATAGCCCAGCACGTATTCGTAGGCCTTCTCCGCCGGAACGTTCTTCGCCACGCGGGAGATGACCACCGCGAGTTCGGCCTCATAGGAGACCTTCTCACTGATGGCGGGCAGACGGATCGGATCGCCGGGGCCCACCACCGCGGTGTTCGGTTTGAAGAAGGTCAACGGGCTGGCCGGGACCTCGTTGCCCAGTTCCTTCGCGTGGTCGGCGAAGTTCCGGCCCACGCCGATGACCTTGGAGCGCGGGATGATGGGGGCGATGAGACGGACGTCGTCGTACTTCAGGTGAGCGCCGGTCGATTGAGCCGGGCTGAAGAACGGGTCGCCGTCGAGGACCGCGATTTCGAGTTCGGAGGTGTCCAGAGTTCCGTCGGCGGCGGCTTCGGGCAGGTCCCCCTCGACGACGCCGTACGTGGGTGCATCGTTGTGCACGAATCTGACAATGCGCATGGAACCATTCTAGAAGGCCTCGGGCCCGGATGGGTGGTCGGGGCGCGAAGCGCTGCGACTACTGTGGTGCACATGCCCGATCGCCCCGCCTTCGTCTTCGACATCGACCGGATCGGCGCGGGCCTGCCCGCCGCCACGCTCGCCACGGGCCTGCGAGGGCTCGCAGGACCGGGCGCGGACGCAGTGGAACCGGGCGCCTCGGGCAGTGAACTGCCGGCCGGGGCGCACTCCGGCCCGCGCGCCGTCGTCGAGGCCCCGCCCGGCTCGGGCAAGACGACGGTTGTCCCGCCGGTCGTGGCGAACCTGGTGGCCGCGGGCCCGGGACGCGGGGCAGGCAGGGTGATCGTGACCCAGCCGCGGCGCATCGCCGCCCGCGCCGCCGCGAACCGGCTGGCCGAGCTCTCCGGGACCCGGGTCGGTCAGGAGGTCGGCTACACGATCCGCGGCGAGCGCCACGTCAGTGCCGCCACCCGCGTCGAATTCGTCACCACCGGCGTGCTGTTGGGCCGGCTGATGGGCGATCCGGAACTGGCCGGGGTGTCCGTGGTCGTGCTCGACGAGGTGCACGAGCGCGCGGTCGACTCCGATCTGGCCTTCGCGATGCTGCGCCAGTTGGTGGAATTGCGCGAGGACCTGGGCCTGATCGTCATGTCTGCGACCCTGGACGCCGGCCGCTGGGCGCAGCTGTTGGGTGAGGACGGGGCACCGGCGCCCGTGCTATCCGTGGCGGCCCGACCCCATCCCCTGCGCGAGGTCTGGACTCCCCCGCGCACCCCTGCCCTGGATACCCGTGGAGTCACGCCCGATTTCCTACGCCATGTGGCGGGCGTTGTGGCCGAGGCGCTCGGGGGCGAGACGGGCCCGGCCGGTGCAGCCACGGAGGCTGCACGGGCGGGCGAGCCAGTTGCCGGGGCGGCCGGGAGCGGCGGCGATGTGCTCGTCTTCCTGCCGGGTCAGCGAGAGATCGACCGGGTCGCAGGCGAGCTGCGCGGGCGCGTGGACCCGCGGTCAGCCGAGGTCCTCACCCTGACGGGACGGACGCCGGCCGCCGAACAGCGGCGGATCATGCGTTCACGCCAGGACGGCGCGCGCCGGGTCATCCTGGCGACCAATGTCGCCGAGTCCGCACTGACCGTGCCCGGTATCGACCTGGTGGTCGACGCCGGACTGGATCGGCAGCAGCGGCTGGACACCGGCCGGGCGATGGCGGGGCTGGTGACGGTGGGCGCGTCGAAGGCCGCGATGGTCCAGCGCGCGGGCCGCGCCGCCCGGCTCGGTCCCGGCACCGTCATCCGATGCATGGCACAGGCGGATTTCGCGGCGCGCCCGGCCCAGACCCCGCCGGAGATCCGCACCACCGATCTCACGGAGCCCGCTTTGCAGCTGGCCTGCTGGGGCGCCCCCGGCGGGGCTGGTCTGCGCCTGCCCGACGCCCCACCGGAGCGGCCACTGGCGCTGGCGCAGGCCACCCTGCGGGCTTTGGGGGCGCTCGACTCCCATGGCGCCGCCACCGCCCTGGGGCACCGGCTGGCCCGCGTCCCCGCGGATCCGCGGTTGGCACGCGCCCTGTTCGACGGAGCCGAGCTGACCGGACCGCGCGCCGCCGCCGAGGTGGTGGCCGCCTTGGTCTCGGACGTACGTGCCCCAGGTGGGGACCTGTGGTCGCTGCTGCGTGGCCTGCGCCGGGACAAGAACACCCGGTGGCAGGCCGATGTGCGCCGCTTCGAGGGATTCCTGCCCGGTGCGGGTGGGCACGACGGCGCGGGACCGGCGGCCGGTGCCGAGGATACGGGGCTCATCACCGCCTTGGCCTTCCCCGACCGGATCGCCCGACTCCGGCCGGGTACCGCCGGGGATTACCTGCTGGCCGGCGGCACGGGTGCCGAACTCCCCCGCGATTCGGCCCTCAAGGGTCATACGTGGTTGGCGATCGGCGATGTCGCCCTGACCGGCGCTCGGGCGCTGATCCGAGCGGCGGCCGTGATCGACCAGGACCAGGCGGAATTGGCCGGCGCGGAACTGCTGGAGACCACGACCACGGCGGAGTTCTCCGGTGGCAGGGTGCGCGCGCGGCGCGTCGAGGGCCTGGGCGCGATCGAGCTGAGTTCGACGCCCACCCGGGCCGACGCCTCGGCCGCCCGGACCGCGGTAGCCGCCTTCGTGCGCGAGCAGGGGGTGTTGGACTTTCTGGAGCTGGCCGAGGGCACCCAGGGCGACCGGCCGGCCGGGGACACCCGCGATGCCGCCTTCGCGCAGCTGCGCGGGCGCCTGGGACTGTTGCACGCCGTCTACGGCGAGCCGTGGCCCGATGTCAGCCTGAGCGCGCTGGCCGAACACGCGACGACGTGGCTGGGACCGGATCTGGAGCGGGTCGCGGGCGGTGCCAAACCGGGGCGGATCGACGCAGTGGGCGCGCTGCGCCGGCTTCTGCCCTGGCCCGCCGCGGCACAGTTGGACGAACTGGTGCCCGAGCGCGTGCCGGTGCCCAGCGGTTCCTGGGTCCGCCTGGACTACCCGGCGCCGGAGTCGCACGGGGCCGCGATCACCGCGCCCATCCTGGCCGTGAAACTCCAGGAGTGCTTCGGCATGGCCGACGGCCCGGCGGTCTGTCGGGACGGTGTCCCCGTGCTGCTGCACCTGTTGTCCCCGGCGCGCCGCCCCCTGGCGGTGACCGCCGACCTCAGGTCGTTCTGGGACAACGCGTATCCGCAGGTGCGCGCGGAGAACCGCGGCCGCTATCTCAAACACCCCTGGCCCGAGGACCCCTGGAATGCCGTGGCCACGGCCAGGACGAAGAACCGAATGTAGGGACGCTGGATGTCGGAGTGCGGCGACAGGTGCTGCTCGGTTCGGGTGCCGCTCAGTCGACCCGCAGCTGCGGGATGACGTGTTCGGCGAACGCCTCCACTGTCTGCAGCGTCAGATCCCGGTCGGCGCTCGCTTCGGGATGAATGGCGATACGCGCGGCACCGGTCCGCTCGACGAACGTACCCAGCTCGTCGACGACCTGGGCGGCGGAGCCGATGATCGCGCCCTGCGCGCTCATCGCCGCCTGTGCCGCCGGTCCGACCGGCTCTCCATCCGGTCCGACGTGCGAGCCCGCGTTGGGAACGTGGGGGTGCTCGCCGGCCTCGAACGACTGTTGCAGGGCGCGCTGGAGCCCGTCCCTGGCCGTGGGGTCCTCGCTGACGATGGCGATGAGGCAGTGCAGGTGTTCCGGTGCCGGACCCTGTACGCCTGCAGCCGCGCGCTCTGCCGCATAGCGCTCCTCGACTGCGATCCGGGGTTCCGCCGGCATCGCGAAGTAGTGCTGCAGCGCCAACCCGTGTGCCGCGGCGAAGCGGACCCCGTCCTGACTCGTCGTGCCGAGCATGAGCGGAGGGTGGGGCAGGGTGTGAACGGGCGGCTGTAGTTCGAAGTCCTTATCCCCTGCCGGATCCCAGGCGTTGAGGATTCCAGCCGCGGCGGCCTGTGGGTCGTGGTCCCAGCGCGCCACGTCCTTGTCCAGCACCTCGAAATCCTTGGCATATCCACCGCGACCCAGGCCCAGGGTGAAGCGCCCGCCGCTGAGCTGGTCGAGCAGCGCGGCCCGCTCCGCCATCTCAACCGGATGCAGCAGCGGGGAGAGGGTCACGGCGGTTTCCACATTCAGCCGCCGTGTGCGACCCAGGATGAAGGCGGCCATCGTCAGCGCACTGGGACTGATACCGAATCGGATGAAATGGTGTTCGGTGACCCACAGGTCGTCATAGCCCAGGTCCTCCGCGCGCTCTGCCTGGGCCCGCGTGAAGTCGAAGACGTCCTCGGCCGTGGGCCCGAGGTTTGAGCCGGTATTCACCAGCAGGCCGAAACGCATGTTCTACCTCCGCGATCATCATCGATGCATTCAATATAGCTAAGCCTAAGCATATCGATACAAGGGCGAGGCGCGGGGCCCCGAACAGTGATTTACGCCTCACCACGCGAAGGGGCTCAGGCGGCAGCAGGGAGCCGCTCAGCGTTTGACCGCGCCCAGCGGCAGCATCAGAAGCGCCGCCAACAGGGGGCCCGCGGCCAGAGTGGTGAACGAAGCGTAGACGGAATCCGTCGCGGAGAACACCGCGCCCACTGCGGTGGGGACGATGACGCTGCCCAGCTGCCAGATCGCGTTGATCGACCCGGCCGACGACCCGGAGAGCCTCCGGCCCGCGTAGCCCAGGATCAGGTTGTTCTGAATCGGCGAATAGCAGTATGCGGCGAATCCCAGGAAGGGCGCGGCGATATAGAAGAGAGTCAAGTCGTGCAGACGGCCGAAGATCAGCAGCATGATGCTGAACATCAGCAGGATGCCCGCGGCCAGGTACTTCGAGTGGAACTTCGTGCGCCCGTCGATGAAGCCGATGATCGGCTTGCACACGACCGCGGTGATGGCGAACAGGGAAACGACCGCACCCGCGTGGACTGGATCGATCCCGACTCCCTTGATCATCAGGGTATTGGCCCAGGTGATGAACCCGTAGGTGCCCCACAGGCTGAAGAATCCGGCCACCGCCAGGATCAGCAGGTTCCGGTTGCGCAGGACGTCCAGCAGGTTGGGGAAGGAGTGCTTGGGTTGCGCGCCGGGGCCGGTTTCGACGCCCACCGCGGTACTCGGGGCGGCCGCACTCGCCCCAGCGGCCTCGGCACCGGTTGCACCAGGGGCGTTGCGGTGCAGGATCAGGATGACGATGCCCAGCACGATGGAGATGGAGCCGAAGAGCTCATAGGACACGCGCCAACCATGGGACTTGATCAGGGTGGGCACAACCAGGTTCGCGATGACGGTGCCCAACGAGGTGGCGGTGGTGAACAGGGAAACGGCCAGGGCGCGTTCGCGTCCGGAAAACCACACGGAGATCGACTTGGCACCGGCCGCGTAGTCCGCGCCGGCGAAAAGACCGACCAGGGCCTGGATGACGAAGCCCAGCGCCATCGAGTGAACGTTGCCGAAGGTGACCATGCCCGCGCCGGCCACCAGGATCGAGCCGCCCAACACCGCGCGGGGACCGAACCAGTCGCTGGCCACGCCGCCTAAGAAGTTCGAGACGACGTAGCCCACGTAATAGCAGGTGGCGAAAACGCCCAGGGAGGACAGCGCAACGCCCAGATCGCCGCCCACGCTGGGCGCCGCCGGGCCCCAGACCGAACGGTCCAGGCTGGTCATGAGGAAAGCGGCCCAGGACAGGACGAGGATCAGCCAGCGGTAGCCGGGGAGCGGGCCCGAGGGTGTGGAGACGGATTGCGGGGATGTATGCAGAGAACTCACAGGACAAGGACTATATACCCGGGTTCTCCTTCTAGCGGGCGGTGTCCGCCTTGTGGTGCGACGCGTGCAATGCCGAACTCCCCCGCGGCACCGGCCGGGCCCGGCCCGGCCGCGGCTACCGCTTGGACTGGACTGCCACGCATGCGACCGTCACACCGATGCCCACCAGCTGCAACCAGCTCAACCGCTCCCCCAGAACGAGAGAGCCCAGGACAACCGCGGACAGCGGCTGCAACAACAGGATCGTGGCGCCCAGATCCGCGGGCAGGCGCACGGTGGCGAAGCCGATGAGGACGAACGGCAGGAACTGGCCGCCGACGGCCAGCACCGCCAGCCAACTCCAGGCGGAAGCGGACAGGTGAACCACGATGGAACCCGTGACCAGGCCGAAGACCCCGATCACCACGGCGGCGCTCGCCGATCCCAGCGCCACCGGTCCGAAGGCCCGCCGCGGTTCCAGGGTGCCCGCGCGGCGGTTGCAGTACAGATAGCCCGCGTACAGACAGCCGGCCAGCACGCCCAGCACCGTACCGCGCACAGGATGGGACATCGTGGTCTCCCGACTGCCCAGCCCGCCGGTCAGCAGCAGGCCCGCGAGCATCACGGGAAGGACGAGGGCGAACCGCCTCCCCAGCACGGCCCCGTCGAGGACGCGGGCCAGCAGCGGGAAGACCAGCACCTGGGAGCCGATGAGCACGGTGGCCACTGCCGCGCCCATGTCCAGGACCGACTGCGTCCACATCAGGTAGTCGCACGCCAGGAAGGCACCCGACAGCAGGGACCAGACCACGGCCGGCCGCGACATCCGGCCGTGGCGCCGCAGTTCGAGGCAGAACAGGACGGCCAGCGGGATGAGCGCCAACAGGCAGCGGTAGAACGCCGCAGTCGCAGCCGAGGTCCCCGCGAGTTTGATGAAGGTCGAGGCGGACCCGACCAGGATGCACCCGCAGATCATGGAGACCAGGGACGCGAAACGGGGGCTGGGCGCCGGACCGGGCCCCGACTGTGCGACTGTCATGGCTTCAGCATGACATCCCCCCCGTCAGCTAGAGTCGTTGTCCAAGGATGCGCGGTCGCGCCCGAGCACCGAGTCAATGACGAATCGGAAAGGACACCGATTTTCGGCGGGATCGCCTGTTTCTTCATTTCCTCGGATGACACCGTCGGCATCGTCGCGCTCGTCTCCGCGGCCTGGCTCATCGCATTCACGCTCGGCGCATCCTTGGTCGCGGTCCGCGCTGTGAAGTCCGTGCGCTGAGGCGGTCCGCGCGCCGCAGCTGGGAGGACGGTCGGCCGGGTAGTCGGATGGTCGGCCAACTCGTCGGGCGGGCCCGTCCGGTCGCCGGCGGCCATGCCATAATGACCGCACCGAAGAATGGGAGAACGGACCGATGACTGATTGCGTGTTCTACACGGCTGCGACCCTCAACGGATTCCTGGCCTCGGACGATGATTCCCTGGACTGGCTGCTGCGCGTTCCGCAGGACGATGTGCAGGGCGATATGGACGCGTTCTTCGCAAGCGTCGGGGCCCTGGTCATGGGTTCCGCCACCTATGAATGGATGCTGCGCCAGGAGGATCTGCTGGCCCACCCTGCGAAGTGGGCCGAGATCTACGGCGAGCGCCCCGCCTTCGTCTTCACCACCCGCAGCCTGCCGGCGATCCCCGGCTCGGGCATCCGATTCGTCTCCGGAGATGTGGCCGAATGGTTCGACCTGATCGCCCGGTCCGCTGGCGACAAGGACGTCTGGGTGATGGGCGGCGGCGCTCTGGCCGGGCAGTTCGCCGCGGCCGGCCTGCTCAACCGCATCATCGTGACTTTCGCACCGGCCACCCTGACCAGTGGCAAACCGCTGTTTCCGCACGATTTGAGCTGGGAAGACCTCGAACTGACCGGGGTCAGACAGATCGGTCGCTTCGCCGAGCTGAGCTACCGGGTGGGATAATCGGGGCGTGTCCTCCACCGTTTCAACCAGCCCCGCAGCTAATTCCGCAGATGTTTCCGCGCCCGGTTCGAGTGCCGGCGCAGCTGCGCCGACCACGCCGGCCGTCACCCGGTATCTGCCGGCCGAGGTCTGGCGCGCCCGCCGGGATGCCCATGAGAGCCTGGCCCATGCCCGCACCGATGCGCACCATGAGCGCCGGCTGCACGGTCAGAAGCACCCGGTCGAGGATTTTCTGTTCACCTACTACCCTTTTAAGCCCGGCCGGATCGCCCGGTGGAATCCCGGCGCCGGCGTCGCGGTGGAGATCCGGGACGAGGCCGACCGCGCCTACTTCGACCGGCGCTGGTACCGGTTCTTCGAGGCCGAACCGGCCTCGACGACGTATGCCGCCCTCGACCTGCCGGCCTGGCATGCCGACCGCGGCACGGGCGCCGGTTTCATCCGCTCCCTGCTGGAGGCCACCTTGGACCGCGAGGCCTCGTTCGGGTGCTTCGGCATGCACGAATGGGCGATGGTCTACCGGCTGGGCCCCGATCAGCGCCGCCATGAGCAGGTCCCCCTGCGGCTGAGCCAGGAGGAGACGGATCGGGTGGTGGAGAACCACCGCATCCAGTGCTCACACTTCGATGCCTTCCGCTTCTTCACCGAGCCCGCGCGGCCCCTGAACACGCTGCAGCCCACCCGCGCCTCGATGGTCGCCAATGAGCAGGCGGGCTGTCTGCACGCGGGGATGGACCTGTACAAATGGGCGATGAAGCTCGAGCCCACGGTGCCGGGCGAGGTTGTCCTGGACGCCTTCGACCTGGCCATCGACATCCGCGCCCTGGACATGGAGGCCAGCCCCTACGATGTGCGCGGCTGGGGCTACGGCGTGGTCCCGGTCGAAACAGCTGCGGGCAAGGCCGAGTACATGCGCCGCCAGCGGGAGTTGAGCGTGCGAGCGCAGGCGATGCGCCGCCGGCTGCTCGACTGTCTGGCCGCCGCCGGAGTCTGAGACCCGCGGTCGGTGGACCGGCTATCGCGGACTTCACCGTTCATGCAGTGGAATCCGCGATAACCGGTCCGCGGACTCCGCCCGCAGCCGGGCCAGCAGGTGGTCGGCCAGTGCCTCGTTGGCGCGGAATACGCGGGCGTCGGTGCCGGGCCGGGCGAAGGCCTCGGCGGTGGAACCGGAGACCGCGGGCCCGACCATGAACAGGGACCGCTGTGGCCGTCCCTCCGCGTCCAGCGCGCGCCCCGCCGGGTCCGTGGCGAACTTGCCCGCGCCGGCGAAGGACAGCTCCCCGTCCGCGATCAGCCCCCGCAGCAATCCGTCACGGGCCCGAGGCGCCACGACCGGGGCCAACCGCGCGTCCAGCAGGTGCCGCGCGGTCACAACCGCGTCGTGGGCCGGGCTACTCGCCGCGAAGTGCCGCGGGCACGAGCCGGCGGAACCTCCTGGGTCCGCGCCCGGTCGCGCGGCGACCGCCTCCACGTGCAGATCGGGTCCGAGGAATCGCAGGAGGCCCGCCCGGTGCAGGGCCAGCAGATTCTCCAGTCGCTCCGGCGGCGGTCCCGATGCGATATAGCTGAAGAAGCCATGCAGCACGGTGTCGATGCGGGCGGTCTGCTCCGGGTCGAAGAATCCCTGGGCGATGAACTCGCGCAGGGTGAAATAGGCGCTCACCAGTCCGGTGAACAGGGCCGCGTCCTGGGCAAAGTGGGGGTCCGCTGCACGGTCCAGCCGGCCCCTGATCAAAGTGGCGACGCGGGCCTCCAGATCCTCCAGGCGATCCGTCTGCGGCCGGGCCGCGCCGTCGCCGGTGGAGGGTTCAGCCGACCGGGATGGCGCCTGTGCGGTCGCGCCGTGCAACGGCCGGTCCAAGGTCGCCACGTCGTAGAGGTCGGCGGGATCCGGGACATGGGCTGTGGCGAACGCCCGCACCGCGGCCTTGACCCCGGCGGGGTCGGACCCGGTCACCAGCGCGGAGGCCCAGGCGTCGATCAGCTCCAGATACGCCCCGGGCCCACCCGCTGCGCGCCGCTCATCGCGGGCCAGCCAGACATAGTGGGCCGCCGCCATCTCCGCGTCGAACAGGCCGAGCACGCCGTCGACCAGGCTCTCCGCCGGAACCGCCGAGCGCAGGGAACGCAGGGCGTCCGCAGTGATGTAGCGGGCCGGGCCGATCGACAGTTCCGGCTCCGCATAGCCGAGTTTGGGAAGCAGTGGCACGCCGCGCCGGGAACCGACCCACAGCACTGGCTCCGAGCCGCTGGGAACGTAGTCGATCCGACCCCCGCCCTGGCGCTGTCCGGCGGCATCCCCGGCCGCCTCCGCCGCGGCGTCCCCAGCTGCGCCCCGGCGGACGAAGCGGCCCCCGCGGCCCTCGGTGAGCATCATCATCGCGTCGATGAATGCCAGGCCGAAGCCCCGGACGATCACATCCTCGCCGGCCGGCAGCACGCTCAAATCCAGGTCCGCGGTGTAACCAGGGGGAATATAGGTCAGATCGGTGCCGGCCGTGAAATCCAGCAGCGCGGCGGCCTGCTCATCGGGGTCGACTTCGATATACCCCTGGGCCAGGACCAGTAGCTGCGCGCGCAGATCGTAGTCGGCCCGTGCGTCCGCCGGGTGGACGCGGAGCAGATATCCGCCGTCCAGTGCGGCCGCCGCGGTGACCCACCCCCGGTGCACCCGGACCCGCCAACCGGCCGGCAGTGCTGCACGGGCCCGGTCGAAGGCCCAGGCCAGGTATCCGCCCTGGACGTGGCGGGGCGCGAAACCATCACCGGGAACGTGTTCGGATGGGTCCAGATGTTCGACGATCCACTGGTCCAGGGGCGGCCCCTGCACTGCGCCGGGCCGGTCGGAGAACACGGTGATATCGGCGGCCAGGGAGTTCATCCACAGCACTCCGTCCTGATTCGAGCGCCAGATTCTGCCGCCGCCCACCGGATACGGATCGATGACCTCGATGTCCAAGCGCGGTGGGATCCCGGCCCCGGGCCGGAAACCGGCCGGGGCGGGCCCGCCCGGATCCGGCGCGGCGCGGCGGGCGGCAGCCGCCAGGGCCAGTAGCAGTCCGGTGGTCTTGGGCCCGCCGCCGACGAACACCAGCCGTGGAACCCGGGGCTCCGCCGCCTCGGCCGGTCCGCCGGGTACGTCCCCGCTCCCGTCACTCGCCCTGGCCGCGGCTGCCCGGGCCGCGAACCGTTCACGCCTCACAGCGCTACGACCCGCTGCGCGGTCACCCCGGCGGGCGCCCCGGCCAGCTGCGCGTCCGGCGCCGCGGCCTCGGGCACCGGCAGCACGCGCACGGCGAGGTCGGCGAATCCGGGCGCGGAGGCCTCGGCGGCGGGAGTGTCGAGCACGACCACGGTGGGCAGGACGCCCTGCGGCGGCCGGGGCACGATAGCCGGCCCCTTGACCGAGAACTCCCCTCCCACCGAATCGGTGCCGCTGAAATCGACGTAGCGCACCCTGTCCGCGTCGATGAACCGCCCCGAGGACTGCTCACGGATGACCGCATCCGCGTCCCAGGAAAGCCACAGCCGTTCGAGCAGCCCGTCGATCTGCGCGGCCTCGGCCCAGGCGGCGGATTCGCCCTCCGGACCCACTGCCGGGCGGCGGCCGATCAGCCGCGCCTGCGCATCCGTGGTCTGCACGGTAGGCGCCCACGCGGCCCGCCCGTGCGTGATGTAGTCCAGCGTGGCGGTCGCACCGGCCAGGTGGAAGGGCTCGGCATGGGTCACCGGAGTCTCGGGGGTGATCGTCAGATTCCGCGTGACCGGGCCCAGCCAGGCGGCCAGGGTGCCCGCGTCGAGTCCCCCGGTCGAATCGTCGGCGATGATGAGCAGCCCGGGTCCTGCCGCGTCGATCCCCTCCACCCAGTGGCGCAGATCGTGCAGGTCGACGCGCAACGGGTCGACGGTGATGCGCAGACCGTGTCCGGCGACCGAGGCGCGCGGGCGCTGCGCCGATTCGGCGGCGCCGGTGTCCGGCCGGCTGCCGGATCGGCGGTCGGTATGCGCGCTGGGCGATGTGGTGGGCGGAATGCTCATGATACGACCTCCTGGAGTTCGGTTGTGGCGGCCCGGGTCGTCGAACGCGCGGCCGTCCATTCGGCCTCGGGCCGGAAGCGGGGCAGCCCCAGATTGTCCCTGAGGGTGGTCCCGTGATAGGCGTCGCGGTAGACGCCGCGGTTCTGCAGTTCGGGAACGACCCGATCGACGAACTCGTCCAGCCCGCCGGGTGTGAGATGTGGGACGAGGATGAAACCGTCGGCCGCTCCGGCCTGCACATAGGCGTCGAGCTGTTCGGCGATGGTGGCCGGGGTGCCGACGAAGGAGTGCCTGGCCGAGACTTCGACGACCAGGTCCCTGATCGACAGGTGCCGGGCTGCGGCCAGTTCCCGCCAGGCCGCGATGGTGGGCCGCGGATCCTTGATGTGCCGGACCCGGCCCCGTGTGATGGCCGCCGGATCGACGTCCGGTTCGACGTCGGGCAGCGGCCCGTCGGGATCGTAGGCCGTCAGATCACGGCCCCACAGCTGTTCGAGGAAGGCGATGGCACCGGCCGGGCTGACCTGCTGATAGCGGATGTGGCGAGAGCGTTCCTCCGCTTCCGCGGCCGTGTCGCCGATGGCGAAGGTGACACCGGGGAATATCTTGAGCGAGCCGGGCTCGCGGCCATAGCCTGCGGCGCGCGCCCTGAGGTCTGCGACGAAGGCCGCCCCGGCTTCGATCCCGGTGTGGCGGGTGAAGACGACATCGGCGGAACCGGCGGCGAAGTCGCGCCCGGCGGGGGAATCACCCGCTTGGAAGACCACGGGGTGGCCCTGCGGCAGAGGTGGCAGGCCGAAGGTGCCCGCGATGTCGAAGAACTCGGAGCGGTGGGAGAAGGATCCATCGCCGGGCCCGATCGCTGGCACGCGGGATTCCCACAGGGTCCGGGCGGTGGAGATGAAGTCCTCGGCCCGCCGATACCGGTCCGCGTAGTCAAGGTAGCCGCCGCGGCGGAAGTTCGCCCCGGTGAAGGCGTCGTTGCTGGTCACGACGTTCCATGCGGCCCGCCCACCCGATACCAGGTCCAGCGTGCCCAGTTTGCGCGCCAGATCGTAGGGCTCGTTGTACGTCGAGGACAGGGTGCCGGCGAGCCCCAGATGTTCGGTGACCTGGGCCAGCGCCGCCAGGATCGACACCGTCTCCGGCCGGCCGACGGTGTCCAGGTCGAAGACCCGGCCCTTGTGTTCACGCAGGCGCAGGCCCTCGGCCAGGAAGAAGAAGTCGAACAGCCCCCGCTCCGCGGTCCGGGCCATATGTTCGAAGCTGTCGAATTCGATGTTGGACCCCGCAGCGGGGTCCGACCACACCGTCGTATTGTTCACGCCCGGGAAGTGCGCGGCCAGGTGCACCTGGCGCCGTGTTCGCTCTGTCATGCCGTTCTCCTTACTACTGTGGTTTCCTCATCGTGGTTCGGCGCGGATCTCACGCCGCGTTTTCCAGGTGCGCGCCCCGCCCCGGCACCGCGTCCAGCAGCCGGCGGGTCACGTCCGATTCCGGATGGGCGAACACGTGCGCGGCCGGACCCGATTCCACCAGCCGACCGTCGGCCAGCACCGCCACCGTGTCGCTGATCTGCCGGATCACCGCCAGGTCGTGGCTGATGAACACATAGCTCAGTCCGAACTCCCGCTGCAGCCCGACCAGCAGGTCCAGGATCTGGGCCTGCACCGACACGTCGAGGGCCGACACCGGTTCGTCGAGCACCAGGAGTTGCGGCTCGACGGCCAGGGCCCGTGCAATGGCCACGCGCTGGCGCTGCCCGCCGGAGACCTCGCCCGGGTGGCGGTGGCCGAAGGACTGCGGCAGCCCGACCCGGTCCAACAACTCCGTCACGCGCAGGCGCCTGCTGCGCCGGTCCCCGATCCCGAAGCCCCGCAGTGGCGCCTCGAGGGTCTGCGCGATCGTCCGCCGCGGGTCCAACGAAGCCGAGGGGTCCTGATAGACCAGCCGTGCCGCGCGGGCTCTGTCCTGTGCGGTTCTCCCCCTGGCCCCGCGCGCTCGCCGGCCGGGCGGTGCCAGTTCTTTGCCGAGTAATTCGACGCGGCCGGCGTCCCAGGACTCCAGGCCCAACAGGATGCGGGCCGTGGTGGACTTGCCAGAACCGGATTCGCCCACCAGGCCCAGCGTGCGGCCGCGGCGCAGTTCGAGCGATACCCCGTCGACGGCGCGCAGACTGCGGCCGCGCCCCGCGAACTCCTTGACCAGGCCGCTCGCGCGAACGGCGAAGTCGCCCGGCCCGGCGGCGAGGCGGCCGCGCGCCCCACCTGGCCCGCCCGGCACCGCATCCTCGGCCCCGGCGCTGTGACCGCCGCCCGCCCCTGCGGCGGCCGAGTCCGCCTGCTCCGCCACGGACCGCAACGGCGTGGGGTCGCGCAGCAGTGCGACCGAGGGCGCGGCGGCGACCAGGGCGCGAGTGTAGTCGGCTTGCGGGTCCTGCAGAACGCGGCTGGCGGGTCCGGTCTCGACGACCCTGCCCTGTTCGAGCACCGCGATCCGGTCCGCGCGGTCGGCGGCGACCCCCAAATCGTGGGTGATGAGGACCAGCCCGGCCCCCGTCGACCCGACGAGTCCGGCCAGTAGGTCGAGGACCTGTTTCTGCACGGTCACGTCCAATGCCGAGGTCGGCTCATCGGCGATGACCAGTTTGGGATCGCCGGCCAGCGCCAGGGCGATGAGCACGCGCTGGCGCTGCCCGCCGGAGAGCTCGTGCGGATAGCGGCCGAGGTGCCCGGCCGTCAGGCCGACGGATTCGAGGGAGGCGACGGTGGCCTCGGACACGGTGCTGCTGCGCCCCAACCGCCCGGTTCCGCCCCGCACCACCTGTCCCAGCTGGGAGCCGATCGTGCGCACCGGGTTGAGGCCCAGCCCGGCGTCCTGGGGCACATAGCCCATGGCGCTGCCCCGCAGCCCGCGCCAGCCGGAGTCCCCGGCACCGCGCAGGTCGTGGCCCAGGATCGTGTGCGTCCGCACGCTGACCGCGGCCGCCGGCAGCAGGCCGGCGAGCGCCTTGGCCGTGGTGGACTTGCCGGATCCCGATTCGCCGACCAGGGCCAGGGTCTCGCCCGGGGCCAGGCTCAGGTCGATTCCGGTGACGGCCGGCGCCTGTGCCGTGGGATAGGTCACGGTGAGGTCGCGCAGTTCGAACAGCGTGTTCATGATGCTCTTCCATTCTGGGTGGAGGCCCCGCGGGCCAGGACGTTCACGGACAGGACGACGATGGCGATGACCAGGCCGGGCAGCGTCGTCATCCACCAGGCGCTGGCCAGGTAGTCGCGTCCCTCGGCGACCAGCAGGCCCCATTCCGGTTGGGGCGGCGCAGCGCCGAATCCCAGGAAGGACAGCGCCGAGACCGTGAGCACGGCCGACCCGAACTCCAGGGCGGCCAGGGCCAGCACGGGGCCGACCGAATGCGGCAGGATGTGCGTGGTGAGGGTGCGCAGGGCCCCGGTTCCGTCCAGCCTGGCGGCCTCGACGAATTGGGAGCCGCGCACGCGCAGGACCTCGCCGCGGGTGATCCGGGCGAAGGACGGGATGGTGCCGGCCGCAACGGCCGCTGTCAGCGGCACGACCCCGGTGCCCAGGGCTGTCACGATGGCCAGCGACAGCAGGAGGCCGGGGATCGCCTGGAGCACATCGATCAGCCGCATGATGGCGGTGTCGGCCGTGTGCCCTGCTGTGCCGGCGATCAGGCCCAGCCCGGTTCCCACGGTGCCGCCCGCGAGCACGGCGATGAACGTGATGCTCAGCGTGCGGGCGGTGCCGTGGACCACGCGGGCGAACACATCGCGGCCCAGGTGGTCGGTGCCGAACCAGTGGGCGGGGCCCGGCGGCTGCAGGCGGTCTGCGACCGTGCCGATCAGTGGATCCCAGCCGGTGAACAGGCCGGGCGCCACGGCCCAGGCGAGCGCCAGGCCGATGACCAGTGCTGCGCCCAGCCGCAGCGGGCCAACCCGGAGCGGGCCCCGGCGTTGCAGGCCCCGGCCCCGGTGTTGTGGGCCCCGGCCCAGACCGCGCGGGACGCCGGTCCGTTCTGTGAGGGCCGCCTGCGCTGTGGACTGCGCAGGCCCGGCGGAATCCGTCTGCGCGTGTGGAGCGGTGGACGTTTCGACGCTCATACCGGTGTTACCTCCTGTGTTGGATGGGCCGCGGGGTACTCCGGCGTGGTCTGTGCGCCCGACCGGCCGTTCCGAAGGCCGCTCCGGGCGGTCCGGCGGCCGGCCGGGGTGGGACGGGTGCGGGCGTCGAAGACGGGGTAGAGCAGGTCGGTGACGAGGTTGACCACGACGAACACCGCCGCGGCCACCAGCACGATGCCCTGGACCACCGGAATGTCCTGGCCCGCCACGCTGGTCTCCACCAGGCGGCCCAGGCCGTTGCGGGTGAAGACCGTTTCGACGACGACTGCCCCACCCAGCAGCTGGCCCGTCACCAGGCCGGCCACCGACAGCAGGGACAGGCCCGCCACCGGCAGCGCATGAGTCAGCAGGAGGGTCCAGCGGCGGAGGCCGGCCGCATGGTACGTGGTGATGAACTGCTGGGCGGCCGCGGCGTCCAGGGCCTGCAGCAGGACCTGGGCGATCACCGCGCCCACGGGCAGCGCCAGGGTGAGCGCGGGCAGGATGACGCCGGCCAGTCCGTGGGCGCCCAGGGCGGGGATCCACCCCAGCCGGAAGGACACGAGCTGGAGCAGGATGAGGCCCACCCAGAACGTCGGCAGGGACACGCCCAGGCCGGGCAGTCCCGCCAGTCCGCTGCGCAGCCAGGGCCGCTTGGCGCCTGCCGCCAGCACGGCCAGGGCGATCCCGCCGGTCACCGCGAGCACCAGGGTGGCACCCGCCAGTTGCAGAGTCGAGGGCAGGACCTGTCCGATCGCCTGGGCGACCGGCTGGCCACTGGCATAGGACAGCCCCAGATCACCGCGGAACAGACCGGCCATACTCTCCAGGTACTGTGCCCACAGGGGTCGGTCCAGCCCGTACTGGGCGCGGATCGCGTCGATCTGCTCCGGCGTGGCCGCGCTGGCGCCGGCGGCGCCCAACAGGATCTGGATCGGATCACCCGGCAGAGCGGACAGGATGAGGAAGGTCAGGGTGTAGGCGGCCCACAGCACGATCACGCCGTGGCCGAGTCGTCTGAGCACATAGGCCATCGTTCTCATTCCCCCTCCCCTGCCCGGCCCGCCAGCCAGGTGTCGTAGAGCTGGAACCTGCTCGAGGCCTCGTAGTGGAAGCCGCGGACCTGCGGCGCCAGCGCCATGACGGTCGACAGCTCGACCAGCGGCACTGCGAAGCCGCCCTTGACCAATTCGTCGCCGGCCCGGCCCAGCAGCGCATAGCGTTCGGCCGGGTCCACGGTGGCGGTCGACCGGTCGAACAGCTCGTCGATGCCGTCGCGGTGCTTACCGGTCTGGTTCTGCGCATCCACGGCGTAGACGCTGCGCAGGATGTCCGGATCGGCCCTGGTCAGGTTGGCGAACAGCAGATCCAGTTCCCCCGCCTGTTTGAGCGCAGTCTGCTGTGTCGACGTCACCCGCTTCAGTTCCAGTTCGATGCCGATGCCGCGCAGTTGTTGGGCGATGAGTTCGAGGAAGGGCGCATTCTGCCAGTAGGGCAGTTCCACCCGCAGGGGCCGGCCGTCCTTGACCCGGATATCGGAGCCCGCCCGCAGGTGCCAGCCCGCCTGGTCCAGGAGGCGCTTGGCGCCGGCCGGGTCGTAGGACAGGGTTCCTGCACGGTTCCGGTACCCGGGGGTGGACGCGGCCAGGGCCGAGGTCGCCTCGGACTGTTCGCGCGACAGCAGTGCCCGCAGCTCGGGCCGGTCGATGCCCTGCCCCAGTGCTCGCCTCACCCGGGCGTCGGCGAAGATCGGCGAGGCCGTGTTGACATAGAAGGAGTACACGACGCCGGGATTGGGCCGCGCTGCCAGTTGGAAGTTCGAGGCCTGCAGCAGTTCCTCGTTCTGCGGCTGGACGGATTGGTCCACGTCGATGTCGCCGGACGACAGGCTGCCGGTGCGCACCGATGCCTCCGCGACGTTCTGGAAGTCCAGGGCCGCCAAGTATGCGGGACCGCGGTGCCGGGGCAGGCTCGACGGCCACGCGTAGTCGGCGAAGCGCGTGAGTCGGGCCCCGGAGCCGGGGGTGTAGCCATCCAGTTCGAACGGGCCGGTGCCCACTAGACCGCCGGTGCAGCGCTGTTCGGGTGTGAGTTTCCATGTCGCGGGGGCGTAGAAGCCCAGGCTCATGGTCGAGGTCGCCTGGAGGAACTGCGCATTGGGCTCTTTGAAGGCGATCCGCACGGTGTGCGCGTCGGGCGTGCTGATGGATTTCAAACCCGCCAGGTACGTCGAGGCCAGTTGGGCCTTGGCGCCCAGTGCGGCGATGCCGGAGAAGTTCTGTTTGACGCTCTGCGCGGTGAACGGCGTGCCGTCGTGGAATTTCACGCCGTGGCGGAGTTTGAAGGTGTAGGTCCGCGCATCCTCGCCGACCGTCCAGGAGGTGGCCAGCCAGGGTTTGATCGCGCCGGTCTTCGGATCCTGGTCGGTCAGGGAGTCGGTCATCTGCCTGCTGATGTTCAGGGCGTTGTTCGTGCCGTTCTGCTGGCCGTCGATGCACTTGGGGTCGTTGTCGTAGGCCAGGCGCAGGGTTCCGCCCCGGGCCGGGGTGGAAGCGCCGGGGCCCGCGGCCGTCTGCGGATCGGCTCCGCAGCCGCTCAGCGCCATGGCCGCCGCGAGCCCCAGAGCGATCAGACTCCGGGCTGCGGGACTGGAGCGGCCGGCGGGGCCGCTCCGCTCGGAGGAGGACCGTCTGTCGGGTTCCGACCGGGATGGAAACCGGGATGGAAGGGGCAGGGGGCTGGACATGCCTGGGCTCCTGTGCTGTCCGGCTCAGGACGCGGCGTCGCGGCAGGCCGGACCCGTCCTCCGGGGTGCGGGCACGGGCACCGGGGCGCCATGGGCGCACGGGGGCCCGGACGCCGGCGGCATCCGGTGAGGACATGGGTTCGGATCTGCTCGGACGCGAGGGTCCGCGAGCGTGGTGACGTCGGGTCGGCAGCAGGGCCGCGGCGGGTTTCCAGGTGCACCGCCGGGACTCCGGGGTGTTGTCGCGAATCCTGGCGGGTCTGCTGTGGTGTACGACGTCGGGGATAGCGGATGAGGGCCGCCGTGGGGCGGGGCTCAACCGCGAGGGGTCAACGGATCACATACATCCGTCGACGCCGGCACGGGCACGACAATCGAGGGCTTCAAACCTGGTTGCAAGTGCCCAGACCTGAGAGTTCCTGAATGCCGTCGTCATATTCTTCCTGCCGTTGAAGTCGTGGCCCTCACATTACCCCGGCGGGAAGGCGCCCTTCAAACCGGATTGCCGATTATGACGGCCGGAGTCGCTCCGGTCTCCGGCACATCCCACATACGTTGTGCGCCTCCCACATACGCTGCACAGGCGTGCGGCGGGCCGGCGCTCAGGCCAGGTGGCGCAGCAGACCGACGGCCAGGCAGATCATGATGACGCCGGATCCCAGGTCCATCCAGCGCAGGGCACCCGGCCTGCGGGCGAACAGGCGACCCAGCAGCTTGGCCGCGAACCCCAGAACGGTGAACCAGGCGGCCGAGGCCCCCAGCACCCCGAGGGCGAAAATCCACCGCTGCTCGCCGTAGTTCGCCGACATCGAGCCCAGAATGACGACCACATCGAGGATCGCCTGCGGGTTGAGCCAGGTGAAGGCCAGCAGGGTCACAATCGCGGTGAGCATCGCATGGCGGCCGGTCTGTGCGGGATTCGCCCGCCCGTCGTGCGCACGACCGGTATGGGCACCTCCGGCTTCCGCACCACCGTGCGCCGCACGATCCTCGCGCAGCCCGCCGAGGTGCCCGGCGGCGGACGGCGCACCGGCGCCCACGGTCGCCGGTGCAGCCGCGGCGAAGACGACCTCGCGCTCGGTGTGGGCCGCGGGGTCTGCGGAGCGGGGCCGGAAGAAGTGCCAGACATTCAGGCCGCCGTAGCAGACCAGGAAGGCCACGCCGATCAGCGTCATGACCGTGAGCACGGAGGGGAAGGCCGTGACCAGGCGGCCCATCCCGGCCACGCCGACGATCGTCAGCAGGATGTCGGAGAGGAATCCGACGATGAGCAGCGGCAGCATGTGCGCGCCCGATGCGCCGTGCTTGATGAGGAACATCGTCTGCGCGCCGACGGCGGCGAACAGTGCGATACCAGCGAAGAATCCGGTCAGGGCGACGCTCATGACCACTACCTCCCAACGAGAAGACGAGGGGAACCGGGGATGCCCGGCCCAACGGATTCCACGCTAGGCCGCCACCCGAATGAAGCAAAGCAACGAATTCTTTCCCTCCCTAAGATATTCTTATCATCAAGGATCACACAGCCTTCTGACCTGGGATAACACAACCAATACCGGAGTCAGCACACAGAATCAGTGGGGGATCTCATATGGCCACTCTCAACGACCTGTCGACCGCTGCCCTGCGGACCTTCGCCACGATCGTCGACCTGGGCACGATCGAGGCCGCCGCACACCGTCTGGGCGTCACCGCCTCCGCCGTGTCCCAGCGGCTCAAGGCGCTGGAGACCCAAGCGGGCACCGTCCTCCTGCTGCGCACCAAACCGGTCGAGCCGACACAGGTGGGCAGGATCATCTACCGGCTGGCCAGGCAATACCAGGTCGCGATGCACGATGCCCAGGAAGCGCTGGACCGACGCACCCGGGTGCGCGACTTCACCCGCGTCACCCTGGTCGTCACCGCCGACGCCCTGGCCACCTGGATCACCACCGCACTGGAGGGCGTGGCAGGCGAACACAAACTGCTGCTGAGCATCATCCGCGAGGACGAATCGCGCGCGGCCACCCTGGTGCGCGACGGCACCGCAATGGCAGCCGTGAGCGCCAGCCCGGAACCCGCCCCGGGTATCAGCGTGACCGAACTGGGCACCTGGCGCTATTGGGCGGTGGCACACCCACAGTTCGTCCGACGCTATTTCCCGTCCGGAATGGACAGGCGCGCAGTCGGCCAGGCGCCCCTGCTGCGCTATGACGATGACGACCGGATGCCCGTGGATCTAATCACCCGGACCGTGGGCCCCGGGACCAATCCGCCGACCCACTTCCTGCCGGAATCGCGCCAGATGGTGCTGGCATGCGCCAGGCAATTGGGTTGGACCATGGTCTCGCGCGAGCTGCGCGCCCTGGTCCCCGGGGCCGCAGGACTGGTCCCCGTGCCAGGGACCGAACCCGTCGACGTCCGCCTGTACTGGCAGCAGTGGGCCATGTCCTCGCCCACCCTCGACGCGATCCAGCAGGCCGTGGGCGCGGCCGCCCGCCGCGCCTCATCGACACCCGGCGCCCGGTGGTGAACCGAGCCGACGCCCTGCCGTGACAGAATGCGAAACGCGCAGGGCCCGACCGCGTCACGCCACATAGACTCGGAGGCATGCGAGCCGTATACATCACCTCCGCCGGCGCCACGCCGACCGTTGAGGACATCCCCTCCCCCGCCCTCCCCGCCGACGGCGTCATCCTCGACGTCGAGGCGACCGGACTGTGCCGCTCGGACTGGCACGCCTGGTCAGGCCACGACGACACCGTGCACTTCCCGCACGTGCCCGGCCACGAGATGGTCGGCCGGATCGCGGCGGTCGGGCCCGAGGTGAAGAACTGGTCCGTGGGCCAGCGCGTCACCACGCCCTTCGTCTGCGGCTGCGGCCAGTGCGAGCTGTGCCTGGGCGGCAACGCCCAGGTCTGCCCCACCCAGACCCAGCCCGGTTTCACCCACTTCGGCTCCTGGGCCCAGCAGGTGGCCCTGCACGCGGCCGACGCGAACCTCGTCGCCGTGCCCGAAACCCTGCCGGCGGAGGCCGCAGTGCCCCTGGGCTGCCGCTTCGCCACCAGCTACCACGGACTGAAGAACCGCGCCCGGCTGCGCGCCGGCGAGATCGTCGCCGTCTTCGGCTGCGGCGGCGTGGGACTGTCCGCGGTGATGATCGCTGCGGCCCTGGACGCCCACGTGATCGGCGTGGACATCAGCGATGACGCGCTGGCGCTGGCCCGCGAACACGGCGCCGAGGCCGTGGTCAACACCCGCGGCATGTCCGTCGACGAGGCCGCGGCGGCCGTGGTAGCCGCCGCCGGGGACGTGGCGGCGGCGAACGGGCTGACCGGGGTGGGCACGACCTCGGGCCCGGCCGTGACCGTCGAGGCGCTGGGCCTGCCGGCCACGATGAACGCGGCGCTGAAGTCCCTGGCCCCGCTGGGCCGGCACGTGCAGATCGGACTGCTCGCCGAATCCCCCGTGACCGAGGTCCCGCAGGTCATCGGCAAGGAGATCGCGTTCTTCGGCTCCCACGGGATCGCCGCTGCGGGCTACCCCGAGCTCATGGCCCTGGTCGAATCCGGCCGGCTGCGGCCCCAGGACCTGGTGACCCGCACGATCGATCTGGAACGGGCCTGCACCGAGGTCGTCGAATTGAGCAACGGTTCGACCCCTGGCATCACGATCATCCGTCCCTGAACCGAGGGCCCCGGCCCCGAACGCACCCCGGACACACAATGAGCAGGCGCTTTGGTCTGGTTCTCGCAAGAGAATAAGACCAAAGCGCCTGC
>NZ_JANIJX010000049.1 GCF_024580735.1 Brevibacterium moorei | reverse complement strand
ACACCGGGGACGCTTCAAGTCACGTCCGGTGACTCCGAAGCCGCCCCACGTCGTGGGTATCAACCTGCCGGAGCACGAAGCAGTCAGAAACTAGCCCGAGTGACTCCACACAGCTTGACACAGAGCGTACATACGCATATACGCGCATGTACTGCAGGTTTGCGCATGTGATGCCGAGGCCGGGACACGGCACCCGACGGACCGGATCAGCCCAGCCGGTCCAGCACCTCGGCCGTGGTCGTGACTTCGCCCAGCTGCGGGAAGATCAACTCGATCGCGGACTCGTGCGCTCGGGAATCCCGGTCGAACATCGCATCGGTCACCAGCACCACGTGGTAGCCGTGCTCATGGGCGCCGCGCGCGGTGGACTCGACGCCCTTCGAGGTCGCGATCCCCGTGACGAAGACCTGCGTGACTCCGCGCTCGCGCAGCTGCGCGTCCAAGTCGGTGCCGTGGAAGGCGCCCCAGGTGTGCTTGGTGATGAGGACGTCGTCGGCGTCGCGCTCCAGCTCCGGGCGCAGTTCCGTCCAGCCGGCGGGTCGCTGGACGGGGGCGGCTCCCCTGTTCGACTCGGTCCGCCCACCGGGGGCTCCGGCGACGTTGATGAGCACCACGGTCTGCCCGGCCGCCCGGAAGGCCCCGGCCAGGCGGGCGGAGCGGTCCACCACCGCGTCGATGACCGGGTGGTCCGTGCCCGCGATTCCCTTCTGCAGATCGACGATGAGCAGGGCCGTCTTCGGGTCGATGGTCGAAAGTGTCATGATGACTCCTCTATCGTTCGTGTTCGGTTGGGTGCTGGTTCGGGTGGCCGGATGACCGGCGCCCGGCCAGGCCCCGGCGCCCGGTCCTGGCACCGGGGGTCCTATTTCGATTTCCCGTCCGACCGCGGCAGCCGCGCCAGGCTGCGGTCGCCCGCAGTCAGGACGATGGTGAGCACCGCGACGATCACCATCACCCAGGCCAGGGAATGCATTCCGGGGGTGTCGGCGCGTGCGCCGAACACCAGACCCGAGACTGCCGAGGCGGTGACGGCACCCAGGTACTGGAAGGTCCGCAACAGTCCGGACGCCGCTCCGATCGTCGCGGGATCGGCCTGGTGGTACATCGCATTCTGGTTCGACAGGCTGAGCAGTCCCTGGGGGATGCCCAGCACCGCCGTGATCAGGAAGTACACCCAGACCGGCGTGGCCGGGTACAGCAACAGGAGGGACACTGCGACGACGAGTTGCAGGACTCCGCCGACCAAGAGGTTCGCCCGGATGCGCGGGCGGCGCCCGAAGACGGCGGAGACCAACAGGGCCACGCCGAAGGTCGGCAACAGGACGAGGCCGACCAGGGACGGGCTCAGCCCCGCGCCCTGCTGCAGCCACTGGGTGAAGCCGTAGATGAAGCCGTACTGGATGACCATGACGGTCGTACCGCGCACGTACGTGGTCAGCAGGGCCGGATTCGCGCCCAGTACGCGCAGGTCGATGAAGGGTTCGGCAGTTCGCAGCTCGCGCCAGGCGAATCCGGCCAGGGCCAGCACTCCGGGCACCAGTGCCCACAGGTGGCCCAGGTCGGGCTCCATCAGGAACAGCAGCAGGCCGGTCAGGCCGACGGCGAAGCAGAGGACCCCCGGCCAGTCGAGTGGGACCCGGACCGCGGACGCGGGGTGCGCCGAACCAGAGGAGGCCCCCGAGGCCGCGCCCCGCCCGCCGCTGCCATCCGATCCGGCGGCCGCCTCGGCCCTGTGGCCGAGGTCGGGCAGCAGTCGGCTGCCCAGCACCAGGGCGATCAGCCCGAGCGGGATGTTGACGGCCATGGTGGCGCGCCACCCGCCGATGTCGATGAGCAGGCCACCCAGGGTGGGCCCGACGACCGCGACGGTCTGGACCGTCATCGTGAGTGCGGTGAGCACCCCGGCGGGACTGGCGAGTCCCCGGGCGTCGCAGACCCTGCGGATGAGTGTCATGGACGCGGGATAGGCGGCGCAGGTGCCCAGTCCCAACAGTGCCCTGGCTGCGATCAGGACCCACAGGGTGGGTGCGGCGGTGGCCAGGATGCCGGCAACGGTCACCAGGGCGGCGCCGAGCAGGAACATCCGCTTGGGGCCGTACACGTCGACCAGGCGGCCGGTCAGCGGTTGGCCGATCGAGGTGGCGATGTAGAGCCCGGAGACCAGCCAGGCGGTCTGTGCGGGTGGAGCGCCGAACGCGATGCCGATGGGGACCAGCGCGACGGCCACGATCGAGGTGTTGATCGGGTTGAGGATCGTGCCGGCGATCATGGGCACCAGGAGTCTGCGCGGGAAGCGTTCCATGCACCCATTCTAAATATCGAGGTTATACAGTCCTCCGGTGGATCGTCTCCCGGGTGACGGCGCTATAGTGGGCCGTGGATGTAAATGAACGAACGTTAAGTCAACGTTGCAGGCAGTTCGACGTTGCACACGGCGAAGTCAACAAGGGAGTTGAGGCGCATGGCCATCGAGGCGCTGAGCAGGTCGCAGGAACAGGGATGGAAGGATCGCATCGCCCCCGCGGTTGAACAGGTCGGACCGGCCACATGGGCGATCCCAGTGCCGATTCCCAACAACCCGCTGGTCTACACCTACTGCTATGCGCTGCTCGAGGACACCGGCGTCAGCCTCATCGACCCTGGCTGGGACGGGCTCGAACAGATGCAGCGGCTGACCGAGGGCCTGGCGCAGATCGGCTTCCGCCCCGATCAGGTCAACGGCGTGGCCATCACCCACTACCACCGGGACCACCTGGGCCTGGTGCCCCAGCTCCTGCAGCACAACCCCGATATGTGGGTGGCCCTGCAGCGGCACGACCTGGAGGCCCTGCAGACCTTCGCTCTGGGCCAGGTCAACCCCTCCAACGGCGCCGCCGCGGACGTCGACATCGTCTCCCTGTACGGGGTCCCGGAGGAACGCCGCACCGAGGTCGACCGCCGGGGTGCCGGCCGGAAGACCGCCGGACAGAGCTCTGCCACCGCGCTCATCGAGGCACTGGGCAAGAGCGCCGCCGCGGCTTCCGCGGCACCGGATTCCGGGGCCGAGGCCGCCGAACACTTCGGCGACCGCCCCGCCGTGCGCTTCGCCCCGCCGCAGAACCTCATCGTCATGCACGATCAGGACGTGCTGCCGCTGACCGGGCGCACGGTGCGTGGCCTGTGGACTCCCGGCCACACCTACGGCCACACGGCCTTCATCGACGAGGACCATGCGGCGTTCATCTCCGGGGACCACGTGCTGCCCACCATCACCCCGAACATCGGCCTGGACTCCGGCTCGCTGACCCACAGCCTCGGCGACTACCTGAAATCCCTGGACCGGATGCAGGGACTCGACGCCGATCTGCAGGTGCTGCCGGCCCACGGCTTCCGCTTCGCCGGCCTGCACGAGCGCGCGCAGGCGATCTCCGAGCACCACGCGCAGCGCCTCGACGAGATCCGCGCGCGGCTGGCCGAAACCGATGACCACTCCGTGTACTCCCTGGCCCAGGGGCTGCACTGGTCCCGCGGTTTCGCGGCCCTGCACGACTTCAACCTGTATGCAGCGCTCGCGGAGACCGCCGCCCATATGTACTACCTGGGACTGCCGGTGGGCGAGCAGACGCTCGACTGAGCCGCTAGTCGCCGCCGCGCGAGCGCACCTCGTCGGCGATGATCTCCTCCACCCGCGAGGCGGTGACCCCGCCCAACAGGTCCCAACCGCGGGCCCGCGCGACGAAGCGGGCGACCCGGTCGCAGGCCTCGTTGAGCGGATCTCCGTTATGGCCCCTGGTCCAGCGCAGGGAGATCTGTGCGGGTCCGTGTGCGAGCAGCCGGTGGGCGCGGCGCAGAACGGTGTTGTTCCACGAGTCCAGCCAGGGCAGTCGCAGTGCCATCCTGGGCTCCATCTGCAACAGCTGTACCGTCTGCTGGGAGTCCGTCACGATGGTGATTCGCGGCGCGTCCGAGTACAGCGACAGGCACAGCGCGTTGTAGACGGCTTCGAGTTCGGCGTGGAGCGGATTGTGGGCGTTGGCGACGGGGGAGACCACCCAACGGCCGTCGGAGGCCAGCGCGCAACCGGCCCCCTGGCCGGTGAAGTGGATGAGCGAGCCGTCGGTGTAGACGGTGTCGAAGGAGCCGCGGCACCGGTAGTCCCTGCTGTGCAGGGCCGGCTGCCACGAAGTGGGCGGGCGCACGATGCGCGGCTGCTGTCCGGGGTCCGCGTCCTGGGTGGCCAGCTCCGCCATGCGCCGGTCCAGCTCGGCCACGTTCAGGAGGGTCGCCCCGGCCCGGCACAGGGCCGGGCGGTAGGTGAACAGGTGGGAGCGGGCGCGGGCGGACACCTGGGCGATCCGATCCACCGGCAGCCCGCAGTCGACGGCCAGGGCGGCGCAGGCGGCGTGCACCGCGGTGGAGTGGAACCCCGAACAGGCGATGATGACGGAACGCCCGGGATGTGCCCGGGCGATGTGGTCCCAGATCGTGGGGAGTTCGTCGACGGGACCGGACCCGCCGAATTCGAGGTCGAGGCGCAGTCCGCCGTCGAGGACCGTGCCGGCTACGTAGAGGAGCAGTCCCGCGGTCTGGTCCGACTCCATGATGACGCAGGTGGGGGTCACCGTGGGATCGTGGAGATCGGACACCAGGGGCGGTGGCGGTGTCGGATTCTGCGTGGACAGCCACTGTCTGGGCGCCAGGGGGTGTGGAGTCGGCATGGCGTTCCTCCCTTCCCTCTGCACACGATCCTACGACGGGGCACTGACGTTGATACTTGTAGGGATGGTTTCCATCCAGGGTGTGACCCAGGCACTGACTGGCCACCACAGTGTGTGCCTTTGCCGTGATCTGTCCACCCACCAGGGAATCATCGAGTGTCCCGAC
>NZ_JANIJX010000048.1 GCF_024580735.1 Brevibacterium moorei | reverse complement strand
ACTTCGAAGGTGATCTTTCTTCTGCGGGAATTGAACTCTAGACAAGTCCTATTTTCCCAGGTCAGAGGTCACCTTCACCTATTCATCCACACCCCGGACACCCCACACCATGAAAAACCCAGGCTAGGCGCGCGTTACCACCAACGAGGCGTTCTGGCCCCCGAACCCGAATGCATTCACCTGGAAGGCGTCCCCGGTCACAGCAGAAGGAGAGCCTAACGGCACCCGAAAACTCACCTCGGGTTCGAGCTCGGTGGTATTCGCCGTCGGCGCCAGAGTACCAGAATCCATGGTGTGCAAGCCGGCGATCACACCCATAACGCCCGCCGCGCCCGCTGTATGCCCGAGCGTTCCCTTGAGCGAAGTTACGGCGACCTCTGGCGGGAAAAGTTCGTTGATCGCAATGATTTCGGAAATGTCTCCCACCGGAGTTCCGGTCCCGTGGGCGACCACCGCCCCGATTTCGGAAGGCGCTATTTCAGCGTCAATCTGCGCTGCTCGGATCGTTTCGACTTCCCACTTCCCCGACGGATCGGGGGAGGAAGGATGGTATCCATCTGACAGTGAGGCATAGCCGCGCACAATTCCATGTACACGGGCACCTCGCTTCTCAGCGTGCGCCAGGTTCTCCAGAACAATGACTCCGGCACCATCTCCCGGGATGACTCCCCTCCGATGGACGTCAAAGGGCATGCAGATCTTCGTCGGGTCTGCAACGTCAGTCGGGGACATCCCATACTGCGCCGCCGCCATCCCACTGATCTTGGCCTGCCCATTGTCCGTGCCACCGACGATTGCGGTATCCGCAAGCCCCGCTTCAATCATGCGTGCCGCGATTCCAATAGCGTCGAGGGATGACGCACATGCCGTCGACACCGTAAGCAACGGACCATGGAGGCGCCACCGCAGGGCGGTTTGGCCAGCGGCCATATTGGGCCACGCCATGAGCTGAACTTTCCTTGGTACCGCAGCAAAGCCACCCTCTCGATAAGCAGCGTCTGCGTCGTAGAGCGTTTGCGCCCCGGCCATTGAGGTGCCCATCACCACAGCTGTGCGCAACGGGTCAGGCTCGTCGATGCCCGCATCGGCCAGTGCGTTGGTAGCAGCTGCCACTGCATATTGGGCGAAGCGGTCTGTTCCGCGCGCAGTCCTCTCATCAAGCCAGTTGGACGGATCGAACTCGCGGACCGGTGCATAGAACAGATTGCCTCCCGCTTCGTCAGCCCACGGTGCATGTACCGCTGTCGACTTCCCTCGGTCCAGGCCGGCGTTGAACTCGCCGATCGTGTTTCCCAGGCTGGAGATGACCCCCCGTCCCGTGATAGCAACTTGCAGCATCTGGTCCTCCCTCATCGCAGAACTCCTGCGCCAGCTCGGCGCCCGTCTAAAACATTAGTTCAGAACTGACGTCGATGTCAATATCATTTTTTGTGCCAGAAGAGAGCCGCCAAGGGTATTCGAAAGCCCGAGCCGCCATCAGCCCATCAAACCGCGCCTCACTCTTCGGCGAGCCCGATTCCCCTACACCAGATGTTCGTAACGGTGTCGACGGCAGCGTCTACGTCGACGTCGTCTGCGGCATCGCGAAACAACCGAATGGAGGAGTGCATCACCATGGCGTTCAAGGCCCTGGCGGCATAGTAGGGTTGGATATCAGCAGCGACTTTACCCTGGCGCTTGAGCCGCGCCAGAGACTTCTCGGTACGTTCGATATTGGCCTCCGTGAGCGCTTCCAGCTTTTCACTCAGCACCTTGTTCACCGCGGCAGCCTCCAACCAGGCCGCCAGTAGCCGCGTATGTCGCGCATAGCCTTCTATGTAGGCTCGGTTCGAGCTCTCTACGGCTTCTCGCACCGTAGCATGTGGAGCAGACGAGACGTTTGCCGCACCGGCGATTTCCCGTTCCTGCGCCTCGATGACGGCGGCGAACGCCGCTTCTTTCGAATCAAAGTATGTGTAGAACGTACCGTACGCAGCATTTGCATCTTTCACGATGTCCGATACCTGCGAACTGACGAATCCGTCACGTTCGAATATCTTCTGCGCAGACGAAATGATTCGAGTCCGGGTTTCCCGACCCTTGGCGCTCAGCTCATCGAGCGTCTTCGGCATCCCACATCATCCCTCTCGATCATCCCTCTCGGTTACAGTGTGCACCTCGACTTCATGGTACCCGTCGATTATTGACATCATGTACAGTTATGCCATCGGCAAGGAAGCCGACCAATCGCTGAAGGATGGTGTAGCACATGAGTGCTCTGAGTTCGCACGAAAACGATCCAACTGGGCAGGCGATGCGCGCTCATCCCCCGTTGCACGACATCACTATCGAAGACCGTACCCCTGCCACTAGAGTCATCACGATCCAGCGGCCACATGTGAGGAACGCATACCGTTCGCGCACTGCCCAAGAACTGGCTGAAGCCATCACAGAGTTCGGGATCAATGAAAGTCTCCGGTCGCTCATCATTACCGGCGGCGACACGGCCTTCTGTGCGGGAGGCGATCTCAAGTCAGCTGAGGAATACAGCACAGGACACAACGACCAACTTGGACACGCAACCGTCGTGCGCAACGGTATGCACGGCGCGATCCGCGCTCTGCAAGCCTGCGATAAGCCGACCATTGCACAGATTTCGGGGGCCTGCACCGCCGGCGGATTAGCACTTGCGTTAGCCTGCGACTTGAGAATCGCAGACACTACTGCCACCTTTGGCGATCCAGCCAGTAAAGTCGGGTTGCTACCAGACGAAGGCGGCGCCTGGTTATTTTCCCGCGTCATGGGCGCCGACCAGGCCCTTTTGATGATGCTCACCGGTATCACTTATTCCGCGACCGAGGCGGCCAATAGAGGCTTGGTCACCTCAGTCGTCGAGCCGAATGAACTGCAAAGCACTGTCTTTGCACTCTGCGAGAGTATCGCCTCAACAGCGCCCATAACCACGCGCCTCCTGACTCGACTAGTACACAGCGCCACCGATCAGACGCTCGATCAAGCGCTTCAGACGGCCGAGCTCGCCTGCCAAATTGCCAACAATACGCGGGATGCAGATGAAGGGCTTGCCGCGTTCAAACAACACCGAGTCCCAGAGTATGAAGGCAAATAAGGAAGGAAACACATGTCAGAAATCATCGTCGAGCGCTCCGAAAAATCCGCGCGCATCGTTCTCAACCGACCAGATGCCATGAATACGATGAGCAATGCGCTTCTCGACCAACTCACCATTGCCCTTGAAGACCTCAACGACTCCGGCGTCGACATCATCACGATCACCGGCAGCGGCAAGGCATTCTGTGCGGGTGGAGACCTCACAGAAACTCACGATCGTTCTCACCCAAACCGAGCTATCGACAACCTGCGCTACCATACACGTGCCGCGGAGCTGCTGCGTGAAGGTCCCGCCATTACCATCGCGATAGTCAACGGTGCGGCTGCAGGCGCGGGGTTTGCACTCGCCGCAGCCTGCGACCTCCGCCTGGTTCACGAAAAGGCAGTGTTTCGTTCGGCGTTCCTCACCGCTGGGATGAGTGGGGACTTCGGTCTTAGCTGGTCACTGACCCGGCTTATCGGCGCCGCGCGAGCAGCTGAACTCCTATACCTCAATGAGAAGGTCTCAGCGGTTCGCGCCTACGAACTCGGACTGGCCACTAAAGTGCTGTCGTCCGAGCACTTCGAAGCGGAAGTCGCAGCAATCGTTACGACACTCGAAGACGCACCTCCATTGGCACTGGCCGGGATCAAGGCCAATCTCAATGACGCCCACAATCTCCAGTTCGCCGAGGCAATGCGGCATGAGGCCCCACGGCACATCGCCACCGGTTTCAGCGCCGATGCCGTCGAAGCAGGAGATGCCTTCTTAAACAAGCGCCGGCCCGTATTTTCCGGGAAATAGCTGCGGACAGAAGCCAGTCCTTCGAGAAGATGGAGTGGCTTCGCAGATGAGAAAAGCACGCGTAGGAGACATGTGCCTTCCACGCCGCTGGGGCCGCGCGGCGGTCACCCAACGTGTGATAGAAAAAAGAACGAAATTTATTCCCGCCATACAGACGAGAGCAAAGTTGCAATCGAGAGGGACGGAACCGTGAGCCAACCCGAGACCGCCACCGCAGTGCAACACAAGCAGACATTCAACAAATCTAGCCGAAATACGTGGCGGAATGACCGCACTCGTGTCCTCTGACGAGAGACTGACGTATGCCGAGTTTGAGGCCCTGACGAATCGCGTTGCACGTCTTTTCGCATCCATGGGAGTTGGACGAGGCGACTTCGTTCTCATCGCGTCATCGAAACCGTTGAAGTATCCAGTGGCTACCATCGCCGCACTTAAGATCGGAGCGGTTCCGATGCCGGTTTCCAGCATATTCGTACAGCGTGAGATCGACGCCCTGATCGATCTTGCCGCACCTGCTCTTGTGTTCGACGACACCGACAGATCCGTGTCCGTGAACCGGCTGAGATCCTTCGACGGGACCGCTGATCTGCCCGATAACCCACTCGTCTCCGTGTCCGCACCTGCTCTCAAAGCGCCTACATCAGGAGGTTCAACTGGAAACCCCAAGGTAATAGCTTCAGGCAGCCCTGGTATGCCGGCTAGCTTCCAAGGCCTGATCGAACTCTCCCGGCTTCCTACAAGTGGGGCCTGTCTTATGACCGCACCGCTGTACCACAACGTTCCCTTCACCGCTGTCTCAGGAAGCCTGGTTTCCGGACTGCAGGCCGTACTCATGGATCGTTTCGATGCGGAAGGAGCCTTGCCCCTTGATCAACTCGGAGCACGTTGCATGGGCCTATATGGTACTGACCATGATGCAGCGCATCTGGAAACTTCCCGAAGAAACACAATCGGCATACGACGTGTCCAGCCTGCGAAAGCTCGTCCATCTTGCCGCGCCATGCCCGCCATGGCTCAAACATGCCTTCATCGATTGGCTGGGGGTCGACGCCATCTATGAAATATTCGCAGCAACCGAGCAGCAGGCGGCGAATGGCTCAGTCACCCGGGCTCCGTAGGACGTCCGGTCAGTGGGGCCTTCAGCATACGCGACCCCGCCGGTAACGAACTCTCCACTGGACTTGTCGGTGAGATATGGATGAGGCGCGATGCCGATGCCTCGGCGCTGTCGCCGAAGTCGACGATGACGGGTGGGAAACCGTAGGAGACATGGGATGGCAGGATGAGGACGGATACATTTATCCCAGCGGCCGGCGATCGGACATGATGATCGTCGGCGGCGTGAATGTGTTCCCAGCAGAGATTGAGTCCGTAAGCAATCTGCACCCTCAAGTCATATCTTCCTGCTGCGTCGGTCTTGACGATGCGGAATCAGGAAAGGTCCCCATCCTGGCGGTGCAGACGAAAGATGGGGGAATACCGGAGGGGTTCGAGCAGCTCCTGGCAGATGGACTGTCCAAAAACAAACGACCTCACCAGCTCATCGCCGCTCAAGCCTCGCTATACGATCCAGCAGGCAAGACCCGACGCAGCGATATACGCTCAACGTACTTCTCCGGTTGACCGCCTCAAGCTGCTGTAGCCGAAAGTCCTTCCACCACAGTTCCGGCGACTCCGACCTGACTTCCACAACGTTAGTTACCCTGGCGGGGTGACGGCGTCGCGGATATAGGCGGCAGCCTCGGTGATGGGGTCGGCCGCGGCGATCGTGTGCCCGGCGATCGTCACACTAGTCTCGACGATCGGCTTGAGC
>NZ_JANIJX010000047.1 GCF_024580735.1 Brevibacterium moorei | reverse complement strand
AGCCAGGTACCCGGGAAGTCACCGTGCACAGTGCTAGTCGGTTTGCTACGCGGCGGCAGGTTGAGTTGATCGCCGCTCGTGATCGGGGGTGCACGTTCCCGGGGTGTGATATGCCGGTGGGGTGGTGCGATGCCCACCATATGATCCCCTGGTCCTCTGGTGGACCCACGACGGTGGCGAATCTGACCTTGGCGTGCCGGTTCCATCACACGTGGCATGACCAGCATGGGTGGAGGGCCGAGTTGATCGGTGGTTTGCCTGCCTGGATTCCTCCCCGGCATGTGGATCTGGAGCAGCGGCCGGTGTTTCATTCCCGGTTCGCGGCTGCCCTGGTGGATGTGAGTGCTGCGCGGAACGCTGCGGGTTTGCCGCCGGTGTGGGTGCCGGAGGATTTCTCCCCACCTGACTGGAACGCAGAATCGGACCTGTCGGATTCACCCGATCCACCAGGCCCGCCAGACTCGTCTAAGACTTCGGGTTCACCGGGTTCATCCACGACATCGGGGACCGGCACTCCGCCTGCCACAGGTGCTCCGGGTGCCTGCACATCCGGCACCGGTCCTCCGGACCCCGGCACGCCGTGGGGCACTCATGGGTCCTACACCGGGGATGCGGGCATCGACCCCGATGCCGATGACACGGATCTCCCACCCTTCTGAACCACGGTAGGGTCTACTCCAGGCCGGCCACGGCCAGGACCTCAACGTGCCCTCGTCCGACGTCCCATCCGTAGTACTCCAGGAACGGCGTCAACAGCATTCGCTGCAGTGTCCTAACTCACCTCCACATGATTTGTAATTTCCCCCGGCCCCCCGTAGAGTTATACCTGTTGACGCGGGGTGGAGCAGTTCGGTAGCTCGCCGGGCTCATAACCCGGAGGTCGTAGGTTCAAATCCTGCCCCCGCCACGGAAACCCTGGTTGCACCAGGTTGCTGAAAGCCCCGAAGTTCTCACTTCGGGGCTTTTCCCATGTCTGGCCGAGAAAACCCGTAATCCACGCCAGCCGCCCGAGCCCGGCGGAAGACCGGCCCCACCTCTCAGGGGATAACATCCGCCAGGTGCACCCCATACCTCTAATCGAACGTCTAACGACGCTCTCGAGCGCCCGCACTCCGTGGCAGAATCGAGCCATGGTCACACTCACCGTTGAGCTCGGAGACATCACCACCTACCCCGTCGATGCGATCGTCAACGCGGCGAACAATGCCATGCGCGGAGGTGGCGGCGTCGACGGGGCGATCCACAGGGCGGGCGGACCCGCAGTTCTTGCCGACTGCATCGCCCGTTTCCCCCAGGGCCTGGCCACCGGCGATGCCGGCTGGACCACCGCTGGCGAACTGCCGGCCCGCTGGATCATCCACACCGTGGGCCCGAATCACAATGCCGGACAGCGCGACCGCGGTCTGCTCACCTCCTGCTACCGTCGTTGTCTCGAGGTCGCCGACGACCTGGGCGCTGCGAGCATCGCCTTCCCCCTCATCAGCGCCGGAGTCTACGGCTGGCCCAAGGACGATGCGATCGCGGCGGCAGTGGGCACGATCCTGGACTCCCCCACCCGGGTGGAACGCGCTCTGCTCATCGCCTTCGACCAAGCCACCCACGACAGGATCCGGCGCGCCCTGGACCAGCGCACCGGGCCCACCGTCTGAGGCGCCGACCATGCCCCGCGGCCCCGTATCCTCAGGACCCACAGGCTGGAGGAGTCCGCGCGTCCTGCGCCCAGCCCTCATCGCGCTCTGGTGCCTCGATGGGCTCATCGCCTGCGTCCTCGGCTGGATCACGCCGGCGGCCCTTGACGCAAGCACCGTCGTGAACTTCGGCAGCGCCGTCTACGGCTTCCTCCCGGCAGACAGTCCTCTCGGCGCGCTGACCACCGGCGCCGCCCTCGCCGTCGGAGTGCTGGGCCTGGTGGGATTGGCCGGGCAGGGGGTCTACGGAAACGCGACCGGCACCGGCACCGCCTGGGGCGCGGCGAATCTGTTCGGAGTGCCCATGCTGGGGGCGGGAGCCGCAGCGGCCCTCAACCTCGGCCTGAACAGGGCGAACCCCGGCACGGTACTCACCGCCGGCGCGATCGCGCTGTGCGGGTTGGTCCTCGTCTGTCTCCCGATCCTGGCCCGGCGCGGGGTCGCCCGCCTGGAAAGGCTGCGGGAACATACCAAGGACATCGGCACTCGCACCACCGCCCGGGTAGCGAAGGCCACGCGTGTGACACTCAACGACGTCGATCGGTGGAAGATCTGGTTGGAGTACCAGGATGCGCAGGGACAGGCCTGGCACATCACCCACGTCCTGCCGATCGGATCGTCAGACCGGCCCCAGGCGGGCCACTTGTACTCCCTCACCTACGATCCTGCACACCCCGGCAGCAAATCCCGCACCTTCGTCCACGGTCCGGTAGGACGCCGGATCCCGGGAACGGGGAGGAACCGGCGGCCGGGCAGGCTACCCTGAACCACCCGCGCGTTCCCGCAGGCCGGGAGCCCCATAGGATTGATGGGGACAGGCCCCAACGCAGCACCGTGGCAACGTAAGGAGACCCATGTCCATCTCACTGGTGACCGGCGGCGGCATCGCCCTGGTCGTCCTCGTCATCCTGGTGGTGGCAGCCCTCTTCGGCTACATCACCTTCCGCCGCGCATATCGGGTCGCGGCGCCCAATGAGGCACTCATCATCACCGGCGGCAAGGCCAAGAAGGCCAAGGGCGATATCGACCTGGAGTCCGCAACCCGGATCGTGGTCGGCGGCCGGGTCTTCGTGCGCCCTCTGCTCGACCGCGCCTACTCCATGGATCTGTCCTCACGCCAGATCGGCGTGCAGATCGAGGCCATGAGCTCGAATTCGATCCCGCTGGTCCTCGAGGGCGTCGCTCAGATCAAGGTCGGCGAGGACATCGCCGATATCCGCCGTGCCGCCCAGCGCTTCCTGGATCAGCAGGACGATATCGACAAATACTCCAGGGAACTGCTCTCGGGCACGATGCGTTCGGCCGTCGGTACGCTGACCGTCGAACAGATTCTGCGCGATCGCGCGACCTTCGCGGAGAAGATCCGCGAGGATGCACTGGAATCGATGAACAACCAGGGTCTGGTGCTCGATACCTTCCAGATCATCTCGATCGAGGACCGCGACGGCACCTACCTGCGCGATCTGGGCCGACCCGAGGCCGCGGCCGCCGCCAAACGTGCCTCGATCGCCGAATCCGAGGCCAACCGCGAGGCCACCGAGGCACAGAACCGCAACGCCCAGCTGATCGCAGACTCGCAGAAGGAACTGGAACTGCGGCAGGCCGCGATCCAGCAGGAGACGGCCAGCCAGAAGGCCGAAGCCGAGGCCGCCGAACAGCTGGCCAAGGCCGAACAGCAGCAGCGGATCCTGGCAGAACAGCAGAAGATCGCCGAGGCGAACAACGATCTGAAGGAACGCCAGCTGGTCGCCGAGGTCCGCAAGCCGGCGGACGCGAAGAAGTACGAGTCCCAGCAGACCGCCGATGCCCAGCGCTATGCGCGCGAGCAGGCCGCGGAAGCCGAACTGACCGAATCGCAGCGCCGCGCAGACGCAGCCCAGGCCAAGGGCCGTGCCGATGCCGCGATCGTCCAGCAGCGGGCGGAAGCCGAAGCCTCCGCGACCCGTGCCAAGGGCGAGGCAGAAGCACTGGCGGTCGAGGCAAGGGGCCGGGCCGAGGCCTCGGCCGCTGCGGAGAAGGGCCGGGCGGAAGCCGAGTCGATTGCGGCCGCCGCGGACGCCTACGCCAAGTACACCGACGCCGCGCGCCTGTCCGAGGTCCTCAAGGTTCTCCCGGAGATCGCAGGTCGCCTGGTGGAGCCCTACGGCAATATCGAGAAGCTCTCGGTGATCTCCACCGATGGGGAATCGAAGCTGACGCAGAATGCTGCGGTCAACCTCGAGAAGACCATCGACATGGTCTCCTCGACGACCGGCTTGGACGTCCACGGGCTGCTCGGATCGCTCATGGACAGGTCCGCGGGAACAGATCCGGCGGCTACCCCGCGGACCCGCACACGGAACGAGGCGCCCGGCGCCCCCGCAGGGACTCCGGACGCCTCGGATGAAGCCGCGCAGAAGCGGGACGAGCCTACTTCTTGACCTTCTTCACGACCTTCTTGTCACCGGCGACGATGAACAGCAGTCCGCCGATGATGGCCGCGTTCTTGGAGAACTGAACGATATCGCCCGGCCGGGCATCCGCGTCCTTCTCCCAGAAGGAGTGCCCGGCCAGGGTGGTGGGCACCAGCGTGGCGGCCAGGCCCAGGGCGGAGACCCGCGGCAGGAGGCCCAGTGACAGGGTTGCACCGAACAGAGCCTGGGCAGCACCGTTGAGCCGCACAGCGGTCTCATCGTCGAACGGCAGGGGGACGACTCCGCGGATCTGATCCAGCGTCTTCTTGGCGACCTCGGGCCGCTGCCCCGGGTTCAGGGCCGCCTGCGCGCCCAGATAGGCGATGCCACCGCCCAGCAGGGTACGAGCGCCGGACTTGAGAAGCTTCTTCACAATCATGATTCCCCTTTGGTATCACCGTTGGTCTGCATCTCCAGCCTAGCCGCGCCGTGGGCTGCCTGCCACTGGCGCACCCAGGACCTGCCGTAATCGTTTCCATTGGGCACCCGCATGACCGTGTGCACATGGAACCGCTGCGGGAAGTCGTAGTCGAGGAAGACACCGCAATGGTGGTCGAGTTCGACGATGAGCACCGGGGACTGAAACCGGTAGTAGAAGACATCGCCCACCTGGTGCCCGCCGATCCAGCTGAAGTGCGCCTCGTCGAGGTGGTCGGCGACCTCACGCAGTTTGGCCGCCCGGGGGCCTGCGGGCAGGCTGATGAGGAAGGTCCCCACCAGGTCGAGCACCGCCTGTTTGGCCACATCGTCCAGTTCTGCCACCGGCACGCCCTCGTAGGGGATGACCCGATTGTCCTGGACGGCTCCGGCCAGGTGGCGCTCATCGCCCGGGTGGACGCGTCCTTCGGGCATCGCCGGGTCGACGATCTGCTCATAGGTCACGGCGCGCTCCAGCTGTTCCGGGCTCAGCAGTGCCATCAGGTCCGTGCCGGCATCCACCCGGTCGTCGAAGGAGCGCAGGCCTGCGTCCGGACCGGCGTCGATCTCATTGGGTTCGGCCCCGTGGAACACCGGGCCCAGGGTCATCCGACCCTCCACCACCAGGCAGTTGACCGCGCAGTGGTGGCCGTAGAGCTGCCAGCCCCAGGGCGCGATGGGATCGGGTGTGCCGTAGACGGCGAAGTTGTAGCTGAAGTCGCCCAGGATCGCAGGCAGGCCCACGACCTCGCCCAGGAAGCCGTGGATCCGCATCATCGCCCTGGTCAGCTCATAGCCCTCGGGGCTCAGGCTGGCGCGCACCAACTCCAGAGCCGCCTCTCGGACCGCCTGCGAGGCGAATTCCAACCGCACACCCGTGTCGAACTGCATGAACTCCGGGTTCGCCCAGGTCTGCCACTGCGCGGCATCGACCTCGTAGCGCAGCTTGTCCCTCTCCTCCGGGGTGCAGACTTCGAACAGGGCCGAGGCCGTGGTCCAGCAAGAGGGCGGAGAGTTCCACTTCCCTGCCGAGGGGGCTTCGGCAGAGCCCAGGCGGAACTGGACCTGGTCGTCGTGGGACCGCCCCCTGACACCCCGGACGGGCGCTGAGGCCCATCGACGCACATCATCACGCTCGCATTCCCTCAGCCGGCGAAGTCTCACCTCTGCTGGTGGTGGCTCCACACACGCGCCGGTGGCAGCAAAACCCACGAGGTTTGCTGCCACCGGTGCACGTGTCGAGCCACTCCCCCAGAACACCCCCCCAAGCACTCCCCGAGGGATCCAGGCGGATGCGTCCACTGGGTGGTCCTCAACACCCACAAAAAGAAGAGAGCCCGCGTGCGAGCCCCACCCCCTACAGGGCGGCTCAAGCACACAGGCTCCCTCATATACAAAAAATTGCGGCGGTGACCTACTCTCCCACACACTCCCGCATGCAGTACCATCAGCGCAATCGGGCTTAGCTTCCGGGTTCGGAAAGGGAC
>NZ_JANIJX010000046.1 GCF_024580735.1 Brevibacterium moorei | reverse complement strand
GGCATTGGGCCCTCGGCGCTGACGGAGGCCATGGGCATGCTCAACCACCATTTCGCAGCAGCCGCCTGATCGGCGCAGAGCGACAGCCTACCTCTGACTGCCGCCAATCTTTGCAACAGAGCCGTCGTAGAGACGTCGGAATGGCCGAGCAGATCCTGCACGGTTCGAATGTCGTAACCGCTGCGGAGCAAGGCCGTCGCGAACGAGTGGCGGAGGGTGTGCGGTGTGGCGGGCTTCGTGATGCCTGCTTGTTCTACGGCACGTTTGAAGGCGCGCTGAAAGGTCTGGTCATACATGTGATGGCGACGCACGACACCGCTCCGTGGATCGGTCGAATGCGTGTGCTGCGCAAAAACCCAGAACCACGGCCAGGAATGCCCGGCGCGCGGATACTTCCGCTCAAGGGCGTCGGGAAGCGCAACGCCGCTGCGGCCCTCGGCCTGGTCCTTCAGCCACCATGCCCGTGCACGCGACAGCTGCTCGCGCAGGCTGGGTGCCAAGCTCTCGGGTAACATCAAGGCCCGATCCTTGGAGCCCTTGCCCTCCCGCACGATGATCGTGCCGTGATCGAAATCCAGATCCTTGACCCGCAGTTGCAAACCCTCACTGATCCGCATGCCCGTTCCATACAGAAGCTGGGCGAACAAACGATGCTCGCCTTCCAGAAAACCGAGGATGCGAACCACTTCATCCGGGGTCAGCACCACCGGCAAGCGCCGCGACGGCCGAGGTCTTCCGATCTCCTGAAGCCAGGGCAGATCCGTGCACAGCACCTTGCCGTAGAAGAACAGCAAGGCCGCCAATGCCTGACGATGCGTGGAGACCGAAACCTTGCGCTCGTTCGCCAGCCAGGACAGAAATGCCTCGACTTCGCTGCTGCCCAAGGTTGCCGGGTGACGCACACCGTGGAAACGGATGAAGGCACGAACCCAGTGGACATACGCCTGTTCGGTTCGTAAGCTATAATGCAAGTAGCGTATGCGCTCACGCAACTGGTCCAGAACCTTGACCGAACGCAGCGGTGGTAACGGTGCAGTGCTGGTTTTCATGGCTTGTTATGACTGTTTTGTTGTACAGTCTATGCCTCGGGCATCCAAGCAGCAAGCGCGTTACGCCGTGGGTCGATGTTTGATGTTATGGAGCAGCAACGATGTTACGCAGCAGGGCAGTCGCCCTAAAACAAAGTTAGACATGATGAGCAACTCTATACACACCGGAATCTCAAGACAGCTTTCACAGGCACGCGATGTAATTAAACGCCATTTGGCATCAACGCTGAAAGCCATACACTTGTATGGTTCTGCAATTGATGGTGGCCTCAAACCATATAGCGACATTGATCTGCTGGTTACCGTGGATGCACGCTTGGATGAAGCTACCAGACGCTCCCTGATGCTCGATTTCTTGAATATCTCGGCACCACCATGCGAAAGCTCAATACTCCGGCCGCTAGAGGTAACTGTTGTTGCATGCAACGAAGTAGTGCCTTGGCGTTATCCGGCACGACGAGAACTGCAGTTCGGGGAGTGGCTGCGGGAGGATATTCTTGAAGGTGTCTTCGAGCCAGCCGCCTTGGACGCCGACCTTGCAATTCTAATAACGAAAGCTAGGCAACACAGCATCGCTTTAGTAGGTCCAGTGGCTCAAAAAGTCTTCATGCCGGTGCCAGAGCATGACTTTCTCCAGGTGCTTTCCGATACCCTTAAGCTGTGGAATACTCATGAGGATTGGGAAAATGAGGAGCGGAACATCGTACTCACGTTAGCTCGGATCTGGTATAGCACTGAAACTGGAGGAATCGTCCCCAAGGATGTGGCCGCCGAATGGGTTTTAGAGCGCTTGCCAGCTGAGCATAAGCCAATACTGGTTGAGGCGCGGCAAGCCTATCTTGGGCTTTGCAAGGATAGTCTTGCTTTGCGTGCAGATGAGACTTCGGCGTTCATTGGCTATGCAAAGTCTGCGGTCGCTGATTTGCTCGAAAAGCGAAAATCTCAAACTTCGCATATTTGCGATGGCGCCAAGAACGTCTAACGTCTAACTATTCATTTAAGCCGAAGCCGCTTCGCGGCTCGGCTTAATTCAGGCGTTAGATGCACTAAGCACATAATTGCTCACAGCCAAACTATCAGGTCAAGTCTGCTTTTATTATTTTTAAGCGTGCATAATAAGCCCTACACAAATTGGGAGATATATCATGAAAGGCTGGCTTTTTCTTGTTATCGCAATAGTTGGCGAAGTAATCGCAACATCCGCATTAAAATCTAGCGAGGGCTTTACTAAGCTTGCCCCTTCCGCCGTTGTCATAATCGGTTATGGCATCGCATTTTATTTTCTTTCTCTGGTTCTGAAATCCATCCCTGTCGGTGTTGCTTATGCAGTCTGGTCGGGACTCGGCGTCGTCATAATTACAGCCATTGCCTGGTTGCTTCATGGGCAAAAGCTTGATGCGTGGGGCTTTGTAGGTATGGGGCTCATAATTGCTGCCTTTTTGCTCGCCCGATCCCCATCGTGGAAGTCGCTGCGGAGGCCGACGCCATGGTGACGGTGTTCGGCATTCTGAATCTCACCGAGGACTCCTTCTTCGATGAGAGCCGGCGGCTAGACCCCGCCGGCGCTGTCACCGCGGCGATCGAAATGCTGCGAGTCGGATCAGACGTCGTGGATGTCGGACCGGCCGCCAGCCATCCGGACGCGAGGCCTGTATCGCCGGCCGATGAGATCAGACGTATTGCGCCGCTCTTAGACGCCCTGTCCGATCAGATGCACCGTGTTTCAATCGACAGCTTCCAACCGGAAACCCAGCGCTATGCGCTCAAGCGCGGCGTGGGCTACCTGAACGATATCCAAGGATTTCCTGACCCTGCGCTCTATCCCGATATTGCTGAGGCGGACTGCAGGCTGGTGGTTATGCACTCAGCGCAGCGGGATGGCATCGCCACCCGCACCGGTCACCTTCGACCCGAAGACGCGCTCGACGAGATTGTGCGGTTCTTCGAGGCGCGGGTTTCCGCCTTGCGACGGAGCGGGGTCGCTGCCGACCGGCTCATCCTCGATCCGGGGATGGGATTTTTCTTGAGCCCCGCACCGGAAACATCGCTGCACGTGCTGTCGAACCTTCAAAAGCTGAAGTCGGCGTTGGGGCTTCCGCTATTGGTCTCGGTGTCGCGGAAATCCTTCTTGGGCGCCACCGTTGGCCTTCCTGTAAAGGATCTGGGTCCAGCGAGCCTTGCGGCGGAACTTCACGCGATCGGCAATGGCGCTGACTACGTCCGCACCCACGCGCCTGGAGATCTGCGAAGCGCAATCACCTTCTCGGAAACCCTCGCGAAATTTCGCAGTCGCGACGCCAGAGACCGAGGGTTAGATCATGCCTAGCATTCACCTTCCGGCCGCCCGCTAGCGGACCCTGGTCAGGTTCCGCGAAGGTGGGCGCAGACATGCTGGGCTCGTCAGGATCAAACTGCACTATGAGGCGGCGGTTCATACCGCGCCAGGGGAGCGAATGGACAGCGAGGAGCCTCCGAACGTTCGGGTCGCCTGCTCGGGTGATATCGACGAGGTTGTGCGGCTGATGCACGACGCTGCGGCGTGGATGTCCGCCAAGGGAACGCCCGCCTGGGACGTCGCGCGGATCGACCGGACATTCGCGGAGACCTTCGTCCTGAGATCCGAGCTCCTAGTCGCGAGTTGCAGCGACGGCATCGTCGGCTGTTGCACCTTGTCGGCCGAGGATCCCGAGTTCTGGCCCGACGCCCTCAAGGGGGAGGCCGCATATCTGCACAAGCTCGCGGTGCGACGGACACATGCGGGCCGGGGTGTCAGCTCCGCGCTGATCGAGGCTTGCCGCCATGCCGCGCGAACGCAGGGGTGCGCCAAGCTGCGGCTCGACTGCCACCCGAACCTGCGTGGCCTATACGAGCGGCTCGGATTCACCCACGTCGACACTTTCAATCCCGGCTGGGATCCAACCTTCATCGCAGAACGCCTAGAACTCGAAATCTAACGTCCGTTCGGGCATCGAGGTCCATGTCGGGGTGGGACGGGCCCGTGGCTTCAAGATCACTTGCAGTCCGACCGCGATGTCTTGGTTGCGCGAGAGGTTGTCGATATCCTCCACTTCCATCATCAACCCTGGATAATGCCGCCGCCGTCATCGCCGCCGACGCCCGTGCCGGGCTTTTCGGGCCTGTCAGGCTTGCTCGGCCTTCAGCCTGCCTGGGCGAGATCTCCGGCGGACGGATTAACGGCGGAGCTTCGCCGCCTTTCGTGCGTGTGAAGGCCGAAGATAGTTCTCTCAAAAACATCCGTTTATGAGAGATACCAAATGTCATTTTCAGAAGACGACTGCACCAGTTGATTGGGCGTAATGGCTGTTGTGCAGCCAGCTCCTGACAGTTCAATATCAGAAGTGATCTGCACCAATCTCGACTATGCTCAATACTCGTGTGGGCTCTGTTGCAAAAATCGTGAAGCTTGAGCATGCTTGGCGGAGATTGGACGGACGGAACGATGACGGATTTCAAGTGGCGCCATTTCCAGGGTGATGTGATCCTGTGGGCGGTGCGCTGGTATTGTCGCTATCCGATCAGCTATCGCGACCTTGAGGAAATGCTGGCGGAACGCGGCATTTCGGTCGACCATACGACGATCTATCGCTGGGTCCAGTGCTACGCCCCGGAGATGGAGAAGCGGCTGCGCTGGTTCTGGCGGCGTGGCTTTGATCCGAGCTGGCGCCTGGATGAAACCTACGTCAAGGTGCGGGGCAAGTGGACCTACCTGTACCGGGCAGTCGACAAGCGGGGCGACACGATCGATTTCTACCTGTCGCCGACCCGCAGCGCCAAGGCAGCGAAGCGGTTCCTGGGCAAGGCCCTGCGAGGCCTGAAGCACTGGGAAAAGCCTGCCACGCTCAATACCGACAAAGCGCCGAGCTATGGTGCAGCGATCACCGAATTGAAGCGCGAAGGAAAGCTGGACCGGGAGACGGCCCACCGGCAGGTGAAGTATCTCAATAACGTGATCGAGGCCGATCACGGAAAGCTCAAGATACTGATCAAGCCGGTGCGCGGTTTCAAATCGATCCCCACGGCCTATGCCACGATCAAGGGATTCGAAGTCATGCGAGCCCTGCGCAAAGGACAGGCTCGCCCCTGGTGCCTGCAGCCCGGCATCAGGGGCGAGGTGCGCCTTGTGGAGAGAGCTTTTGGCATTGGGCCCTCGGCGCTGACGGAGGCCATGGGCATGCTCAACCACCATTTCGCAGCAGCCGCCTGATCGGCGCAGAGCGACAGCCTACCTCTGACTGCCGCCAATCTTTGCAACAGAGCCTTTGCGTCAATGCAGGGAGATAGCGAAGAGCGCGCTTCAACGGAGATGCTCGAATGGGTCCACGACGGATTGGAGTCCGTGGTCGCGGCAGACGTAGATGATTCGCACGCCGTACCCGTCGGCGCCGCTCGGCTCGGGGTCGCATTCTGCGCGGCAGACGTTACAGAGCCGGTGCTCGTTGCTCCCCCAGACCGTGACCTCGATATCGTCGGGGATCTCCATTCCGTCGAACTCCATATGCGGAGGTTAGCTGTCGCGGATTGAGTCGTGTCAAGATGCGGCACCGATGCTAAACCGCCGTTACCTATGGTCATCGCGCCGGTCGCGCACTCGACGCTTAGTTCTTGAGGTACTCGAGGACGGCGATGACGCGCTTGTTCCCTGTGCGCTCGTTAAGGTCGAGCATGGTGAAGATGCTGCTGATGTGCCGTTCCGCGATCGCGACGCGACATGCACACGGTCCCTGATTTGCTCGTTTGTGAGCCCCGTAGCCATGAGCGAATCGTCAGTATCGCGGAGGAGGTGCTGCGGGAGCGGGAAAGGATTGACCTTACTGACGCAGAGACCCAAAGTGCGAGCATCCCTCATCGCTTTGATGCCAGCCCTTCAACCATTGCAACTAACCCGAACTCGAAATCTAGGTCTTGATCGACAGGCTCACATCCGTTGTCGAGCGCTGTTTGTTCTTCTAGCCTCGATTTTTCACGGGTTGGGGTTTGTGCTTGATCGCGGCGTCGTTGTCTCATGTTGTAGGTGATTGTACTGTTCGGGTGTGATGTGCCTGCGCGTGTCGCCGCGGTGGTCGGGCCGTTCCA
>NZ_JANIJX010000045.1 GCF_024580735.1 Brevibacterium moorei | reverse complement strand
CGGGATCGGCCCGGGCATGGATGACGAGCGCGACGGCGCGAGCCTTGAGTTCGTCGGTGTATTTCACTGGCACGAGAGAATCTCCTTCTTCCAATCTCCCTGCCTCTATTATTCCCGGGGCGATTCAAACTCCTCGGCCTGTACAAGACGCTGAGCCGCGTCACCACGCTGGAACAAGCCGCTGCCTGGAGTGCCGAGTTCGCCACGTGGGAAGCACGCTGGGAAACGTTCCTCAAACACCGCACCCGCGCGAAATCGGGAGCGAGCCGGCCGGCTCACGTCGGGGCGAACCAGTCTTGGTGGTACACCCACATCCGTACCCGCAGAGCCCACAAGCTGCTGGCCAACCTGATCCGCAATGACCAGTTGTTCACCTGGCTGAAACTCGCCGAAGACGGCTACACGATCGCGAAGACGACGAACGCGTTAGAAGGCGGACCGAACAAGGCGATCAAAGACTTCCTGCGCCACCACCGTGGCATGTCGATCGACCATGCCAGGCGCGGTGTCGACTGGCTGCTTTACCGGCGCACACAAGCACCTGAAGACCCGTGGATGCTCGTCACACCAGACCACTGGGCACCAACAAAGAAGCAGACCGTCATGACTAGCGACGAGCCCATCGGGCCAGCCGTATACGACACCCATTTCAGCCCCGAAGACGGTAACGGAATCCAACAGGGGTGGGGTGGAAGAAGACGCTAGACACGCCGACGCTGTACACACATTCTTGCCGCTAACCCGAACGTTCCCGGGTTTTCCCGTCTGGACTCACATTTATGTGTGGGTTTTTGTGTGGGCTTTTCGCGCACGTATAGGCTCGACCTCAGATTGGGCGTCGACAAGGAGAAACAGCGTGGCGAAGGCGTTGGCACTGGGTGAGATCCGCAAGCGGGCGACCCGGTTCGTGGTGGATTGGCGGGACTCTCTCGGGGAGGAGCGGCAGGAAGCCCAGAGCTTCATCCGTGACCTACTGGGCGCCTTCGGGATCACCGATACCAAGGCGGGGCTGTACGAGAAGCGCGCACGGCGGTCCTCGACCGGTGGGCAGGGCTACATAGATGCCCTGGTTCCGGGGCTTGCACTCATCGAGATGAAGTCCGCGGGCAAAGACCTGGCCAAGGCCGAACGGCAGGCCCTGGACTATGTGGATGACCTGACTGAGGCGGAGACACCGCGGTGGATCATCACGAGCGACTTCAAGCAGTTCCGCGTCCTCGACCTGCTGGCCGATGCGGATGCCGCGCAGCGCGAGTTCACGCTGGAGCAGCTGCCGGAGAACATCGAGTACCTGGCATTCCTGGCCGGCTACCAGACGCACTCGTTCGGAGACCGTGAGCAGGAAGCCGCGTCGATCAAGGCCGCGAAACTCATGGCCGAGTTGTACGAGGCACTGGAAGGATCTGGCTACGACGACCACGAGGCCAGCATCTTCCTGGTGCGGACCCTGTTCTGTCTGTATGCCGACGACTCCGGCGTGTGGGAGCGGGATAGCTACTTCGAGTACATCGAAACCCGGACATCTGAGGATGGCTCCGACCTGGGCGGCCAGTTGACCATGCTCTATCAGGCGTTGAACAAAGAGCCTGAGCGTCGGCAGAAGAACCTCGACGACCTCGTTATGCGATTCCCTTACGTCAACGGCGGGGTTTTCGCCGAACCCCTGAGCATCCCCGCGTTCGACTCGACCATGCGAGAGAAACTGCTGGAGGCGTGCGCGTTCAACTGGTCGGCCATCTCGCCGGCCATCTTCGGATCGTTGTTCCAAGCGGTCAAGGACAAGAAGGCCCGGCGCGAGTTGGGCGAGCATTACACGACCGAGACGAACATCCTCAAGACGATCAATCCCCTGTTCATGGACGAACTACGGGAGAAGTTCGCGGCGGGAGCGCATGACAAGAAGAAGTTGAAGACACTGCGCCGGGAGCTCGGACGTCTGCGCGTGATGGATCCCGCGTGTGGCTGTGGCAACTTCCTCGTCGTTGCTTATCGGGAGCTGCGCCAGCTGGATCTGGATATTGTGAAGCGGCTGCAGGAACTCGGCGAGCAGGATGTTGTGCCGACGCTGTATTTCACCGAGGATGATCTGCCGGTGCGGCTGGACCACTTCGCTGGGATCGAGATTGAGGAATGGCCAGCGCGCATCGCCTCGACGGCACTGCACCTGGTGAATCATCAGGCGAACCAGGCGATGGAGTTATCGCTCGGTAAAGCACCGGACTCGTTGCCGCTGGACCGCATCGAGACGATCCACGTTGGTAACTCGTTGCGGATGGAGTGGGCGGACGTGTTCCACCCATCACCGGACGTGCGCATCGTGGGCAACCCGCCGTTCATCGGGCATAAGACGAAGACCCCCACGCAAATCAGCGATTTGAAAGCTGCTTGGGGTGATCGTTACGACGGATATCTGGATTACGTTACCGGCTGGTATATCAAGGCGAGCGACTACTTCAAGCAGACGACAGGTGGGCGGTTCGCATTCGTATCCACAAACTCGATCGCGCAGGGGCTGCCAGTCGCTGCCTTGATGAAGCCCTTGTTCGACGAAGGCTGGCGTATCCGGTTTGCGCATCAAACTTTCGGTTGGACGTCCGAGGCGCCTGGTGCGGCCGCAGTGCACTGCGTCATCATTGGTTTTGATAAGCAAGAACGAGCTCAGGCCAAACTGTTCACCTACGAATCCGTAAAGGCAAGTCCCGTGCAGGTGCCAGTTGAGCGGATCAATGGGTACTTGCTGGACGCGCCTGCTATTTTCATTGACAAGCGTTCGCACCCCCTAAGCCCAGGCCTGCCCGGAGTCAACTTCGGGACGATGCCGGTTGACGGGGGTAGTCTCCTACTTGATGCGGAATCGCACGGCTTGGCCATGCAAGATCCGATCGCTGCCCGATATGTGCGGCGGTTCGTGGGAGCTAAACAGCTTATTCAGAACGAGCCCCGCTGGTGCCTCTGGATGGTCGATCTAGATCCGGCCGACTTGCAAAAGTCTCACTTTCTGCGAGCGCGCGTTGAGCAGTGTAAAGCATTTCGTACGGGGTCGAAGCACACGGGGGATGCGTACAAGCTGAGGGATATCCCGCACCTTTTCCGCGCTAACCGAAACCGCCCGACTGTTCCCTACATCTGCATACCGCGTCACTTCTCGGAGAATCGACGGTTTGCTACGGTGGCACTCTTCTCGCCGGAGGTCATCGCAGGGGACGCAAACTTCACTGCAGAGGATCCCAGCGGCTATCTATTCGGCATTATCAGCTCGAGCATGTTCTTGGCCTGGCAGCGAGCCGTCGGCGGACGGATTAAGTCTGACTTGCGATTCTCGAAGACGGTCGTTTGGAACACTCTTCCGCTGCCGGAGGTCAGCAAAGCTACGAGGCAGGCCGTCATCGACGCTGGTCAGGGTGTTCTGGCAGCTCGAGCGCTTCACCCTGACCGTTCACTTTCCGACCATTACAACTCTTTGGCGATGGACCCGGCTCTGTTGAAGGCGCACGCTGCGCTGGACAAGGTCGTGGACAGGGCCTTTGGGGCGAAGAAGAAACTGACGACTGAAGCCGAACGGCAGGCGATCCTGTTCAAGCGGTACGCCGAGATGACTGCAGGAGATGGGCGCTGATATGACAAATGCGACCGATGCGAAGGAGTTCGAGATCTGGGCGCCTCGGGTGCGGCCTGCCATCGTAGCAGCGCTGGCGGCACTTGAGCGGGCATCGGACGCCGACAAGAGTTGCGATGCCGAGACTACGGTCATCAGCGCAGTCGAAACTGCGATGTGGCTCAGGACTCTGTGGGACATATTCGAGCAGCATCTTGATCGAAATGAGGATACCTGCCCAGCAGTGCCAGAAGAAGGCATTGTCCGGCCCAACTTCCCCGTGAGCTACTTTCCGTTTCGTACAGCACGAGGTCTGCGTATTGTCGGCAACAAGGGCCTTCGCGAACTGATCTTTCCCACTCGAGTCAACCCGAGGTTGTCGTTCTTGTCATCGACTCCCCGCCAGCGTGGATCTGTGGTTGGGCCGTTGTCGTCACGGTACAACTTCGGTTGGCAGCCTCGGGACAAATGGGAGTTGTCCCATGAGCGCAAGCCGAGGAAGGAGGACATCGACAGCTTCGACGAGGCAGTGAGTGGCCAGGACGTTGTGCGCACGCTGGCAGTGGCATTGGGTTCGTATCGAGAGCGAGCATCAATGCTGGGCATCGACCTGTCAGACCTGTTTGACGCGGAAGGCCAGCCGCATTTTGTGCACAGGTACCTCGGCTAGAGCGAGACACTGAAGGGCTTGCCGTTGTGGCGTTCGACGGACGGTATACCGGCCAGTTGCGGCGTTCTGACCTACTTCGGGGTATTGACTCTCAACTCCCACTTCGAGTCCACAATCCCGATACTGCGGCCGCCTCGGATCAGTAGTGATGGGTTTCGATTGCCCGGCACCAGTAGTCTTCGCAGCGGCGAGCTGTCGAGGCCCCATCGGTCGAGCAGCCATCCCAGCCGGCGAGCGATGGCATCGGCGTGGCGCTGCGCATCCAGCATGCGGGCGATCGCTGCGACGTCGATGCCACCTTCGGCCAGTCGTTCAACTGTGCCTACGGTGTCGATCCATCCGTCGGGTTGGTCGGAGATCAGGTCCGCGATCGTTAGCTCACACGTCGTCACGGGGATCCCATGCGAGCCCGGTATCGGAGCCGCCGGGCGGCAGGCATCAGCCGGCCGGGTGCGGGCCTGCATCAGTGGTTCCCGCCCTCCGATCATCGTTCGGGTATGGGTGTGGTGGCTGACGACTTCAACCGGCCGAGGCGGCTCGGGCATTGCCCCGTGCATATATGCCGCCGTTCGCCAGCCGATCTGATCGACAGGGATATGCAGCTCGGAGATGACCTGGATGAGGCCCGCGTTCCGCCGCATGTAGCCGCTGCCGACCTTGACCAGCCCGGCGCGCGTGGTCTCGACCTGCAGCTCGGACCACCGCCAGTGTCCGCGGAGTGCGATCAGCTCGTCCCCGGTGAAGGTGGCCTGGTCTGGCGGCAGGGCATCGGAGAGGGTCATGGCTCGATGTTATCGGCCTGACCCCGTACATGGCACCGGCCCGGACCCCCACTCCATGTGGGCGGTGATCCGGGCCGGGGCAACACGCTGGACGGCTACTGGAACCTGGTCTCGTCGATCCGCGGCGACCAGGTTCCTTCCTCGTATGTCGGCGACCCGTCCGAGATCCGCCCGCTGATCAGTCCGCCGGACACCTCATTCATCTGGCGGTCCCGCTTGGTCTCCTCGCTGGCGGGCCGGATCACGATCCAATGGGAGCCATCGTCGCCCAGCTCGCGGGCGGGCTCGCACCCGGGGAAAGCCGATTCGGCTCGCTGGAGGAACGTGGAGGCCGGCTGTCCCAGGTTGCGCTGGGGGATGCGGATCGAGATGGTCCCGGCCTCCTGGTTCTGGCTGAAAGCCACGTCGTCGGCTTGGGCGGCGACCACGCTGGCGCATTGGCCGTGCAGGGCGATCCGCTCGGCCTGCTCGGGGCCGAGCTGGCGGATGCACACGATCGTGCCTCCGATTTTCCGAAATCAATGGGCTCCAAGTCGGCGATATCGACCTCAAAAAACGGCGGATCAGCGTGGTCCGCGCCTGGACACAGGATGAGACCGGTGTCTGGCATCTGGGGGAGCCCAAGTACGGCAAGAGGCGGACAGTGCCGGTGCCCGCGTTTCTCGTACTGGTGCTGGAAGCCCAGATGGAGGAGAAAGCCGACGGCGCCCGGCTCATCAAGCGTCGCAATGGTAGCGACAAGCCGCTGCCGTACCCGGGTAAGGCGAACGGGTGGGGTGAGGCCAGCTGGCTGGAACGCGGACTCGAAGACGCAAACATTGCCCGCCTGACGGTTCACGATCTCCGGCACACAGCGGCTAGCCTGGCAGTGCAGGTTGGGGCGAACGTGAAGGCGCTGAGCCGCATGCTCGGGCATGCGGACGCGTCGATGACTCTGAATGTCTACGCTGACCTTTTCGACAGCGATTTGGACGACGTGGCCGCCCGGCTGGACGATGCGTTCGGTCGCGCCTAGCTTTACTAGCCTGGGTTTTTCATGGTGTGGGGTGTCCGGGGCGTGGATGAATAGGTGAAGGTGACCTCTGACCTGGGAAAATAGGACTTGTCTAGAGTTCAATTCCCGCAGAAGAAAGATCACCTTCGAAGTGAAGTCTACCGGCCTGTACCCGCACCCGCACATCGAC
>NZ_JANIJX010000044.1 GCF_024580735.1 Brevibacterium moorei | reverse complement strand
AATACCAGCGCACCGCCCACAGGATCACATCACCCTGGAAATGGCGCCACTTGAAATCCGTCATCGTTCCGTCCGTCCAATCTCCGCCAAGCATGCTCAAGCTTCACGATTTTTGCAACAGAGCCGTCGGGAGCGCCCTCCTTGACGCCGTCGAACAATTCACACTCCCAACTCTGGCAGTCCTCGCCATTGTCGTGACGGGCTGGCTGCTTATTCGCTACCGAAAGAGAGTCCACCCATGAATCGCACCACAGACAGCAAGCGCCCTCGCGACTGGGCGACGATCCCCAACGCCGTCACGCTGCTCCGGTTTGCGCTCGTCGCCCCGGTCGCGGTCCTCCTCGTGGACGGCTCGCGACCAGTGCTCGCCGTGGTACTCCTGGCGATCTTCGGGGCTAGTGATTGGGTCGACGGCGCCCTCGCCCGCAAGCTCGGCCAGACCAGCAAGACCGGTGCCGTGCTCGACCCGGTCGCTGATCGTATCGGTGTGGCCGTGATCGCATTGGCACTTGTCATGGCTGGCCACGTTTCCATCTGGGTTGCGCTCGGCATCGCAGCGGTAGATGTAGCGCTGGGTGTGACCTACCTGATGGTCCGCCCCAGCCATGCTCCCGAAGTGTCATGGATCGGAAAGATTCGCACGGCCGTCCTGATGGCAGGCATTCTGCTCGTCGGACTCGGAGCGATCCCGAACCTCCATCTATTCGGCGTCGCCGGTCAAGCATTCTGCGTCATCGGAGCAGCTCTCCACCTCCTCGCAGGAATCGGCTACCTCTCTTCCATCATGTGCGGCCCCCGCAAAGCATAAGATTGCCTCGGAGGAATGGTTCTATGCTGAGCAGATTGCGAGCGTCACATTCTGTCCGCCGAACCCAAAGGAGTTGCTGACCGCTGCCCCGACCCGAGTGCGGAGAGCCTCCGTGACCACGTCAAGATGAATCTCGGGATCAATACTTTGAAGGTTGGCAGTCGCGGGAATGATCCCTGATTCAATGGTTCGTGCCGTGATGATCGCTTCGACGGCTCCCGCCCCTCCGACCAAGTGCCCGAGCGCACCCTTCGGGGCGGTGACGTTGATGTCTTCCCCAAAAACTTCAACGAGCGCCTGTGCTTCAGCGCGATCCCCGACGACTGTCCCGGTCGCGTGGGCATTCACATGGTCAATGTCGTTCACCGTGAGATCACCCACTGTGAGTGCCTTGCGAATGGCGCGGACCTGCCCATGTCCGCTTGGTTCGGTGCCGGTGATGTGGTGCGCGTCCGCGGTGATGCCCCAACCGGCGAGCCAGGCGTGGACGCGGGCACCGCGTGCGGCAGCGTGCCTCTCACTCTCAAGGATCACGATCCCGGCACCCTCACCCAGCACGAAGCCTCTACGGTTGGCGTCGAATGGGCGGGAAAGACACGTGACGTCGCCGCCGTCGGGCTTCGCGAGCGCTTGCGCTTGCGCGAAGCCCGCCAGAGTAAGCGGGGTGATTGCCGCTTCAACACCACCTGCAATTACCGCATCCGCCTCGCCAGCCTCGATGAGTCGTGCTCCCAAGGCGATAGCCTCGGCTCCGGATGCGCAGGCCGAAGACGGAGTGTACACACCGGCCTTCGCGGAGTACTCGATACTGATCTGAGCCGAGGCACCGTTGGGCATCAGCATGGGCACGGCGCGTGGAGAAACACGACGCGCACCCCGGCTCTCGAGCACGTCATCCTGCTCAAGGAGTGTCTCTACGCCACCAACACCAGTGCCCACTGCGACAGCCAGACGTTCGGGGTCTATGTCGCAAAGGCCTGCATCAAGCCATGCCTCTCTGGTCGCAGCAAGCGCTAACTGCTGGCTGCGGTCAAGCTGCCGTGCGCGAACGCGACTGAGCACCACTTCGAGATCAGTCGTTACCGGAGCGGCGACACGCACCGGGAGACTGGCCCATGTGTCGCCGAGGCCGTCGAGTTCACAAATGCCAGAGCGCCCCTCAAGCAACCCGGACCACAGGGCTTCTACATCAGCCCCCAGCGGGGTTACCGCCCCGTACCCCGTCATTGCAATTCGCATCAAGACTCTCCCTAACTTGTATGATGATCAAGTTGAACTGTATCACATACAATTGATGCGTGAGCGATAAGAACCAGCGCAAGCAAGTGGTGCGAGGAGCGGGCACGCGCCGTAGAATTCGTGCCGCAGCAATGACGCTCTTCACAGACCGCAAGTTTGTAGAGGTCACAATGAGCGAGTTGGCAAAGGCGGCTGGGGTGTATCCCAACCAGATCACTCATCACTTTGGGTCCAAGGATGCACTGTACGTTGATGTCGCATTCGGGTTGCTTCTGCGAGATACGGAGCGGCTGCAGAAAGCCGGGCGTAGAGCCAGCACGCCGGATGCCATGAAGCGAGTCCTTGCCCGAACTGCTCTGACCATGCCGTCAATAACGGTTGTAGTGAGCGCCCTCGCACTCGCGCGCGGGAACCCCACGCTGCAGCCAGAAGTTGAAGCTGGACTCAATGTCCTGTTTCGCCAGTCAGAGCAGTTCTTAGTAAGAAAGCTATGGGAGCAGCACTGGACGATAGACCAAGACATCGACCGCGCCACGAAAACCTTTTGGAGCGCCGTTTTCGGGGCTGTGATCATCTCCCAGGCCGGTTTTCCCGGAGGTCCCTCATCGGTCGATGTGGCCGCCACATTGTCCATTCACGCCGCTGATGAAGCGCAAAGAGGTGATGCTGAATGAACAGCTACGCGAACGACTCTTGCCAGCGAATGATTCCACAAACAGCTGACCGTGTTCGTGCTCGCTAGCTATTCGCCCTCGCACTATCTAACAGAGCACGAAGTCGCCCGCGGGTACGGGCTCGTCGAATATCTAAATCAGCTTGTCCCGAATTGAACTGCGCGACGGTCGAGCAAGAGATCGGGCAACTTCGTGTGACACAATTGGATACACCGACATTTCACGGCGCCGTGGTGTACGAGGAGATACATGCTAACGGATTTCTTACGAGATCAAGCATTCGCGGTCGCCTGGTTGTCCATGATGGCCGCTGCATGGCTCGGGTGGTCCCAGGAAGACCCCAAACCTCGGCTCCGAGGCGCCCTCGGTACGGGTTCAGTGCTGGGAATGCTTATCGCGATAGCTGCCGGGCTCCTCGTATGGCGCAATTGGACAACACCAACTGCTCTCGAGGGTCGCTATTGGGTGTTTGGTCTCATTGTTCTTGCTGAAGCTGTGCTCATCGGTGTCGGATGTATTTTTCTCGCCCGGCGGGGATTGACTCGCTGGTACGGGTGGTGGATCGGGATATGTGTGGCGTTGCATTTTATTCCCCTGGCATGGATATTCGAAGACTGGTCCTACCTTGTGCTCGCTGTTGTTCAAGTCGCCGGTCTCGTCACCATGTTTCCACCTCTGAAGCGTGGTACGTATGCGACCAGCCGCTGGGCATGCCCCTGGATTGCTTTGACGTTTCTCGTCTTCGCGATTGCGTCCGGAATCATCTTGCTACTTCGCTACGGATACCCCGTGTAAGGCAGTCCTGTACCCGTAAATGTGCAAGACGGCTCCTAAGACTTCAACCAACTTTCCAACTCCGGATCCCACAAGACCGCCGATGACTGTGTGAGAGTCGTTGTCTCGCCCCCAGAAGGCCGAGATCGTCTTTGACACCGTCGTTCGACCGAAGAGAGGTAGACCATCATGTCAGCCCTGGCCGCACCTGGCCTCAGCGCTATCCGTGACTCACTCCGGTGCCCGATCTGCGCCGGTCGCCTCGAACTGACACCGGGGGCACTGCGTTGTCGTCAGCGACACACCTTCAACATCGCTCGGCACGGCTACGTCAGCCTACTGTCTGGGACTAATGCGATCAGCGGGGATGATGCGCCGATGATCCAAGCTCGAGAACGTTTCCTCGCGACCGGCGCCTACGAGCCGATACGCCGGGCCGTCTCGACGATGGTGTCTCATACGATCCCTCGTGATGGCATAGTTCTCGATGTTGGCTGTGGTACCGGCTACTACCTCGCCGGTGCGCTCGACAAAGTGACCGGGGCTCGCGGCCTGGGGCTTGACTCCTCGGTGCGTGCGCTGCGGGTCGCTGCGCGCGTCCACGAGCGAGCAGCCGCAGCGAGCTGGGACGTGTTCCGCCCGTATCCGTTGGCCGACCAGTCGGTGGATGCTGTGCTGAACATGTTCGCTCCGCGCAACCCCGGCGAGTTTCACCGGGTCCTCCGCCCGAACGGCAGCCTGATCGTGGTGCGTCCGACGGTCGACCACCTGGCCGAGTTGCGCCGCGATGTGCCCGACTCGGTGACTATCGATGTTTCCAAGGAGCAACGCCTGCATGACGCCCTGGCACCGTTCTTCGAACAGGAGCGAGATCAACACGTCGGCTACATCGCAGAGATTGAACCGCAAACGGCTCGCGATCTGCTCGGAATGACGCCGAGTGCGCGGCACATCACCCCGGCAGAGGTCTCGGACGACGACCTGCCCGAGCGAGTCACCATATCCGTGCTTGTCAGCTCATACCGGCTACGGGAGACTTGACTGGTGGCAGAGCGATCCCGTCGCATCGGGATGGCACCTTAGCGCGGTTATCGAGATCGCCGTGAGGCGCATGTCTCACGGATCATCAGGAGGGCGCAGAGAACGTAGAGCGCTGCGGCGCAGATCCAGAGGGTGCCGTCTGCATTCGTTCGGGTGAGTGCGAAAATGCCGGTGAAGGTGACCGGGCCGATGATCGAGGTGAGGCTGTTCAGGCTTGCAAGTGTTCCCTGCAGGCGTCCCTGCTGCTGCTCGGGCGCGCGTCTCGAGAGCAGCGTCTGCAGTGCGGGCAACGTGATGCTGCCGAGTCCGAGCGCTGCGAGGATCGGTAGCATCGCCCATGTGCTGGCGATGAGGGCAAGGCCGATGAGCCCAATGGCGTCTGCGGCGATACCGACGAGGATCGCCCGGGTCTCGCCGATCCGGGACACGATGCGTCCGGTCAGTGCCGCCTGCACGAATACTTGCACCATTCCGAAGATGGATAGCGAAACGCCGACTTCGACGGGGTTCCAGTCGAGGCGCTGCTGCGTGAAGAGCACCCAGGTGGAGCCTGGTGCTTGGCCGATGAACTGCACGATGCCGAAGACTGCGAGAAGGATAAGCATCCCCGGCACTGCGGTTCGCTTCGCCGTACCGGGTTGCTGTGCGTGCGAGCCGTTGCTGCCCGGTGGCCGCGTCTCACGCAGAAGACTCGCGCTGAGTACGAGGGTGATTCCGGCGAGCGCGGCGGCGACGAGGAATGGCAGATGCGGTGAGACCCCGCCGAAAAGACCGCCAATGGCGGGACCCGCGATCATGCCACCGCCGTAGCATGCGCCGAGCCACCCGTAGCGTTTTGCGCGCTGATCCGGCGGAGTAATGTCGGCGATCACCGTCGCGGTGACGGCGTTCGTGGCGCCGGTAATGCCTGCAACCGCGCGGGCGAGGTAAAAGACCCACAGCGTGTCCGTCAGTGCGAGCACGAGGTAGTCGATCGTCGCGCCTGCGAGGGAGGCGACAAGCACGCGGCGGCGTCCGAAACGGTCAGAGAGTCGGCCAAGGATCGGGGCGCAAAGAAACTGCATGATCGCATAGAGCGCTGTCAGTAGTCCGACGTGCAGTGGGATCATGTCGTCGGGGGCACCGACCTGGTCGAGAAGGGTAGGCAAGATCGGCATCACGAGGCCCAGCCCTGCAGCATCGAGGGTCGCCGTGATGAGCACGGCTGTCAGGATTCCACGATGAGAGTAGCGAGCAGTCACTTTATCTAAGATAAAGTTATCGATGATAAAGTGCAACTATGACTCACCACCGGAAGCGTCTCGACCGCACGTCCGTGTTGCTCGGGGCCCGGCAGGTGCTCGACGAGACTGGGCTCGATGGCTTCACCACTCGCGCGCTGGCGGCTCACTTACAGGTACAGCAGCCCGGCCTCTACTGGCACTTCCGCACGAAGGCCGAACTCCTCGCAGCGCTGGCGAGCGACGTGCTTGACCGAGAGCATCACGCTTCCTTCCCCGAGTCCGACGAGAAATGGGACGCATTTCTCTTGCGAAACGCAAGAAGTTTCCGCCACGCACTACACGCGGTCCGTGACGGTGCGCGTCTCCACGCTGAGCACCACCGCAGACCATCCGGCGACGACACCGACGAAGGAGCTGAGGCTTCCGGTCAGCAAGTCGGGCTTCTCGTGTCTCAGGGATTCGATGAACAGACAGCCATCAGCATGCTCATCGCGGTCAGCCGATACACCGTCGGTGTCGTACTGGAGGAGCAAACCGCAGAGGTCGGCAATGCGAGCGTTCCTGAACGCGACCGGGAATTCGATTTCGGCCTGACAGCACTGATCGACGGATTCTCTCACTCCCGCACAGCGTCATTGACCTCGAGCGAATCGTGACCTCATTCGACGCTCAGCGGGTTCGCGCGAGACGGGAAAAGATCCCGTCCACCATAAGCGCCAGACCGCGCTCATAGGCACGATCAAGATCGAGGGCATAACCCGAGCCGATCAAGGATTTCAGCGCGGCGTGGTTCTCATTCGAACTGAGTTGCTCGAGTTTGTCGATACGCTCATCGATCCAGGTATCTGCATCGACACCGGTGATAGATTCTGCCTCTGTTTCGGGCTCGAGCAAAATTGCCGTGCCTCGCGCCTGCGTGAAGAGCAGAATGTGCGTCTCCATCGCTTCTTCGGCACTGATACCCGCCCGAGTGAGTGTTCGAATCACCCACTCTGCGAAGACGAGTGCTGCGGGCACTAATTGCGGGCGTGTGACGGAAAGCTGCGGAGCAAGCCACGGATGCCGTCGGAACACTCGCCACAGCTCTCGATGTCCGCGGATCAGATCTTCACGCCAGGTCCCGACTTCATCACCCGCAGACCAATCGCGAAGCGCACGATCCATCATCGCGAAAAGCAGATGTTCCTGGCTCGGGTAGAACCGATATAGCGTGGCCGACCCCATATGGACCACATTCGCGACCCTCCGCATCGAAAGCGAGTCAATACCCTCGACATCGGCGATGGAAACAGCGGCAGTTACGATGCGTTCCGCAACGGCATCATCTGCTTCCGGCACCGGACGCTGCACATGCTGCCGCCGTTGTGGGTGCTGGGGTGCGTCTCGTGAGCTGCGCCCACCCCTTGCCCCTGGTGCCGTTGTCGCGACGACCGTTCCGACACCGGGCACCGGTGTCGCCAGTCCCTCGGATCGCAGTAGTGCGTGCACACGACTGGCCGTTGCAATTGCGACATTCCACGTACCAGTGATCTCCCTGGCAGAAGGAAGCATCTCCCCGGGCCGCAATTCTCCAGCAAATATCTGCGCCCGCAGCTCGGCAGCGATCTCCGCAGATGACGTTCCCACCCTTGCCATCCTGTACTAGAACACCAGCGTTGGCAAGCGATGAGAACCTTGCCATTCCGTCACAGTGGAGCAGGTCTCAGCATCGCTGTACTAGTACGAGCTTGCTCACCATCTCAGGCCTTCCTTAGGTTTGGCGTCATGAATATGAATGAACGACGAGTACTCATCTCTGGCGCAAGCATCGCAGGACTGGCATGCGCCTACTGGCTTCGAAGGCACGGATTCTCCGTCACGATCGTCGAGATCGCTCCCAGCCCAGGGCCCGGCGGTCAAGCCGTCGACCTGCGCGGCGCCGGACGCACAGTCATCGACCGTATGGGGCTGCTCAATGGGGCGCGTGCGATCGGCCTCGAGCAGGCGGGCATGTCCTGGGTCGACGCACACGGCCAGACACGCGCCGCCATGCCGACGGATGCGTTCGGGAGAAGGATTCATCTCGGAGATCGAGATCCTCCGCGGCGATCTCGTCGACCTGCTCTACCAACAGCTCGGTGACGGTATCGAGTGGATCTTCAACGACACCATCACCGAGCTCGCGCAGAGTTCGAACTACGTGAATGTCACGTTCCGTGGCGCACGCCCACAGCGTTTCGATTTCGTCATCGGCGCCGACGGGTCTGCTGAAGGTTTAGTTGACTCGGGTTTCCATTAATTAGGCAGCCAAGTCGACTGCACTTCTCATTATGGCCTCGAATTCCACCGGTGTGAGTTTCCCGAGACCTCGTTGGCGGCGTTTGCGATGATATTTGCCCTCGACCCAGGTCACGATCGCGAGGCGAAGCTCTCGCCTCGTACGCCACGATTGTCTGTCGAGCACGTTCTTTTGCAGGAGGCTAAAGAAGCTTTCCATGGCTGCATTGTCGCCAGCCGCCCCGACTCTGCCCATCGACCCACGGAGTTTGTGCCGCTTCAGTGCTTGCTGGAATTTTCGTGACCTGAATTGACTGCCGCGATCCGAGTGCACTATCCTGGGTTTTTCATGGTGTGGGGTGTCCGGGGTGTGGATGAATAGGTGAAGGTGACCTCTGACCTGGGAAAATAGGACTTGTCTAGAGTTCAATTCCCGCAGAAGAAAGATCACCTTCGAAGTGAAG
>NZ_JANIJX010000043.1 GCF_024580735.1 Brevibacterium moorei | reverse complement strand
GCTGACGCTCGTACTCGCGAACGAACTCACGGACCTCTTCGACGGTGAATCCCACAACGCTGACCATGCGAGATCACTCTCCTTTGCTTGATCGTGACTGACTCACAACCAGCTTGGCAAAGAGGGCGCATACGTATATACGCGTATGCGTTGCAGGTTTGCGCATGTGATGTTGGGCAGGGCCGCCCACACCGCCTCAGTCGAAGATGCCGGGATAGGCGCTCAACGCAATCTGGCCGCCCAAGTGCGCATAGAGCACATTCGAGTCCGCCCCGATCCGCCCGTCGGACACCAGGTCCATCAGCCCGGCCATCGACTTGCCCTCGTACACGGGATCGGTGATGACCCCCTCGAGCCGGGCCAGGCGCTTGATCGCGGCGACCGTCGAATCGTCCGGAATGCCGTAGGCGGGTCCCTCCCACCCGGGCAGAATCGTCACCTCGTCCGGCCGGATGGCCCGGCCCAGGCCGATCAGCTCGGCGGTGTTGTTCGCGATCCGGGTTACCTGATCGATCGTCTTCTCCAGAGTCGCCGAACCGTCGATCCCGATGATCTTGCGCGGCCTCGCCCCCGCGTCCTGGAGCGCAGCGAAGCCCGCGATCATGCCCGCCTGCGTCGAACCGGTCACCGTGCACACGACGATCGTGTCGAAGAAGACGCCCAACTGCTGTTCCTGAGCTGCGACCTCGTAAGCCCAGTTTGCGAATCCCAATCCGCCCAGCCTGTGTTCGGAGGCCCCGGCCGGGATCGGATAGGGCTTGCCGCCGGCGGCCTCGACCTCGGCCAGGGCGTCCTCCCAGCTGGAGCGGATGCCGATGTCGAAGCCGTCGTCGGGGTCCAGGCGGACGTCGGCGCCCATAATGCGCGACAGCTCGATATTACCCACCCGGTCATTGCCGGGGTCATCCCAGTCGACCCAGCGCTCCTGCACCAGACGGGCCTTCAACCCCAGGTGGGCGGCGAGCGCGGCGACCTGGCGGGTGTGGTTGGACTGGTAGCCGCCGATCGACACCAGGGTGTCGGCGCCGCTGGCCAGAATATCGGGCACGATGTACTCGAGCTTGCGGGTCTTATTGCCGCCGAATGCCAAGCCGGAGTTGCAGTCCTCGCGCTTGGCCCAGATCTGCGCACCGCCCAGGTGTTCGCTCAGGCGGGGCAGGCGGTGGACGGGGCTGGGGCCGAAGGTCAGGTCGTAGCGTTCGAAATCGTGAATGGACATGGGGCTCCTCGCGTGTGGCGGCGTGTGGAGGACCGCATCCGAGTGACGGCGCCCGAGGATTCGGTGCCCATCCGGCGGATCCTCTGTGGCATTACGTGTCGGGATGTGCGATATATCGAGTACCTGCAATGTAGCATCGAATGTGCCGTACACAACATAAACGACGCAATATACACAAGTCGAGGAGAGAGCACATGACCGATACCCGCGTCCGGGCGCAGGCCTCGCGAACCGGGGGCGAGGCGACCGACGGTGCGATGCCGCCGGCCCGCGCGCTGCTGCGCGACACCGTCTACCGGGAGCTGCGCGATGCGATCGTCCGGGGCGAGCTGGCACCGGGCACGCGGCTGCGCGACTCCCTGCTGAGCAAGCGCTTCGGCACCAGCCGCACACCCATCCGCGAGGCGATCCTGCGGCTGGCCAGGGCGGGCCTGGTCGTCGCGACTCCGGGCAAGGCGACGATCGTCGCGGCCGAGGACCCGCATCGGGTTCGCTGGGCCCAGCAGATCGCGGCGGAACTGCACGCCCTGGCGATCACCCTGTGCGAACCCGATGTGTACGCAGCCGAGACCGCGGCCGTGATCGGCGGCGGGCCGGAATCGCCCCGGGACGAGGACGCTGAGGATTCGGATGCCGAGGGTTCGTCCGCCGGGGCCGAGGACGCGAAGGACTCCGCAGCACCGCAGGGCTTCCGCCCGCTGGGCAAGACCGAGCTGCGGTGGATGAAGTCGGCCAACGCCAGCTTGAAACTGGCGATCGAGGCAGGCGATGCCGAGGCCGCGATCGCCGCCGACGAGGAATTCCACATGGTGCCCGTACGGGCGTGCGGCAATCTGCTCATCGCCGAACAGCTCGAAGACGTCACCGCGGCCCTGCGCAGGTCCGAGTATCTACACTTCGGTTCGATGACCGGAATGGACTCGCCGGATAAGCACGCGAAGATCCTGCACGCCCTGAAGAAGGGGAAGTACGAGAAGGCGGCGCGCCTGACCCGCGAGAATTGGCTGACGATCGCGCCACGGGACTGAACACCAGAACTCCCGACGAGCCTGCAGACTCCCGACAAGCGCATGAACACCACGTGAGCGCGGGAACTACCTGCTATTGCAGGTAGTTCCCGCGCTCACGTGGTGTTCATGGGGCCCGGTGGTGTTCGCCGGGCCCCGACTGCGCTCAGGCCAGGGTGAAGCCGTCGGCCTCGGCGGTACGGGTGATGCGGCCGGACCGCTCGGCCAGGCTGATGGCCCTGTTGAAGGCGTCCTGCGCCGGCTTCGAGGTGCGCCGACCGCCGAACATCTCCACCACCTCGGCCAGCAGGTCGGCCCCGGTCGCGGCACCGTCCTGGCTCAAAGCGGCCACGATGGCATTGCCCAGTTCCCGCTGGCTCATGTCCTGCAGGTTCCGCGCCGCCTGGCCCGGGCCCGGCACACGGTAGACGTTGTAGGCCTCCGGGTCCTGCTCATCGGACCAGACGAACTCCCTCCCGTCGTCTTCGGCCAGGGTGCGCTGCGATACCAGCGGGGCGATCTGCGCGGCGATACGATCGCGCAGCCGCTTATGGGACATGCGCAGAGCTACCCGCCGGAGCAGTTCGGTCTTCTCAATGGGGGCCTCGAGCGCGAGGATGTCCGCGATGTGCCCACGCACCCGCTCACGCGCCTCCTCGGAATGCTCCACGCGATCCAGCAGGGTCTTGTCGTCAACCGCGCGGACGGGGGCCTCAACGTACTGTTCCTCCACGATGCCCGAGGTCGGACCGGTGGCGGTCGGACCGGTGGCTGCGTCGGCGGTGCCTGCACTGACAGTGCTTGCACCAGCAGCAGCCACGTCGGCAGTAGTCGCATCGGTGGCAGGTGCTGCAGCGGTCACACCATCGACCTCACCCGCCACATCAACAGCAGCACCGGCCTCGTCATACGTACCGGCAGGCCCGGCTTCGGCATCCGTTTCACGCAACTGCGCGATCAGGCGGTCGAGAGCGGCACCGGGATCCAGGGCCCAGTCCGCGGACAGCAGGCGGGCGACGCGGTGCCAGTGCATACGGTCCTCGAGCATCGTCACGGGCAGGCCGTCACGGTCCCAGACTGTCGCACGGCCGGCCCACAGCGGCGAGTCCAACAGGACGGCCGACCACGGAGCCGCGCTCTCGGCACCAGCACCGTCCGCACTGGCCGCGCCCCCCGCGCCACCGGCCGTACCCGGCACGCTGTCGGCGGCCTCGCGCACGGCCAGGTCGACGGCAAACTCGGACTCGCCAACGCCCACCTCGACCTCGAAGCCGCGGGCGCGCAGTTGTTCGGCCACTCGATCGCGGAAGATGTCGTCGCCCTGGGGTGCTGCCTCGACGCGGGGCAGCACGCCCTCCTCCGCCATCGCCAGGTATGCCTTCATATCGCGCACCCCGGGCCTGGTCGACTTGCCGATGGTGATGTCGGCGGCGTGCATCGAGGCGAAGATCTGCACCTGTTCACGGGCCCTGGTGATGGCCACGTTGAAGCGCAGCTCGCCACCCGGGCGGGCCACCGGCCCGAAGTTGTTCGACCGCTGACCGGTTTCGGCATCCGGCGCGTACGTCATGGAGAACAGTACGATATCGCGTTCGTCGCCCTGGACGGTTTCGACGTTCTTGACCGTCAGCGGCTCCACGTCCCGGTTCATCGCGGCGACGATTCCGTCGTCCTTCGACTCCGCCAGGGCCGCGGCGATGTAGTCCTGCTGTGCCGAGTTGAACGTGACGACCATGATCGACTTGTCCGGCTGTTCGGCCAACAGACCGGCGATCCGTTCGACCACCGCATCCCGTTCCGCCTCGTTGACCTTCGCCGAGTAGCCGGGCTTGCGCTCCTGCACACCGCGCACGAAGGTATAACCGATCGGCAGCGCACCCGCGCCGGGCGCACCAGCCCGGTCCGAAGCACTCGGGTCCGCAGCACCCGCACCCGGCACATCCGACGCCGAGGTCCCCGCACCATCCGCGGCCCCCTCCCCTGCCACCGCAGGCGGGTTGGGGAAGGTGATGAGCTTGCCGTTGTAGTACCGGCGGTTCGAGAACGCGATGAGCTGCTCATTGGAACTGCGGTAGTGCCAGTCGAGGCTCAGGTGTTCGAAGCCCGCCTTGCCCGCCAGGGTCAGCAGCGATTCCAGGCGACCCTGGGGAATCGCCAGGGTATCCCCTGCGTCCCCGCCATCGACGCGACCGGTGAATTCGGTGGGGGGTGGCATCTGCTTCCGGTCGCCCACGATCACCGCCGAACGTGCCCTGCCCAGGGCGCTCATGGCGGTGGCGGGCCTGATCTGCGAGGCCTCGTCGAAGATCACCGTGTCGAATTCGATGGACCCGGCGGGCAGGTGCTTGGCCACACCCAGAGGACTCATGAGCACACACGGGGTGGCGGCGAGGACCTGCTCTCCGTATTCCTCGAACAAGGTGCGCACTGAGCCGGAGGACGTGCCCCGCACGTATGCGCGGAAGGCATCGTCGATTTCAAGGGCCCGCTGCGGATCACCCAGCGCGCCGGGCGGGGTCGCACGATGCGCCAGGATCAGGGCGCGCGCCTGCTCGATATAGCGACGCACCGCGGCAGGACGACCCGTGAATGCGGCGGGGTCCTCCAGCTCGGCAAGGGCGCGGTCGAGCGCGGCGCGGGAATTGGCCAGGAGGATCGCCTCCGCCAGCTGGTCGGCAGACCTTCCCGCGCGCACCTCTTGCGCCGCATCCGAAAGCCCCAGGCCGGCCATAGCGTCGGCCTGCGCATCGAGCTTGGCCAGCGTGGCCGCATCGTCCGGGCTCGAGTCGGCGTGCCGACGGGCCCGACGCAACCGCTTGGCCACATCGGCTGCGTGCTCCGCCTGTTCGGAGCTCAGATCCGCGGCAGCGGGAACTTCGGCCGGCTGCCACCCGCCTGTCATGTCGAATTCGGATTCGCGCTCCAGCTGCACCCTGAACAGGTCCCACAGATACTGGGGCTCACCCCGGGAGTCCTGCCCGTGTTTCACGTGAAACACGTCGTTCGGATAGGCGCGCAACAGATCCGTCGAGGCATGCAGCGCAGCCCGCAGCCGGTCGGTTCCGGTAACCGGAGCCGAGGTCGCTGCGCCGGTGGCAGTAGCTGTGCCGGCGGCAGCACCGGGCATACCGGTGGCGCCCATTTCCCCCGCCGCAGCGGCAGCCGTACCACCTGAGGGCAACCGGTCGAGCGCCTCGCGCAATTGCCCCCGCGCGTCGCGCAGACTCTGCTTGGCGTCGTGCAGATCCAGCACCGCATGTCCCAGGCCGGCGTCCTTGAGCCGCCCGAAGACCACGTCCAGCGCCGCGCGCTTCTCCGCGACGAACAGGATCCGACGACCGCGCGCCAGACCATCGGCGATCATATTCGTGATCGTCTGGGACTTGCCGGTGCCGGGAGGGCCCTCGAGCACGAAGGACTTGCCTGCACCCGCATAGGCGATCGCCCGCAGCTGGCTGCCGTCGGCCGGCTGCACCAGGGTGGTGGTGACTTCGTCGGCAGGGGTCAGCGCGCGGTCCCCGGCGGGGTCCGCGAACGGCGTGCCGAATCGACGGGTCAGCTGGTCCGCGACCGGCTTGTCCAGCAGGGTCGCCCAGTTGTCGCGCAGATCGGACCACAGCACCTGGGTCGCGAAATCCAGGGGCAGGAGCCGGGCGTGACGCAGAATCCGATGCCGGATCCCAGCCGCGCTCAACTCTTGGGAGACTCGTTCGAATGTCGCATCGACGTCGATGCCGGAGGCGTCCCGCACGGGTTCCAGCAGTGACGGGACCTCCTCCCCCGTGACCTGCCGCAGCTTCTCGTGCAGGGTGAAATTGGGCTCCAGGGCATAGCCGGGTTCCAGCGCCAGGGCGAAGCCGGTATCGGCGGATCCGGTCAGATTGGCCGGCGCGACGAACAGGGGCGAAGTCGATTCGTCCCCGGCATCGTCCTGCCAGGTCACGGCGCCCACCACCAGGTGCAGAGTGGTCTTGCCCGATTCCTCCCGGGACTTCTCCGATTGCGCCTGCAGGTTGGTCAGGAGCTTGCGGTAGTTATCGCGCAGCGGCTCAACCTGCAACTGGTGTGCGTCCAGCGCCGCCGTGAAGGCGTCCTCGGCCGCGCCCACCGTGGGAGGGACCGACGGAGCCGCGGGAACCGATGCCGACGGGACCCGATTCCCCGTGGCCGAGGCGCCCGCCCTGTCGGAGACCGCCGGCCGGATCACCGGTCGCCCGGGTTTCGCAACGGGCTGCGGGGCGGGGTTCGCCTCCTGGGTGTTCGCCGCCGCGCTGACCCGCTTGCTCAGGGGTGCCAAGTCGAAGCGCTCTCCGGAGGAGAAGGCGTCCTCGAACAGGGCCAGCCGGTCCTCGGGCACCACAATCCGCGCACCAGCAGTCTTGGCCATGCGCAGCAGTGGATTGCGATTGTCCAGCTGCAGGAGTTCCTTCAGCCAGCGCGACAGAATGGGTGGACGCGTCGTCCCCTCGCCCAGCGCAGAGTCGCCGGCCGAACTGTTGGCGGTGGCCCGGTCCAGCAGATCCGCGACGCGCACGATGTAGAGAGCGTCGGATTCGAAGGCGGCACGCGATCCGCCCACCGGCTCGACTCCACTGATGTCGGCGGAGAAGGCGCCGCGGCTGAGTGTGCGCGCATCGAAGGGCGAGGTCTCCGGATTGCCCAATCCACAGCGCACCCCGTCGGGCGTCATCACGAACACCGCCGAGCAGCCCAGCAGTTCCAACACGGCCGCCGCGATGAGCGCGCGTTCCATGCCGGTGACCCGGATGTCCTGACCCGCGGCACCACCAGCGCCGTTCGCATGGTCAGCGCCGTTGGTACCGGTGAACAGGTGCGTGACATGGCGCAGCCGCTGGCCGCCATCCGGGGTCCGGGCATCGCCCACAGAGGTGCCCAGCACACGGTTGAGTTCCGTATTGACCGCGCCCGCGTAGTCGGCGTCCTCCGGTTCATCGAGCGCGTTGACCACGGATTCCACGGCGCGCGCCATCCTGGCCACCCGGGGTGAGGAGAACGGGATGAAGTCGACGAGGAGTTCCGGCGGCAGATCGGAGCGCCATTCATCGTCTGTGAGCAGGGGAACGGCGATGTCGGCCGCACGCGAGCGCCCACCCACCGACATATCGAATTCCGCGTGCAGGTCGTCGGAGCCCGTGGACGCCGCGCCCGGCAGGACCGGCACCCATGCGAGTTCCGCGGGGGTCAGTGCGACGGTCTCCCCCGGTGCGACCTCGACCCGGGGGGCGGTCCATTCGACCGTGCCCGAGGTGCCGATGATCTGGCAGGCCGCGAGCGCCGAGGGACCGGCCTGGTCCGGTTCGGCGGTGTTGGTAATGGACAGGGCGCGGATGGGGCCCACGCCCATGCCCGTCAGCCGGCGGGTGTAGGCGGCGGCGAGTTCGATGTTCGCGCGCAGCCCACCCACTTCCAGGGTCAACGACCGGTGCGGGGCAGCGCCCGGCACTGCTTCCGCCGCCGAGGCCGCACCTGGCTCGGCCGCACCGGATTCGGCTGCACCGGACTGCGCCGACGGGGCCGGCTGAGCAGTTGCGCCGGTGGACGAGCCCATGAGGCCCTCCGGCAGGCTGGAGCCCAGGGATTCCAGGAGGAGCTGCAGGGTTTCGAGGAAGCGGTCCACATCGCCGGAGCGCATTTCGACGTCGGAGTCCGCCTGGTCGATGAGTGCGGACAGTTCATTCGCCCAGTCGCGCATCAACGGGTTCTCGCCACGGTGCAGATAGCGCCCGTGCGCGGCGATCGCCTCGAGCTGGTCCCGCATATTCCAGAAGCTGCGCGGACGGTTCGCAGCAGGCTGTCTGGCCTGGGACGATGGTCCCGCATTCGGTCCGGTACCGGAATCGGCCGCCTGCAGCGCGGCAAGCCAGAATGATTCATCGACGTCCGCGACCGAAGACTGCAGAATGGCATCGCCCAGCACCGGGCCGACCGCCATGGTCAGGCCGAGCACCACACTGTTCGAATCGCGCACGTCACTCCCTGAATCGACTACAACGACTGCGATTTCCAGGGTACTTCACGGTACTGACACGACCCTGAAACAGGAAGGTGCTCGGCATGCTGCGAGACCAGTTCGACCTTGCCGTCTGGGGCCCGTGCATCAGGCCCTCAGCCGAACCGGCCTATGAGGGAGCAAACGCTACGGCCGCTCATGGGCGGGGTGGGCAGAAGCTAACCGATCTTGCTACCTCTGGTAAATAGATCGAATTTGGCTTGGAGTCGATCAGAGCTGGGACGCAGGCTCTTCGATCTGGGCAGGTTCGACAACTTCTTACCATGCAGCGCTTGCATACCGAATTCCAAGATCGGGCCGTCCTTCTCTGTCAGAAGATCGGGCCTTAGCTCAATGACATAGTCGGGTCGGATGCCCATGAAGAACTTGTCGTAGGCTGCGTGATGAATTTTGCACAGTGCCAGCCCGTTCACCACAGAGGCGATTCCATGTTCATCACTGTCATCGATGATGTGCGCAGCATCCAGCAACTGCGGATGAGCCAAGGAACACACTGCACACATGTTGTTATAGGCATCCAGGACCTGCGATCGAAACACTGGTTGATGGAGGCGGCGCTTCGTCTGGGAAAGTAGGTACCGACGCGTTACTTCTTCATGGCCGGAGTATTCGTCTATATCGCCAGCTAGGTTGTCATCCGGCAAAGGAGCGAGAACAAAACGTTTCCTCTCTACTTCCTCGCCAATAACATACACTGGGGCAATAACATTGTATTTAGATGGTGACTTCGATATTTGCCAGAACCAAATAATAGGGAGATGCTGCCGCATTGCCACCCGCAGGCCGACGTTCTCAAATTGGTCCGGGTCATCACCTCGCCACGAGTACCGCGGGAGTCCGTCCTCGCCGATACTGTCCTCATAAGGATGCTCCCGACCTTTTTTGGGAAGATTCGTCTGGACGGTCAGTGCCGCATCAAATTTCGCCGGTTTACGGATTCCTTGCTGACCACGCAAGGAGAACGCCTCTCCGCGAAACTGAAAGTCGTCAATATGAGACACTTCGAGCGGGAAGCGACCGCCATCGGACGCCATATTTACCCACTCGATTGCCTCAGCACGTAGCCCAAGCGGTTCTGCCACACGGCCTCCTCAACTACACCTGACTGCATATTACCCGAATAGCTACGCTTGGGTGCCGCCCTGGTCTGTGCGTAGCTGATTTTGGACTGCTATAACAATTGGCACATCGGGGCCAGCCCAGGTCAACGACCTAAGTTCACGCACTGGAACCCAGTCCATTCGGTCATGATCGCTGCTGACAGGGTTTCCGGCAATCCCCTCAACCCAGTAGCAATCCAGGTCGATGATAAGTCCCTCATCATTCATCGTTGCCTGGCGGAAGACACGCTCTCCAATGACGACATGCTCTAACCCTAGCTCCTCCCGAAGTTCACGCGCCAAAGCAACTTCAGGCAACTCCCCGGGCTCAATCTTTCCACCCGGAAACTCCCACAATCCTCCCGCAGATTTTTCGGGTCTACGCCGACAGGCCAAAATCGAGTCTCCATTTCGGAAAACAGCCCCGACGACAGGTAGAGTCCTCAATTTTTCACCGCTCGCTCTTCTTTACGCTTTTCTTCCGCTGAATAGGATCCGCTGCACGCATCCCCGTCCACACTAGCCTCGATTTTTCACGGGTTGGGGTTTGTGCTTGATCGCGGCGTCGTTGTCTCATGTTGTAGGTGATTGTACTGTTCGGGTGTGATGTGCCTGCGCGTGTCGCCGCGGTGGTCGGGCCGTTCCA
>NZ_JANIJX010000042.1 GCF_024580735.1 Brevibacterium moorei | reverse complement strand
ATGGAACGGCCCGACCACCGCGGCGACACGCGCAGGCACATCACACCCGAACAGTACAATCACCTACAACATGAGACAACGACGCCGCGATCAAGCACAAACCCCAACCCGTGAAAAATCGAGGCTATTACACCCTCAGGGTAACCGCGTTGCATGAGCGCATTCTCGAGCGCCCGCACCGCAAGCGACGCTTTCATACGTTTGTCGATGGCATACCCGACGATCTTGTTCGAGCAGACGTCTTTGATCGCGCACATGTAGAGCTTGCCCTCACCGGTCCAGTGCTCTGTAATATCGGTCAGCCACTTCTCGTCGAGGTTCTCGGCAGTGAAATCGCGTTTGACCAGGTCATCACCCACCGGGGCGCCAGCCTCCTGATAGCGGCGTTTACGTGTCACGATCACTGACTGAATACCCGCCACCTTGCACAACCGCCACACACGCCGCTCTGAGAGTTCGTATCCGAGGTCATGCAGGTCGTCAGCGAGCACCCGATACCCGCCCTCGGGATCGTCTGCGTGGAGTTCCCGAAGCACACTGATGAGGTGTTCCTCTTCGATCTCACGCGCGGATAACGGCCGCTGCAGCCACTGATAGTACGCCTGCTTCGAGAAGCCGAGCACCCTGCACGCCACCGCAACCGGCACCCGAATACGGGCACCTGGCGCAGCCATTTCACGGACGAGCGGGTACATCATTTTGGGGGCGTGATATGAATCTGCGACAAATATGCTGCCGCCCGCCGAAGGACCTCGTTCTCCTGCTCGAGGAGCCGGTTCCGGCGCATCAACTCACGAATCCGGGCATCTTCCGCCGGTGACACATTCTTCGCGGCAGGAAGACCCTGCTCACGCCGGTCAGCGTCACCGAGCCATTTCGATATCGCCGACTTCGAAACACCAAGATCGCGGCATACCTCACGTTGCGAAGCGCCGGCCCGCACGAGCGCGACCGCATCATTCTTGAACTCTTCTGAATACCTCATCGTTTGATCATTCTCTCTAACCCCACCCGCTCACGCGAATGGACAAGAGTCAATCAAACCTTCAGCAGACCCGTGGTGAGGTCAGCGACAGAGCGAACCTGCTTCTCTGGGCGAGTGCTAAGTGTCGCTTGGGCGCGAAGCTTGATGATTGTCCTCAGCGACGGTTGCCGTCCGTGCCGTTCGACGTACTCCGCAATGAGTCGGTTCTTCTCCTGCTCGATATGGCGAGCGCGCGAGGAAAATTCCACCACTAGCTCTTCTGGAACCGTGCTGATTGCCCATGCCGGGTTTCGGTTGCGACCCATGTCTCGGGTCTCCCACTCGACGCCGAAGGTGCGAGTGAGGTGGTCGGCGAATACTGCCTCGTGTAGTTCAGATAGTGCGACTGTTGCGGCGTGGAGAGGGCGTCCGTCAAGGGAACGCCATTTCTCGTCGTGCGCAGTCTGCACTTTGTTCGAGATGACGACGTGCGTGTGGAGGTGTGGATCGCCGGCACGGGAGTCGTAATGATCGAATGCGGTGGCAATCAGTCCTGTTACGTCGACTTGCGCGACAGCCCCGTTGCGGCCGGTTGCACCGACACGGGTTGCAGCAACCTCGCGTTCTATGAACGCAATCATCTCTGCAACCGCTGCATGGTGTGCGTCCGCAATCAATGATTGCGTCCCCGCATCCGATACCGCCCAGAGCACGGATGCGGACTTCGGGATCGAGAAGGTGAAGTCGAACCCTGCAACAGCCCTTCGCGTGCCTCTCGCCGCTTCTTCCTCCTCAATCACAGCGACCGCCTCTGCTCGTTCCATTGGGCCGAGCCCGGAGTCAAGGGCAGCAGTGCGTTTTTGGATGCGTTCTGTCGGAGCTGGATAGTTCCGGTACGCACTACCTAGAGCGTCACCGGTCACGGGATCATGCCCCATCCCGACCAAGAGTTGAAGCTGAGTCTCGGTGACCTGATCGCCCACCTTAATCGCACTTCCCCCAAGGGCAGCCACGGCAGAGCCAAGCCAGCGACCGGGCGGACTGCCCTTCTCCGCGTAGTAGCGGGTCAATGGGGTCGACAGGTCACGATCACCATCCCCGGAAGCAACCGTACGCAGCAGGTACTTGTAGCCATCGCCGGCGGACATCACCCGCATCGAAACTGTCACCACACACCGTCCTTCGTTCGAGAACGAGGTAGGTGTCATCACCCTCCCACAGCACACCCTCCGGCACCCGGCTAATCGGGTGCCGGACCTCGCTTGCAAGACGCGTGACAACCCGTTCGAGCGAACCGTGAGAGGTCGGAGACGCTACGCGTCGACGGCGGCTAGCGCGAGATGCGAGGCATCGACTGAGTGGCGGCGTGCTGGGGTGGTTCGTGCACCTGGTGAGTGACCAGCTCGGAGCAACAGCAAAGCTCCGGAGTCACCGTTACAGGAGGTTTCCCAGTGGCTACTCAGACCCCGACCGACCGGACCACACCGCTACGGCTCGGATCGCTGTTCTCGGGCTACGGGGGACTTGATCTTGCGGTCGAGGAAGCCTTCGACGCATGCACGGTCTGGTTCTCCGAAATCAACCAACCCGTCGCCCGCGTCTTCTCCCACCACTGGCCAGATGCCCCGAACCTCGGCGACATCACTGCGATCAACTGGGGTACCGTTCCACCGATAGACATACTCTGCGGCGGGTTTCCCTGCCAGGACATATCGACTGTGGGGAAAATGGCCGGCCTGAAACCCGGCACTCGCTCCGGCTTGTGGGCGCACATGGCAGCGGCGATCGACGTACTGCAACCCGAGTGGGTTGTGATTGAGAACGTCCGCGGACTGCTCTCCGCAGACGCAATCCGCGCAGGCAACGAAGGAGACAAGAATGAGCAACGCAACCCCGAACATGCAAACCCAGAAGCCGCTACCTCTCGCGGTATGGAACGCGACCCGTGGCATCTGGGAGAAACCGCAGCTCGACCTCTTCGGGCAGCAGGAGCAGTTCTGGGAGACCTGGCCGACCTCCGGTATGACGCGCAATGGATCGGTCTTCCCGCTTCCGCCATCGGTGCACCGCACCCTCGCTACCGAGTCTTCATCCTCGCCCGTCGCACTGTTCCGGACCCCGCTCGCCTCGGACGTCTCCCGAGGCGGAGAGAGTCTGCAGCAGGTGAAGGCGCGTCGTGGGACCATCGCGCTTTCACACCAGATCATCGACTTCGCCCTCCACGGACCGCATGGCTCACCGAACAAGAACAACGACTCCGAGACTCTGTGTTCACTGATCGACGCGCTGCTCGACGATGGGGACGCTACGCCGACGCCATCACTCGCTGGGAACGCGTCACAGGACGCCAAGCTCCGTCACCTGAACTCCTGACGAAGAAGGCTGGACCTCGCCCGGCACCGGAGTTCGTCGAATGGCTGATGGGGCTTCCCACAGGCTGGGTGACAGCTGAACCCCATGGGCTTACACTAAACCAGCAGACCGCTGTTCTCGGCAACGGAGTTCTTCCGGTACAAGCTCTCTATGCACTTCGCGCGTTCTTTAGCAATATCGGGTAGACATCAGTCGAGGGGCACTCCGCCTGAGACAGACGGCGACTGCCCCTGAGAACGACGTCACGCCACCGGAAGTGAGGGGCCCGTCTGCCAATTCACGCGGCATCCTTCGGAAGTCATTCAACACTCAACATTCAACGCTCGCTATGCCGCCGAGGTCAACATGAACTCTTTGCACACTGCCTCTTGCCAGCACTTTTTCTTGCCATCGCCGATCGTGTGTAACGGTGAGGACTGCCCCTGGGTAATCGCGTAGCGCGTCTTCCATTTGCTCGACAAGTTCCGGTGAAAGGTGGTTCGTGGGTTCGTCGAGGAACAAAATATCACTGGGCGCGGACACCGCAACGGCGACTTCCATGCGTCGACGTTGCCCAACGGACAACTTGTTCATCTGTAGTTCCAGGTCACGTGGCGAGAAGAGCCCCAGTGCGAGAAGCGTTTCTGCTGCGTCCCCCGCATAGGAGTGTGTTGCCTCGGCAAACGCTTCCAAAAGGGTGCTTCCGATCTCGCCCGCGGGTTCCTGCCGGAGCCATGCTATGCGAAGGTCGGGTGTCCCCCATATCTCGCCTTCTTGCAGGGGGAACTCGCCGGCAAGCGCGCGCAGGAGCGTGGTCTTCCCCGCTCCGTTTGGTCCCGCGATGAGCCAACGGTCGCCCTCGTGAACTTCGAGCGAGTCGAGCAGCAGCCCCGGTTGTCCGATGCTCGCCCTGTTGCGTAGCGAATGCGCGGCTAGGAGTAGTGTTTGCTCGGGCATCGCGTCGGGGTCCTGGACGAGCGACCGGTTTGTGAAGGCGGGCGAAAAGCTCAGAAGGTCTGCGGGTCTTGACACTGGGTCTGCGTGCAATCGTGCCACGCGTTCCTTGGCTTGCCTGACTCTTCCTGTCGCGCCGTGGTCGCTGCTTCGAGCCCGGAAAGCACCGTGACCAAAGCTAGCTCTCTCTTGCTTGCGCGGAATTGCAGTGAGGCGGAACGAGTTCGAGGCCAACAATGCCTCACTCCGAGAGAGTTCCTGCCGCCACGTCTCGTACTGAGTGAGGAGGCGCTGTCGCTCTGTGTCGCGCGCGGCAAGGTATCCCGCGTAACCGTTGCCATACCTCCGGAGTTCCCCATCTTCCACGGCGACAATTTCTGTTGCTACTCGGTCGAGAAACGCCCGATCGTGAGTCACGACGACAAGCGCACCTCGATGTTCCGAGAGTCTCTCCTCTAACCATGCCACGCCCTTTTCGTCGAGGTCGTTCGTGGGTTCGTCGAGGAGGATCAAGTCCGATTGAGAGGACAGCGCCGCCGCGAGCGCTAGTCGCGTACGCTCGCCGCCGGATAGTGAACCCACGAGACGGGTGCGATCCAAACCTTCAAGGGAGAGTTGGTTGAGTGCAGCGTCGATTCTCTGGTCAACGCCGTACCCGTCTCTGGCCTCAAATTGATCTGTTAGTTCAGCCAGGTTGTTGAGGAGAGCAGGAAGTTCGGATTCAGCAGCATCCGCAATGCTATCGCTGATGTGCTGCATTGCCGCCTCGATCTCTCGAACCTCGACTAGCAACTCGTCTAGTGCGTTGGAGATCGTGGCTTCGGGTGGAAAGTGAGGTTGCTGCTCGGCAAGGACGAAGCCACCTGGAAGCTCGACGGTGCGCTCACCGGATTCCAGGGAAACGATTCCGGCGAGAACCTGCAGGAGGGTCGATTTTCCGGCGCCGTTGTCCCCGATGACCGCGAGTCGTTCGTGAGCCCCGACGCTGATATCGATGTTTCGGAACACCACATGGTCGGCGAAACGGACGGTGCCGTTCCGGATTGAGCAAATACGGTGATGGGTTTTAGTGGCACTCGTGTGCAGGTTGAACGGTGTTGAACGGGGCAAAGCGAACTCCTCTGCGCGACCGGCAGGCGGGAACACCAGCAGAATCGCAACAGGTGCGACTCGAAAACGGAGTCGCACGGTGTACGGGAACCTCGCGCCTGCAACGTACTACCGCCCGGCGCGCATAGGACCCACCACGGAGAGAGCTCAACGCGGCGTCCCGTACTAAAGAATCAGCGCACCCATGGCGCAAATTATACCACGCCGGGTCGCGCGATTCACCTAGCCTAGCCCGGAAGCATGGGGAACGACGTCCGTTGACACGTCGGCCAGCGGCTTGGCATTCTACGGAGGGTCAAGTAGCCTGACGTTTATGGGAACTTTGATTTTCGCGCGCTGATGGCGCTCTCTGGGGATAGCGACAGTCGCTCGTAGCGACCTGAGCGCTCTCTTTTTGAACCCAGATTGTTGACGCCATCGCACGGAGTGTCCACCGCACCCGCGCGCGCGTTCCCACCTCTTTCAGTGTTCGTTGTGACGTCGGGTGCTCCAATTCCCATGACTCTTGGAGCGCTCACATGCGATTTCAATCAACCTTTGGCGGCCGTCATGAACTCGGCCAGAACTTTCTCCGTAGTCCCAGCACCATTGACCGTTTCATTGCGGTCGTTCGCGATACAGAAGGGAGCATCCTTGAAGTAGGTGCCGGCGATGGTGCCATCACGCGGAAACTGTCTCTACTAAATCGAGATATCACCGCAATCGATGTTGATGAACAACTTGTCAAACGTTTGCAGCGGGATATTCCTACAGTTCGAGTCGAGCGTGCCGACGCTCTGCGTTTCTCACTCGACTTTCCGGTCATAGTGGGGAACATCCCCTTCAACCTGACGACCCCAATTCTGCGCCGCCTGCTTAAATCATCCACCTGGAACTATGCAGTTCTACTGACACAGTGGGAAGTCGCACGGAAGCGGGCTGGCGTCGGCGGATGCACGATGATGACTGCACAAGCCGCTCCCTGGTATGTATTCGAGTTGCGTGGTCGAGTACCAGCACGCCATTTCGCACCGCAGCCAAGCGTAGACGGTGGAATTCTCCACATAGCTCGCCGCGAAAAACCCCTCGTGTCTTCAGCGGAACGGCGCAACTATGAGAGCTTCGTGCGTGCAGCGTTCACCGGCAGAGGTCGCACTCTCCCACAGATCCTTGGCCGAGCGAGTGGAGCGCCAAGCAACCAGGCATCCCGAGTGCTCAGTGAGCTGTCACTCGGGGATGTTCGCCTGCCACGCGATCTCCGGGCTGATACATGGGCCGTGTTGTGGTCCCGCCTTACCCAACGCCGGCAACCGCACGACCAAGAGGGAGCAAGACGGGACTTTCGACAATGAACTCGCCGCGGATTTGGCTCGCTACTTTGGGCGCCGATTTGCCGAGGATCAGTGAGGACTCACTCGTGGCGAGTCCGACAGGTGCAATTGCGTCCGCCAACGACAACGGAGGCGTACATGGACGAGCCAGGAGCTCGACGTGGTGCCAAGGTTAGTGAGAACACGCGGTAGCGAGTTTTCACCAGTCGTGGCTCGCTTAGGGACCATGCATCGCCCTCTCGGGCCCCGTGCGTTCGACTGCGCCCAGATGGCGGTTGTTCGCGCGGGGTCCGCAATTCTGTTCGGAAAGTTCGGTGACCACTATCTCAATATCGGTGACGTTGCGCTGATCTCTCCCTGTACCCTGTTCCGTGTCGAGCCGGAACCATGGGTCACCATAACCACACTGTACGTGGACAACGACTATCTGGTCGATCAGATCTTCTGGCAGTACGCTGCGCACTTCACCGATCGGCTCGACACCCAGACCTTCCTCGATGCCCAAGATACTGACCCGATTCATGTAGTGCGCCTCGGGGAAAACCGAGCTAGCTTGCTTACGCCATGGCTGGACGAACTAACCGCCCTAAGCACGAATGGCCTGTTGCCGGAGCGGTTCTACCGGCTCCAAGCGCTCCTGTTCTGCATCTTCGACATCGTCGTGCCAACGCTCGACGATGGAGGTATCGTGCCTCGTGGCCGGACAAGTGTGCTGCCGCGTTTGCCACGGCGCCGCGCGTTCTCACCAGTGCAGGAAGAAGCGCGCCTGGCTGCTCGAATGCTTCGCGACGGGCTCGCCGAGGAGTGGACGCTAGACCGGCTCGCCGCTTCAGTGCATTTGTCACGGTCGAGGCTCGGCCGGGTGTTTCGCGAAGCGTTCGGCAAGACCCCGATCGCCTACTTGACAATGCTGCGGGCCGAGCGAATGGCTGAACTTTTGCGCACCACCGACGCGCCAATCGCTACGATTGCATCTCAGTTGGGATGGCCTGACCCAGACTATGCCGGGCGGCTTTTCAAACAGAGTGTGGGCTACTCGCCCCGCCAGTACAGGGCTCTAAGTCGCCGTATCCCGGCCGCCGAGTGATCCAGACGAAAGCGGCTTGATCCCGGACCATTGCGTCGCAATTCGTGTTTTTCGTGTCCGGATCTGCGCTTTCAGGTAGACCGGATCGGACTCGTCGGGTCTGTTCAGCTCTCTAGCGGTCGCTCACTTTCGTTTGCCGTCCGTCTCGATTGCGTTTCCTGATTCCCTTCGCGCACCTTCTGGTCGCAGAGGTTACCCGTCGTGTGTGGGTGCCTGCGGAAGGAGAACGGCGATGGTAACCAGCGAGGAAGCGCGGGCAGTGCGCGATGCGAAACTCCATACTCTGCATGAACAGCTTGCCGGTGCGGTGGAGTCGTTGGTGTCGGGTGAGGACTGGAAACAGGCGTTGGAGTTCGCGGCCAGGTTCCGTGCCCGATCGTTCAACAACACGCTACTAATTTTCGCGCAGCATCAGGCCGCGTTCGAGGCGGGCCGAGTGCCCGAGCCGGTACCGACATTTGTGGCGGGGTTCAAGCAGTGGCAGACGCTCGGCCGGCAAGTCGAGAAGGGGCAGTCGGGGTACATGATCCTCGCCCCTGTGTCCGGTAGATTTGCGTCATTCACACCGAAGGTGGCGGAGTCATGGCGCAGGTTGGGCCGGTTTGAGAAACCGAAGCCGGGTGAGACCGTACGGTCCCGCATGGTCGGAGTTCGCCCCGCCTACGTGTGGGACGTCTCTCAAACTGATGGTGGGCCTATCCCGACACCACCATCACCCCGACTCCTCGAAGGCGAAGCGCCTGACGGGCTCCGGGAAGGCGTCGCACGACAGATCGAGGCGGAGGGTTTCACGGTAGTATGGGTGCCGCATGAAGGCATGATCCACGGCGCGAACGGCCTTACCGATTTCGGTGCTCGAACCGTGGCGGTGCGGGAGAACATGCCCGAGGCGGCACAAGTGAAGACCCTCGTGCATGAGCTCGCCCATGTTCTCCTGCATGGCCCGGAGAACCCGGACGCTTCTGGGCATCGCGGGATCAGCGAGGTGGAGGCCGACTCAGTCGCGTTGATGGTCGCAGCTTCTCATGGCATGGATACCAGCGACTACACGATCCCGTATGTGTCAGGCTGGGCGGCGACCGTGCCGGAGAAGTCCCCAGTCGAAGTCGTCCAAGCCACTGGTGAGCGAGTCAGGAAAACATCGGCAGCGATCCTCGACCAGCTTCCTACCGTGCAGATCAGTAATGGCGAGCCGCCCGGACTCACCCGCGACACCCTGGTAAAGCAGCACACTGTGCGCGCGGCGCAACCTGATGTTGATCCATTAGTTGAGGAACCACTTCGTACGGTGTCGGCTTCGGTGAGGAGCATGTGATGGATACCGTCGACTTACTCACCGAAGTGGGCGGGATGCCTCCCCGTGACGCAGCTCTCCGTTTTGCTGTGGCCGGAGTGCCAGTGTTTCCCTGCGTACCCGGCGCGAAACGCCCGCTGGTTCGTCACGGATTCCATGATGCGACCGCTGATACTGCACAAGTTGCATCATGGTGGGTGCGATGGCCGACCGCGAATATTGGTATCCCCACCGGTAGGGCCTCGGGTGTGGATGTCGTTGATATTGATGTGCATCCCACCGGCACCGGGTTCCCGGCATTTCGTGCGGTACATCATGACGGGTATGCAGTCGGGTGGACGGCTTTGGTGCGCACCCCGTCGGGTGGTCTCCATGCCTACTTTCCGGCGCACCCGACCCGGGTGCAGCCGTCGTGGCAAGCAGCTCGCTCGTATATCGATTTCCGTGGCGACGGTGGCTACATCATCGCCCCGCCGTCTACGGTGCTGCGCCCTGACGGGGTTCGTGCACCGTACCGACTCATCGTGTCTTCCGGCCAGGCAGGCACCCCAATAGATGCGACACGACTGCGAAAATATTTGGACCCGCGCCCAGCCGTCACCGCGCCTCACCCCGTCTCGAACGATTTTCGACGCGCGAACCCGAAAGTGCTTGCGGGGTGGGTCGCTGATCGTGCAGAGGGTGAACGGAACCGTGGACTGTTCTGGGCTGCATGCCGACTGGTGGAGGCCGGAGTATCACCTGCCGACACAATGGAGGCCTTGGGGCCAGCTGCCGCGCAGGCTGGTCTTCCGGCTCGGGAGATTGAATCCACGATCCGGTCCGCGTACCGAGCCAATCAGCCAGTAGCGCCCCGCAGCCCCACTCTGCTCGCTACAGATCGTGCGTACGCTGTGTCGCCTCATTCAGGGCGGCGGCTGACATGAATGTTGAGGTTCGTTCTGGTCGCCGGTTGGCAGTGGTCACAGCGATCACTGGCACCGTGTTTATTGCGGCAGGCGCATTCTGGCTTTCGTTTACTGCGCTTGCCGACCTAGCGCACCGATCTGGAATCGCGGAGGGTCAAGCGTGGGCGTGGCCGTTGATAGTGGACGGCATCATCGTTGTTGCGACCGTCGCGGTGGTTGCACTTGCGGGGCAACAGCGCCCGGCTTGGTATCCATGGACGCTGCTTGCAGCCGGCGCGCTGGTATCGGTCACCGCAAATGCAATTCATGCGGTGATTGCTGCTGACACTGACGTGCCGAGCGTGCTCGCCGCAAGCGTTGCTGCCGTACCTCCGTTGGTGTTGCTCGCGATCACGCACCTCACCGTCATCCTTACCAAACCTCTGCACCACCGGGCATCCCAAATGGAGCCAGTGGTCGAAACTGCACCACCCCTGGCAGTATCCGCAGAAAGCGCACCCCTGATACCTGTCAGCAGTGCACTACCTCCAGGGGACCCGTTTTCAGTACGGGAGCGCGACGCCGCACCGTTTCCGGGCACCACAGTCTCGGGCCGGAGACGTCGGGAAGTTGCGTCGCAGTTAAGGGAGACCGAGGGCTGGTCAAATAAGCAGATCGCCAAGCACTTGGGTGTGCACCCGTCAACAGTGGGCCGCTGGTTCACCCCCACTGAACCGGTTGTGCGTGAAGCGTTAGAGCGTCCATGATGAATGATCTACAGATCCCGCACCAGGAATATCCCGAGCAAGCCCCCGTCGCCGCGGTTCCCGACACCACGACAGCAGTTGCTGGTGGTGCTGTGCAGGACGCAGAACGGTCAGCTTTGGCCGTGCACCAGGACCCGTCACTTGTACGTCCGCACCCCAATTCCAAGGTCGGGCGTGGCCTCGAATGGGTGCGCCCCTCCGATCTGATTGCGGCGCACAGCGCCCGGATGGCAGGCCGCGGCCTTGACCTGCAAACTACCCTCGCTGCACGAGTACGGCAATTGCCCAGCCGGACCCGCAGCGCACACCAACATTCGCAGAGAAGTGTTGCACTTAGGGGACGAGAAGCATCGGTATTTGATGCGTTCGACGTGTGGGATACCACGGCGGCACCTCGGCAGTCCGTGCAGAGTGGTACTCCTGCGCTTGGGTTCAGGTGACTTGACATGTGCCAGCTCCCGATAGCCAACTATGGTGCTGGGGAGCGCGTGTGCACCTTCCATGTAGGAGGTGCCGCCATGCGACGCAATCAGACAGGAACCAGACCCGAGTTCGAACATCCCGAGAGCCTTCGACGGCTCCTCATCAGGCTTGACCAGGCTGGTCCAGGTGCGTGGCGCAGTGACCCTGCTGCCACCGAATTGATGCGTCATGCGGCCACGAAGTATGCAGCTCTCGCAAGAAAACATGGCCTCGATCCCTGGGAAGCAGCGACAGCAGCATTCGAGGCAATGCGCACTCCATCGGTGCGACGTGCCGACGACCCGTGGGCCGTCATCACTCGCGCCGTCCAGATCACCTGTATCGCTGAGGGGCGGGCACACGGACTGCTGTGTTCAGTGCACCAGGCTCGTCGTCCCCGCTACTCACAGTTTCATGACGCGGAACGCTTCTCGGACCGAGAAAACCAACTCACCGATTACCACCCCGCATTCCACGCCACATCATCACCATTTGACGACGAAGACACTCATCCTGATGACCCTGATGGAGTGACAGCCGCGATCAGTGACACCATTCTGCTACTCAGCCTGCTGGGCTGGGAAACCAGTGCCGCCCAGGCCGCAGTCGAATACTGCCGGTTGCGGCGCTCGGCGGCATGATTTGGGGGTCGATCGCCGACCCTCGCGATGGCTGGACCGGCACATTCTTCCCCGTCGAGAACAACGAGCCGCCGTGGAACTTCGGGCTGGGCTGGGCCGCCGTGACGGTCTGGCTGCTCATCATGGTCGGCGTGCTCGTCGTCAGGTTGAGCGTCTTCCGTGGCCTGCGGGCCGAGAACCGGTGGGTCTTCGAGCACGGCGTGCCGTATTCGATCCACCGGTCGTCCGTGGACTACGACGACGGTGAGACGAGCGGGTGGCCGACATACATTGCGCTGAATCATCGACTCGACGGCTCTGTTGCAAAGATTGGCGGCAGTCAGAGGTAGGCTGTCGCTCTGCGCCGATCAGGCGGCTGCTGCGAAATGGTGGTTGAGCATGCCCATGGCCTCCGTCAGCGCCGAGGGCCCAATGCCAAAA
>NZ_JANIJX010000041.1 GCF_024580735.1 Brevibacterium moorei | reverse complement strand
TGCCTATCGGAACCCGGTGACAACACCCCCCGGATCATCAATGACTGGGGGCATAAGTCATGCCGGGCCCGACGGGCCAGCAGTCCTGATCCTGTCACGAACCAGGGCTACTAAAAAGGTAACGGGGCATGCGCCAGACAGGGTATCTGGCGGCCGCCGGGATCTACGCGCTGGAGCACAATGTCGAACGGCTGCGCGAGGACCACGCCCGGGCACAGCGCCTGTCCCAGGTGCTCCGCGAGTACCCGGAACTCGGGGCGGGCGAAGCGCAGACCAATATGGTCTTCATGACCCCGGTCGCGGGCTTCGACGCCGAGGCCTTCACCGGGTTCTTGGCCGAACGGGGAATCCGCGTGGGCGGCTACGGGACCCTGCGCTGGGTGACCCACCTGGACGTCGACGATACGGATATCGACGCCGTCGCGCGCGCCTGCGCGGACTTCTTCTGAACACAGCCGGGGCAAGGGCCAGCCAAGGGGGCAACCGAAACCAGCCGTTCGGCGGGAGCGCGGGCGCATAAGATGAGGGAGGATGGCACGATCCGCGCCCCTCGCACCCAACGGACAAGGACCTCGACGATGGCTATACGACCCCGCGGCACCACACTGTTCGATGTGGCGCACGCCGCCGGAGTTTCCAAGTCCACCGCCGCCCGGGTCCTGGCCGGCGAGGGCTCAGCCAGCGCCCAGGCCGTCGAAAAGGTCAAGAAGGCCGCGGCCGATCTGGGTTACACCCCCAATGCCATCGCCAAGGCCATGGTCTCCGGCTCCTCGCACACCATCGGCATCCTGGTCCCCGACGTCGCCAGCGCCTTCTTCGCGGCAGTGGTCCGCGGCTTCACCGACACCGCCAGGACCGCAGGCTTCGAGGTCATGCTGGGCAACACCGACCGCACCGACGCCAACGAGGACCGCAGCCTGGAGGTCTTCATCGAACACCGAGTGGCGGGCATCGCCCTGGCCCCGCACAACCGCGCGCATTCAGCACCCCTGACCCGACTGATCGACCGGGGCTTCCCCCTGGTCATGCTCGACCGGCCCACTCCCGCAGCCCCGGGGGCCGACGTCGTGGGGCTGGACCATACGGCGGCCGGAACGCTGGCGACCGAACACCTGCTGGGTCTGGGCCACCGGGCCATCGCCGTGGTCGTCTCCGATTCCACCCGAATCCCGCGCATCCTGGCAGACGCGCCGGCCGATCGCCTCGACGACGAGGTCCTACGCCCCGATGAGCTGCGCCTCCTGGGCTACGTCCGGGCGCTGCGGTCCCGCGGCCTGCAGCCGGATCCCGGGCTGGTCGTCGAGGTCCCCTACACTCCGCAGGAGGCCCAGGCGGCCGTCCTCGCCTTCCTCACCGGCACACACGACGCAGGCAGCGCGGGCGCCGATAGCGGCAGCGCCCCCACCTCGGCTACGGCCCTGCTGTGCACGGACTCGCTCATGTCCACGGCCGGTTACCGGGCGCTGATCGACGCCGATATCTCATACCCTGACGGCATATCCTTCCTGGCCTTCGACGACCAGGATTGGTGCACGATGGTGCGCCCGGCGGTCAGCGTGATCGCCCAACCGGATGTGCAGCTGGGACAGCAGGCCGCCTCGGCGCTGATCGCCCGGATCCGCGGCGACCGCGCGGGGGCGAAGCACACGGAACTCGCGGCGCGTCTTATAGTGCGGGACTCCACCGCACGGCCCCGGGAACACTAGCTGACCGAGGCGTGAAATGACTGACCGGTTCATGTCGTCCGCAGGGTGTACGGACGACATGAACCGGTCAGTCGATGTCAGGAGCTGGGATCGAGTGTCGATTCCCCGTTACTGCAGCTTCCACTCCCAGTAGTTCCAGAACATATTCGGCGCCACCGCGATCGCGTCGACGCCCGAAACGGTGTTCCGCGCGCCCACGATATCGGGGAACTGGAAGATCGGCAGGGACACCGCATCGCTCACGACGTGCTTCTCGATCTGCTCCTCGATCGCGACCTGCTTGGACTCATCGGTCTCACCCTGCAGCTGATCGTAGAGCTTGTCGACCTCCGGGTTCTTGTAGCCGCCGTGGTTGTGATTGCCCCCTGAACGCCAGAACTGCACGGTCTGGGTCACACCCAGGTGCTCATTGCCCCATCCGGCGGTGGAGACATCGTACTGGCTGGTGTCCGGCAGCAACGTCGACCACTGCACCTGCGCGTTCGCCTGCACGTCGAAGCCGGCAGCGGCCCCTGCCTCCTGAACCAGACGGAATATTTGCTCGCGCCGCTCATTGCCCTTGGCGTAGAGGAACCGCACCTTGGGCTTGCCCGTCACCCCGGCCTCTTTCAGCAGCTGCTTGGCCTTGTCGATATCCTGTTTGCCCAGCACGGAATCGAAGCCCGAGGCTTTGACGACCTCGTCGTAGTGCGGGGAACCGGGCACCTGGGTGAACGAGTTGCGCACGGTGATGTCGTCCTTGAGCGGCTTGACGATATCGCTGACGATCTTCTCGCGCGGGACCGTCAACAGGAAGGCCTCGCGGACCTTGCGCGCCTTCTCCGCATCGCCGCCATAGGTCTTCGGATCGAAGGCGCCACCGTTGTTCTGCGCCAGATCCAGGCGCTCATAGGAGTCCCCATAGTTCGAATCGATCTTGACTCCGTCGATCGCCTGCATCGACTTGAGGATGTCAGCGGTGGCCTGCGGATTGATCAGATCCGCTTCCCCGTTCTGCAACGCCTGCACCTGCGCGTTGGGGTCCGAGTTGTAGCGGATGGTGACCTTGTCGATGCTGGGATTCCGCTCGCCCTTGTAATCATCGCGCTTCTCCAGGGTGAGGAACTGCCCCTCCTGGTAGTCCGTCATCTGATACGGGCCCGTGTTGACCAGCAGGTCCTTGTCCTCGGGCATCTTGGTGAAGTTGAAGCCCGTGTTCCAGACATTGGCGACCTTGGCCAGGGAGGTCTTGTCGTCGTCCTTGAACGCCTTGAGAATCGCATCATTGGCCTTGGTGGCATCGTCGATGCCCAGCGCCTTCTTCGCCACGATGTGCGCGGGCAGGCCGGAGTCCTGCAGTGACAGGTTCGTCTCCCAGTCGGCGAAGGGCTGATCGTAGGTGAAGGTCACGCTCTTGAGATCATCGGAGACCTCCGGGTACTTCGTGATCTTCTGCAGCCCGAAGCTCGAGGCATTGAACAAGACGTTCTCGCCCTTCTGCTTCTTGACGTTTCCCTCGTCGTCCTGGGCCTTCTCCAGGTCGCCCGTGTTGAAGTTGCCGCTGCGCGCGCCCCAGCCCAACACCAGGTCGGCCGCCGTGTACGGAGTGCCATCCGACCAGGTGGCGGTGTCCGCGATCGTGTACTTGACCTTCATCGGCTTATCGGAGACCTTCTCCATGGTGCCGAAGGACTTGTTGTCGGCCAGCTTCAAGTCCTTGTCGTAGTACTTGAAGGAGTCGCTCATGAGGTACACGGTGTTGGCATTCGTCGTCGCCGTCGACGCGCTCGACCAAATGTTCGAGGAGTAGAACGGCTGGTTCCACATGACCTTGACCTCGCCACCGCCAGCGGTGTCGGCGGAGCCTCCGCCGGCATTGTTCGGGGTGCACCCGGCCAGTATCAGCGCCGCCGTGGCGACCGCCGCCCCGATGCTCAGGATTCGCTTCTTCATCTCTCTTCCTTTCGAGAGTCCGTCCAGGAGTGCGGGGCCCTCACCCCATCATTGGGAACGCTCCCAATCACCTGCCGGTTCAAGTATGTTGTGGATCACACATGCTGTCAATACGCCATCTGCGGTATCGCACCGCACCCGAGGTCCCCGCTCAGTCGGCGGCCACCGCACCGCCCGCGCGGCGCGGGTCGGCACTGGCCGCAGCGCGGCCGTGCGCATCGATCGTGATGCCCTCGTAATTGCCCATGAGCGTGTACCAGGGACCGGCCGGCTTCGACCACAGCCCCACCTGCGAGGTCCAGTCCTCGAAGCCGCGCTGCACATCCGGCGCGAAACCGGATTCCAACATCACGCCGGGCCGCCACCCGAAGGCCGGATCATGCGGCCGGGCGCCGAACCGGGGTGCCGCCACCGACTGTTCGATCGTCATCCCGAAGTCCACCAGGTTGACCACGTTCTGCAGCACGCACGCCACGATCGACACGGACGGCGAACCGCCGACGACCACCGGAACCCCGTCGCGCAACAGCACGTGCGGGGCCAGGTAGACCATCGCCTTCTCCCCCGGCGCGGGCATCCCGCGCTGGAAGAAGGAGCCGCCGCCGGCCAGCTGGAAGCCCTCGGCGAACAGCCCGTTGACCCAGGCCGAGGCCATATGCGAGTGCGTCAGACTGGCCACATTGCCCTCGGCGTCGACGGCGGACACGTGGATCGTGCCGGGCACCGGCATCGCCGCGGGACCGGGCACCCCACCCTGGGTCCGGACCCGGGCCAGGCGCGCGGCGGCGAAACCGGGATCGCGCAGACCAGCGAGGTATTCGGCGGACTCATAGGGCCGGCCGCGGTGCGGGGTCGAATAGTAGACCTCGTTGTGCACCTGGACCAGCAGTTTGAGCGTCTCGAAGGACTCGCTCGGCGCGCCCATCGCGGCCAGGTCCACGTGGTCGAGCATCGCGAGCGCCTCCACGAGCATCTGCCCGCCGTCGTCCGGCGGCGCAGACCCCAGCACGTCCAGGCCCCGGTACGTCCCGGTGACCGCATCGTCCCACTGCGGCTGGGCCGACTCGAAGTCCTCACGCGCCATCACCCCACCGCCGCGCCGGTTCTCTGCGACCACGGCACGGGCGAAGTCGCCCAGATAATAGGAGTCGCCCTCGTTCGCCAGGCGCTCCAGGGTCGCCCCCGCCTGGTGCTGCACCAGTGTCTCGCCCGGGGTCAGCAGGCTGCCCGAGGGGAAGAACGCCTTGCGCATATCGGCGTTGATGCCCAGATTGGCCTGCGATTCGTACATCAGCGCGTACAGGAAGGGATTGACCTCCACTCCCTCGTGCGCACAGGCGATGGCCGGTGCCAGCAGTCGCGCCGCGCCCAGCCGGCCCAGCCGGGCGGCCCCATCGCGGAAGGCCGGCCACCAGCCGGGCACGGGATTGCCGCGCCCGCCGTTGAGATCCTCGTTCCCGCCGAAGCCCGGCAAGGGCGCCAGCGGCGCGTGCACATTGCCGTTGAGATAGGTCGATTCGCCGTCCACCGTGCGCGACAGCAGGCTCAGCCCGCCGGTCAGCGAGGTCATATGCGGTTCGACGATGAGCTGGGTGGCCGCCGCCGCCAGCACGGCGTCCACCGCATTGCCGCCGGCCGCCAGCGCATCGGCGCCGGCCTGGGCCGCGGCCGGGTGGCTGGTCACGACCAGGCCGCGTTCGCCCTCGACCCGGGGCTTGGGGCCGATCACGGCCGCGGGCGCGCCCGCCGGATAGTACTGCGAAGCCATCACTTCGTCCTCTCGTTCGTCTGTTCGGACTGCGCCGCAGGGGCATCGGCACGTTCCGCCGGGTTCGCGGCGGCCGGGTCCCCGGCCGTGCCGCGGACGCGGTCGGCGACCCTGGCCTCGGCGGACCGGTTCGCCGGATCCCCGTAACCGCCGGCGCCGGCCGTCTCAATCGAGGCCCACTGGCCGGGCTGGAGCACGGTGTACCCGTGGTCCACCGGGGGCGCGTCGGGGCTCAGCTCGCACCGCGCCGAGGCCCCCGGTCCCCCACCGAACAGGCCCCAGGGCTGCGAGCGCTGCCGGGAGGTGTCGAGCCAGAAGTGCACGTCCTCGGCCTCCACCCGCACCTTCCGGCGGATGCCCATGCCGCCGCGGAACTCGCCGTCGCCGCCGGAGCCGTCGATCAGCTCATAGGCCTGGACCATCAACGGGTATTCGGTTTCCAGGGACTCCACCGGCAGGTTCGAGGTGTTCGTCATGTGCACCTGCACCCCGTCGAGCCCGTCCTTGTTGTACCGCGCGCCCGAGCCGCCGCCGATCGTCTCGAGGTAGACGAAGTCGCGGCCGCGCACGGGGTCGTAGCCGGAGAAGTGCACCCCGGTGTTCGCGCCGTTCGAGGCGCCTGTGACCCGGGTGGGAACGGCCGGGGCGAGCGCCCCCTGGATCAGGTCGACGATCCGCTGACTGGTCTCGCTGCGGCCGTTGACGGCCGCCGGCGCCCGGCAGTTCAGGATCGAACCGTCCTCGGCCTCGATGGTGATCGGCCGGTACAGCCCGGCGTTGGGCGCGATGTCCGGATCGATGAGCGTCTTGACCGTGTAGTAGACCGATGCGTAAAGCCCCGTCCACACCACATTGACGCTGGCGCGGACCTGCGGCGGATTGCCCGCGAAGTCGAAGAGCATGGTGTCCCCGGCTACCACGATCCGCACCTTGAGCGTGAGTTCATCGTCGAGTTCGGGGCAGTCGAAGCAGTCCGTGAACGTGTATTCGCCGTCCGGGAAGGCCGCGATCGCAGCGCGGGTGCGCCGCTCCGTGTAGTCCAGCAGCTCATCGCCGGCCGCGCGCATCGTATCGCGTCCATAGCGTTCACACAGTTCCGTATAGCGGGTGATGGCCACGCGGTTGGCGGCCTCCTGGGCCCGCAGGTCCGCGCGGCGCTCGGCCGGGATCTGGCAGTTGAGCAGGATCAGGTCCAGCAGTTCGTCCTGTCGCACGCCCTGCCGCACCAGGTGGACCGGCGGGATCCGGATCGCCTCCTGGAAGATGTGGGCGTGCCCGCGGTCGCCGAAGTCAGCGTGGTGGGCCAGGGTCGCGGCCCAGGCGCTGAGCACGCCGTCGATGAAGATCGGCACCGCCAGGACGATATCGGGCAGGTGCGAACCGCCGCCGGTGTAGGGGTCGTTGCCGATGAACACATCACCGGGTCCGATCGCCTCGGCCGGGTGGCGCTCGCGGATCGCCGCGACCACGCCCATGAGCGAGCCCAGGTGCAGGGGCGAGCCGCCCTCGTCCTGCGCGATCGCATTGCCCTCGGCGTCGAACAGCGAGGCCGTGCAGTCCCTGCGCTCCTTGATGTTCGGCGAGAAGGCGGCCTTGACCAGGGTCTCGCTCATCTCCTCGACGATCGTCGCCAGGGCGGATCCGATCACCTCCACCAGCACGGGGTCGAGGGTGGGCGTGGCCGAGGTCTTCTGTTCAGTCATCGGATTCGTCTCCAATCGAGATCACCAGGTTGCGCCGAGCGTCCACGGTGCAGGTGTCGCCGGGCAGCAGGACGGTGGTCGTGTCCATCTGATCGATGATCGCAGGGCCGGTCACCACATCGCCCGGGCACAGCCGGGAGCGGTCGTACAGGCCGGCCTCCCGGTAGACCCCGGCTCCGGTGTACAGCCGCCGGCTCCCGGTCCGTGCGCTCTCCGCAGCCGAGGCGCCGGCGGGGTTCACAGCGTTCGCCGCGCCCGCAGGGTCCGCAGTAGTCGCAGCGTCGGCGGGCTCTGCGGCACCGGCGGGGGCCTCGGCACCGGCCGAGGCGACCTCCACCTTGGGGGCGGCGCCACTGGCCTGGACGCGGAAGGTGACCGCCTCGATCGGCGACTCCTCATCCACATAGCCGTAGACGCGTTCGTGTGCGGCGCCGAAGGCCACCACCAGCTCGCCGAGCAACTCGGCGCTGATCCGGCCGGCGGGGACCTCGACCGGCAGTTCGAAGTTCTGGCCGCGGTAGCGCAGCTCCGCGCGGCGCACCAGGGTCCGGCCGGCCCCAGGCACCTGCTGGGAGTCGAACCAGTCCTCGGCCTGCGATTCGAGGCCGGCGAAGGCCGCGGCGATCCGACTGGCCGAGGCCGGATCGGAAGGGTCGACCGGGGTGATGACGGTGCGCATGAAGTCGGTGCGGACGTCGGTCATGAGCAGGCCCATGGCCGACTGGGCGCCGGGGACCTCGGGCACGACGATCGTGCGCATGCCCAGTTCCCGGGCCAGCCGCGAGGCGTGCAGGGGACCTGCGCCACCGAACGGGACCAGCGCGTAGTCGCGCGGATCGTAGCCGCGGCGCACGCTGACCACGCGGATCGCCCTGGCCATGTTCGCGGTGACCACCCGCAGGATGCCGAGTGCGGCCTCGGCGGTCGACAGGCCCAGAGGGCCGGCCACCCGGTCCACGGCCGCGGCGGCCGCGCCCGCGTCGATCTTCATCTGCCCGCCGAGCAGGTATTCGGGATCCAGGGCGCCGAGGACGACGTTCGCATCGGTCACCGACGGCTCGAGCCCCTTTCCGTAGCAGGCCGGGCCCGGGTCCGCGCCGGCCGACTGCGGGCCGACGCGCAGGTGGCCGCCGGAGTCGATCCAGGCCAGCGAGCCGCCGCCTGCACCCACCGTGTGGATGTCGAGCATGGGCGAACGGATCGGCCGGCCGTCCAGTTCCATCCCGGCGGTCAGCTTGGGTTCGCCGTTCTGGACGAGTGAGATGTCCGATGAGGTCCCGCCCATATCGAAGGTGATGATATCCGGGTGGCCGGCGGCCAGGCAGATCTGCGCGGCGCCCACCACACCCGTGCTGGGCCCGGAGAGGACCAGGCGCACGGGCAGGTCCTCGGCAGCGGTGAAGGGGATGACCCCGCCATTGCTCTGCGTCACGTGCGGGGTGGCCGCCAGCCCGGCCGAGGCCAGGGTGGTGCGCAGGCGGACCAGGTAGTCGTGGACGACCGGACCCACATAGGCGTTCGTGACCACGGTCGACAGGCGTTCGTATTCGCGGAACTCCGGGAGCACATCCGATGACAGGGAGACGTAGCAGTCGGGGAATTCCTCGGCGATGATCTGACCGATCCGGCGCTCGTGGTCCGGTACCAGGTAGCTGTAGAGCAGGCACACGGCGATCGCCTTGACACCCTGGTCGCGCAGGGTGGCCACGGCCGCGCGGACCTCTGATTCGTCCAAGGGGATTTCGACGGCGCCGGTGTGGCGGACGCGTTCGGTGACCTCCAGCCGGGATTCGCGCGGGACGAAGGGCTCGGGCTTGTCCGCCTGCGGATCATACATATCGGGGCGCCGACCGCGGCCCAGCTCCAGCAGATCGCGGAATCCGCGCGTGGTGATCAAGCCGGTGGGCACGCCGCGCCCGGTCAGCAGGGCGTTGGTCCCCACCGTGGTGCCGTGGGCGAAGTAGTCGACCTCGCCGATGTCGCGCCCCAGCCGGCCGAGGAGTTCGCCGACCCCCGTGAGGATCGCCTGGCCGGGGTCGGCCGGCGTGCTGGAGACCTTGCGCACGTGCAGGCTCCCGGTCGCGTCGTCGAAGACGCAGACGTCCGTGAATGTTCCGCCGGTGTCGACGCCGATGCGTAGGCTCACGCCGGTTCCGCCTTTCTGGTGGGTGTGGTGATTCTGGCGGGAATCCCGTTTGGGAACGTTCCCACACTTGATTATGTGCGCTGAGTCATAGGCGAGTCAAGAGGCAGGGCCCCACCAACCCCACCCCAAACCGAACCCACCAACACAGCAGGCGATTTGGTCTGAGAATTTGGCGATTCTTCGGACCAAATCGCCTGCCGCGCACATCGCCCATGCGAGCGGGCCGGGTAACCCCGGCGCGAACGGAGGAATCCGGCTCAGCCGGCGGTGGCCTCGGCCGCGTATTCCCAGGCCAGCGCAGCCAGGGCAGCCGCGCCGTCGGACAGGAAGCCGTCATCGAAGCGGGCCTGCGGCGAGTGGTTCGTCGCGGCCGTCGCCGGGTCCAGGTCCGCCGGGGTGATGTAGTAGAAGAGGTAGGCGCCCGGCACCCGCTCGAGCACATAGGAGAAGTCCTCCGAGCCCATGCCGGGGTCGGACATGTTTTGCGCGCGGGCGGCGCCGAAGGTGCGCTCGATCGTGCGCAGCGCCAACCGCGCGCAGGCCGGATCGTTGACCGTCGGCGGATACTTGTTGACCCACTCGACCTCGGCTGTGCACCCGTGGCCGGCGGCGATCGAGTTCGCCAAGTCCGTGGCCAGCCGGCCGAACCTCTCCGTGTTCTCCTTGGACAGGGTGCGCACGGTCGCGCCGAGGAAGGCCTCGGCGGGGATGGTGTTCGTCGCCTCTCCCCCGCGCAGGTTCGTCACCGTGGCCACGACCGGATCGAAGACACTGAAGCGCCGGGTGATCATGGTCTGCAGGGCCTGGCCGAACTCCAGCAGTGGGGCGATCGGGTCGATCGCCGTCGACGGGGTGGAGCCGTGGCCGGCGACCCCGTGGAAGGTCACGAACAGTTGATTGGAACTGGCCAGCATCGTGTTCCCACGCGTTTCGAAGGTGCCGGGCGTGTTCAGCCGCGCCTGGACGTGGAGCCCGAAGGCCGCGTCGACCGGGGTGCCCGCCACGTCGAGGAGTCCCTCCTCGAGCATCGGCAGCGCGCCACCAGGGCCCTCCTCACCGGGTTGGAACATGAAGACCACGGTGCCGCGCAGCTGATCGCGGTGGGCCGCCAGCAGCCGGGCCGCTCCCACCAGACCGGCGGTGTGCAGGTCGTGGCCGCAGGCGTGCATGTTCCCATTGGTCGAGGCGAAGTCAAGACCGGTGTCCTCGATCACGGGCAGTCCGTCCATGTCCCCGCGCAGCAACACGGTGGGGCCGGGCAGCCCGCCGCGCAGGACCGCCGCGATCGAACTCAAGGACTCACCCGTGGTGATCTCCAGCGGCAGGCCGGCCAGGGCCTCGAGCACCATGGCCTGAGTGTTCGGCAGATCGTTGCCCAGTTCGGGGATCCGGTGCAGTCTACGCCGCAGGTCCACCAGATCGGCCGAAATGGCCTGGGCCTCGCCGGGGAAGTCGATGTTCGCGTTCGTCATGCTTGTCCGCCTCTCGCTATGGGATCGTTCCCACTATAGCGATGATGTGGTTGAGGTCACCATGGTGCGCGGGGGTTGCGGGCGGGCGGGGTGCGCGCGTAAATCATTGGGCCGTTTATCTCAGATTGGACCGGATGAACGGTCGAATCTGAGATAAACAGCCCAATGATGTGCGGGATCCACTTGCAGGGCCCATTTGCGAGCGCCGAGCGTCGGGCCCCCTACCGCGCCAGACGCGCCCAGGCCAGGCCCGCCAGCGCCGCGGCCTGATCCGGCAGCAGTGCATCGTCGAACTCGACCAGCGGCGAATGGTTCGTCGCGGCCTGCGCCGGGTCGATGTGCTCGGGGCTGACCTGGAAGAACAGGAATGCGCCCGGCACCTCTTCGAGGACGTAGGAGAAGTCCTCGGAGCCCATCACCGGATCCGGCGATTCCACTACCCGCTCCGCGCCGAACATCCCACGCAGCGCATCAAGGGCGAAGGCCGCCTCGGCGTCGTCGTTGACCGTCGGCGGGTACTGCTCGATCCAATCCACCACGGCCTCGGCCCCGTGGGAGGCCGCCACGGATTCGGCTAGCCGGCGCGCCAGGACGGGGAACTTCGCGGTGGTCTCGGCCGACAGGGTGCGCACGCTGGCACCCATCGAGGCCTCACCGGGGATCGCATTGACGGCCGTCGAGCCGTCGAGCTGCGTGATCGTCGCGACGACAGGGTCGAACACGCTGAACCCGCTGGTCACCATGCCCTGGAAGGCGTGGCAGAAGTCGATGAGCGGCAGCACGGGGTTGAGCGAATCCTGCGGGCGCGAGGCGTGGCCCGCCTTGCCGCGGAAGGTCACGAAGAGGCGGTTCGCACCGGCCATCATGGTGCCCGGCCGAGTCAGGAACAGACCCGGTTCGCCGCTCCACACGTGGATGCCGAAGGCCGCATCCGGCTTGCCGCCCACCGCATCCCACATGCCCTCGTCGAGCATGACCTTGGCGCCGCGGTCGGCCTCCTCGCCGGGCTGGAACATGAAGATGACGTCGCCGGGCAGCTGAGCGCGGTGCGCGGCCAGGAGCTTGGCCGCGCCCACCAGGCCGGAGATGTGCAGGTCATGGCCGCAGGCATGCATCGCCCCGTTGGTCGAGGCGTAGTCCAGGCCGGTCGCCTCGGCCACGGGCAGTGCGTCCATGTCCCCGCGCAGCAACACGCTGGGCGCGCGGGTTCCGGCGGCCGAGGTTCCGGCGGCGTCGTCCGCACTGCCCGCAGCACCGCCACGCAGCACCGCCACGACCGAGGACAGCTCGCGTCCCGTGTGGATCTCCAGTCCCAGCCCCTCGAGTTCGGCCAGCACGCGGGCCTGCGTGTGCGGCAGCTCCAGACCGGTTTCGGGATCCCGGTGCAGATCGCGGCGCAGGTCCCGCAGGTGATCGGCCAGGCCTCGGGCCTCCGCGCGGAAGTCCGGGGCCGAGGTGGTGCTCGGGTCGGTGCTCATCGTCGTGTCTTCTTCCCAGCGGGCAGAGGCTCGCCCGCCTTGTTCATACGCTTAGTTTCACGGACCCCTCCATTCAAGCACGCGGCACCGAGGAGTCGTAGCTCACCCCGGGCGCATGGTCCCGGCCGGACGATGGCGCCCATCTGCACAAACACCATCTCGGCGCGGAAACGACCTGTTACAGCAGGTAGTTTCCGCGCTGAAATGGTGTTTCCGGCGCCAGGGTCCGGAGCCGGGGTCCGGCGGCGGGGTCCGGGGCGCCGATAGTGCCACCGGGGTTTCGGGTAGTTTGGGCGCATGAGCACTCCTGAGACGCCGCACACATCACCCACCACATCACCGCATACGCCACCGAGCACATCGGCCGCCGCACAAGGCGAGTGGGAACGGCGCATCCTGGCCGAACTCGACCGGCGAGCGCCCGAACTGCTCGAACTCGCAGGTGACCTCATCCGCATCCCCAGCGAGAATCCTGCCGGGGACTGCAGTGCCGTCGCAGCCTTCACCGCGGGCTGGCTGAATGAACACGGGATCGAAGCACGGATCCACGCCGTCGACGATGTGCCAGACGCGGGCCCGGGCCGAGTCAACGTGGTGGCCCGGCTGAGACCCGAGCACCTCCCCGCCGAAGCGCCGGGTGCCGCCACAGCGGATGCGGCAGTACCCGACACCGCGGCATCCGGCGCAGTGCAGCAGGCCGCAGACGGTACAGTACCCGACACTGCGACCTCGGCCCCATCCCCGGCGGGGACCTCGGCGCCACGACATCTGGCCCTGGCCGGCCACTACGATGTGGTGCCCATCGGCGCTACCGAGCGCTGGGACTTCCCACCGCTGGCCGGCGATGTGGTAGACGGATATCTGCGGGGCCGCGGCGCCTCGGATATGAAGGCGGGCCTGGCCGGACAGATGCTGAGCATGGTGGTGCTGCGCGATCTGGGCGTGCCATTGGCCGGGCCGATCACCTTCGCCGCGGTCTGCGATGAGGAGACCGGCGGTGCCACGGGTTCGCCCTGGGTGCTCGAACACGGGATGTTGGACGGGGTGACCGGCGCGGTGATCGCCGAGCCCGCCGAGCGCGGCTTCCCGACGATCGGGCAGAAGAGCCTGAACAAGCTGCGCATCACGATCGACGGCGCCCCGGGGCACGGCTCGCTCCAGCCCCTGCACGGGACCTCGGCGAATCTGCTGGCGGCCAGGGCGGCGCTCGCCCTGCAGGATCTGTGGAAGATGGAGGCCGAACCGCCGGAGTCGGTGCGCCCGCTCATCGCGGATTCCGTCGACTACGCCGAGGCCCGCACGGGTGACGGCCCAGGCGCCTACCGGCCAGGCATCAGCCAGGTCTTCAGTCATGTGACGGTCAATATCGGCACGCTCCACGGCGGCACCGGGGTCAATGTGGTGGCCGACCGTGCCGTGCTCGAGGTCGACACCCGGATCCCGATCGGCCTGCGCCGCGCCGACGTCAACGCACGGGTGATCGAGCTGCTGGCCGAGGCCGGGGTCCACGTGGCCGGCGAGGACTCCCAGGCCGGCGAACAGGCCCCGGCCGGCGGGCACACGCCCAACGCCAGGATCGAGGTCGCGGCACAGGCCTCGGAGGCGAACTGGACGGACAAGGACGATCCGATCGTCGTGGAATTGGTCGGCGCCCTGCGCGAGGTCGTCGGCCCCGAGTCCAAGGGCGTCCTGCAGTGGGCCTCGAGCGATGCGCGCTTCTTCCGCGCCCACGGCATCCCCGTCCTGCAGTACGGCCCGGCCGAACTGCCCTGCGTGCACGGCTTCAACGAGCGTTGCCGGGTCGCCGATGTGGTGGACGCCGCGAAGGTCTTCGCGCTCACGGCCGTGCGCTACCTGGGTCTGGCCGGAGCCTGATCGCCGGATACCCGACCCCGTCGGCAGCCGTGCCGGATGGCCTCGGCGGCGGTATATTCGAATCATCGAACCGCCCACCTCATCAGCGACCCCGAGGACTGACATGTTCGCACCGGACACCTTCCAACACGTCGACGCCATCGCCTCAGCCGGCCCCGGCACCTGGCGGATCGCAGCCCATCTGGACGGGGTGCCCGTCTACACGCGCGAGCCCGGCGCGCAGGTGCCGGCGGCCAGCACGATCAAGTTGGCAATCCTCCTGGCGGTGCTGCGCGCGGTCGAGACCGGCCGCCTGCGCTGGTCGACCGATGTGGACCTGGCGGTGCTGCGCGTGGGCGAGTCCGGCGTTCTGGCCGATATGCCCGGCGTCCACACGCTGCCACTGCGCGAGGTCCTGAGCCTGATGATCACCGTCAGCGACAACGATGCGACGAACGCCGCAATCGACGTGGTGGGCTTCGCCGAGGTCAATGCGGCCGCCGCTGCGCTCGGCTGCGATCAGACGGTGCTGGCGCGCTACATGATGGACACCGAGGCCGCTGCGGCCGGGCGCGACAACCTCACCAGCGCGCACGACCAGGTCCTGCTGATCGAAGCGCTGACGGGGATTCGCGGGGCGGATACACCGGATTCGCCGCCCGATGCTGCAGCCGGCGTCACGGCCGACGTGCCGGGGGCATCGGCGCCCGGACAGTCCCCGCTGACGGAGGAGTCGGTCAAGCGGGCCAGGGCGATGCTGGCCCGGCAGCAGATCAGGGATCGGATCCCCGCGTTGCTGCCGGCGGGCACTGTGGTGCTGCACAAGACCGGCGATCTGGCCGGGATCTACCACGATACGGGTGTGGTGGAGCTGCCCGGCGGCAACGTCCTGAGCCTGTCGATCCTGGGCAGCGACCTGAGCGATGCTGACGCCCACACCCCCGGCGACACCATTGCCCGCATCTCCCGCGCCCTGTTCCAGGCCGTCACGAACTGAACTCCCGCGCTGTTCCGGCGACCTCGGCCACTTCCTCTACCCCGTTACCTTTTTAGTAGCCCTGGTTCGTGACAGGATCAGGACTGCTGGCCCGTCGGGCCCGGCATGACTTATGCCCCCAGTCATTGATGATCCGGGGGGTGTTGTCACCGGGTTCCGATAGGCA
>NZ_JANIJX010000040.1 GCF_024580735.1 Brevibacterium moorei | reverse complement strand
ACTTCGAAGGTGATCTTTCTTCTGCGGGAATTGAACTCTAGACAAGTCCTATTTTCCCAGGTCAGAGGTCACCTTCACCTATTCATCCACACCCCGGACACCCCACACCATGAAAAACCCAGGCTAGTGGGAACGCCACCCTCACCCCACCGGCACCGTCTCATGTGCGCTCTTACCGTCGGCGGTCTGGGCCAGCAGCTGGCGGACGAACTCCTGGTTGCCGGCAATCTCGCGCTCCAGGGCCACCGGATTCTCCTGCAGCAGGGCGAACCGCCCGGCAACGGTCGGAATGTGGAGGGTCTCGGCGGCCTGGACCTCCGGATGGTGCGGGATGCCCAGGGCATCGGCAACCTCGTCGCCGTGGATCATCCTCACCTGAACCTCTGCGATGACGGTGTGCAGCTTGGGGTCCAGTCCGGTGATCTGCCCGTTCTGCACGCCCACGGCGGACAGCAGGGCCTCGGACAGGGCCCTGGACCCATCATCCGGATCCCCGTCCACCTCCGCAATGGCTTGGACCAGCGGCTCGGAACTCACGTGGTCCCGGTTGGGCTCCAGCAGGTCCGCAGGTATCCCCAGCATCCTGCCCACTACCTGCCACAGTCCGTAGACCTCGTGCACCTGCTCATCGGCCAGGTCGTAGCCCAGTCCGGCCAGTGCCCGATACGGCACATAGGTGAAGTCGAACCAGGTCCGCAGCATATCGATCGCATTGATCGGCAGCCCCCACACACTCGTGTCGCGCCCGGCCTGCAGGTCCTGGGCGCGGGAGTACGCATGCATCGCCCGCACCATCCCGGTATCGGCGAAGCCCTGCCCACCGGGGCGCAGCGCGTCCTCGTCGGCGAACAGGTGGTACTCCCAACTGGCGGTGTCGAGCAACCGCCGGACCGCGGTATCCACCAGCCGACCGGTGCGCGTGAGCACCGCGGAGATCGCCGGGGTCGAGTAGGTGTGGATGAGCGAGCCCGGCCCCAGCGCCACCGCGTGCACGGGTGCGGGGATCGTCAGATAGGCGCGCCGGCCCCGCTCCACCGCCGCCCAGTCCGCTGGCTCCACGGCCGCGCGCAGGTCGTCGATGAAGGCGTGGACTTCGGGGGCGTCCCCGGGTTCCGCGGCGCCCGCGCTCAGCGCCCGCCGCACCTGTCGCATCACGTCCTTGCGCGCCGTCGCCGAGGTGAACAGGGCGTCCGCGACCGGGTCGCCCTGGTAGAAGGCGACGAGGAAGCGTTCGGCCAGCTGCGCGCCGTGCTTGTGGGCGAAGGTCACTTGGTCGCCGCGCCCACTGGGCCAGACCGGGTCCGGTTTCGCGGCGGAGGTCGGCGTGGTTTCCGGGTTCGGGGATGCCGAATGTTGCGTCGTGTTCACGGATGCTCCTTTGCACAGTGTTGCCTGGAGCACAGTCTAAAGGTCTTTCACCGGACTCCAGAGAACCTCGCCTCTCCTGACCCTGACGACGCGGAAGCATCGGGGAGCGTCTCCGCTTCCTGTTATATTCTGTTGAACTTGTTATATTTGTTATATTTGGCTCACCAAGTAATCCCCGCCTCAATCCAAGGGTGGAGGTGGCGGGAAGCCGGCTCGTTCGCGGTTGTCGTCGATGGCCTCGGCAGCGTGGTCCCGCAGGTATTCGCGTAGGTATGGCAGGCCGATCGTCACCTGGCCCCTCCCCGCTGGAATGATCACGCCGGAGTCCAACAACCGCTGCCGGTAGACCCCTGCATAGCCGGAATCGACTCCACCCATGCGCACTCGGATATCCTCGATCCGGCTGGAGCCATCGTCCTTCGCCATTGCCAGCAGGAACTGTCGGTCCACTTCGGACAAGCCGGACAGTGACGGTTCCAGAATGAACGGGCCCAGGGACTTCCGGGCGCGCCGATAGGCGTCGCGCGCATCGTCCAGCGAGATCTCCCCGGCCTGCGGGGTGCGCCGCCATGCCAGGTCGCCGATCAATTGGACCAGGAACGGATAGCCCTGCGAGGCACTCACCAGGAAGTCCAGTACGTCTTCGGAGACGGATCGCCCATGCCCGCGGATCGGTTCGACGAACGCGGTTCTGGTCTGGTTCGGGTCCAACAGTCCGATGTGCACATTGGCGCAGCGCCGCAAGAATGTGGCCGAACGTCCGGCCAGCAGGGACCTGATCTCCCCTTGGACTCCAGCGCCGATGAAGGCGACTTCATCGTCCTCCCGCACCAGGTGCTGGTATTCGGAGGCGAACAGGGCGAACTCCTCCACTGCAGCCGAACTCACCTCGTCGATGCTGAACACGATTCCACCATCGGGCTTCAGCAGTTCGCAGATGGTGTGGACCATCGTGCGGAAGGTCGGATTCTCCACCCGCCCGTCCGCGTATTCGATGCTCAGACTGCCCACGCCCGCCAGACTCAATGACGTCACTCTGAACTTCTTCTGCGGTTGCAGTTCACCCAAGATCCTCGGAAGGTGTGAGCCGACGATGCGTTCGAAGAAACCCTGGGTGGCGGTTTCGGAAACGACCCGCCAACCGCGCCCCCGGGCCAGATCCTCCGCGTGGTTGAGGATGACGGTCTTGCCCACACCGCGCAGCCCCGTCACCAGAATGCCGCGTTCCTGCGGCCACTGGCCCTGTTCCAAGCCCAGCTCAAGCCGATTCATGACCGCGTCACGGCCAGCCAGATACGGCGGGTTCTTCCCGAATCCCGGTTTGAACGGACTATCCATGCCGATGCTCCAGACTTAGCTTTTATAGTCTTTATAGTCAAAGTAGCTTTTATAGTCTTTATAGTCCAGCCGCCCGCGCACACCACACTGCCCCGACCCCTTCGACTTATTGGGTCACAATTCTAGAAGTCGCGCCGCCGGCCGGATAGCCTGAAGGCGGTTCAAGAGCTGCGGTCCATGTCCTGGCAGACCGCACGGCAACCGGAATCGATACCACGGTGCCCCCAGGAGACGAACCGGCCACGGGCGGACCCGCCCGCGGCAAGACGATCGATCCGCCGGGGCGACCCGGCGCGAAAGGCGGCGAGAGCCATGACCTGCGAAGACCTCGCACACTTCCCCACTGTGATCCCGGACGACTGGCCGGTCTACCGGCTCGGCGGCGCGGCCCACTACGCGCCCGGCCCCGACGGCCGACCCCAGCGGGTCAGCCCGCCTCGGTCCCGGGACTGCAACGAGTACTGGAAATCCTTCAACCCCGCCGAGGCCGCGGCCTGGATCGAGGCCTGCTACGCCTTCCGCTCCGCCCCCACCCGGCCCACGATCCTGGCCCTGTCACTGAGTTCCCTACGCGATGGCGGGTTACCCACCATCGGCGACTCGCCTGAAACGGTAGAGGCCGCCCGCGCGATCGGCTTCACACCCACCGCGCTGAGCGTGTTGGGCGGAGCCCTGGCGGAGATCAGCCCGCAGGAGCACCCCCATCATCCGCGCAATTACGGCGGCGACCGGCGCTACGGAGTCCCCGGCCAGCCCTTCGACCCCAGCCAGTGGGACGGCTGGGTGAACCGGGTACTGGGCGGCACGCATCCGCTGATCGCGACGAAACGCCACCTGCGCAAGCGGCCATTCACCCTGTCCGGAGAGCGCCGCGCGGCCTGAGAGGACCACTCGCATAAACACCACTCCAGCGCGGAAACTACCTACTATTTCAGGTAGTTTCCGCGCTGGAGTGGTGTCTGCGCACAGGTATGGTCAGCGCAGCCCGGGTTACTTCGGGACCACCGCGAACCGGCGGTTGTCCAGGGCGGCGTTCGTCGTGCGCACCTGGGCGATCCGCTCGGCGTCGATGGTGGCCTGGGCCCAGGCCCCGCCCTGTTCGCCGGCACCGGCCAGCACGGTCCCCATCGGGTCGAGGATCACCGACTGACCACAGCCGTATTTGGCGGTCTGCCCGCTGGCGGCCATGTACACGGTGTTCTCGATCGCACGCGCGGCGATGAGCGTCGCCCAGTGGTATTCCTTGGCCGGACCCACCACCCAGGACGCCGGCAGGGCGATGACATGGGCTCCGGCATCGGTCAGCCGGCGGAAGATCTCCGGGAAGCGCAGGTCGTAACAGGTCGCCGCCCCCACCTTCACCCCGTCGATGTCGAAGACGAAGGGATCCTCGATCGCTCCGGCGGTCAGCTCATCGGACTCTTTGTAGCCGAATGCGTCGTACAGGTGGATCTTGCGGTACGTCCCGGCCAGTTCGCCCTCCGGTGTCACATGCACCAGGGTGTTGAAGGGGTGGGCCAGGCCGTCCGCCCCATCCCCGGCATCCGGGTTCGTCTCCGTCATCCCCGCCAGCACGTGTACGCCGACCTTCTTCGCCGCGGCTCCCAGGGCACGGACGAAGGGCCCGTCGACCGGTTCGGAGTAGAACGCCCCATCGCGGGTGTGCTTCGGGTCGGCGTACAGCGAGTATTCGGGCAGGATCACCAGATCTGCGTTCCGCCCCGCTTTGAGCACCAGTTCGATGCTGGTGCGAATGTTGTCCCGGACATCGGTGGTGGCGGCGAACTGCGCCACGGAGATCTGCAGAGTGCTCATGGGACCATTGTCCCCCACCTCACAGGACGGCGCTCGGCTCCGGCTGGAACAGGATCAGTTACAGCCATCGATTCCGCACGCCGGGGCCGAGGTCCCGGTTCCCCGGGCATCCGCGTCACCGGCCGAGGTCCCTGCCGCGCCAGTTGCCCCGGACGCACCCGCCAGCGGATCCTTGAGCACCGGTGCCGCAGCGTGCTCGGACTGCCAGACCTGGTCCAGGGCCGCCTTGAAGTAGTCGACCGGCTGGGCCCCGGAGATCCCGTACTTGTTGTCGACGACGAAGAACGGCACCCCGGTCACGCCCAGGCGCTGGGCCGCGGCCTCGTCGGAGCGGACCTCACGGGCGAATTCCTCGGAGTCCAGAACGCGGTCCACGTCCTGGGAGGGCAGGCCGATCTCGGCGGCCAGACGGCGCAGTTCGGCGTGGTCCTCGACGTTGACACCCTCACTGAAGTAGGCCTTCTTGAAGCGTTCCTCCGCGGCATCCGCCAGGCCCAGGGTGTCGGCCAGCTGGATCAGCCGGTGCGCATCGAAGGTGTTGCCCGGCGTGGCAGCGCGCCAATTGAAGTCCAGGCCGACCGCTGCGGCCTGCGCCTCCATCTGTTCGTGCTGGGCGATCGCCTGTTCACGCGTGGAGCCGTACTTCGCTGCGATCATGTCGATCAGATCGGTGCCCGGCTGGGCCTTGGTCTGCGGGTCCAGTTCGAAGCTGTGCCAGTTGATCGTCACGTCTGCGGCGTGCGGGAATTCGTCCAGGGCCAGCTCCAGATGGCGCTTGCCGATATAGCAGAAGGGGCACACGACGTCGGACCAGATGTCGATCGTCATCGGTTCTGCTTCCGGGTTCGGGGCCGCGTTCGGAGTCTGGGTCTGGTTCGCTGCTTCAGTCATCCTCTCAGTGTAGGCACCTCGGCACCCCTTTTGGTTGATTGTTCAATCACTATGCGGGTAGCGGGCGAAGGTGCGCTCCACATCGCGCAGGGCCGCAGCGCTGAGGTCCGCGAAGGGCTCGGCGCTCAACCGGCAAGCGCCGGCCGAGCCACGTGGGGCCTTCCAGGTGCCGATGAACTTCCCGCCCCTGATCATCGTCTTCTTGAACATCCCGTTGTTACCCGGCACCAGCAGGGTATGGTGCTCGTCGCTCATGAACGCCAGGCGGTCCCGATACCCCAGCACCACCTCGTCGAATCCGGGCAGCAGAAAGGTGCCGTGCGGACGTCGCCCCGCCGCCTTGACCTCGTCGGCCAAGCCCATTCGAGTCAGGGGCGTGTCCATATCGACGGTGTGCGAGGCATGCGGCCCCTGGGCCGTGACCGCTGCGCCGGACCCACCCAGCAGCTGTGGGGCGGCCGGTTCCACCCGGTCGGCGATGAGGGCGAAGCCCGCTTTGATCTGGCGCTGCGGCAGCTTGGTCCACCACTGGAAATCGCGCAGACTGGCCGGACCGTGACTGCTCAGGTACCGCAGCAGGAGTTCGGCGGTTGCGGCGTCCCGATCGTCGTTGAAGCGCCCAGCCAGGTCCGATCCGGCCGGCAGCCAGGCCTGTGCGGGCATCACCAGATTGTCCCGGTTCCCGTCCACCAGCGGTCCGTAAACCGCCAACCCGTCGACGATCATGCTGGTGATCAGCGCATACGAGGTCCCATTGCCCTCCAGCAGGCCGGCCTGGGTCCACAGTTCGGTGAGCCGACCACGCCTCACCCCGGGGGCGCCCTGCCTGTCTTCCCGAGTCTCCTCGGCTGCGGGAGTCTGCATGCCTTCAAGATCCTGCGTGCCTTCGGGTGACTGCCCGCTTGCAGTGGCCTGCCCGCTTGCAGCCGCCTGTGCCTCGGCGAAGAAGATGTCACGCGACCGGGCGACCTGTTCGGAGCTCAGGCCCAAGCGCTCATAGCGTTTGGGTTGGGCGCGGCGCTGGGGGCCTGCGCACAGCTCGGTGATCCAAGCTGCGTCGGCGCCCGGCAGCGCGAAAACGGTCCCGCGCATCGGGTAACCGCGAACCAGGGAACCCGCGGCGAAGGCCGCCACGACCTCTGCGATCCGCTGATCCACATCCCGAGGTCCCGTGCGCAGGGCGATGGAGCTGAGCACTCCGGGCAGGTCCTGGCCCTGCATGGCACCCATGCCTGCCACGACCTCGGCCGGGGAAGCAGGTCGATGCGCAATGGCGGCATCGACGGACGGTCCCGATGCCGCCGCGGAAGCAGCGGAAGCAAACGCGGAAGCAGGCCCCGCGCCCACGAGCCCCTGCGCGACCAGCCGCGCCTTCACCAGAGTCGGATTCACCATGGCCCAAGACTATGCCGGGGCACTGACACCCATGCGGTGCAGCGTGTCCCAACAATCCACGTGAGTACATGTGTAGATGTCGGAAGTGGAGCTGCGCCCGCTCAGCCCTCCGCGTCCGCGTAGGCCTCGGCGTCCACGTCCTGCCCGGTGGGGTCCCACTTCACGATCCCCACCACGATCGCGCCCAACAGCGGAGCGCAGGCGATGATCCAGAACACACCCATGGACAGGGCCGCGGAAACCACCGGGAAGAAGATGAGCGAGACGACCGAGAACGTCCGCAGCACCGCCTGGTTGAAGCCGATCCCGATCCCGCGCAGCCGTGCCGGGTAGGACAGCGTCGCATAGTTCATCAGGTTGGTGCCGGGGCCGGCCGCCTGCATGAAGATGAACACCGCCAGCATCGCGATCGACACGATGACCAGCCCGCCGGCCGGCACCCCGACGGCGGCCAGGATCACCAGGGCCACCGCCTGCACGATGAAACCGATGAGCGTGACCCTGCGCGAACCGAGGCGGTCGACGATCCCGGCGCAGATGAACCCACCCACCGCGCCGAAGCACAGGTTGATGACCAGGGAGCTGATGATCGTCACCAGCGGCCCCTGCTGGAACAGGGTCGTGATGATCAGCGGCAGCCCGTAGCCCACCGCGTTGTAGCCGAAGGTCGAGAACACGCACACGCACATCGCGATGATCGTGCGCATCCGGTAGCGCTTGGAGAACAGTTCGGCGAACCCGCTCCACTGCGTTTTGTACGCCCGCGGCCGGGTTCCCGCAATCGCGGTTCCCGCAGCCGAGGCCGCAGCACCCGCCGCGGCCGCGTCCCCGGAAGCACCCGCCGGCACGTACTCCACCTCGAGTTCGTAATGGGTCCGGAGCACATCCACGGCTCCGGCCACATCGCCCTGATTGGCCAGCCACTGTGGCGATTCCGCCATGTACCTCCGGCGCACCAGCAGCACGATGAGCGCGGGGATCGCGCCGAAGCCCACGACGATGCGCCACAGCAGCGGCTGGGCCTCGTACGGCAGGGACAGGAAGCAGATGAGGACGATGAAATAGCCGATGCCGGTGGCCACGTACCAGATGGGCGACCAGGTGCTCACGCGCTGGGAGCGGCCCTGCTTGCCGCGCAGTTTGGAGAACTCGGCGAGGAAGGCCATGGCCACCGGCATGTCCAGACCCACCCCGATCCCCATGATGATCCGGAAGAAGATGAGCACCCATTCATTGGGTGACAGGGCGCAGCCGATCGCGGCGACGACGAAGAACACCATATCGGCCATGAACAGCTTGTAACGGCCGAACCTATCGGTCAGGTATCCGCCGAACACCGCGCCGATGACGGCGCCGATCATGATCGCGGCGTTCGTCAGGCCGGTCATGAAGCCGTCCAGCCCGAACTCGGTGCGGATGGCGGTGATGCCGAAGGCCAGTGAGGACATATCGTAGGCGTCCATGAAGATGCCGCCCAGGGCCAGCAGGACGATCGCCTTGGATTTGTGCCCGTGCGATCCCTGGGCACCCAGTACGCGGTTGACGTCCTGGGCGGTGGAGATCGGCGTCGGCGCACCGGTGGAGGGAGGGTTCGGGGAGGGATTGGTCATGAGGCAACCCTAACCTGTCAATCCCCTGAGAGTCAGGGAATCAGCCCCATCGTGACCGACCTCACCCCAGTGCTGCGACCCGGGCCAGCAGCGGGCTGGTCAGCCGCAGCCCCACCCTGACCACCAGCACGCCCACCGCGACGGACCCGACCATCACCAGGAAGGTCACCGGTTGGAACACCAAGGCGGCGCCGGCCAGCGGGAACACCAGTACCAGGCCCAATACGGCGGCGAACACCGACACCCAAATCACCGGCAGCATGACCGAGCACACCGTGATCGCGCGCAGGGTCGGCACCCCCATCCCAGCGGAGTGCAGCTGGACGAAGGAATCGCTGCGGTCGTAGACATCGGCCGCCTGGTTGATCACCGCGGACACGGCGATGAACACGAAGGAGATGCCCAACACCAACAGGATCCCGGTGACGATGTCATTGCCCAGCAGGTCCATCTGCTGCTGTAGGGCAGCTTCCTGTGCCGAGGCCTCGGCTCCGCCTGCGCCGCCGGCCTCCGCGGTAGCCTGGCCGTTCAGTCCCTGGACCAGAGCGGCGCCGGTACCGGCCACGGTCGCGGTGAAGGCGGTCATCGCCAGGCCGGAGACGCGGCGCCAGTAACGCTTGGGGTCATCGAGCACGAAGCGTGCGGCCACCAGCCGCTCCGCAGTGCGCGCCCGCTTGGCCGAGGTCCGCGCGATGATCCGCACGAAGACCACGCCCAGCAGGTCGACAACCAGCAGTCCGCCGGCCAGCATGGCCAGCAGCGCCACGACGATGACCGCCATGCTCGTGGCCATCCGCGTGATCGAGACGGCCACGAACACCAGGACCAGCAGCACGGCACCGCAGGCCACCCGACCCCAGGGGAAGCCGGGTGCCTGCTGGCGGGTGCGCACACCCAAGGGGGATACGACCACGCGCCGCAGACCCACCAGGGTGCTGGCCACGGACACCGCGACCAGCAACACGACCGCCAGGACCAGGGCCCACACGGGGAGGACCATATTCGCGTAGCCGAGGCCAGTACCCTGGAAGTGGATGAGGCTGGTGGGCACCAGCAGCACGAAGTACCCCGCGATGCCGGCCACGGTGCCCACGGTCGCCAGCAGCGCCGGTTCCGCCAGCGCCACCAGGGTCACGCCCGCCGCCGAGGCCCCCAGCAGTGACAGCGAGGACAACCGTTCGTCATTGCGCCGGCTCGACAGGTTCGCGGCCGCCTGTCCCAGGGTGAAGGCCGGGACGATGAGCAGCACGGTGGCGATGGCCGCCAGCACCTTGTACATACCGAGCATGCCGCCCGCGTCGTTCGCCGTGTCCCAGTGTATGAAGGCCCAGGTTCCGCCGGCCACGGTGAGGAAGAGTGCGGAACATGCGGCGAAGGCGGCCATCATGAGCAGAGCGGGCCCGGATTTCAGGGTCCGCGCGTTGATGAGCAGGGGCAGCAGGCGCAGCGCGTTCCTCATGACCACGCCCCCTGGTCGGGATTGGGGGTTGAGCTGGGGTTGGTCCCGGAGGCTGGCTGGGCCTGACCCGGCTGGACCCAGGCGGGCTGGGACTGCTGGGGCCCGGCACCCGTCCCGGCGGGGGCCTCGGCGCCGAAGCCGACCGTGGTACCCGTCGAGGTGTCCGAGACGATGCGGCCGTCGCGCAGTCGCACGGTCCGGTCGCAGGCCGCGGCGACGGTTTCATCGTGGGTCACCAGGATCAGGGTCCGGCCGCGGCCCGTGGTCGAGCCCAGCAGCAGGTGGAGCACCTGGGCGCCGGTCTGCGAGTCGAGCGCGCCCGTTGGCTCATCGGCGAAGACAATGGCGGGGTCATTGGCCTGGGCGCGGGCGATCGCCACGCGCTGGGCCTGTCCGCCGGAGAGCTGCCCGATCCGCTTGCCGGCGTGTTCGGTCAGGCCCACGCGGGCCAGCAGCTCGCGCGCTTGCCCGGTGGCCGGGGTCCGGGGCACGCCCGTGAGCATTGCGGCCACGGCGACATTCTCCTCGGCCGTGAGCTCCGGCAGCAGCAGGCCCTGCTGGAACACGAAGCCGAAGGTGGTCCGGCGCAGGGCGGTGCGAGTCGCCTCGGAGGCGGCGGTGATGTCGAGCGGGGCCGCGCCCGGCTGAGTCGCGCCGGGCTGGGCTGTGGCCCCCGGGCTCAGCACGACCTGGCCGGCGTCGGGCAGGATCATCCCCGCCAGGGTGTGCAGCAGGGTGGTCTTGCCCGAGCCGGAGGGGCCCATGATCGCCACGGACTCACCGACCCGCACGCTCAGGTTCACTCCCGCGAGCGCGGCGGTGGGCCCGTAGTGCTTCTGCAGGCCCGATGCCTGCAGTACCGGGGCACCGGGTGGAGTGGTCCGAGACCCGGGCTGGGGCTGCTGCGCGGGCTGAGCGGACTGCGGGGCATAGCCCGGCTGCGGCGGGTACTGGGGGACGGGAACGGGCTGGAAATCATTCATACCCCCAGCATCGCGTGCGCGAGCCGGCCGGGCCATGGTGCCGACCCCAGACCTCGGCAGGGGGAAATCCCCTCATCCGCGAGTATGAGGATACATATGCTGTACTTTCGACAGTCGATGAAGTCCCGCTCCATCGAGTGTTCCCGCGCCTACCCAACAACCCCGGAAATCCGCGGCCCACGCGGGCTGCAAGTGACACGAACCGGACACTCGATGGGGCCTCGGCGCATCGAGTGGGAATGCACCCTCCCCGCGCCCCTACCCCAGCACCTTGAGAATGCCGGGCACGGACAGGATCGCCACGTAGTACCCCATGAACAACACACCGGAGTGCAGTTTGAGGGTGCGCACCAGCAGGCCGGACAGCAGGCCGATCGTCAGCACCACGATCAGGCCCAGCAGGCCGCCCTCCCACACGCTGACCAACAGCACCAGGCCCGAGAACCCGGCGATGATCGCCTCGTGGCTGACCTTCGAGACGACGAAGCGCGCGGCGGCGTGGGCGTAGCGCATGGCGAACGGATAGGCGATGAGCCCGGCCAACAGCACGCCCAGGAGGGCGAAGACGAAGAACTGCCCGGTCGACAGGGTGTCGGACAGGTTGAAGTGCTCGCCGGAGGCGGCATCCGTGTGGAACACCGGCGGCGCGTTGAACAGGGGCGCGGCGGGACCGGCGGCAACCGGCGACAGCGGCAGCCCGAAGGCCACCAGCGGGATCAGGGTCTCGGCCATATAGGTCGATTCCGTGGTGCCGTTCTTCGCACTGACCACGGTGGCCAGGCGCTGATAGCCCTGCTTGATCTTCGCGCCCACCAACTCGCCCATCAGCACCGTCATCGCAACGGGGCTGAACACGAAGGTCGCACTGGAGATCACCGAGGTCGCGGCCGTCGCGCCCAGCTGCTGCTTGTCGAGCACCTTGAACGGATTGGGCCAGGTGTGGTGCGTGCCGTGCGCGCCCCGGTCGACATCGACGTGCTCGCCCGTGGCCGAGGCGGCCTGCGCGGTGGCCGCACCGGACTTCCCGCGCGTCTTCCGGTTCCCGACCCCCAGCTCCGAGGTGTCGGGGGCCAGGTAGACGTGCGAGGGCTCCCGCCTGCGCATCCGGGCGCGATTGCCCGGTACCAGCACGGCGAACAGGTCGAAGATCATCGGGCCGATCGCGATCCCCATGAAGTAGCTGGTGGAGATCGTCACGTCGAAGGTCCCGGCCCAGGCGTTGAGCCCCATGACGATCGCGACGAATGGGATGAGCGCCAGGACACCGGCCAGCTTCGCGGGCGACACATAGGCGATGAGGATCGCGGCGATGAGGAACAGCCACGGGGCGATATCGCCGATGAAGGCCTCGAAGGGCGAGAGCACCCAGGCGAACAGTACGGCCACCGGCACGGCGATGACCGCGGAGATCAGCGCAGCCGAGATCGCCTTGCGCAGCGCCACGTGCGGCACGCCCAGGGCGCGCATCCGGTTGGCGTCGTCCATGATGGGCACGGCCAGGGTGTCGCCCGGAATGCCCAGGAGCATCGTGGGGATCGCATGCGTCATGTGCTTGGACACGGCTGCGGCGATGAAGAACGTGAAGATTCCGGCCGGGGGCACGCCCAGCAGGATGACGACCAGGGTCAGGGGCGCGATGGTCGAGGTCTCATCGGTGCCGGAGACCACGCCGACCAGGGTGAAGACGATGGCGCCGATGATGCCCATGAGTACGGCGATCGGGACCTGGGACAGGATCTCCATCAGGCGGCACCTCCCCGGGCCGCATCCGGAGTTCCCGAGGTTCCGGAATCTCCCGAGGTCCCGGCGGCACGCGCCTGCCCGGCCTCGAACGCCGAGGTCAGTCCGGCCTCGGCGAGTTCGTGCCGCGAACGCGCACTGGCCTGGGCCAGGGTTCCCAGACCCTGCGGGTCGGCCGCCATATCGTCGATCGTCTCGTCCACCCGCGAGGTATCGGAGGCGTGATCGCTCACGATCCGCGCCGGCGGTACCAGGAAGCCGACGACGACCGCCCCGATCACCGTGCCTATCAGCCCCGTGACCAGGGACCACACCTTGACCAGAGCGGGGTCGGCGACGAACAGGCCGACGAGCCACTTGCCTCCGTAGAGGCCGATCATGGCGCCGGCGACGCCCAGGACGATGCCCAGCAGCAGCTTCTTGCCGCGCACTGTGTCATTCCAGACGAATAGGTACTCTCCGTCTGTCTGGGGCTCATCCGGAGCGGTTCCGCCCTGGGCCGGCGGGCGCGTTCGCGTCATTGCGATCCTTACTGTTTCGGGGGCACGGTTTCGATTGCGGGATTGGGAGCGATGAACTCCACCGTTCATTGTAAGCGCGTCCTCACCCGCGCGGCCCGACCCGGGGCGCCGCGGTCGGTCGGCTCAGGGGATGAGGACTTCGACGGCGTGCAGTACGAAGCCGACCAGGGCGCCGATCACGGTGCCGTTGATCCGGATGAACTGCAGGTCGCGCCCGGCCAGCAATTCGATCTTCTCCGAGGCCTGCTGCGCGTCCCAGCCGGCGATCGTATCCGAGATGACACTGGCCAGCTCAGGGCCGAAGGACTCGGCCGCCGCACCCGCCGCATCCGCCAGCCGCGCATCGATGCCCGCGGCGAAGGCCTCGTCCTCGACACAGCGGGTGGAGAACTCGGTCAGGGCCGCACGGATCCGCGAACCGATCTCGCCGGTGGGATCGCCGATCGCCGTGCGCAGCAACACCGACAGGCTGGTCCACAGATCCACCACCGCCGCCGCCACGCTGGGGTGGGCCAGCAGCTGGGCCAGAACGGATTCGGTCCGCTCCGCCACGGGGGAATCCTCGTCCTGCATATCGTGGGCCACGGCCAGCAGCCATTCGTCCAGGGCGCGGCGGACTTTGTGGTCCGGGCGGTCGCGGATATCGCCCAGCCAGCCCAGGACCTCGCGCTGCAGGCGGTTGGCGATGCCGGAGTTGACGAACTTCGGCACCCAGGACGGGGCCTTGGTCGCCACCTGGTCGCCCAGCACCTGCGGGTTGTTGTAGAGCCAGTCGAAGGCCTCGTCGAGGATGATGTCGATCAGCCGTTTGTGCGAGCCGTCGGAGATGACCCGTTCCAGGACCAGGCCCAGCGCCGGGGCCTTGCGCAGATCCGTCAGCTTCGGGATGAGCACGTTCTTCGTCAGCGATTCGACCGCAGCGGAATCCACCCGGTCCAGCACGTAGTTCAGTCCCTGTGCCGCACGCCCCACCAGCAGTTCCTGGTTGTCGGGGCGGCTCAGCCACAGGCCGGCCCGGTAGGTGACGTGGGCGGAGAGGATCTTGGGCGCCACGGTGGACTTGCGCAGGAAGTTCGTCGCGACGAACTCCGACAGGGTCTCCCCCAGCGAGTCCTTCTTGCGCGGAATGATCGCGGTGTGCGGGATCGGCAGGCCCAGGGGATGGCGGAACAGGGCGGTGACGGCGAACCAGTCGGCGATCGCACCGACCATCGCGGCCTCGGCTGCGGCGGCGATGAAGCCCCAGACACCGCCGAGGTCTGTGAAGATATGGACCAGCAGGAAGATCAGGGCGGCCAGGATCAGCGCACCGGTGGCGATCCGGCGCATCTTCGTCAAACCACGGCGGCGTTCGGCATCCCCGGCGGTATCGAGCTCGAAGGTGGATGCCGGTGCAGGCGGCGTCTGCGGCCGGGGTGGGACCGGGCCGGGCTGCTCATCACTCATACCCCCAGTCTAGGTTCGGCACGCCGGCCGGCCCGTGAGCCGGTGTCGTGGCAGCGCGCCGGGGTCGTGGTTCCGGACATGCAGAAGGCGCCGGTCGCCGCCCCCGTCGGAACGGGGAACGGCGACCGGCGCCTTGAGAACCGTGCGGATCGGATCCGGTGGATCAGGACCCACTGGATCGGACCGCGCGACTCACGACCCGATGAATCAGGCCTTGCCGATGACGGCGAACTTGGCCGAAGCCGTGATCTCGTCGTGCACGCGCACCGTGGCGGTGTAGGTGCCGGGCGTCTTCACGTGGGCCGGCAGGGCGACCTGACGACGGTCGAACTCGCGACCGGTCGCGGCGGCCAGGGCCTCGGCGACCAGGGCCGGGGTGACGGCGCCGAACAGGCGACCGTTCTTGCCGGCCTTCATCTCGATGCGAGCAGCGGTCTTCTCCAGCTGCGCCTTCAGTTCCAGAGCGGCATCGCGGTCGGCGAGCTGCTTGGTCTGACGGGCCTTCTGCAGGGCTGCGATCTGCTTTTCAGCACCGGCGGTCCAGGGCTGAGCCCAGCCGCGGGGCAGCAGCAGGTTACGAGCGTAACCGGCCTTGACCTCGACGACGTCGCCGGCAGCGCCCAGTCCGTCGACTTCCTGGTTGAGGATGATCTTCTTAGTAGCCATGAATATCTCCCCTTCCTATCAGCGGTTCGTGCTGGTGTAGGGCAGCAGCGCCATTTCGCGGGCGTTCTTGACGGCCTTCGCGATAACGCGCTGTTCCTGCACGGTCACACCGGTGACGCGACGTGCACGGATCTTGCCGCGGTCCGAGATGAACTTGCGCAGAGTTGCGGTGTCTTTGTAATCGATCAGCGCGGCCTCGCCCTTCTTCAGGGGATTGGCCTTCTTCTTGATCGGCTTCCGGATATCCGGCTTTGCCATGATGTACTCCTGTTGAAAACGTGTTTAGAACGGCGGTTCGTCGTCGGTCGGGTTGCCCCAGCCGCCGCCACCGGCGTTCGGATTCGACGATGCCCAGGGATCGTCGTCCTGGCGAGGCGCAGGGGCCCCGCCGCCATTGCCCTGGTTCGCACCGGGGTTCTGGCCCCACTGGGAACCACCCTGATTGCCGCCGTTGAAGCCGCCACCGGGGTTGTTGTTCCCAAAACCGTTATTGCCGTAGCCACCACCGGGGTTGCCCTGGGGCTGGTTGTAACCGCCCTGGTTGCCACCCTGACGCTGCTGGCCGCCGCCGTATCCGCCCTGGTTCCCGCCACCGGAGCGCTCATTGCGCGTCACATTGGCGGTGGCGTAGCGCAGGCTGGGGCCCACCTCGTCGACGTCGAGCTCGAAAACCGTGCGGTTCTCTCCCTCTTTGGTTTCGAAGGTGCGCGCACGCAGCCGGCCCTGCACCACGACACGGGTGCCACGGGACAAGGAGCTCGCCACGTTCTCCGCCATATCGCGCCATGCGGCACAGCGGAGGAACATGGTTTCGCCGTCCTTGAATTCGTTCATGCGGCGGTCGAAGGTCCGAGGAGTCGAGGCCACCGTGAAGTTCGCGACGGCCGCACCATTGGGGGTGAAGCGCAGATCGGGATCAGCGGTGAGGTTGCCTACCACGGTGATAATGGTTTCGCCGGCCATGAGGACTCCTTAAGCAACGACCCGGCGAGCCGGGTCTGGTGGACTACGGACCTGTTCGGTTACTTGGCTGCGGGACGGATGAACTTGCTGCGCAGCACGGATTCGTTCAGACCCAGCAGACGCTCAAGTTCCTTGGTGGTCGCAGGCTCTGCGTGCAGATCGATGACTGCGTAGTAGCCTTCGGTCTTCTTCTGGATTTCGTACGCCAGGCGGCGACGGCCCCAGATGTCGACGTTGTCGATCGTGCCGTTTTCAGCGGGGACGACCTTCGTCAGCTTTTCAACAGTGGTACCCAGCGAACGCTCGTCGAGTTCCGGGTCCAGGATGAGCATGAGCTCGTAGTGACGCATGTGTAACCCACCTCCTCTGGTCTATGCGGCCATGGTCGGTCCATGGCAGGAGGGTAAATGCGTGCCCGGCCCGCACGATGGTTCGCACGGACACAGACCTTTCGATTCTAGTGCCTGGGATGGTGACCGTCTAGCCGTTCGTGCGCCGAAGTCGGGCGAATCACGTTTCGCACGTCTTCCGCCGAACCGTCTCCGGTCATTCCGCCGTCCCCGTCCGGGTCGGTAGGACCGTCCGGGCCGGCGGGACCGTCCGGGCTGGCGGGACCGGTCGCGGCATCTGCATCCACCGAGCGCAGGCGACTGCTCACCAGGTCCCCCATGCCCTCCACGGGTCCCGCGGCCTCCACATCGTCCGCGGCTTCCCCGGCTTTCAGATCTTCCCCGGCTTCCGGGTCCTCTGCAGCACCCGTTCCCTCCGTGGGTTCAACGCGGCCCATGGTGCCCTGGACGTCCTGGGCCGCGGCTACGCCCCGGGCCTCGAATTCCGGTGCCGGGGTCCGGGTCCCGGTGGTTGCGGCCGAGGACCGGTCGGCAATCTGGTCCCGCGGCCAGAGAGCTGCGACGATGACCGCGAGAACCGCGGCCAGACGCAACACGGTGAAGATGACGAGCCAGGACTGGTCCAGCCCCACCTTGTCCTGGGTGCGTGCGGCATCGCGCAGATTGACCGCGATGAAGAGGGCGGCTTCGGCGAGCATCCACGCCACGTGGACCCACAACCGGTGCACAGCCGCGGCTGCCGCCGGGACCAGCCACAGCGCCAGGGTGATGGGTGCCGCCGGCAGGAGCAGCAGGCTCAGCCCGAAGACGACGCTCAGGATCTGGGCCAGATCGAGGTGTCGGCCGAACATGTAGATGAGCTGGGCTGCGGCCAGCAGGGCCACAGCCCACACGATGAGCGAGAGCAGGCCGAGTTCGCGCGGGGATCCCAGGCCCGCCGACAGGGTCAGCGAGACCAGTGACCCACGATCCACAGCGGCGCCGAGCCAGGCCTGTGCCCTGGCGATGATCTGCCCGTCGACGATGATGAGCAGCCCCAGCGCGATGATCCCGCTGCCGACCATGACCAGCAGGTCGCCGGAGTCGATCCGCCGCGCCCCGGGGCCGAGGTCCCGGGCGGCACCCGCCCGGGCGGCGGAATCCGCAGAGGCGGCTCGACCGGCACCCAGTGAGCGCAGGCATACGACGATCGGCACCAGCAGTGCGATGGGGCTGATGACGACCGCTACGGCGAACAACAGGCCGGCGCAGACCAGCGCTCCGGTGGACGGGCGTTCGGCCGCGGGTGTGAGGAGGACCAGGGCGAGCAGGGTGGCGGCCACCGCCACCGGTTCCAGCCCCTGACCCAGGGAGAAGATCACGACCGGCGAGAGGAAAGCCGCGGCGACCCAGGAACTGCCGGGCATGAGCCGTAGCAGACTCACACCGATCACGGCGAAGGCCGCGACGTTGATGACGAGGAGGAAGGCCATGGTCGTCTGCACGTCCGAACCACCGAAACCGGTCAGGCCGACCAGCCAGGCATTGCCGGGGGTGAACGTCGACAGGCCACCGGTGGAACGTCCCGGGAAGTCGGGGAAGGTCTGACCCAGCACGGCGTTGGCAACGGGCGATGCGCACAGGCGGTGCGAGGCTCCGGGGAAGCCCCAGCCGTCTGTGAAACAGGCGACCTGGCGGGTCAGTCCCAGCAGGCAGGAGATCCCCAGCAGCACCAGACTCCAGGTCGCAGCACCCGCGCGGAAGCGACGATCCGCCGGTCCTGCGTGGGCGCCGGCGGTTCCTCCCAACAGGGGTTCGGCCAAACGTGCAGGGCTTGTTGTCACCATGGGGCCAGCGTACTTCACGGCACTGACGTTGATACTTGTAGGGATGGTTTCCATCCAGGGTGTGACCCAGGCACTGACTGGCCACCACAGTGTGTGCCTTTGCCGTGATCTGTCCACCCACCAGGGAATCATCGAGTGTCCCGAC
>NZ_JANIJX010000004.1 GCF_024580735.1 Brevibacterium moorei | reverse complement strand
GTAAACGCCGAGACGATGACTTCGTCATCGCCTACCGTGAATACCTGCTCGCCGCGTAGGCCACCTCGCCATGGTCGATCACCACCACCATGATCACGACCGGGCTTGACAACCTATAGGAGCATCACGGACCGAGCTGTGAAGAATATCATCGCCGCGGCTTCGGGTGGGGATCAGCGGCCTGCCGAATCGGACAATTCCATGCGTTTAGAATGAACGTATGGTGAACGCCGGTTGTAGCAGCCGGGCCCGCGCGCACCGCGCCAGGCCCGGAGTCCGTCGAACGGTCGACGCGACCCAGTGGAGTCTGGGACCCCAGCACGAAGGACGCCCGTGGATTTCATAGTTCTGGTCGTCATCCTGGTCATCGTCTTAGCGCTGTTCTTCGATTTCACTAACGGATTCCACGATACGGCCAATGCGATGGCCACACCCATCGCGACGGGAGCGCTCAAGCCCAAGGTCGCCGTCACCCTGTGCGCGGTCCTCAACCTGGTGGGCGCATTCCTGTCCACGGAGGTCTCCAAAACGGTGTCCGGCGGCATCATCAAAGAGGACCAGATAGGCGCGGGACTCCTACCCGAGCTGATCTTCGCCGGACTCATCGGCGCCATTTGCTGGAATATGCTCACCTGGCTGTTCGGCCTTCCCTCGTCCTCATCCCATGCCCTGTTCGGAGGACTCATCGGGGCAACCCTGGTGGGCTTCGGGGCCGCCGGGATCAACTTCGCGATGGTCGTGCAGAAGATCGTCCTGCCGGCCCTGCTCTCCCCTGTGATCGCCGGCATCGTCGCCTTCGTCGCTACGAAGATCGCCTACCAGATCACTCGCCGCTACGACAACAAGCCCGATGGTCGTGATGGGTTCCGAGTCGGTCAGATCCTGACCTCGTCGCTGGTCGCCCTGGCCCACGGCACGAACGATGCGCAGAAGACGATGGGCATCATCACTCTGGTGTTCATCGCGGTGGGCTGGCAGTCACCTGCCCACCATGAGCCACACATCTGGGTGGTCGTGTCCTGCGCCTCGGCGATCGCCCTGGGCACCTATCTGGGCGGTTGGCGCATCATCCACACTCTGGGCAAGGGCCTGGTCGAGGTCAAGCCGGCACAGGGCTTCGCAGCGGAGTCCTCGACTTCGGCGACCATCCTGGCCTCCAGCGCCCTGGGCTTCCCCCTGTCGACCACCCAGGTCGCCTCGGGTTCCGTGATCGGTTCGGGCCTGGGACGCCGAGGTGCCGAGGTCCGCTGGTCGACGGCCGGCAAGATCATCGTCGGCTGGGTACTGACCCTGCCGGCTGCCGCGATCGTAGGAGCCCTGGTCGCGCTGATCGTCGTGGGCATGGGCCACTGGGGAGTCCTGGTGGCGTTCGTCCTCGCCGCCATCGTCGTCCTGGGGATGTTCCTGATCTCCAAACGCCAGAAGGGCCACCCGGCCGATGCGATGAAGAGCGATGTGGCGGAGTCCGGCCATGCGGTGAAGGTCCCGCACCAGCTGCCGCCCACTCCGCGCCAGGCACGTGCCGCGCGCAGACGGGCCGAGGCCAAGGCGGCGAGGAAAGCCGCCTCGCGTAACGTGCAGGCCGCTCACGCTGACGAGAAAGAGGGCGCCTGATGCACATCGCCTGGATCGATTTCATCCTCGTCCTGTGTGCTGCCCTGGTGGGGGCGAGCATGCTGGTCTTCTTCTACGGCTTGGGATTGCGCCTACTGGTCGAGGGCGGCCGTCCGCCGGTGGTCCACCCCGTCGACTTCCCCGATGCGATCACCAAGCTGACCCCCAAGCAGATCAGGAAGGCGGAGAAGAAAGCTGCGAAGGCTGCCAAGCGCAATCCGCTGACACATCTGCAGAAGCGCGCCAGACTGACCGGGGCCTACGCCTGTTTCACCCTGTGCGGCCTGACGATTCTGGGGGCGGTCATTCTGATCGTGGCCCATTGAGCCGGCCAGCCACCCCTACACCGGGGGTCGGATTATGATACTTCTCACGTAATTCGGGTAATCGGCCGGCTCGACTTGGCAAAGGCGCCCACGCTGGTCTAAAGTTGACCTCGTTGCCCGAACAATCGGGTGATCCTTTCGGGGGTATGGCGCAGTTGGTAGCGCGTCTCCATGGCATGGAGAAGGTCAGGGGTTCGAATCCCCTTACCTCCACGGAAGGCCCGATCGCATCCATCTGTGGTCAGGGCATCCGGACAATCGAATACAGACTCTTCGGGGGTATGGCGCAGTTGGTAGCGCGTCTCCATGGCATGGAGAAGGTCAGGGGTTCGAATCCCCTTACCTCCACCGAAGGTGACTAGACTGAAAACGTCCTGCCATGCGGCAGGACGTTTTCAGTTTATCTTGCGGGATTTCCGTGCGAAGAAGAGGAAGCCTCCCCATGATCGATCAGAACGTCACCGATGCACGAACACTGCGATTGGTGTGGCCTCAATGGCAAGGAGCCGGCCGTGACACCGTCGGGTTAGCGGCAAGAATGTGTGTACAGCGTCGGCGTGTCTAGCGTCTTCTTCCACCCCATCCGTGTTGGATTCCGTTGCCGTCTTCGGGGCTGAAGGCGGTGCCGTAGAGCAGGTTGGTTTCCTCGCGCCCGGTCTCGGGCTTGACAGTTGTCCGGGTCGTTTTGGTCCTCCAGTGGGCTGGTGTGACGAGCATCCAGGGGTCTTCAGGTGCTTGTGTGCGCCGGTAAAGCAGCCAGTCGACTCCGCGCCTGGCATGGTCGATCGACATGCCACGGTGGTGGCGTAGGAAGTCTTTGATCGCCTTGTTCGGTCCGCCTTCTAACGCGTTCGTCGTCTTCGCGATCGTGTAGTCGTCTTCGGCGAGTTTCAGCCAGGTGAATAACTGGTCGGCGCGGATCAGGTTGGCCAGCAGCTTGTGGGCTCTGCGGGTACGGATGTGGGTGTACCACCAAGACTGGTTCGCTCCGACGTGAGCCGGCCGGCTCGCTCCCGATTTCGCGCGGGTGCGGTGTTTGAGGAACGTTTCCCAGTGTGCTTCCCACGTGGCGAACTCGGCACTCCAGGTAGCGGCTTGTTCCAGCGTGGTGACGCGGCTCAGGGTCTTGTACAGGCCGAGGAGTTCCTTGTTCGCCGGCAGGCTGGGATGCCGGGTGAGGTGTTTGTGCGCGGCTTGGCGGATGTGGAAGTGGCAGCGTTGGATGCGCGTGTTCGGCCAGAGGCGTTTGATCGTCGAGGTCAGTGGCCCGTTGCCGTCGACGATCGCGGTGACCGGTGCCGGGATGCGTTCGATGAGTGCGGTCCAGGAGGCGGTCTTCTCCTGGTCGCACCATTGCCAGTCGATGACGTGGCTACCGGTGTGGGCGATGAGAACACACCAGCCGTTGAAGTACGTGCCGTCGAGCATGATCTGGTCGTGGGTTTCCCCGGTCGGTGTGATCGTTGGGCGCACGTTCCAGCACCAGGCCACACGGTGGCGGAATGTCCGGCCGGATTCGGTGGTGCCGCCTTGTCGTGTGGTGCCGGTCAGCCAGGTGAGGAAGTCGGTGAACTCGGCCTTGCGTGTGATGTCGATGCGTGACTGGGTGGCCGAGGCGCCGCAGTGTTTGCAGCGCCAGCGTGTCCGCCCGGCGGTGGTCTTGCCGTTTTTGACGAGCTTGTTTGCGCATACACCACAGTGGGGGTGATTCCTTGGATTGGGCACTGAACATGCTTGCAGACCATGTTCGGCCCGGTCTTGCCCGTCTGTCTACTGGGCAAGCGCCATATCCTGTACACACATTTTGGCCTTTAACCCACACCGTCGCAGAGCTACTGCCGGAGGTGCCCATAGACCGCGCACGGCGCTCATATGCTCTCGGTACCCGTGTGCTCCAGGCGATCCTTCCCGATCATCCAGGACCGACCGAGGTCGTCCCCGTCGATGGTGGAAACCCGGACGAAGGCTCGACCGGAGGCGTCGAATCGCGTTCGGCCATCCTCGCATCCTTGGCAGCCGCGCAGCGTGCGCTTGCCCGCCATGACTTCGACCGCGTGCTCACCCTTGGCGGCGAGTGCTCGGTCAGCGTAGCCCCATTCGCTGAGCTGGCTCACAAGTACGAAGACGATCTTGCCGTCATCTGGATCGACTCCCATCCCGACACCGATACACCGGATACCGGTTACGACGGTTTCCACGCTATGGCCGTCAGCGCGCTGACTGGACACGGCGACGGGGAAATCCTCAACCGGCTACCCGCCCACGTCGATTCCTCCCGTCTTGCGCTCGTAGGGCTGCACGACTGGGTCCCGGACGCATATGCTCACGTCGACCAGTGGGGACTGCGGGCATTCACCCCCACCGATCTTCGCAAGACCAGCTCCGGCCTGCTCGACTGGCTCGCGAGTACCGGAGCCGGCAAGGTGGCCGTCCACCTCGACGTCGACACAGTCGACTCCGCTGAAGCCGTCCTAGGCCTCGGGCAAGTTCCCGACGGGCTCAATCGAGCCCAGATCCGCCGTGTGATCGGCGATATCGCAGAAGTCGCCGATATAGTCGGACTGACCATCGCGGAGTTCATTCCGCGCGATGTGCTCGCCATTGAGGAACTCATCGACGGTCTACCCCTCACCCGGTAACGCTACCGGCCGCCTGGGCCCACGTAGGATGGAGCCATATGGATTTCATCGATTCAATGCGCCACGATCTGACCATCGCAGTCAACGGTGCCCCGCTCCAGGTGGCCACCTGGCATCATCACCGAGACCGCTCAGGCGCCCGTCCGGTCCTCCTGATCCACGGATTCCGCGGCGATCACCACGGGATGGATCTCATCGCCCACTACCTGCGACACCGGCCGGTCATCGTCCCCGACCTGCCAGGGTTCGGCAGCACCCCCGCCCCGGAGGGCGAACTGGATCTGGATTCCTATCTGGAGTGCCTCGACGGCCTGCACAGTGCGGTGGCCGAAGAGTACGGAGCGCCGCCCGTGGTGGTCGGGCATTCCTTCGGCTCGATTCTGGCCGCCCACTGGGCCGCCGCCAGGGCGAATGCGGGGAGTGCCCCCGATCGTCTGGTGCTGATCAATCCGATCGCCTCGGACCCGCTGGCCGGTCCCGCCAGTCTGCTGACCCGCGCGACCGTCGCCTATTACCGGGCGGGAGCCGCCCTGCCCGCGGGAGCCGCCCGAGCCCTGCTGTCGAGTCCGCTGATCGTGCGCGTGATGAGCGAGGTCATGGCCACCACAGACGACCCGGGGCTGCGTCGCTACATCCACGACCAGCATGCCCGCTATTTCTCCGCCTTCGCCGACCGCCGCACGCTGGCGCGCGCCTACGACGTGTCGATCTCGCACACCGTGGCCGAGGCCGCGGATGCCCTGACCATGCCGGTGGCGGTGATCGCCGGCTCGGCCGACCAGATCGCGCCGCTGCCCGCCACCGAGGCGTTCATCGCCTCCCTGCCCGCCGCCTCGGCCACGATCGTCGACGGGGTGGGCCATCTGATCCACTACGAGGCCCCTGAGACCGCGGCCGAAGGAATCGAGGCGTTCGTGGCATGAGACTGTTCTTCGACTCCCGCTTCACGCGCACGGACCGGCACGATGGGATCTCCCGGTACGGCGCCGAACTGCTGCGCGCCCTGCTGGATCTGACCCGCGGCACCGACGTGGAGGTCACGGCGATCATCAACGATCCCGCCCAGCTGGCCATGCTGCCGCAGACCCCCTACGTGCTGTTGAACGATCCGATCAGCCCGGCCGAGCCCTTCATCGCGCGCCGGCTCAACCAACTGGGCGCGGACGTCGTGTTCTCGACCATGCAGGTGATGGGGTCCACCGGGCGGCACTACAAGCTGATCCTGACCCTGCACGACCTCATCTACTACGACCACCCGACTCCCCCACGGGATCTGCCGGCCGTGGTGCGCGGCGCCTGGCGCCTGTATCACAAGGCGTATTGGCCACAACGCGTCCTGCTCAACCGGGCAGATGCCGTGGCCACGGTCAGCCGAACCACCGCCGAACTCATCGCGGAGCACCGGCTGACGCGTAAACCGGTCCACGTGATCGGCAATGCCGCCACTCCCCCGGCCGCCCTGCCACAGCGGGCCCAGGGTGATACGGCCAGGTCATTGGTCTACATGGGCGCCTTCATGCCGTACAAGAACGTCGAGACCATCGCCATGGCGATGCCCTTGTTGCCGGGCTGGACATTGCACCTGACGTCGAAGATCTCCCCGGTCCGGGAGGCCGAGTTGGCCCGCCTGGCCGGCCCCGCTGCCCACATCGAGTTCCACCACGGGGTCAGCGATGAGGAATACCATCGGCTGCTCGATTCCGCCACGGCGCTCGTCAGCGCCTCCCGCGCCGAGGGTTTCGGCCTGCCGGTGGTCGAGGCGCTGAGCCGAGGACTACCCGTGCTGTTGAGCGAACTGCCGATCTTCCGTGAGATCGCCGGTCCGGCCGGCGTCTACTTCGACCCGGACTCGCCCCGGTCCCTGGCCGCCGGCGCCAGACGCCTGGCCGATGCCGAAACCTGGTTACGGCTCTCGCAACTGGCGCCGGGGCAGGCTGCCACCTTCTCCTGGGAGGAATCGGCCCGACGACTGCTAGACCTGGCGCGCGAGCTCACGAACGGATAATGGGAGTAACGGCATCTTCGGATTCCGGCCGCAGCCGGCTCCGAACCCGGCAGCTCTCGAGTATCGAACTGGAAGTGGGAATATGGTCAAGCGCGACTCCGAACGCCGCAGAAGGATAGAGAGCGTCCGTGGGGCATCGGGGGCCGGTGCGACTCCCGATGTCAGTGGGGATCCTGACGACTCCGCCCGACGTGGTCCGTCCGCTCCCAGCCAGGTCGAGATCTGGAAGTCCGCCATGGTCAACAGCGCAGTGGAGCAGGCCATCGCCCGTGGAGAATTCGATGACCTGCCCGGACTCGGAAAGCCGTTGCCCGGCCTCGACGGGCGTCGTGACCCGGACTGGTGGATCAAGGGAAAGCTCGCCGACGAGGACATCCGTGGCGTCGGCCCCGCCGCACTCACTCTGCGTCAGGAGGCCGCCGATCTTCGCGGCAGGCTCGACGCGGTCGACGACGAAGACGAGGTCCGCAAGCTGCTCGAGGACTTCAACCGGAGGGTCCGCGATGCAGGGCTCGATCCGCACACCGGGCATCTGGTCGTCACCCCGATGCGTCGGGTCGAAGAAGAGATCGCAGCCTGGCGCAGTAGGCGCGCCTGAACCCCGGCCGCTCAGTCGACCGACCAGCCCCAGGCGTCTAAGTACCAGTGCTCGGAACGGTACTGCAGGGATGCATAATTGCAGTTCTTCAAGGCGCCTAACTGCCCCAGGGGTCCGTCGGAGTCCAGTCCCAGGAACATCTGGGTGGCGCCGCGAATCACCGCGCCGTGAGCCACGATCGCCACCACATCGTCATCGGCGCAGGTCTTGAGCAGGGTCCCAACCGTCGAGTAGACACGGCTGCCCGCCTCCTGCAGGGATTCCCCACGCGGCGGTCGAACGTCGCGCCCGGCGTTCCACAGCGCGAATTCCGCAGGCCAGCGCGGCGCGATCTCATCGCGGGTCAGGCCCTCCCAATCGCCCACTCCCACCTCACGCAGACCTGCATCGGTCACCGGCTCCAACCCGATGGCCCCGCCGATCGCCCGGGCGGTCTCATGAGCGCGGGACAGATCGGAGCTGAATAGGCGGGTGATACCGCGCCCCGCCAGATGGGTCGCGACGGCTTGGGCCTGGCCCCGGCCCGTCGCGTCCAGCGGGATATCCGCCTGGCCCTGGAAGCGACGCTGGAGATTATATGCGGTCTGCCCGTGACGGACCAGGAACACACGCTTAGGCATGATCGTCCGCTTTAGTCTGCGGTAGCCCCAGATCGGCGGTGACGTCGATCGTCGGGCAGTCCTTCCACAGGTTCTCCAGGCCATAGAACTCCCTATCCTCGGCAGCGAAGACGTGGACGATCAGGTCGCCGAAGTCCAACAGCACCCAGTGTCCCTCGCCCTTGCCCTCGCGCAGGCGCGCACGCTGCCGGCATTCCTTCAGCAGCGCTTCCTCGATCCCATCGACCACGGCGTTGACCTGCCTGTCGTTGTCGGCCGAGGCGATGAGGAAAACATCTGTGATGTAGAGCTGGTCGCTGACGTCGATGGCCACGATTTCGGTGGCGAGCTTGTCGGCAGCTGCCCTGGCTGCGATATGCGTCAGTTCCAGGGCGTTTTCGGTCGCGGTCACGCGATACCTTCCGGTTGTAGAGTCATTCGGTTCCGATACCCGGTCTGGGTCCGGCGGTTTACGGGTTAGAAGAGCATGGTCAGGGCCACCACGATGAGAGCGATCGCGACGACCAGGGCCGCGCCGAGGAAGATGAACGGTGTCCAGCTGAAGTGTTCGCCCATCAGGACCTCACCATCGGCATGTGTGACATCCGAGGCCCGCATGGGAGTGCCGGGAATCGAACCGGCGGGTGCGTCTTCCGGCCAGACCTCGTCCGTGATCTCGGCCTCGTCGTCGGAATGCTGGGCTGCGCGTACCGTCTCAATCGGCATCGTCTGCGGATGCGAGCCCAGGTCGCGCAGCTCTCCCGGCTCACCGGCTGTGTTCTTCTCGTCGCCCGAGACTACCTTGATCGCTTGAGATGAGGGAGGAGCGACGACGGGTGCTCTGCGCGGTTTGCGCGGTCCGCGGTCCATTCCGGCGGCGGTCTGCGCCTTCTTCGGTGCCGGCTCTTCTGACGGACGACCGGCAGCCGAGGCCTCCGGCTCGCTCGCCTTCTCCACCGGATCCGGCGCCTGCTGCGCCGGTTTGGGTGCTGGTTTCGGCGTGGGAGCCGGGTCGGGCTCGGGGCGTGCCGGCTCCGGCTGCGCCGCGGGTTTCGGTGCCGGCTTTGAAGTCTCCGCCTTCGGTTCGTCCACCGGGGCCTTCGCAGCCGCGGCGGGAACCGCCTTCGATTCTGGAGGGATAACCGGCTGAGCGGGTTTGGACGCGGTGGGTTCGGCCGGCTTGACCGATGGCTTCGGCTTGGCCTGTTGCTTGGGCGTGGCCGGCTCGTCCCGGCCGCTCGGCTTCGCCGGTTGCGCGGGCTCGGCCGACTTGTCGACGGGGGCTGCGGCAGGTGTTGCCGCCTTCCCCTTCGGACCAGGGGCCTGCGCCGTACGAGGCGCCGGATCGACCGGTGCATCGGCATGCGTGGCGATGGGCCGCAGGGTGTTCACCGGCGGGAGGTCGCCGGTTGCGACATCACTCGGATCCTCGGCCAATCCGTGCTCGCGCAGATAGCGGCGTCGCTCCGCGCGGCTGGCGAACACCGGTTCCTCGGCGGGTACCGCGGGTTCTGCAGGGTCAGCCGGAGCTGCGGGCGCGGCGGATGCTGCCGGCGATACGAACTCGGCACGGCCGGTCGGAGTGTCCCCGGGCATGGCAGCCGGAGGCTCGGCGGGGGCCGTGGGCTTCGCCTCCTCATGGCTCACCAGGGGTCGGGCTGCCGAGGGAGGGACCGATGTCCCGCCTGGGGCCTCGGCGACGCCTGCCGTCGAGTCCCCGTGTGTGGCGTCGAACTCGGCCTCAGCGGCCCGACGCTCTGCTTCGCGTCGTTCCCGGCGCGTCAAGAACTGCTCAGCCATGGGTACTCCTGTTGTACAGATTGTGTTTGGCGATGTGCTGTACCACCCCGTCGGGCACCAGGTACCAGACCGGCAGTCCCGCCTCCACCCGGTCTCGACAGTCCGTCGACGAGATGGACAGCGCCGGGATCTGCAGCAGGCTCAATCGTTCGCTGGGCAGACCATGACCGTCGAGTTCATGACCCGGCCTGCTCACCCCGACGAAATTGGCCAGTTCGAACAACGCCTCCACGTTCTTCCAGGTCAGGATCTGCGCCAGGGCGTCCGCTCCGGTAATGAAGAACAGTTCGGCATCGTCCCCGTAGACACAGCGCAGATCGCGCAGGGTGTCGATGGTATACGTCTGGCCGGGCCGCTCGATGTCGACGCGTGACACCGTGAAACGCGGGTTCGAGGCGGTGGCGATCACCGTCATGAGATACCGATGTTCCGAGTCGGTCACATTGCGGTCCGCCTTCTGCCACGGATGGCCGGTGGGCACGAAAACGACCTCGTCCAGGTCGAATCTTGCCTGGACTTCGCTGGCGGCCACGAGGTGTCCGTTGTGGATCGGATCGAACGTCCCGCCCATCACCCCGATCCGGCGTTTCCTGTCTGTCATATCAGTGACGGTACGAGATGCCCTTCCACGACATCGTCACAAACAGGCTCAGCAGGAAAACAGCGGCGGCTACACCGGCATAGACATACGGGGACACGGGCAATTCGACGGCGTGTTCACTGTGTTCGGCTGCTGCCAGCAGGATCGCGGTCTTCACGTGGGGCTCCTCTTTCGGTTACGGTCGCCCGCACGGTGCGGGCTTCATATCGATCTTATTGTGTCACCGACGAGATTACGAACGCCGGGGCGGGTGTCACTCGCGGACTTGGCCGGAACCGCGCATGACCCATTTCACAGTCGTCAGGGCGCGCAGGCCCATTGGCCCGCGCGCGTGCAGCTTCTGGGTCGAGATCCCCAGTTCGGCTCCCAGTCCGAACTCCTCTCCATCGGTGAAGCGGGTGGAGACATTGACTCCCACTGCGGCGGCGTCGACCGCGGAGACGAAAGCGTCGGCATTGGCCATATCGTTGGTGACGATGACCTCGGTGTGTCCCGAGGAATACGACCGGATGTGTTCGATCGCCTCATCCAGCCCCGCTACAATCTTCACCGCGATCTCCAGCCCCAGGTACTCCTTGGCCCAGTCCCGCCGTGCAACCCTGCGGATCGCGACCCCGTCCGGAGCCAGCTCGGCGACATCGGGCCCCGCGTGGACGACGACTCCGCGTTCACTCAGCGCGCCCAGGAGCTTGGGCAGCACGCGCTTCGCCGCCTTCTCGTGGACGAGCAGGGCCTCGACCGAATTGCACACGCCCGGCCGTTGCGTCTTCGAGTTGACGACGATGTTCGTGGCCATGCGCACAGGTGCCGACTGGTCAACGAATATGTGGACGTTTCCGACCCCGGTTTCGATGACCGGCACGATCGATTCGCGCACGACAGTGGAAATCAACTCGGCACCGCCACGGGGAATCAGCAGATCGACGTAGTCGCGTGCCGTCATCAACACCCTGGCGCCGTCCCTGCCCCATTCATCGACCGAGGACAGCGCCTCCTTCGGCAGACCCACCGCAACGATCGCCTGACGCATGAGTTCGAGCAGCAGGGAATTGGACGACTTCGCAAGATTGCCCCCGCGCAGCACTGCCGTGTTCCCAGATTTCAGGGCGAGTGCGGCGATATCGACCGTGACGTTGGGCCTGGCCTCGTAGATCGCGGCCACCAGCCCCAACGGAACCCGCTCCTGATAGAGCTGGATTCCATTGGTCAGGGTCCGGCCCTCCACCAGTTCTCCCACCGGATCGGGCAGCGCCGCCACGGTGCGCACCGAGTCGACGATGTTGGCGATCCGCTGTTCGTCGAGTGCCAACCGGTCCAGCGACGACTGCGGAATCTCCTTGCCCCTGGCCATGACCAGGTCCTCGGCGTTGGCCGCCAGCAGATCCTCGGTGTGTTCCTCGAGGTTGACCGCGATCGCCTCCAATGCGGCATCGCGCACCTTCGCCGAGGTTCCGGCGAGCACCGGGGCGACCGCTTTGGCCGCGGCGACCACCCGAGTCACCGCGCGCACGGTCTTCGGATGAATCTCCGCCTGGGTTGAAGTCATCGCATCCCCTTCGTCTAGAACACTGCGTCGGTCAGGACCAGATCGTTGCGGTGCACGACCTCCTTGCGGTAATCGCCCCCATACGCCTGGCCCAGTTCGTCTGTGGACATGCCGTACATCCGCGGCAGTTCCACCGCGGCGAAGTTCACCATACCGCGGGCCAACAACTGTCCGCGAGGCCCGACGATGTCAATCGGGTCACCCGCTTCGAAGGCCCCGTCGACGTCTGTAACACCGGCCGCCAGCAGCGAGGAACCATTGTGCAGGGCCTTTGCCGCGCCCGCGTCGACTCGCACGGACCCGTGGGTGTCGGCCAGGTGCGCCAGCCACAACAGCCGCGTCTGGCGTCGCTTGTGGGTCACACCGAAATAGGTTCCCAAGTCGGCTCCGGTCAGCGCCCCCTCGAGGTTGGCAGCGCTGGTGAGCACTGTGGGGATACCGGAGTCCGCGACCATGGTCGCAGCCCGCACCTTCGAGGTCATTCCGCCCGATCCGACGCCCGCACGCCCCGTTCCCCCGATCCGCAGACCGGAGGTCGCTGCGGCATCGGCAACGAATGGCACCCGGGCCGAGCCCGGGACCTCCGGCGGTGCGGTGTAGAGGGCGTCGACGTCCGAGAGCATGACGAGCGCATCCGCATGGGCCAGCTGAGCAACCAGTGCGGAGAGCCTGTCGTTATCGCCGAACCGGATCTCCTGCGTGGCCACCGCGTCGTTCTCGTTGACGATGGGCTGGACTCCCATTGCCAGCATCCGGTCCAGGGCCCGCTGGGCATTGCGGTACTGCGTGCGGCGGATCAGTTCGTCGGTCGTCAACAACACCTGGGCCGTGACGGTGCCGAATTCGTCGAAGACCCGGCGGTAGGCGCTCATCAGCTGGGTCTGTCCCACTCCGGCCGCCGCTTGTTGCGTGGCCAAGTCCTTCGGCCGGGCGGCCAGCCCCATCGGCTCCAGGCCCGCGGCGATAGCACCGGAGGACACCACGATGATCTCGCGTCCCGTGGCCGCAGCCCGGCCCACGCTGCGGGCGAATGCCTCGAGCAGACCGACGTTGAGGCCGCCGGCCAAGCTCGTCAGGGAGGACGAGCCGATCTTGACGACCAATCGCTTGGCCTGCGCGATGGCCCGCCTGGCTCCGGTGTAGTCCACCGGGGTCACAGCCGGTCGTCCCCGTCCGTGTCCGGCCCCGTGACGATCGGCACGCCGTGCTCGTCGCGGGCGCCATTCATATCGGCGGTATAGCCGCCCCGGCCCAGCTTCTGATCCTCCTGGCGCTCGCCTTCGAGTTCCGCGCGGGCCGCGGCCTTGGCGTCCATCCTCTCGTGGAAGGCCTCCTTGCGCTCGCGGCGGGAGGCCCTGGCCGTCTCGTGGTCCTCAACGCGCAGATCGGTCCCGCGCGAACCCAGCAGTTCGGCCCCTCCGACCATCGTGGGATCCCAGTCGAAGACGACGCCGTCGCCCTCGCCGATGACCACGGTGGATCCGGCGATCGCACCGGCGCGGAACAGCTCGGTCTCCACGCCCAAGCGCTCCAGGCGGTCGCCCAGATAGCCGACCGCCTCGTCATTGGCGAAATCGGTCTGGATGACCCAACGCTCCGGCTTATCCCCCAGGATCCTGAACAGCTCGCCGTCGGAGGTGTGTTCACGGTGCACTTCGAAGCCCTTGTCATCCACCGCGATCGGTCGGATCACGGTGCGCACCGGCTCCGGCGCAGTCTCCTCGCGGCGCTTGCGCTCGGCGGCGACCAGTTCCGCCATGGCGAACGACAGCTCCCGCAGGCCCAGGTGGCTCACGGCCGACACTTCGAAGGTGCGCCACCCGGCGGCCTCGAGTTCGCCGCGGACCATATCGGCCATGTCCCGTCCATCGGGCACGTCCACCTTGTTCAGGGCCACCAGCTTGGGCCGCTGCGTCAGCGGCAGCAGCTCCGATCCCTCGGCTGCGATATCGACGGAGTACGCCGCCAGTTCATCTTCGATGGTCTGCAAATCGCCCACCGGGTCGCGTTCGGGGTCCCAGGTCGCCATATCGATGACGTGGACCAGCGCCGCACAGCGTTCGACGTGGCGCAGGAATTCCAGACCCAGGCCCTTGCCCTGGCTGGCACCCGGAATCAGTCCGGGCACGTCGGCCACGGTGAACCGGACGTCGCCTGCCTGCACCACGCCCAGATTGGGCACCAGTGTGGTGAATGGGTAGTCCGCGATCTTGGGCCGGGCCGCGGACAGGGCCGCGATCAGGCTGGATTTGCCCGCCGAGGGGAAGCCGATCAGCGCGACGTCGGCCACGGACTTGAGCTCGAGGACGATATCGGCCTCTTCGCCCGGCTCCCCGAGCAGGTGGAACCCCGGGGCCTTGCGCTTGGTCGAGGCCAGGGCCGCGTTACCCAGTCCCCCGTGGCCCCCTGCCGCGGCCACATAGCGGGTGCCCGGCTCCACCAGGTCGGCGAGGACATCTCCGTCCAGGGTCTTGACCACGGTGCCGACGGGAACCGGCAGCACCAGGTCGGGGGCGTTGGTGCCGTGGTAGAAGCCACCGCGACCGATCCCACCGTGTTCGGCCTTCTTATGTGGGCTGCGGTGGTAGGGCAGCAGAGTCGTCGTCTGGTCATCCACGACCAGCACGATGTCACCGCCGTTGCCACCGTTGCCGCCATCGGGTCCGCCCAGGGGCTTGAACTTCTCGCGCTTGATCGAGGTGCACCCGTCCCCGCCTCGTCCGGCGAAGATGTGCAGGGTCACTCGGTCGACGAATTCTGTGGCCACCGTTGTCACTTCCGTTGTGCTGCGGATACAGCGTGGATTGCTGGAGAATAAAGAAGTGTGGGGTGAGACGCCCGCGGCGACTCACCCCACACTGAAACCGTTATGGCCGAGTTGTTCAGCCCGCGGCGTTGATGTTGACGATCTTGCGACCGTTGCGCGCGCCGAATTCGACGGTGCCCGCGGACAGGGCGAACAGGGTGTCGTCGCCGCCACGGCCCACGTTCTCACCGGGGTGGAACTTGGTGCCGCGCTGACGGATCAGGATTTCTCCGGCCTTGACGGTCTGGCCGCCGAAACGCTTGACGCCCAGGCGCTGTGCGTTGGAATCACGACCGTTGCGAGTGGAGCTCGCGCCCTTCTTATGTGCCATTGTGTCTAACTCCTCGGATGAAAAACTTACTTGATGTCGGTGATCTTCAGGCGGGTGAGGTCCTGGCGGTGGCCCTGACGCTTCTTGTAACCCGTCTTGTTCTTGTACTTCTGGATCACGATCTTGGGACCGCGAAGTTCATCGACGATCTCAGCGGTGGCCTTCATCTTGGCGAGCTTGTCGGCCTCGTGCGTGACGGTCTCACCGTCGACGTGCAGGACCAGGTCGAGTTCGACCTTGTCACCGGCTTCGCCCTTGACTCGGTTGACTGTGATGATGTCGCCAACGCTCACCTTTTCCTGGTGACCGCCGGCACGGACGATAGCGTATGCCATGTTCGAACCCTTCCGTTCTCTGCGCGCAGCCGGGTGCTGCTCACGACTTCGTTGTTCGGCGACTCTGGCTTGGCCCCGTCCACCAGATGGCGGGCGGCCCCATTACGAGACAGAAATCAGCCAGGTGTTATCCACACCAGCATCCTATTTTAGCCGGACCCCCGACACCGAGTCAAAGGCTTCAGGTGTGCCGAGTATCACGCAGACGTCGGATTCGAAAGCTGCCCGGCGCTCAGCCGGCGCGCTTGGCCTCGGCGATGCGCTCATGACGGTGAATGACCTCCGCGACGATGAACGCAAGGAACTTCTCCGCGAATTCGGGGTCCAGATCGCTGTCCTCTGCCAGCCTGCGCAGGCGCGCGACCTGGCGCGCCTCGCGCGCGGGATCGGCCGCAGGCAACTCAACCGTCGCCTTGAGCTCTCCCACCGCCTCAGTGAGCCGGAAACGCTCGGCCAGGATGTGGATGAGGGCTGCATCGATATTGTCGATGCTGGCGCGCAGGGCCAACAGTTCCGCGGGGATCTCTTCACTCATGGTCCCATCCTAATGCGGCCGGCCCGCCCGGTCCGTCCACATGGTAGACGGTCCGGGCGGGCCGGGCCAGCGGCGACCGCGGTCACTCACCGCAGGCGGCGCATCGGTCAGTCCTGGCCGATGATGAGGAAGCCCGTGGTGACGGGCTCGGATTCCGGAGCAGCCACCGGCTGCTTGCGCGGCGCGCGCTTGACGGGCCTCTTCGGCGCCGCCTCGGCAACCTGCACCTTCGTGGTCTGCTCCCCGCCGATCATCAGCGGAGCCGGACCCTTCGGCTGCTCGGGCTCTGGTTCCGCGACCGGCTCGGGCGTCGCCTCGACCACGGGCGCCGATTGCTCGGCCGGTGCCGCATCCGCAGCGGGCGTGGACTCGGACACTGGAGCGTCGAACAGCGGTGCCGGAGCCTCGTCCGCCTTCTTCCTACGCGAGCGGCGGGTCCGCTTGGGCTTCGCCTCCGCCTGCGGTGCGGCGGGTTCCTCTGCGGCAGGGGCGGCCGGTTCCCCGCCCGCGTCCTCTGCCTTCTTGATCGTCGCCTTGGCGATCGCCGCCATTGCATTGCGCGATTCCGCGCTGCGGCTGGCCTCGACCTCGTCATGCACGGGTTCCGGCGCGGGCTCCGCCTGCTTGCGCTCGTGCTTCTTGTCGTGGTGGCCGTCCTTGGCCTTGCGGGACTTGAACTTCTTGGCATTGGGATCCGGTTCGGTCCCCGGCAGCATCAGACCCCGCCCGGTGAAGTCCTCGCCGGCTGCTGCGAAGCCCTCCGCCAGCCCGGTGCCGATGCGCTTGCGGGTCATCTGCACCAGCCCCAGCGAGGTGACCTCCGCGACCTGGTGCTTGGTCCGGTCGCGGCCGAGGCACTCCACCAGCCGGCGGACCACCAGGTCGCGGTTGGCCTCGAGCACCATGTCGATGAAGTCGACGACGATGATCCCGCCGATGTCGCGCAGGCGCAGCTGGCGGATGACCTCCTCGGCCGCTTCCAGGTTGTTCTTCGTCACCGTCTCCTCGAGGTTGCCTCCCGAACCGGTGAACTTGCCCGTGTTGACGTCGATGACCGTCATCGCCTCGGTCCTGTCGATCACCAGGGATCCGCCGCTGGGCAGATGAACGAGCCGATTGAGCGCCTTCTCGATCTGTTCGTCGACGCGATAGTGAGCGAAGATGTCCTCCTCGCCCTCATAGTGCTTGAGGCGTTCGGCCAGATCGGGGGCGACCGTCTCGACGTACTCGTGGATCTCGTCCTCGACCTTGTCACCCGATACCACCAGTTCGGCGAAGTCCTCGTTGAACACATCGCGGACGATCCGCAGGATCATGTCCGGTTCACTGTAGAGCAGCGCAGGCGACAGCACCTTGGTCGACGTCGTCTTCGCCTCGATCTTCTCCCAGCGCTTCGAGAGCCGCTCGACGTCGTGGCGCAGTTCCTCCTCGGCCGCGCCCTCGGCCGCGGTGCGCACGATGACACCGGAACCGGTGGGCACGATCTCCTTGAGCAGCTTCTTGAGGCGGTGGCGTTCCACATCCGGCAGTTTGCGCGAGATACCGGTCATCGTGTTGCCGGGTACGAATACCAGGAAGCGCCCCGGCAGGGAGATCTGCGCGGTCAGGCGGGCCCCCTTGTGCCCGATCGGGTCCTTGGTCACCTGTACCAGCACGGAATCACCGGGTTTGAGCGCCAGCTCGATCCGACGCGGCTTGCCGTCCATTCCGAGGGCGTCCCAGTTCACCTCACCGGCGTAGAGCACGGCATTGCGGCCCTTGCCGATGTCGATGAATGCCGCCTCCATGCTGGGCAGCACGTTTTGCACCTTGCCCAGGTAGACATTGCCGATCAGCGATGCCTGGGCCCGGTCCTCGGATAGGTAGTGTTCAACCGCGATACCGTCTTCGAGCACGACCAGCTGGGTCCGACCATCCTGCCGACGCACCAGCATTTTGCGCTCCACGGATTCACGTCGGGCCAGGAACTCGGCCTCCGTGATCAGCGGGCGGCGCCGACCGGCGGCCCTGCCCTCCTGGCGGCGCTGCCGCTTGGCCTCGAGGCGGGTCGAGCCCTTGACACCGGTGACCTCGTCACTGCGGGCCGAGGCGCCGCTCCGGTCGCGTTCGCGCCGACGGTGCCGGCGGCGACCCGAACCACTGTCCTCGTCGGCGGGCTTGTCCGCCTTGGAATCCTTATCGCCCTTGCCTTCCTTGGCCTCCGCGGGGTCCTTGTCCGCGTGTTGTTCGGCGGCGGGCTCGTCCCCGTCGCCGGTATTCTCACCCTGGTTCTCGTCCTCGGCGCGATCGCGCTTGGACCGCCGCCCACGACCCCCACGGCGACGCTTCTTGGCGCCCAGGGAGTCCTCGGCGTCGTCTTGTCCGGCACTTTCGGCGTCCTCGCCCTCGTCGGTCTCGACCGCGGGCTCCGTTTCCTCCTCCGCCGGCGACCAATCGGGGTCGGCGAGCTCACCGAGCTCGACCTGCGGGGCCTGGAACAGCAGTCCAGGGTCGGCTACAGTCGGCGCGGGTGCCTCCGGCGGTTCCGGCGTCTGGGCCCGGGCAGCGGAGAACGAGAAGGGGTTGTAGTCGTCGAAGGACTCCGGCTGGAGCACTCCAGCGGCTTCCTCCGTCTCCTCGTCCACCCGCTGTGGGGTCGGGGCCGCCGAGAAATTCAACATACCCACCCCGAAGGCAGGACCGGAATCCGCGTCGGGCAGTGTGATCCCGGCGGCGCGCTGCGCCCGTTCATCGGGCTGCGCATCCGGTTCCATGTCATCGTCGTCTTCGCGCAGCGTCGCCGCGGCAGCGGAAATGCGGTCCAGTCTTGCCCGCACATCATCGTCGACCTGGTGTTCGTCGGCTGCCTGCTGTGAGTGGGCCTTGAGGTCCGCAAGGTCGGCCAAGATGCCCGCCGTCGGGTCCTGGATCTCTTCGTCATTCGACATTCAATTGCTCCTGTCCCCCATACGGATCCCCGCCCGCACCGATGCGGATCATCCGGGAGGATGCCTACGATCCATCGGCCGATGGATCAAAAGTCAAGTCTGCGGCCGCAGCTTTCATCAAGCTCGCGCCAACGTGAGTCTGCGCGGTAGCCCTGCGGCCCGCCTCGGCTTCGACCTGTCGTGGACAACCACGGCGAGGTGGAGACGGTCTGCCCCGCGGTGCGTGCGGAGCCGATGCACCAATTATTGCACAGTGGTCCCTTAGCGTTCCCTAAGAGTGGCGCGTGTCATTGTGTGAGAGGACCGCCAGGGACCACAATGGGATGGTGAAAGACGAACCCGCGACATCTGCACCGGCCGCTGAACTCAGCGATGAAGAACTCGAGGAACTGATCCGTCCCAGGGCCTGGTTCCTGAACCAGCGGGCCATGGGCTGGTTCCTCATCGTCACCGCCATGATCGGTTTCTACTCCTCATTCGACCTGTCTGTGGAGAAGGTCAAGAAGCTCGAAGATCCCGGCCGTATCCTGTCCTGCGATTTCAATCCGTTCTTCTCGTGCGGCTCCGTGATGACCCATCCCGGCGCCCAGCTCTTCGGCTTCCCCAACCAGTTCCTGGGAATCGCAGCCTTCATCTTCCCGCTGCTGCTCGGAGTCCTGCTGGTATCCCGGACCGCACTGCCCTCCTGGGTGATGGTCGGGCTGAACATCGGGCTGTTGGGCGGAACGGCGCTGTGCACTTTCCTGTTCATCTACTCGATCTTCATCATCGGGGTGGGTTGCCCCTGGTGCATTGTCGTGTGGACCGTGACGATTCCCCTGTTCTGTGTGACCACCGGCTACAACACCCTGACGGGCGCCTTCGGCCAGGGCCTGCGCGACAGCCTGACCGCCCGCATGTTCGCCAAGCACTCCCTGGAGATCGGCGTTCTGTGGATGGTCGTCGTCTATGGACTCATCGTCGTGAAGTTCTGGCAGTTCTTCTCGAATCTGTTCTGATTGCCAACGGCCCCGGCCCTTCATTCTGTTCGCTCAGGCGAACCAGATCGCGATCTCACGTTCAGCGGCCTCTGGCGAGTCGGAACCGTGGACGATGTTCTGCTGCACGTTCAGGCCCCAGTCGCGGGCCAGATCGCCGCGGATCGTCCCGGGCGCTGCTGCCGTCGGATCGGTCGCCCCCGCCAACGAACGGAAACCGGGGATGACGCCCTCGCCTTCGGCGATGAGCGCGACCACGGGGCCCGAGCTCATGAACTCGACCAGCGGAGCGTAGAAGGGCTTGCCCTCGTGCTCGGCGTAGTGGGCGGCCAGTTGCTCGGAAGTCGCGGTGACCATGCGCAGATCTGCCAGGGTGTATCCCTTGGTTTCGATCCGGCGCAGGACCTCTCCGACCAGTCCGCGGCGGACGCCGTCGGGCTTGACGAGTACCAGGGTGCGTTCTGTCATGTGTTCTTTCCTTTACAGTCGTTTTACTCTGTTCGGGCAGCCGAAGGGGCAACCCGATTGTCCGTACGGGCCCTTCAGCCCTCCATATCAGCCGGCGGTTGGACGTACCCGTGTTCGGCGATCCAGGCGGTCGCCTCACGATCGATCCGTCTGCCCCAGTACACGGCCGTGCCCCACATGATCCCGAAGACCACCAGGACGACCAGCAGCCCGGGCATCACGATCGCCGACAGGCCGATGAGCACCTGTACGGCCCAGCCCAGCGCGATTCCGATCCCGGGTGCGCCCGCTTTCTTGGGCATGGTGATCATCGCCAGAATGCACACGACCGTGATGAGGACGGCCCCGCCGATGATCCAGCTCAGCGGCACCGGCCGCAGGCCATAGCCCACCAGGACCGCCAGGTAGAGCACCAGGACCTCGCTGACGAGCACGGTGCCCCCGAGCATCGGCAACTTGGATTTCAGCGGTTTGCGCAGCTTGCCACCCGTCGGCTGTGCGCCGTCTGCGGTGTCGCTCATACCTCGTCCGCCTTGCCCAGTAGGGTGCGTGCCTCCGCAACCGTGGCCAACGAGCCGGTGACCACGATGCCCGTGCCCGGTTCGGCGTCCGCCGCGACGATGTCGAGGGCGCGCATCAGTGCCTCATTCATGTTCCCCGCCACGACGATATCGTCCTCGTCCCACCATTCGGCGGCGAAGACGGCCAGTTCGTCCGCCGGCAGCGCCCGCGGATTCAGCGCCGCGGTGACGACGACGGTGTCGGCGAAGCGATGGACGTACTCCAGCACGCCATGGGGGTCCTTATCGGCGAACATCGCCACGACCGCCACCACCCGGCGGAAGTCGAAGGCCTCCTCCAGGGTTTCGGCCAGCACTGCGGCCGCCTGCGGATTATGAGCGCCGTCGACGATGATCGTCGGGTCCGCGCGCACCGTCTCGACTCGCCCCGGCGAGGTCACCTGGGCGAAGCCACGGCCCACCAGCTCGAGGTCCAGCGGCTGATCCACGGTGAGGAAGCGTTCGACGATCGCCAGGGCCACCGCCGCGTTCTCCGCCTGGTGTGCTCCGTGCAGGGGCAGGAAGATGTCCTCGTAGACGCCGTGGGTCGTGCGGATCGTGATGAGCTGGCCGTCCACGGCACGCTGCCTGTCGGCCAGTTCGAAATCCCGGCCCAACCAGGCCGATTCCACTCCGCGCTCGGAGACCTGGCGAGCCAGTTCCGCCGTGGCCTCCTCGTCCTGACGGCCGATCACCGCGACGGGCTCCGGCGCGGGACTCGGGTCGACGGTCCGGTCGAGGATCCCCGCCTTGGTCGCGGCGATCTCGGTGACGGTATCGCCCAGGAACTGCATATGGTCCAGTCCGATGGGCGTGAAACCGCAGACCTGTGCATCGGCGACGTTCGTCGAATCCCACTGGCCCCCCATCCCGACCTCGAGCACGTAGACGTCGACGGGGGTGTCGGCGAAGACGGCGAAGGCCAGGATCGTCAGTACCTCGAAATAGGTCAGCGGCGGGCGCGCGGCCTCGGCCAGTTCACCGTCGACGATGAGCAGGTAGGGCTCGACCTCGTCGTAGATCCGCACGAAGTCCGCGTCCGCCACGGGCGCGCCGTCCACGCTGATCCGTTCGGTCAGCTTGTGCAGGTGCGGGCTGGAGAACCGGCCCACGCGGATGTCGGCGGCGGCCAGCAGGGATTCGACCATGCGCACGGTCGTGGTCTTGCCGTTGGTGCCGGTGACGGTGATCGCCGGGGCCGCAGTGTGGATATCTCCCAGCAGCTCGCAGGCCCGCCGGGTCGCGTCCAGGCGCAGTTCGACCTGGGTCTCCCCCGCCCTGGCCTGCAGTGCGGTGAGCACCCGGACCAGCTCGGCCTCGCCGGGCTCATCCACGGAGTTCTCAGTCATTCTTCTCCACCTTGATCTGCACGCCGGAGGCCACGTCCTTGGCCTCGAACACACCGGTACCGGAGGGTTCCTCTGTGCTGGTCGTCAGCTCCACGGCCAGGGTCTCCTCGCGGATCAGCCCGGCGTGCGCCTCGACGGCCGCGCGGATCTGCGCCGGCCCGGACAGCACCACGCGGATCCGGTCTGAGACGTTGAGGTCCAACTGCTTGCGCACGTTCTGGATCGCCCGCACGGTATCGCGGGCCACGCCCTCGGCCTCGAGTTCCGGGGTCAGCTGCGTGTCCAGGGCGACGAAGCCCGAGTCGGTCGTGGCCATGACGGTACCCTCGGTGGCAGCCGAGGCGACGGACTCCAGGGTGTATTCGCCCTCGACCAGTTCGATCCCGCCGGAGGTCACGGTGCCATCCGCGGCGATCCGCCAGTCGCCGGTCTTCGAGCCCTTGATCGCGTGCTGGACGTTCTTGCCCAGTCGGGGGCCGGCGGCGCGGGCGTTGACTGTCAGCTTGGTCTCCAGGCTGAAACCGGCCTCGGCGGCCTGTTCGAGTGCCATCACCGTGACGTTCTTGAGGTTGAGCTCATCGGCGATGATCGTGGTGAAGTCGGCGCCCAGCTCCAGATCGCTGGCCACCGTCAGGGAGTTCAAGGGCAGGCGGACGCGCAGCTTCTGGGCCTTGCGCAGGCTCGAACCCACCGAGCACACGGAGCGGGTGGCGTCCATGGCTGCGACCAGGTCCTCATCGGGGGCGAACAGCTGCGCATCCGGGTAGTCGGTCAGGTGCACGGACTCGGCGCCGGTCAGACCCCGGTAGATCTCCTCTGTGACGAAGGGCAGCAGAGGTGCCGCCACCCGCAGGAAGGCCTCCAGGCAGGTGTAGAACACGTCGAAGGTCTCGTGCGTATCCGCGGTGCCGTCCCAGAACCGGCGACGGGACCGGCGGACATACCAGTTGGTGAGCATGTCGAGGTATTCGCGCAGCGTCTGGCAGGCGGCCCAGACGTCGTACACGTCCATCTGCGCTTGGAAGTCGACGATCAGATCGTGGGTCTTGGCCAGCAGGTAGCGGTCCAGCACCTGGCTGGACTCATGGCGTTCCTTCGCCTGGTAGCCCTTGCCGCCGCCGACCGCATCCGCGGTGTTGGCGTAAGTGGCGAAGAAGTGCCAGGCGTTCCACAGCGGCAGGATGACCTGGCGGACGCCGTCGCGGATCCCCTGTTCGGTCACGATCAGGTTGCCGCCGCGCAGGATCGGGCTGGACATGAGGAACCAGCGCATCGCATCGGAGCCGTCACGGTCCAGCACCTCGTTGACGTCCGGGTAGTTGCGCAGGCTCTTGGACATCTTCTGACCGTCGGAGCCCAGCACGATGCCATGGCAGATGACATCCTTGAACGCCGGCTTCTCGAACAGGGCCGCCGCCAGCACGTGGAGCATGTAGAACCAGCCACGGGTCTGGCCGATGTACTCGACGATGAAGTCCGCCGGGTAGTGGTCCTCGAACCACTCTTTGTTCTCGAACGGGTAGTGGACTTGGCCGTAGGGCATCGAACCGGAGTCGAACCAGACGTCGAGGACGTCTGGGACCCGGCGCATCATCGACTGCCCGGTCGGATCGTCGGGATTGGGACGGACCAGGTCGTCGATATAGGGCCGGTGTAGGTTCGGCTGGCCGTCAGGGCCGGTGGGGATCGTCCCGAAGTCGCGTTCGAGATCCGCGAAGGAGCCGTAGACGTCCAGCCGCGGGTAGCGCGGATCGTCGGACTTCCACACCGGCACGGGCGAGCCCCAGAAGCGGTTGCGGGTGATCGACCAGTCGCGTGCGCCTTCGAGCCATTTGCCGAACTGGCCGTGCTTGACGTTGTCGGGGACCCAGGTGATGTCCTCGTTCGTCTTCAGCATCGTGTCCTTGAACGCGGTGACACGCACGAACCAGGAGGACACGGCCCGGTAGATCAGGGGGTTGCGGCAGCGCCAGCAGTGTGGGTAGCTGTGCTCGTAGGTCTCATGGCGCAGCAGCACAGCGTGGCGCCCGGCCATCGGACCGGTGTGGTGTTTGAGGTCGGCGATGATCGGCTTATTGGCCTCGAACACCTGCAGCCCGGTGTAGTCGGCGACGGTGGAGTCGAACTTGCCGGCGTCGTCGACGGGGCGCGCGGCCTCGATCCCGTAGGTGTCGGTCAGCGCCTTGTCCTCTTCACCGAAGGCCGGTGACTGGTGGACGATACCGGTGCCGTCGTCGAGCGTGACGAAGTCGGCCGACAGGATGGTGTGCATGGCGGAGCCGTAGCGCTCCTGTTGTCCTTCGAAGTAGCCGAAGGGCGGCTCATAGGACTTCCCCAGCAGTTCGGTGCCCGTGTAATGCCGCAGCACGGTGGGCTCCTCGCCCAGTTCGCGAGCGTAGTGGCCCAGCCGGGCCTCCGCCAGGATGAAGGTCTTGCCGGCGAATTCCTCCGGGGCACCCTCGCCGGGCTTGACCGCAACGTAGTCGAATGCCGGGTTGACGGCCACCGCCTGGTTGCTGGGCACCGTCCACGGGGTGGTCGTCCAGATCAGGACGTATTCGTCGTCCCCATCGGGTCCCGGCTCGCTCAACTTGTAGCCGATAGTCACGGCGGGGTCCTGGCGCAGCTTGTAGACGTCGTCGTCCATCCGCAGTTCGTGGTTCGACAGCGGGGTCTCATCGGACCAGCAGTAGGGCAGGACGCGATAGCCCTCGTAGATGTAGCCCTTGTCGAACAGGGTCTTGAATACCCACAGAACGGATTCCATGAAGGTGGGGTTGAGCGTCTTATAGTCGTTCTCGAAGTCGACCCAGCGGCCCATCCGGTTGACGTAGGCCTGCCATTCGTCGGTGTAGCGCAACACGGAGGCGCGGGCCGCGGCGTTGAACTTCTCGACGCCCATCTCCAGGATCTCGTCCTTGGTCTTCAAGCCCAGCTGGCGCATCGCCTCGAGTTCGGCGGGCAGGCCGTGGGTGTCCCAGCCGAAGCGCCGTTCGACGCGCTTGCCGCGCATCGTCTGGTAGCGGGGCACGACGTCCTTGACATAGCTGGTCAGCAGGTGGCCGTAGTGGGGCAGGCCGTTGGCGAAGGGCGGACCATCGTAGAAGACGAATTCGTTTTCCCCGTGGTCGCCGGCATCACGCTGGGCGATGGACTTCTTGAAGGTGTCCTCGGCCTTCCAGTAGTCCAGGATGCCCTCTTCCAGCTTGGGGAAGTCGGGGCTGGCTGCCAGGCCGAAGGCCGAAGTGCCGGCCTTGGGATAGTTGGTCTCAGTCATGAGCGTCCTTTGAGTTTGCGGGGCGACCGGGGCCGCCCCGTTTACGGTTATACCGTGCGAGGACGACATTGCTGCCGCGGTACCACCCCGCTTATCCGCCCCCGGACCCCATGGGGCACGCGCACGGATCGCTCAACAGGCTGTCACGGGCCCACCCGTCCGGTTCTACTGGGCAGGCGGCTCATTCGAGTCATCGACCCGCCCGGGATCCGCCCACCGTTCTTCCGAATGCTCCCCGGTGATGGCCGGATCACTGCACTCCTACTCTACTCCACTCATTCAAGTACCCGTCTCAATCACCCAGCAGTTCCTCCCAGCGGCCGGCGTCGAAACGTCTGGCCTGCGCCGTGCCCGACATGTGCCTGACCGCATTGTCGATCTTCGCCCGCCAGGCGGCGACGGCCGCGGCCGGGTCGCCGGCGCGCAGCGCGGTCAGTATCCGGGTGTCGTCGTATGCGATGCGTGCGGCCGCCGCCGCATAGTTCATCTTCAGGATCGCGATGAACACGTGCAGCCGCAGGCTGATGGCCGCGAAGGCCGCTCCGGTGTGGCCCAAACCCGCGGCCCGGGCACAGGCGGATTGAAAGGCCAGATCTGCACCGGCCACATGGTCCGGCCGGGACAGCGCCAGATGCCTCACCCGACCCAGCTCCGCTTCCAGCACTGCCAGGCTCCGCCCCTGCTCGGCGACCGACCGCGACCCGGTGTGCAGACCGGCGGCCAGGGCACGCAGCAGTACTGCACCCAGTTCGCGGCGGGCCGCATAAAGGTCAAGCACCTCCGCCGAGGTGACGGCGGGCAGGCGGACTCCGGCCGCGGTCTCCCGCACGATGGATTCGGCGCCCAGTTCAGTGATCGCCGCGGCCAGCTCCGCCCGACCCAGCCCCGTCAGCGACCGGAGCCGGGACCTGCCGATCAGGTCCCCGGCCTCCAGCCCGGCGTCGCGGATCTCGCGTTCCAGGGCTCGCACCAGGACCTGGGTCCGGGGCTGTCCGGCCACACCTTCTGAGTCTGAAATAGCGACTCCGGAAGTGGTGGGTGCCGCCGAGGCCGGTTCCACCGAGTCGGCCCGCCAGACGAAGACGCCGCGCGTCGACCTGCTGCCGCGGGCCACGGAGTTGAACAGGGCGGCCGGAATATGCCCGCATCGTCCCAGTTCCCCGGCCCAGGCCACGACCTCCACCCACGGCGCGCCCCGGTGCAGCAATACGGCGCCCAGCCCGCTTCGCATTCGGGCCAGGTGCGCAGCGGAATCCGGGGCCTCGGCCAGGGGCTCGAAGGCCAGCGCCACGCGTGGTCCGCGCACGCTGACCCCGACCAGTGCCGTGGCCCCGGAGCCGCCGTTGTTCTTACCGGCCCCTTGCAGGACCGACGAAGCAGCAGGAGCAGTGGTCGGCGCGAGGACGGCCCGGCCGGGCACAGCGGAGACGGGCACTCGGCAGGGATCCAGGTCCCGCATGGCCCGGCTGACTGCGGATTGGGAGGCTCCGATGCGGTGAGCCAGAGCCCTGGTCGAATACCCGGGCCCCAGCAGCCCGGAGCCCGCCCGCACCAGTTCGGCCATGACCAGGGCCCGGATCTCCGCGCGTTCGGCCGAACGACCAGCCCGTGGCGCGTCGGCCAGGGGCCCGCCGTCCCGGCTGCGCGCCACCCATCTCCGCACGGTCGGAGGCGACACGCCGAAGGCGGCGGCGACCTCGGCCACGTCCGCGCCACCGGTCACCGCCTCGACCAGCGCCGCGCGCTGCATCGTGTCCAATCGCACCCGTGGCCTCCTCCCCCGAAAACGTTGCTTCCGACTCATTATGCCCGGTCGCGGGCCCGCATATCTGGCGTGATGGAACAGACAATTCCAGACTGGAGGACATGACCCATACCACTGAAACCACCCCCGCGGATCCGACCACGGCGTTGGCGGACCTGTCCGCTGCTGCGATCGCCCGCGTCCGCCGTTGGCTGCGCATGTCTTCTGCACAGGCGCAGCCCGATCCTGCAGCCGCCCGCCTGGCCGCCGTGCTCCAAGACCCCACCGGGCTCGACTTCACAGTCGGCTTCGTCGACCGGGTCATCCGCACCGAGGACTCCAGGGCGGCGGGCAGAGCACTCAAAGAGGTCGCCGCACTGGCCCCGGCGTCCCTGCCCGCGCTGGACCGCGCGCAGATCAGGGCCGGTGCCGCACTGGCCGAGATCGCCCCCGATGTGGTCGTGCCGATCGCCCGGAACCGACTGCGCTCAATGGTCGAGCACATGGTCGTCGACGCCCGCGAGCGCCAGTTGGGCCGTGCGCTGGCGAAGATCCACGAACAGGGCCACCGGCTCAATATCAACCTCTTGGGCGAGGCCGTCCTGGGCGAGGACGAGGCCGATCATCATTTGGCCGAAACACACCGGCTGGTGGCACGCGAGGATGTCGACTATGTCTCGATCAAGGTCTCCTCGATCGCCTCGCAGCTGAACATGTGGGCCTATGACGACACCATCGAATACGTACTGGACCGCCTGCGTCCCCTGTACCGCGAGGCAGCGGCCGCACCCGCCGGCAAGAAGTTCATCAACCTGGACATGGAGGAATACCGTGACCTGGAACTGACCATCGCGGTGTTCACCCGCCTGCTCGACGAGCCGGAGCTCAAGCAGCTGGAAGCAGGCATCGTGCTGCAGGCCTATCTACCGGACGCTCTGGGCGCGATGCAGCGTCTCAGCGACTTTGCCTCCAAACGCGTGGCCGCAGGCGGCGCCGGCATCAAGGTCCGCCTGGTCAAGGGGGCGAACCTGGCAATGGAGCGGGTCGCCGCTGAAACACACGATTGGCCTCTGACGACGAATCCGTCCAAGCAGGCAACCGATGCGAACTACAAGCGGGTGCTGTACTGGCTGTTCACCCGTGAACGGATGGCGGGCCTGCGGATCGGGGTGGCAGGACACAATCTGTTCGATATCGCCTTCGCCCATGAGCTGTCCCTGGCTCGCGGGGTGGCCGATCGGGTGGAGTTCGAGATGCTCCAGGGAATGGCGCGGGAACAGTCCGATGTGGTCTCCCAGGACGTTGGGCAGCTACTGCTGTACGTACCGGCGGTCAAGCCGGCGGAGTTCGATGTGGCGATCTCCTATCTGGTGCGCAGACTGGAAGAGAATTCGGCTAGCGAGAACTTCATGTCGGGGATCTTCGAACTGGCCAACGGCAACGAGATGTTCGACCGCGAGTGTACGCGGTTCCGCTCCGCGGTGGACGATCTGGCCACTCTGCTCGATGCGCATGGAGAGACTGCACCGCCGGCCAATCGCCAGCAGGATCGCTCTGCCGAGGCCGCTGCTGGGCCGCGCGAGCTGTCGGCCCAGGAGGTCGAATCGCGCCTGGCCGACTTCGTCAACGAGCCGGACACGGACCCATCCCTGCCCGCCAACCAGAGGTGGACCGCTGAGGCGATCGCGTCCTCGGCGGCTCAGGACTTCGCTCCTGCGGGTGCAACCGCCACGCCGTTGGCCTCCTCGGCCGATGTGGACGAACTCGTCGGGCGGGGCCGCGCCGCCGCCGCCGATTGGTCCGCTCTGGGTGCCCGTGGGCGTGGCGAAGTGTTGCTGCGCGCCGCCGAGGTGTTCGGCGCGCGCCGTGGCGAGTTCTTGGCCGTCATGGCCGCCGAGGCCGGGAAGACTCCCGCGCAGGCCGACCCGGAGGTATCCGAGGCCATCGACTTCATCCGCTACTACGCACACCGCGCGGTGGAGTTGGAGGAGTTGCAGGCCCGCGACGGCGTGACCTTCGCCCCCGACCGGCTGGTGCTGGTGACTCCCCCGTGGAACTTCCCTGTGGCCATCCCGACAGGGTCAACGGTGGCGGCGTTGGCAGTGGGTGCCGCGGCCGTGCACAAGCCGTCCATGCCCACACCGCGGTGTTCGGCGCTCATCATCGAGTGCCTGCACCAGGCCGGCGTGCCGACCGACGTGCTGCAGCTGGTGGCCCCGGTCGAAGGTGAGATCGGCCAGGCACTGGTGGCCCACCCTGGCGTGGACCGTGTGATCCTGACCGGTGCCAGCGACACCGCAGCCCTGTTCCGCTCCTTCAACCCGGAACTGGCCATCAATGCGGAGACCAGCGGCAAGAACGCGCTCATCGTCACTCCATCGGCCGACCGCGACCTGGCTGTGGCGGACCTGGTGACATCCGCTTTCGGGCACGCCGGACAGAAGTGTTCCGCGGCCTCACTGGCCATCATGGTGGGCCCGGTCTACAAGTCCGAGCGCTTCCGTCGGCAGCTGGTGGACGCAGTGTCGTCACTCGTCGTGGATTACCCTGCGGACCTGCGAAGCGTTGTGGGACCGCTGACGGAGGATCCGTCGGACAAGTTGCGCCGCGCGCTGACCGCGCTGGAGCCCGGCGAATCCTGGCTGGTGGAGCCCAAACAGCTCGACGACACGGGCCGGTTGTGGTCCCCCGGTGTCAAGGACGGGGTCAAGCCCGGGTCCTTCTTCCACCTCACCGAGTGCTTCGGCCCGGTGCTGGGGCTCATGGATGCGCGCAGCCTGGATGAGGCGATCGAATTGCAGAACGCGGTGGACTACGGGCTGACCGCCGGTATCCACTCGCTGGACACCTCCGAGGTGGGCACCTGGCTGGACCGGGTGCAGGCCGGCAACCTGTACGTCAACCGCGGGATCACCGGCGCGATCGTGCGCCGCCAGCCCTTCGGCGGCTGGAAGAAGTCCTCGGTGGGTCTGGGTTCGAAGGCCGGCGGGCCGAACTACCTCATGTTGTTCGGGTCCTGGGCCGATGGGGAGTCCGGCGCGCAGGATTCGGCCGGCCAGACCGCTTCCTGGCTGGCCGCGGCTGCAGCGTCCGATTGCGACGCGTGGGTAACTGAGTTCGGCGTTGGCCACGACCCGACGGGTCTGAGGTCGGAGGCCAACCTGTTCCGCTATGTGCCGCGTGCCGTCACGCTGCGGGTGGGCGCGGACGCGAGCGCCGCGGCTGTGGCCCGGTCGGTGCATGCCGGCGGCGTCGCAGGGGCACCCGTGGGCGTCGTTGCCGATCCGGCCGCCAAGGAGGTGGTCGCCGCGGCGGCCGAGTTGCTCAAGGGTGAAGGCCTGGCCGGCGAGGCCGCTCGGGCCGCCGCTGCCATGCTTGGCTCCGCTCGTTTCCAGGGCGCCGAGGAGTTCGCCAAGGCGCTCGTGGCCGGTACCTATGACGACACAGTCGGTGCCCGGGTGCGCGTGCTGGGTAGGGTCGAGCCCGGCCTGTACGAGGCCGTTACCGGCCGTCCCGAGGTCGCACTGATCACCGATGACGCGACGGTATCCGGCCGGGTGGAGTTGAGGTACTACCTGAGTGAGCAGGCGATCTCCATGACCCTGCACCGCTTCGGCAATCCCAGCCCGGACTTCCACCGGCTGGCCGATGCCCTCTCGCCGAACCGCCGCAAATGATCGATTCGGCCGCGCTGAGTCGAAAGTCTGTGATGGCTCGGCGCGGCGGTCCTATAGGGTAGGTATGCCTGCCTTCTCGGCACTGCCGGGTCGACCCGGCAGACCCATCGAACGACCTACCGAGGATTGACGCATGTCCGCCAGTACCCCGTCCCCCACCACCGCCATCGCACCTGCCGGTTCGGCCTTCCGACTGCTGTTCCGTTCGGCCGCCATCATCGAAGCCTGCACCTGGGTGGGCATGATCACCGCCCTCATCGTGAAGTATCCGCTGGCCGGCAGCCCGATGGGAGTGACGGTGTTCGGGTGGATTCACGGAATCGCCTGGATCCTCTTCGTCCTGGCGTGCCTGGCCGCGGCAGTGCGCTTCCGCTGGACCTGGTGGGCATTGCCGCTGGGACTGGTCATGTCCGTGCTGCCGTTCCTCACGGTGCCCTTCGACATCTGGATGGAGCGCACGGGCCGGCTATCGACCCGCCGCAACTGAGTATTTCTCCGCACGGCCACCCACTCGCAACAGCAGCAGACCAACGCCGATGGTCACGATGAGCGAGACGCCAAGGCCCACGAGTGACTCCGACTCCGCATTCATGTCAGCAAGGCCTACCGCACCCAGGGCGAATATCGTTACGTTGTTCACAACATGTAAGGCGATTCCCGCTTCAATCCCTCCGGTCCGATAGGCCAGTACCCCGGTCACAACGGCGAATACGGCCACGTCGACCAGGCCGGTCCAATCATAGGTATGGCCCAGCACGAAAATGGGTACCGGCAACAGAATCGCCCAAGCCGGGTGCCGCAGCCAGGAGCCGATGATCTGGGCTAAGAAACCGCGAAACAGGTATTCCTCCGCCGCGGCCTGGAGGGGAACCAGCACGATGATCACAACCAACAACACGACAGCGTGCGCGTCAAACATGATCTGTGGACCCCGGCCGGCCAGCAAGGCATAGGCCAGAAGCACCGGCACAATGACGGCCGCAGCGATGCATAAGGATACCCAGACCCGCCGCCACCGCAGCCGGCCGGCCACCGATGACAGTTGTCCCGCCGGACGCCGCCAGGCAATCCGGGTGGCCACGAGGCAACACGGCAAGAACATGAAAAGCGAGAGACACAAGAGCAACAGCGTCAGCGGGTTGCCCATGTCTTCAAGGTCCGAGTCTGCGCCGAAATCGATGCCGACGGCGCTGGCGAACTCCGTAAGCGAACCGGCCAGCGAAGTCTGGCACAGCAGCTCCCAACCGACCATTCCGAGAAGAATGACGACCAGCAGGGCAACTCCCATGCCGAAGTACAAGCCGACCGCAGTTGCCAGGGCCACGAGTGGGCGCCACCAGCGGTAGTTGGGTTGGTCGTGTGCTATTCGATGATAGGCCGTCTGTGTTCGAGCGTTCATGCCTACCACTCCACACCGTCTGCGCCATAACAACATCGGCCGCCCGGCCCATTCGTCCATGGCACATCTCACGTCACGGGTCATACTTATGGCCGAGGTCCGTCCCCTGACGACTGCTTATGATCGAAGGTATGCACTCACGGTGGCTCAGAATCAGCGTGACGACGGTGGCGTGTTTCCTCATCGGGTTCTGCCTGTTCATCACGAACGTGTATCTGGCTACCGACGGCGACCCCGCAGGGTTGAGTCCGGCGGCCGAGCGGCGAATCGGAGCCCTGACTGCTGTGGACTTCTGGTCCGGTCTGCTCGCCCTCATCGCGCTCCCCGTTGCACTGTATTGCCTGGACCACATTCGCCATCGCCTGGGTGCCGTCTTCATCATCCTCGTCAGCGTGTTGGCGATCGCGTCCACCTGGGCATTCCCCGGCGCGGTCGTCGCACTGCTCACCGCATACTCCCGCGGGCGCACGCCCACGGCCACGGTGGGTACTGTGGTGCTGGCCGCCGGGGGTGTCGCGTGGCCGGTCCTGACCGGAACGGCCAATGGCGCTTCCCCCGTGTCACTTGCCGCAGTCAACATGGGATTCGCGATCGTATTGTGCGCGGCCGGATTACTATCGGCCCGGCGGCGCAATACGCGCCAAAGTGTGCAGCGCCTTGCCTCTCTCAACCGGGAACAAGCCGCACGACTGGCTGAAAAGGCCCGACGGGTCGAGCGTGCGCGAATCGCGCGTGAGCTGCACGATTCCATCGCCCATCGTCTGAGCCTCATCAGCGTTCATGCAGGCGTTCTGGAGGTCAGTCCCCAAGCCGCCCCGAGCCTCATCCGGCAGGAGTCAGCTCTGATCGGCTCGACCGCGCGTCAGGCCGTGGACGACTTACACACTGTGCTGACGGTCCTGCGTGAGGACTCGGGCATGCCCGGCCCGGCAGCATTGACACTCGTGTCCGAATACCTGAGCCAGGCCAGAGTCAGCGGCCAACGCGTTGCCTGCAACCTCAGCGACGAGGACTTCGACCGCCTGTTGGCCAGCCTGCCGGTGGTAGTCGCACAGACGGCCTGCCGCATCGTCCAGGAATCGCTGACCAACGCGCGCAAGCATGCGCCCGGCCAGGAGGTATCCATCGCTGTGGGCAGGACACGCCGCGCGATCACACTGAAAATTTCTAACCGTGCACCCGCCGCAGGTGAAGCCGCGGCCGGAGCCGCCGAAGGCACACGGCGTGGTTACGGACTGGTCGGACTACACGAACGAGCCATGCTACTAGGAGGCCGGCTCATAACTACCGGGCCCACACCCGGCCACCCATATTTCGCCTTGAAAGCCAGGCTTCCCCTGGAGGTGACGCTTTGAGCACGCGCGTATTGGTCGTCGACGACGAAGAGCTGATCCGCACCGGAATCACGCTGGTGCTGAGCAGCAGTCCACTCATCGACGTCGTCGGCCAGGCCACCAATGGTGCCGAGGCAGTCGAACTCGCCCAGACACTGCGCCCCGATGTCATCCTCATGGACATCCGCATGCCGGTTATGGACGGGATCACCGCCGCCCGGCAGATCCGCAGCGGCGCCACCCACACAGATAGCCCGGATGGCCCCGCGGTCCTGGTCCTCACCGCGTTCGACACTGAGAACTACGTCATCGAGGCAATCGCGGCCGGCGCGACAGGCTTTCTTCTCAAGGCATCGCCGCCAGCCCGCCTCATCGCCGCCGTCACATCGGCCGATGAGGGAAATGCGCCGTTAGATGCGGGCGTGCTCCGGCGGCTGGTCCGAACTACGCCACCCGACCAGCCCGCGCAGCAGCAAACAACACAGTCGACGGTCCATTCAATCTCGGAGATGAAACTCGCAACTCTGAGCGAGCGCGAGTTGGAAATCGCCAGGCTCATCGCCGAGGGTCTGTCGAATGCCGAAATTCAGAAACGGCTGTTCATCTCTCTGGCCACCACGAAGACTCACGTCACCCATATTTTCGAAAAGCTTGGAGTCGACAACCGCGTGCGGGTCGCGGTTGTCGTCCTCCAGGCGGACGTGGAGGGTTGAAGGCCCAAGTCCTACCCATCCCTCGTCGCTTACAACCCCTGGTTGCGGGCGACCTTGTGCTGGGCGGCCTGGGCGATCGGACGGATCACCATGCGGTCGACGTTGAAGTGGTGCGGCCGGGTCAGCGTGTAGACGATCGCATCGGCGCAGTCATCGGAGGTCAACGGCTTCTCCACCCCCGCATACACCTTGTCCGCGGCCTCCTGCGAGCCCAGGCGCTTGGCGGAGAACTCCTCAGTCGCAACCATCCCCGGGTCGATCTCGATGACGCGCACGGGTTTGCCCGCCAGCTCCAAGCGCAGGGTTTCGGCGATCGCAGTGGTGCCGTGCTTGGCGGCGGTGTATCCACCGCCGCCTTCGTAGACGATCAGGCCGGCGGTCGAGGACATGACGACGATGTCCCCGCGGCCGGATTCGATCAGGGCAGGCAGCAGCGCCTTGACGGTGCGGACGGTGCCCATCACGTTCAGGTCGAGCATCCGCTGCCAGTCGTCCAGGTTCGCATCGATGATGTCGTCCTGGCCGAAGGCCGCGCCGGCATTGGCCACCAGGGAATTCACCGGTCCGGCTGCCGTGACCTCCGCTGCCATCCGGGCCATGTCCTCGTCACTGGTGACATCGGCGGTGATCGGATGGCAGCCGGTCTCAGCGGCCAGTTCCGCCAGGCGGTCGGCGCGCCGGGCCACGGCGAATACGTCCCAGCCCAGTGCGCACAGCCGGCGCACCGTTGCCGCGCCCATCCCCGAGCTGGCGCCGGTGACCACCGCGCGCAGGGTCTCGGCACCGCGCTCGGCGCCGGCGTCCTGGCCCGTGGTCTGCTGTCCGTGGATCTGCTCCGTCATCTGTGAGTCCCCTCTCCGTAGTGTTTCGGTCCGGCCGGTGGCGCTCGCATTCGCACCGCCGGGTCTGTGATTCTCGTCCCACCCTACTGGTTCCCCTACCGTCTCCGACCGGGTGCACGCCGGTAGGATTGGCCGGAGTCGCTTTTTGGTGAGAAAATCGGCCCATGGACTACACCCCCAGCACACATGACTCGGTGCATCTTCCGGACAAACCGGCCCTCGAGGGCCTCAAGGACAAATGGGACCGGAAATGGGGTGAGGACCAGGTCTACGCCTTCGACCGCGAAACCACGCGGGAGGCGGTCTACGCGATCGACACTCCCCCGCCCACGGCTTCGGGCTCCCTGCACGTCGGCCACGTGTTCTCCTACACCCAGACCGATGTGATCGCGCGCTACCAGCGCATGAACGGAAAGAACGTCTTCTACCCCCTGGGCTGGGACGACAACGGCCTGCCCACCGAACGCCGCGTGCAGAACTACTTCGGCGTCAAGTGCGTGCCCTCGCTGCCCTACGACCCGGACTTCCAGCCGCCGGCCAAGGCGCCCAGGAACGCCCGCGATTTCGTCCCGGTCTCCCGCCAGAACTTCATCGAACTGTGCGAGCGCCTGGCCACTGACGATGAAAAGGTCTTCGAGGGCCTGTTCCGCTCCGTCGGCCTGTCGGTGGACTGGAAGTACACCTACCGGACGATCGACGACACCTCGCGTGCCGTGTCCCAGCGCGCCTTCTTGACCGACCTGGCAGCCGGCCACGCCTACTCGCAGGACGCCCCCACGATGTGGGACGTCACCTTCGGCACAGCCGTCGCGCAGGCCGAACTCGAAGACCGTGAACGCGACGGCGCCTACCACCGGATCGCCTTCTACCCCGAGGGCGCCAACGGCCTGGCCGACACCTCGGCCGAACCGGTCGTCATCATGACGACCCGGCCCGAGCTCATCCCGGCAGTGGTCGCCCTCGTCGCCCACCCGGACGATGAGCGCTATCAGCCGCTGTTCGGACGTCGGGTCGTCTCCCCGCTGTTCGGCGTCGCGATCGACGTGCGCGCCCATCAGCTGGCGAAGATGGACAAGGGCACCGGCATCGCGATGGTCTGTACCTTCGGCGACCTGACCGACGTCACCTGGTGGCGCGAACTGGATCTGCCGACGCGTGCGGTCATCACCCGCGACGGCCGGCTGGCCCGCGACACCCCGGAGTGGATCACGGACTCCCCCAAGGCCGACGCTAACGAGCAGTACCAGCAGCTGGCCGGCAAGACGAGCTTCTCGGCCAAGGCCGCGATCGTGGATCTGCTGCGCGAATCCGGCGATCTGCTGGCAGAGCCGGAGCCCATCAAGCACCCGGTGCCCTTCTACGAGAAGGGCGATAAGCCGCTGGAGGTCGTCACCAGCCGCCAGTGGTACCTGCGCAATGGCGGGCGCTCCGCCGAGATCCGCGAACAGCTGCTGGCCCGCGGCCGTGAGCTGACCTGGCACCCCGCGTTCATGCAGTCGCGCTACGAGAACTGGGTGGAGGGCCTCAACGGGGACTGGCTGGTCTCCCGCCAGCGCTACTTCGGCGTGCCGATCCCCCTGTGGTACCGCCTGGACGCCTCCGGCGAACCCGACTACGACAATCCGATCGTCCCGGACGATGCGCAGCTGCCGGTCGACCCCGCGGCGCAGGCGCCCGCCGGATTCGATGAGTCCCAGCGGGATCAGCCCGGTGGCTTCACCGGAGACCCCGATGTGCTCGACACCTGGGCGACGTCCTCGCTGACCCCGCAGATCGTGGGCGGCTGGAGCCGGGATGAGGACCTGTTCAACAAGGTCTTCCCGATGGATCTGCGCCCGCAAGGCCACGACATCATCCGCACCTGGTTGTTCTCCACCGTCGTCCGTGCGAATTCGCTCAACGGCTCCCTGCCGTGGACCGACACGGCGCTGTCGGGATGGATCCTGGATCCGGACCGGAAGAAGATGTCGAAGTCCAAGGGCAATGTGGTCGTGCCCAGTGACATCCTGGCCGAGCACAAGCCGGGCTTCGGCCCCGACGCGGTGCGCTACTGGGCTGCCTCGGCCCGTCTGGGCGCCGACACGGCCTACGACGTCTCGCAGATGCAGATCGGCCGCCGTCTGGCGATGAAGCTGCTCAACGCCTCCAAGTTCGCGCTGGCCCAGGGCGTGCACGGCGGACTGGTCGGCCAGTTCGACTCCGTCACGCACGAGATCGACCGTGCGCTGCTGGCCAAGCTGGCCGCGACCGTCGAGTCCGCGGGCAAGCACTTCGCCGATTACGACTACGCCCATGCCCTGCGTGTGAGCGAGTCGTTCTTCTGGGACTTCGCCGACGACTACGTCGAACTGGTCAAGGACCGTTCCTATGGAGCCCAGGGCGAGGCCGGCCAGCTGTCAGCGCACGTCACCCTGGCCACGGCACTGCACACGCTGCTGCGCCTGTTCGCCCCGTTCATGCCGTTCGTCACCGAAGAGGTGTGGTCGTGGTGGCAGTCCGGTTCGGTCCACCGTGCCGCATGGCCGCAGGCTGACGAGCTGTCCGGCATCCAGGGCGATCCGCGCGTCATCACACTGGCCGGCCAGGTGCTCGGGTCGATCCGCGGGAAGAAGACCGAGGCCAAGGCCTCGCAGAAGACCCGCATCGCCTCCGCGCGCCTGACCCTGGCGGCTGCTGACCTGCCGTTGGTCGAGTCCGCTGCCGGTGACATCCAGGCTGCGGGCCGGGTGGACGCCTGGACCCTGGTGTCCGCTGAGGCCGCCGAGCCGGTGCTCGACGAGGTTGAGTTCGCCACTGCGGACTAGGCTTCAACGTCCGAAAAGGGCCGGGCCCGTACAGTCACCGACTGTACGGGCCCGGCCCTTTCACTTGAAAGCGAGGGCACGGTGGCCGAGGCTCGGGCCCCGGACTCCGGGGCCCTCCTGCCTGAGTGTTCAGGCGCTTTTGCGCCGCCGCTGAGTGATGCCCCTGGCAGAGGTCTTGGGCACCAGGGTGGGTGCCACGTTGTTCTCCACGACCTCCCTGGTGATCACCACCCGCTCGACGTCGTCCCGACTGGGGATCTCGAACATGACCGGCTGGAGCACCTCTTCCATGATGGACCGCAGGCCACGGGCGCCCGTCCCGCGCAGCAGCGCCTGGTCCGCAATCGCCTCCAGGGCGTCGTCGGCGAATTCCAGGTTCACCCCATCGATGTCGAACATCTTCTGATACTGCTTGGTCAGAGCATTGCGGGGTTGGGTGAGGATTTCGATCAGCGCTTCCCGATCCAGATCACTGACCGTGGCCAGCACTGGGAGACGGCCGATGAATTCGGGGATCAGACCGAACTTGTGGAGGTCTTCTGGCAGAACTTCCGAATAGACGTCGTCGGTATCCTGCTTGGAGGCGATGAGCGCTCCGAAGCCGATCCCGTGCTTGCCCTTGCGGGAGGCGATGATCTCCTCCAAACCGGCGAAGGCGCCGGCCACGATGAACAGGACGTTCGTCGTATCGATCTGGATGAACTCCTGATGCGGGTGTTTACGGCCGCCCTGCGGCGGGACCGAGGCCTGCGTGCCCTCCAAGATCTTCAGCAGGGCCTGTTGGACGCCCTCGCCCGACACGTCCCTGGTAATCGAGGGGTTCTCCGATTTGCGGGCGATCTTGTCGATCTCGTCGATGTAGATGATGCCTGTCTGCGCGCGCTCCACGTCGAAGTCCGCGGCCTGGATGAGCTTGAGGAGGATATTCTCCACGTCTTCACCGACATAGCCCGCCTCCGTCAATGCAGTCGCATCCGCCACCGCAAAGGGGACGTTGAGGCGTTTGGCAAGTGTCTGGGCCAGATAGGTCTTGCCAGAACCCGTAGGACCGACCATGAGGATATTCGACTTGGCGATCTCCACCTCACTGTCGTCCACCCGGTCCTTATGCGCCCGAATCCGCTTGTAGTGGTTGTAGACCGCTACGGACAGGGCCCGCTTGGCGGCGTCCTGGCCGATGACGTATTCGTCGAGGAAGTCGTAGATCTCCGCGGGTTTGGGCAGGGTGAAATCCGCTACCTCTTCGCTTGCGACCTGGTTGAGTTCCTCTTCGATGATCTCGTTGCACAGCCCGATGCACTCATCACAGATGTATACGCCTGGGCCGGCGATGAGTTTGCGGACCTGCTTCTGCGACTTCCCACAGAAGTTGCATTTGAGGAGGTCTGCGCTCTCAGAACTGCGTGCCACAGTGTCTACCTTTCTTGATGAGGTTCCGGATCTGCATGTCGTGCTCATCATAGCCGGGGCGTCTGACACGCCCACTCATCGTATTCGAAACACGACGGGCGGGTCAGCCCGATTACTCGCGTAACCACTCTAACCCGCCCGTCATCTCACGGCCTAACTACCGCGCCCGCCGCAAGGGCACTACGATCTCACGCAATGCCCCGGCCGCGCGCGTAGAGGATCACTGCGCCTTGCGCGAGGCCAGCACCTCGTCGACCAGGCCGTAGTCCTTGGCCTGAGCGGCGGTCAGGAACAGATCGCGTTCGATGTCGTTCGAGACCTGCTCGGGCGTCTTATTGGAGTGACTCGACAGGGTCTCCTCCAACCAGGTGCGCATGCGCAGGACCTCGGCGGCCTGGATCTCCAGGTCGGAGGCCTGGCCCTGGCCCTGGCCCTGCATCGCGGGCTGGTGGATGAGCACGCGGGCGTTCGGCAGTGCCAGGCGCTTGCCCGGCGCCCCGGCTGCCAGCAGCACGGCCGCTGCACTGGCCGCCTGGCCCAGGCACACCGTCTGGATCTGCGGCTTGACATACTGCATCGTGTCGTAGATCGCCGTCAGCGCGGTGAAGGAACCACCCGGCGAGTTGATGTACAGGGTGATGTCGCGATCCGGGTCCTGCGATTCCAGGACCAGCAGCTGCGCCATGATGTCATCGGCGGAGGTGTCGTCGACCTGGACACCCAGGAAGATGACGCGGTCCTCGAACAGCTTGGTGTAGGGGTCCGTGCGCTTGAAGCCGTAAGGAGTGCGCTCCTCGAACTGCGGCATGACGTAACGGGCACTGGGCATCGCGGGACCGGCAGCCATCGGCGTCAGGTTGCCCGCCGTGGACAGCGGATTGATGATGGTCATGGTGTCCTTCCTGATCAGGCCTGGGAGCCCAGCTCGTCGGCGCTCGTGACGACCTTGTCGATGAAGCCGTACTCCAGGGCCTCGGCCGCGGTGAACCAGTGGTCGCGGTCGTTGTCCTTGAGGATCTGCTCCAGCGACTTGCCAGTCTGCTGTGCTGTCAGCTCCGCCATCTCCTGCTTCATCTTCAGGATCAGTTCGGCCTGGATCTTGATGTCCGTGGCCGTGCCGCCGATCCCGCCCAGGGGCTGGTGCATGAGCACCCGGGTGTGGGGCAGGGCGAAGCGCTTGCCCTTGGACCCCGAGGACAGCAGGAACTGTCCCATCGAAGCGGCCATACCCATCGCCACGGTGCCGACATCGGGCTTGATGTACTGCATCGTGTCGTAGATCGCCATGCCGGCGGTCACGGAACCTCCGGGGGAATTGATGTAGAGCCAGATGTCCTTGTCCGGGTCCTCGGCCGCCAGCAGCATCAGCTGAGCGCAGATGACGTTCGCATTGTCGTCACGCACGTCCTCTCCCAGCCAGATGATGCGTTCCTTCAGCAACCGGTTGAAGATGTGATCGTCCAGGCCCATGCCACCGCCGTTGCCGGCGGCCACGGGGCGGGAGTCGAGGTCTTTTCCTGCCACGCTTGTCTCCTGTGGGTTGATCGTTGCTTTCTTGGAACTCTAACCGGACCATCCCCCGTTTTAGTCCCACAACCGCCGGTGTTCGCTGGCAGCTTGAGAACCGGGCGGGGCCGGATACGCCAGAGGCGGGGCTCCTCCGGTAATCGGAGGGCCCCGCCCCTGGTCACCGGACCATTGGTCCGGCGTCGCAGAACTCAGGCGTCCTTGGACTCAGCGGCTTCCGCTGCTTCGGCCTCGGCGGCGTCGTCTTCGGCCTCTGCGGCTTCCTGGGCGGCCAGGCCGCCGGGAGTCGTGAAGGCGGTCATGTCGACGACATTGCCCTCGCCGTCCTTGACCACGGCACCGGCCAACACAGCGGCCAGGCCCTTGCGACGGGCGACCTCGCCCATGATCGCGGGGATCTGGCCCTGCGAATCGATGGCCTGTGCGAAGTCGTTGGGGTTCATGCCGTACTGCTGCGAGGCGGAGATGATGTATTCGATCAGCTCGCCCTGGCCGACCTCGACGTTCTCCGCGGCCACGACCTTGTCAAGGATGAACTGCGTGCGCAGTGCCTTCTCGGTGTCGGCGGTGACCTCGGTACGGTGCTCCTCGTCGTCCTCACGGCCCTCGCCCTCGAGGTGGCGCTTGACCTCGTCCTCGACCACGCGGGCCGGGACGGGCAGGTTCAGCTGCTCGAGCAGGGCCTCGAGGACCTTGTCGCGGGCTTCGACCCCCTGGTCCAGTTCCTTCTGCTGCGCGGCCTGCTTCTTCAGGTCCTCGCGCAGTTCGGCGATCGTGTCGAATTCGCTGGCCAGCTGGGCGAAGTCGTCGTCGGCCTCCGGCAGTTCGCGTTCCTTGACCGCGGTCAGCTTCAGCTTCACGGAGCCGGTCTCGCCGGCGTGCTCGCCACCGGCGATCGTGGTCTCGAAGGTGGTCTCCTCACCCGCGGACAGGCCCTCCAGGGCCTCGTCCTGGCCGTCGAGCATGGTACCGGCGCCGACCTGGTAGGAGATGTCTGAGGCGTTGTCGATCTCTTCGCCGTTGACCGAGGCGACCAGGTCGATGGTGACGAAATCGTCCTTGGCGGCCGGACGCTCGACGGACTTCAGAGTGCCGAAACGCGAACGCAGTTCGTCCAGCTGGGCATCGACGTCCTCATCGGTGACCTCGAAGGTGTCGACCGTGACCTCGATGGAGTCATAGGCCGGCAGTTCGAATTCAGGGCGGACGTCGACGTCGATCGTGAACTTCAGATCGCCGGATTCGGTGCCGTCGAGGCCGGGGACCTCGGTCACGTCGACCTCGGGGGTGCCCAGCGGTTCGAGCGACTGCTCGTCGATGGCCTTGCGGTAGAAGTCGTCGAGGCTGTTGTTCACGGCCTCCTGCAGGACGACCGGACGGCCCACACGCTGGTCGATGATGCGCGCAGGCACCTTGCCGCGGCGGAAACCGGGAACGTTGACCTGCTTGCCGATCTCCTTGTAGGCCTCGTCGATGCTCGGCTTGAGTTCGGCGTAGGGAGCTTCAATGCTGAGCTTGACGCGGGTCTCATCGACCCGCTCGACGGAGCTTTTCACTGTTTACCTCTTCGTTTCGGACATGGGTGAGCCGTTTGGCTCGGATATTCACCTGCCGTCACGCCCGCGAGGACTCCGCGGACACACCACGACAGGGCACGGTCAATGATTCTACTTGTCGCGGCCGGACTTTTGCACATCGGGTAGGGAACACTGGTGCATTCGACGACAAAGGCCCCGCCATCATGGTGCTGATGACGGGGCCTCGACGAATCTGGAGGGGATGACGGGAATCGAACCCGCGTAATCAGTTTGGAAGACTGAGGCTCTACCATTGAGCTACATCCCCGAAGGACGAGCTCAACTCTACTGGACGATCCGGCCATGCGCAAAACGGCCCCCGCAGCGTAGGTCCATAAGCCGGATTCGGCACCGCACCAACCGGGGATTAGGCGCCCCACCGGTGATGACATATACTCGATCACGGTCACGGGACGTGGCGCAGCTTGGTAGCGCGCCTGCTTTGGGAGCAGGATGTCGCAGGTTCAAATCCTGTCGTCCCGACCGAATGAACAGGGCCCCGGAGTTGAACTCCGGGGCCCTGTTCGTGTGCCGGGGGCAGTCACCCCGGCTCAGCGCATCACTTCTCTTCGTACGCGCCGATCTTCGCGATTCGGCGGGCGTGACGTTCATCACCGGAGAATGGTTCGGCCAGGAAGGCGTCGACGATCGCCAGAGCCTCGTCCTGCGGATGCTGCCGGGCGCCGATGGACACGATCCATGCATCGTTGTGCTGCCTGGCCAGCTGGGCTGTGTCGATGTTCCAGGCCAGGGCGCAGCGGGCGCCCTTGACCTTGTTCGCCGAGATCTGCTCGCCATTGCCCGAACCACCGACGACCACGCCGAGCGAGTCGAGGCCCTCCGCGCGGTCGGCGACCGTCGCCTCGGCCGCTGCGATGCAGAAGGACGGGTAGTCGTCGAGCGCATCGTATTCCAGCGCTCCGTGGTCCACGACCTCGAAGCCGGCTTCACTCAGATGCTGCTTGAGGATTTCCTTGAATTCGAAACCGGCATGATCGGTTCCCAGGTGCACGCGCACTGTCAGACTCCTAGTCGTAGGGTGTTCAGTCGAAGATCGGGCCGGATGTCCGGGTGCGCTTCAGTTCGAAGAACCCGGGGGTGCCGGCCACGAGGACGAGGCCGTCGAACAGTTTACCCGCGGCCTCGCCCTTGGGAGCGGGGGTGACGACGGGACCGAAGAAGGCGACATCGCCCACGGCCACGACCGGAGTGCCCACGTCCTCGCCGACCTTGGAGATCCCCTCCTGATGGGAGGCCCGCAGCGCATCGTCCCACTCAGTCGAATCAGCGGCCTGTGCCAGTTCCGCCGGCAGCCCGACCTCGGCCAGGGACTCGGCGATGACCTGCGGATAGTCCTTGTTGCCGCCCGGGTGAATGCGAGTGCCCATGGCCGTGTACAGCGGTTCGATGACCTGCTTGCCGTGACCGGCGGCCGCAGCGATGATCACCCGCACGGGGCCCCAGGCCCGCTGCATGGCGGCTTTGTAGTCCTCCGGCAGCTCCTCCCGGCCCTCGTTGAGCACTGCCAGGCTCATCACATGGAATTCGACCTCGACGTCGCGGACCCGCTGGACCTCCAGCGCCCAGCGCGATGCCATCCAGGCCCAGGGGCAGCTCGGATCGAACCAGAAATCTAGGGTTTGCGTGGCCATATCATCCTCCGAGGAATCGACGGTGCCCGGTGGCTGCCCGGGCCTCACATGAAAGAATACTTGCAAGTCACACGGACATTGCAAGAGGGAAGAAGGACCAATGGCCCAGCACAATCTGACCCGGCTGGAGGCCGCCGCACGCGCGGCGGCCCTGCGAGTCGACTCCTATGACGTCACCCTGGTGCTCACCGGAAAGGGACCGACCTTCCGCAGCCGCACGGTGGTGGCCTTCACCGCAGAAGCGGGCACGCAGACGTTCATCGATGCGATCACCTCCTCGGTTCACGAGCTGCGGCTCAACGGCGAAATCCTGGACCCGGCCAAGTACGTGGGCCCCGGACGCATCCGCCTGCCGGAACTTCAGGAGCGCAACGAGCTGGTCGTCGACGCCGAGTTCTTCTACATGAACACCGGCGAGGGCCTGCACCGCTTCGTCGATCCGGCCGACGGCGAAACCTACCTGTACTCCCAGTTCGAGGTCCCCGATTCGCGCCGCGTCTTCTCCGTGTTCGAACAGCCCGACCTCAAGGCCACCTTCGCCTTCACGATCGTCGCGCCGGCCCGGTGGGCCGTGGTCTCCAACTCCCCCACCCCCGCACCCACCGACTCCGTGGACGATGTGCTCGGCGGTCTGGCAAGCGCGCCCCGGGACATGCCCGAGGACTCCGCCGAGGCCATGGCGGTCTGGCGCTTCGCCCCCACCCCGCGGATCGCCAGCTACATCACCGCGATCGTCGCCGGGCCCTACAAGTCGGTGCACTCCTCGCTGCAGTCGGCCGACGGCGAGGCCGTGCCGCTGGGTGTCTATACCCGTGCCTCGCTGTTCGACTACATCGATGCCGACAACATCTTCGACGTCACCCGCGCCGGCTTCGCCTTCTACGAGGACCTGTTCGACACTCCGTATCCCTTCGAGAAGTACGACCAGCTGTTCGTCCCGGAGTTCAACGCAGGCGCAATGGAGAACGCCGGCGCGGTGACCTTCGTGGAGAAGTACGTATTCCGTTCCCGGCCCACCGGCGCCACGGTGGAGCGTCGCGTGGTGACGATCCTGCACGAACTCGCCCATATGTGGTTCGGCGATCTGGTCACCATGAAGTGGTGGAACGACCTGTGGCTCAATGAGTCCTTCGCCGAATTCATGTCCACCCTGGCGACCGCCGAAGCCACCGAGTTCACCGAGGGCTGGACCACCTTCGCCTCCCTGGAGAAGGCCTGGGCCTACCGCCAGGACCAGCTGCCCAGCACCCACCCGATCGTCGCCCCGATCGAGGATCTGGCCGATGTCGAGGTCAACTTCGACGGCATCACCTATGCCAAGGGCGCATCCGTGCTCAAACAGCTGGTCGCCTGGGTCGGCCGCGAGCAGTTCTTCACCGGCATCAAGGCGTACTTCGACAAGCACTCGTGGTCCAACGCGACCCTGGCCGATCTGCTGGCCGAACTGGCGGTGGCCTCCGGCCGCGACGTCGACGCCTGGACGAAGCTGTGGCTGCAGGAATCGGGGGTGAACCTGATCCGGCCGATCGTCGAATCCGGTTCCGACGGCACGGTGGAGCGCATCGCCCTGCTGCAGGAGCCCTTTGCGCTCGCCGGCCGGCCCGTGCCCTCGCTGCGCCCGCACCGCCTGGCCGTGGGCTACTACGATCTGGTCGGCGGGCAGCTCGAACGCACGGCGTTGCACGAGCTCGATCTGGACGGCGCATCGGTCGAACTGCCCGTGCCCGCGCAGCGCCCCGCGGTCATCGTCGTCAACGATCAGGATCTTACCTACGCCAAGGTCCGATTCGATCCGGAGTCGTTGCAGGTCGTGCTGGAGCATCTGGACGGCTTCTCCGATGTGCTCACGCAGACTGTGGCGTTGACGACCCTGTGGGACATGGTGCGCGACGGCGAACTGGCCCCGGCAGCCTATGTGCACGCCCTGGAGAAGCACCTGCCATCGGTCGTCCATTCGACCGCGCTCAATGTGCAGATGCGCAATCTGGCCACGGCCCTGGGCGCCTACACCGCCCCCGCCGACAGGCCGGCCGGCCGGACCGAGGCCGCAGCAGCCCTGTGGACGATGGTCCAGCAGGCGCCGGCGAACTCCGATCAGCAGTTCCAGCTGTTCCAGGCCTTCGTCAAGCACGCCGCGAGCGCCGAACAGCTCGACACCCTCGAGGCGATTCTGGCCGGCACCACCGAGCCGGGACCGGGGCTGAGCGTGGATACCGATCTGCGCTGGGAGATCATCATCGCGCTGGCAGCCGCCGGCCGCCTCGACGATGCTGCCATCGATGGCTGGTTGGCCGCCGACAACACCGCAGACGGACATTACGCGGCGGGCACGGCCAAGGCCGCGCGCGCCGATTCCGCGGTCAAGACTGCTACCTTCGTGCGACTCCTCACCGACACCTCGGTGCCCAATACGATGGTCGACGCCATCACCCGCGGATTCGGCCACGGGATCGAGAATCCGGATGGCTCGCTCATCGCAGCGGGTGAGGGACTGGGCGACTTCCGCTCTGCCTACTTCGAGCGGATCGAATCGGTCTGGGCCGACCGCACCCTGGAGATCGCCCAGACCCTGACCCTGGGCCTGTACCCGCCGGCTTCGGCTGCCACCGTCGAGGCGACCCGCAGCTGGCTGGACGGGCACGCCGAGGCCCACAAGGGCCTGGTCCGCCTGATGAGGGAGAACCTGGACTCCGCGGAGCGGACCCTGCGGGTGCGCACAGCCGAATAGGCGGCTCATCCGCCCGGCATGCGCGACAGCGGCCTGCCGACCGTCCGCCGGCCCCGACCCTCCAGAGGGGTCGGGGCCGGCGGCGCTTCCGGCCGACCGTGTCTGCGGCCGCCTATGCGACCATCTGACTTTATAACGTTTCGGTATCGGATTTTCGGGAGGAACTCAGCGGGGTCCTGGGAACCGTTCAGCGGCCTCCACTAGCCTGGAGTGCATATGAACGCTCAGTCCGTCTTCGCTCAGTCCACCCCGTCCCCTTCCTCGGTCTCCCCCGGGCCTGCGGACGGGACGACCTCACCCACCCCGACGCCCACGTCAACCGGTTTCGAGCGCACGGTCGACGAGACGGTGCAGAAGGCGCGTGACTTCGACTACGCATTCTGGCTGGGCACACCGTTGAAGATCGCCGTGATCATCCTCGTCGCCCTGCTGATCGCGCTGATCCTGCGGCTCATCATCCGCCGCTTCACTCGGTCGATCGCAGCCGGCGCGGACGGCCGGCTGCGCATGGGCAAGTCATCGCGTTCCGTTGAGATGTTCGGACAGGACCCGATGACCAGGGCCAGGCGGGCCCAGCGGGCGCGCACAGTCGGTTCACTGTTGCAGTCCCTGACCGCCATTGTCGTGGCCGTCATCACGGGCATGATGGTGTTGACCGAATTGGGCTTCAATCTGGCGCCGGTGCTGGCATCGGCCGGGATCGTGGGCATCGCCCTGGGCTTCGGGGCCCAGACCCTGGTCAAGGACTATCTGTCCGGCTTCTTCATCGTCATCGAGGACCAGTTCGGCATCGGCGACTCAGTGGACCTGGGCGAAGTCCAGGGCAGCGTCGAAGAGGTCGGTCTGCGGATCACGAAGATCCGGGCCATGGACGGCACCCTGTGGCATATCCGCAACGGCGAGATCTTCAAGGTGGGGAATTCCTCCCAGGGATGGTCCGTGGCTGTGCTCGATCTGCCCTTCCCCTATGAGGCGGACGATGACGCGATCAACGCTGTGATCGCCGATACGATCACCCATCTGCAGGCACAGCCGGAGCTGAAGAAGTCGTTGTTGGAGGACCCAGAGGTCCTGGGCGTCCAGCAGATGACCGGCGAGGCGGTGACGGTCCGGGTCACAATCAAGACGCGACCGGGGCAGAACGGCTCCGTCTCACGCGAGTTCCGCAAGAACTTCCGCCACCAGCTTTCGCGACGGGACCTGGCCGTGCCCTTCGAGATGCAGACGGTGCTGCGCTCCATGGGGCCACTGGGCGCCGGTGCGGTAGAGTCGACCGAGGTCGAGACGGTGTCTGGGAAGGACGATGCGCGCAAATGACGGAACTCCGATGACAACACAGGACGCTGCCGAAGCGCCCCAGAGCATGTTCGCCCTGGTCGGCGGGCACCCCACTTTCACGAAGCTGGTCGACGCCTTCTACGCCGGGGTCGCCGATGACCCCTACCTGATCGCCATGTATCCAGACGGCCGGGAACTCGTCGGCGCCAAGCACCGGCTGCAGGGTTTCCTCGAACAGTACTTCGGTGGGCCCACCACCTATTCGCAGGAACGCGGGCACCCCCGTCTGCGGATGCGCCACATGCCCTTCACCGTCACTCCCCGCGGGCGCGAACACTGGCTGGCCCATATGCGCGCAGCACTCGACACACTGGAACTGGCACCCATGTACGACGCTGCGATGTGGGACTACTTCAACCGTGCGGCGACTGCCATGATCAACAGCTTCGAAGAGCCCGGCGCCCGGGATCGGACCCCGGGTTCCAACGACCGCTCCTAGAGGCTGCGCAGGGGCGTCAGCAGATGGCCGCCGCGAGTCGTCAGGCGCAACCAGCCGGAGACCCGGAACACCGTGACCCCGGAGTCTTCGAGCACGGGTCCATGCGGTAAGAACCCCAGGACCTCACCGGCGTAGGCCATTCCTGCGGGTACGGATGGCAGGCGCTCGGGCCCCATTGCAGCGGCCGGGGCGCCCGGCTCGAGTTCGACCTCCCGGCTCCACACCAGGCGGCGCAGCCTGCTCACCGCATGCCCACCGGAACCGGAGGGGCTGCCCTGGGCGACCTCGGCGATTCCGGCGCGGGCAACCTCGACCAGGTTCGCGGCCGGGACCTCGCCCACGTTGGTCCAGCCGGTCCGGGGCGGGGTGCGAGCCGTCCAGGCGACGGGCACCTCGGTCGGAGGCAGGGGCAGACGGGCGTCGCCGGTGGTTTCCGCTCGGGCGAACCTGTCGCCGAGCGCGCGAGCCGGCACCACCCGGTCCAGCCCGTCCAGCCCGGAGTCACTCAATCGCAGCATCCGCATCGCCAGCACCAGGGGCATCGTGTCGCCCAAGCCGGCCGGATACAGGGGAGCTGTAGTGAGCACCAGCACATCGCCGCCCACGCTCAAGCGCACGGCGGCGTCCGGATCGGCCCGCAGCAGGCGGGCGGTGAACAACTGCCAGTCGGCCAGCGCTCCCGAATCGGCCGGATGCAGGGACGTCACTTGCGCCTCTTCATCCGGATCGGGCCGACCACTGCCCCGCTCAGCTCCGCGTATTCGTGCTCGCTGAGCCGGCGCGCCCGGTGGGTGATGGAGTCGACGAAGACGACGTCGGTCTCGGCCACCGAGTACTGGGCCGAGCCGTCGGGTTCTCCGATCACGTAGCCCACGGTGATGAGCACCGGCGAGACCTTCGCCAGCACCAGGTCCACGGCGATGGGGCCCTCACGGTAAGGCACCGGCGTGCGATATTCAATCGCATGGCTCGAGACCAGGATGTCGGCGCCGTCGCTGGCGGCCCGGAACACCTGTGGCAGGGCCGTGCCGAACACCTGCCGAGCAGCACCGGCGGGACCGGCCACCGGCTGGACATCGCGCGCGGCGGTGGGGGAACCGAAGGCACGCACACGTGCCTCTTCCAGGATTTTCAGCTGGGTGACGTTGTTGACGTGCCCATAGGCGTCCATATCGCCCCAGCGCAACTCGATGAGCACACGCGTGAAGGGGCCGGAGATCAGGGGGTTGACCAATTCGAAACTCATTGGCTCATTCTTTCACCCCGGACCTCCGGCCCCGGTACCCGGCCGGTGTCAGCCGCGGGTCAGACGACGGTGCGTCACCCGGTGGGGCCGCGCGGCGTCCTCGCCCAGGCGCTCGACCTTGTTCTTCTCGTAGCCTTCGAAGTTGCCCTCGTACCAGTACCACTGGGCGGGGTCTTCCTCCGTGCCCTCCCACGCCAGGATGTGGGTGGCGATACGGTCGAGGAACCACCGGTCGTGGGATACCACCACAGCGCAACCGGGGAAGGCCAGCAGGGCGTCCTCGAGCGAGCTGAGCGTCTCCACGTCCAAGTCGTTGGTGGGCTCATCGAGCAGCAGCAGGTTACCGCCCTGCTTGAGGGTCAGCGCCAGGTTCAGCCGGTTGCGCTCACCGCCGGAGAGAACTCCGGCCTTCTTCTGCTGGTCAGGACCCTTGAAGCCGAACGCCGAGACATAGGCCCGTGAGGGCATTTCGACATTGCCGACCTGGATGTAGTCCAGTCCGTCGGAGACGACCTCCCACAGCGACTTCTCCGGATCGATTCCACCGCGGTTCTGGTCGACATAGCTGATCTTGACCGTTTCGCCGACCTTGAGTTCTCCACCATCGATCGGTTCGAGACCCACGATCGTCTTGAACAGAGTCGACTTGCCCACGCCGTTGGGACCGATCACGCCGACGATGCCGTTGCGCGGCAGATCGAACGACAGTCCGTCGATCAGGGTGCGCCCGTCGAAGCCCTTGACCAGGTTCTTCGCCTCGATGACGACATTGCCCAGCCGCGGGCCCGGCGGGATCTGGATCTCCTCGAAGTCCAGCTTGCGGGTCTTCTCCGCCTCAGCCGCCATTTCCTCATAGCGGTTCAGACGGGCCTTGGACTTCGTCTGCCTGGCCTTGGCGTTGGAACGAACCCAATCGAGTTCCTCCTTGAGCCGCTTGGCCATTTTGGCGTCCTTCTTGCCCTGCACCTGGAGGCGCTCTTCCTTCTTCTCCAGATAGGTCGAGTAGTTGCCCTCATAGGGATACAGGTGACCGCGGTCGACCTCCGCGATCCATTCGGCCACGTGGTCGAGGAAGTACCTATCGTGGGTCACGGCGATGACGGCGCCGGGGTAGGAGTGCAGGTGCTGCTCGAGCCACAGCACCGATTCCGCGTCCAGGTGGTTGGTCGGCTCGTCGAGCAACAGCAGATCGGGCTTCTCCAGCAGCAGCTTGCACAGGGCGACGCGGCGGCGTTCACCACCGGAGAGGACCTTGACGTCGGTTTCCGGCGGTGGGCAGCGCAGGGCGTCCATCGCCTGTTCCAGCTGGGAGTCCAGGTCCCAGGCGTCGGCGGCGTCGATGGCCTCCTGGAGTTTGCCCATCTCCTCCATCAGCGCGTCGAAGTCCGCGTCGGGGTTGGCCATCTCCTCGGAGATCTCGTTGTAGCGGTCGAGCTTGGCCTTGATCTCACCAACGCCCTCCTCGACATTACCCAGGACGGTCTTGTCGTCGTTCAGCGGCGGTTCCTGCAGCAGGATGCCCACCGTGAAGCCGGGGGCCAGCTTGGCCTCGCCGTTCGACGGCTGGTCGAGGCCCGCCATGATCTTGAGGATCGTCGACTTACCCGCGCCGTTGGGACCGACCATGCCGATCTTGGCACCGGGGTAGAACGACATCGACACATCGTCGAGGATGACCTTGTCACCGTGCGCCTTGCGCGCCTTGTACATGGTGTAAATGAACTCTGGCATAGTGCCCTTAGCCTATCCGGTCAGCCCACACCCGGGCCAGTCCCGGCACCGTTTACACTGCGTAGGACCTGTTCGACCGACTCAGCCGTCACCGGGCAGCAGTTCGTCCGGGCCAGTCTGCTCGGAACCCCGGGGCTCCCCCGAAGGCGTGGCGACTCCCGCCGGCCGTTGCACATCGCCCACCAGGCAGGTTCCCGTACTCTTGGTCCGCGGGACCTTCTTAGCCTCGACCTTGCCGCCGCGGATCTCGCCGATCACGCAGCCGCCGGACACCCGGACGCCGAACATCTTGGCCGGAATCCCCGTATCCAGGGGCGTGGCATCGATGGTGGCCTCCAGCGCGGACTTCTTGTAGCCCGCGGCGGTCATCGTCTGGAAGAAGTCCTTGGCGCTGGGCGCCTTGTCCTTCTGCGCCAGTGGCTTCAGGGTCTTGATCACCTTCTGCACATCCGCGGGAGTCTGCTTCTTCCCCGGCGTGGGATCATCGGCGGGAGCACTGCCCGAAGGACCGAACAGGCTGCAGGCGCTCAGGGCGAGCACCATGGCACTGCCACCGAGGACGGCGACGACACGGGACTGGATGTGGGCTCTCACAGGCCCCACTCTATCCCGGTGCCGCCGCTTGCCGCCACGGCGGCGGCACCTCAGAAGGGCGCGTCGTCATCGCCGACTGCGGCATCCACGTGAGTGCTCACGGTGGTGCGGGGCGTCGTCGCGGCACCGACGGCTTGGGTGTAGGACCCGGTCTGTCCGGCGCCGAAGCCCGCCGGCTCCGAGTCCGCACGCTGTTCGGCCTGGTCCGGGGGCGGTCTCATGCTCCAGGCATTGGTGTCCTGCCCGTCCGACCCCGGTGCGGTGTCCGCCTCGAGGCGGGCGTCGCGTTCCTCCTCCCCGCGCTGCTGCTTGGACCGGGTGGTGATCGCGCCCCTGCCGAATTGCAGATTCAGACCGACGGCCTCGGCGATGATGACGAGGCTGTTACGGACATTGCCCGCGGCATCCTTCCATTCGCGATCCGTCACCCTGCCCAGCACGATGACCGGGTCTCCCTTGTCGATCGACTTCCTGACGTTGTCCGCCAGCATCCCGTTGCAGCTGACGTCGAACCAGGTCGGATCACTGTTCTTCCACTGTCCTGATTCGCGATCGAACCAACTGTGGCCGACCGCCAGGCGGAACCGGACCCAGGGCCGGTCCTCCCTGTCCTGTCCCGCGGTGGGCGGGCCGCCCACGTGTCCGATGAAATGGTTGAGCATCTTGGTGTTCATCACTGCCTCCCACAGGTATTCGTGAACACCACCAGCGAACCCGGCACGGGACCTCGGGCACAAGGGAGACACGTGTGCCTGTGGACACCGTCGACGTGTCCCCAGGCAGCGGACGCGCCGGTCCCCGGTCGGTCCACAGGCGCGCGACGCCCGATCGCCGGATGTCGGGCGCCTAGCGCAGGGAGTCGAAGACGGCCTTGTGCTCGGCCAGCACCTCGGTCACCGGGGCCAGATACGATCCGGCTGCCGCCGCGAGCACGGCCTGTTCGAGGTCACGGTGGACCCGGGCCTCGGCCTCATCGGCCCCACGGTCGCGCCCGCCCTTGGCGCTGCGCGAGGTCACTAGGGACCCGATGAGGCCCACCAACAGGGCCACGGGGCCCGCAATCCACACAGGCCATGACACACCGGTCGTTCCCACAACCGCCAGGACGATCGCGGCGACTGTGCCGATGAGGCCCACCAGGGTCAAGATGAAGAACAGCCACTGGAAGAAGCGTGCAGTGGCCCACCACCCCGGGGGCGTTGTGGTGATCTGCACTCCGGTGACCGCCTGGTCGAGCGAATCGGTCAGCTCACTGGCGGTGCTCCGTTCGGCTTCGGACACCGCGGAACGCCAACTCGACGGCAGGCTCGCCGCGGCCTCGGCAACGACTTCGTGCGCGGCCAGACCCACCTGCGCGCTCTGCGTCGGAGTGGTCGCAGGCACCGAGGCCCTGATCAACGCTGCACGGTTGGCCCCGTGCCGCGATCCCAACGGGTCGGCCTTGCCCCGCTGCATCCAGACCAGTGGCGGATATCCTGTCGCCTGGTAGGACCTGCGAGTGTAGTCGTCGTGCACCGTCTGGCCCAGTGCGTCGACGCCCGCAGCATCGGTCATCGCAGAGACCAACCGGGCCGCACCCGGCAGCGCCTGCGGATCGGCGACCGGCTCGCCCAGCTCGGACTGGATCCGTCTGGCCACCGTCCGCAGATCGGCGACCAGACGCTGGGAGGCCGCGGCCCGCTCCGACACCCGACGGACCAGGCGCTCGCGGATCTCCTTGACCCCCTCGCGGGACTTCGCCGAGGCCAGGAGGACATCGGTCTGATCCAGCCCGTCATTGGTCAGCAGGCTGCGCAAATGGGTGGCCGCGATCTCCCGGTCCTCCGGTGCCAGACGATCGACCTGGTTGAGCACCACGACCATTGAGGAGTCCTGTTCGCTCATCTGCGAGAGATACCGCGAGTGCAGGGCGAAGTCTGCATACTTCTGGGGGTCGACGACCCAGACCAGCACGTCGACCAGGCCGACCATCCGGTCCGACTCCTCCCGGTGTTCCACCGCGGTCGAATCGTGATCCGGCAGGTCAAGCAGGACCAGGCCGTGCAGGGCCCGCTCGTCGTCGCCGTCGAGCGCGGATTCGCGCCATGTCCGGTTCTCCTGGGGAACCTCCAGCCAATCCAACAGGTCCTGCGCGCCATCGCCCCAGACACAGGCAGTGGGCTTCGAGGTGGTGGGGCGGCGCACCCCGACGCGGGCCAGCTCCAGACCGGACACCGCGTTGAACAGCGATGACTTGCCAGAACCGGTCGAACCGGCGAAGGCCACGACCGTGTAGTCCTCCCCCATGCCCATCCGGGCACTGGACTTCTTGAGCACGCTGCGGGCCTCCGCAACAGTCTCCGGGCTCAGGTGCCCCGCGGGCAGGGTCAGGGCCTGCCTGATGCCCTGTGCATAATGAGCGATCTGCTCCTTGATGCCCGGCTCACTCACAGCAGTTCCTCCAATCGGGCGCTCGCCGAGCGCAGTCCGCGTCCCTGCCTGGCCGGGACCTCGGCCACCGTCAGGGCTTGTTCGAAAGGACGCCGGCAGCTGCGCAGCAGCTCACCGGTCCCGGCCTCCAGGTCCGTGCGCAGCCCGCCGAGCAGGCCGGAGACGACATCGGGGCCGAAGATCGTGTCGAGCAGGTGCTCGGCGACCTCGGCGGTATTCGCGACGACCCTGGCACGCCCCGGGGTCTGCACATCTACCCCGCTGACCAGCGAGATGAGCACGACGGCGCCCACCGCCTCGACTCCGAAGGAGAGGATACGGGCCTTCGCCTTGCGTGTCTGCGATGCCTGGGAGACCTCGGCGAACACCTTGCCGACGAACTCACGGGTGAAGTCCTTGGCCGACTCCGTGAAACTGGCCGGCACCGCCGCCATATGCCGGTTGCGGTCCAGCAAGGCCGTTCCGGCAGGGGTCTGCTGCCAGGCCAGTGCCGTGCGCCCTACCGCTTCGACGGCGTGCAGTCGGATGATCTGGTTGATAGAACTCTGCAGGGAGGCGATGAGCGGGCCGGCGGTGTCCTGTTTGCCCACGACCCGGGCGGTCAGCCGATCACGCAGACGGGCGACGGACGGCTCGAGCCCTTTGAAGAACTGGCCGGTGCCGATGAAGTCCTGCCACCGGGCCTGGACCTCGCCGCGTACCGCATCGCCGCGCCGCAGTGCTGCGGACAGTTCGTCGATCTGGCCGGCGAATGCGCCTTCGACGGCCGCGCTGAGTTCGCGGTGCGCGTCCTCCTGCCTGGTTGCATCGTCGGCCAGGGTCTCGATCTGCGCACCCACCGTGTGCAGGGCCCCCAGCAGGGTTCGGTTGATCACACGCAAGCGGGCGCGGTCGCCCGTGGCCAGGTTGAACAGCCAGGACTTCACGGGGTAAACGGCCGATTCGGGCAGCAATCCGTGTTCCAGGTCGATCTCCGGAATGGTGAACAGGGGCGCCTGGCCCAGGCCCGCGGCGTGCAACAGCCCGCCTAAATGGTGTCGGACCTCGCGGTTGGCATCGGCGGGGACACGGTCGAGCACGACGGCAACCGAGGTCCCCCGGTCCGAGGCCCCCTTGAGCACCTCCCACGGCGCCGCGTCGGCGTACCGGGCGGAAGTGGTCACGAAGAGCCACAGGTCAGCGGCTCCCAACAGCTCACGGGAGACCTCGCGGTTGGTCGAGGCCACCGAATCGATATCGGGCGAGTCGATCAGCGCGATCCCGGCGGGGACCTCTGTGCTTTCGACCAGTTGCATCGAGGGCCTGCCGGCTGCCGTAGTTCCCCCTGCGATGCGTTTGAGACCGGGGAAGATGCGGTTACCGGTGAAGAAGTCGGCATCGGCCGGATTGTGAATGAGCACGGGCCAGGTGGTGGTGGGTCGCAGTGCCCCCGCCCGGGTGGCCTCCGTGCGCAGGATCGAATTGACCAGGGTCGACTTGCCTGCGCCGGTCGAACCGCCCACGACGACCAGCAACGGTGCACGTGGATCGGCCGCTCTGGGAATCAGGTAGTCGCCGAGTTGGGCCCGGAGCCTGATCTGCAGTTCACGTCCCGCCTCCGCCCCGGAGGCCGCCAGGGGAAACCGCGCCGCCCCGACTCGGGCAACGAGGTCGCGCAGGGCAGGGCCCAGTGCGGTCGGTAGCTGTTGGTCGCTCGTCGCGATGGTAGTCACGCTCATACTCTGACTGTTTTCTCAGTCTCCCACCAGTCGGCGCGCCGTGGGAGGCGGCAATTCTTATACCGACACCCGTAGTGTCAGAACCCTCACCCTGCGTCGTGGGGCACCGCCGGGAACCTGTGTATACGGGGTCAGACGTAAGCTGACACCATGAGCTCGCATCCCCATGCAGACCCGACACCACGGAATCCCGACTCCATGGTGCGCATCGTCACGGCCGTGCGCGAACTGGCTCTATTGGACGATCCCGACAGGTTGACCATCACCGCGATCGTGAACCGCGCAGGCGTGTCCCGCCCCACGTTCTATGCGGCATTCCCCGATGTCCCCGCCTCCCTGGCCGCCGCTGCGGACGACCTGCTGCGGGAGGTCTTCTCGGGTATCCATCCGGCACCCCCTGGCACCGTCGACGACTCTGTGATCGCCGAGCACCTGGGCACCGTACTGACCAGACTGCGCATCCACACAGCCTTCTTCAGCCGAGTCCTACCCTCACGTGCCGGTTTCCGTGTGCTGCGCGGGGTCATCGAGTTCGTCGTCGAGCGCCTGCTGGGTACCCCCAGCGCGCACACCGATGTCGAGGCGGTCGAGGCGGTGGCCGCCGGAGCCGTCTGGCTGATCTACCGGTGGCTCGACTCCGGCTGTGAGGAATCCATCGCCCACGTGGTGACACGGGTGACCGGCTTCATCACGCGCTAGCGGCCGGGCGCCCTCAGGACGCCGGACCCTGGGTCAGGGTGACCGTGGCGGCGTGGGATGCGCCGGCGGAGTCCGTCCATTCGATCTTCACCCGCTGTCCGGGATCGTAGCCGGACAGCGCCTTGGTCAGGGCCGTGGGCGATGCAATCCTCGTGCCTCCCACCGAGGTGACCAGGTCGCCCTCCTCCAGGCCGGCCTTGGCCGCGGCCGTGCCGGCGATGACACCGGCCACGGGCGCACCCGAAGCGACTCCGCCGGCACTCCCCTCGGCCCCCGCTGAGTCCTGGTCTGCAGCGGCGACCTGGACGCCCAGGAAGGCCGGATAGCCCAGGGACACCCCAGCGGATTCGTCCCCGGCGGTGATCCTGTCCGCGATCGACATCGCGTCTTCTATCGGGATGGCGTAGGCGGTGATCGTACTGCTGCCCGAGGACGCCGCCGTGTTCATCCCGACGACCTCGCCCTCATCGTCGAGCAGGGCCCCACCGGAGTCCCCGGAGACCACCCGGGCGGAGATCTCGATCATCCCGTCCAGTGACTCGGAGCCGACCGTGCCCTCGGATTCGGTCGTCACAGTGGAGTCCAGGGCGGTGATGGTGCCCCTGGCCGCAGCCAGCTCTCCCCTGCCCTGGGCGTTGCCGACCGCCGTGATCGCCTGTCCCACCTTCTCCTGATCCTCGTCGAGGGCGACGGTGGCCAGGTCCTTCGCCCCGGTCAGCTTGAGCACCGCGACGTCGTCCTGCGCCTGTGTGCCGACCACAGTGGCCGTGTACGTCTTCTCACTTGCCGGCACGGTGACCTTGATCGAGGTGGCCCCGGCGATAACGTGGTTGTTCGTCAGCACAGTGCCGTCGGACTTGACGACCATGCCGGTGCCCGCACCTGCTGCGCCCTCGTACTTCAGGTTCGTGTTGATGATGACGACCCCTGCCGCCTGCTTCGCGGTGGCCGAGGTCGCCGCTGCCTGGCCCGAAGCTGTACCGGTGCCCGCTTCGCCGGCGGAGTCTTGTCCGCCCGGAACCTGCCGTGCGCCCCCTGCCCCATCGCCGAGGCCGTCGGACGAGCCGGGACCGGCACTGCCATCGGCGCCCTGTACTCCGGATCGCCCGGTTCCGGGTTGCCCGGTTCCGGCCGCCGCCTGATAACCCGGCGCCTGCTGGACCGTGCTCCCCTGCTCCGCCACGACCGCGAGCGCGGACTCGATGCCGAAGGTCGCCGGCACCCCCAGGACCAGTCCGGTGGCCAGACCCAGGCCGGCGGCCAGGGCGCCGATGGGTCCCGGCTTCTGATACCAGTGCCGCGCGGCGGTGGCGTTCACCGGGTACTGCGGGTGCTGCTGCACGTTCATGATGTTCTCCTCGTCGTGTGCGTTGAGACCATCACATCGTTCCGGGTGAAGGGGGTGCTTTGTGCAGCCTGTGGCGCAGCTGTGCAAGCGTGAACGCCGGCCGCGGGTCTACCCTGGGGCCATGGACATCCGGACGGAACGTGTGTACGACTGGTCGCCGGACGCCGGCGAATACGCGACACTGGTGGACCGACTATGGCCACGCGGAGTCAAGAAGGAGCGCCTGGCCGCGGCTTCCTGGGACAAAGAGGTTGCGCCCAGCCCGGACCTGCGGAAACGGTTCCACGCCGGGACCGTCGACTTCCCCGACTTCGCAGGCGAATACCGCGCAGAGCTGGAGGGCTCGGACGCCCCCGCCGCGCTCGTGAATCGTGCCGCAACAACCGGCGCCCACACGCTCGTGCTGCTGTTCGCGTCCAAGGACACCGCGCACAATCACGCCGAGGTCCTGGCCGACTATCTGCGCGGGATCGCCGCCTGACTCCCTGCCCGGAGGCCGTCGCCCCGGGTGACGCAGATCTCTGGAAGTTCCGGCGCGCGCCTGCTATCGTCGAGCCGTCCCTGTTTTCCACGTGAGGATCCCCAAAATGCTGATCGACGACCGTCTGGCCGCGTCCCCACCGCGCTGACCCCGTCGATCGCCCTGCACTGAGGGCTCCGGTGTCAGCGCTTGCACTGACAACCCGGGAGTCCTCATGCTATCCACTCAGAAGCCGGCTGTGACGCTGGCCGACCTTTCCTTCACCTGGCCCGACGGCACCATCGTGTTCAGTGACCTGTCCGCCACATTCCCGCTCGGCCGCACGGGCCTGATCGGATCCAACGGCACGGGCAAGACGACTCTGCTGCGCATCATCGCAGGCGAGCTGGTGCCCAGTGCCGGCTCCGTCACGGTCACCGGACACATCGGTTATCTGCCCCAACACCTCGTTTTGGACGCCGGAGCCGGCGTCGCCGGGCTGTTGGGCATCGAATCCCGGGTCAGCGCCCTGCGCGCAATCGAGTCGGGAGACGTCGACCCGGCGCATTTCGATGCTCTCGCCGACGACTGGGACGTCGAGGCCCGTGCCAGGGCGGCGCTGGATCGCGTCGGTTTGACCGACATCGAACTGGACCGCCCGGTCGGGAGCCTCTCCGGTGGGGAGACGGTCCTGGTCGCACTGACCGGTCTGGCACTGGCCGGCGACGAAGTCGTGTTGCTCGACGAACCGACGAACAACCTGGACCGCGCCTCCCGCAGCCTGCTCTACGAGGCGATCGATTCCTGGCGGGGGTCGTCGCTCGTCGTCAGCCACGACGTCGAATTGTTGGATCTGATGGATTCGACGGCGGAGCTGCGCGACGGAGCACTTGAGGTGTTCGGCGGACCCTACCGGGCCTACCAGGAGTACCTGGAGGTCCAACAGGCCGCCGCCGAACAGGCCCTGCGTTCGGCCGAGCAGCGGCTGCGCACCGAGGAGCGCCAGCGGATTCAGGCACAGACCAAGCTGGACCGGCGCCGGCGCTATGCGCGAACCGACTTCGAAAACAAGCGCAAGCCGAAGATGATCATGAACAACCGCAAGCAGGAGGCGCAGGTCTCCGCCGGCAAGCTGCAGGGCCGCCACGACGCCTCCGTCGACGCCGCCCGGCAGGTTGTGGCCGAGCAGGAGCAACGGATCCGCGGCGATTCCGGTATTTCGATCGACCTGCCCGACCCCGAGCTGCCTGCGGCTCGCAGGCTGGCGGCCCTGCGCGATGGGCGGGGCCGTGAGTTCATCGTGCAGGGCCCCGAACGCGTGGCGCTGACGGGGCGCAACGGGATCGGCAAGACCCGGCTGCTCGAGGAGCTGGTCCACCCGGAACGGGAGGCCGGCGCCGCGCGCGGTTGCCGGGCAGAGGCCCTCACCGACCGGATCGGCTACCTGCCCCAGCGCCTGGACCATCTCGACGATGATGCGACCCTGCTCCAGACCGTGCGAGCTGCGGCCCCGAGGGCCACGGAGCACCGCCTGCGTGCGGGCTTGGCGCGCTTCCTGTTCCGCGGCGACACAGTCCAACGGCGGGTCGGCGACCTGTCCGGCGGGGAGCGCTTCCGCATCGCGCTGGCGACCTTGCTCTTGGCCGATCCGCCCTGCCGGCTGCTGGTGCTGGACGAGCCGAGCAACAACCTCGACCTGCGCAGTATCGATGAGCTGGTCTCGGCGCTGAGCGATTATCGCGGCGGACTCATCGTCGTCAGCCATGATGAGCACTTCCTGGACAGGCTGGGCATCGACACCCGGATCACCATGGACGAAGCAGGACTGTCGCTCCGGTGATCAGGGGCACCACGGCCTCACCGGAAAGTCACGGGTGATCCGTTGCGCGCATCGGCCCAGTTGTCGATCCCGCAGTCGACGGCGAACCGGTCGATCTCCCGCAGTTCCGCTTCTGTGAAGTCGAGGTGGTCCAGCGCGTCGAGGTTCTCCTCCAGCTGGGCCACGCTCGAGGCCCCGGCGACCAGGCTGGTCACGCGCGGGTCGCGCAGTGCCCAGGACAGTGCCAGTTGAGCCAGTGACTGGCCGCGTCCGGCGGCGATGTCGTGCAGGCCCTGCAGGCGAGCGCGCACCTCGTCTGTCAGCCAGTCGGGGTTGAGCGTGCCCCCTTGGGCTGCGCGGGCGCCGTCCGGGATGCCGCCGATGTACTTGTCGGTCAGCATGCCCTGGGCCAGCGGGCTGAAGCCGATGATGCCGAAGCCCTCATCGGCGGCCGCGTCGACCAGTCCCTCGGCTTCAATCCAGCGGTTGAACATCGAATAGGAGGGCTGGTGGATCGTCAGGGGTGTGCCCAGCCCGCGCAGCAGCCCGGCCATGGTGCGGCTGTCCTGGGGAGAGTAGGAGGAGATGCCGACGTAGTGGGCGCGGCCGGAGCGCACGATGTGGTCCAGCGCGGCGGCTGTCTCCTCCAGCGGGGTGTCCGGGTCGGGCCGGTGATGGTAGAAGATGTCGACTGCGTCCAGTCCCATGCGCTCGAGCGAGCGGTCCAGGCTGGATACGAGGTATTTGCGGCTGCCGCCGATCCCGAAGGGGCCGGGCCCCATGGTCCAGCCGGCCTTGGTGGAGATCACCAGCTCATCGCGGTGCGCGGCCAGATCCTGTTTGAGGATCCTGCCGAGGTTCGCCTCCGCGGCACCCGCCGGCGGGCCATAGTTGTTGGCCAGGTCCAGATGGAAGACACCGCGGTCGAAGGCCGCGAGCACGATCTCCCGTTGCGTCTGGATGCTGCGGTCATCGCCGAAGCGCTGCCAGAGCCCCAGGGACAGGCCGGGCAACTGCAGGCCACTGCGGCCCGAGCGGCGGACGGGAATGTGTGCATAACGGTCTGCTGCCGGCTGATAGCTCATGCTGCGATCCTATAGCCTGAGACGATCTGTGGCATCCGATCGAGCCGTAGCCGCGACCCGTGCCGCATACACCTCTGCGCCCCCGGCAGGATTCGAACCCGCGGCACATGGGGTAGAAACCCACTGCTCTATCCACTGAGCTACGGAGGCCAAGTACCCGCGGAAACCGCAGGTCCAGGACTAGGTTACCCTGTGGGACCCGGGGGTTTCACCTCGGGCCCCACAGGTGCCGATCATCCCCGGTGGGCGTCCAGACGTTCGGCCAGCGCGGCCTCGACCCGCTCCACCTTGCCGGTGATCTCCCCGGTGTGGCCGGGACGGATATCGGCCTTCATGACCAGGGAAACGCGCGGACCGTAGGCGGCAACGGCCTACGTCGCGGCCTTGACCACGGCGAAGACCTCGTCCCACTCCCCTTCGACCGTAGTGAACATCGAGGACGTTTCGTTGGGCAGGCCGGAGGCCCGCACGACCTCCAGGGCGGCGGCGACGGCATCGTGGACCGACCCGCTACCCGAGGGGTCTTCCCCTCCCGAGGGCGAAACCGAAAAGGCCAGGAGCACGTCTCAGCCCTCCACCTTGATCACCAGCGCGTCGCCCTGACCACCGCCACCGCACAGCGCCGCCACACCCAGGCCACCGCCGCGGCGTTTCAGTTCGTGGGCCAGGGTCAACACGATGCGCGCACCCGAGGCCCCGATCGGGTGCCCCAGGGCGATCGCCCCGCCATTGACGTTGACCCGTTCGGCGTCGATGCCCAGGTCCTGCATACTGGCCAGTCCCACCTGGGCGAAGGCCTCGTTGATCTCGTACAGGTCGAAGGAGTCCGCCGCCACGCCCTCACGCGCCGCGGCCTGCTTGATCGCCTGCGACGGCTGGTGCTGCAGAGTCGAATCCGGCCCCGCCGTCCAGGCGTGGGAGCGGATCTCGGCCAGGATCGGCAGACCGGCTGCGACTGCCTTGTCCTTGTTCATCACGACCACGGCCGCCGCCCCGTCGGAGATCGGTGACGCATTGCCCGCGGTGATCGTGCCGTCGGGCCTGAACGACGGCCGCAGACCCGCCAGGGACTCCGCAGTGGAATCCGGGCGGACGCCCTCGTCCCGGTCGACGACGACCTCGCCCTTGCGGGTCCTGATCGTCACGGGCACGACCTCGTCGACCAGCCGGCCCGCCTCCCAGGCAGCACCGGCCCGCTGATGCGAGCGTGCGGCGAACTCATCCTGTGCCAGGCGGGAGAACTCCACGTCCCCGGCGTTCGCGTCCTCGGTCAGCGCACCCATCGCCTGGTCGGTGAAGGCGTCCCACAGCCCGTCGTAGTCCATGTGGTCACGCAGCGGCACCGTGCCGTATTTGTAACCCTGACGGGACTTCTCCAGCATGTGCGGGGCATTCGTCATCGACTCCTGCCCACCGGCGACCACCACATCGTATTCGCCGGCGCGCACCAACATCGCCGCGTGCGTGATCGTGTTGATGCCGGAGAGGCACAGTTTGTTCAGGGTTACCGCGGGCACGTTCATCGGAATACCGGCTTTGGCAGCCGCCTGGCGCCCGGGCCCCTGACTCAACCCGGCCTGCAGCACCTGGCCCATGAGCACGTACTCGACGGCTTCGCCGGCCACGCCCGCTTTGTCAAGGGCGCCCTTGATGGCGATTGCGCCCAGGTCGACGGCGGACAGGCCGGACAGTCCGCCCAGCAGCTTTCCCTGCGGGGTACGGGCGCCCGCGACGATCACGGCTTCGGCCATATGTTCACTCCTGTTCTCCGGTCGCGGACCGGCTGCGGTCAACGACGTTGTCAATGCATTTCGGCGCGATCGAACGAGCATGCCGGCCGGGTTCGGGTGGCACTCACGGACCGTGTGACCGCGCTCGCCCAGCTTAATGCACTTCCACCATCCCGGCGCCCTCCCCCACCTCCGTGGGACACGACCCGACGAATGATGGAGGTCCCAGCAATCCTCAACTTCACTCACTAGAGTTAACGGCGAAGCCAGGCCCAGACACACTAGGAGCGAACGTGACACCCCCCGAAGAGTTCCGCACGTCGATGCGCGGTTATGAGAAGAACGAGGTCGATTCCCGCATCGCGCAATTGCGCGGTGAGATCGACTCCCTGCGCAAGGCGCTGACGGATGCGCGCAGCCAGGTCATCACGGCCGATCGCGCCAAGCTCCAGATCGCAGGGGAACTCTCGGAGGCCAAGGCCCAGCTGAAGAAGGCCGCGGAGTCCTCCCCGGAGTCGCAGGGTGCACCCGGCAGCCGGATCGACCATCTGCTCAAGATCGCTGAGTCGCAGGCGAGGGAGACCCTCGCCCAGGCCACTGCGGATGCGGAGACGATCCGCAACAAGGCCCGCGCGGACGCCGCCAGTTCGCGCGCGCGGATGCGCACGGAGTCCAATGACACCCTGAATTCGGCGCGCAACGAAGCCGAAGCGATCAAACAGGCCGCCGAACTGCGCGCCAAGGAGACCACAACCGCCGCGCAGACGAAGGCGGAGGAACTGGTGGCCGCGGCACAGCGCAAGGCGGCACAGCTGCGCAGCGAGGTCGAGCAGGAGGCCTCGCAGTCCCGTGAGGCGCTCAAACGGGAGCTGTCCACGACCAGGGCGGACGCCCAGAAGGAAGTCGCCGATCTGCGCACCACGGCCAAGACGGAGGCCCAGCAGTTGCGCACCTCCGCCGCCGAGGAGTCCCAGAAAGTCAGGTCCGAAGCCGAGGCCGCTGCCAGGAAGGTCACCGAACAGGCCGAGGCCAAGGCGAAAGAACTCACCACTCGAGCAGAGAAGACGGCCGAGGAAGCCCAGCAGCGCGCCGACGCACTGGACGTCGAGCTGGCCAACCGGCGCCAGGCGCACGAAAAGGACGAACAGGCCCGCTTCGCCAAGGCGGCACAGGACAACGACCGGCTGACGAACGAGGCCAAGGCGCGTGCCGCCGAAGCGGACGAGGCCGCCACGCAGGCCGCCGCCAGGGCCGAGGCCATCCGCAAGGAGGCGCTGGACAAGGCCGACCAGATCATCGCCGATGGGAAGAAGCGCTCCCAGGAGCTCATCTCCGAGGCCCGCGCCACTGCCGAGGCGACCATTGAGGAGTCCTCGGCGGAGGCCAAGCGCAATGTCTCGGCCGCCCAGGCCCAGGTCGATCTGTTGACCAAACAGCGGCGCACCATCACAGCACAGCTCGAGCAGTTGCGCTCCATGTTCGCAGCCCCCGGGCTGTTCGACGATATCGACCTGGCCGAGGACAAGTCCGATCAGGTCAAGGCCGCGGCCTTCCCGACCGAGCGCATCGCCTCGGGTGAGGAACTCGATCAGCTCAAGGCACAGGAAGCGCCCAAGGGCGCTGCGGCACGCCCCAAGGACGCTCCCAATACCCCGTCGCCTGCCCGGGGCACCGGCGGAGTCAAGGCGAAGGGGCGTCTGCAGTCCGACGGCGGTAGCGCCAAGGACGCGGCGCCTTCCGCCGATACCGAGGCCAAACAGCCCCAGACGAAGCCCCAGGAGCAAACCGACGCACCCACCGAGTCGTTGCCCCGGAACAACAATCGGAACCGCTGAGGTCCGGGCTCTCCGAACCCGGTTCCGGCTTCAACGCCCGTCACCGCCTACGGTGGCGGGCGTTGAAGCACGAGGTGTGCCAGTGCCTGCGGTGGGCCAGCCCGACTCCCACGCCGAATTCGTCCTCGGAACGCCAGGCCACCGTGTGGGGTGTACCCGCCGGCAAGTCCTGATTGCACCCGGGGCAGGTGTAGACCTTCCCCGATGAGTTCCCCCGTACCGACTGGACCACCCATTCGCCGTCGGGGCCCTCGACCACATGACGGATCGAATTGAGTGAGATACCCAGTTCATGGGTCTCCCTTTGCCATTTGTTCTTTCTACGCGAGTTCGAGGATCGAGGCATGTCCCCTATTTTGTCATGCGGTAGAGTGGTCTGCCGTGCGTTTGGTTGTAGCGAAGTGCTCAGTTGATTATTCCGGCCGTCTGGCCGCCCATCTCCCCGCCGCGGATCGAGTCCTCATGCTTAAGGCCGATGGTTCGGTCCTGGTTCACTCCGACGGCGGCTCGTACAAGCCGCTGAACTGGATGAGCCCGCCGGCAACCGTGCGGGTCAGCGAACCAGACGCGGAACAGGCCGCCGCCGGCGCACAGGAGATCTGGCAGGTCGAGCACAAGAAGACCGGTGACAGACTGGTCATCACGATCTTCGCCGTCCATACGGACACCAGTTACGATCTCGGGGTGGATCCGGGTTTGATCAAGGACGGCGTCGAGGCCCATCTGCAGGAATTGCTGGCCGAGCACATCGAAACGCTCGGCACCGGTTTCGCAACCGTGCGCCGCGAGTACATGACGGCGATCGGACCCGTCGACATCCTGGCCAGGGACTCCGCAGGCGGCGCAGTGGCGGTGGAGATCAAGCGCCGGGGCGAAATCGACGGGGTCGAACAACTGACGCGCTACCTGGAACTGATGAACCGCGATCCGCTCCTGGCGCCGGTCGCCGGCGTCTTCGCTGCGCAGGAAATCAAACCGCAGGCCCGCACACTGGCCGAGGACCGGGGCATCCGGTGCGTGGTGCTGGACTACGATGCGCTGCGTGGGATGGACGACCCGGAGACCCGTCTCTTCTGAGGAGCCGGGCCCACGCCCCCACCTGGGCTCTCCCCGGCCGGGGTCAGACCGTGCTCGGCTCAGTCGATGTCGAGTACGGTCGCACGCTCGATGCGCTCGATGTCGGCACCCAAGGATTTGAGCTTGTCCACGAAGAACTCATAGCCGCGGTCGATATGGCTGACCCCGGAGATCTCCGATACCCCGGTGGCGGCCAGGCCGGCAATCGCCAATGCCGCACCGGCCCGAATGTCCGAGGCCTCCACCTCGGCACCGGAGAGTTCGGGAACCCCCGTGATGAGCGCATGATTACCGTCGACGGATACCTGTGCGCCCAGCCGGGCCAGCTCGTTGACGAACCGCCAGCGTGCCTCGAACAGGTTCTCGGTGACGTATCCCTCACCATCGGCGACCGCGTTCAGCGCGATCGCGAAGGGTTGAAGGTCGGTGGGGAATCCAGGATAGGGCAGGGTGGAGATGCGCACACTGTGCGGGCGCGTCGGTCCGGTGACCCGGAAGCCACCGCCCACGGCCTCGACCCGTTCGACCACGGCACCGGCAGTTTCGAGTTTCTCGAAGACATGCGGCAGCAGTTCGGTACCAGCGCCATGGACCTCGATCGAACCACCGGTGATAACGGCGGCGAAGGCCCACGAACCCGCCACGATGCGGTCCCCCACACAACGATGGGTCACCGGGTGCAGTTCGGAGACCCCTGAGATGGTCAGCTGGGAAGTGCCGATCCCCCGGATATCCGCACCCATTTCGACGAGCATCGTGCAGATATCGACGATTTCGGGTTCTTTGGCCGCATTGTCCAGCACGGTGGTGCCATCGGCCAGCACCGCCGCCATCACCAGGTTCTCCGTTGCTCCGACCGAGGGGAAATCAAGGTGAAAGTGCGTACCGTGCAGGCCATGGGGTGCTGCCGCGACGAAGTAGCCGTGATCCAGGTGGACCTCGGCGCCCATCTCCTTCAGGCCCGCTTCATGCAGATCGAGCCCGCGCGAACCGATCGCGTCGCCGCCGGGCAGGGCGACCTGGGCCTGCCCCATCCGGCCCACCAGGGGGCCCAGCACGGAGATCGAGGCGCGCATCGCACGGACCAATTCGTAGTCCGCCCTGATCCCAGGTGCCGCGGGGACGTCGATGGAGACCTCACCGGCCTGCGCATCGTAGTCGATCGTGCAGCCCAGGCGCTCGAGCAAACGGACCATGATTGTCACGTCCAGAATCGCCGGGACGTTGACGATGGTCGAGCGGCCGGGGGCCAGCAGGGTGGCGGCCATCAGCTTGAGCACGCTGTTCTTCGCACCGCGGACCTCGACCACGCCGTTCAGCCGGCAGGGCCCCGTCAACCGGAGGACCTCCATTTAAGTAAACCGTCCCATCGAATGATTGAGTCCAGGTGGCGCGGATTCCAGCCACGAGGAGAACGCCGCCAGTGGTTCGCCGGCGATTGCGCAGGAAAACGTGCGGGGCGCTCCGGCGAAACCACCGGAGACGATATCGACCACGATTGCCCCGGGCTGCAGGCTCGGCTCCTCCGTCGGCTCGGGCGCGCGGCGCGCGGCGATCTCGATATCAGCGCGCGGCAGGGTCAGAGCGGGCTTGGTGTACAGCCCGAACAGTGGGAACCACTGAAAGGACTCGACGCCGAGTACGGCGAAGCCCAAACGCCAACGTGGGCGGGATTTCTCCGCGCCCACGTGCATGGTGCATTCCACAGCGCCAGGCCTTCGTGAGAGGGCCCGGCGCCGGGAAATGAGAACGGCGACGTAGACCGCTACCAGCCCTACCAACGAGAGCAGAATAATCAGTAGGTACGTAGGGTTCACGTCGCGCGCTCTTCTTATTTGATCAGCTCGGCGGAGTCCGCGGCCACCGTGACATCGTCACGGTTGACGGACAGAAAGCCTCCGTCCGAATGGACCTTCACCACATCGCCGGACGGAGTGGTGATCGTGACCTCGCCGGGGGCCAGAACGCCCAGCACGGGCTCGTGCCCCGACAGGATGCCGATCGAACCGTCCACGGTCTTCGCCGACACCCGGGTCGCTTCGCCCGACCAAACGGCGGCGTGTGCTGCGGCCACGGTGACGTTGAGAGCCATGGATCAGTTCTCCTTCTGCAGCTCGTCGTAGTTGCGCAGAACGTCTTCGATCGGACCGACATTGAAGAAGCACTGTTCCGGAATGTGGTCGTAATCGCCGTTGCAGATGCCGTTGAAGCCGTCGATGGTGTCCTTGATGGAAACCGTCGAGCCCTCGACGCCGGTGAACTGGAGAGCGGTGTAGGTGTTCTGCGACAGGAACTGCTCGATGCGACGGGCACGGTGCACGGTGACTTTGTCCTCTTCGGACAGTTCGTCGACACCGAGGATCGCGATGATGTCCTGCAGTTCCTTGTTCTTCTGCAGGATCTGCTTGACCCTGACCGCGCAGTCGTAGTGGGCCTGGCCCACGTACAGCGGATCGAGGATGCGCGAGGTCGACGTCAGCGGGTCCACGGCCGGGTACAGACCACGCGATGCGATATCGCGGTTGAGCTCGGTCGTCGCGTCCAGGTGGGCGAAGGTCGTCGCCGGAGCCGGGTCGGTGTAGTCGTCGGCGGGAACGTAGATCGCCTGCATCGAGGTGATCGAGTGACCACGCGTCGACGTGATCCGCTCCTGCAGAACGCCCATCTCATCGGCCAGCGTCGGCTGGTAGCCCACGGCCGAGGGCATCCGGCCCAGCAGCGTCGAAACCTCGGAGCCGGCCTGGGTGAACCGGAAGATGTTGTCGATGAACAACAACACGTCCTGGTTCTGGACATCGCGGAAGTACTCCGCCATGGTCAGACCGGTCAGGGCGATGCGCAGACGGGTGCCCGGCGGTTCATCCATCTGGCCGAAGACCAGTGCGGTCTTGTCCAGCACGCCCGACTCGTCCATTTCCATGATCAAGTCGTTGCCCTCACGGGTCCGCTCGCCGACGCCGGCGAAGACGGAGACACCGCCGTGGTCCTGGGCCACACGGGTGATCATTTCCTGGATCAGCACGGTCTTGCCGACGCCGGCGCCGCCGAACAGGCCGATCTTGCCGCCCTGCACGTACGGTGTCAGCAGGTCGATGACCTTGATGCCCGTTTCGAACATCTGGGTCTTCGACTCCAGCTGGTCGAAGTTGGGCGCCTCGCGGTGGATGGACCAACGCTCGGTGATCTCGTACGGTTCGTCGATCATCGAATCGTTGAGCACGTCACCGGTGACGTTGAAGACCTTGCCCTTGGTGACATCGCCGACCGGCACCGAGATGGGTGCACCGGAGTCGACGACCTCCTGGCCGCGGACGAGGCCGTCGGTCGGCTGCAGGGAGATGGCACGGACGATGCCGTTGCCCAGCTGCAGTTCCACCTCGAAGGTGATCTTACGCGTGCCCTCGGCCAGGTCCACGTGCGTGGTCAGGGCGTTGTAGATCGAGGGAACCGCGTCGAGCGGGAACTCGATATCAACGACCGGGCCGATAACACGGGAGATCCGACCAATGGTCCCTTGGACCTGGGGGGTTTCCGAAGTTGTGGCAGTCATGTCTACTTTCTTTTCTGCTCTCTGTTACAAGCTCACTCAGTCGGCGACCCCGGACGAGGCCAGCGCATCGGCACCGCCCACGATCTCGGAGATCTCCGCCGTGATTTCCGCCTGACGCGCGTTGTTGGCCAGTCGGGTGTACGTCTTGATCAGCTCATCCGCATTGTCCACGGCGGTGTTCATGGCCTGCTGACGCGCAGCCTGCTCGCTCGCCGAGGCGTTGAGCAGTGCGGCCAGAATACGCGATTCGATGTACTTCGGCAGCAGTGCGTCCAGCACGGCCTCCGAACTCGGCTCGAATTCGTAGAGGGGGAACACCTCGCCGCCGGCCGCCGGTGCCTGATTGCCCGGAGCCTCGGGGGCGTCCACGACCTCCAGCGGCAGCAGCCGCAGGTATTCCGGGTCGTAGGCCACGCTCGACTTGAAGCGGGTGAAGACCAGGTAGAGCTCATCGACGCCGCCGCCGGCGCTGCCTGCTTCGAAAGAACCGAGCAGCGTCTGGCCGATCTCGCGGGCGTCCTCGTAGGTCGGGGTTTCGGAGATCCCGGTCCACGAGCGCTCGATGGCACGGTCGCGGAACGTATAGTAGGTCTCCGGCTTCCGGCCGACGGTGTACAGCTTGACCTGCTTCCCCTCGGCCTGCAGCAACTCGACGAGTTCCTCGGCCTGCTTGATCACATTCGAGGAGTAGGCGCCGGCGAAACCACGGTCGGGACCCATGACGACGACAGCCGCGCTACGGACATCTTCGCGTTCCGTCGTCAACACGTGGTCGACATTCGACAGGGTCGCAACCGCCGACACCGCGCGGGTCAGGGCCTGTGCGTAGGGCGTTGAGCCCTTGACCCGCGCGATCGCCTTCTGGATCCGGGACGCAGCAATGAGCTCCATCGCCTTGAAGATCTTCCGCAAGGACGATGTGGAGCTGATCTTCGCTTTGAAGACCCTCTGCTGAGCACCCATGGAGTATTCCTTTCCTTAAGCGTCGTCGGGCAGCGCTCAGCGCTGCTTGACGATCTTCTCCTGTACGACCTCGTCCGAATCCGCGGCGTCGTGCGCCTCGGTTCCGGCTTGGACGCCAGTGGAGGATCCGGCCTGGAACTCCTTCTTGAAGTCCGTCACCGCGGTCTTGAGCTGGTCGATCAGATCACCGGACAGCTTGTCCTTGAGATCGCGGATGGTCTCCAGCAGATCCGTCTTGCGCTCCAGGTAGGCATGGAATTCCGCCTCGAAGCGCAGCACGTCGTCGACCGCCACGTCATCCAGGTAGCCTTCCGAACCGGCCCACACGGACACGGTCTGCTTCTCGGCGGGCATCGGGGTGAACTGACCCTGCTTGAGCAGTTCCATCAGACGGGCACCGCGTTCCAGCTGCTGCTTGGTCGCCGGGTCCAGATCGGATGCGAACATCGCGAAGGCCTCGAGCGAACGGTACTGGGCCAGCGAGATCTTCAGCGTGCCGGACACACCGCGCAGCGGCTTGGTCTGGGCCGAACCGCCAACACGCGAAACCGAGACGCCCACGTCGACCGCAGGACGCTGGTTGGCGTTGAACAGGTCCGACTGCAGGAAGATCTGGCCGTCGGTGATGGAGATGACGTTGGTGGGGATGAACGCACCCACGTCGTTCGCCTTCGTCTCGATGATCGGCAGACCGGTCATCGAACCGCCACCCAGTTCGTCCGACAGCTTCGCGCAACGTTCCAGCAGGCGGGAGTGCAGGTAGAAGACGTCGCCGGGGTACGCCTCACGGCCCGGCGGGCGACGCAGCAGCAGTGAAATGGCGCGGTAGGCCTCGGCCTGCTTGGACAGATCGTCGAAGACGATGAGGACGTGCTTGCCCTCGTACATCCAGTGCTGGCCGATCGCGGAGCCCGCGTAGGGCGCCAGGTACTTGAAACCGGCGGGGTCGGAGGCCGGGGAGGCGACGATGGTCGTGTACTCCATTGCGCCGGCCTCTTCGAGGTCGCGCTTCACGGAGGCGATCGTCGAGCCCTTCTGACCACAGGCGACGTAGATGCAGCGGACCTGCTTCTTCGGATCGCCCGACTCCCAGTTGGCCTTCTGGTTGATGATCGTGTCGAGCGCGATGGCGGTCTTACCCGTCTTGCGGTCGCCGATGATCAGCTGACGCTGACCACGGCCGATCGGAATCATCGCGTCGATGGCCTTCAGACCCGTCTGCAGCGGTTCCTTGACCTCTTTACGGCTCATCACGTTGGGAGCCTGCAGCTCCAGCTCGCGATGTCCCTCGGCGACGATCTCGCCGAGTCCGTCGATCGGGGCGCCCAGCGGGTCCACGACGCGGCCCAGGAAGTTGTCGCCGACCGGCACGGAGAGCACTTCCCCGGTACGGTAGACTTCTTGCTCCTCCGCGATCGTCGAGAACTCACCCAGCACGACGACGCCGATCTCGCGTTCGTCGAGGTTCTGGGCCAGACCCAGCGTCCCGTCCTGGAAGCGCAGCAGCTCATTGGCCATTGCGCCGGGCAGACCGGAAACGGTGGCAATACCGTCACCGGCGGTGACGACCTTGCCGACCTCTGTCTTGTCTGCGGCCTGCGGCGAGTACGTGTCCACGAACTTGCCCAGGGCGTCCCGGATCTCCTCCGGGCGAATTGTCAGTTCCGCCATTGCGGTTTCCCTGCTTCCTTTACGTGTGTTGCGTGCGACCGTACGCGCGGCCGCGGATCAGCGTCTATTACGTGCGGTATCAGCTGGCCAGACGGCGTTTCAGTTCGGCCAAGCGGTCCTGGATCGTCGAGCTGATGACCTCGTCGCCCACCTGGACCCGCACGCCGCCGACCACGGTCGGATCGACCTTGACGTTGAGTGCGAGTTCACGACCGTAGGACTTGCCCAGTGCCGCGGCAAGCTTCTCGGCCTGGCCCGCGTCCAGCGGTTTGGCAACGGTGACATCGGCGACCGAACGGGCCTGTCGGGCCGCCAGCACCGCACTGTACGATTCGAGGACCTCCACCACGCGTTTGCCGCGCGGGTGGGCCACCGCCTGCTTGACCAGGCTCAGCGACTCGGGGGCCACCTTGCCGGCCAGCAGGGCATCCAACAGGCCGAACTTGGCGTCGAGCCCCGCGGTCGATTCCACCGCGCGATCCAGGTCGTGGTCCGCGGCGAGCAGCCGGGTGAAGCGGAAGACCTCTTCTTCCACGGTACCCAGCGCACCCCGTGCCTGCGCCGAGGCGGCCAGGCACGTGATACCGGACTGTTCCAAACCGGTCAGCAGGTCCTGCGCGCGCACCCAGCGCAGTGCAACGATCTGCTTCGCCAGGCCAAGCGCGTCTGCCGTGACAACGGAGGAGAACAACGAGTCCAACAGACCGTTCTTCGCGTCCACCGTCAGCGCGGCGTCGGCCAGAGAACGACGCAGCGCGTAGTTCTCCGCCAGCACGCCCACAATGCCCAGCAGATCCTGGCCCAGAGCTGCGGGGTCGCCCGCTTCGATCCGGGCCGAGGCCTGCTCAAGCGCCGTGGTCAGAGAGTTCCTGCTTGACTGCAACATCACTCATCACCGGAGACCTTCGCCGGAGTCTGGGCATCCAGATCGGCGATGAAACGATCGACGACGGCAGCCGACTTGGCATCGTCTGCCAAGGACTCGCCGACGATCTTGCTGGCGAGATCCGTGGCCAGAGTGCCGACCTCACTGCGGAGTGAAACCAGTGCGGCCTGACGCTCGGCCTCGATCTGGGCCTTGGCGTTCTCGGTGATACGATCGGCTTCCGCGCTCGCGCGGTCCTTGAGTTCCGCACGGATCTTCTCACCGTCGGCGCGGGCCTCTTCGCGCAGTCGCGCGGCTTCGGCCCGTCCTTCGTTGAGCTGCTGCTGGTACTCCTGGAGAGCGGCATCGGCCTCTGCCTGAACCTTCTCCGCCTTTTCAATTCCACCCTGAATGCGCGCTGCGCGTTCGTCCAGGGTCTTCTTGAACGAGGGAATGACGAACTTCCACACGATCAAGAAAAGGACGATGAAGATTACCGCACTCCAGACGATGTCGTAGACGGCGGGAATCAGCGGGTTCTGCGCTTCTTCCGCGGCCAAAATCATCGGAGTCATTTACGGTTTGTCCTAACTCTTATTACGGCAGGAAGAAGGGGGTGGCGATGCCGATCAGAGCCAGGGCTTCAATCAGGGCGATACCGATGAACATGAGGCCGCGCAGCTGGCCGGCCATTTCGGGCTGGCGGGCGGTGCCCTCGATGGTCTTACCGATGACGAGGCCGACACCGATGCCGGGGCCGATGGCCGCGAGGCCGTAGCCAACGGTCGAAAGCGAACCGTTCACTGCTGCTTCAGCGAGAATATCCACGTTGGATGTTTCCTTTCGGTTTGGACTCCGGAGGCTTACCGGAGCGAGTAACGTCGAGCGTTACAGATCTATGGGCCGGACCTTGTCCGACGGCTGACCGGGGTCGCATGGACCCGCGGGGTCAGTGCTCGTCGGAGATGGCCTGGTTGATGTAGACGGCGGCGAGCAGGGCGAAGATGTACGCCTGCAGGACCGCGATCAGAATTTCGAGGAGGGTGACGAAGAATCCGCCCAGGATGGTGACGACGCCGAAGACCTTGAAGCCCATCGAGGCGTCGAAGAAGAAGAACCAGGTCGCCGAGAAGCACAGCACCAACAGCAGGTGGCCGACGATCATGTTGCACAGCAGTCGCAGCGTCAGCGTGAAGGGCTGGATGACGAACTTGGTGAGGAACTCGATCGGGATCATCAGCACGTGCAGCGGCCACGGCACACCTGGCAGGATCAGGGAGTCCTTCAGATAGCCGCCCAGGCCCTTCGCCTGGATACCTGCGATGTGGTAGGTGAAGTACACGACCAGGGCCAGCACCAGCGGCACGCCGATGACCGAGGCGCCGGAGATGTTGAGGAACGGAATGAAGCCGGTGACGTTCAGCCCGAGGACCATGAAGAAGATGGTGGCGATGACGGGAAGGAACTTCTCCCCGTTCTTCTTGCCCATCGTGTCCTGCGCGATACCGACGCGCACGAAGTCCCAGAGCATTTCCATGCAGGACTGGAAGCGTCCGGGGACCAGCTTCATCTTGCGCGTGCCCAGGAACAGCAACAGCCCGATGGCGATGGCACCGACCAAACGGACCAGACCGACGCGGTTGAGCTCGAAGGGGGTACCGGTGAACAGTACGCCGCCGGGGAAGAACTCACTGATGGCCGGCGCATGGAACTCCGCCAGAACTGTCATATTGCTCGCGATCGACAAATCCACTTTACGGTTAATCTCCCGGTATCAGGCCCGTCGACTTCGACGTGGCGGGCCTTGGTGGCACCCGACCGCGGTCGCCCGCGGGAGGTGGTATGGCTGGTGCGTATGCGGATCTCCGCTACACACCGTAGAAACTCTACCAATTTACGTGTTGAGTTCACAACTTCTTCTCAACACTTGGATGAGGTGACCCTGCTCTCAGTGGGCGTCCCGCCCCGCCTCGGGATCGACATAGGGAACACGGGCCTTGAGCATGGTGAGGACTTCCAACACGGTGGTCAGCAGGACCGCGGCGATGATGGTGAAGAAGGCGACGGGCCCGGACAGCCACTGTGCGTCCTTGATCGCCCAGATCATGATCATCAGGATGAACGCCTTGACGATGAAGGCCAGACCCAGCAGGCCACCCAGGATGCCCACGTCCAGGTCACGTCCGAAGTACATGATGACGACGCTGAGCAGCAGGAACACTGCGGCGATTCCCGCGCCGATCCCGGCTCCGGCCAATCCACGGGATCCGGCGAACAGGCCGCCCAGGGCCAGTGAGACCACGGCCACGACGACCTCGATGAGGACGGCGCGCAACACCAGGGTACGCAGCACCGCACGCCAGCGTGACTGGACTTCGGTTTCGTTCTTCGGCATTCTCAGGAGTCCTTTCGGGCCAGGGCGCGTGCCACGCGCCTGCGCCGCAATAACGGGTAGAAGGTCAACAGCAGCGTCGCCAACAGGGCTATCACCAGTCCGGCGACCACGTATCGTACGTCGAACAGCAGGAAGGCGACACAACCATAGGCAACCACGGCGGTCCACAGGTACATGATGAGCACGGCATGGGCATGGCTGTGCCCCAATCGCAGCATTCTGTGGTGCAGATGTTTGGCGTCGGCGGTGAATGGTGACTTGCCCGCCGCCATCCGGCGCACCACCGCCAACAGCAGATCGATCAGCGGCAGCGCCATCACCGCCAACGGAAGCAGGATCGGCAGATAGGTCGGCAGCGCCCTGGTACTGGCCAGCGCGGCAGGGTCCACCTGCCCGGTGACCCTGATCGTCGAAGCCGCGAGCAACAGGCCGATGAGCATCGAGCCAGAGTCCCCCATGAAGATTCGCGAGGGATTGAAGTTGTGGGGAAGGAAGCCGATGCACGCGCCGATCAGCACGGAGATGATGAGCGAGGCGAGGTTGGCGTAGCTGTCCACCGCCGTGGCCCTGGCCAGCATGTACGAGTACACGAAGAATGCCGAACCGCCGATCGTCACCACCCCGGCGGCCAGTCCATCGAGCCCGTCGACGAAGTTCACCGCGTTGATCGTCACAAGGACCACGAGCACGGTCAGCACCAGGGACATCCTGCTCGACCCGATGATCACCGAGTTGAAGGGAATGGACAGCAGTGCCACCCCATTGAGCGCCATAAAGCCCGCGGCAATGGTCTGACCGGCCAGTTTGGTCAACCAGTGCAGGTCCCAGATGTCGTCGATGACGCCCAACAGGCACAACAGTGCTGCCGCGCCGGCGACACCGATAACGGGCCCCGGAGCTTCGAACAGGTCCTCCAGGAAGGGCGTGCAGCTGGCCATCAGCAGGCCCACCATCACACCGCAGAAGATCGCCACCCCGCCCAGTCTGGGCGTCGGCACGGAGTGGACGTCGCGGGCGCGCAGCGCCGCGAAGATCTGCCCGCGTTCGGCGACCCGCCTGACCATCGGGGTGACGAGATAGGAGACGATCGCCGAGACGAAGACGATGAACAGATATGCGCGCACGGATCAGCTGTGGTCGAGATCGAGCAGCTCGGGCACGATGGCCTTGAGCGCATCGTAGGAAATCGGGCCGGTGCGCACAATGCGCGGAGGGACGGCGGTCATGTCGACGATCGTCGAGGATCCCTGGCCGGCCACAGGTCCGGCATCCAGGTAGAGCGAGACCTTGTCGCCCAGCATCTCCTGGGCCCGTCCGATTTCCTCGGCGGCGGGATCACCCGAGGTATTGGCCGAGGACACCGCCAATGGTCCCGTTTTGGCCAGCAGTTCGAGGGTTAGTTCGTGGTCGGGCATGCGCAGCGCCACGGTCCCGTGGGTCTCGCCGAGGTCCCACTGCAGGGCGGGCTGGGCATTGCAGATGATCGTCAGGGCGCCCGGCCAGAATTCCTCGGCCAGGGCGATCGTCTGTTCGGTCAGGCCCTCTGTCAGCGCGTAGAGCGTATCGACCGATGGCACCAGCACGGGCGGGGGCATATCGCGGCCGCGGCCCTTGGCCAGCAACAGATCCCGCACCCCGGCCGGCGAGAAGGCGTCTGCCGCGATTCCGTAGACGGTATCCGTCGGGACAACCAGCAGTTCCTCATCGCGGACGGTGCGCACGGCCTCGCTCAGGACCAGGTCGCGGATATCATCGTTGCGCAGATCGTAAGTGCGCGCCACAGCTATACATCCTCCAGTCGTGTGCCGGGCGTCCCTCCGGCGTCCACTGTGTTGTGGGCACCGCGCCTCCCGGATCGCCGCTCAGACCGGGGCGCACCCGGTCGTGAAACGGCTCCTCCCAGTGTAGTCGGCATGCGTGGTCACCTGGACGAAGCCCGCCGAAACGTAGGCATCCGCCACTGCCCTGGCCTGTTCCTCTGCGTGTTCCATCGCGAAAAACCCGCCGGGGCGCAGCAGTGTGCGCGCACGCGGAATCAACCGCAGGGGGAAGTCCAGGCCGTCCTCGCCCCCGCCGAACAGCGCCAGGGCCGGATCGCTCGCAGCGACCTCGGCGGTGACCCTGCCTGCCGGCACATAGGGTGGATTGGACACGACTGCGTCGAAGGGTCCACCCGCGTAGGTCAGCGCATCCCCGGCCACGATCTCGACAGAGGAGTCCCCCATGCCCTCGAACGCGGCCGCCAGATTGCGCCGCGTGTACTCCAGGGCCGCGGGCGAAAGCTCCACCGCGGTCACCGCCGCGGCCTCAAGTTCGCCGGCCAGTGCTAACGCGATCGCCCCACTGCCCGCACACAGATCGGCGATCGCAGGGGATGCCAGATGTTCCCCGGCACACCAGTCGAGGACCGCCTGGACCAGCAGTTCCGTCTCCGGGCGTGGGATGAAGACTTCCGGGCCGACCGTGAGTTCCGAATAGCGGAAGGGCGCGGTGCCGACAATGTACTGCACGGGTTCACCATGCTCCCGACGGCCCAGATAGCCGGTGAACGCGGTCACCACGGGATCGGGGACCGGTTCGCCCAGGAGACGGGCGCGGTCCAGGCCGCGCCCGTCACGGTCCCAGGCGTGCGCCAGCAGCAGCCGTGCATCCGCGGGTCCGGACGGGTGCCCGGCAGCGGCCAGGCGTTCGGCTCCGGCGGCCAGCAGTGTGCCGACGTCCACGCTCAGCCGATCGATTCCAGCCGCGCGGCGCGTTCGGACGCGCGCAGGGATTCCACGACCTCGTCCAAGCGCCCGTCGAGCACCTGATCGAGGTTGTAGGCCTTATAACCCGTCCGGTGGTCGGTGATCCGATTCTCCGGGAAGTTATAAGTCCGGATCCGCTCCGAGCGATCCACCGTGCGGACCTGTGAGCGCCGCTGGTCGTTCGCCGCGGCGGCCGCCTCCTCCGCCTGTTTGGCGAGCAGACGGGCCCGCAGGATGCGCAGCGCCGCCTCCTTGTTCTGCAACTGGGACTTCTCGTTCTGGCAGCTGGCCACAATCCCCGTGGGCAAGTGGGTGATGCGCACGGCGGAGTCCGTCGTGTTCACCGACTGCCCGCCGGGTCCAGAGGACCGGTAGACGTCGACGCGCAGATCGTTCGGATCGATCTGCACCTCATCGGGTTCGTCCACTTCGGGGAACACCAGCACCCCGGCCGCCGAGGTGTGGATCCGGCCCTGCGATTCCGTCACCGGAACGCGCTGCACCCGGTGAACGCCGCCCTCGTACTTCGTCCAGCCGTAGACCCCGCCGTCCTTGGACTTCACGGCCAGCTGGATGTCCTTGTACCCGCCGAGCGCGGATTCGGTCGAATCGAGCACCTCGGTCGACCAGCCGCGGTGCTCGGCCCAGCGCTGGTACATCCGCACCAGGTCGCCGGCGAACAGGGCGGATTCCTCTCCGCCCTCCCCCGCCTTGACCTCGATGATCGCGTCGCGCGCATCATCGGGATCGCGCGGGACCAACAGATCGCGCAGGTGCGCGAGCAGCCGCTCCGACTCCTCTGCCAGGGCCTCGGCCTCCGCGGCGAACGCCGGATCCTCGGCGGCCAGTTCCCTGGCCGCCTCGATATCGTCGTCCACCGCGTGCAGCCGATGATAGGTCTTGGCGATCTGGTCCAGTTCGGCATACCGCCTGCTGAGCTTGCGGGCCCGGCCGGCATTGGCGTGCACGGCCGGGTCGGCGAGCTCCGATTCGATTCGGGAGTGTTCGTCCAGCAATGACCGGACACTGGTCTCCAGGGATTCGAGATCGCCCTGCCCGGTGCTCATCAGTCGTCCGTCGCCGACTTCGGCAGCGGCGTCGTCTTCTGTACCTGCAGCAGGAATTCGGCGTTGGAGCCGGTTTCCTTGAGCTTCGAGATGAGCAGTTCGATGGCCTGCTGCTGTTCCAGTCCGGACAGCAGGCGGCGCAGCTGCCACATAACCTTGGTCTCGGTGGGCGTCATGAGGTTTTCCTCGCGGCGGGTCCCGGAACCGTTGACGTCGACGGCGGGGAAGATGCGCTTATCGGCCAGCTGGCGCGACAGGCGCAGTTCCATATTGCCGGTGCCCTTGAACTCCTCGAAGATGACCTCGTCCATCTTCGACCCGGTCTCCACCAGTGCGGTCGCCAGGATCGTCAGAGAACCGCCGCCTTCGATATTGCGCGCTGCGCCGAAGAACTTCTTGGGCGGGTAGAGCGCATTGGCATCCACACCACCGGAGAGGATCCGGCCCGAGGCCGGCTGGGCCAGGTTGTAGGCGCGGCCCAGGCGGGTCAGGTTGTCCAGCAGCACGACGACGTCCTTGCCCATCTCCACCAGGCGCTTGGCCCGCTCGATGGCCAGTTCGGCGATGGTCGTGTGGTCGTCGGCCGGCCGGTCGAAGGTCGAGGCGATGACCTCGCCCTTGACGGCCCGCTGCATGTCGGTGACCTCTTCGGGGCGTTCGTCGACGAGCACGACCATCAGGTGGACCTCGGGATTGTTCGAGGTAATCGCATTGGCGATCTGCTGCATGATGGTGGTCTTGCCGGCCTTGGGCGGGGCGACGATCAGGCCGCGCTGCCCCTTGCCGATCGGGGACACCAGATCGATCAGCCGGGTGCTCAAACCCTTCGAGGTGGTCTCCAGGCGCAGCCGCTCCTGCGGGTACAGCGGAGTCAGCTTGCCGAATTCCACGCGGCGCTTGGCGTCTTCGGGATTGAGTCCGTTGACGCTGTCCAGGCGCACCAGGGCGTCGAACTTCTCCCGCTTGCCGCTGCGTTCGCCCTCGCGGGCCTGGCGGATCGCGCCGACGATCGCATCGCCCTTGCGCAGTCCATTGCGCTTGACCATGTTCGCCGAGACGTAGACGTCACCGGAGCCGGGCAGGTAGCCCGAGGTGCGCAGGAACGCGTAGTTGTCGTGCACGTCGAGGATGCCGCCGACGGGGATGAGCACGTCATCGGGCCGGATGTCCTCATCGCCGCGCTCGCGGCGGTTACCGCGCTTGCGATCGTTGCGGCCCCGGTTGCGTCCGCGGCGATCGTCGTCGCGGTCGTTGTTGTGCCCGTTGCCGCGCTCATTGCGGTCCCCACGGTCGTTGCGGTCTCCGCGCTCATTGCGGTCATTGTCCCGGCGATTGCGGCCGTTGCCGCGCTCGTGGCGGTTGCGCGGCGCTTCCTCAGCGGGCTTGTCGGCCTCGGCCTGCGCGGCTTCCTGCTTCGCGGGCTCGGTCTTGGCCTCCTGGCGCCCTGCATCCTCGCGGCGGTCGCGGCCGTTGCGGCTGCGCGAACGGCGGCCACGCTGCGTGTCCTCGGTGGGCTGGGCGGGCTCTGCCGGGGCTTCGGATTCGGCCACGGCTGCGGGCGCGGCTGCGGCGGCCGGAGCCTCCTTGGCCGACTGCCGGGGCTTGCGCGCGCGGGTCGGCGCTCCCTCGACGGGTTCGGCGTCGGACTGCGGCTGTGCGGCCTCGGCCTGAGCCGGCTTGCGCTCGGCCCGCTTCGGGGCGGCCTGCTTGGCGGGTGCCTGCGCCGCCGGAGCGGAGGTCTGCTGGGGCTTGGCGCCGGAATTGGCAACCTGGATCGCGGCGATGAGTTCGCCCTTGCGCAGGCGGCGGTATCCCTTGATGCCGAGGCCGGCGGCGATTTCCTGCAGCTGCGGCAGGCGCAGCCCGGTCAGGCTGCCCGTGGGCGCGGATTCGGCATGAGTAGCTTCTGTCACGAAGGTTTCCTTCTCCCTCGTAGGCCGTCGCCCGCAACATATGGCCGGGCACGGCGGTGGACTCCACGCGTAATGCGTGATTGTGAGAATGGTTTGGAACATGGGTCATGTTCGAAACGCTAAGAGAAGTTCCCGTACGCCGGGCGAAAGTACCGTGGCAGAAACAACGGGGCTTGAAAGGGCTCATCCGTAGATCTTCGACGGGAACGCTATAAGTTTAACGCCTCTTGCGCCGAATAGGCGAATCGCGGTCATCACAGGTGCCTGTGATGACCGCGATCCCATACACACGACCGCCCGAGCTCAGGCCCGCGGGCCCACACTCAGTGCGGTGGCCTCGACTCCGGCCTGGCTGATTCCCACCGGCAGGAACTGCGCGGTGTCCCCCGAGAGCACGGTGACGACCTGCTCGAACAGGTCCTCCTGATCACCCAACACCGCCACCGTGGGTCCGGCCCCGGAGATCACTGCTGCCAGCCCGGCCGAGCGCAGTGCGTCGACCCGTTCCAGGGAGCGGGCCATCGCCGGCCGCCGGTAGTTCTGGTGGAGCCGGTCGACGGTCGCCTCGAACAGCAACGCGGGATCATTGCCGATCGCATGGACGAACAGACCCGCCACCGCGGAATTCGCTGCGGCGTCCGCATGCGGGACCGTGGTGGGGATGAGCGAGCGGGCAACTGCCGTGTCGAGCCGCTCGGCCGGCACGATGAGCACCGTCGAGACATCCTCGTGCACGGGGATCGACACCGATTGCGGCGCCCGATGAGAATCGATGAAGCTGATCGTCACCCCTCCGAACAGAGCAGGTGCGGCGTTGTCCGGGTGGCCCTCGAACTTCGTCGCCCAGGCCAGGCGCGCGGCAGCGCCCAGCTCCCCCAGTCCGCGGCCCTGCAACAGGGAATCCGCGACGGTGATGCCCGCTACGACTGCCGCCGCGGACGATCCCATTCCGCGCGACTGCGGGATCCGGTTGCGGCACTCCAGACTCAGCCGGGCTGCAGCGTCCAGGCCCCGCGAGGCCATGACCTCGCCGGCGACCCGGTGGATCAGGTGTGAGGTGTCGGTGGGCAACTGGCCCTCCCCCTCGCCGCGCACCCGCACCGCTTCGCGCGGGTCGATCGGCTCCGGGTGCAGGGTCGCCGATACCTCATCGCACAGGTCCAGTGCCAGGCCGAAGCTGTCGTAGCCGGCGCCCAGGTTGGCCGAGGTGGCCGGGACCCTGACCTGGACGCGCTGCGCCGCAGAGCCCACCCGCTGTGTTTTCATGGCGTCCTCCACGTGCCGTCCTACAGACCCTCGATACGAAGCACCGAGAGCACTCCGTTGACGGCGTCGAGTCCCCGCAGGGCGTCCACCGTCGCGGCCAGGGCGGACTCCCGCGCCGAGTGCGTGGCGATGACCAGCTTCGCCGCGTGCAGGTCCTCCGGGGTCCCCGGCTCGGTCAGGCGGGTCTGCTGGACCAGTTCGATCGACACGTCGTGGGCCGCGAACACCTCGGTGATCCGCGAGAGCACACCGGGCCGGTCCGCCACGTCGAGCGTGATCTGATAGTGGGTGGTGATCTCGCCGATGTCCAGCACCGGCAGGATCCTGCCCTCACCGTGCTCGTACATTCCGCGACCGCCCAACACCTTGCGGCGGGCCACGGACACGATGTCGCCGAGCACCGCCGAGGCGGTCGGGGCACCGCCGGCACCCTGGCCGTAGAACATCAGCTGCCCGGCCGCCTCGGCCTCGACGAAGACCGCGTTGAAGGCCCCGCCCACCTGGGCCAGGGCGTGATCGGCCGGGATCACCGCCGGGTAGACGCGGGCCGATACGCCCTGTGTGCCATCGGCCGCCACGATGCGCTCGCAGATAGCCAGCAATTTGATGGTGAAGCCCTGGGCCGCTGCGGTAGCGATCATATCCGGGGTGATCGAGCTGATGCCCTCGACGGGCACCTGATCGATCGACACCGGGGTGTCGAAGGCCAGTGAGGCCAGGATGGCTGCCTTGGCGGCTGCATCGTGTCCTTCGATGTCGGCGGTCGGGTCGGCCTCGGCGAAACCCAGCTCCTGGGCGGTGGACAGGGCGTGGGAGAAGTCCCACCCCTCCTTCTCCATCTGGTCGAGAATGTAATTCGTCGTGCCGTTGACGATCCCCATGACCTTCGTGATCTCATCGCCGGCCAGCGAATCGCCGACCGGGCGGATGATCGGAATGGCACCGGCGACCGCGGCCTCGTGTTCCAGACGCACCCCGGCATCATCCGCTGCTGCCATGAGCTCCGCGTAGTGTGCGGCCAGCAGGGCCTTGTTCGCCGTGACTACCGAGGCGCCGGCGGACAGGGCCTTGAGGATCAGCGTCTTGGCCGGTTCCATCCCGCCCATCAGTTCCACCACGATGTCGGCACCGGCGATCGCGGATTCCGCATCGGTGGTCAGCAGCTCCCGGGGCAGTCCGGGGCGCTCGGCAGCGAGATCGCGCACGACCACGGCGCTCAGTTCCAGCTGGGCTCCGATCCGCGAACCGATGGCCGTGCGGCGGTTGAGCAGCCGGGTCGCGACCTCGGTGCCGACGACACCACAGCCGAGCAGGGTGACCTTGAGCGGATCAGTTGTCATGGATTGCATTCCTCATTCCGGGATCGGCTGCGAACAGCTGCACATAGGTTTCCGGTTCCAGCACCCACTGGACGCCGTCGGGGGCCACTCCGAGGATTCCCGGACGCAGCGCCATATTGTAGTTCGAGGCCAGTGGTCGGCAGTACGCTCCGGTGCCGGGGACCGCCACCAGATCGCCGGCACGCACATCGGCCGGAAGGTATTCATCGCGTACGACGATGTCCCCGGATTCGCAGTGCTTGCCGACGACGCGCACTACGACCGGCTGTGCCGCAGAGGCACGCGATGCGAGAGTGCACGAATAGTCCGCGTCGTAGAGCGCTGTGCGGACATTGTCGCTCATTCCCCCGTCGACCGACACATACGTCCGGATGCCGGTATCCGTGGTCACCGGTTTGACCGTGCCGACTGTGTAGAGCGTGCACACGGCCGGGCCGATGATGGACCGGCCGGGTTCGAAGGACACCACGGGCAGATCCGTCTGCGCCTCCGCGCACACCCGGGAGATCACCGCAGCCAACTGCTCGGCCATCTGCGCGGTGGGGATCGGGGTGTCCTGAGAGGTGTAGCGCATCCCGAAGCCACCGCCCAGATCGATCTCCGGCACACCGACCCCGTGAGTGCTCTGCACCTCGGCGCGCAGCTGCGCGATCCGGGCTGCGGCGATTTCGAAACCGGCCTTGTCGAAGATCTGTGAGCCGATGTGGCTGTGGAAGCCCAACAGCTCGAGGTTGGCGGCCGCAACGATCCGGGCCGCGGCCTCGTGCGCGGCCCCGGTGGTCAATGACAGCCCGAACTTCTGGTCCTCGTGAGCTGTGGCGATGAAGTCGTGCGTATGCGCCTCGACGCCCACGGTGACCCGCACCATCACCCGGGCGCGGACTCCCCTGGCCGCCGCCAGTCGGTCGACCCGGTCGATCTCGGCCAAGCTGTCGACTACGATGCGCCCGATCCCCCAGTCCAGGGCCAGGGCGATCTCGGCGTCGGATTTGTTGTTCCCGTGCAGTCCCACGCCCGCCGGATCGACCCCTGCAGCTCTGGCCGTCAGCAGTTCACCGTAGGAACAGCAGTCGATGCCCATGCCCGATTCCGCTACCCAACCGGCGATCTTGGTCGTCAACAGGGCCTTGCCCGCGTAATACGAACGAGCCGAGGTGCCGATCGCGGCGAACGCGGCGGCGAAGTCCGCAACGAAACCCCGCGCACGCTCCTGCAGGTCCTCGATGTCGAGCAGGTACAGCGGGGAGCCGTACTGTGCGGCCAGTTCGTCGACCCGGTGCCCTGCGATCCGCAGGACTCCATCGGCTCCCTTCACCGCGTGCCGGGACCACAGTGAGGGCATCAGGGCGTTGACGTCATCGGGATAGGGCAGCCACACGGGCGAGGGCCCGGCGTGCATAACACCGGAGATATGAGCGGGCATGGGGGTTCCTTCTGCACGGGGCCCGGACCCCGGCCGCCGGGGCCGGGGAACCGGATTACATGTGGTCGGGGGCGCTGACGCCCAACAGGTCCAGGCCATTGGCCAGCACCTGTGCCGTCGCCCGGTCGAGTACCAGGCGCGAGGCGTGGGTCGCAGTGATCTGCTCATCCTCGCGGGGGGTGACACGGCAGGCGTCGTACCATTTGTGGAAGTTCCCGGCCAGGGCCTCGAGGTAGCGGGCGATGCGGTGGGGTTCGCGCAGTTCCGCGGCCTGGGCCACGACTCGCGGGAAATCGGCCAGAGCGGCCAGCAGCACCGCTTCGCTCGGATCGTTCAGTGTTTCCGCTGCGAAATCGGCGGCGTCGATACCCGCGGCCACTGCCTTGCGCTCGACACTCTTGGCACGGGCGTGGGCGTACTGCACGTAGTACACGGGATTGTCGTTGCTGGCAGAGCGCAGGACCTCGGGATCCAATGTCAGCGGGGAATCCGCCGGAATGCGCGCCAGCGAATACCGCAGCGCGTCCTTGCCCAGCCACTGGACCATATCCCGCAACTCGATGATATTGCCCGCGCGCTTGGACAGCTTGGCCCCGTTGACGCTGATCAGCTGGCCGATCAGGATCTCGATGTTCTTCTCCGGATCGTCTCCGGCGGCCTCCACAATCGCCTTGAGGCGTCCCACGTAGCCGTGGTGATCGGCCCCGAGCAGGTAGACGGCCCGGTCGAAACCGCGATCGCGCTTGTTGAGGTAGTAGGCCGCGTCCGCTGCGAAGTAGGTGGGAGCGCCGTCGCCGCGGATCAGCACGCGGTCCTTGTCATCGCCGAAAGTGGTCGTGCGCAACCACACGGCGCCGTCCTTGTCGTAGACGTGCCCCTGCGCCCGGAGCCGGGCCACGGCGTCCTGCAGAGCGCCTGATTCGTGCAGGGTGGTCTCGGAGAACCACACGTCGAAGGCCACATCGAAGTCCCGCAGAGTGGCCTGGATGTCGGCCAGCTGCACCCGGTAGGCCTCGGCACGGACCTCGGCGTGAATCGCGTCCTCGTCCGCTGTGGCGTATTCCGGATGGGCGCGCAGCAGTTCATCGGCGATGTCCTGGATATAGGCGCCCGGATAGCCGCCCTCGGGAACCTCGCGGCCGTGCATGCGCGCCAGGACCGAATTCGTGAAGGTGTCCATCTGGGAACCGGCGTCGTTGATGTAGTACTCGCTGGTGGTCTGGGCCCCTGCCGCGCGCAGAGTCCTGGCGATCGCATCGCCCAGCGCGGCCCAGCGGGTATGCCCGATGTGCAGGGGCCCGGTGGGGTTGGCCGAGACGAATTCCATGTTGATCTTCTGTCCGGCCAGGCTCTCGCCATGTCCGTAGCCGTCGCCGGCTGCGACGATGTCGGCGGCGAGCTTTCCGGCAGCACCCGCGGAGACGGTGATGTTGAGGAATCCGGGACCGGCGACGTCCACCCGCTCGACGCCGGGGACGCCACCGAGGATGTCGGCCAGCCGCTGGGCGAGTTCGCGCGGGTTCAGCCCTGCCTTCTTCGCCGTCTGCAGTGCGACGTTCGTCGCCCAATCGCCGTGTTCGCGGTTCTTCGGTCGTTCGACGACCAGTTTGGCCGGGACCTCGATCGGGGTTTCCAGCGTGGGATTGAGGTCAGAGATGGCCGCGACGATGGCGGTTTTGAGTTCTTCCGGAGTCACAACACCCTAGGGTATTACCTGGAGTGCGCGCAGGTCTATTCCCACCCGGGGAAGTGTCCGTATCCGGAGATGCAGAAGTCCCCCGGAACTGTGTTCCGGGGGACTTCTATCACTGTGCCCGCGAAAGGATTCGAACCTTCGACTTTCTGCTCCGGAGGCAGACGCTCTATCCACTGAGCTACGCGGGCAACAACCAGACCAGTGTATCCATAAGGTCCGGCCGATGGCAAATCGGGTCAGTGACCCTTGATGTCCTTACGTGCGGGGACGTACTCCCAGTGCCAGGGCTCATGGCTGTTGCGCTGCGCCCAATCCGGATTCTCCCAGCCGTATTCCGCGGCGTGCTTCTGCAGCCAGTCCCACTGTGCGCCCGATTTGTCTGGCACTCCCCCCGCCATGTCGAGGGCGATCCCCCAACCGTGCAGGGAGGTGCCGGCCTTGGCCGCGAATCCGGGCTTGCGCTGGGCCACTGAGATCTGCGATTCCAGGGACCGGTAGGAGTCGGTGATCTTCATAGACTTACCCGTGTCCTTCTTGTACGCCGCGTTCATCCGGGCGAAGGACACCGCCGCGTCGGCGCGCAGCTTGTGCCCGCCCACGCCGATCTTGCACAGCCAGTCGGCGGGCAGCTGCCCATTGGTGACCTGCTGGCCGGCCGGCACCTTCCCTGAGCATCCGGGCAGTGTCTTCTTGACGACCAGCCGGGATGCGGCCTCCGCCTTCGAACCGCTCTTGCCGACGATCGAACCACTGCGATCCACTGCGCCGCCCGCCGTGCTGCCCTCATTCGAACCGGCATCCACCGCCTCGGCCTTGAGCGTGATCGTGTCGGCACCCTTGGCGGCCTCCGCCACCCGGTCGACGGTCGTGACCGTCTCCGGTTCCTTCAGGCCGCCGCCGGTGAGCACCACCGCGGCAAGGGCCGCGCCGGCCACCACGACGGTGCCGGCTGAGGCGACGCCGATCCGCTTGCGCCGCTTGAGGCGGCGCACCAGTGACCCATCGGAACCCCGGAAACCCGGCCGATCGGCCACGGTGGCACGGACGATCTGCACATCCTCCGCCGCAGGGGACGCCTCCGTTGAAAACGATGCTGGCACCCCGGCATCCTGCGCCTGGCGCTGCTTACGAAGGTCACGCCTGCGCACGATCGGCGAATCGTCCACCTCAGTTACTCCAAACCTCGACACGGCACCCGAACCAGCGGCGCCACACAACTTTATAACGGTAGCATAACGGTTCTTCCCGTCATTGTCACCGGATTGTTATCGACACCATCAATTCACCCTCGGCCGCTGCATCACATCGTGGACTTCGCCCACCAGTTCCTCCAGCACGTCCTCGAGGAACAGCACGCCCACGGCGCGGTGATCGGCGTCGAGCACCCGGCCCACGTGATTGCCCTCGGCCCGCATCTGATCGAGGCCGTCCTCGATCTCGTCCGCGGCCCGCAGCGTCACCAGTGAACGGAAGCGCTTGTTCTGCACCGGAGCCCGGTAGAGCTCCGCGGTATCGGCGTAGAGCACGTCCTTGATATGCAGATATGACACGGGGTCACCGGTCTCATCGACCTCGATATAACGTGAGAAGCCCGTTTGGGCGACCAACCGTTCGATGTCCGCCGGGGTCACTCCGACGTTGATCGCCACCACCTGATCCATCGGAACCATGACCTCGGCGACGGTTTTATCCGAGAACTCCAGGGCGCCCTGCAACAGTCCCATATCGTCGCGCAACAGCCCCTCTGCCTGCGATTCGGCGACGATGGCCTGCACCTCCTCGACGGTATAGGCGGCGTTGACCTCATCCTTGGGCTCGATGCGCATCAGGTGCAGAACCAGGTTCGCGAAACCGTTCAACGGTGTGATCACGAAGCTCAACACACGTGACAGGAACACCAGCGGCGGTGCCAAGACCATCGCGGCCCGCCCGGCCATGGCCAGGGAGATGTTCTTCGGGACCATCTCTCCGACCACCACGTGCAGATACGTCACAACCGCCAGCGCCAGCACGAAGGCGATGACCCCCGAGGCGGCCTCCGGCAGGCCCAGCATGTGCAGCGGCCCTTCCAGGAGATGATGGATCGCGGGTTCGGCGACATTGCCCAGGAGCAGCGAACACACCGTCACGCCCAGCTGGCAGATCGCCAGCATCGCCGAGACGTGCTCCATCGCGTGCAGGGCGATGCGCGCGGACTTCTTGCCGTCCTCGGCAGCCGGTTCGATCTGTGAGCGCTTGGCGGATACGATGCCGAATTCCGCCGCGACGAAGAACGCGTTGCCCAGCAGCAGAACAACCAGCCAGATCAGACCCCACCAGTCGTTCATGCCGGCTCCCCCGTCGTCGTGGCGCGGGCGGCGGAATCGAATTCGCGTGCCCGCTGTGAGTAGTCAGGGATCAGCCGCAGCCGCTCGATCCGATGGCCGTGCATCCGCTCGACGACGAACCGTCCATCGGGAATCGGCACGACGTCGCCCACTTCGGGAATGCGCCCGCACAGCAGCAGCACGTATCCCGCGACGGTCTCGTAGTCCGGATCCTCGGGGATGTCCATGCCGACCAGCGGGCCGACCTCGTCGGGACGCAGCCCGCCGGGCACCAGCCAGGAGCCGTCTCTGGCAGGGCGCGGGCGGACCCGCAGACGATCGTGCTCATCGGCGACCTCGCCCACGAGTTCCTCGACCACGTCCTCCAGGGTGACGACTCCCGCCGTGCCCCCGTACTCGTCGATCACCACGGCCATCTGATTGCCCCGGGCGCGCAGACGGCGCAACAGCGGGTCCAGCGCCATGGTCTCCGGGACCTCGGCCACCGCGGTCAGCAGACCACCGGCGAAGGCCTCGGCCCTGTGTTCCAGCGGCACCGCCAGAGCCTGTTTGACGTGGACCACGCCCACGATATCGTCGCGGCTGTCGACGATGACGGGGAAACGGGAGAAACCGGTCTGCCGCGCCACTTCGATCACCTCGGCTGCCGTGGCGCCCTTCTCCACCGTCACCATCCGGGTGCGCGGGGTCATCACGTCCTCCGCGGTGCGCTCGGAAAAGCTCAGCGTGCGGGTGACCAGGTCCGCCGTCTGTTCGTCGAGCGTGCCCTCCTGGGCCGAATGGCGCACGAGTGCGGTGAGCTCATCGGCCGACCTGCCCGCCGAGGACTCCTCCTGCGGCTCGATCCCCATCGCGGCCAGGATCTTGTTGGCCGTGCCGTTGAGGGTAGCGATGACCGGCTTGAAGACGACGGCGAACCAGTACTGCAATGGCACGGCCAACTGCCCGGCGCGCAGCGGCGCGGAGATGGCCATGTTCTTCGGCACCAGCTCGCCGATGACCATCGAGAGGACCGTGGAGACCGCCAGCGCAATGAACAGTGCCACACCGTCGGCCAGTGCGTCGGGGACCGGCAGCAGTTCCAGCAGCGGCGCCAGGATCTTGCCCAGCGACGGCTCCATCAGATAGCCGGTCAGCAGGGTTGTGATGGTGATGCCGACCTGGGCCGCGGACAGCTGGGTCGACAGGTGGTGCATGCCCAGTTCAAGGTATTTCGAGCCCTTGAGACCGCGGGCCACCGCGTCGTCGACGGTGTGCTTGTCCAGTGTTAAAAGGGCGAATTCCCCGGCGACGAACACACCGGTGCCCAAAATCAGGATGAGGGCGAGTCCGAGATAGAGCCATTCCATCAGGCGGCTCTCAATCGACGTTCGCGAAGGACTGGGGTGAGGACCCCGGAATTATGTGGGTTGTGTGTTGGGCCGGCCGCAAGCCGGCCGCGACTGTCACTCGACATAGCGTTAGTGTAACCGACGCCGCGGCCCGCTTCCAGACGGCTGCACAGCTACCAGCCCTGGGACACCGGCCGGCCCTCTTCATAGCCGGCGGCCGTCTGCACACCCACCACTGCGCGCTGGGCGAACTGCACGAGGTCCGCCGCACCCGCATAGGTGCACGATGAGCGGACTCCCGCGGTGATCTCGTCGAGCAGGTCCTCGACACCGGCCCTGGCCGGATCAATGGGCATGCGCCCGGTCGAGATGCCCTCCTCGAACAGTCCCTTGCGGGCCCGGTCGAACGGGGATTCGTCCCTGGTCCGATTGGCCACCGCCCTGGCCGAGGCCATGCCGTAGCTCTCCTTGTAGCGGTGTCCCTGCGCATCGACGAACAGATCGCCGGGGCTCTCCAGGGTGCCGGCGAACCAGGATCCGACCATCACCTGGGAGGCACCTGCCGCCAGGGCCAGGGCGATATCGCGGGGGAACCGCACGCCACCGTCGGCCCAGACGTGCCCACCGCATTCGGCGGCTGCCGCCGCGCATTCGGCGACTGCGGAGAACTGCGGGCGACCCACCGCCGTCATCATCCGGGTCGTGCACATGGCACCGGGACCCACCCCGACCTTGACGATGTCGGCACCGGCGCCGAGCAGATCGCGCACCCCGTCCGCGGTGACGACGTTGCCCGCCACGATCGGCACGCCCAGGTCTGCGCCGGATACCCGGCGCAGCGCATCGAGCATCTTCTCCTGATGACCGTGCGCGGTGTCGACGACCAGGGTCGAGGCACCATCGGCGACCAGGGCAGCCGCGTGGGCGGCCACGTCCCCGTTGACCCCCACCGCCGCGGCCACCCGCAATCTGCCCGAGGCGTCGACATTGGGCCGGTACACCGCGGCGCGCAGCAGTGAGGTCGGGGTCAGTGCGCCCTGCAGCCGTCCCGCTTCGTCGACCACCGGAGCGAAGTCGACCCGGGCCTCGGTCAGCGCATCGAAACCACGCCGGCAGGAGTCCCTGTCGCCCACGTGCAGATCGGCGGCGGATATCAGGTGGGCGGGCTCGCTCATCACCGCGGAGACAGAGCGGAAGCGTTCGACCCCATTCAGCTCGGCTTCGGCCAACACGCCCAGCACCCTGTGCGCATCGTCGACGACGACCACATGCCCATGCGCACGCTTGGACATCAGGTGCAGTGCGGAGAGCACCGTGTCATCGGGGCCCACCACCACGGGGGTTTCGAACAGTGGGTGAGCGCTGCGGACGCGCTCGATGGTCGCTGCGGCCACCGAGCGCGGCAGATCCTGTGGCAGCACGGCCAGGGCTCCCCTGCGCGCCAGGGTCTCCGCCATCCGGCGCCCGGTCACCGAGGTCATATTCGCCGCGACCACCGGGGTCGACCCGCCCGTCGGATCGGCCGGGCTCAGATCCACTTCGAACCGCGAGGACACGGCAGAGCGGCAGGGAATCAGGAACACATCGTTGTAGGTCAGATCATGGTCCGGCCGTTCGGTCGAGAATCGCATGCCCCCCATTATCGTCCCCGTGGTGTGTGCATCCGCCATCCGGGTTAGGCTATTGGCTAGGCTAGTAGTAGACGAAACCCATCAGACACTAGGAAGAGGGCGAATACCGCCGTGTCCGAAACGCACATCGCCGAATCGGTCGAGGATTTTGGCTCGAACGAATGGCTGGTCGAAGAGCTCTTCGACAAGTACCAGCAGGACAAGAATTCAGTCGACCCCAAGTGGTGGCCGTACTTCGAGAAGTTCGCCGCAGAAGACCGGGCTGCGGCTCCCGCCGCCTCCGGGCCCGCCGCACAGCCGGCGGCCCCGGCCGCTGCCCAGCCGGCACCGGCCCGCGGCGTCGATCCCTCGGTCCAGGTCAGCGAGACCCGCAAGGCCGAGTCGAAGTCGGCAGCCTCGGCGAAGAAGCGCTCCACCGCTCCCGAACCGGCCCCCAGCACCGAGGACGTCGCCGATGTCGTCACCAAGCTGCGCGGTCCGGCCAAGGCGCTGGCCACGAACATGGACGAGTCGCTGACTCTGCCGACGGCCACCAGCGTCCGCGCCCTCCCTGCCAAGGCGCTCATCGACAACCGCATCGTCATCAATTCGCACCTCAAGCGCACGCGCGGCGGCAAGGTGTCCTTCACGCACATCATCGCCTTCGCGGTGATCCGTGCGCTCAAGGAGTTCCCCAGCCAGAACGTCTACTACGACGTGCGCGACGGCAAGCCCGTGGTGGTGGCCCCGGGCCACGTCAACTTGGGCATCGCAATCGACGTGCCGAAGAAGGACGGCAGCCGCGCCCTGTTGGTGCCGAACGTCAAGAAGGCCGAGACTCTGAGCTTCAAGGGCTTCGTCGACGCCTACGACGACCTGGTGGCCCGCGGCCGCGACGGAAAGCTGGGCGCAGCCGACTTCGCCGGGACCACCGTGTCCCTGACCAATCCCGGCGGGATCGGCACCGTCCACTCGATGCCACGACTGACCAAGGGCCAGGGCTGCATCATCGGTGTGGGCGCGCTGAACTACCCTGCGGAATTCCAGGGCTCCAGCCAGGAGACCATCAACCGGCTGGGCGTCTCGAAGGTCCTGACACTGACCTCGACGTACGACCACCGGGTCATCCAGGGTGCCGGCTCCGGCGAATTCCTCAAGCTGGTCCACGAATTCCTGCTGGGCAAGGGCGGCTTCTACGACGACATCTTCGCCTCCCTGCGCCTGCCCTACGAACCGGTTCGTTGGGTGCCCGACGTCGATGCTGACGACCAGGACGATGTGTCCAAGGTCGCACGCGTGATCGAACTGATCGACGCCTACCGCAACCGCGGCCATCTGATGGCCAATGTCGATCCGCTGGTGTACAAGCAGCGCACGCACCCGGACCTGGACATCACCACGCACGGGCTGACCCTATGGGACCTGGAGCGCACCTTCCCCACCGGCGGTCTGGGCGGGAAGTCCACGATGCCGCTGCGCGACATCCTGGGTCTGCTACGCGACTCCTACTGCCGCAACACCGGCATCGAGTACATGCACATCGCCGATCCGGAACAGCGGGCCTGGTTCCAGGCCAAGCTGGAGGTCCCCCACGCCGAGCTCACCCGCGTCGAGCAGGGCCACATCCTGGGCCGGCTGAACGCGGCGGAGGCCTTCGAGACCTTCCTGCAGACGAAGTACATTGGGCAGAAGCGCTTCTCCCTGGAGGGCGGCGAGTCCGCCATCGTACTGCTCGACGAGGTGCTGAACCTGGCAGCCGACTCCGGAATGGTCGAGGTCACTATCGGGATGGCCCACCGTGGCCGCCTCAATGTGCTGACCAATATCGCCGGGAAGAGCTACGGACAGATCTTCCGCGAGTTCGACGGCATGCTCGACCCCGACAGCTTCCAGGGCTCCGGCGACGTGAAGTACCACCTGGGCACCCACGGTTCCTTCACCTCGCCCGAGGGCAACACGACCGAGGTCTACGTCGCAGCCAACCCCAGCCACCTGGAGACCGTCGACCCGGTACTCGAGGGCATCGCACGGGCCAAGCAGGACCGTCACGACCTGGGCGAGGAGGGCTTCACCGTCCTGCCCGTGCTGGTCCACGGCGATGCGGCATTCGCGGGGCAGGGCGTCGTCTACGAGACTCTGAACCTCTCCGAGCTGCGCGGATACCGCACCGGCGGCACGATCCACCTGATCATCAACAACCAGGTGGGCTTCACCACTCCCCCGGCGTCGGCCCGGTCCTCCTTCTACTCCACCGACGTGGCCAAGTCGATCGGCGCGCCGATCATCCACGTCAACGGAGACGATCCCGAAGCCGTGTTCCGCGCAGCGCAGCTGGCCTTCGCGTACCGTCAGGAATTCAACCGCGACGTCGTCATCGACATGGTCTGCTACCGCCGCCGCGGCCACAATGAGGGCGACGATCCATCGATGACCCAGCCGGTCATGTACTCCCTCATCGAGGCCAAGCAGTCGGTCCGCAAGCTGTACACGGAATCCCTGGTGGGCCGCAAGTGCATCACCCCGGAAGAGGCACAGGAAACGGTTAAGGACTACCAGTCCAAACTCGAAGCAGCCTTCACGGAGACCAAGGAGGCCGAGAAGGCCGCCGGCGACCCCGACTTCGCACTGCCCTCGCCCGAGGTCACGGATCTGGAGGCGGACAACGACTTCCCGACCGCAGTGTCCAAGGAGGTCATCGAACACATCGGCGACGCCTTCATGAACGTCCCGACCGGCTTCACCGTCCACAAGAAGCTGCGCAGCCTCCTGGAGAAGCGTCACGAGATGACCCGCTCCGGCGGCATCGACTGGGGCTTCGCGGAACTGCTGGCCTTCGGCTCACTGCTGATGGAGGGCGTGCCCGTCCGCCTGGCCGGACAGGATTCGCGCCGTGGCACCTTCACCCAGCGCCACTCGGTCCTGATCGATCACGTCAACGGCAATGAGTGGACCCCGCTGTCCAACCTCAGTGACGACCAGGCGAAGTTCTGGGTCTACGATTCGCTGCTGAGCGAATACGCGGCCATGGGCTTCGAATACGGCTACGCGGTGGAGAACACCGAGGCGCTGGTGGCCTGGGAGGCCCAGTTCGGCGACTTCAGCCAGGGTGCCCAGTCCGTCATCGACGAGTTCATCTCCTCCTCCGAGCAGAAGTGGGACCAGCGCTCCGGCCTGGTGCTGTTGCTGCCCCACGGTTTCGAGGGCCAGGGCGCCGACCACTCCTCGGCTCGCATCGAGCGCTACCTGCAGCTGTGCGCCGAGTCGAATATGACCGTCGCCCTGCCGTCCTCCGGCGCCAGCCACTTCCACCTGCTGCGCCGCCACGCGCACTCCAAGGTCAAGCGCCCGCTCATCGTCTTCACGCCGAAGTCGATGTTGCGTCTGAAGGCCGCGGCCACCCAGGTCGAGGACTTCACCACCGGCCGGTTCGAGCCCGTCATCGCGGACACCACTGTGGACGCCGCCAAGGTCGACCGGGTGCTGTTCGTCTCCGGCAAGCTGTACTGGGACCTGGTCGCCAAGCGGCAGAAGTCCGGGGACCAGACCACCGCGATCGTGCGCGTCGAGCAGCTCTATCCACTCGACGAGGACGCGATCGCCGCGACCCTGAGCCGCTACCCGGCGTCCGCAGAGCTGGTCTGGACGCAGGAGGAGCCGGAGAACCAGGGGGCTTGGCCGTTCATGCAGGCCCACCTCCCGCAGCTGCTGAACGGCCGTGCGATCCGCGTGGTCTCGCGCGCCGCCTCGGCTGCTCCGGCCACCGGCCTGAAGAAGGTCCACGAGGCCGAACAGGCCGATGTCATCGAGCGGGCCTTCGCACGGTGACCAGCCGTACGTACACCGCGATCGTCGTGGCCGGGGACGCGCTCGTCGCCGGCCACGGGGACGGTCGCGGCCTGGGATGGACCGGCCGCATCGCCGCCCGTACCCTGCCCTCGCTACCGGGTGCCCAGTTCTACTCGCTCGGCATCCACGGCGAGGACACGCAGACCTTCGCAGCCCGGGTGCTGCCCGAGGCCAAGCTGCGCTTCTCCGAGGAGACTGAGAATCGCCTGGTGCTGGCCCCCGGTTGGTTCGATGCGGTGGCCGGCATGTCCGCGGCCCGCTCGCGGCTGAATCTGGCCAACGTCCTCGACGCGGCGCTGTCGCTTGAGGTCTCGACCTTCGTGGTGGGCCCCACCCCGACGATCGATCAGGATCTCAACCGGCGGATCGGGGAGTTGAGCGCCAGCTTCTCCGATGTCGCCCTGCGACGTGGTGTGCCCTATGTCGACGCCTTCACACCTTTGCAGACGCATCCGGTGTGGCAACGCGAGCTGGCCGCCTCGCGGGACGGTCTGCCCTCCCAGGAGGGTTATGGTCTGATCGCCTGGCTGGTCCTGCACCGCGGCTGGTACGACTGGCTGGGCGTCACCGATGTACTGGGCGATAACTGACCATCCCCAGGTGACGAACGCCTCATTGACCACTTCCGAGTGGCTAAACGGCGGGTCCGTATGCGAACATTGTCAAGCAGAGCAAGGAGGAGAACACAATGAGCAAGCGCGCACGTAAGCGTCGTGACCGCAAGCGCGGTGGTGCGAACCACGGCAAGCGTCCCAACGCATGATCGTCCCAGGACGATAGACGAAGAGCCCGGTTCGAAGGATTTCCCTTCGAACCGGGCTCTTGTGTTGCGCTCCAGGTCTGTCCGAGTCCCTCAGTACGACTCGTGGCCGACCCGTGTGACCACGGTCGTCCGCGTGTGGCCGGCAGTGCGTTCCACCAGGATCTGCCGTTGTATGCGTTCGCGCAGACCCGCCGGGGCCTGTTCGTCGCGACACGAGCGGCGCACGAGTTCCTTCAGTGCCGCCTCGATCGAGTATTCGCGCATACAGCCCGGGCATTCCGCCAGGTGTTTGCCGATGGCACTCAGGGCCTCCTGGTCCAGCTCGCCGTCGAGGTAATGGTAGATGCGTTCCAAGGACACAGCGCGCTGCGCTTCGCAGCACCCACTCGCGGCGGGTGCGACCTCTTCCCTCTTCACTTCTTCTTCACCTCCGTATCCTTCTTCACGAATCCCCGCTGGGCGGCGTAGTCGGCCAGCATGTCCCGCAATTGCCTACGGCCCCGATGCAGCCGGGACATGACCGTACCGATCGGGGTGTCCATCACCTGTGCGATCTCCTTATACGGCATGCCCTCGACATCTGCGTAGTAGACCACCATCCGGAAGTCCTCCGGCAGCTGGGACAGCGCCCGCTTCACATCGGAATCCGGGAGATGGTCCAGGGCCTCCAGCTCGGCCGAGCGGCCGTCGGAGGAGGAATGCCCCTGGGCGCGCGCGATCTGCCAGTCCTCGATGTTCTCGCCCGAGGACTCCTGCGGCTGTCGCTGCTTCTTGCGGTAGGTGTTGATGAACGTATTCGTCAGGATCCGGTACAGCCATGCCTTGAGGTTCGTCCCCGGCGTGTACTGGTGGAAGGCGGCGTATGCCTTGGCGTAGGCCTCCTGCACCAGGTCCTCGGCATCCGCCGGGTTGCGCGTCATGCGCAGGGCGGCGGCGTAGAGCTGGTTGACGTATTCGAGCGCATCGCGTTCGAACCTGGCCGAGCGTTCCTCATCGGTCTCGTCTGTCTGCGTCACTTTAGTCATTACCGTCAATGGTACTTCCGGTGTCGCCGCGCCCCCACGCGACCGGGTCGGGCTCTTCACCATATATTCGACCACTTCCCCTCACTGGCCTGCCGATTCCGTGCCCTGGCGTCTGCGGCCCCGGGCTCACACCGGTGCAACGGAGTACGGCGGCGGCTTATTCCAGGACCACCACGAGCGTCGCAGTGATATGCGACCCGGCGCGATCGCAGCGCGCCCACTATGCTGGAGGGAGTCCAGGTGCGCTAAACCACCGTGTCCGTCGAAGGGATCAACCGTGTCACTCATCCGGCTCCTCGCCCGCCCCATGCTCGCCTCCGCGTTCGTCGCCAACGGCATCGCACGTCTGCGCCGGCCCCAGAACGCCGCACAGGCCGCCGCGCCCGTCCTCCGCCTGTTCGAAGACCGCCTGCCCAAGGCGGTTGACGCCACCCTGGTCGCACGCAGCACCGGCGCCGCTCAGATCCTCGCAGGTTCGCTCCTGGCCGTCGGCCGGGCTCCGCGCACCTCCGCGGCGATCCTGGTCGGCACCTACGCCTTCGACCTGATCGGCGAACGTCTCGCCGCGCCCGAGGACCGCCGCGCCGACGGCGGTCTGGTGGTCAAGACCTCGCTGCTGGGCGGCACCCTGTTGGCCTCCGTCGACACCGCGGGACGGCCCGGACTCGCCTGGCGGGCGCAGAATGCTGCCGGCCACCTGCGCCGCGAGGTCGAGGCAGCCGGGGCGAAGACCCTGGACAAACTGGGAGTCCAGAACTGAACCCCGCCGCCTGGCCGGCGCCGCAGCATCCGGCTCCCGTCGTCGCCACTGTCGCCGTTCCCGGCTCGAAGTCGCTGAGCAACCGGTACCTGGTGCTGGCTGCTTTGGCCACGGGCCCGTCGGTTCTCGACGGACTGTTGCACAGCCGTGATACGGCGCTGATGATCGGTGCGTTGCGAGCCCTGGGCGCACGGATCGAGACAGACGATTCCGGGCGCGTGCGGGTCGAACCGATCCGGCCGCTCGACTCCGCCGGCGAACCCGTGCATGTGGAGTGCGGGCTGGCCGGCACCGTGATGCGCTTCGTCCCGCCCCTGGCCGCAGTACTGGGCATCCCCGCGGTATTCGACGGCGACCCCGCTGCCCGGACGCGTCCGATGGACACCGTCGCAGACGCCCTGCGCCAGCTGGGCTGCGCCGTCACAGGCGATGCGCTTCCCCTCGAGGTGATCCCACCGGACACCGCCGAATCCACAGCTGCTCCCATGCACGTGCGCATCGACGCTTCGGCGTCCAGCCAGTTCGTCTCCGGTCTGCTGTTGGCCGGCGGCGCGCTGCCGACCGGTCTGATCATCGAGCACACCGGCGCGACCGTACCATCGCGACCCCATATCGACATGACGGTGGAGGTGCTGCGTGCCGCCGGGGTCGCAGTGACCGAACCTCTGGACCACACGTGGCATGTGGCCCCCGGCCGCCCCCGGGGTCTGCAGGTCACGGTCGAACCCGACCTGTCGAATGCAGCGACCTTCTTGGCCGCGGCGCTCATCACCTCCGGTACGGTGACGGTGCCCGCCTGGCCGGACCACACCACACAGGCAGGGGACGCCATTCGTTCGATCGCCGAGGCCTTCGGCGGCTCCTGGGAACTCACCCCGGCCGGTTTGAGTGTGATGGGACCCGACAGGCTGCGTCCGGTCGACCTCGACCTGTCCGCGGTCGGTGAACTGACCCCTGTGGTCGCCGCCGTCGCCGCACAGGTCGAGGGCACAAGCCAGCTCACCGGCATCGGGCACCTGCGTGGCCATGAGACCGATCGGCTGGCGGCCCTGGCGCGGGAATTGACGAAGACGGGCGTCGATGTCGTCGAACAGCCCGCCGGGCTGACGATCACCGGACCGCCTTCACACGGCACCCGATGGGACACCTACGCCGACCACCGCATGGTGATGGCCGGGGCGCTCCTGGCCCTGTTGGTTCCCGAAACGGTGATCGCCGATCCTGGCACCGTCGCCAAGACGCTGCCGGAGTTCACCGAGCTGTGGTCGGCCATGGTGGGCAGATGAGCCGTCGGTACACGAACTTCACAGAGGACGACTACCGGGCCCGCCCGAACCGCCATGGCTCGCGCCCGCGGACCAAGGACCGGCCCCGCTTCGCCGACGCACTGGCCGCCGTCGTCGTCGCGGTCGATCGGGGTAGGTACCGCGCACGCCTGCTCACGCCGGAGCACGGCGGCAGCCGGACCGGGCCCGTCGGTCCCGGAAACCTGCGAGCCGGTGCCGCGCTGACCTGTGTGCGGGCCTCGGCGCTGCGGCGCAACGCGATCGTCCCCGGCGATGTGGTCAGGGTCGTCGGCGACACCTCGGGACGTCCGGACACACTGGCGCGGATCGTGCTGGTCGAACCGCGCGCGACCGTGCTACGACGCAGCGCGGACGATTCCGATGACAGTGAACGTGTCATCGTCGCCAATGCCGATCAGCTCGTCATCGTCACGGCAACCGCCGATCCCGAGCCCAGTGACGGGCTGATCGACCGGGCGCTGGCGGCGGCCTTCGACGCCGGCATCACCCCGATACTGGCCGTCACGAAGACCGACCTGAAGCCCGCCGACGAACTCACCGCCAGATTCTCCCAGACCGGTGCCGATATCATCGAGTGCGGACTCGACGCACAGGGGCTGCCGCGCGTGGACGAACTGCGCACGCGGCTGACCGGCCACCTGAGCGTGTTGCTGGGCCATTCCGGTGTCGGCAAGTCCACCCTGATGAACCGCTTGGTGCCCGATGTGGATCGAGCCACGGGCGCGGTCAACGACGTCACGGGCAGGGGCCGACACACCTCTTCGTCCGCGCTGGCCAGTCCCCTGCCCGGCGGCGGATGGGTCATCGACACCCCCGGTGTACGGTCCTTCGGGCTCGCCCACGTCGACCCCGACAATGTGCTGGCGGCCTTCACCGAACTGGTCCCGGCCACGGCCGGCTGTCCCCGCGGCTGCACGCATTTGGCAGACGCACCGGGCTGTGCCCTTGACGAGTGGGTAGCCCAGGGCAGAGCGGGCGTCGCCGGCGTCGCCCGGTTGGCTTCGCTGCGCCGTCTCCTGGCGAACCTCGCGCCGGCCCAATGGGATCGACCCCGCAACTGAGTCAGCCGGGCTCGCTAGAGTTGGGGTATGACAGATCTCGCATTGGCCCTCGAACTCGCACAGCGGGCCGACCGGCTGACCCTGCCCGCATTCCGGGCCCATGACTTCCACACCCAGACCAAACCCGACCTGACTCCGGTGACGGATGTGGACCGGGCCGTCGAGGCGATGATCCGCGGGGTGCTCGAACAGGAGCGGCCGGCCGATTCCGTCCTGGGAGAGGAGTACGGTGCCAGGGGCACCGCCAGTCGACGCTGGATCGTCGATCCGATCGATGGGACCAAGAACTTCGTGCGTGGCGTACCGGCCTACGCCACCCTCATCGCGCTCTACGACGGCGACACACCCCTGGTGGGCGTCGTGTCCGCTCCCGCACTGGGCCGGCGCTGGTTCGCTGCCCGTGGCCAGGGTGCCTTCCTCAGCCTTGACGGCGGCGCCCCCCAGCCCATCCACGTCTCCGGTGTCGCATCCCTGGCCGATGCGTCCCTGTCGTATTCATCGCTGGGCGGCTGGGCAGAACTCGGCCGCAGGGAGAACTTCTTGTCCCTGTGCGACGCCATATGGCGAACCAGGGCCTTCGGGGACTTCTGGTCGTATATGTTGGTCGCCGAGGGGGCAGTCGACCTGGCGTGCGAACCCGACCTGGAGCTCTACGATATGGCCGCGCTGGTCCCGATCGTGTTGGAGGCCGGTGGCCGCTTCACGAATCTGCAGGGTTTCCCCGGCCCCGTGGGCCCAGGCGCCCTGGCCAGCAATGGGAAACTGCACGACGACGTTTTGGAGATGATCTAGGTGCCCGATATCAACGCCTCACCCCTGTGGATGGACTTGGCCCGCTCGGCCGGACTGGTCGGGCCCGACGGAACGGTGGGCGAAACGGTGTTCGGGCAGATGACCCAGCTAGCAGCGGCCAGCTCGGCGGTCAATCTGGGACAGGGGGCTCCTGGTACCAACCCACCGGAGTTCCTCCTCGAGGCCGCTGCGCTGGCATCTCGCGCTGGTGCCAATCAGTATCCGCCCGGGCAGGGCCAGCCCGCCCTGCTGGAAGCGGTCTCCGCCCAGCGCGCCCGCGACTTCGGGCTCGCAGTCGACCCCGCACAGGTGCTGGTCACCCTGGGCGTCACGGAGGCGATCACGGCGACGGTCCTGGCCCTGGTGCCCCGGGGTGGGACAGTGGTGACCTTCGAACCGTTCTACGATTCCTATGCTGCGGCGACCGAACTGGCCGGCGCCACTTTGCGCACGGTCCCCATCCGCTTCGCCGGAGAGTCCGGATTCGCGCCGGACTGGGACGCCTTCGCCGAGGCGACCGCGGCAGGGGTCGATGCCGTCATCGTCAACAGCCCGCACAATCCCACGGGCTTCGTCTTCTCGCCCGAGGATCTGCTGCGCATCCACGCGGCAGCGCAGGCCCACGACTTCTGGGTCATCACCGATGAGGTCTACGAACACCTGGCCTTCGCGCCCAACCGGCACGTTCCGCTGGCCGCCCTGGTCCCCGACTCACAGCGAATCATCAGCACCAGCTCGGCCGGGAAGACATTCAATATCACCGGGTGGAAGATCGGGTGGGTGGTCGCCCCTGAACCGGTCCGTCTGGCCATCCAGACGGTCAAGCAATTCCTGACCTTCACCGCGAATCCCGCCTATCAACTGGCAGTCGCCCAGGCCCTGGTCGACGACCGCGGGTTCATCGCGGAAAACCACGATTCGCTGCTCGAACGCGCGCACCGACTCGCCGCGGCTCTGCGCGCAGTGCCCGGACTGCGGGTGAGCACACCACAGGGCGGGTACTTCATCATCGCCGACTTCTCCGGGCTCACGGACGATGACGCCTTTACGATCAATGAGCGGCTCAGCCGTGAGTTCGGCTTTACCGGAATCCCCGTGGCAGGGCTGTGCCGGGCTGGTTCTCCTGCGGCAACCGAGTTCCGCAGCGCGATCCGCTATTCGTACTGCAAGTCACCTGCCGATGTCGCGCTGGCAGTGGAGCGCATCGGCGAGCTGGCCACCCACGGGTTCTAGAACCGCCTCGCGCCGGATCCTCACAACGCTAAGAGAGCCGGGGCCTGCGACGTGTGAAACGTCGCAGGCCCCGGCTCTCTTAGCGCTATCAGTCGTTCAGAGCTGCGCTCAGGCCTTGGCGGCCTCGATGTCGATGCTGATCTTGACCTTGTCGCCGACCAGCAGGTCGCCGCCGGGCAGGACCACGTCGAAGCTCAGTCCGAAGTCCTTGCGGTTGATGGTGGCCGAGGCCTCGAAGCCGGCGACCGGGGTCTCCCCGCCTGTGCTCACACCGTTGAAGGAGGCTGCGAACTCCACCGACTTCGCCACGCCGCGGATGGTCAGGTCGCCGACGAGCACGAAGTCCTCACCGTCGAAGTCCTTGATCTGGGTGGCGGCGAAGGTCATCTCCGGGTATTCCTCGGCCAGGAAGAAGTCGCCGGACTTCAGGTGGCCGTCGCGCTGTTCGTTCTTGGTGTTGACCGAGTCGATCTTCGCGCTGGCGGTGATCGTGGTGTCCTCGAACTGCTCGCCGATCTCGATGGTGCCGGCGATGTCCTCGAACTCGCCGCGGACCTTGGACACGCCGGAGTGGCGGACCGAGAAGCCGAAGCTCGAGTGGACCGGGTCAATGTTCCAGGTGCCGGCGGTCAGGTTGGTGGGAAGTGCAGTCATGGTGTGCCTCCATTGCGTGGTTGCTTTGTTGTTGTACGTTCAACTACTTTAGTTCACTTTTTAACAATGTCAACCCCTCGTACGCGTCCACTCTATGACGTGCAGCACTCCGAGTGCACCACGGGTTAGCGGCAAGAATGTGTGTACAGGATATGGCGCTTGCCCAGTAGACAGACGGGCAAGACCGGGCCGAACATGGTCTGCAAGCATGTTCAGTGCCCAATCCAAGGAATCACCCCCACTGTGGTGTATGCGCAAACAAGCTCGTCAAAAACGGCAAGACCACCGCCGGGCGGACACGCTGGCGCTGCAAACACTGCGGCGCCTCGACCACACAGTCACGCATCGACATCACACGCAAGGCCGAGTTCACCGACTTCCTCACCTGGCTGACCGGCACCACACGACAAGGCGGCACCACCGAATCCGGCCGGACATTCCGCCACCGTGTGGCCTGGTGCTGGAACGTGCGCCCAACGATCACACCGACCGGGGAAACCCACGACCAGATCATGCTCGACGGCACGTACTTCAACGGCTGGTGTGTTCTCATCGCCCACACCGGTAGCCACGTCATCGACTGGCAATGGTGCGACCAGGAGAAGACCGCCTCCTGGACCGCACTCATCGAACGCATCCCGGCACCGGTCACCGCGATCGTCGACGGCAACGGGCCACTGACCTCGACGATCAAACGCCTCTGGCCGAACACGCGCATCCAACGCTGCCACTTCCACATCCGCCAAGCCGCGCACAAACACCTCACCCGGCATCCCAGCCTGCCGGCGAACAAGGAACTCCTCGGCCTGTACAAGACCCTGAGCCGCGTCACCACGCTGGAACAAGCCGCTACCTGGAGTGCCGAGTTCGCCACGTGGGAAGCACACTGGGAAACGTTCCTCAAACACCGCACCCGCGCCCAATCCGGGATCACCAGGCCCGCATACGCCAGAACCAACCAGTCCTGGTGGTACACCCACATCCGCACCCGCAGAGCCCACAAACTGCTGGCCAACCTGATCCGCGCCGACCAGTTATTCACCTGGCTGAAACTCGCCGAAGACGGCTACACGATCGCGAAGACGACGAACGCGTTAGAAGGCGGACCGAACAAGGCGATCAAAGACTTCCTACGCCACCACCGTGGCATGTCGATCGACCATGCCAGGCGCGGAGTCGACTGGCTGCTTTACCGGCGCACACAAGCACCTGAAGACCCCTGGATGCTCGTCACACCAGCCCACTGGAGGACCAAAACGACCCGGACAACTGTCAAGCCCGAGACCGGGCGCGAGGAAACCAACCTGCTCTACGGCACCGCCTTCAGCCCCGAAGACGGCAACGGAATCCAACACGGATGGGGTGGAAGAAGACGCTAGACACGCCGACGCTGTACACACATTCTTGCCGCTAACCCACAACCACGCGACACCCGCGGACATAAAAAGGCCCCCACCAGGTGAAACACCTGATGGGGGCCTATCTCCGTGGCGGGGGCTGGATTTGAACCAACGACCTCCGGGTTATGAGCCCGGCGAGCTACCGAACTGCTCCACCCCGCGGCGACTCACACAACTATAGTCGCCACAGAGCCAAGCGGCAAATCGGTGCCCGCCGGTCCCCTTGCCGTTACTTCTTGGCCTCGGCCTCCGCCTTCTGAGCGGCGTCGATCGCGGCCTGCAGACGCTTCTGCGCCTGACCGTACTTCGCCCAGTCACCCGCCTTCATCGCAGCGTCGGAGTCCTCCATCGCCTGCTTGGCGTCCTTGAGCGCCTTGTTCAGCGAGGGGCTGCGGTCCGTCTTCGCGTCTCCGGACTTATCGCCGCCCGAACCATTCGAAGAGCCGGAGTCCTCATCCTGCTTGTCCGTTCCGGCATCGCCGGCATCGGCGCCCGAGTTGCCGCCGAACACCTGGTTCAGCGCCTCATCGAGGGTTGCGGCGAAGCCGATCTTGTCACCGAATGCCACGATCACCCGCTGCAGCTTGGGATACGACGTCTGTCCGGAGGAGCGCACGTAGACCGGCTGCACGTACAGCAGGCCATCGGCCACCGGCAGAGTCAACAGGTTGCCGCTCTGGACCGTCGAATCGTTACCGCGCCGCAGGGCCAGCAGGGCCTCCTGCACCGTGGGATCGGTATTGAAGTTGTTCTGCGCCTGTCCGGGGCCGGGGAACGTGGTGTTGCGTGGCAGCTGCAGCAGGCGCAGCTTGCCGTAGGTCTCCGCAGGCTTACCCGCCGTCGAACCCGCATCCGCATCCGCTGCCAGGAAGCCGGTCAGGTTGTTACGACTCTGTCCCTCGGTCTGGCGTGGGATGAACGTCGAGGTCAACGAGAACGCGGCCTGGTCCTGACCGGGCATCTTCATCGTCAGGTAGTACGGCGGCTGGGGCGAATTGCCCTGGCTGTCCGCCGTCGGATCCACCGGGTTCGACCAGAAGTCCTGTCGGGTGTAGAACGAGGCCGCATCTGCCACGTGGTACTGCGAGAGCAGCGAACGCTGCACCTTGAACAGATCTTCCGGATAGCGGACGTGGCTCATCAAATCCCCGGACATGTCCGACAGCGGCTTGAGCATACCGGGGAAGACCTTCTGCCAGGTCTGCAGCACCGGGTCCTTGTCATCCCAGGCGTAGAGGTCGACCGAGCCGTCATAGGCGTCGACCGTGGCCTTGACCGAGTTGCGGATGTAGTTGACCTTCTCATCCGGCAGTGCCTGCACCGTGTTGCCGCTGCGCTGCGTCACCGAGTCCCGAGTCGCGTCCCCCAGGGTTTCGGGCTTGGAGTACGGGTACGAGGCACTGGTCGTGTAGCCGTCGACGATCCACTTGATCCGACCGTCAATGACCGCAGGGTACGGGTCGCCGTCGACTTCGAGGAAGGGCGCTACCTTCTCTACGCGTTCACGCGGAGCACGGTCGTAGAGGATCTGCGAATCCGGGTTCAGCGCATCGGAGAGGACGATCTGTTCATCCTGGAACTTGATCGCGTAGAGCAGTCGGTTGAACAGATTGCCCACCTTGGGGCCACCGTCGCCCTTGAACGTGTTGTAGACCTGGCCGTCTCCCTCGTCGGAGGGATAGTCGATTTCGCGCGGGTCGGCATCGTCGGGCGCACCGACGATCGAATAGGTCGGCGAGCTCTCACCGAAGTACACGCGTTCCTCGTAGTCGCCCAGGATTCCCTTGGGCGGGATGTTCGACTCCATGAAGACCGGCTGCCCGTCGTTGCCCTGCTTATTTCCATAGGCCGACACGACGCCGAAACCATGGGTGTAGACCACACGCTGGTTCAGCCAGGAGGAGTCACTCTGCGAGTTCGCGTTGAGTTCGCGCACCGCGATGACCGAATCGTGGGTCTGCCCGTCGATGTGATAGCGATCCACATCGAGCTGCTCGGGGAAGGAGTAGAACGGCCGCTGCTGCTGCAGCTGCCGGAAGGTATCCGAAACCAGATTCGGGTCGAGCAGGCGGATCGAGGCCGCCGTCTCCGCATCCGAGGCCAGAGCACCGGAGGCCGCCGTGGTCTTGGGCTCATAGGACTTCACGTCCACATCGGCGATCCCATAGGCGGAGCGCGTCGCATCGATATTGCGCTGGATGTACTCGCGCTCGAGGTTGGACTCGGACGGCTGGACCTTGAACTGCTGAACCGCCGCGGGCAGGCCGAGGACGGCCACCCCGCCGAGCACGAGCAGCATCACCACGGACACGATCGACAGCCGCCACACGGGACGGAATGCGTTGACCGCCAGCAGCAGGGCCACCACGGCGGCTGCAACGGAGACGATGAGCAGCGCCGGCAGGGTGATGTTGACCGCCGAATAGGTCGCACCGGTGACCAGGCCGGAATCATCCATCAGTGCCGAGAAGCGCCCCAGGAACAGACGGGCCGCCTGGCTCAGCAGCAGCAGGGCCGCGCTGATCGCCAGCTGAACCTTCGCGGCTCGAGTCAGGGTCAGGCCCTTCGTCTCCGCGGGCCGGATCCCGCCCATCAGGTAGTGGGCGATGAGGCCGGCGATCACGGTCAGCAGCAGGGCAGTGCCCAGGAAGTTCACCGCGGTCTGCAGGACCGGCAGGGTGAACACGTAGAATCCGAGGTCCAGCCCGAACTGCGGATCGTCCTTCCCGAAGGGTGTGCGGTGGACGAACTCCAGCGCCTGCTTCCACGACGGGGCCAGCGCCAGCCCGCCGAGCAGGCCGACCACCACGGGCACGACGATGGTCAAGCCCTTGCGCAGCGGCTCGATGGCCTCACGATAGCGGTCCAGGTTCTCCTGCCGCGGCGTCGTCGGCGCATATACGGGCCGGTATCGGTGGGCCAGGAACAGCGGCAACCACACGGCCACACCCAGCAGCACGAACCCGATGAGGAACAACACGATCCGACTGATCCACTGGGTGCCGAACACCGACAGAGAACCCAACTGGTTGAACCACAGGCCCTCCGTGTAGACCTGCGAGAACGCGACGAACAGGACTAGCAGGACGACCACCGCGATGATCGTCAGGATCAGCGGCGATGGCCTGCCGCGGCGGGTGGCGCCGGCGCTGGCCGGGCGGGGTGGCGACTGTGACACGGGGTGATTCTCCTCGTCCCTGGGTAATTCCGGTTACCCCGGAACCGCCGGGGCCACGGCGACGCGTCGAACACGCGCCGGAAGCTCTTCTGTTACATCAATTCGTCCCGCAGGCCGGCAGGCCCGTGGTCCTGCCGACCGCGATCTTCTCCACCGAAGCCCGCGCCGACTTCAGATCGTCGATGCGCACGACGTGCAGATCCGTCTGGGCTGCGGCCTCGAGGACCTCGGCGCAGTTGTCCCGCGGTGCCAGGAAGTACTCGTTGCCGGCGGCCGCTGCGGCCGCGACCTTCTGTCTGGCCCCGCCGATCGGTTGGACGGTGCCGTCGGCCGTGATCGCGCCAGTGCCCGCGATCGGCTTACCGCCGGTCAGATCACCGGGGGTCAGCGCGTCGATGATCGTCAGCGCGAAGATCGTTCCGGCCGATGGCCCGCCCACGCCCTCGACGTTGTACTTCACCGTGACGGGGAAGTCGTACTTCTGCCCCAACACGATGCCCAGGGCGAACTTCCCGTCCGTCTGCGTCGGCCTGATCGTCACCGTCTTCTTCGTCTTGCCGCGCTGGATGGTCAGATCGACGGGGCGGCCCTTGGCGACCCGGGTCTGGACGGTTTTGGCTCCGGCGTTATCCCCGGACACCTGACTGGAATCGATTTTGAGAATGCGGTCATCCGGCCGCAGTGTGCCGTCGGCCGGGCTGCCGGGGGTCACCTGCGCTACTGCGAGTGCCGAGCCGAAATCGACGCCCAGTTCGGTCAACGCGGCCGCCGTCGCCAGATCCTGCGAGGATGCCATCTCCGCGGTGTTCGCGGTATCGACCTCTTCGGCAGTGGTCGTCAGGGGGTAGTAGGCCTCCTTGGGCAGGACCGTGTCGTGCCCGGCGATGACCGATTGCACGGCCTGGGATGCGTTGACCCGGCGTCCCGGCCCGCCGACCACACCGACTGTGAGCATGTCGAGTTGCCCCGACAGCGGATACGTCTTCATCCCCGTGATGCTCAGCAGTGGGGTGTGATCGCCCTCGCCGGTGCCACCCAGGGTGTTGAACACCGGGCCTGGCTTCTGAATCATGTAGGGGACGGGGACGACCAGTGCACAGATGATGAGCAGATAGGTCAGTACACCCGGCAGAGACGACTTCCCCGTCGTCCCCTTTCTCCCGCTGTGACCCGTCTGATCTGCTGAAAGACTCACGTTGTGCCTATCCCGTCCTGAACATCCGCCGCGCCCGTAGGGCGCCCCTGTAGTCTAATCCACCAAGGCACACTGCACGAATCCCCCGGTTGCGCACAGGGGATGTTTCGCCGTGAACGAAATACCCGGTGCACCGGCGCCGGAACGGAAGGAATCGCCAGGACGACTCGTTACCCTTGAGGAATCGAGGAAACTCCGTACCAGCCATCCGGAAGGGGCCAGCATGACCGACCGCAACGAGGATAAAGACCGTCCCGACGACGAGAACAATCCGTTCGGTGACATGTTCGCGATGTTCTTCGGCCCCGACGGCAAGCCCGCGGGTCAGATGCCCGGAGGAATGCCCTTCGATCCGGCCATGCTGGGCGGCTTCATGCAGAACCTGCAGAACATGATGGGGGCCCAGGCGGGTCCCGACACCGTGATCCGAGCCGCCACCGGTCACATCCCGACGCCGGACCCGACTGTCAGCACCGAGCAGACCAAATTGGTCGAGGAGGCGTTCCGCCTGGCCGAACTCTGGCTGGGCCAGGTCATCGACTCCCCCGCGACTTCGTTCAACGGCCGGGCATTCAACCGGCGGACCTGGGTCGAGCAGACCGCCGCCGGCTGGTTGGAGCTGACCGATGCGGTGAAGACGAACATGACCTCGGCCCTGACCCGATCGCTGGGCGCCCAGGTGCCCGAGGAGATGCGCGGGTTCCTCGCCGGTGCCCAGCAGATCTTCGGCTCGATGGGTGCCCAGATGTTCGCAACGCAGCTGGGACAGGCCCTGGGCAACCTCTCCGGCAGCGTTCTCACTGGGACCGAATACGGGCTGCCGGTGACCGCCGACGGGGCCCCGGCCCTGATCGCCGTCAACCTGCCGGGCGCTGCCGCCTCCATGGGCGTCGACGACGAGCAGCTGCGGCTCTATCTCGCCGTGATGGAGCTGGCACACATCTGGCTGTATTCCCGCGCCCCGTACCTGGCCGGTCATATCAGCACGGTCCTGGCGAAGTACGCCTCGAACATCGAAGTCGATCTGGACGGGCTGCAGAATCTGGCCGGCGACATCGACCCGGGGAACTTCGACCCGGCGAAGATCCAGGAGATCAGCGAGCAGATCGGCGGGAACCTGTTCCGCCCCCAGGACAATCCGGCACAGCGCGATGCCCTGGAAAGCCTTGACGTCCTGCTGTCGACGATTGCGGGTTGGGTCGAGGTCGTGACCTATGAAGCGTGCAAGGACCTGCCGCAGCGGGACCTGCTGCGGGCCGGCATCCGGGAGCGCCTGTCGATGACCAGCACCGCGGACCAGGCCTTCGAAGACCTGTTGGGGCTCAGGCTGCAGCCAACGCGCATCAAGGACGCCTCCACCCTGTTCGGCTATCTGCAGCAGACGGAGGGCGCGGCAGCCCGCGACGCCGTCTTCACCCACCTGGACGATCTACCCCAGCAAGCGGACCTCGACGACCCACTGGGCTACCGCGAGCGCCGCACGGCCGGCTGGGAGGGGGATGCGGACTTCGACGCCGCGCTCTACCGGCTCCTCGACGAGGAGGGCGGCGGCGAGGGCAGGGCGAAGTGACCCTCCCACCCGGAGGGAATGCCACGGCCTGGGCTCGGATCGCCGCCTTGCTGCGGCGGGCCGATCCCGCCATGAGTGAACCCGGGCACGCTCACAGAATCGCCGGTTTCATCGACCGGACCGGGGATGCCAGCGGGGTCAGGGCCAATCCGGTCCACGTCACCGCCAGCTGCCTGGTCGTCTCCCCCGACTTCGACCGGGTCCTGTTGACCCTGCACCGCAAGGCCCGACAGTGGTTGCAGTTCGGCGGACACCTGGAGGCCGGCGATGCCTCCGTGCTCGAGGCCGCCGTGCGCGAGGCCCGGGAGGAGTCCGGAGTACAGGGCCTGGAACCCGCGGTGGACCTCCCGGTGTCCGCGAGCATCCACGAATTGCCCGAGTCCTTCGGCACCTGTCGGATACACGCCGACATCATGTACGCCGCGGTTCTCGATCCCGCCGAACCGATCGCGGCCTCCCCGGAGTCCCTGGAGATCGGGTGGCACCGGCTCGATGCACTACCGGAGGAGACCGCACCCGACATCGTCCGCCGCCTGCCGGGGATACTCCCCCGGATCCGCTCCGCGCTGGGCCGCTCCGGCACATCCTGAGCCGTTCACGACCCCGTTGCGAACGACATGCCCGCGCTGAAGCCCTCCAGATACGTCTGCGCTTCCCCGGTCCGCGGATAGCGGGCGGTCAACTCCTTGAAACGCGCCGAGTGGTCCGCCTGGCGCAAGTGGGCGAGTTCGTGGACCAGCACGGAGTCCAGCACCCAGTCGGGAACCTCGCGCAACATGTTGGACACCCGGATCGCCCCGGTCGCCGGTGTCGTCGAGGCGAACCGGCTGCGCTGATTTTCGACCCACACGACGCTGGCCGGGGCTATGCCATCGGCGAAATAGCACGTGTTCAGCTCCAGCGTCCGCTCCCACAGCTGGGCGTCCGACTGCCGTGGCCGGCCCCGCCGTTTCTCCAAACGGGTGATGAGTTCGGCTATCTGCCCCAGATTCCCCTCGGGCCGCCAGCGCTGGGGAACCGCCAGCACCCACGATCCCGGGGCCCCGGTCAGGGAGATCGTTTTGCGCCGGCGCGCCGACCTGCGGATTTCGATGTCGCCGGCCTCCAACAATGCGCGCACCTCAGTGGTATCCATGGCATCGAATCTACCCTCGGGCACCGACACATCCCCATTCCCGGGCTCCTTTATCACACAAGCACAGCCACACCCGGCTTGACGCGCCGGTGTGTCTGGCAATAGTTTTGATGTGCGGGCTGCACAATGCCCGGCGGCCGTGGACAAGGGGAAGGTCCGTGGACGCCCTGGGTGCAGTCCGAACAAACGGAACGGGCGTCGCCCGGGTCGACGCCATCGACTCGGTCGGCGCCCGCATCCGTTCCCCCACCCGGCCGGCGCGGTGCGCATACCCTTCCGCGACCGTGCGTCACCTTGTCCACAGATTTTGCCCCTTCCCTTCCCCTGCCGTGGACCAGACCGTACCGTTGTGCACACGGAGGTCACCATGTATCGAACATTCACATCCCTTCCACTGGTTTGGATCGATGAGAACAGCATGCAGATCGGGAGCGAAGATCCCGTCTACGTCGATGGGCTCAGCGCTGCAGACGTGGAACTGATCAACCGGCTGAGGTTGGGCCTGGGCACCGCGGAACTGGATGCCGCCGTGTCCAGGGCGGGAATGGACGCGGACCGAGCGGCCATGCTCCTGGGCCTGCTGGACCAGGCGGGTGCCCTGGTCCCGGCGGAGTCAGCACCCGGCGACCCGGCAGGACAACACGTGCAAGCACTGGCTGCCGCCACCGGCCACGACCCAGCGGCCCTGGACCGGGAACTGGCCGCAACACGTATCGACATCGTCGGTCCCCTGGCCGAATCACTGGCCCCGGTACTGCGCAGGGCCGGGCTCGACGCGCACGCGCTCAGTGGAGAGCCGACGGGCCCGAATCGAGAACAGGTGGTCGTGCTCACCTCCTTCCTGGCCGCAGACCTGTTGAGCGCCGCGGCCCTGGTGGAGCAGGACATTGCGCATCTGCACGTGGTGTTCGGCGAGGCCAGTACCAGAATCGGGCACATCATCCGCGCGGGTCGGACGCCATGCTCGGGTTGCCTGGTCGAAGCGGCCATGGACTCCGACGATTCCTGGTTCGAGTCCTGGAGGGCCCTGCGCACCTCCAGCTGGCGGGCCGACCAGCTCGACCCCGTCCTGCACGACCTCGGCGCGGCGCACCTGGCCGGCCATCTGAGAGCGGCTCTGCTGGGGCTCAAGCCCGCGGACACCGGACTGCGCCTGAGCCTGCCGTTGGGCCAGGCGGAGGACGTCACTGTCGGCTTCTCCCCATCCTGCCCATGCCGCATCCCATTGGCAGTGCCCACCCGTCCCCCAGCCGGCTGAGCCGTGATCCCGACCTCAGCCGGCGAGCACCTCCAACAGGCGCGTGCCGTAGCGCTCGAGTTTGACCGGTCCGATCCCCGGGACCAGGGCGAGCTCCCGTTGCGCGGTCGGCCGCAATCGTGCGATCAGTTCGAGGGTCGACTCGGTACACACCATGTATGCGGGAACCCGCTCCACCTCCGCCTGCTCCGCGCGCCATGCCACCAACCGGTCGAACACGGCCCGGTCCACCGGGCCCGCACACTCCTCACACCGACCCAGTGCCTTCTGTGCCGGGGTGTCGAGCACCCGATTGCAGTTCGTGCACCGGAGTTCGCGCCGGGCCCGCGGCCTCGGCGCCGGCGCTGTGTGCCCGGTTGAACCGGGCCCTGGCGCACGGGTCTCCTGGACGAACCGCGAGGGCCTGCGCCGGTTGACCTGGCTGCGTTGACGCGCCAGCGACCAGCTGAGCTCGACCTCGTCCCTGGCGCGGGTCAGCGCCACGTAGAACAACCGCCGTTCCTCCGCGATCTGCCCCGGACTCCGGGCATAGGAGATCGGCAGAAGCCCCTCGGAGAGCCCCACCAGGTATACGACCGGCCATTCGAGTCCCTTCGCAGCGTGGACGCTGGCCAGGGTCACGCCGTCCACGGCCGGTGCGAACTGGTGTTCCCTACGATCGTCGAGTTCCGCGACGAAAGCGCTCAGCGGCACCGGCAATTCGTGTTCGGCCTGCATCTCGTCCGCCAGGTCGACCAGTGCGCTCAACGACTCCCAGCGTTCGCGCACCCGTCCCCCGGCCGTCGGCGCGCTCGTGGTCCATCCGACGCCGGCCACCAGCTCGCGCACGGCCTCCGACAGGGGTGTGGTGCCGGGGACGCTGCGCTGGTTGGCGCGCAGCACGGCGATCGCCTCCTTGACCTCGCGCCTGGCGAAGAAGCGCTCGCCGCCGCGCAGCACATAGGAGATGCCGCGGCGGCTCAGCGCTTCCTCGAAGGCCCGACTCTGGCCGTTGGTGCGGAAGAGCACCGCGATGTCCCCGGCCCGCCGGCCCGCCGCGATCTGGCCGGCGACGGCCTCCGCCACGCCCATCGCCTCGGCTTCGTCGTCGGGATATTCCGTGTACCGCACGGGCCCGCCACCGGAGCGCACCGGCTGCAGCACCAGGGGTTTACGGCCGGTGTGTGCCAGGATGCGATTGGCAGCCGCCACGATCGGCGGGCACGAGCGGTAGTTGCGCACCAGGGAGACGGTCCGCACGTTCTCCAGGCGATTGGGCAGGCCCAAGAGGAATCCATCGCGCGCCCCCGCGAAACTGTAGATCGTCTGAGCCGGATCGCCGACCACGCACAGTGAGTCGCGCCGGCCCAGCCAGCGCATCAGCAGATCGAACTGCAGGGGCGAGACGTCCTGGAACTCGTCGACGACGAAGTGGCGGTACTGTTGGTGGATTTCCGCCGCGATGTCCTCGCGGGTGCCCAGAATCCCATCGAGGACCAGCAACACGTCTTCGAAGTCCAGCAGGCGTCCACGCGATTTCAACTCGCCGTATGCCGTCATGATGCGCACCATGGCCGCAGCGTCGATTCCCTCCGGCAGTTCCCGGTGCCCGGCCTGTGCAGCGTATTCCTCCACACCAATCAGGCTGACCGCGGCGAATTCGATCTCCGCTGCGACATCGCGCACCGTCTCACGTTCGACCTCGAACCCGGATTCGGCCATCGCCCTGGCGACCGGCCCCGCCTTAGCGGTGATGAGCTGGGGGAAGTCCCCCTCCGCGAACCTCGGCCAGAAGTAGCGCAACTGCCGCAGGGCCGCCGAATGGAAGGTCCGCGCCTGCACCATCGGCACTCCCAGGCCCCGCAGGCGCGAGCGCATCTCCCCGGCCGCCTTGGCCGTGAAGGTCAGTGCGAGGACGTGTCGGGGGTCGAGACCTCCTGTGGCCGCCCCATAGGCGATCCGGTGGGTCATCGCCCGTGTCTTACCGGTTCCGGCGCCCGCGTGGACTACCAGGGGCCCGCCGGTGTGCGTGGCGACCTGCGCCTGTTCGGCGTCGAGACCGGCCAGCAGGGCATCGGGGTCCAGCCCCTCAGTGGGCGCGTGCCCCTGCGTCACCGATCACCAGCCAGCCAGGACTCGATGATCTGGCCGGCGATCGACACGGTGCCGGGCAGTCGCATAGTGCCAACGGCGCGTTCGGCCAGTAGTTCCTTCCGCGTCACCCACCGCAGTCCGGCCATCTCATCGCGGTCGGGACGCGCGTCACGGGACTCCGCCGTGGCGAAGAAACCCAGCATGAGAGAGGAGGGGAAGGGCCACGGCTGGCTGCCGACGTACACAGGGGAATGACAGACCACGGAGGCCTCCTCGAACACCTCGCGCACAACCGCGCGCTCCAGCGTCTCACCGGGTTCGACGAAACCGGCGAGCAGGCTGTAGCGGTTTGGCTCCCAGAGTGCGTTGTTTCCCAGCAGCAATCGTTCGACCCCGGCCGAGTCCGTGTGCACGACGGCCATGATGACCGCAGGGTCGGTCCGTGGGAAGTGTTCGGATCCGGTGGTCGGGTCCCGCCTGACCCAGCCTCCCGCGACCGGCGTGGTGGGCAATCCGTTGCGCGGGGAGTGGGTGTGCGACATATGCCAGTTGTTCACTGCGACCAGTGCGCACGCCAGGCCCACATCCAGGTCGCTCAATTCCTCCGCCAGACTGCCCAGGTCGACCCAGTGGGGCCGCACCGAGTGCAACCCGGATGCCGGGGCGTCGAGCATGTCCTCGGCATCCAGGGAGTGATGGACGTCCAGATGGGCGTCCAGCGCGTCCCGGCCCGCCTGATCGAGGCCGATGCCCACGTAGTCCACTCCCTGGTCCAGACCCAGGTAGATGCGGGTGCCTGTAATGGTCGAGGCTTGGGCCAGATACTCGTCGGGGCCCATCGTGCACAGACTACCGGCGGCGACCAGCAGGTAGCCGTGGTCGGCGAAGACCAGCCGGGTCGTGTCACGGGCGAGGACATCGGCTAAGTCCCCATCGGTTCCACGGGCGGTGTGATTGCGAGCGGCCAGATGCCGACCCAGGCTGGCCGGCTGCAGTGGTTCGGCTTTCATGTCCCCCACGATACCGCCGGAATCGACAACACACCCGCCGGGCACCAGGGCACAGCGGAGCCGGTGTCGTAGATTGGTGGGGTGGATAACCTGCCCCTGCATATGGCCGCCGCCGCCTCGCATCTGGTCGACGGACTCTCTCCGACCCAGTTCAGCGTGCTGGACGGAACCGATCGTCTGCGCGTGCTCGTGGGCGACGGGGACCGCTTCGTGCTCGCCTCCTTACTCGATCTGACGGACGCCCTCGAAGCCCAGACCGAACAGGTCGCGGCCGCGGTGCTGCGCACGATCCTGCCGTCCGATTCCCCGGCCTTCCCGGAGACTCTGGCGACACAGGATCTTAAGCCCGGCACCTGGTCGCTCGACCGGGAATACGAGTTGCGCATCACCCGCCCGCTACCGGGGACTCCACTGTCGACTGCGGCATTCACCGAGCACCCGGGCCTGGTCGACTCACTAGCGCGATTCCTGGCCCGCCTGCACACCGCGGATGTCGCCGCCGTCGCCGATGCCGGCCTGCCGACCCGGGAACCCCTGGAGGTCCGCGATTCGCTGTTGGCCGAGCTGGACCGTGGTGCCCAGACCGGGAGGGTCCCCGGTGCCTTGCTGCAGCGCTGGGAGGAGACTTTGGAGACCGCGGCCGTCTGGCACTTCCTGCCGGCGGTACTCCACGGCGATTTGGGCATCGACGCTCTGCGGACCACGGGTGATGACCTGGTGGCGGTGACCGATTTGGCCCGGGTCCGGGTGGGCGATCCGGCCCATGATCTGGCCGGCGTGGCGGACCTGATGTCGACCGAGGACTTCATCCGACTACTCGACGTGTATCTGGCCGAACGCCGGATGGATGACCCGTACCTGGTGGAACGGGTCGGCTTGGTCTCCGAAATGGGAGTGTTGGGCCTGTTGTTGGCCTGTGCCGACGCCGATGACGCCGAAGGAGTTGACGAGGCCGTCGAACTGCTGCGCTCGCTGGCCGAACTGCCGGAGGACGCGCCCGAGCCGGGCCCGGGCGTCACCGCCGACTCCTCCGCGGCCGAGGCCGCGGAGGAGTCCGAGACCGGTGTCATCGACCGGCCGTCATCCGTTCGAGCAACAGATCGGGATCCGGCAGGTCCGCAGGCCTGACGATCCGGTTGTCGCCCAGATAGAAGAACGTCGCGGTGACCGGCCGGCCGGCGAACCTCGGCATCGCCTCCACCGCCCGGGCGTAGACGGCCAGCTGCACGGCTCTGGCCTGGAGTTCTGCTCCCGTGACCGAGCTGCCCGTCTTCCAGTCCACGACCTCGAAACCGGTCTCCGTGGGGAAGACCGCGTCGATCTTGCCGGGAATGCGCATCTGTGCTCCGGCTTCGCCCAGGATGAGCTCGAACGGCAGTTCCACTGCGACGGGGACCCTGGAGGCGAATTCGCTGGCCAGGAATGTCCGCTGCAGCCGGGTGAAACGATCCTGCAGCGCAGCGGGCAGGGATTTGCGGGACTGCGGGTCCTCGAAGTCCTGCAGCGTGGCCTGTCCGAAGTAGTTCTCCACCCAGGCGTGGAACGCGGTTCCCAGCGCCGCCTGCGGCACGGGGCCGGTTGGCATGGGGCGGATCAGTTCGGCGGCGAAGGCCTCAGGGTCCTGCGCATAGCGCACTGCCGCGGTGGCCGAGAGCCGACCGGGCAACCGGGTGGGGTCGAGCGCGTTCGCCCGCTGCGCCAGCAAGTCGGCCGCAATATGGGCCAGATGTCCAGGGGCATCGGGGCCCCCGCCGCCGTGCGGGGCGCTGCGAACCAGTTCGCCCAGCTCCAGTTCCCCGGCGCTGCGGTAGACCCGCGCCTTGTGTGACCGGATCCGCAGGAGTGCGCGGTCCTGCGGGGTCGGCCACTCATAGGACTCTGCGCGTTCGGGCGCCTCCTCGTCATTGCCCGGCAGAACGGGATCGTCCCAGCCCAGCGCCGTGGCGGCATCGTAGACGTAGGGCGAGAGTTCATTGGCCCTGGTCCGCCCGGAGAACGTCGCGGCGCCCAGCCACAGTGAGCGCTGGGCCCGGGTGACAGCCACGTAGGCCAGCCTGCGTTCCTCGGTTTCATGATGGTCCTCCAGGGCGTCGGCGAACCGTTCTCTGAGGGCCTTGAGGTCCTTGCTCGCACCGGCGCTTAGGTCCATGGCGGGAAATGAGGCGGCGTCCCCGCGCAGCGGGTAGGGCAGGGCCTCGGCCTGCAGCCAGCCCGTTTTGGTCCGCAGTGTGGTCGGTAGGTCGCCCACCACCATATGGGGAATCGCGACATGGTCGAATTCCAGACCCTTGGACTTGTGGATCGTCATGATGATCACCGCCCCCGATTCCTTGTCGAGCACCTCGTCCGGTTCGTCCAGGCCACCCGTCTGCGCCGCCAGTTCGAGCCAGGACAGATAGCCGGCCAGATCGGTCCCCGGCTGGTCGGCCAGCAGATTCGCCGCGGATGCCGCGAACACATCGAGTGCCACCAGATGTGGTGCAGCACGCTCGGGGCCCAGTGCCCTGGCCTCCGCTTCGATGCCCAGTCCGTGGACGATCTCCCGGATCAGGGCCGGTACCGGGACCCGCCTGGCGCGCAACCGGCGCAGGGACACCGCCAACCGTCCGATACGGGAGGCCGCCGCGTCCGACAGGCCCGAGCGTTCGATGTCGGAGCGCAGGGTACCGCGCCCTGCGGGATCGGCCAGTTCGTCGATCACCTCGACCACGCCGAGCGCGGCCGCCGCCTCATCATCGGGATACGCCTGTGCCAGGCGGTCGGCTCTGGCCCGCCGCAGCCGTTCGAGGGCGGCGATATCGGCAGGCCCCAGACGACACACCGTCCCGGTCAGCAGGCGCATCGCCTCACCGCCGGCTGTCGGGTCGGCGATCACCGTCAACGCGGCGAAGACGTCGCGGACGAACGGGTCCTCCAGGGCGCCGGCCCTGCCCACGATGTGGGTGGGAACACCGCGGGCCGTGGCAGCCGCCGCGACTTCGAACATGTGAGCGCTCTTGCGACACAAAACGGCCCGTGAGCCGCTCCGCCCTATGAGCCAGTCCAGCAGCTGGGCCATCTGATCGCTGCCCACTCCCGGCACGGCCGCCCCGGTGGTCAGGGCCCGCTCGACGGTTCCCGTCTTCCACGTGGCCAGTGGGCCGGGCAGGCCCTGCGCATCCGGCTGGTCGGGGGCGCGCAGTTCGCCGCCGGAGCCCCGGTTGGGGATCCACGATGAGATCTCATTGGCCACCGCGAGCACACTGCTCGGATTGCGCCAGCTGATGCTCAGACTCCGCACCCTGGCGCGGGTGCCGGGCAGGCCGAATTCGACGGGGAATTCGTCGATGTTCGACGCCGAGGCCCCGCGCCAGCCGTAAATGGCCTGCCGGGGATCGCCCACGGCCATCACCGGCAGACCGCCGAAGAGTCGCTTCAACAGCCGCACCTGCGTGTCCGAGGTGTCCTGGTATTCGTCGAGCAGCACCACCTGCCAGCGAGCGCGTTCGGCGGCGTGGGCCTGCGGGTCCGCATCCATGATCCGGCAGGCGAACGCCACCTGATCGGAGAACTCCATGCCCGCTGCCGCCCGCTTGGCCAGGCGGAAGCGTTCGACCAGGCGGGCCAGCAGGAGTTTCTCCCGGAGCTTCTCCAGGATGTCCGCCGCGCCGTAGTCGCACAGCAGGTCGACCAGGGCGTCGAGCCGCGAGCGCTCAGGGTCGGGGCCCAGGCCCGCGCCCATGAGTTCGTCCAACCGGATGGCATATGCTTCCTTGGCCTCTGCCGGAATCCGTTTGCGGGCGACTGCCCTGGCCACGTCCACATCGGCGAAATAACGCCGATAGCAGGCATAGATGTAGTCCTCGAGTTCCGCAGCGTCCACCAGGTGTTCCGACATCTGGGCGGACAGGGCACGCACCTTGGTGATCAGGCCGGCCCTGGCCGCTCCCGCCGGAACCTCCGCGGTACTCGCCCGATCGATCACGCGCCCTGCCAGTTGGATCGCGGAGGCGTCGTCGAGGACCCGGGTGTCCTCTTCGATGCCCAGTGCCATACCGTATTCGCCCACCAGCGCGGCGGCATAGGAATTGTAGGTCTGCACCGTGGGCACATCGAGGCCGACGAGTTCGTCATCACGACCCGACTCCCCCACCGCCAGGCGGAACTCCCACAGGTTGTCGCGGATCTTGGCGGCCAGTTCCGCCACCGCCTTCCGGGTGAAGGTCAGGCCCAGAATCGCATCTGCCGGGACCAGTCCGTTGGCGACGAGGAACAGCACGCGCTGGCTGATCACCGTGGTCTTGCCGGAGCCGGCACCAGCGATGACCACGCTCGGCTCCAGCGGGGATTCGATGATGGCGATCTGTTCTGCGGTGGGCGGGTCGATCGCGTCGGCCGGATCCCGTCGGGAGTTGAGAATCTCCACCAGGTCCAGGGCCGAATAACGGATCCTCCCGTGCGCCGGGTGGTCGTAGCCCCCGTGTCCGCTGTTCATTCGTCTTCTCCTCCCGCATAGGCCGGGCACGATGAGCGCACGGGGCAACCCGCGCAGGTCTGGCGCGAGGGGCTCGCGGTGAACACCGGCGAGCGCATCCCGCGCGCGGTGGCTGCGACCAGCGCCCCGGCCCAGCCCGGATCGTCCGTATCGGCCAGCGCCGGCTGTGGTCTGACGTTCGCGGGCACCCCGCGACTGAGCGTGTCCGAATAGCGCAGGAACACGAGTTCACCGCCCCCGGGCACAGCACTGTCCAGATCGGCCTGGGCCCCCTCGTCGGTGAATGTCACACGGTGGCCGGGAGTGTCCAGGGCCGCCTGATAGGTGGCCAGCTGCGGATTCACCCTGGCCTCGGCGACTGTGGGCTTGCGCTTGCCGGTCTTGAAGTCGACCACGTAGAGCCGACCGGCCGAGTCCTTCTCCAAGCGGTCGATCCTTCCGCGGATGACCCATGGCCCGTCTTCGGAATCGCGGGTGTCCTCGGCGCTGACCGCGCCCTCCACGCCCACCAGGGTGTACCCGTCCGGCGCGCGCCCTGAGATGTAGTCCTGCAGATGGTCGAGCATCTCCAGGCCCGTGGCGTATTCGCGGTCGCGCTCCCATTCGGAGGGGTAGTCCAGTTCGGCGAAGCGCCGGTCGAAGGATTCGCGCATGTGCAGCAGGCCACCGCGCGGAAATTCCTCCGCGATAGCGTGGATGATGGTCCCGAGGTGCTGAGCCCTGGTGTCGCTGCTCTGCCCACCGTGGCGGGTGAGCAACCAGCGCAGTCCGCAGGTGTGGAACAGTTCGACCGTCGATGGACTGATCCGGGCTATCTGGCCGGGCTCCAGCAATGGGTCACGACGGCTGAGCTCCTGCCAGTCCAACCAGCCGGCCGGATCGGCGTCCGCCACACCCGCCGCCGCCAGCGACTTCAACAGAACTGCCCAGCGGCCCTCCTCTTGACCGGTCGCTGCGGCTTCGAAGGCGTAACGGGCCAGGGCCGCGGTTTCCATCAGCGTCAGCGGTTCACTCCACGCCGGGTCCCAGGCGATGGGTTGGGCCGTAGCCCACCCCGGGTCCCCGGTGGCAGCGGGCGCGCCCACCTGGGGCTCCTCCGTCACACCGTCCGGTTCCGCCCCGGCGGTGCTCTGTCCGGCCGGGTCGTTTTCGGCTGCGTCGTTTTCGGCTGCGTCGTTTTCGGCTGCGTCGGTCCCGCTGTCGCGGGGACCGCGCGGCAGGTCCCCGCCGGCCTCCCGGTGGCGGGCCAGGGCGGCCTGTGCCGTGCGGAAGAACACACCCGGTTGGGCATCCCCGTCGTCGACGGCCAGCAGGACCAGTTCTTCGCGGGCCCGGGAGAAGGCACACAGGGCCAGGCGGGCCTCATCGGCGATCGTGGCGCGGCGCCGCGCCCGGTAGGCCTGTTCCGCCGCTTGTTCCGGGGCGATCCCGCGGAGCACATCGAGGAGGTCCTCGGCGGAGAAGATGGAGCCGCGGACCCGCGGGTTGGGCCAAACCCCGTCCTCCAGGTCGACCACGACGACCCGGGAGAAATCGGTATGGGCGACCTGCGCTGCCGCTGCCACCGCGACATGGTCCGCTTCCGCGCGTTTGGCCAGGGAGTCCTGGGCGAAGCGCTGTTCGAGTACATCGTCGGCGAACCCGCGGGCGTCCAGCGCACCGCGCTCGCTGAACTTCTCGGCCAGTGTCATCAACCGCAGGACCGCATCGAGCCTGTCGTGGGCGGCGTCCGCTGGATCGCGCAGGGCGGCGGCGCGCCAGGCCCTGTCCACCCGGGCCGCACGCCATATCGCCCACAGCGCGGTGTGCGGATCGTGTCCGCGGTGCTTGGCCGCTGCCCGCAGCATGCGATCGACCTGGCGCAGCGGAGCGGGTAGTTCGGCCTCGGGGAGTTCGCGCAGGGCGCGGACCAGCAGCGGCTCGGCTCGGATGGGGGCAGTCGGGGCCCCGGGCCGGAGGGGATCTTCGACCGGCGCCGGATCCGCCTCCGCTGCGCCGCTGTCCGGGAGCTCCGATTCCACAAGCGGCTGATCTCCCAGCCGCGCCAGGGCCGCCAACAACTCCCGGTTGAGACCGCGCAGGGCGATCGCATCGAGGCCGGCGTAGACGCCGGTGAGCAGTTCCGTGATGACCGCGTCCAGGGCCCCAGGATCGGATCGATCCGCCCGCAGGATGCGCAGCAGGGGTGCTGTGGCGGGGTCGACGCCCAGGGCCAGGTCAGCGCCCGCCACGGGGATCCCCAAGTATCCCAGATCCGCTTCGAGTGCCCGTGCCGTCCCCGAGGTCCGGGTCAGCACGGCCATCTCCGTCCATTCCACGCCCTCGTCGCGCTGCCAGGAGCGCAACCGGGCCGCCACGATCCGGCCGAGTTCCGCTGACGACTCCGCCGTGGCCGTGTACACCCGGGAGTCCCCGCCCGGCAGCATGCCGGCACGGCGCGGAATGTGACCGAGTTCCAGGCGGGTCGACACACGGCGGGCCAGGTCGTCGCCGACCGTACGCACACCGCCGGCCCCACGTACCCCGGCGGCGGCCTCGTCGAGCACGTGCGGAACCGTGTGAAAGGGGTTCCCCGGCCGGGTGAAGGCGTCGAGCAGGTCCCCACCCGCACCGCGGAACCCCTGCGAGGCGGAGTCGGGCGAGGCCAGCAGACACAGGCGCACGCCCAGGGCCGCCAGTGTCGTCAACATCCGCAGCGCAGCATCCGGCACGTCCTGCCCCCCGTCGATGACGATCGTGCGCGGCAGGATCTCCGCGGAGAAGGTGGGAGCCGAACCGGCCCGCACGCCCGCCTCTGCCTGGTCCTGGAGGACCCAGCGGGCCTGTTCGAACACTTCTGCAGTGTCCACTCCGCCGAATCCGGGCACGGCCAGCAGGTCCTCGTAGTCCTGCATGATTCGGGCCACACAGTCCCATTCGGGTCGGCCGTGGGCGAGGGCCACCTGCTCCACGGCGTCCGGGGTGAAGCCCCTGCCCATGAGTTCGTTGAGCACTTCGCGCAATTGGTTGCGGAACGCGGCGGTGCCCCGCACTTCCGGGGTGAAACGCTCCGGCCAGGCCGGCGGCCGGGACAATCCCGAATCGTAACCCGCCAATAGACCCGCGAGCAGATTGTCCTGGTCCGGTCCGCTGATGAACTTCATCGCCGAACCGTCGCGCACTGCCGCCTGGGCACTGACCAGGCCGAAGGCGAAGGAGTGGACACTGCGCGCGGCCGGACCGGTCCGGGGCGCTGGTGCACAGGCACCCGGGGCAGCCACCGGAGCCGGTCCCAAGGTGTCGCGCAGGGCCGCGGCGGCATCGCGGTTGGGCGTGAGCACCAGTACCTCGTCCGGATTGTGGGCCGCGGCCAGCAGTCCCGCGAACAGGGATCCGACGACCGTGCTCTTGCCCGTGCCGGGGGCTCCGATCACGCAGGCGTGCCGCCCGGCGAGCAGGTCGGCCAGGCAGGCCTGTGCCACCGCATCCAGACCGGTGGGGCCCGCACTGGGTTCCACCGGGGGGTCCTGGGGACTCGGCTGGGCCGGACTGAAGGGTAATGGGTCCATGCGCCCATTCAATCACCGAGGGCTGACACGGCCCGATCGGCTGACTCCGGCTGCCCTGCCGCACGCCGGTTTTCGACCGTCGGGATCCCGGGTCACCGGTTGCGCTGGCGGCGAACACCCTGCGTAGCCGAGCACGGCGGGGAATGCCAAGGCCGGCCCGGCGCTTAGGCTTGGAGACAACAGCGACCGTTTTCTACACCGGTGGAGGTATGAGGAACATGGAGATCAAGATCGGCGTACGCCAGAGCAACCGTGAGCTGGCGCTCGACTCGCAGCTGACGGCCGACGAGCTCGTGACCAAGGTCGATGGGGCGCTCAAGGACGGCACCACCTTGGTGCTCGAGGATGCCAAGGGGCGCAAGGTCATCGTGCCGGCGGCCGCCCTGGCCTATGTCGAGGTCGGCGCGGAGACCCCCGGCCGGGTGGGCTTCGGCATCTGAGGCGTTCCGTCCGATGCGGAGGCGGTGGGTACGATGGCCGATCGGCCGCCGTACCCACCGCCTCCGCATTTCCGGCTCAGGCGGTCAGCCCCAGGACCGACATGCGCCGTGAGTGATTGCTCATGATGTGCTGGCTGAGTTCCGTGGCCGCTGCCGATTCCGTCGGGAAGACGCCGGGCAATTCGCGCACGCGGCGCAGGGATTCGGCCACCAGCTTGCGGCCCCACAGGGCCAGCCTGCTGGAAAGGACCTGATCGGCCGCGACTGCGGCGCCCAGGCGGGAGGCCAGATATTCTACCGGACGTGTATCATCTAAGACGGCGGTGGCGACTGCACGGCTGTCGGCATCCAACTGGTCCAGAGCGGCCCGGGCGAAGTCTTTGAGAATCTCATCGTAGACATAGCCCTTCATCAGGCTCTCGTACCAGTCGGTGGGCTTCGTCCGCTCCATGAATGCGGCGAAGGACGGCCGGGCCGCCTCCATCAGTGTGACGGAGTCTCCTCCGAGCTCGGTGATGCGGGCGTCGAGATCCTCGAAATGTGCAAGGCACCACCCGGCCATGCGGGCCAGATCCACGGTGTCACGGACGTCGGGGGCGAACTGGGCGTCGGTGGCCAGACGTTCGAAGGCGGCCAATTCGCTATAGGCCAGGGTCGCGAGCGTCTCGATACCCTGCCGGGGCGGCTGTTGATCAGACATGCCCCCTAGCCTATCCGCCGGATGACTACGTGCGTGCTCCCACGGGTACGCACCTTGAGGAGTGAACGTGACAGATATCGACAACGACGCATCCGCGCCCATCGGCACGGAGGACGTTTTCGCCGCGGACACCGCGCAGCTTGACGAGCAGTCCGCACAGGCCACCCCGGCCGAACCGACATTCGCCGACCTCGGAGTCGCAGGGCCCATCGTCGCGGCCCTGGCTGAGGCCGGCAAGGAACACCCGTTCCCCATCCAGTCCCTGACCCTGCCGGTGGCCCTGACCGGAGCCGACATCATCGGCCAGGCCAAGACCGGCACGGGCAAGACCCTGGGCTTCGGCATCCCCCTGCTGCAGCGGGTCATCGCCCAGGGCGAGCCCGATGCGCCCACCGGTGCGCAGCGGATTCCGCAGGCGCTCGTGGTCGTGCCGACCCGCGAGCTGGCCAAGCAGGTCGCCGAGGACCTCGTCGAGGCCTCGACGAAGCGCGATCTGCACGTTGTGACGATCTACGGCGGCAAGGACTTCGAACCGCAGATCGAGGCCATCAAGGCCGGCGCCGACGTGGTCGTCGGCACCCCCGGCCGGCTGTTGGACCTCTACGGCAGGCGGATCCTGCGCCTGGACGGAGTGGCCACCGCGGTCTTCGACGAAGCCGACGAGATGCTCGACCTGGGCTTCCTGCCCGATGTCGAACGAATCGTCGCAGCGCTTCCCACGAACCGCCAGACCATGTTGTTCTCGGCCACGATGCCCGGCCAGGTCATCGCCCTGGCCCGGCGCTATATGAGCCACCCGACCCATATCCGCGCCCACGATGCCGGCGATACGACGCAGACGGGCAAGAACACCAAGCAGCTGGTCTACCGGGCCCATGCGATGGACAAATCGGAAATGGTCGCGCGCATTCTGCAGGCCACCGGCCGTGGCCGGACCATCATCTTCGCCCGCACCAAGCGCACCGCCGACCGGCTGGGAGAGGAACTGCGCGATCGCGGTTTCAACGCCCGCCCCCTGCACGGGGATCTGAACCAGCAGATGCGTGAGAAAGCACTCAAGCAGTTCCGCGAGGGCCAGGTCGATGTGCTGGTGGCCACCGATGTCGCCGCACGCGGCATCGACGTCGACGACGTGACCCACGTCATCAACTACCAGTGCCCCGATGACGACAAGACCTATGTCCACCGGATCGGACGGACGGGCCGGGCCGGACACTCAGGCGTCGCGGTGACGCTGGTCGACTGGGACGATGTGCCCCGTTGGAAGCTCATCAACCGCGAGTTGGGGCTCGACCTCGAGGAACCGGTGGAGACCTACTCCACCTCGCCGCACCTGTATGCGGATCTGAACATCCCGGAGGGCACGAAGGGCCGGCTCAAGCGGCAGCGCCCGACGGCCGGGCAGGACGCCGAATCCGGTGCCGGCCACTCCCGCAGGCGCGAGGGCGGTTCGCACGGCTCCCGGCGCTCGCGCGGATCGGACTCCCGGCGCAGGCGCCCCGCAGGGGATGCGAAGACCGCAGGGGACGCCCCGGCCGCCGACGGGGAACAGTCGGCCGCGCCGAAGAAGCGCAGGCGTCGTCGCACCCACGGTGGCAAGTCCGGTGAGCAGGCCGCAGCCAACTGACCGTCCGAAGTCTTGAGAATGCCGCCGTGCACACGAGGTCGTCCTCGTGTGCACGGCGGCATTCTCGCGTTGTGGCCCGGGGTCCCGGCTCAGCGGGGCAGGACCAGGTCAGTGCCCCTGCCGGCCTCGGCGATGCGCATGAGCATGTCACGGGCCGTGGTGTGTTCGGCCAGCCGGTTCGGCTTGCCCGCCCCGTGGTAGTCCGAGGAGCCCGTGATGATCAGGCCGTGCTCCCCCGCCAGCCGGCGCAGCCGCTGGCGGGCGGCCGGCGGATTGTCCCGGTGGTCGACCTCGATCCCGTCAAGGCCCGCGGCGATCAGCTCGCCGAAGGCACGATCGGGCACCACCCGGCCACGTGCAGCCGCCAGGGGGTGGGCGAAGACGGCGACTCCCCCGGCATCGTGGATCAGGCCGATGGCCTCGAGCGGATCGATCGCCTCGAGGGGGACGTGGTATTTCGAACCGCCGCCCAACAGCCCGGCGAAGGCCTCTGACCGGGTGGCCACGGCGCCGATGCGCACCAGCGCGTCCGCAATGTGCGGCCGTCCCAGGGTCGCATGTTCACCGGCCAACTCCAACAGGCCGTCCCAGGTGATCGGATAGTCCTCGGCGATCCTCTCGACCATGATGCGGGTGCGTTCCTCCCTGGCCCTGCGGGCGTGCCCGATCACCGCGGTCAGTTCGGCTCCGGCGGGTTCGTGCAGATAGCACAGCATGTGCACCGTCACCCCCTGGTATCGGGTGGAGACCTCGACGCCGCGCAACAGGCCAACGCCGAGGTCCCCGGCGGCGGCCAGGGCCTCACCCCAGCCGGCCGTGGTGTCGTGGTCGCTCAGCCCGATGACATCGACGCCTGAGTCCACGGCATCTTCCATGAGTTCTGTTGGGGATTGGGTGCCGTCGGAGAAGCGGGAGTGCGTGTGGGTATCGACGATCATGCTGACATTGTATGGCGCCCAGCCGCCTCCGGGCGGCAGCGGCGGCGGAGCCGGGCCGACGGCTGTGGCGCGTCGAACCCCCGAACCCGGGGTCGCCCGGCGGTCGCGGGTCCTAGACTGGGATATATGAGTGAGTCAGTATCCCAAGAGTCGAATCCCGAATCAGTCCAGGACATCGCAGACCGCGTGAACAACCGGTCGCGCCGCCCGCAGTCCCAAGCGTTCCGCGACTTCATCGCCACCGGCTGGTCACGCCCGGAGAACGATCCGGAGCCCTTGGGCGCGGCGTCCTACACCCCGGCCCGGCGCGCCGCGGTATCCGCAGCCTTCCCAGGCGAGCGCATCGTCGTGCCGGCCGGCGGCTACCGGGTCCGCAACAACGACTGCGACTACAAGTTCCGCGCCCATTCGGCCTTCATCCATTTGACGGGCCTGGAGATGGATGCGGAGCCGGACGCGGTGCTCGTCATGGAGCCGAATGATCACGGCCACGACGCCACTTTGTTCTTCGCCCCACGCGCCGGCGCGGACACCGAGGAGTTCTTCTCCGATTCGCGCTATGGCGAATACTGGGTGGGACCGCGGGAGGACCTGGAGTCCATGCAGCGCCTGACCGGAATCCCCTGCCGCAATATCGCAGAGGCCCCCGATGCGATGACCAAGGACCTGGGCGCGATCTCCGTGCGCGTGGTTCGCGAGGCCGATGCGCAGATCACGGAATCGATCGATGTGGCGCGCACCCAGGTGCAGGCCGATCTGGTCGCGGCCGCAGCAGGCGACGACGAACTGGCCCAGGGCCTGTCCGAGCTGCGCCTGCTCAAGGACGAACACGAAATCGCCCAGATCCGCCAGGCCATCGACATCACGCGCGCCGGTTTCGACAATGTGATCGAGCGCCTCCCCCAGGCGATCGGCCATCGGCGCGGCGAGCGCGTCATCGAGGCGGCCTTCGACCTGGCCAGCAAGGTTGAGGGCAACGGCGTCGGCTACGACACGATCGCGGCCTCGGGCAACCACGCCTGCACCCTGCACTGGGTGAAGAACACCGGCAAGGTCACGCCAGGCGATCTGGTGCTCATCGACGCCGGTGCCGAAGCCGATTCCCTCTACACCGCCGACATCACCCGCACTCTGCCGGTCGACGGGCACTTCACCGAGGCCCAGGCGAAGGTCTACGACGCCGTGCTCGAGGCATCCCGGGCGGCCTTCGCGAAGGCCGCAGAACACGTCGACCACCCGGTGCGCTTCGGCGAGATCCACGACGCGGCGATGAACGTCATCGCACACAAGCTCGAGGAATTCGGAATGCTGCCGGTCAGCGCCGAGGAATCGCTGTCTGCGACCGGTCAGCAGCACCGCCGCTGGATGGTCCACGGCACCAGCCACCACCTGGGCCTGGACGTCCACGACTGCGCGCAGGCCAGGGCCGAGATGTACACCGACGGCGTGCTGGAGCCCGGCATGGTCTTCACGATCGAGCCCGGTCTGTACTTCAAGGCCGAGGACGAACTGGTGCCCGATGAGTTCAAGGGCATCGGGGTGCGCATCGAGGACGATGTGCTGGTGACCGCGGACGGCGTCGAATCCCTGTCCGCCGGCTTCCCGAAGACCCGCGCCGAGGTCGAGGCCTGGGTCCAGGGCAAGTAGGCCACAGCCTGGCGCACAGCACAGCGGCCCGGAACCGAATCGGTTCCGGGCCGCTTGTCATCTCCGTGCCCGACGTGCGATGTGACGCGCCCAGAGCAGCTCGAGCAGCCACAGAACGGCGTACAGGATCAGGCTGTAGGCGCACAGGGGAAGTCCGAAGAACACCAGCGCCTCCACCCCTTGTGCGACGAAGCCCTCCGCCGAGTTCCGAAACGAGAGGGATCCGCAGAGAAAGACCAGCGCCAGGTGGAGGATGACCGCCAGGACGAGGGAGGCCACCTCGCCGGCGCGACGCAGGAACGTCACGATCACCGATGCGACGATGGCCGGGACGAAGCTCACCGCAGTGTAGAAGACGGCGTATCGCGCAGGCTGGTGGACATCGGTGCCCGGCTGCATATACGCGAGCCAGACGAGGATCCCCGGTACGAGGAATGACCAACACCGGGCAAGGGAGAGCGCGCGAAGCGCGATGGGCTTGTCCACGCGGCCTCCTTCGCCTTCGCTTCGGTACATACTGTACCCATGGACACCCCACTTCTGTTCCCCGGCCGTTCGGTCGCCTCGCTGACCGATGTCTCCCTGGGACACTGGGCCGCCGCGTCCGGTTCGACCGGCTCGACCGTCATCCTGCCCGCGCCCGGCACCACGGCCGGCGTCGATGTGCGCGGCGGGGGTCCGGCCGTCCACGAGTCCGCGATCCTGGCACCCGGCACCCTGTCCTATGGAGCCGATGCGATCCTGCTCACCGGCGGTTCGGCCTTCGGCCTGGCCGCGGCCCGCGGAGTCCAGGACGTGCTGGCCGAATCCGGGGTCGGCTCTCCCGTGCCCGGCGGCATCACGGTGCCGATCGTGCCGGCCGCTGCGATCTTCGACCTGGGACGCGCCGCCACACCCACCGAACCGCCGGGTCTGGCAGCGGGCGCCGCGGCCGCCCGCGCCGCCCTGACGGCCCGTCGCACCGCAGCCGGCGATACCACGGTGTTGGGTGAGGCGGGATCGGTGGGCGCCGGCCTCGGGGCCTGGTGTGACCGCGGTCTGTACCGTGGCGGTCTGGGGCATGCGCTCATCACCCTGGGCGAGGTCCAGGTGGCGGCACTGGTCGTGGCCAATCCGTCCGGTGGACTGCTCGATGCCCGTGGCGAGCTCAACGCCGCGGGTGTGCTGGCCGATTTCGGAATCGCCCTGCCCCGCCTGACCGGCACCGAACGCGCGGCGCTCGCCGCCGAACGGGAGCGGCGGCAGCGGAGTGCACCTGCCGATTCCCCACGCAATACGACGATCGCCTGCATTGTGACGAATGCGCGCCTGGACACCGCCGAGGCGACCCGCCTGGCCGCTACGGCTCACGCCGGGCTGGCCAGGGCGGTCCGGCCCTCGCACACCCTGTTCGACGGGGATACCGTCTTCGCCCTGGCCTGCGGAACGCAGGAGCTGCCCGAGGATTCCCCACGGGACCTGGCACTGACTGCGCTGGGGGCGGCGGGAGCCGATGCGCTGTCCACTGCGATCGTCGACGCGGTGCTCGGTGTGCCCGCCGCCGGCGCTGTGACGGATCCCACCGCGCCCCGACCGCTGGCCTCGTTCGCCCCGGACCTTGCCGCAGCCTGGGCCGGATTGCGGAATTGATCACGTTCCACCGACTCGCCCGTTCGGTAGGCTAGGGACGTGAGTGGAACCGGAAATCGAGTCTTCGTAGCCCGCCTGGCGGGCACCGGCGTATTCGACCCCGTAGGCGACCAGGTGGGCCGGGTGCGCGATGTCGTGGTGGTCTTCCGCGCCTCCATCAGACAGCCGCCCAAGGCCATCGGCATCGTCGTCGAGGTCCCGGGGCGCAGGCGGGTCTTCGTGCCGATCGGACGGGTGACCAATATCGACCCCGGCGGCGTGCAGATCACCGGTCTGGTCAACATGCGCAGGTTCCAGCAGCGCAATTCGGAGACCCTGGTGCTCGGCGATCTGCTCGACCGCAGGCTCAAACTGCGCGAGGACGGCACCTGGGTGCAGGTCGAGGACGTCGCGATCGAATTGCAGCGCAATCGCGAATGGGAGGTCTCGCGCCTGTTCGTGCGGCGCCCGTCGGTCAAACGGACCTTCGGCTTCCGGCACCGCGGCGAGACCCTGCAGGTCGACTGGTCCGATGTCGACCACCCCAAGGAGGACTTGAAACAGGAGGCCACGCAGTTCATCCAGGCCTATGAGGACGCGAAGCCGGCCGACCTGGCCGATATCCTCACGGAGATGCCGGTCAAGCGCAGGCTGGAGATCGCCAGGGAACTGGGCGACGAACGCCTTGCAGACGTGCTCGAGGAACTCCCGGAGACCACCAGTATCGAGATCGTGGGCGCTCTGGACATGGAGCGCGCTGCCGACGTGCTCGAGGCGATGGATCCCGACGACGCCGCAGACCTGCTGGGTGAGCTCTCCGATGAGCGCGCCGAGGAGCTGCTCTCGGCGATGGAGCCGGAGGACGCCAAGGACGTGCGCACCCTGCTGTCCTACGACGAGGACACCGCCGGCGGCCTGATGACCACCGAGCCGGTGATCCTGGCCCCCGAGACCACGGTGGCCGAGGCTCTGGCCCACGTCCGCCGTGAGGAACTGCCTGCGGCCCTGGCCGGCGCCGTGTTCGTGTGCAGGCAGCCCCTGGAACCGCCCACGGGCAAGTACCTGGGCATGGTGCACATCCAGAAGCTGCTGCGGGTGCCACCACAGGAGGCGATCGGAGAGATCATCGACGATGAGATCGACCCCCTGCGGACCGAGGCCTCGATCGCGGAGGTCAGCCACACCCTGGCCGCTTACGACCTGGTTTCGATCCCGGTGGTCGACGACACGGACCATTTGGTCGGGGTCATCACCGTCGACGATGTGCTCGACGAACTGCTGCCGGAGGACTGGCGGGCCCACCGCCACGACGATCACGACGATCCGGAGGACCCGGTGACGCGACAGGAGGTGCCACATGGCCGAGGATGAGCGGAAGGCCGCGCAGCCCAACTCCCTGGACACCCCGCGTTCCAAGGGCCGGGGGCTGCCCCGACTGTCGGTCAACCCCGATATGTTCGGCCGCATCGCCGAGGCGATCGCCCGTTTCATGGGCACACCCGCCTTCCTGTTCTGGATGACGGTGATCTGCGCGGTGTGGCTGGGCTGGAATTCGCTGGCGCCCGAGGAATGGCAGTTCGATCCGCGGGCCATGAACTTCACTCTGCTGACCCTCATCCTGTCCCTCCAGGCGTCCTATGCGGCCCCGCTGCTGCTGCTGGCCGACAACCGCTCGGCCGACCGGGACCGGATCGAATTCGAAAACGACCGGCGCCGCGACGAGCGCCACCTGGCCGATACCGAGTACCTGATGCGCGAGGTGTCGTCCCTGCGCATCGCCATGCGGGACATGGCCGGCCGTGATTTCATCCGCTCCGAGCTGCGCGATCTGCTCGAGGAGATCGAGACGACCCACCAGGAGACCGTGACCACCCTGACGCGCGAATACGAGGAGCGCATCACCCGTCTGGTCGATCAGCGCACCGGACTGGCCGATGCCCTGACGGCCTCCGGCGGTGACCCGGACCGGGTCATCGCCGACGTAGATGCGGCCGCCGCAGCGGCCGAACTGGAGGACCACGGTGACTCCTGAACCGGCCCGGGGACCTGTTCCCCACAGCGAGGCGCCCAGCACAGAGGATCTGCACGCGGCCCTGTCCCGCGTCATCGACCCCGAGCTGCGTCGTGACATCGTCAGCCTGGGCATGGTCGCCTCCGCCGAGGTCGACGAGGCGGGTACCGCGCACGTCGAGGTCCTGCTCACCGTCCCCGGGTGCCCGCTGAAGGACACGATCAGCCGGGACGTCCACACCGAATTGGCAGAGCTGCCCGGCCTGGCCGAGGTGGACCTGAAGCTGGGGGTGATGAGCGCCGAACAGCGCAAGGGGCTGCGCGAGAAACTGCGCGCCCCCGGTGGTAAACGCCTCGTTCCCTTCACCCAGCCGGACTCCCTGACCCGCGTCTACGCGATCGCCTCGGGCAAGGGCGGGGTCGGCAAGTCATCCCTGACTGCGAACCTGGCCGCTGCCATGGCTGCCGACGGATTGCGGGTGGGCGTGGTCGACGCCGACATCCACGGGTTCTCGATTCCCGGGATGTTCGGACTGCGCGGAAAGCCCACCAAGCTCGACGATATGATCCTGCCGCAGGTCGCCCACGGAGTGAAGGTCATGAGCATCGGCATGTTCGTCGACCCCGGTCAGGCTGTCGTATGGCGCGGTCCGATGCTCCACCGTGCACTCGAACAGTTCCTCACCGATGTGTTCTGGGGCGACCTCGACGTTCTCCTGCTGGACCTGCCCCCGGGCACCGGGGACGTTGCGATCAGTGTGGCGCAGCTACTGCCGAATGCGGAACTCATCGTCGTCACGACCCCGCAGCAGGCCGCGGCGACCGTCGCCGAACGCGCCGGCGCGATCGCCAGGCAGACCAAGCAGCGCGTTGCCGGAGTGGTGGAGAACATGTCGTATCTACAGCTGCCGGACGGCACCCGGATGGAGGTCTTCGGAACCGGCGGCGGTGCGCAGGTCGTCGCCGGACTGGCCCGGATCACCGACCAGGACGTGCCCCTGCTGGGCAGCGTCCCGCTGGAGCCGAAGCTGCGCGAGGCCGCAGATGCGGGCCTTCCCGCTGTGCTCGATGCCGCCGCCCGGCAGACGCCGGCGGCACTGGAGATCTCCCGCATCGCCCGCGGCCTGAGCCACCGCGCCCGCGGACTGGCGGGCAGGTCGCTGCCGCTGAATCTGGGCTGAGCCGGCGCCTAGGTGGCGTCCGGGTCGAAGGGTGCCGCCTGGCTGGTGTCGCGCAGCCTGGCCTGTTTCGCATAGCGCTGGATCGGCGACTCCTCGACCAGGGTGGCCTGCTGTTGAGCGGACTCCGAGGCCCGGGCGGCCGCCGCACTGGGCGCATCGTCCTCGGCCAGGGCTTCCTTGACGATGCGCCGGGGATCGTACTGCCGGGGGTCGAGCTTCGCCCAGTCCACCTCGTCGAACTCATCGCCCATGTCCTTGCGCAGGTCATCGCGGAGGCCCTGCGCCTGGGATTTCAGCCCCCGGACCAGGTCGCGCAGCTGCTGAGCGTACTCCGGGATCCGTTTGGGGCCGATCACGATGAGGGCAACGACGACGATGATGACGAACTCGGTGCCGTTGATGCCAATCATGGCTCCATTCTAGTCCGTGCGTGTGCAAGACTTGGACGGTCATGGATGATCTTGTGGTGGAAAGAGTGCTGCGCTGTTGTGAGTGCGTGCCAGCGGGCCGCCTGGCCACCTACGGGATGGTGGCCAGACTGGCCGGGACCTCGCCGCGGCTGGTCGGCCGGATCATGTCCGTCTACGGGGCGAACGTGAGCTGGTGGCGCATCGTCAATGCCCGTGGGGAGCTGCCCGCGGCCCTGGCGGTCAGGGCCCGGCCCCACTGGGAGGATGAAGAGGTCGCCCATGTGGGGACCAGAGCCCGCCTACCGGAGCACCGGGTCGACGAGGCGACATGGGCCGCGGCCTGTGTGACTGCTCTCGCCGATCTGCCCGCAAGGTGATCGACGGCATTACACTTGAGTGTCGGACCCGCGGTGGGTCCGCATGTGGCAGTTGAAGGAGTGCGCGTGTCAAGAGACTGGGCGGGCCAAGCTCGTTACGCCGACCGTTTCAACGCCGCCGACCCGGTGGTCGAAGCCGCTCGCCAAGTCGCAGACGATTATGGGTGTGAGCCGCTGTCACCGACGAGTTCGAAGATTCTGGAGTTCCTGACGCGCCTGGCCGCGCCGGCCGCCGCAATCGAAGTCGGCACCGGCACGGGGGTGTCCGCGTTGAGTCTTCTGCGCGCCATGCCCGCCGGCGGAATACTGACCAGTATCGATGTCAGCGCTCCCCGCCAGGCGGTGACCCGGGAACTGGCCGACCTGGCGGGTATCCGGGCGCACCGCATGCGGCTGATCACCGGTCGTGGGGAGGACGTCCTCGCCCGGCTGGCACGGACAGCCTACGAGTGCGTGTTCATCGATGCCGATCCGCTGTGCTACGACAAGTTGATCCCGGTGGCGGTGGATCGGCTGGCCCCGGGCGGGCTGTTGATCATCAACGACGCCCTGCTGTCGGGGGCCGTCGCCGACCCACGTGACCGCAGTCCGCGGGCAGCCGTGATGCGCACAGTGCTGGCGCTCGTTTCCACCCGCGCCGATCTGGAGAGGCTCATTCTGCCCGTCGATGCGGGCCTACTCGTTCTGCAACGGCATCCGCAGCAGGGGTGAGGAGTTCCTCGGGAAAAGTCAGGGGCGGTACGGGTTGTCCCCGTACCGCCCCGACCTTCGTCAACAGGTTCTCAGATCACCTCGGCGAGTACCGAATGCAGCGACTGCGCCTCCTCAGGGGTGATCTCGATGACCAGGCGGCCCCCGCCTTCCACCGGCAGGCGGAGAACCAGCCCGCGACCTTCTTTGGTGACTTCGAGCGGGCCGTCACCCGTACGGGGCTTCTGAGCTGCCATAAGAGCACTTTCCCTTTCAATTGATATGAGTACCGTGAACGCGTACCCCTCTTATTATCCACTATCGGCAGGGTAACTGCTACCCACACACCGATGCGACCGCCTGATTTCCCACCCGGGCACTCCCCCGACCCCGGGATCACGGCGGCTGGATAGAACCGGGGCTGAAGGCCCAGAGATACTGCACGAAGACGATCTGCAACACCGTCGCCAGGACGAGGACCACGATTCGATTGGTCCAGGACCGGGACTTCGCCAGGACCAGCGACAGGGGGAACATCGGCAGCATCAGCCGCAGTGTCGAGGTCTGCGGAGTGAAGAACAGCAATAGGTAGACCACATAACAGGAGACGAACAGCTGGCCGGTGAGGCCCATCAACCGACCTGCCGGGCCGAAGATCATTCCGGCCAGGCCTACGAGAAGCACGGCCAGGAGGACCGGCCCCCAGGATCCGGCCAGATCCTCCGACATCCTCACCCATTGGACGAAGACCTGTGAATGCCCGGTCCACGCGGATTCGGTATCGAAGTAGGCCCGCGGTTGCCCGGTGACGATCCAGGCCGCCACAGGATGGACCAGTGCCGCACAGCAGGAGAGCACGCCCAGTGCCCACGAGCACACGATCTGGGGAACCGGATATGCCTCGTCGCGGCGCCGGATGCTGCGCGATACCAGGTGGACCAGCATGAAGAAGGAGAACGCCACACCGATCGGCCGGGACAGGTCCATGAGGAACACCACCGGGATCGCCCACAGGTAGTGCCGCCGGGCGACCAGCAGGAGGGCCGCGGCCAGTAGCAGGAACGTCAGCGCCTCGGCATAGCCGGTGTTGAATACGACTGCTGCGGGAAAGAAGAAGGTGACGGCCAGCCCGGTCAGGGCCTGCTCGGCGCTCGCGTGCAGCCGGAACAGATGGAGCACCAACACGGCCGCCCCGGCGGCGTACAGAGTGGACAGCAGCGGTGACACCAGTTGGTAGTCAAGGCCGGTGACCTGAGCGGTCCATCCGGCCAGCCAGGGATGCAGAGGATAGAAGGCCCAGGAGCTCTGCCCCACGGAACCGTCCTCGCGCAGCGGCAGGACGCTCGGATAGCCCTCGGTGGCGATCCTCTCATACCAGCCGGCATCCCAGAAGTTCAGAAAGACGCGCAGTGGGGCGCTCTCGCCCTCGGTCCACCAGGACGGTCCCTGGCGCCGTGCCGCGGCGGCCATGATGAACAGCGATACCACCCGCGACGCAGCGTAGACGGCCAGCGCCTGGAGCCAGACGGGCAGTGCCAGAAGCCATGTCCCCAGCCGGTCCAGACCGGACCGGCTGAGCGTCCGCGGGAAGAGCCCCACACCCTCATCGGCCGCATAACGAGTCCGTTGCCCCCGCTCACGGCTGCGCTTCCGGGCTGCGGCCGCCTCCCACCGCAGGGGAACCCTCTCAGGAATCGGACGGCTCCTTGGGGACTGGGGCGAGCTGCGCGGGCGCCGGCTGTGCACCGGTCTCCACCTGGGCCTCGAGCTCCGCGATCCGCAGCCGGCACCCATCCAGGACCGCATCGACCTCGTCGGGCCGGTAGCCGCGCAGCGCCGGGGTGAAGCGCAGGGTCGACAGTTCCTCGGGTGCGAAGCCCTCCGGCAGCGCGGCCACCGGTACCGAGGTGGTCTCCTGGGACATGGGTTGATTGAACACGCCCAGCGACCCCGCCAGGGCCACGACCAGGACGAAGAGTGCCGCTGCGACTCCGATGACTAGCCAAATGGACATGCGCTCATTCTTTCACATCCGCCGGCTCACACCAGCCCGCGCAGCGCCCGGCGCGGTGGCCGGGCCCCGGTGATCGCCAGAACCATGTCGATGACCTGCCGTGTTGCGGCCACATCGTGGGTGCGGATCAGCCCCACGCCCGCTTCGATGGCCAGGGCCGTGGCCGCCAGTGTCGCAGGCAACCGTTGGGCGGGGGTGTCCACGCCCACGGATTCGCCGACGAAGTCCTTCCGGGAGATCGCCAGGAGGACGGCATGGGCACCCGCGCTCAGGCGCGGCAGTTCGCGCATCACCTGCAGGGACTGGTATGTGTTCTTCCCGAAGTCCGGGGTGGGGTCGACGATGATGCGCTCATCGGGCATGCCGGCCGCCCGGGCCCGCTCCACCAGCGCTGCCAGGCCGGTGTCCAGAGCCCGTGCGAAGTCCGGACTCGCCAGGCCGTACCGGTTGCGGTGGGCATCGGTGCGCGGATCGAGGCCGCCCGTGTGCGAGCAGACCAGGGCACAGCCGCCGGCTGCGGCCACTCGGGTCAGCTCGGGATCGTAGCCCGCCCAGGTGTCGTTGATGATCAGGGCGCCGGCGTCGATCACCGCGGCACCGACCTCGGCGCGCCAGGTGTCGACGCTGATGACGAGTTCGGGCAGTTCTGCGCCGACCGCCGCCACGATGGGCGCCACCAAGTCGATCTCCTGGGAGGCGCTGACCGCGGGGCCGCGTCCGGCGCGCACTCCCCCGATGTCGACGATCGTAGCGCCGGCCTCCCAGGCGGCACGGGCCGCGGCGACCGCCGCGGCGGTGGATGCCGATGACACGTAGAAGGAGTCGGTGGACCGGTTGACGACCGCCATGATCGCCGGATTCCCCGGCCCCGCCTGACAGCCGGGCAGGTCCAGGCGAGCCGCGGACCCGGTTACCCGGTGCCGGCCCGCAGTCCCCGCGTCCGGCGCACTCATGCCCACGGCGCCACGGCCGCGGGCTCGAGGAAGCTCAGCAGGGCCGAGGCGGCCGCGGTGATCTGTCCCGCCGGGGCGTGCTCATCGGCTTTGTGGGCGAACAGGGCGTCGCCGGGCCCGAAGTTGACTGCGGGGATGCCGAGTTCGGAGAACCGGGCCACGTCCGTCCACCCCAGCTTGGCCGCCGGCGTCGAACCGATCCCCGGCAGGCCGTCCAATGCGGCGATGAACGCCTGGGCCGCCGGCTGGTCCAGGCCCGGCCGCGCGCCGGCTGAAACGTCTGTCACGCGTAGCTCATAGCCGGCGAAGAACTCCCGCAGCCAGGCCTCTGCCTCTTCCGGCGACTTATCGGGGGCGAAGCGGTAGTTCACGGTGACCGTGCACAGGTCGGGAACCACATTGCCGGCCACGCCACCGGATATCCCCACGGCAGACAGGGACTCGCGGTAGTCAAGGCCATCCACGCGCACGGTCTGTGCGGTGTGCCCGGCCAGGCGGTCGAGGATCGGGGCGGCCAGGTGAATCGCATTGACGCCCTTGAAGGCACGGGCCGAATGTGCGCGCACGCCCCTGGTCGTCACCTCCACCCGGATGGTGCCATTGCACCCACCCTCGATCCCGGCATTGCTGGGCTCGCCCAGGATGGCGAAGTCACCGGTCAACCAGTCGGGGTGGTTGCGCGCCACCCGGCCCAGCCCGTTGAGGGACGCTGCGACCTCTTCATGGTCGTAGAACACCCAGGTCACGTCGCGCACCGGATCCCGTAGGGCTGCGGCCGCGGACAGCTGCATGGCCACCCCGGATTTCATATCGCAGGCCCCTCTGCCCCACACCACACGTTGTCCGTCGAGCTCGCGCATCTCCGCTGGCACATTGTCCTCGATCGGCACCGTGTCCAGGTGGCCCGCCACGATGATCCGTTCGGCCGCAGCCGTCCGGGTCGCAGCAACCAGGGTGTCGCCGTCGCGGCGGATCTCCAGGGGCGTGCCCTGGGCCGAAATCAGCTCCAGCAGTCCGGCCACCGCATCGGTGATCCGGCCCTCGTCGCCGGAGACGGAGGGGATGTCGCACAGTGCCAGGGTCAGTGCGGTCGGATCGTCCAGGAGCCCTGCCAGGGCCAGGGTATCGGGGTTGTTCGGCGTCAAAGCAGTCATATCGTCCATCCTAGCCAGGGTGCTCACCGTGGACCCGGAAACCGCTAGGCTTGTCCTATGACTTCACGTTTCGTATCCGGCGTCGGCCTTGCCACCGTGCACTCCGGCCGCACGCTCTCCGTCTGGTATCCCGCACCCCGTTTCGCCGAGGACGCCGAGGTCGCCCTGACCCTGGCCGAGCAGGCGGTGTCCGAACTCGACTTCGTGCCGCTGACCGGCACCGACTCCGACCGTGGCGTCGAGAAGTCGGTCGTCACGGTGACGGTGGACTTGGACGCGGCACCTGCCGATGCCGCTGACGCCTATCTGCGCCTGCACGCACTGTCCCACCGTCTGGTCCGTCCCAATGAACTCAACCTCGACGGACTGTTCGGCCGTCTGGAGAACGTGGTGTGGACGAACCACGGCGCCTGTGCCCCGGAGGACTTCGAGGCGACCCGCGCCCGCCTGTCGGTACACGGGCAGGTCAACGTGTACGGGGTCGACAAGTTCCCGCGGATGACCGACTTCGTCATCCCCGACGGGGTCCGCATCGGCGACGCCGATCGGGTCCGCCTGGGCGCCCATCTGTCGCCCGGCACTGTGGTAATGCACGAGGGCTTCGTGAATTTCAACGCCGGCACGCTGGGCACGGCGATGGTCGAGGGCCGGATCTCCCAGGGCGTCGTGGTCGGCGACGGCACCGATGTGGGCGGTGGCGCCTCCATCATGGGGACCCTGTCCGGTGGCGGGACCCAGCGCATCACGCTGGGCGAGCACACCCTGTTGGGTGCGAACGCCGGCGTCGGGATCTCCCTGGGCGACGATTGCGTGGTCGAGGCCGGGCTCTACGTCACGGCCGGCACCCGGGTGCTGCTGCCCGCCGACGGCGACAAGGTCGTCAAGGCCGTGGAGCTGTCCGGGACGGACAATATGCTGCTGCGGCGCAATTCGATCACCGGTGGCGTCGAGGCGCTGCCCAGGACCGCGGGTATCAGCCTCAATCCGGACCTGCACTGAACCGACCGTTACCGCTGAAGGCCCCCGGCCGATGACGAACCATCGTCATTGGCCGGGGGCCTTCAGCATGCGGCAAGCGCTGCGAGAACCGTCCAGAACTCGGGGTCCGGGAGCTCAGCGCTCCGCGATCGGGGTGTAATCGCGCGCTGCAGAGCCCGTGTAGATCTGGCGCGGACGGCCGATCTTGCCCTCGGGGTCGTTGATGCCCTCACGCCACTGCGCGATCCACCCGGGCAGGCGGCCCAGGGCGAAGAGCACGGTGAACATGTTCGTCGGGAAGCCCATCGCCTTGTAGATCAGGCCCGTGTAAAAGTCCACGTTCGGATACAGGCTGCGGGAGACGAAGTAGTCGTCGGCCAGCGCGATCTCCTCGAGCTTCATGGCCAGGTCGAACATCTCGTCGTTCCCGCCGAGCTTCTCCAGCACCTCGTGCGCGGTCTTCTTCACGATGGCGGCGCGCGGATCGTAGTGCTTGTACACCCGGTGGCCGAAGCCCATCAGACGTACGCCCTTCTCCTTCTTCTTCACCCGCTCCATGTACTTCTCGGCGCCATCGTCGCTCTGTGCGATCTCCTCGAGCATTTCGAGGACCGCGGAGTTGGCTCCGCCGTGCAGCGGGCCCGACAGGGCATTGATGCCGGCGGCCACGGACTGGAACAGATTGGCCTGGGCGGACCCGACCAGACGCACGGTGGAGGTGGAGCAGTTCTGTTCGTGGTCGGCGTGCAGGATGAGCAGCTGGTCCATCGCCTTGGCGATCACCGGGTCGACCTCGTAGTCCTCGGACGGGAAGCCGAAGTTCACCCGCAGGAAGTTCTCGACCAGGTTCAGATTGTTGTCGGGGTAGACCACGGGCAGGCCCTGGCTGCGTCGATGCGCCAGAGCCGACAGGGTCGGCATCTTCGCCAACAGACGGACGCTGGAGATGTCGATGGCCTGTTCGTCGAAGACATCGAGCGAATCCTGGTAGAAGGTCGACAGTGCGTTGACCGCGGACGCCAGCATCGGCATCGGGTGCGCGTCATAGGGGAACGCCTGGAAGAAGCGACGCAGGTCCTCGTGGACGATCGTGTGCTTGCGCACCCTCTGGTCGAAGGCCGCCAACTGTTCGGCGGTGGGCAGTTCGCCGTACATGAGCAGGTAGCTCACCTCGACGAACGAGGATTTCTCGGCCAGCTGTTCGATGGGGTATCCACGGTAGCGCAGAATGCCCTCATCGCCGTCGATGTAGGTGATGGCCGAGGACAGCGAAGCGGTGTTCGCGAATCCGGGGTCATAGGTTACCTTGCCGGTTTCCTTCAGCAGGGAGCCGATCCGCAAGCCATCGTTTCCTTCGACAGCATCGACTTGAACGAGCTCGAGTTCGGAATCACCCACCCGCAATACGGAATCCGCCGACATATTCTCTCCTCTGCGTTGACTGCATGGAACCCTCTTGGGGCCTCATGGAAGACTACCGTTATTCAGCACAAACTCTAAATCTGTACTCAAACTTCTCCGATTCTAGACAACCCTCGAATCGTGGGGAGTATGAGGTTCGCCCTGCGGACGCGGCCGGGCGGATCAGGTTGGCCCGCTCAGGACCTGGCGGCATCGCGTAGCCGCGTCGCCGCGGCCAGAATGCGCTCATCGGTTGCCGTCAGGGCGATCCGCACGTGTTGGGAGCCGCCTGCCCCGTAGAACTCACCGGGACCGGCGATGATGCCCAGTTCTGCCAACCGGCCCATCGTGATCCAGCAGTCCTCGCCCGCAGTGGCCCATAGGTAGAGGCCTGCGCTCGAATGATCGATTCGCAGGCCGAAGGCCTCGACTGCCGGATACAGGGTGTTCCGACGGGCGCGGTAGACCTCCTTCTGGGCCAACACGTGAGAGGTGTCCTGCAGGCCTGCGACCATCGCGGTCTGGATAGGGCCGGGCACGATCATCCCCGCGTGCTTGCGCGAATTCGTCAGCTCCGCGATGAGCTCGGCATCGCCGGCCGCGAAGGCCGCGCGGTAGCCTGCCAGGTTCGACTGCTTGGACATGGAGTAGACGCTGAGCACACCGGTGTAGTCGCCGTTCAATGCCGAGAGCACGCTGGGGGCCGGTTCCTCGGACTCCCAGTTGAGCAGGCCATAGCATTCGTCGCTGGCGACGACGACCCCAGCCCGGCGAGCCCGCTGGACCACCCGGGCCAGCAGCTCGGCGGGCAGGACCTCGCCGGTGGGATTGCCCGGGCTGTTGATCCACAACAGTCCGATGCCCTCCAGGGAGGCGCCGGCTGCGATGTCGCGGACGTCCAGGCGGACGCATTCGACCCCGGCGATCACCGCGCCCATCTCATAGCTGGGGTAGGCCGCTGTCGGTGCCGCGACCTTCAACCCCATCTGGCGCAGGCCCAGCAGGGTGGGCAGCCAGGCCACGAGTTCCTTCGAGCCGACGGTGGGCAGGACCTGGGTTGCGGGATCGAGTTCGATCCCGTGCCACTGCGCGTACCAACCGGCGATCGCCGCGCGCAGCTGAAGCGTACCGGCCGTGGTCGGGTAGCCGTGCGAGTCCGCGCCGGCGGCCAGGGCCTCCTGGATCACCTGCGGTGTCGCATCCACCGGGGTGCCGATCGACAGATCGCATATACCGTCCGGGTGCGCCGCGGCACAGTCCCGGTAGGGGCCCAGCTTGTCCCAGGGGTATTCGGCCAAGTGCAGCCCGAAGTCCGCGGAGGTCCTGTGCATGTTCATAGTCCTTCAGTCCTGGTTCTGCGGGGGGAGGTCGGCGATCATCGGATCGTCGGAACCGATGTTACCGAGTTTGGCGGCGCCGCCGGGCGAACCGATCTCATCGAAGAAGTCGGCGTTCGCCCGGGTGTAGTCCTCCCATTCCTCGGGCACATCGTCCTCGTAATAGATGGCCTCGGTGGGGCAGACCGGTTCGCAGGCGCCGCAGTCGACGCATTCGTCCGGATGGATGTACAGGGTCCGTGCACCCTCGTAGATGCAGTCGACCGGGCATTCGTCGATGCACGCCTTGTCCTTGATGTCGACACAGGGCTGTGCAATGACATAAGTCACGTGAGTCTCCTCGGATGAGCGGATAACACAACGCCACCAGCGTACTCCCCGGTAGGCTTGGACATAAGTAAGTAGGGCCTAGTGCGCAGCCGGTCGTCCACCGGCCGCCGACCCTCCCCCGACACCGAAGAAGGTCTCCATGCTCGAACCCCGGATCGGTATGCGCATCGTCGTCCGCAGGCGCATACCGGACGGTTCCACGGATGTGCTCGGAGAGGTCGCCGCCGTCACCGACGAGGCGATCTCACTGGCCACGATGACGGGCCCGCAGACGGTGCACCGGGCGGAGGTGGAGCTCATCCACGAACTTCCGCCGGCCCCGCAGGCTGCGGGCCCCCTGCACCGGATCGTTTCGGCGGCCGATCTGCGCAAGGTCTCGGCCGCGGTCTGGCTGCCGAACGATGTGGCCTGGCTCAACGCCGACAATCTGCGCGCCGAGGCAGCGGGTGCCGCCGGCGAAGCGGGCGCCGCGGATGCCGCGACCGTCCAGACCGGCTGGCTGTTGCGCGCCGCCGGCGGGGTATCCTCCCGCGGCAATTCGGCCCTGCCCCTGCCCGGTTCGGGTCTGGAGGCGGGCCAGGCACTGGACCTGGTCCAGCAGTGGTACCAGGACAGGGGCCTGCCGGAGACCGTTCACATCTACTCCGGTCGCGGCACGCATGCCCTCGACGAGGCCTGTGCTCCCCTGGCTCCCCTGTTCAAGGCAGGGGGCTTCTCGCCCAGCGAACCCACGCTGACGCTGACAGCGGATACCGCCGCCGCTGCCGGCGTGGACGCAGCCCAGGCCGTGCCGACGCCGGCGGGCCTGCAGATCGTATTGGCCGATGCCCCGCACCAGGTCCACTTCTCCGCCTGGGGATATGGGGCCGAGGATGAGCGCCGCGCGCAATTCGCGCAGTTGGTGACATCACCACAGGACTTCACGATCCTGTCCGCTGTGGCGACCCATCCGGACGGGTCGAAGTCCCTGGTGGGCACCGCGCGCCTGGCGATCGCGATGAAGTGGGCGGTCGTGTCGAATCTGGTGGTGGCGCCCGGCCTGCGCCGCAGGGGTGCCGCCCGGTCACTGGTACGCACGGCCGCCCACCTGGCGGCCCGGCGCGGAGTCCGCTCGGTGATGGCCGAGGTCGCAGCCGGCAATGCGGCTTCGCTGGGCCTGTTCGCGTCCCTGGGGTTCACCGAGCACCACCGGTACTGGTACGCCAGGATGGCCTCGGCGAACTAGCCGGGGTCCCGTCCGGCGCGCAGGTTCAGCGCCGCGCCGCCGGCAGTTTCAGGGACTTGAGGGTGAAGGCCTCCACCACGGCGATGATCATCGGACCGAACAACCAGGCCAGGCTGCGCAGGGTGCCGGTGACCAGCAGGTCGTGGCCGGGCCACAGTGACTGCTGGCTGAACAGGAATGTCACCCCGGAGACCACGATGGCGAAGAGCAGCACGACGAGGGTGGAGCGGTAGGTGTTGGCCAGATGCCACATGGCCACACCGGCCATCGCCAGGGACAGGACGACGCCCCAGGGCAGGATCACCGCCTGACCGGCCAGGTCCACTGCGGTCGCGTTAAGGTGTTGCAGGGTACCCAGGACCGCGACGATTACCGCCAGCAGCAGTGTGTACAGATAGCCGGCGATCCCGGGGCGTCCGGCTTTCGCCTCCCGAGCGGCCGCTCGGGCCTGACCTGGCGACATGCCGGACAGGGCGGGAGCGGAATCGAGCCCGATGACGTCGAGCACGCTCATGGCGTGGTCGACCGCGCGGGGTACCGCGCCCACGCCCGAGGCCGTGAAGTACTCAACGGCGCCGATTCTCTGGCCGATGCCGTTGGACAGGGCGAAGAACTCTCCGCGCACCGTTATCTGGGTGGCGTGGGCGGCCATCGCGGCTGCCTTCTGCGCGAATACCCCCTGCACGTCCTCGGCCACAAGAGGGGTGCCCTCGGCCGCGATTGTGGGAGCCGAACCGGCGGCGAAACCGGTCTCGGCGAAGCCCGGCTGGCGCGGGTCGAAAGCCGCTTCCGCCTGCTCGGCGGGGACCTCGGTGTACAGCAGGACGGGGGCCGCGTCCGTTGGCAGGGCGGAGACCGCGGCGACGGTGGCATCATGGGCCCGGCGGTGATCGGGATGGCCATAGCCCCCGCCGGGCCCATAGGTGACGACCAGGTGTGGGCGCAGCTGCGCGATAACGGCACCGATGTAGGCAGCGACCTGGGCTACGGGTGCCGCGCACAGCGCTTCCCCGACCATCGCGGGGTCGGGTGCGGCGTGCCCGTCGGCGCCCCACACCATGCCCGAATCCTCGAACCTGCGCACGGGCCGGCCGGGGCCTGCTCCCCCGGGTTCGCCGGCGCCGAGGAAGCGGTGGTCGGTGACCCGCAGTGCCCGCATCGCCGCGGCCAGTTCACCTTCGCGATGGGCCGCGAGTGCGGCCCGGCGACCCTCCAGGTGAAGGGAGTCCTCGCCGATCACCTCGCCGCCCTCGCCGCGGGTGCAGGTCAGCAGCGTGACCTGGGCGCCCGCGGCGATCAAGCGGGCCATGGTGCCACCGGTGGTGATCGACTCATCGTCGGGATGAGCGTGCACGAACAGCACACGGGCGGCCTGCTCACCGGTGACCTGGGCGTTCAACGGGGCGTCCTGAACGGATTCGGGCACTGCGGCTCAGAACCTCTCAGGCGTTCTGACGGCGACGGGCGCCGGCGGCCTTGTGGCGTTCCTTGCCGTCGAGGATCACCTTGCGGATGCGCACGAAGGCCGGGGTGACCTCCACGCACTCGTCCTCATTGGCGAACTCGAGGGATTCCTCCAACGTCAGCTTGCGCGGGGGCGTCAGGGCCTCGAAGGAGTCAGCCGTCGCCGAACGCATGTTCGTCAGCTTCTTCTCCTTCGTGATGTTGACGTCCATATCGTCTGCGCGCGAGTTCTCGCCGACGACCTGGCCCTCGTAGACCTCGGAGGTCGGTTCGACGAAGAAGGAACCGCGCTCCTGCAGGTTGATCATCGCGTAGGGGGTGACGACACCGGCCCGGTCGGCGACCATCGAGCCGTTGGTGCGGAATTCGATCGCACCGGCCCAAGGGGCGTAGCCGTCGGCGATCGAGTTGGCGATGCCGGTGCCCTTGGTGTCGGTCAGGAAGCGGGTGCGGAAGCCGATCAGGCCGCGCGCGGGGACCCGGAACTCCATCCGGACCCAGCCGGTGCCGTGGTTCGACATCGCCAGCATGGTGCCCTTGCGGGCGGCCATCAGCTGCGTGACATTGCCCAGGAACTCCTCCGGCACGTCGATCGTCATGATCTCCATCGGCTCGTTGAGCTTGCCGTCGATGGTCTTGGTGACGACCTGGGGCTTGCCGACGGTCAGCTCGAAGCCCTCACGGCGCATCTGCTCGACCAGGATGGACAGGGCCAGTTCACCACGGCCCTGGACCTCCCAGGCGTCGGGGCGTTCGGTCGGCAGAACCTTCAGGGACACATTGCCCACGAGTTCCTGATCCAGACGGTCCTTGACCATCCGTGCGGTGACCTTCGTGTTCTTCTCGCGGCCGGCCAGCGGCGAGGTGTTGATGCCGACGGTCATCGAGATCGCCGGATCGTCGATCGTGATCGGCGGCATGGGCCGCGGATCCTCCAGGTCGGTAATGGTATCGCCGATCATGATCTCCGGAATACCAGCGATCGCGACGATGTCGCCGGGACCGGCGGTTTCGGCGGGAACCCGCTTCAGCCCCTGGGTCTCCAGCAGTTCGGTGACCTTGGACTGGGTGATGGTGCCATCACCGTGTGCCCAGGCGACCTGCTCGCCCTTCTTCAGGGTGCCGCCGTAGATGCGCAGCAGGGCCAGACGGCCCAGGAACGGGCTGGCGTCGAGGTTGGTCACGTGGGCCTGCAGCACACCGTCGTCGTTGTACGCCGGGGCCGGGATGTGCTCGAGGATCGTGGCGAACAGGGGTTCGAGATCATCGTTGTCGGGCAGTTCGCCGTCGGCGGGCTGGGTGGTGCTGGCCGCGCCGGCCTTGCCGGAGGCGTAGACGGTGGGCACGTCGAGGACGGCGTCGACATCCAGGTCCGGGTGTTCCTCGGACAGGTCGGCGGCCAGGCCCAGCAGCAGGTCCTGGGTCTCTTCGAGCACACCGTCGATCCGGGCGTCGGGACGGTCGGTCTTGTTCACGACCAGGATGACGGGCAGGTTCGCGGCCAGCGCCTTGCGCAGCACGAAACGGGTCTGCGGCAGCGGGCCCTCCGAGGCGTCGACCAACAGCACGACGCCGTCGACCATGGACAGGCCGCGCTCGACCTCGCCGGAGAAATCGGCGTGCCCCGGGGTGTCGATGACGTTGATGACGACGGGGCCGTCGGTTGCACTCTTGCCGTTGTAGAGCACCGAAGTGTTCTTGGCCAGAATGGTGATGCCCTTTTCGCGTTCCAGGTCACCGGAGTCCATGACGCGTTCGGCAACCTCGCCGTGTTCGCCGAAAACGCCGGTCTGGCGCAGCATGGCGTCCACCAGGGTGGTCTTGCCGTGGTCGACGTGGGCAACGATGGCGACGTTGCGTCGGTCAGCCCGGCGCGAGGTGTGTTCAGTCATGGAGTCCCTTACTTAAGACAGATTGACAAGCGCACCGGTGACTGCCGCCGCGCTCACGGTTCATCGCGCCCGAACCCAGGGCACGGGCGCGCCATAGTCAATTGTACGCATCCGGTCAAAGGGACAGAATGCCCAGCACCGCCCAGACCAGTGCGATTCCCGCCACAGCAACCGCCCACGGGATCCATTGGCGCACCGGAGGGGTCGGGTCGATGCGCGGGTCGTCCAGCGCGCCCAAGGTGCGCAATGCGGAGAAATAGTCCACCACCGCCTGCGCTTTGGGGTCCGGTACCGCGCTCACCGCCTTCTTCTTCTGCCCCTCCTGCTGCCGGGGGCGTCGCTTGGAGCCGGGCAGGGCCCAGGCGGAGTACTTGCGTTCCCACCGAGTGTGCACAGTCAGCCCGAAACGCAGGTCGAAGGATTCCACTGCCGGCCAGGGCAGCGTGGTGACACTGAAGACGTTGACTATTCGCAACCCGGCGGGGCTCAGTTCGACCCGGGGGAAGTAGAAGGCCAACCAAACCGCGGCGCCGAAGGCCAGCGGGATGCCCGACAGGGCGATGGCGTCGGCGGGCCCGGCCTGGACGAACAGGGACACCACCGCGACCACGACGATCACCGCGGTGATCCAGCACAACGGCGCCGAGCCCCCGGAGCGCAGCGTCTGCAAAAGAGCGATATCACTGCCCGGCAGGGTCTGGGCGGGTTCTGGTCCGGTGTCTTCAGGCATGTCCTGCACTCTATCCAATCCGGTTTCCCGGCCCGTGGCTCCCACACTCGAAATGTGCTGTTTCCCACATTCCGACATAGACTTGCGGGATTGTGTCTACTGTGCATTCCATCACGGGCATAATCGGAAGAAACTCCCAGAGAACACTCCGGGAGCGCTTGGGGAAGATCCCCATCCCATGAAAGGACGACAACGTGAAAAAGCGTTTCCTCAGCGCGGCCGCGCTCACGGCGACGGCCGCCCTGCTGCTGGCCGGGTGCACGCCCAATAACGGAGGGTCGGGCGCGTCGGCCGAAGGCGGCAAAGACAATGCCGAGGTCAAGGTCATGTGGAACGAGCCCCTGCGCTCGGTGAACAACAACACGACCACCGGCAACGCCACCGCGAACTCGAACATCATGTACATGATGGACGATGCCTTCAAGTACTACGACAAGGACCTCAAGCTCCAGGACAATGAGAGCTTCGGCAAGGTCGAGAAGGTCTCGGACAATCCTCTGAAGATCAAGTACACGATCGCCGACACGGCCAAGTGGTCCGATGGCACGCCCTATTCCGCCGCGGACCTCGTCCTGGCCTGGGGCGCCTTGAGCACTAACTTCAACACCAAGGATCTGACGAAGGTCCAGGACGAAGAGGGCAATGTCAAGAAGCAGAAGGGCGAAACGGTCGTCTTCAACGCCGCAGACCCCGGCGTCGCACTGATCAAGAAGTTCCCGGAGATCGGCGCCGACAACAAGTCGGTGACCTTCGAGTACTCCAAGCCCTTCGCCGACTGGGTGAACAATCTGACCACCACCGATTCCGGCCTGCCCGCCCATATCGTGGCGAAGAAGGCCCTGGGCATCGACGATGCCACCAAGGCCAATGAGGCCGTCCTCAAGGCCTTCAAGGACAAGGACGACAAGCCCCTGGCGAAGATCGCGAACACCTGGAACAACGGCTTCGACTTCACCAAGATGCCCAGTGATCCGGACCTGTTGGTGGGCACCGGGCCGTTCAAGATCGCAGACTTCCAGGAGAACCAATACCTCACGCTGGAGCGCCGCGACGACTACGAGGGCGCCCGCAAGCCCAACGTGCAGAAGATCACGATCCGCTACAACGAGGATCCGACCGCCGCGGTCCAGGCCCTGCAGAACGGCGAGGTCGACATCATCCAGCCCCAGGCCACCGCGGACATCCTCAAGTCCGTCCAGGGCCTGGACGGGGTGCAGACCGACACCGGCGACGACGCCACCTACGAACACGTCGATTTGGTTTTCGACAATGACGGCCCCTTCGACCCCAAGACCTACGGCGGGGACAAGGACAAGGCACTCAAGGTCCGTCAGGCCTTCCTCAAGGCGATTCCGCGCGAGAAGATCGTCACCGACATCATCAAGCCGCTGAAGGACGACGCCGCCGTGCGCAACTCCTTCACCCAGGTGCCCGGATCGCCCGACTACGACCAGATCGTCAAGGACAGCGGGATCGAGAACGCCTTCGGCAAGCAGGACATCGACGGTGCCAAGAAACTGCTGGCCGAAGCCGGCGCCTCCAAGCCCAAGGTCCGCATCATGTACGGCAAGGGCAACGTCCGCCGCGAGCAGGAATTCCAGCTGATCAAGGAATCCGCCGAACAGGCCGGATTCCAGATCGTCGACGGCGCGGACGCCCAGTGGGGCCAGCACCTGCAGCAGATCGACAAGTACGATGCCTCGCTGTTCGGTTGGCAGTCCACCTCGACCGCGGTCACCGAATCCGATGCGAACTTCCGCACCGGCGCTCAGAACAACTACGGCAAGTACTCCAATAAGGCCGTGGACAAGCTTTACGACCAGCTGCAGACGGAACTCGATCCCGCCAAGCAGGCGCAGATCGAGGGTCAGGTCGAAAAGCACCTGGTCGACGACGGCTTCGGCATCACGCTCTACCAGTTCCCCTCGATCACCTCGTATAAGAACACCCTGCAGGGCGTCTCCAATATCACCGTGGCACCCACGATGTTCTGGAACTTCTACGACTGGAAGATGCAGTAACAGCAGGCACACACGAAACACCCTGCATCCGCACCCCGCGGATACAGGAGTTGGTGGCCCGCATCCGATCCCCGGATGCGGGCCGCCGTGCATTCACCCCTCGGACGGAGCATGCGTTTGCCCAGTTCAGCCCGGTCACAGGCCACATGAATATGACGGTCATGTAACGCCATAGGATCTCCACGTCACAGATTGTGCGAACGACCACATTGTGGAATAGAGTGGCGTTACTCATGCACCGTGCATCGGGCTCCCACTCCTTTCACAAGTGAGGGCTTCGGGCACGGGGACCCGGATCCTCCGGTCATCTACTGGGTCGAAACGACCCGTACCTACGAAAGGAGAAGAAGTGAAGAAGCGCTTCTTGTCTCTCGGTGCGGCAGCCGCCGCCACCGCCCTGCTGCTGTCCGCCTGCACCCCGAACAACGGCGGTGGCGATGCCTCCGCTGATGGCGGCGGCAACGGCGATGCCGAACTCAAGGTGATGTGGAACCAGTCGTTCTACTCCTCGAATATCAATTCCTCCACGGCCAACGCCGTCGCGAACTCGAACATCAAGTACTTCACCGACGACGCCTTCAGCTATTACGACCATGACCTCAAGGTCCAGCCGAACACCTCCTTCGGCAAGGTCGAGAAGGTCTCCGACAGCCCCATGAAGGTCAAGTTCACGATTGCCGACACGGCCAAGTGGTCCGACGGCACTCCCTATTCGGCTGCCGACTTGGTCCTGGCCTGGGGCGCCCAGAGCACGAACTTCAATACGAAGGACGCCGCCAAGGTCGCCGATGATTCAGGCAACGTCAAGAAGCAGAGCGGCGAGAACGTCGTCTTCAACTCCGCCGACCCCGGCATCGCCCTGATCAAGAAGTTCCCCGAGATCAGCGATGACGGCAAGTCCGTGACCTTCGAATACTCCAAGCCCTTCGCGGACTGGGAGATCACCCTGAGCCAGCAGGACTCCGGCCTGCCCGCCCACATCGTGGCGAAGAAGGCCCTGGGCCTCGACGATGCCACCAAGGCCAACGATGCCGTCCTCAAGGCCTTCAAGGACGACGACAAGGCATCCCTGACCAAGCTGGCCAATGTGTGGAACACCGGCTTCGACTTCACCAAGCTGCCCAGCGATCCGGATCTGCTGGTGGGCACCGGTCCGTTCAAGATGACGGAATTCCAGGAGGGCCAGTTCCTGACCCTGGAGCGCCGCGATGATTATGCGGGCGAGCGCAAGCCCGACTTCAAGAAGATCACCTTCCGCTTCAACGAGGATCCGACCGCCGCGGTCCAGGCCCTGCAGAACGGCGAGGTCGACATGATCAACCCGCAGGCCACCGCGGACATCCTCAAGTCCGTCAAGGCAATCGACGGGGTCAACGTCCTCAACGCCGACGGCGCCACCTATGAACACGTGGACCTGGTCTTCGCCAACGGCGGCCCCTTCGACCCCAAGACCTACGGCGGGGATAAAGAGAAGGCCAAGAAGGTCCGCAAGGCCTTCCTGCAGACCATCCCGCGCGAGAAGATCGTCAATGACATCATCAAGCCGCTGAAGGAGGACGCGCAGGTCCGCGATTCCTTCATCCAGGTGCCCGGGTCCCCCACCTACGACCAGATGGTCAAGGACGGCGGCTGGGATGCCGCCTATGGCAAGGTCGACGTGGACGGGGCCAAGAAGCTGCTGAGCGAGGCGGGGGTCTCCAAGCCCAAGGTCCGCCTGATCTACGCGAAGGGCAACGCCCGCCGTGAGCAGGAGTTCCAGCTGATCAAGGAATCCGCAGAACAGGCGGGCTTCCAGGTCGTCGACGGCGCCGATGCCCAGTGGAGCGAGCACCTGCCCGACACCAGCCGTTACGACGCCTCGCTGTTCGGCTGGCAGTCCGAGAACACCGGTGTCTCCGCCGCGGACGCGAACTTCCGCTCCACCGGCCAGAACAACTACGGGAAGTACAACAACCCGGAGGTCGACAAGCTGTTCGATCAGCTGCAGGGCGAACTCGATCCGGCCAAGCAGGCCGATATCAGCGGCAAGATCGAAAAGCACCTGGTCGACGACGGCTTCGGCACCACGATCTTCCAGTTCCCCGAGGTCATCGGCGTCAAGAACACCATCGAAGGCGTGAACTCGACCTCCGTGGCGCCTACGCTGTTCTGGAACTACTTCGACTGGAAGGTCCAGTAGACCGCCGGGAGGCGGACACATAATCGCATATCGAAGATGAACCGGCGGCGGTGGACCCGACCCACTACGGGGTCCGGGCCCACCGCCGACGGACCGTCAGCGAAGGAAATATCATGATCAAATACCTTCTGCGACGGTTGGCATCCTCCTTGGTCGTCATGATCATCGTGACGTTCATCCTCTACGTGTTGACCGATCTGGCGATCGATCCACTAGCGGATCTGAGGGAGTCGACCTCGCCCAGCAAAGAACAAGACATCGCGAACCGCATCGCACTGCTGAACCTGGACGTGCCCTCACCCGTGCGCTACCTCTGGTGGCTGGGCGGGGTCGGGTCCTGCGTCATCGGCAGATGCGATCTGGGGCTCGCGTGGAAGACCAACCAGCAGGTCACCGACATGCTGCCGGCGGCCGTCGGCACTTCGCTGAAGCTGGTGTTCGCCGCCACGATCATCGCCATCATCCTGGGCGTGTTCGTCGGCCTGGTCTCGGCTCTGCGCCAGTACACGAGTTTCGACTACGTGATCACCTTCATCACGTTCCTCATGTACTCCCTGCCGGTCTTCTGGGTCGCCGTGCTGCTCAAGCAGTACGGTTCCATCGGGTTCAACAACTACCTGCAGAACCCGCAGACCAATTGGCCGCTGATCATCATCGCGGCCGTGGTGCTGGGCTTGTTCTGGATGGGCGCGATGGGCGGTTCGATGCGCAGAAGGCTCATCAACTTCGCAGCGGCCCTCGTCATCACGCTGGCGGTCCTCATCTTCATCTTCACCACCGGCTGGCTGAACAACCCGGGCATCGGCATCGTCGGCTCCCTGGTGCTGTCCCTGGCAGGCGCCGTGGTCACCACGCTGCTGTCGACCGGGCTGGAGAACCGCAGGGCCCTCTACGCCTCACTGACCACGGCAGTGGTGATGGGCGGGGTCATCTACTATGCGATGCAGTGGTACTACCATTTCTTCAATCCGACCGTCTGGCTCATCATCGCCTTCACCGTGCTGGCCGTGCTGGCCGGAATGGCGATCGGCCTGGCCTTCGGCGGGCCCGATAAATGGCAGTCGGCCAGGACCACGGGCATCGTCGGCCTGATCTCCGGCGTCATCATCTTCATCGACCAGGCCATGCAGTACTGGGGGCAGTACTCCAAGCTCTCGCAGATCTCCGGCCGCCCGATCCGCACGATCGGCGCCAGCGAACCGGGCCTGCAGGGCAACTTCTGGATCCACACCCTGGACACGTACACCCACCTGCTGCTGCCCTCGATCGCCCTGATCCTCATCTCCTTCGCCACCTACACCCGCTACACCCGCGGATCGATGCTGGAGGTCATGAACCAGGACTACATCCGCACGGCCAGGGCCAAGGGCCTCAACGAGCGCACCGTCATCATGCGCCATGCCATGCGCAATGCCCTGCTGCCATTGGCCTCGATCGTCCCGGTCGACGTCATGTCCATCATCGGCGGTGCCGTGATGACGGAGACCGTGTTCGGCTGGGCCGGCATGGGCAAGATGTTCTCCGATTCCCTGGAGAATGCGGACATCAACCCGCTGATGGCCTATATCCTGATCACCGGCCTGTTGGCGATCGCCGCGAACCTCGTGGCGGACCTCGTCTACGGCATCCTCGATCCCAGAATCCGGGTGACAGCATGAGTACTCCAATGCAAGATCCTTCGAAGCACGAAGGCGACACCATCCTCGAAGGCGAAGGCGCGATCGAAGCGCAGGAGACCGCGGGCAAGTCCCAGGGCCAGATCGTCCTGGGCAAGTTCCTGCGCCACAAGGGCGCCATGATCAGCCTGGTCGTGCTCATCGTCGTGCTGCTGTTCTCCTTCTCAGCCCAGGGCGTGGGAGCCATTCCCGGCTGGTGGAAGTACAACCACTACAACACCTCGGACGTAGTCGACGGCGGCGCCCCCAGCTGGAGCCTGTCGCACTTCTTCAACCTGGGCGACCATCCGTTCGGCCAGGACGACATCGGCCGCGACAACTTCGCCCAGGTCATGAAGGGCGTCCAGACCTCCCTGATGATGATGGTCATCATGGGCGCGGTCGCGCTCATCATCGGCGTCATCGTGGGGGCACTCGCCGGCTACTACCGCGGCTGGGTAGACAATCTGCTGATGCGCATCACCGACGGCTTCGTCATGCTGCCGACCATCGTCGTCGGCGCGATCCTGGGTGTGTTGGCCGGCCATATGGACTCCCCCGCCCTCTTGGCGGTCACCCTGGGCGCCATCATGTGGCCCGGCCTGGCGCGTCTGGTGCGCGGCGAGTTCTTGAGCCTGCGCGAACGCGAGTTCGTCGATTCGGCCCGGGTGGCCGGTGCCAGCGACTTCCGCATCATGTTCAAGCACATGCTGCCGAACTCCATGGGCGTCATCATCGTCAACACCACGCTGCTGATGAGCCAGGCGATCGTCCTGGAGACCGCGCTGAGCTTCCTGGGCTTCGGCGTGCACTCCCCCCAGGTCTCCCTGGGCCAGCTGATCAACCAGTACCAGGGTTCGTTCGCAACCCGTCCCTGGCTGTTCTGGTGGCCGGGCCTGTTCATCATCATCATCGCGCTGTGTGTGAACTTCATCGGTGACGGCCTGCGCGACGCCTTCGATCCGCGCCAGCGCAAGATCCCGTCCTCGCGCCAGATGCGCAAGGCCGAGCGCGCCCTGCGGGCCGCCTCGAACCTGGCCGAGCCCTTCAAGATCGGCAAGCCGCTGGCCGCCACACAGGGCGAACCGGATCCGGGCGGATCCGGCGGGGACACCGAGGACGGGCAGAAGGGACGGAACTGACATGGCCGATACGAATACAAAGTCAACGGGCAAGCGCGGACAGACGATCCTGACGGTCGACGGCCTGGGAGTGAAGTTCTGGGTCGGCGACGAATGGTTCACAGCCGCGGACGATCTGCACTACACCCTGCACGCCGGCGAGGTCTTGGCCATCGTGGGCGAGTCCGGCTCTGGCAAGTCCCAGTCCTCGATGTCGCTCATCGGTCTGCTGCCCAAGAACGGACGCGCCACCGGTTCGGCCCGACTGGGCGATAAGGAGCTCATCGGGATGCCCGATGAGGAGTTGCAGAAGATCCGCGGCAAGGAGATCTCCGTGATCTTCCAGGAGCCGATGACCGCGCTCAACCCGGTCTACACCGTGGGCTTCCAGATCATGGAGGTGCTGCGCACCCACTTCGCCATGGGGCCCAAGGAGGCCAAGGAGAAGGCGCTGGATCTGATGCGCATGGTCGAGATCCCGGAGTACGAACGCCGTTTCGACCATTATCCGCATCAGCTCTCCGGCGGTCAGCGCCAGCGCATCATGATCGCCCAGGCCCTGGCCTGCTCGCCCGGCCTGCTGATCGCCGACGAGCCGACCACGGCCCTGGACGTGACGGTCCAGGCCGAGATCCTCAAGCTCATGCGTGAGCTGAAGGACAAGCTGGATTCGGGCATCATCCTGATCACCCACGATATGGGCGTGGTGGCGGACATGGCCGACCACATCCTGGTGATGCGCGCGGGCCGTGTGGTGGAGAACGGTCCGGCCGAGCAGATCTTCCACGATCCGCAGCATCCGTACACCAAGCAGCTGCTGGCTGCGGTGCCCCACCTGGGCAAGGAGTCGGATGCCCCGGCGGCTTTCGGCTCGGAGGGCGCGGCCGATGTCCGCGAGGCCGAACACCTGGACGCCTCCTGGATCCCGGCGAACGTATCCCTGGATTCCAAGGAGACGATCTACCATCCTGGGTCGCAGCCGTCGACCGCCGATGTCGCGCTGCGCTTCACCGACGCCGCGATCGAATATCCCAAGGTCGGCCGGACGCCTGCGTTCCGGGCCGCCCACCACATCGACCTGACCATCGCCCCCGGCGAGGTCGTGGGCCTGGTGGGCGAATCGGGTTCGGGCAAGACGACGATCGGGCGCGCGGCCCTGGGCCTGCTGCCCGTGGTCGAGGGTTCCATCGAGGTCAACGGCCACGACATCACGGGGCTGGGCGATAAGCAGTTGCGGCCCTATCGCAAGGAAGTCGGAATCGTCTTCCAGGACCCGGGCTCCTCGCTCAATCCGCGTCTGCCAGTCGGTGAGAGCATCGGCGAGCCGATGATGCTCCACGACGGGATCAAGGGAGCGGAACTGAGCAAGCGGGTCGAGGCCCTGCTGGACTCCGTCGAGCTGCCCCGCTCGATGCGCAACCGCTATCCGCACGAGCTCTCGGGTGGGCAGCGGCAGCGCATCGGCATCGCCCGTGCGCTCTCGCTCAAGCCGAAGCTGCTGATCGCCGACGAGCCGACGTCCGCCCTGGACGTGTCGGTGCAGGCGAAAGTGCTGGAGCTGTTCAAGGGGCTGCAACAGGAGTACGGCTTCGCGTCCCTGTTCATCACCCACGACCTGGCCGTGGTCGAGATGCTCTCCGACCGGATCGCCGTGATGCGCCACGGCTACCTGGTGGAGGTCGGGCCCAGCGAAGACGTTGTCGCGAATCCCGTGCACCCGTACACGCAGCGCCTCATCGCGGCCGTTCCGGTGCCCAACCCAGAGGAGCAGCGGCAGCGCCGCACGGCCCGCGATCTGCTCATCGCGGCGACCAGCGAGGACCTCGCCGCCAAGTGACCTGCGCCGGCTGGGACCGGCAGTCGCAGGTAACAGGGCAGGGGCCCCGGGAATCGTTCCCGGGGCCCCTGCCCTGTTAACCGCTGGAGTATCCACACAGGCGATGGTTCACCCGTGGCGGGCCCTCACCGCCCGCGGCTCCTCACCAGCGGCGGGCCAGCCATTCGGGGATGTGTGGGCGCTCCGCCCCCAGGGTGGTGGTATCGCCATGGCCCGGCAGGACCAGCGCATCGTCGGGGTACACCGCGAAGATCCGCGCCTGCAGGTCCGCCATCAGGGAGTCGAAATCCGCCTCGTTCCACGTCTTGCCCGGCCCACCGGGGAACAGCGAGTCGCCGGAGAAAATGATGGTCTGTGCTCCGTCTGCCAGCACATATGCGATCGACCCGGGGGTGTGCCCGCGCAGTTTGACCGCGTGCAGGGTGAAGCCGGGGAAGGCGAGGTCCTCCAGGTGGTTGATCTGCCTGTCAACCGGCGCTCCGGATTCCTCGGCCACTGCCTGGGCATCGTCGGCTCCCGCATAGACGGGAATCGTATTGCCCTCGGCCCCGGTGCCCGCGATTTCGGCCAGGGCCCTGACATGGTCCCAGTGCCGGTGGGTCGTCAGGATCGCCACCGGTGCACTGCCCGAGCCGGCGGCGATGAGCTCGCGGATCGCCGGAGCGTCCGCCGCCGCATCGATGAGCACCTGTGCGCCGGTGGCCGCCGAGGTCAAAAGGTAGACGTTGTTTTCCATATCGGAGACGCTGATCCAGCGGACCGTGACGTCGCCCAGTGTGATTGTCTGCATATCGGCAGCCTAGTGGATGCGACCACGGTGGGGCACGGCCCGGTGTGCTAGTTTCGACTCGGGCGCCGACCGCGCCAGCCGACGAATGGCAACGTACCGGCCCACGCGCAAAGACGTTCCCCCGAATTCCCATGACCGATTTATCCTCCGGTGCGGCCTGGCTGGTACTCATCGCCGCCGGAATGTGCGAAATAATCTGGGCGGCCGCCCTGGCAGCCCGCAATACGCGCTTGATCTGGCGCATCGTCTTCTACATCCTGGGATCCCTGTTGTCCCTCGGCGGCCTCGCCTGGGCGCTGACTGCCATCGACGTGACAACCGCGTACGCCGTCTGGGTGGGAGTGGGCGCATTGACCACGATTGTCTATTCGGTGGTCCGTGGCCGCGAACGCCTGAGCGTTCTGCGCTGCCTGTTCATCGCCTGCCTGCTGGGCGGGGCGGTCGGACTGAAGGCGGTGGGCTGATGAGCACCATGCAAAGCCTGCGAGCTTACTCCCCCACCAAGGCCTGGGCGTGGCCGATCCTCATCGTCGCCGGGATGTTCGAAGCGGTCTGGGCACACGCCCTGGACGCCGGGCTCTTCCACCCGTGGAATCTGGCTGGCTTCGTCATCGGCATGGCCCTGTCCGTGGGCGGCCTACAGGTGGCGATGCGCAGGATTCCCCTGGGCACCGCCTATGCCGTATGGGCCGGTGTCGGCACCGCCGCGACCGCGGTCTGGGCCGCCGTGGCCGGTGAGCCCTTCAGCATCGCGAAGATCCTCTTCCTGGCCCTCGTCCTCATCGGCGTGGTCGGCCTCGAACTCACAACCCCCGCCGAAGACGACCGGTGACCTACCAGCGACCACGGGTGTATTGCGGCGGGTAGGGTGCTGCGTGCCAGTCAAGGCCCAGTTCGTGTGCGGCGCGCTGCGGCCAGGCGGGTTCGCGCAGTGCGGCCCGGCCGATCAGTGCGATATCCGCCTGACCGGTGACCAGCAGGGATTCCGCCTGGGCGGGTTCCGTGATGAGCCCGACCGTGCCGATGGCCGGCACGGCCCCTGCGGCCGAGGCCCCCTCCGACTGCGCGCGGGCGGCCAGTTCCGCTTTGATCCGCGCGGCCAGCGGTACCTGATAGCCAGGACCCACCGGAATCCGCGCCGGGGTGTTGCCGGAGCTCGACACGTCGATCATGTCCACCCCGCGCTCGGCCAGCCAGCCGGCGACCGTCACCGCATCGTTAAGCGTCAGCCCCCGGGCGGTGGGATCGACCGAGTCGTCCGCTTCGTCGAGCCATTCGGTCGCGGACATCCGGACCAGGAGCGGACGGTCCTCTCCCAGTTCCGCGCGCACCAGGTCGACGGTGTCCAGCAGGAGCTTGGCACGGCCGGCCAGATCACCGCCGTAGGCGTCGGTGCGCCGATTCGAGATCGGCGAGAGGAACTCGTGGAGCAGATAGCCGTGGGCCGCGTGCAGCTGCACGGTGTCGAACCCGGCGTCCACGGCCCGGCGCGCGGCGGCGGCGAAGGCGCGGGAGACCTCGGCGACTTCCCCTGTCGTCAGTTCCCGCGGTGTGGCCAGGCCCGGATAGGGCAGGACCGATGGCCCGACCGGCTCCCATCCACCGGCGGATGCCGGTGCCACACCCGTGGGCTCCCCCACGAATCCCCGGTAGGTACCCGCCTTGCGGCCGGCGTGGGCCAGCTGTACGGCGATGGCGGCACCCTGCCCGTGGACGAAGTCGACGATCGGCCGCCAGGCATCGCGCTGGGCGTCGTTCCACAGGCCCGCATCCTGCGGGGAAATACGCCCCTCGGGCACGATGGCGGCGGCTTCGGTGATGAGGAGGCCGAAGCCCCCTGTCGCCCTGGCGCCCAGGTGTACGAGGTGCCAGTCCCCCGGTATCCCCGTACCGGTGGGCGATGAGTACTGGCACATGGCCGGCAACCAGATACGGTTGCGCACCGTCAGGCCGCGCAGCGTGATGGGTTCGAACAGATGGGTCGGATTCGCGGAGTCAGTGGGCAAGGAAGAACTCCTCCAAGTGGTCGGCGACGAGTTCGGGGTGTTCGGCCAGGCACAGATGGGCCGAATCCGGGATGGTGACGAACTTCGCGCCGGCGATCCGTGCGGCCAGGGATTCCATCAGCTCCGGGGTAGCCCCGGGGTCCTGAACCCCCGCGATGTAGAGTGCCGGCACGGTGATGGCCTGGGTGCGACCGGTCAGGTCGTAGCCCGCCAGGGCCCGGCAGGCCGCCGCGTAGGCAGCGTCATCGGTGCCGGCGAGCATTTCGAGCACGATCCCGGCGGTCGGATTGTCCTCGTCGAGGAATCCGGCGGCGAACCACCGGTCCGCTGTATCGGCCACCAGCGAACGCGTCCCGTCGCGCAACACCTCGGCCGCCCGGTCGAGGTAGGTCTGCGGATCGCCGAAGCGCTCCTGGGAGCACAGGACGGCGACCGAGGCCAAGCGCTCGGCATGGTCCAGGGCCAGGTGCTGGGCCACCCCGCCGGAGATCGAACAGCCGGCGAAATGGAAGGTGTCAACGCCCAGTTCATCGGCGATCGCCACCACACCGGCGGCGAGGTCGGCGACCGTATAGTCCAGCTCTCCCGCCCGGGCCGCCGCCCGGTTCTCCACGTCCAGACCGTGGCCGGGCAGATCGTAGGTCACGACGCGGAACTCCTCGGCCAGTCGGTAGGCCACACCGGCCCAGACGGCGGCGTGCGCACCCAGGGGCGGACCCAGGATGACGGTGGGAGCGTGGGTGTATTCGGGGTTGAGCACCGAGTACGTCAGTTTCAGCATGGCTCCACGCTACCGCAGGCCCTCAGCCCAGGCGTCCGCCCGACTCCTCGAGGTAGCAGGCAGAGCACAGGGATTCGTACGTCGCTTCGACCCCGTCGATGGCGACCTGGTCGCCGGCGAAGACGAACCGGCCGTCGATGCGGCGGCCGTTGAACATCGCCTTGCGCCCACAGCGGCAGATCGTCTTGAGTTCTTCAAGGGTGTGCGCGATCTCCAGCAGCCGGGCCGAGCCGGGGAACGCCCTGGTCCGGAAGTCCGTGCGGATGCCGTAACACATCACGGGGACCCCGCGCAGCGTCGCGATGCGCATCAGTCCATCGATCTGCTCGGGCGTCAGGAACTGCGCCTCGTCGATCAGCAGGCAGGCCACCGGTGGGACACCGCCGACCGATTCCAGCAGTGCGTCGTGGGCGATCATCCCGGCCTCGTCGTTGAACAGCGCTTCGACGTCGTCCTCGACGCCGATGAGGAAGTCGACCGCGCGGGTCACGCCCAGCCGCGACATCACCTGGCCCGCGCCCTTGACGTCGACTGAGGGTTTGGCCACCAGCACCCGCTGGCCGCGCTCCTCGTAGTTGAAGGCGGCCTGCAGCAGGGCCGTGGACTTCCCCGAATTCATCGCGCCATAACGGAAGTAGAGCTTGGCCACGGGCTGTCGGACTCCTCTGGGTCGTACGCGGGACCCCGGCCGCAGGCGCGCGGGTCGTATCGAGCGCCGGACGGCGCGCCTCCCAGAGTAACCCACCCGATAGACTGACCGTGCTTAAACCCTTAAGAACGATCTGGAGTGGTTCTTCACTATGGCAAAGATCATGTACACCCGGACGGATGAGGCGCCGCTGTTGGCGACCTATTCGCTCAAGCCGATCATCGACGCATTCGCCCACAAGGCCGGTGTCGGGGTCGAGATGCGCGATATCTCGCTGGCCGGACGCATCCTCGCACTGTTCGCCGACCGTCTGCCCGCCGAGCAGCAGCGCCCCGACGCGCTGGCCGAACTCGGTGCACTGGCCAAGACCCCCGAGGCCAACATCATCAAGCTGCCGAACATCTCGGCATCCGTCCCCCAGCTCAAGGCCGCGGTGAAGGAGCTGCAGTCCCAGGGCTTCGACATCCCGGACTACCCGGAGGAGCCCTCGACCGACGAGGAACGCGACATCCGCGCCCGCTACGACTCGGTCAAGGGTTCGGCCGTCAACCCGGTTCTGCGCGAGGGCAACTCGGACCGCCGCGCCCCCAAGGCCGTGAAGAACTTCGCGAAGAAGCACCCGCACTCGATGGGCGAATGGTCCAAGGATTCCAAGACGAACGTCGTGACCATGGGCCACGACGACTTCCGGTCCAATGAGAAGTCCGTCATCCTGCCCGCCGACGATGTGCTGACCATCCGCCTGACCGACGCCAAGGGCGACGTGACGGTGCTCAAGGACGGCCTGAAGGTGCTCAAGGACGAAATCGTCGACGGCACGTTCATGAATGTCGCCAAGCTCGATGAATTCCTCACCGAGCAGATCGCGGCGGCCAAGGAAGCCGGCGTGTTGTTCTCCGTGCACCTGAAGGCCACCATGATGAAGGTCTCCGACCCGATCCTGTTCGGCCACGTCATCAAGGCGTTCTTCCCCACCGTGTTCGCCCAGTACGGCGCACAGCTGGCCGAAGCCGGGCTGTCGGCCAACGACGGTCTGGGCGCGATCCTGGCCGGCCTCGACGAACTCGATGCCGACACCGCCGCGGCCATCCGCGCCGAGGTCGACAAGGCCTTCGCCGACGGCCCCGCACTGGCCATGGTGAACTCCGCCAAGGGGATCACGAACCTCCATGTGCCCTCCGACGTGATCGTCGACGCCTCGATGCCGGCGATGATCCGCGTGGGCGGCAAGATGTGGAACAAGGACGACCAGACGCAGGACACCCTGGCCGTCATCCCCGACTCCAGCTACGCCGGCGTCTACCAGGCCGTCATCGAGGATTGCCGCGCCAATGGCGCCTATGATCCGTCGACCATGGGCGATGTGCCCAATGTCGGTCTGATGGCGCAGAAAGCCGAGGAGTACGGCAGCCACGACAAGACCTTCGAAATCCCGACCGCGGGCACCGTTGAGGTCGTCAACGCCGCCGGCGAGGTCCTGCTGAGCCACGAGGTGTCCGCCGGGGACATCTGGCGCGCCTGCCAGACCAAGGACGTGCCGGTGCGCGACTGGGTCAAGCTGGCCGTCACCCGCGCCCGCCTGTCCGGGACCCCCGCGGTGTTCTGGCTCGATGAGACCCGCGCCCACGACCGCAACCTCATCGCCCGGGTCAACGAATACCTGGCCGAGCACGACACCGAGGGCCTGGACATCCGGATCATGAACCCGGTCGAGGCCACGAAGTTCTCCGTCGAGCGGATCCGCCGCGGCGAGGACACGATCTCCGTGACCGGCAATGTGCTGCGCGACTACAACACCGACCTGTTCCCGATCCTGGAACTGGGCACCTCGGCCAAGATGCTCTCCGTCGTTCCGCTGATCGCCGGCGGCGGCCTGTTCGAAACGGGTGCAGGCGGCTCCGCTCCGAAGCACGTCCAGCAGCTGGTCGAAGAGGGCCACCTGCGCTGGGACTCCCTCGGCGAATTCTTCGCCATCGCCGAGAGCTTCCGCCATCTGCTCAACAATGAGGGCAACGAGCGCGCCGGTGTGCTGGCCGACACCCTCGACGCGGCCACGGAGACCTTCCTGGGTGAGAACCGTTCGCCCTCGCGCAAGGTCGGCGAGATCGACAACCGCGGCAGCCACTTCTACCTGACCCTGTTCTGGGCCGAGGAACTGGCCAAGCAGACCACGGACGCCGAACTGGCCGAGGCCCTGGCCCCGGTCGCGGCCGAACTGCGCGCGAACGAGGACACCATCGTCTCCGAGCTGTTGGCGGCTCAGGGGCAGCCGGTCGAGCTGGGTGGCTACTACAACCCGGACGATGCTCTGGTCACCGCGGCCATGCGGCCCTCGCAGACCTTCAACCGGATCATCGACGCGCTCGCCTGAGCGGTCGGCGGCTGACGCCGTCCGATAGTCGGCACACGGGCCCGGTCCCACTCCGCGTGGAGTGGGACCGGGCCCGTGTGCCGTTGATAGGGTTCTGCCATGGACGAATCCACAACACCCGCAGACGAGAACTCCCCAGTCGACCCGCAGGAACAGCTGCCCGGACGCGAGGTCATCGCGGCATCGGACCGGACCGGGTCACCTGACGCCCTGGAGCCGACTCAGCCAACCGGCGAGGACGGCCCCGAAGCGCCTACCGAAGCCGAGGTCGTTCCCCCGGTCACGGTGCCGGGAACCTCCGGGCTGAGCATCGGCATGTGGATCTCGCTCATCGTGGGCGCAGTCGTTCTGGTGCTGCTGCTGGTCTTCATCGTGCAGAACAACGAGGCCGCGGTCTTCCACTACTTCGGTTGGGAGTTCAGCCTGCCCCTGGGCGTTGCGATCATCCTGTCCGCCATCGCCGGCATCCTCATCGCCGGCGTTGTGGGCAGTGTGCGGATCATGCAGCTGAGTCACCGCCTGCACAAGGTCGGCAAGGCTCTGAAGTAAGCCGGCGACCGCTCGGGGCGCGGGCGGGCAACCGCCCGGTTCCACCCGCCCGCCGGGTGCTCAGTCCAGTTCGGTGTGCGCCTCGAAATCCACCCGCGCACCGTGTTGTACGGTGCGCGAGACCGTGCAGTACTTCTCGTGTGAGAGCTGCACCGCCCGCTCCACGGTACCGGCGGCCTTGCGCCCGGCCTCCGTGTCGGGGAACGCCAAATCGAACGACAGATGCACGTCGTCGAGTCGATTGGCCCCGTCCTCTGTGACCTTGCGGGCGGCAGCCGTGACATCGAAGCGGTCCGGTTCGCCGCGCCTGCTGGTCACCACGTCGACGTCGATCGAGGAGCAGCCGGCGATCGCGGCCAACAGCAGTTCGACGGGGCTGAACAGTTCCTCGTCGCGCCCGAACTCGAGCGTGTTCCCCGATGCATTCCGGGCCAGGTATCGGCCCTCTGCAAGGCGGGTGATCGTCACTGAGCGCAGCTCATCAGTGGGCAGGTCGTTCTGGTTTTCGGCCATGACCCGATTGTCCCACGTGCGAACGGCGATCTGTGCCCGGTCCACGCGAGGGCGCCGTGCCCCGTTAGAGTTCGGAGTATGGGAACCAGAATCTCCGATACGGCCCTGGTCTTCGAGGGCGGCGGCATGCGCGCGGCCCTGACCAGCGCATTTGCGGTGACCCTGTTGGAACAGGGCATCGATTTCGATTGGGTGGCGGGTATCAGCGCCGGTGCTTCGAATGCCGCGAACTACGTCTCCCGCGACGCCAAACGCACCCGTAGGTCCTTCGTCGACTTCCCCGCCGATGAGCGCTTCGGAGGATGGCGCAGTTTCAGCCGGGGCCAGGGCTATTTCAATGCCCGGTACATCTACCGGGAGACCTGCGAGCCGGGTATGGCCCTGCCGTTTCACTGGCGGGATTTCCAGGACAATCCCGCCGATATGCTGTGCGTGGGCTTCGATGTGCGCACCGGCGCGGAAGTGGTGTGGTCGAAGGCGGACTATGCGCGGATGGACGATCTGATGGCCAGAGTACAGGCATCGTCGACCATGCCGGTCATCATGCCTCCGGTGGACATCGACGGCAGGCTCTACGTCGACGGGGCCATGGGCGCCGATGGCGGTATCCCCCTGACCCTGGCACAGGAAGCGGGGTTCGAGCGCTTCGTCATCGTCTTGACCCAGCAGCGCGATTACGTCAAGGAGCCGGTGGGCATGCGTTCCTTCCTGCGCGCCCACTTCCGGAGCTATCCCCGCCTGGTGGAGGCCATGTTCACCCGCCATGAGCGCTACAACGCGACCAGGGAGCGGATCTTCGAGCTCGAACGGCAGGGCAGGGCACATATCTTCGCACCCGAGGTGATGCCGTTGAAGAACAGCACCCGTGACCTGTCCCGCCTGGCGGCGGCCCATCGGCTGGGCCTGTCGCAGGCCAGGCAGGAGCTGCCCGCGCTGCGCGAGTTTCTGGGCCTTGCGCGCCCCTAGAGATCCTCGACGTACATCCAGCGTCCGGCCCGGCGGGCGAAGGTGGAGACGCAGTGCATCACACCCGGGCCGGCCCCGGCCCCGACGTAGTGCGCGGTGAATTCGACGGTGCCGGTCTTGTCCTCGGCTCCCCCTCCGATCACCCGGCCGAGCTCCAAGCCGGTCCAGCGGGTATTGGCGTCGCTCAGCCGGCCCGGCGGCCGGGTGCGGGGGTGCCAGGTGCGGAACAGATGGTCTTCATCGGCCAGCGCGAAGGCCGTATAGCGCGAACGCATCAGGGACTCGGCCGTTTCGGGCCAGCGGGCACCGGAAAGGGCCGGTCCGCAGCAGTCTGCGAACGCGGCCCCCTCTGGTTTCCCGCCGCACGGGCAGGTGCCCGCCAACGGGTTGTCGATCATGCGGCCTTGACGGCTTCGACGGCGGAATCGTAGTCCGGTTCGGTCGTGATCTCCGGGACCAGTTCGGTGTAGACGACCTTGCCATTGGCGTCGGCGACGACGACCGAGCGGGCCAGCAGGGCGGCCAGCGGGCCGTCTTCCATGGTCACGCCGTAGTCCTGTCCGAAGCCGGAGCGGAAGCCCGAGGCGACGATGACGTTGTCGATGCCCTCTGCCCCGCAGAAACGGGCCTGGGCGAACGGCAGGTCGTTGGACACGCACACTACGGTGGCGTCGAGGTCTGCGGCGAGTTCGTTGAACTTGTGCACGGAGGCCGCGCACACACCGGTGTCCAGCGACGGGAAGATGTTCAGGACGAGCTTCTTGCCGGCCAGATCGGCCGAGGTCACGGGGGCCAAGTCGCCGCCGACCAGTTCGAAGGCGGGCAGGTCCGCGCCGACTGCGGGCAGCGAGCCGGTGGTGTTCACGGGTGCGGAATTGAATGCGGTAGTAGACATACCCCCATCCTGCCCCGGATCGCTCGGCATTTCCAGTGGCGCGCACGCCATATACTTGGCCGGTATCCCGTGAGCCGAACCGGAGGAGGGCCATGAGCGGAGGCTTGTTCGCGCTGCTGGACGATATCGCGACCCTGACGAAGATGAGCGCCGCACACGTGCGCCCCCTGGCCGATGCGGCGGTGTCCACCAGCCTGAAGACGACCGGGGTCGTCGTCGACGACGCGGCTGTGGCCCCGCAGTTCGTCGAGGGCATCAAGCCCTCGCGCGAACTGCCCGTGATCGGCCGGATCGCGCTGGGCAGTGCGATCAACAAGATCCTCATCATCCTGCCGGCGGCGCTGCTGCTCAGCCAGTTCGCACCCTGGGTGCTCACCCCGCTGCTGATGATCGGCGGGAGCTATCTGTGCTTCGAGGGCGCCGAGAAGGTCTGGCACTGGCTGCGCCCGGGCTCCGACGGTGCCGCCGGAGCCGCATCGCCCGTTCCGCCTCCGGTGGCCCTGCGCGGGCCCGAGGCGGAACGGGCGATGGTGCGTCAGGCGGTGACCACCGATTTCATCCTGTCCACGGAGATCATGGTCATCAGCCTCTCCGAGGTTGCGGGACAAGCGTTCTGGGACCGCTTCACCACCCTTGTCATCGTCGCCCTCATCCTCACCGCCCTGGTCTACGGGGTGGTGGCCGTGATCGTGAAAATGGACGATGTGGGCGTACTCATGTATCGCAGGGGTCGCACACCCGCGGGCCGGGCCTGCGGTGGATTCCTGCTCTGGGGCATGCCCAGACTGCTGACGCTCCTGTCGGTCGTGGGCACCTTCGCCATGCTGTGGGTGGGAGGCCACATCCTGCTCAAGGGAACATCCGACGTGGGCTGGCCGGTGGTCTACCACGGCGTCGAGCACCTCGCCGGGCTCGTGGCACAGGCCACCGGCTTCCTGGGACCCGTCCTGGGCTGGTTGACGGAGACGGGCTTCTCCTTGCTCACCGGCCTCGTCTGGGGCGCATTCCTTCTGGCCTGCTGGACGGGCATTGCCCGGCTGGTGCGGGCCGGGTCCGCTTAGCGGATCTCGGTACCGGAGGTCTCCGGCGCGAGGAAGATGGAGAGCACGAAGCCCACCGCGGGGAAGGCCGCCAGGATCAACAGCGTTCCGTTGACTCCCAGGCCCGCCATGCACAGCGGCATGACGTAGGTTGCGGTCGCCGCCCCCAGCCGACTCATCGATGCGGCGAAGCCCACTCCGGACGACCGCATCTTGGTGGGGAACATCTCCGATGGGTAGACGAACTGGAGGTTGTTGCTGCCGGCTGAGACGAAGAGCACCACGCCTATGACTCCGGCCAGCAGGACGACCGGCGCATGCGGGAACAGGCCGATGACGGCCAGACCGGCCGCAACGACGGCGAAGGTCCAGATCACCAGGGTGCGACGTCGGCTGGCGGCCAGGATCCAGATGAAGGCGATCGCGCCGGCCAATTCGAACAGGTTCATGATGAGGTCACGGGCATCGCCCTCGGGGATGCCCACCTGGGTGAGCACCGGGGCGATGAACGTCAGGATCGCGAATACCGGGGCCACCTGGCAGATCCAGAACAGCGAGGCGTAGATGGTGTGCGCAAGGTACTTGGGGCTGAACAGTTCGCGGAAGTGGCTGTGTTCGACGCGTTCGGTCGGAGGCAGCTCGGTGCCGGCGGGCCAGTGCTTGTCGAGGATCTCCCTGGCCTGTTCATCACGGCCCTGGGACACCAGCCACTTCGGCGACTCGGGCAGGCCCATGCGCAGCAGGGCGACGATGATCGCCGGGATCGCGCTGGTCGCCAGGATGATCCGCCAGTTGCTCCCGGAGAAGTGCAGGGAGATCAGGGTAGCCGGCACGAAGCCGACGAACCAGACTGCGTTGAGCGCCCCCAACATGAAGGAGCGGTTCTTCGCGGGAACGAATTCGGACAGCAGCGCTGCACCCACAGCGTATTCGACGCCGATCGCGACGCCGAGCAGCAGGCGGTATCCCACCAGGTCCCATTGCGAGACCGCCACCAGTTGGAGCAGAGAGAGGACGACGAAGGCGACGAGGTTCCACTGGAACACCGTCTTACGACCGAAGCGGTCGGCCAGACGGCCGAAGAACAGGCCTCCGATGAAGATGCCGATCAACGCGCTGGCGCCGATCAGGCCCTGCGACAGCAGCGACAGCCCCAGTTCCTCGGTGGCCGGCGGGATGGCCCCTCCGACGATGCCCAGAATGTACCCGTCCAGGAACGTTCCGCCCAGTGTGCAGAACACCGCCAGGGTGTGCAGGCGGCTCCACGGCGCGTTGTCCATGGTGCGCGATTCGGTTTCCGTCTTCACGGCGGCCGTGGGTCTCCCCAGCTTCACCGATGACATGTACCCCTCCTCGATTCTCACAAGTCGGCCTGTTGACCGACCTTTTTCACGCTAGCCCTCGACCAGACCTGCGCAAATCGAGTTTTCCGGCAGGCGAACCTGCTGGAGATCAGTAGGTATATACCCAAGGACAGTATTTTCCCGACACCATAAGAGGGATGAATCGTTATCTTCCCGTTATATTGATCTCAATATATGAGCGGTTGTTCTATTTTTAGACATAGGAAAACCGGCCCGCGGACATCGTCCACGGACCGGTCGGAGGGGAACTACTGCCAGGTCTCAGGCCTTTTCGCGCACCTGGCGTTGAATGCGCGCCAGCATCCCGCTCATGCCGTTCAGCCGCAGCGGGCTGACCAGGTCGGTGATCGACAGGCGCAGCGGCATATCGGCGGGCACCCGCAGGACCTCGGCCACCGAATGGCCGTCCAATCCCTCGGACAGGATGCCGGCGAAGCCGCGCGTGGTGGGCGCCTCAGGCGGCGCGGAGAAGAACAGGTGCACGGTGCCTCCACCGGCCTCGGCCCCGGGTTCCACCTCGACCAGCACAAAGATCGGCGACTGGCATTCGGGCACTGGCTCGAGCAGGTCGGGATCGTCCTGCAAACGCTGCGGCAGCTCCGGCAGTTCATCGGAGAACTCCAGCAGCAGTTCCAACCGCTGTGCGGCCGGCGTTGCGGCGAAGTCCTCGGCGATCTCCTGCAGCCCGCCTGGCAGCGACTCCTGCTCGCTCATTTCGCCTCACCCGGCTGTTCTCCGCGCACGATGGGCACGCCCACCGCATTGCCCCATTCGGTCCACGAACCGTCGTAGTTCTTCACATGGGCGAATCCCAGCAGATGGTTCAGTGCGAACCAGGTGTGGCTGGAGCGCTCGCCGATCCGGCAGTAGGCGATGATGTCATCGTCGGTCGTGTACCCCAGATCGCGCAGGTACAGGTCTTCGAGTTCTGCACGGGACTTATACGTTCCGTCCTCGGCAACCGCCTTGGCCCATGGCACGGACTTGGCGGTGGGGATGTGCCCACCGCGCAGCGCGCCCTCCTCCGGATAGTCCGGCATATGCGTGCGCTTGCCCGAATACTCGTCTGGGCTGCGCACATCGATCAACGGAGTATTGCCGATGGCCGCGCGGACCTCGGGCAGGAAGGCCCGGATGGCGGCGTCGTCGCGGGCGACGACGGGATAGTCCGTTGCGGTGATCTGTGGTTTGGCCCGGGTCAATTCGCGGCCCTCGGCCTCCCACTTCTTCCGGCCGCCGTCCATGAGCCTGACATCTGCGTGGCCGAACAGGGTGAAGACCCACAGGGCGTAAGCGGCCCACCAGTTCGTCTTGTCCCCATAGACGACGATTGTGTCATCGCGGGAGATGCCCTTGGCACTCATTAGGGCGGCGAACCCTGTGCCGTCGACGTAGTCGCGGGTCACGGGGTCGTTGAGTTCGGTGTGCCAGTCGATCTTCACCGCGCCGGGGATGTGCCCGGTCTCGTACAGCAGCACGTCCTCGTCGCTTTCGACCAGGACGACACCGGGGTCGTCCTTGTGCTCTGCCACCCATTCGGTGGTCACGAGCCGTTCGGGGTGGGCGTATTCGGCGAACTTGGGATCCGAGGTGTCTGCGGGAATGGTGCCCACGATGCTTCCTCCTAGTGCAGGGCTTTGTCAGCCGGGTATCCGGCTTCCACTTCAGCGTTCAACGATAATGAACTATTCCTTCCGGTGCGCGCCGGGCGTCGCGTCGGGTCATCGGGCAGTGCCACGGGACTGCATCACCGATCCGTGCTGCGGTCCAGGAACGCGCGCACGGCGGAGACGAACTCCGCCGGCTTCTCCGCATGCACCCAGTGTCCGGCGCCCTTGATCGTGATCTTGGTGCAGCGCGGGAAATACCGTCTCATCTCCGCGGTGTAGGCGGGCAAGACGTACGAGCTGCGCTCGCCCTTGATCCACAGCACCGGCCCCGGATACGGCCCGGTGTGCGGATCGGGGAAGTCCGCCAGACGATCGAGGGAGGCATGCAGCAGGGCCAGGTTCGGCTGCCAGGCGAACCTGACCGCGCCGGTGTCGTCACGGCTCGGCCGCAGATTCTGCAGGAGGAAACCGCGGGTGGCCAGCTGCGGGACGGGGCCACGCAGCTGCTCATCGGCCTGCGCCCGACTTTCCAACCGGTCCAGGTCGATGGCCTCCAGCGCACCCAGCAACTTGTCGAAGTCCTCACTTCCCGAAGCGCGCACCGGAGAGATGTCGACCACTATCAGGTGCGAGATCAGATCCTGGTGCCGCAGGGCCAGCTCCATCGCGACCTTGCCACCCATCGAATGACCCACCAGCACGACCGTGCCCGGACCCTGCGGTTCCGCTGCCAGCCAGGAACGAATCGCCGCGGCTGCGGTATCTGCCATGCGGAAGTAGTCGAAGGTCTTACTCCACGGAGATTGGCCGTGATCGGGCAGATCGACCAACAGCGAGGTGTAGTCATCGGAGAGGTCCTTGGCGATCCGGGTGAAGTTCTTGCCACGGCCCATCAACCCGTGCAGGAACACCATGCGGCCCGGCCCGCCGGGGACCGTCTGAGTGTGTAAGCTCATCACACCTCCAGGCTAGCCCGCCGGACGCTCATTGCCCGGTCCGGGGCGACTACACTGCACCTGTGCACCCCGATCAGAGATCCCGTCCGGCGAATGCCCCGTCTTCCACTGCGGCGCCCACTACCCGCGAACGAGTGCTGGCAAGGCTGCGCTGCCCGGTCTGCGCGGAACCGCTGCAAGCGGCCGAACACGATCTGCGCTGCCCTGCCGGCCATAGTTTCAACATCGCCCGGCAGGGGTATTTCGGCCTGCTCTCCGGCTTCAAGGCCACCAGCGGAGACGATGCCGCGATGGCGCTCGCCCGCGATGCGTTCCTGGCATCGGGAGCCTACGCTCCGCTGGCAGCCGAGGTCGCAGCCCAGGCCGCGGCCGTCATCGGACCGGCTGCCGATCCCTTCATCGTCGAGGCCGGGTGCGGCACCGGCTACTATCTGGCCAAAGCCCTCGAACGGATCCCACCGGCCACCGGTTTCGGATTCGATACGGGCGTGCGCGGCCTGCGCCTGGCCCCGCACCCCCACCCGCGGGCTGCGGTCGGCTCCTGGGACGTGTACCGTCCCTTCCCTCTGGCGAAGGCCTGCGCCGATGTCGTCCTCGATGTCTTCTCCCCGCGCAATCCGGCTGAGTTCCGACGTGTGCTGGGGCCTACCGGCGGGGTCGTCATCGCCCGGCCGACCGCGCAGCACCTGCGCCAGTTACGCGCCGAAGTCGTCGATATGGTCCACATCGATCCGGCCAAGGAGGCCCGCCTGCACAGGGCTTTCGACTCTGACTTCACAGAGACCCACAGCACCACCGTGGAATTCGATATCCATCCCGATCTGGACCAGGCCCGCGCCCTGGTGGCGATGACGCCCTCGGCCAGGCATCTGGATCCGGCCACGCTCACGGCCGCGCAGGTACCCGAGGTGATCACCGCCTCGGTGATTGTCAGCACATGGCGCCCCCGCGGCTGAGATTCCGGCGCGCACTGCCCGCACCGGTGCACTACCCTGGAGGGCATACCCTTTTCATCAGCCCAATCGGGAGGAACACGTGGCCTATTACGCAGATTCATCGGACCTCGACACCAAGGAAATCCTAACGTGGGAGACGTTCGGCACGGGTTCGCGTGAACTCGCACAGCAGATCGTCGACTCCGGATACACCCCCGACATCATCATCGCCGTGGCCAGGGGCGGCCTGTTGCCGGCGGGCGCCCTGTCGTACAACCTCGGTGTGAAGCTCTCCGATGCGATCAACGTCGAGTTCTACACCGATGTCCACGAGACCCTGCCCGATCCCGTCCTGCTCGCACCCCTGCTGGACACCGAATCGATCGCCGGGAAGAAACTTCTGGTCGTCGACGACGTCGCCGATTCCGGCCGCACCCTGGCCCTGGTACTGGACCTGCTGCGCAGCCACGGTGCCGACGTCAAGTCCGCCGTCATCTATGCGAAGTCCGCCTCGGTCGTCCTGCCCGACTATGTGTGGAAGCGCACCGATGAGTGGATCGTCTTCCCCTGGTCGGCGTTGCCCCCGGTCGAACCCCAGCAGGCCTGAGACAGGTTGTGATTGTGGGCCCGGCACCGTTGCAGGTGCCGGGCCCACAATCGTCTACTCAGTCCAGATAACCCTCGACCTGGTCTGCGGGACGTTCCCGGGCCAGGTCCGGGTTCTCACCGGCAGCGCGCAGCGCCTGGCGCCGCCGCAGGAGGTCCCAGCACCGGTCCAGCTGGACCTCGATGCCCTTGAGCTCCTGCATCTCCTCTTGCGAGGAGATCTCCTTGCGTTGCAGCTCGGCGCGCAGTTCGTGTTCACGTTCGACCAGCTGTGAGATGTCGTCATGAATGCTCGACTCGTTCATGTTCCGATTGTCACACAGTCCTACTGCACTGTCATGCGTCGAACTATCCTGGTCCCATGCGCATGCGAAGACCCTCTCCCCTGGGCGGTCGCAGGCCCCGGCGCGCTGAGCTGGCGGCCTTCGCCACAGTCGACTCCCCCGCGGTCGACGACCTCCTCCCCGATCCCGGGTGCCCACTGCGGATGCTCATCGTGGGAGTCAATCCGGGCCTGTGGACCGCAGCGGTCAACGCCCCCTTCGCGCACCCGGGCAATCGTTTCTGGCCCTCCCTCCACGCCGCCGGCCTGACCCGCCGCAGGGTCGACGCCGCGGCGGGACTCCTCGACTCCGACGCCGAGGATCTGCTGGCGCGCGGGGTCGGGATCACGAATCTGGTCGGCCGGGCCAGCGCCAAGGCATCCGAACTGACCCGCGATGAGCTACGGGCCGGGGCGCGCAGCCTGATCAACCGGCTCCCCGAGCTGCGACCGCGCAGCGTGGCCATCGCCGGCATCACCGCGTTCCGGCAGGCCTTCGATCTGCCGCGGGCCGTGCTGGGACTCCAGGACCCTGCGCTGGTTCCCGGCTGGCCCCGAAGCGTCCGGCTGTGGGTCGTGCCGCAGCCCAGTGGGCTCAATGCGCATGAGAATGTGGAATCCCTGGCGGAGAAATGGCTGCGGGTTTGGGATGATTCGGCACAGGATTCCGTAGCGGATTCGGAATCACCGGGCTGATTCGAGTACCCCTCCAGTGTTTTGTGACGTAACCTGAAGTACGTATCCAGAAACGTTCCGCTCGGACCCGGGAGGTGAGCATGCGCAATGCCGTCTTCTGGTCGATTTCCGGCGCGAGCTGGTTCCTGGTGATCGGCGTGTCATGGGCTGTCCTCGAACACCGCAACGGACTGCCCGTTCCCATCGCTTTCGGCCGGGCCGCCTATTTCGTCCTCATCCCCGCCTTCCTCGCCGCCTGCACCGCGGTCCTATTGTGCCGGGCCCGGCCGATGCTGCAGTGGATCTGCTCGTCCCTGGTCGCGGTCCTCGCAACGGCCGGGCTCGCGTGGATCTTCGACACCGCCAACGATCTGGGCTTCTTCGGATATGCCGATTTCGCCTGGATCATCTACGGTCTGCCCATCGTGGCGGTAGCAGGCGGTGCAAGTGTCGTCGACTACGTCAACCGCACCTACCGATAGTCCCAAGGCATGGCTCCCAACATGGCTCCCAGGCCGACTGCGCGCCGGGTTTCGGCTCGATTGGGAAATCCGGCACCGACCGGTGTAGAGTAAAACATGTTGCGGGCGTAGCTCAATGGTAGAGCGCTAGCTTCCCAAGCTCGATACGCGGGTTCGATTCCCGTCGCCCGCTCGCACAGAACCCCGCGCGACCACTGGTCACGCGGGGTTCTTCCATGTCAGGGGTGGCTGCGATCGCAGTTTGAGCACGACTTGAGCGCACCCCACCGTGAATAGTCATCCACCCCGGTGCATTGCCCACCATGTGGACAGTGGTAGGGTTTCGCCTTGGCATTGTGCCCGGAACAGTATGAAACCCACATGAAAGAGAAATAATGTCTTCGACCGCATCCGCGGAGCGGACGTCGCGCAAGGGATTCTTCGGCCACCCCTGGGGGCTTGCGAACCTCGCCGGCGTAGAAATGTGGGAGCGTTTCAGCTTCTACGGCATGCAAGGGCTGCTCGCCTACTACATCTACTATGCGACGACCGACGGCGGCCTCGGCATGTCCGAAGCCGTCGCCACTTCCATCGTGGGCGCCTACGGCGGCCTGGTCTACCTCTCCTCCGTCCTCGGCGGCTGGATCGCCGACCGTGTGCTCGGTGCTGAGAAGACCGTCGTATCCGCCGCCGTCATCGTCATGATCGGCCACCTGTCCCTGTCGCTGCTGCCCGGCGGCTTGGGCCTGGGCATCGGCCTGGTGTGCATCGCTCTGGGATCGGGTTCCCTCAAGGTATCGACCTCGACCACTCTGGGCGACCTCTACGACCTGAAGGACAACCGGCGCGACGCGGCCTTCTCCATCTACTACATGGGTGTGAACATCGGCGGGCTGATCGGACCGCTGGCCACCTCGGCCCTGTGGGGCTGGAAGGGCTTCCACTGGGGCTTCGGCCTGGCCGCCGTGCTGATGGCCGTCGGCCTGGTCCAGTACCTCGCGATGCGCCGCCACACCCGGACCGAATCCAGCTCGCACCCCACCAGCCCCCTGAGCCGGGCCGAGGCGCTGAAGTGGATTGTGATCGCCGTGGTCGCGATCGCCATCGTCGCCGTAGCCGCAGGGCTGGGCTGGCTCAACGCGGGAAACCTGGCCAATGTGGTGGTGGTCGTGACGATCGTGGCCGCCGTCGTCCTGTTCTGCGTGATCGCGGCGAGCAAGAAGATCACCGCGATCGAGCGCAGCCGCGTGTTCGGTTTCATCCCGCTGTTCATCGGTTCGGCAGTGTTCTGGTCGCTGTTCCAGCAGCAGTTCACCGTGCTGGCAATCTACGCCGATCAGCGCCTGGACCGGAATCTGTTCGGGATCGTGTTGCCGCCGTCGATCGTCCAGTCGATCAACCCGTTCTTCATCATCGTCTTCGCCGCCGCCTTCGCCGCCATGTGGACCAAGCTCGGCGACAAGCAGCCCAGCACCCCGGTGAAGTTCTCGATCGGCACGATCGTCATGGGCATCGCGTTCTTCGTGTTCATCCCGCTGGCCGGCGGCGGCGCGAACTCCGTGCCGATGCTCGTCATGGTGCTCGTGTACTTCCTGTTCACCATGGCCGAACTGTGCCTGTCGCCAGTGGGCCAGTCCCTGGCCACCAAGCTGGCCCCGCAGGCCTTCCATTCGCAGATGGTCGCCCTGTTCTTCCTGTCGGTCGCGCTGGGCTCTGCTGCTTCGGGCTCCCTGGCCGGTTTCTACTCCGCCGACGCCGAGGTCCCGTACTTCCTTGTGATCGGCGGTATCTCCGTGATCGTGGGCATCCTGCTGTTCATCTTCCGCCGGCCCATCCTCAAGCTGATGCAGGGCGTGCGCTGAGCGTTCGCAGTTCCTCAACCACTCGATCGAGCCAGGTGCCCACATGGTGCCTGGCTCGCAGTGTGTCCGGGTACCGGCAGCGCAGGTGCAGCCCCTGGTCGTCGACGATGAACCACAGCATGACGCCGTCGGTCGAGACCCTGGCACTGACATACTGGGCGTCCAGTCCCACCGAGTCGATCCGCACGGGCAACCGGCGCAGGTCGAGCCAGCTGATGGCGAACATCTCCGGAGTCCGGGGCATGCCGCCGAACGGCGCCAGGACCTCCGCCAGCGGATGCGAGCCCAGGCCGATCGCCTCTTTCAGCGCGGCGGCTGCCGAAAGGGGGTCGGTTCCCGGCACCTCGATGACGGAATTCGTGATGAACCAGCCCACCGAGTCGTGCCAGCGCTCCTCATAGCGGCTGTGCACCGGGAACACCGCGCGCAACGGCCTGTCCGCCAGCTCCCGCGTCACCTGCGCCATGGCCGCGATGACCAGGGCCAGGGTGGACACGCCCTCGGCACGGGCCCTTTCCGAGAGGGCGGCGGCCTGCTCCCGGTCGAGCACATCGCGCACCTCGACACGTTCGGGGCCCGGCTGTGCCGCGTCCAACGGCAGGGGGAAGGTCGGCATCGCATCGCCGCCGGCGTGCAGGATCTGCGCCCACCGGCGGCGGACCCCGGCCGGGGCGGGCCGGCGCTGCGCCAGTGCCCTGGTGTGCGCGGCGAACTCCTCGGGCAGTGCGCCCCGCGGCCGCACGACGTCCCCCGGTTCCCCGAACCCGCGCGCGGCCTCGGTCGCAGACAGCGCCGTCAGCAGGTCGCGGACGATGACGAGCATCGACCACATGTCCACATGCGCATGATCGGCCGCGATGACCACGGTCGGCGCTGTGGCGGTCTCCACCACGCACAGCCGGTGGGAGGGTCGGCTGTAGGGCCGGCAATAGTCGTCGAACACCCGGCCCAGCGCCTCGTTGACGGCCTGCCCGGGTCCCACGGGGTGTTCCGCCCAGCCCCCGGGACCCACCTGAACCCGGTGCAATTCCGGGCCGTCGGGGCCCGGGGTGAAGACCGAGCGCAGGGTCCCGTGCCTGGCGATGACCTTGAGCCAGGCGGCGGCCAGTGCTGCGCGATCACAGGGTGCGGGCAGGGTGAAGCTCAGGGCCATCCACGACCCGGGCCGATCCCCCTCGCCCACATGGCGCGCCTGGTCGAAGGACACCGGCAGCTCTTCGCCGGGTTCGGAGACACTGACGTCGTAGCCGAACACGCGGCCGAACGGCAGACGCAGCCAGGTGATGTTGCTCAGCCTCATAAATGTATTCTAGGTCACATATAGGCATTCGAGTCCCAAGCCCATCACCCCAGGAGCAGCCCATGCCCAGGTTCACCGTCCCCGGCGCCCAGCTCGACTACGAGATCAGCGATGAGGGCGGCCACCCCGTGGTGCAATTGCACGGCCTGACCTCCAGCCGGTCGCGCGACAGGCTGATGGGACTGGACCTGGGGCGAGGACTCAACGGCACCCGCTTATTGCGCTACGACGCCAGGGCCCATGGCCGCTCCACCGGGCGCACAGAGCCCGCCGACTACCGCTGGTCGGTCCTGGCCGAGGACCTGCTCGCCCTACTCGACGCCGTCTTCCCCGGCGAGCGCGTCCACGGGGTCGGGCCCTCGATGGGCGCCGGCACTCTGCTGCACGCGGCCCTGGCCGATCCCGGCAGGTTCTCCGGGCTGACCCTCATGCTCCCGCCCACCGCCTGGGAGACCCGCGTCCCACAGGCCCGCCGCTACCGCGAATCAGCCGAACTCGTCACCGCCGGCGGTCTTGCGCCATTCATGGCGGCCGATCGGGACGTGGTGCCGCCCCCGGCCACTGTCGGACAGCCGCCCAGCCCGCCGGACATCCCCGCCACACTGCTGCCCTCGGCACTGCGCGGAGCCGCACTGTCCGATCTACCCGCTCCCCTGCTCATCGCCACGATCGGCATTCCCGTGACGATTCTGGCCTGGACCCACGATCCCGGCCACCCGGTCAGTACCGCCGCAACCCTGGTCGAGGTCCTCCCCCACGCCACCTTGGAGGTCGTCAGCTCGCCCGAGGGAGTGTCCTATTGGCCCGGCGTGCTGCGCGATGACGTGGACCGCGCCGGCACCCGGTCCCTGCGACAGAGCTGAGTCCACGCCCGCAGGGCGTGCGGCCGGACCGGCGGGCGTGCTATGTTGGTCCCGTGCACGCGAAACAGACTCTGCAGAACAACTGGTGGCCCGCCTGACCGGCGGCCCATTCGCGTACTCGAATCCAGACCGCCCCGTCGTGGCGGTCTTTTTCGTTTCCCGTTCGGGGATCGCCCACGGAGCCCGACCTCCCGGAGGCACCCTTGAACCCCAGTCCCGCACCCGCTGACACTCCCACTCCCCTCCAGCGCATCACGGCGCTGCGCAGCGCGACCACTCCCTTCGCCCTCATCTCCCGCGGCAACGGCGTCGAACTCCTGACCGGCACCATCGCCGATGTGCAGCAGTTGGCCGACATCCCCCTGCACGATGACGCGGGAAGCGCCCGCGAGGTCCTGGCGATGGTGCCGTTCAACCGGATCCGCGAGCGCGGATACGCCGCACTCGACGACGGCGCACCCCTGCGCTGTCTGCTGGTCGACGAGCACTCAAGCCTGCCGCTGGCACAGACCCTGGACGCCCTGCCCAAACAGCTGCCGCGCGTACACGACGCGGGCTTCACCACATCGGATGAGGAGTACGCGCGGATCGCCCGGCAGGTCATCGACCGGGAGATCGGCACCGGCGCAGGGGCGAACTTCGTCATCCGGCGTGATTTCACCGGGCGCGTCGACGCCGACCCGAGGACCACTGCGCTCGCCTGGTTCCGTGCCCTATTGGAACGCGAGCGCGGGGCCTACTGGACCTTCGCCATCGTGCTGGGCGATCTGGTGGCCGTGGGCGCCAGCCCCGAGGCCCATGTCGTGGCCCGCGGCGGCGCGGTGACGATGAACCCGATCTCCGGGACGTTCCGGCATGTGAACGGCCGACCCGACCCCGCGGCCTTCGCCGAATTCCTCAACTCGACGAAGGAGACCGAGGAGCTGTTCATGGTCGTCGACGAGGAGATGAAGATGATGTCTCAGGTGTGTTCGTCCGGTGGGCGGATCAGCGGGCCCCGGCTCAAGCGGATGTCCCGGCTGACCCATACCGAGTACGTACTGCGCGGCGCCTCGCAGGAAGATCCGCGCCGAGTCCTGCGCCAGACGATGTTCGCCCCGACGGTGACGGGCTCGCCGATGCAGAACGCCTGCTCGGTCATCGCCCGCTACGAAACCTCGCCCCGTGGCTACTATTCCGGGGTTGCGGCCCTGTTCAGCCCGGAGGCCGCCGGCGGCCATGAGCTGGATGCGCCAATCCTGATCCGCACCGCATATCTGCGCGATGGCATGATGAGCGTCTCCGCAGGGGCCACCTTGGTCCGGCACTCCGATCCCCTGAGCGAGGCCGCGGAGACGGCGGCGAAGGTCTCCGGCCTGCTGCGCGCGATCGGCGTGGACATCGCGACCGCGCCGATCGGAGCCACGGCGGCCCCCTCGGCCGAACCCAGTGCTCCGCCCGCCGGCTCAACGGCACCCGGGGAACTCTCCAGCACCGAAGTCGAGGCCCTGCTGCACGCCCGGAATTCCCGACTGGCGGCCTTCTGGTTGCAACGTCAACCAGCTCTGAGCACGCGCAAGGCCCTGCGGGCGCCCTTCACGGGTTTCACCGCGGTGGTGGTCGACGCCGAGGATCGGTTCTCGACCATGTTGGCCCATCAGCTGCGCCATTTGGGGTTGGACGTCGAGGTCGTCGCCTGGGATGCGGTGACCGAGGCCAGGATCACCTCCGCCGACCTGCTCGTCGCAGGCCCCGGCCCCGGCGATCCGCGGAATCGGACCGATCCGCGGATCGCGCAGATGCGTCAGCTGATCGTTCATCGTCGGGCGGCAGGGCGGCCCCTGCTGGCGGTGTGCCTGAGCCATCAACTGCTGGCGCTCGAGTGCGGCCTGGACCTGCGGGCCCTGGACGAACCGCATCAGGGCGTACAGCTGAGTGTGCCGGTGTTCGGCGCCGACGCCCGAATCGGGTTCTACAACACCTTCGCGGCCCGGGTTGCTCCCGGCACCCTGCACGCCGGGGGAGCCGAGGTCGCGGCCGATCCGGTGACAGGGGTGGTCGCGGCACTGCGCGGGCCGGGCTTCGCCTCGGTCCAGGGGCATCTGGAGTCCGTGCTGTCCACGGACGGCTTGACGACGCTGACCCGGCTGGTCGCCCAGGCGCTGGGACACTCCAAGCCCAGATCGGAATCCGCCCCGGTGGCACCCGCGGTTCGTTAGGCTGGAACCCGACATCGGACACACGACTCAGGAGGACAGGATGACGACTCGGAAGACGGCACTGGGCGACGGGGACACGATCGGCTTCATCGGCGTGGGCGAGATCGCCCGGGCCATGGTCGAGGGCCTGGCCGGAGGGCCGGGGGCGCCCGCGATCGTACTCTCCCCCAGGTCGCGGGAGACCTCGGCCGAGCTGGCCAAGCGCTATCCGCAGGTGTCCGTGGCCGCCGACAACCAGGCGGTCGTCGAGGCCGCTGGAACCATTGTCCTGGCGGTGCGGCCCGACCAGCTGCACGAGGCCATCGCCGAACTGAACTTCGGTGCGGACACGCTCATCATCAGTGTGCTGGCCGGAGTCTCGGCAGCCGAGGTCGCGGCTGCCGCGGGCGGTGGCGTGGAGGTGGTCCGGGCGATTCCGATGCCACCGGTGTCCCACCGCGCAGGGCTGACGGTGGTGTGGCCCGAGCATCCTGTCTCCAATGGTCTGTTCGATCTGCTCGGCGGTGCCCTGGTCGTGGCCGATGAAGCCCAGCTCTCGGTGTTCTCCGCAGCCACCGGGGCGGTCACCGGAGCCCTGGAGTACATCCGACAGGTGGCGGTCTGGACGGCTCAGCAGGGGGTACCCCCACAGGTGGCCGAGCCCTTCATCCGCGCTACCTTCGCGGGATTGGCCCCGGCCCTGTCGGATTCCAGCCGCGATATGGCCGAACTCGTGCGCGATCATGAAACGCCCGGAGGGTTGAACGAACAGCTGCGGACCGGATTCTTCGATGAGGAGGGCAGGTCCCGGCTGGTGCGCGAACTCGACGGGCTGCACACCCGTGCGGCGCAGGGCTGAAACCCTGTTCCGCAACCGGTCGTTTCACCCCGCTGCCAGCTTGGCCCCGTAGTATCACAGTATGAGATATGCGATTCTTGTCGATGCAGGTTATTTCTACTCGGGGTTGGCTACGAACATTACCGGTTCGTCGAATCGTGCGGCCGTGAAGGTCCACGAATCGTATTTGATTCAGAAGCTGGTGGAGCAGGCGCACTTCGACTGCGGAGGCGAATTACTGCGGGTGACATGGTATGACGGTGCAAAGGACGGGATCCCCGACCATCACCAGCAGCACATCGGACAGCTGCCGGGTGTGAAACTGCGGATGGGGCGGATCAACCCCTATGGTGAGCAGAAGGGCGTCGATCTGCGCCTGGGCCTTGATCTGGTGTCGATGGCCGTCAATCGGACGGTGCAGACCGCGTATATCGTATCGGGAGACGACGACCTGTCGGAGGCAGTCGAGGACGCTCAGGATCTGGGTCTACAGGTCAAGGTCATCGGTATTCCCAAACCGGACAATGTGGAACGAGCCCTGGGTGTGGCCTACAACCTGTCGCTGGTGTCCGACGGCGTGCTGACGATCGACCCGAAGACGATCGCCACGGGGGCCCAACGCAGGTTGGCCGATAAGGAACCCGGCGAAGCACTCGAGGCGGCGCTGGATCCCGATTCCACCAGCTCGACTCCGTCATCGCCCAGTCCCAAGGACCTGGCCAAACGGCCCACCCCCGCGATGATCGCCGAACGGCAGGCACAGGCCCAGGCGAAGGCGGCACAGGCCGCGCAGATGGCGCCGACCTCCGTGCTGGCGTATTCCTCCGACGGTGGTGTGATCGAGCACGGCGGTCACGGGTCCATTCCGCTCGAGCAGATCCAGGAGGTCGCCCGGCTGACCGCCAAGGTCTGGTTGGACACCGCGACCGAGACCGAGGTGCGCCAGCTCATGCACGACAAGCCCACCGTGCCCCCGGAACTCGACCGCCTGCTGCTCAACGACCTGGCCAATGCCAGTGGCGTCTACGATGTGCCGTTCTGGGCCAGGTACGAACTGCGCGACGAGTTCTGGGGCGCGATGGATCAGTGGCGGTGACCCGGCGCTCCCCCACCGGGAGCCCCGGGGACCCGCTCCGGGACCGGGCGTGGACCCTGCTCCGGGGACGGGGCCGCCGAGGACTCAGCCGATGGCCTCGGCGATCGGGGTCGATCCCTCATAGAAGTTGACAGTCGCCCTGGAACCGGAGCCGGTGGCGATCACATGGGCGATAACCGCGGCGACGGTATCGCGAGACGTCACGGACTCCTCGCGGGTGGGCTTGCGCCCGGCGATATCGCCGTTGGCGTCCGCGATGGTCACCGATCCGGTGGCCGGGCTCAGAGTGAGTAGGCCGGGCCCCAGGATCGTGTAGTCCAGGTCCGTGTCCCGCAGGTGGGCGTCCGCCGCGTGCTTGGCCACGACGTACGGATAGAAGGAGTCCGCCGGATCGACCCGGTCCAGATCGATGCCCACCGTCGCATAGGACACGATGACGAATCGCTCGACTCCCGCTTGAGCTGCCGCGTCCATTGCCCGGACGGCCGCCACATGGTCCACGGCCTCCGTGCGGGCCGGGCTACCGCCGCCCGCACCGGCGGAGAACACGATCGCCGCGGCCCCGGCGAACAGTTCGGCCAGCTGATCGACCGAGGCGTTTTCGATATCGAGCACCACGGGATTCCCGCCTGCTGCCTCCACGTCTGTGGCCTGGGCCGGATTGCGGATCACGGAGTCGACCCGGTACCCGGCCGAGACCAGCCTGGGTGCGGCCAGTAGGGCGACCTTGCCGTGTCCGCCCAGGATCACCACGCGCTTTTCGTCTGTCATCTTCGCCTCCCGGCTCTCGCTGATGGGTGTACCCCATTCACCCTACGCCGTGAGTCGGACACGTCTGGCGGCCCGATACGACTCCAAACCGGCCGGACGGCCGCATCCGCCCGCACCGTCATTCGCAGGAGAAGGCCCACATGACTCCGAAGCGGTCGAACACCTGTCCGTACCAGCCGCCCCAGGGTGCCTGCTCGAATGCCATCCCCTCCTGCCCGCCCCCGGCGACGAGTTTGCCGATCAGTTCCCGGGCCTCATCCGGGGTGTCGGTCGTGTACAGCAGCGAATACGCGGTGTCCCGGACCGGATAGTCCCCCTCGGTGTCCATTGCGTCGCCGCCGGCGATGCTGCCGCCCGGCAGGTCCAGGGTCGCATGGGCGACGGCCTGGGGATCGGGTTCGAAGGGCATTCCCTCGAGTGAGGTGTCACCGTAGCGCAGGATCATCAGCTCACCGCCGAAGACCTCGTGCCAGTGTTCCATTGCCTGCGCGGTGGTCCCAGGCAATGCGATATAGGTTGCAAGCGAGCGTGTCATGGCTCCTCCTCGGCCACACCGGCCCTACGCCACCGTGGCATCGTGCAGTGGATAGTGGAGTCCAAGTATTCCATGCCATTAGCATTCTGCCTATGGGTGATGTGCGGTTAGGACCAGTGGAGCGGGGCGACACAGACGGTCTGGCAGGCACGCAGCCGGAGGCCACGGTAGACGATCAGAACCGGGTTACCTGTGGCTGAGGACTTGAGGATTCTGCCTGGGCCGGGCGCCCCCGCCGGTCTGGTGGTGCCCGCTGCCGAGCTGCTCGAACGTTTCACTCATTCGTCCGGACCCGGCGGACAGGGTGTCAATACCGCCGATTCACGGGTCCAGCTGAGCCTCGACCTGGCGACGACCTCGGCGCTCGACGATGAGCAGCGGGCCCGCGTCATGACCCGGCTGTCGACCCGCCTGGCCGGGACCGTTCTGACCGTCGAGGTGCAGGATCAGCGGGCGCAGCGGCAGAACCGAACGGTTGCCCGCGCGCGCCTGGCCGACCTGATCCGGCAGGCTCTCATCCCGCCGGTGGTGCGGCGTGCGACCAAACCGACCAGGGGTTCGAAGCGGCGCAGGCTGGCGGCCAAGAAACGCCGCTCCGAGGTCAAGCAGAACCGCCGCCGGCCCCACGGCGATTAGCCCAGCTGTCCGTCCGTCCAGGCAGAGAACGCATCGGCGTCCATCCAGGACCGGGCCCGTTAGAGGTCTTCGGGGTACGGCGTCCAGTCGGGACGCCGGGCGGAGACTTCATCGTGCATTCTCGACATGCAGCGGAGACTACCACCGCAACTGTGGGCGGAGTCCTCATCATCGTGCCCGATGAGTACGAGCAGGCCGGGGAACCGCGCGTTCAGGTCGTGGTGGCCGGGACGCGGATACACTTTCTTGGGATAGCCGCAGTCCGACCACACCGACCTGAGGAGATTCCCATGTATGCGGCTCCCACCCGCCCCATGACCCAGGACGAACTCGACCTGATCTGCTCGGTCTGGGCCGACGCCGGCAGCGACGATCCCACTGACCAGTGGCTGGAGCTGTGGGACGGCGGCGATGCCGATGACCATGTGGAACAGCGCGATGCCATCATCGCCATCGCCCAGGATGTCGGGATCGAGTCCAGGATCGAACGCGGTTTCCTACAGGTACGCAAGACCCAGCAGCTCCACGATGAGATCGGTGAGAACTGGGCCTGACGACACGTTGGCGGTGCGTCGTTCGTCGGCGCACACGCGCTACAACCGGCCCCAGTTCATTCGATGAACCGGAGCGGCGAATAGCACGGTGCCGGGTCCGTCTGCAATCGACCGTATGTGAGGACGTCGATTCGATGGCCGTCTATCAGGAACTTGCCCCGCTCGGTCCCCTCATAGACGAATCCGGCGGCCCGGGCGACGGCTCCGGACGCCGGATTGTTGACCCTGTGGCCTAATTCCAGTCTTTCAAGTCCCAGCTCCTGCAGTGCCCAATCGGCCACCGTGGCCGCAGCCGCTTAGCCCACCCCCGGCCTCGGGACCGGTCGGTCATCCAGTACCAGAACCAACCGTTGCGGTTGAGCGCATCGACGTCGACGCAGACCTGTCCCAACACCCCGTGCTGATCCACGATCGCCCAGGGATGATGCGCCCGGGCCGGATCGACCAACCGTTCGATGTAAAGAAGCGCCTCTTCCGCGTTCGTCACCTCGCCCTGCCTGGCCATATCCGGGTTGGAGGCGAAAGCCGCGGCCACGTCGGCGGCGTCCTCGGTCCGCAGCGGACGCAGGCTGGGATCGTTGGGCCGCGCCACGGGTTCGGCTGCCTGGGCCGTGTCCACGCGTGTTTGTGGGTCGGTATCCATCTGGCGACTCTAACAAAGTGACACATTCGGAAACCGTGCATTCGGCGACTCGGGGTGAACAAGAGTAGAGTGGTAGATCTTGGGCACTCGAATTCGAGTTCCCTGCGTCGTATGAACGCCTCATCATGCGGATCGACCTGCGTCATGGAGCCGGTGCCTTCGGCACCGTGCGGATGACACAGTGCGCGACTGCAATTCTGAAGCACCTTCCTTGCGGCGACCGAGAGTACCGAGCGGTGCTCCCGCCCCTTACCAGGCAGCGTGCACACCCTGCACAACACACGTCCGTGTGGCTCCCTGGCGTGAAGAAAGGCTCCACCATAGCTACCTCACCGAACTCCACTGCGCCCGTCACCTTCGCCGAACTGGGAGTTCCCACTCCCCTGGTCAAGGTCCTCGGGAACAATGGGAAGACTCAGGCCTTCCCCATCCAGCAGGACACCCTGCCCGACACCCTGTCCGGCCGTAACGTCCTGGGCAGGGGCAAGACCGGGTCGGGCAAGACCCTGGCCTTCTCCATTCCCATGGTCGCCGAGCTGGCCGCCGAGGACGGCAATCGCAATCTGGCCAAGCGCCCGCGCGGCCTCATCCTCGCGCCGACCCGCGAACTGGCCACCCAGATCGATGCCGTCATCAACCCCCTGGCGGGGGCCTACGGCATGCGCACCACCACCATCTTCGGCGGTGTCAAACCGCACCGCCAGATTGTCGCCCTCAACCGTGGTGTCGACATCATCGTGGCCTGCCCAGGGCGTTTGGAGGATCTGCTCCAGCAGGACGTCCTGACCCTGGACGACATCGAGGTCACCGTCTTGGACGAGGCCGACCATATGGCGGACTTGGGCTTCTTGCCCGCCGTCACCCGGCTTTTGAAGAAGACCCCGGCCCAGGGCCAGCGGATGTTTTTCTCCGCCACCTTGGACAACGGAATCGACAAGCTGGTCAAGAAGTTCCTGCACGACCCGGTCCTGCATTCGGTGGACACCCCCGATTCCCACGTGCCGGCGATGACCCACCACGTGTTCGAGGTCGACCGTGAGGATAAGAACGACCTGGTCCGGGCCCTGGCCTCCGGCATGGGACGCAGGATCCTCTTCACCCGCACCAAGCATCAGGCCAAGCGACTGGCCAAGCAGCTGACCAAGCGCGGCGTGCCCGCCGTGGATCTGCACGGGGACCTGTCCCAGCCGCAGCGCGATAAGCATCTGGCGGCGTTCAGCGAGGGCTCGGTCCGGGTCCTGGTCGCCACTGACGTCGCGGCACGCGGTGTGCACGTGGACGATATCGAACTGGTCGTCCATGTGGACCCGCCGGCGGAACACAAGGCGTACCTGCACCGCTCGGGGCGCACCGCGCGTGCCGGCAGTTCGGGCGACGTCGTCACGGTCATGCTGCCCGAGCAGCGCGATGACACCCAGCAGTTGCTGCGCAAGGCCAAGGTCAAGGTCAAGCCCGTCAGGGTCACGGCGGAGTCCAAACAGGTCGCCGACCTGGTGGGAGAGACTGCGCCCTATGTGGAACCGGCGGAGCCACAGCCCAAGCAGCAGCCGCGCAAGCAGTCCGGGAAGCCCTCGGGTCGTCAGCAGGGCGGTACCGCGGGCGGCGGACGCGGCGGCGCCGGCCGCAATGACAGGCGGGGTTCGGCCCGAGGCGGAGCCGGCGATGCGTCCGGCCGCCGGGGCGGTTCCGGCAGCCGCAGCGGCTCTGGCAACCGTCATGCCTCCGGCAGCCGAGGCGGTTCCCGCCGTGGTTCGGGCAGCGCACTCAAGTACTCCAGCGAGACCGGGGCCCCGGCGGGATCCGGTAGCCGCGGCGGCTCGGGCCGAGGTGGCAGCGGACAGCGCGCCGGAGGGCAGCGTTCGTCCCGTGGCTCCCACAGCCGGGCCCGCTGAGCCTCTGCTGTCGACGGGCCGGCACTCGTGCATGCGGCCCAGCACCATTGCAAGCGCGGATTCACATCGTGCGAGGATATTCCCGCACACGATGTGAATCCGCGCTTGCCATGCCGGGAGTACGATTGGCCGCGTGAGCACCCCCACTACTTCTACCGCCTACCAACAGGACACCACAGCCGTTCTGAGTGATCTGGGCTCCGGCCCGAACGGCCTCACCTCCGACGAGGCCGCACGCCGCCTGGCCGCCGACGGCCCCAATCGCATCGCGACGGGAAAGCAGCGCGGCTGGCCCACCATCCTGCTCGCACAGTTCCGCGACATGGTCGTCATCATGCTCTTGATCAGCGCGGTGGTGGTCGGGTTCGCCGGTGAGCTGTCCACGGCCATCGTGTTCGTCCTACTGGTGCTGGCCAACGCCGGTATCGGATTCGTCCAAGAGCTGCGCGCCCAACGCACCATGGAAAGCCTCCAGCGCCTGGTTCACCCCAGCACCGCTGTGGTCCGCGACGGCAAAACCCAGACGATCGCAACACCGGACCTGGTCGTCGGCGATGTCGTCGAAGTCCAGGAAGGCGATTCCATCCCCGCCGACATCCGGCTCATCCGCGTCGACGGCCTTTCGACCAGCGAATTCGCGCTCACCGGCGAATCAGGGTCCTCAAGGAAATCAACGGACCCCGCACACGCCGAGGCCCCACTGGCCGAGCGCCAGTCCATGGCCTTCGCCGGCACACTGGTGGCGGCCGGCGAGGGCACCGGCATCGTCACGGCAACCGCTGCGGATACGGAACTGGGCAAGATCGCGGACCTGTCATCGGGCGTGCGCGAACGCCCGGGTCCCCTGCAAAGGGAAATGGCGGCCATCACGAAGACGGTGGGCATCGGCGTTATCTGCATCACCGCGGTGCTCCTCGCGGTAGCGCTGGCCACGGCACTGCCATTCCTCAATGCGCTGCTGTTCGCCGTTGGTCTGGCCGCCGCCCTTATCCCACAGGGGCTCCCGGCCGAGGTGAGCACGGCACTGGCGGGGGCCTCGGCCGTCCTGGCCAGGCAGAATGTCCTGGTCAAGCGGCTCAACTCCGTCGAGACACTCGGGTGCACCAGCGTCATCTGCACCGACAAGACCGGTACGCTGACCAAGAACCAGATGACGGTGACCCAGGCTGTGATCGGCGGTGTCACCGTCCAGGTGACCGGTACCGGATACAGCGCGGATGGGGCTCTGCGCCGCGGCGACACGGGGGCCACACTTACCGCCATCGAGCACGGGCACACCGTCGACCTCGCCGAAGGCCTGGGTGCCTTCCTCGCAACCGGGGTGTTCGCCTCCACCGCCGAGGTCCTGCCACCCGACGATGACCATCCGGACCGCTATGTGCTGGGCGATCCCACCGAAGGCTGCCTGATCCCGCTGGCGGAGAAGGCCGGGCTCGATCCGCAACAGCTGCGCGCCTCGACCGAACAACTGCGGGACCTGCCGTTCGACTCCGAGCGCAAGCGCATGACGTCCGTGCGCGACGTGGACGGTTCGCCGGTGGCCTATGTCAAGGGCGCTCCGGCATCCGTGCTGGAGCGCTGTACCCGCATTCTGGTCGACGGCCCCGCAGGCACAGTGCGCGACATCACCGCCGCCGACCGCTCGCAGTTCCTCCACGAAGTCGACGAACGGGCCGGCCGCGGCCTGCGCAATCTGGCTTTTGCGATCCGTTCCCTGGACCGGGGCGAAGTCGGTGGCGACGCCGAGGCGATCGAAAGTGACCTGACCCTGTTGGGCTTGGTCTCCATGATCGATCCCCTCCACGAGGACATCCCAGCGGCGATGGACGTCACCCACGGCGCGGGGATCGCGGTCAACGTCATTACCGGCGACACCGCGCTGACCGCTGCTGCCATCGCCCAACAGGCTCACCTCAGCGGCACCGGAGTCCCGCGCACCGTCACCGACCATCGATTGCACTCCATGTCCGACGCCGAGGTACTGACGGCTGCCGAATCCGGCGGCACCGTGTTCAGCAGGGTGAATCCCGAAGACAAGATGCGCATCGTCACCCTCCTGCGCAATGCGGGCCACGTCGTGGCGGTGACCGGAGACGGCATCAACGATGCTCCAGCGCTACGCGCAGCCGACATCGGCGTGGCGATGGGCAAGGGCGGGACGGATGTCGCCAAGGACGCCGCCCAGATCGTGCTGCTGGACGATTCGTTCTCATCCTTGGTGGGCGCCGTGCGGCAGGGTCGGCGCATCTACGCGAATATCCGCAAGGGTGTGCTGTCGTGTCTGACGTCCAACGTGGCCGAGTTCGTCGTCAATGGCGTCGGTCTGGCATTGTTGGCCATCCTCGGTGTGCCTCTGCCCATCCCGGTGACGCTGTTGCTGGCCATCGACGTGCTGGGCGAGATCCTGCCGATCGCAGCGTTGGGCTCCGATCCCGAAGAAGACGAGACGCTCAAGGAGAAACCCCGCGATCCGTCCGCTCACATTCTCAACCGCTGGACCCTGCTGGATCTGGCTCTGTCCGGATTGGTCATGGGATGCCTGGCGATCGGCGGATATCTGCTGGCCTGGCGCGCACTGGGGATTCCAATCATGGCAGCAGGTTCAGCGGCCGGACAGGATGCGCAGGCGGCCGCAACGGTGACCTATGTGACCGTGTTGTGCGCCCAACTGGCGGCGATCGTCCAGCGGCGCAGCGCCCACGGGGTGTTCACGCGCTACCAGTTGAGCAATCGGATATTCTGGCTGGCGATTGGTCTGGCCGTCCTCATCATGATCGCGATCGTCTATGTTCCCGTGTTGCAGACATTCTTCAACTCCGCGGCGATTCCGCCGGTGATGTGGGCCTATGTTGCCGGTGCCGTGGTGGTCATGATCGCAGCGCGCACCGTCATCGCACGGCTGGCACGACGCTAGGCCCTGGTGCGTATCCACTCATCGTGTTTGGTCCGTCCACACTCCTCCCCCGGGTTGTAGACCAGGCCGTAGTGCAGCGCCAGTATGTTCACCCGGTGCCGGGATGACATAAGGTCTGCGCGTATGTCCCCGGCGACATGCGCGTCCAGTCCTGCAGGCAATACCGGGCCACTGCTTGCGTCCAGATTAAAAGGAGATATAGCCTGCTGTTTATCCGTGCCGGCAATTTGCCGAGCCCGCAATACCACCATGGTTGCGGCGCGCGGACCATCGAACCATGCAGTGCACGATCAAGGAGGATCACATGCAGGTATTCGGAATCGCGGAGCCGGGCGCCCCCGCCGAGGAAATCGAAATCGCAACGCCAGAGCTCACGGGGGCGTCGGTCCTCGTCAAGATAACCCATTCGGGTATCTGCCACTCCGACGTCCACTGCGCAGAAGGCTATTTCGACTTAGGGGACGCGGGCCAGATGCCCGTCACCGACGCAGGTGCCGAATATCCATTCGTGCTCGGCCATGAGATCGTCGGCGAGGTCGTAGCTGCCGGACCCGAAGCCGGCGTGGAGCCAGGAGACACGAAATACATCGTGTACCCCTGGATCGGCTGCGGTGAGTGCCAGCCCTGCCGCGACGACAACGAGAACTACTGCATCGGGGCCAAGCGAAACCTCTCGATCGCGCTCAAGGGCGGTTTCGCCCGCGAGGTCTGGGTCCCGGACTCGCGCTACCTCATCCCGGTGGGTGACCTGGACCCGGCATGGGCCGCGACACTGGCCTGCTCGGGTGTGACGGGCTACGCTGCGGTTTCCAAAGTGCTGACGGAGGAGGTCGACCGGCCGATCGCGGTCGTCGGCACCGGCGGCGTCGGACTGAGCGCGGTGGCCCTGCTGGCGGCACGCGGACACAAGAACATCGTCGCCGCCGACGTCAACGAGGCCTCACTGGAGAACGCACGGAAGGCCGGCGCGACCGCGACGGTGCTCACCACCGGCGCAGACCCCGTGACCGACCTCGTGACGGCCGGGGGCGGCAAGTTGGCCGGGGCGATCGACTTCGTCAACAACGGCGCTACCTCCAGTCTGGCGCTGGGCGCTATGGGAATCGGCGGGAAGCTCGTCAGCGTCGGCCTGTTCGGCGGTCAGTTGGCGTTCCCCACCACGGTGATGGCTCTCAACCAGCTCAAGATCGAGGGCAACTTCGTCGGCAGCCTCCCCCAGTTGCGCGCCCTGGTGGATCTGGCCAACTCCACCGAGCTGCCGAAACTGCCGATCACCGAGGCACCGTTGGAAGCTCAGACCGTCAACGACACCCTCCAGGGCCTGGCCGAGCGCACCGTCGTCGGGCGCGTTGTTATGGTCTCCTGATATCGCCGGAGCCGGGCCGGGAAAGCACCCGGCCCGGGAGCTTGCGGAAGGGGAGCGTTCTTGTCCGCCTTCACCCGATCGCCTGCGGGCCGGTTCCCGTAGTCGGTCGGGTGGCGGGCCGGGCCGAATCCAGTCGGCCCGGCCACTGATCCCAGTGCAGAATCGCCCCGCCGCAGCGCCCTGTTCCGAGCCGTCGGGGAACCGGGACTCGACCAAGTTCCGACACACTGCAACACTTGCCGTCAGGACCCGAGCACCGTGACGATGTAGTTCCTGATCACCGGAAGATCACCCACGAGGGTGTCCCAGACGGCCCCATAGTCCGTTTCCTCATATTGGTGCGCGAGGCGATCTCGCATTCGCTTGATCGGCGACCAGGGCACCTGCGGATGCTCCTCCACGAGCCCGGCGCTCAATCGTGCCACATTCTCACCGATCTTGATGATCACCGACTCCGAGGCCAGACCCGGGACATTCTCCGCGTCGCCGACGTACCAATCATGGCCGCGCGCCGCCAGCGCTTCACCGACTGAGCACAAACGCACAATCTCTCGTAGAGCGGCCTCGTCCCGCGCAATCACACGGCAACCGCTGTCCGGAGAATCTCGTGGCCCGGTGCAAGACCACCATCACTGACGACATCGACCTCGACTCCGAGCAGTTCGCTCGCCGCATCAGCGAATGAGGCAAGGCCGAGCAAGCCGACGCCCCCGGTACGCGTCACCAATAGGTCGAGGTCGCTTCCCGGATGATCGGAACCACGGGAAGCCGATCCGAACACGCGTACATTGCTGAGTCCGAATCTGCCGGCAAGGCTCTCAAGTGCTGCGGCATGCGCGGCAAGCGCCTCATGTGGCAACGGTTTGGCTGCGCGACGCAGCCGTTCGATCATCTGTGGCGATGCCCGTCGGCTCCCCGACTCATAGGCCGCAATGTTCGGCTGTGCGACGCCCGAG
>NZ_JANIJX010000039.1 GCF_024580735.1 Brevibacterium moorei | reverse complement strand
CTTCACTTCGAAGGTGATCTTTCTTCTGCGGGAATTGAACTCTAGACAAGTCCTATTTTCCCAGGTCAGAGGTCACCTTCACCTATTCATCCACACCCCGGACACCCCACACCATGAAAAACCCAGGTTAACACCCGCCGGAACACGAGGATTCCACACCCTCACGGGAGATCCTCGCACTCTCCCGGAAATCGGGCCGCCACACGACACCCCTCCGGTCACACTCCCACACACCAAAGAACCGACTTGCCTACAGTCCACATCCCGCATGATTCCTGGAAACAAGGCTGGTTGTGGAGTATCACCTTCTCTCACGATTTCATACGGAAAACACTCCTTGTCCTGGTTCCGATACACACATTACCGATTCGACGTGATCTAGATCATCCTTTAGGATCAAGGCGGACTTACAGAACGACAATCAAACACTTTGAGGAGCGGGTGAATTGTGGCGAAGTCGAAGAAGGGTGTGACTCCCAATCAGTGGAGCATCATCGTAGTCCTGATCATCGTTTTAGGCCTGGCCAGTGGGTTCGTCGGGGCCAAGATCGGCAGCGGTAACGGGAGCGGCGCAGGAGGCGCAGCCGGGCAAGAACCCGGCGCCTTCCTGGAGAAGATCAAGGCCAACGGAAAACTGCGCATCGGCATCGCCTTGGCACCGCCCATGACCATGCAAGAGGACGATGGCACCTACGGCGGCCCCAACATCATCCCCCTACAGAACCTGGCAAAGGATTTGGGCGTCGAGGTCGAGCCCGTTCCCGCCGAATGGAACAACATCGTGGCGGGCCTGCAGGCCGATCGTTATGACTTCGCCGCCAGCCTGGACCAGACCATTTCACGATCCATGTCCATCAGCTTCACCGATTCCGTCTGGGAATACCCCGGCGTCTTCGTTGTGCGCGCCGACTCGAAATACACGACGGCCGACGACGTCTTGAATAACACGGATGGCAAAATCGCCACGGCGCAGGGAACCGCGCTGGAGACGACCATGAAATCACTGACGAAGAACACCACGTCTTTCAAGGAATACGCCAATTCCGTTTCCGCGCTCAACGCGAAGCGCGTCGTGGGTGAATTCGCCGACTACCCTGCCGCGCTGGCCCAGGTACAGGCGGATAAGAACCTCAAGATGATCATCCCGGACACCGCCATCTACCAGGGCAAAGCCGCCTACGGTGTACCCACCGACATCGACTACCGCTCGCTCAACGTCATCAACGTGGCGATCGACCGTGCCCGCAACGAAAACGACTTGGACGCCGCCTACAAGAAAGTCGGCTACGTCCCGGCGGATGATCTGCCGGATACCTCGCCCGATCTGATCAAGAAGTAGGGCGGGCCGCATGTTCAACTACGACTTCGACTGGTCCGTCGTGACCAATAATCTCGACCGGTTGGGCCAGGGACTCCTGACCACCATCGAGCTGGCCCTGCTGGCGATTGTGACCAGCATGATCCTGGCCGTACCGGTGGCCATCGCCCGAATGTCGGAGATCCGCGTGATCCGCTGGATCGCGCAGGTCTACATCGAGATCTTCCGCTGTACACCCCTGCTAGTCCAACTGTTCTGGGTGTTCTATGCGATGCCGGCACTCATCGGCCTGACGCTTCCTGGGTTCCTGTCCGCCTTCATCACTCTGTCGCTGAATCTCACGGCCTTTATGGCCGAGGCCTACCGCAGCGGTTTCCAGTCCGTCCCCGTCGAACAGGTCGAGGCAGGCCAGATGCTGCGCCTGTCCTATGCCCAGAGGCTGCGCTACATCATTTTGCCGCAGGCCATGCGCCAACAGTTGCCGGTCATCCTCTCGCTCGACATCACCCTGTTCAAGGACACAGCCCTGGTGTCCACGATCGCGGTGGGTGATCTGATGTTCGCGGCCAACACGATCTCCACGGAAACATATAGATCGCTGGAGGTTTTCACGGTCGCGGCGCTCATATATTTCATCGTCGCCTTCCCCGCATCCCTGCTGACCAGCTGGATCGAGCGCCGGATGCAGGACTCACAGACACAGGTGCCCAGGCGCCGCAAGATGCTCCCGGCCGTAGCCGGCAGCGGCAAGCAGTACAGGACCCTGCGCAAGCAGGGCGGCGAATGACGACAAAAGGACACACTCCATGAGTAGCACTACGAACACCCCGGATGCGGGACCCGGCATCAGCGCCGACCGGGGCGACATCCTGGTTTCGGCCCGAGGCCTGAAGAAGTCCTTCGGCGACCGAGAGATCCTGAAGAACATCGACTTCGACATGCACGTCGGGGACATCACCGTCATCATCGGCAAGTCTGGCTCCGGCAAGTCCACTCTGCTGCGAGTGTTGGCGGGCCTGACGGAGCCGGATGACGGCGTGATCACCTTCGACGACCAAGTCGTTTTCGAGGACGAGGAGTATACGGATGCCTGGGACGAGATCGACCAGCACATCGGGATGATCTTCCAGTCCTACACGCTGTGGCCCCACATGGATGTCCTGGCCAACCTCACGCTGGCCCCACGCAAGAGACTGGGCCTAAGCGACGAAGAGGCCAGGAGCCGGGCCGCGGCGGCGCTGGAGGAAGTGGGGATGTCCCAGCACATCCGTTCCAAGCCCGCCCAGCTCTCCGGCGGCGAGCGCCAGCGCGTGGCGATCGCTCGGGCGCTCATGATGAGACCCAAGTTGCTGTTGTGCGACGAGATCACTTCGGCACTCGACCCGCCCGTGGCGGCCGAGGTCCTCGAGGTCCTGCGGCGGCTCAAGGAGACGGATGGGATTGCCGTGGCCCTGGTGACTCACGACATGGCGTTCGCAGCCAAAGCAGCGGACCGCCTGGTCTTCTTCCACGAGGGTGAGATCGCGGTGAACACCACACCGCAGGATGCCTTCAACAACACGCAGAACGAGGATCTCAAGAAGTTCGTCGATGCGGTGCGCTTCTGAGCCATCCGCATATTCCGCGAGATGCAGGGCAGCGCACGGAATCGTGCCAGCCGGGGAGGTGAGGCCGGTCTCATGCAGCTGGCGGTGGACGACCATGAACTCGACCTGGTGCCCGTGGAGTTCGAGGACCAGGCGGTCTACGCCTCGCTCGATCCCCGGATGACCGAACATCCCATCGACATCGTGACGCTGTCCCAGCGCCCGCCCATCCTGGAACACTACGCCTTCGGCACCCGGCGCGGTGCGCAGGTCTCCCCGCCACTCTGGCGTTCATGGACCTGGCGCGGGAGACCCTCGAGGGGCTTGAGGGCTCAGGAAGGGTCCGTGCGTGGTTCGGAGACGATCCGACTACCAGCATCCATTCCCATTGCCCCCCGGTCCCAAGCCGAATGCCCGTCCCCGGTTCACCTTCTACACTTGTTCCGATGTCTAAGAACAAACGCACCAAGAAGTCAGCGAAGTCCGCCAAGCGCAAACCGCAGGGCAATCCGGCCCTGCGCAATCGCAATGTGCAGCCTTCGGCCGCGACCGAACGCTCCCTGCAGCAGCGCTTCACCTCCTGGTACCTGGACCAGCCCGGATCCGAGGACTCGGCCGGGGTGACCGCCCTGCTCGAGGGCCTGTTCCAGGTCGCCCCAGATTTCCGCAACTCCTTCGGCTCCCCCGCCAGCCTGGCCCTGCCCACCGCGGACCTGGTCGTCGAGATGGCCACGAGCGATCTGACCGGCTCGGGCCATCCCGAGGTGGAGATCGCCGTCGCACTGCACAGCTATCTGCAGTTCCTCCAGATCACGCGCGAGCCCCTGGTCAACGCCGCCGAGGTCGCCCAGGGCATCACCGCACTCGACGCGATCATCACCGACGCCGAGGCCGCACAGCCCCTGGCCGGTTTCGTACCGGCCACCGCGCAGGCCGGCTCACAGACCGCCGCCCCGACCGCTACGCCGAGTCAGCCCCTCGGAGCCTTCGCCCCGGCCGGTACCTCGGCCGCAGCAGCAGACGCTGTCGCCCCGACTGCACCCCAGCACACCGCCCCGGCCCTGAGCCGCACGGACGTCCGCGAGCTGCCAGGCGAGTTCGCCGACACCCCGGCCGAAGTGCTGCTGCGCGATCTGAATGCCACCGCACCGGTGGTCGCCGTCGCGGGACTGCTCGACTGGCTGGGCAAGGGCAAACCGGTGACCTCGACCGGAGCGCTGCGCCGGGCCGATATCGAACCCGTTGCGGCCCTGCTGGGGATCGCGGCAGCAGGTGTCGCCAAGGTTCCGGACGGGGCAGCCGGCGACGGTACCTCCGAGCACCCGTTCCAGGTCAAGACCATGTGGGAGCTCGAACCGCTGGCCGCGTTCTGGGTCGCACTCCAGGAACTCGAGCTGCTGGAGCTGACCTCGACGAAGGCCCTGCCCGGTGCCGGGGTGGCGCAGTGGAACGAGGCCGATCCGGACCATGCCGCGGCGATCCGCACGGATCTGCTGGCCACCTACGTCGGAACGCTGCTCGAATGCGAGGACGAGAAGCTCAGTGCCGAGGACCGACGGCTGGCCGAGGATGCCTCGCGCGAGGTCCGCGCCATCCTCGTCCAGGCCCTGCGCGCAGGTGCAGCCCCTGCACAAGCTCAGACACAGCGCGGCGCCCAGCTGCTGGAACGCCTGCACGCGGACGGACTGCTCAGCGGCAATGGGGCGCAGGCCACCGAGATCCCCGTGGGCGTGAAGTTCGCCGCTGCGATCGCGGTCGCCAACCTCGCTGCTTGATATTCCAGAGGCCCGCACGAACCAGAACGTGACCGTTCTGGTTCGTGCGGGCCTCTGTGCATCCGCTAGGCGGAATACACGACTTCCCCTCCGATCACCGTGGACACGACCTTCGTCTCCTCGATGCCGGCCGGATCGATCGTGAACACATCATTATCCAAGGTCGTGAAGTCGGCGAGCATGCCCGGCGCCAACACGCCCACCGCGTCCTCCCGGCCCACCGCATAGGCGGAGCCGTAGGTGTAGGCGCGCACCGCCTCGGCCACGGTGACGCGTTCGGCCGGTCCGAAATCCGCGCCGGCGGAGGTTTTGCGGTTGACCAGGTCGTGAATCGACTTGAGCGGATTCGCATCGGAGACCGGGCTGTCGGTGGAGCCGGGGACCACGATGCCCGCATCCAACAGCGAGCGCATCCGGTAGGTGCCGGCCGCCCGCTGCGCGCCGATCGCTGCGATGATCCCGTCGCCGAACTCGGAGACGAACACACCCTGGGGCACCGGCACGACTCCGAGTTCGGCGCACCGTGCGACCTGCGCATCGGTGGTGATGGCGAAGTGTTCGATCCGGTGGCGCACGGTGCGCGGGAATTCCCGCTGGGCGTAGGCGAAGGAGTCCAGTGCATGGTCCACCGCGCGGTCGCCGATCGCGTGGATCGCCACCGACCAGCCCGCCCGGTGGTAGGAGGCCACCAGGTCCGGCATCTGGGCGGGGTCGACGACCATCACCCCGGTGTTCTCCGGCTCCCCGCAGTAGCACTCGTGCACGGCGGCCGACCGGCCGATCAGCGAGCCGTCGGAGACCATTTTGACCGGGCCCAGCCGCAGCCGGTCGTCGCCGAAGCCCGTCCGGATCCCCAGGTCCAGGGTCCGCATTCCCTCGGCGTTGATCTCCAGTCCGTGCAGCACCTGATGGAAGGGCATGAGGGTCTGGCGGGGGCGGAGCACATTGCCGGCCACCGCGTCCTGGTAGATGTCGATGATCGGCGCGTTGAGGCCCAGCGCCCCGCCGAGCACCACCCCGGGTTCGGTCAGGCTGGTCAGCCCGTAGGCCACCGCCTGGTCCGAGGCCCGGCCCAGGTTGGCCAGTGCCTCGGCCTTGCTCACCCGGGCGGATACGAACTGGATCGGGTCCTTCGCCGATTCCTGTAGCAGGCCCTCCGCCAGGCCGGCGGTGTCGCGGAACACGCGGCCGCCGTCGATATCGGGGAAGCCCTGGCGCTCCGGGTAGCCGGCCAGTTCGAACGCCCGGGTATTGGCCACGAGCATGTGCTTGGAGACGTGTTCGAGGATCACGGGGTGGCCGTTGGACACCCGGTCGATGGCCTCCGCGGTGGGGTGGTCGCCCAGACGGTTCTGATCGTAGCCGACCCCGCGCACCCACTGGCCGGCCGGGAGCTCGGCGGCGCGTTTGGCAACGGCGGCGTAGACGTCGTCCAGGCTCGTCACGTTCGGGTAGCGCAGGTCGATACTGCCGAGGTGTTCGCCGGTGCCCATGGTGTGATGGTGGGCGTCGTGCAGGCCCGGCACCGTCACCGCTCCGCCCAGGTCACAGGTGGTCCGGGCTTCGAACCCGGCGAGGTCCGCGGCGGATTCCCCGACAGCCAGGATCCGGCCGCGGTCCACAGCCAGGGCCCCGGCCCTGGGCATTGCGGTATCTCCGGTGACGAAATCGCCGGTGAAGATGGCGTCGATTCTCATTTCCGTTTCTCCTTACCCCCGGGTTCCGGGCCCGAGGTCATAGGGGGCGGGTGCTGGTGGCCGCCGGCGCGGCGGCCTTCTCGTGCGCCGGCACTATGCCGGCTTGGGTTTGAGGCCTCGGGTGACCAGTGTGTAGAGCACCAGTGCCAGCAGGGTGACGACGATACCGCCGACGAAGATCGAACGGGTGCCCCCTGCCTGTGCCAGGCTGCCCAGCAGCAGGGGCCCGAAGCCGGTGCCCAGATCCATCACCAGGAAGTACGTGGACACGGCCACTCCCATCCGGGCCGGGGTGGAGCGGTTGACCACAATCGTCTGGATCGCCGGCATGAGCGTTCCGAAGCCCACGCCCAGAAAGCCCCCGGCGACCAGTACCGCGGCAGGCCCCTGCCCTACCGCCAGGAGTAGCAGGCCGCCCATCGCCAGGACCAGCATGGGGTAGACGACCAGATCGTCGCCCCTGCGGTCCTGCACCCGGCCCAGCAGCAGGCGTGCGGCCAGGGTGGTGGCGGCGTAGACGACGAAGAACCAGCCGGCCATCCCCGGCATCCCCGCCTCCGTTGTATGGGTATCGAGGAAGGCCAGGACGGATGCGAAGGCGATGCCGCCGATGAACATGACCCCGGAGATCGCCACCGCGCCCGGTTCGATCACGCTGCGCAGCGACAGCCGCCATTTATCGGCCACCTCCTCGCGCGACGGGGTGCGTTCGGGGATCTTGAGGAAGATCACGAAGACGCCAGCGATGAGCGAGGAAGCTGCCGCTGCAGTGAACAGCCAGTTGTAGCCCAGTGAGTGCACCAGGGCCACCGCCACTGCGGGTCCCGCGGCCGAGGCCAGGGATCCCGCCACGCCGAAATACCCGGTGCCCTCGGCCCGGCGGGCGGGTGGGATAAGCGATTGGGCCGCGACCATGAGCACACTGTGGCTGAAGCCGTAGACGGCCCCGTGCAGGAAGCGCAGGGTGATGAGCAACCAGATCCCGCCCACGGCCTGGTGCACCAGGGCCACGCCGATCGACACTGCCAGGGTGATGAGCAGGGCCCGCTTGCGCCCTACCAGGTCGATGTACTTCCCGGCGAAGATCCGGCCCAGCACGGAACCGGTGATGAAAGCGCTCGACGCGAGCCCGGCCAGGGCCTGCCCGGTGTGGAACCGGGTCAGGGCGTAGCCCGCCATCGAAGTGACCAGCAGGTAGAAGACCATGCACAGGAAGAGGTTGACGAAGATGGCGAGGACGAAGTTCCCGGTCCACAGGCGGTGCGGTTTCACAGATATCCGGTTTCAACAGAAGAAGGATGGTTGATTGTGATCTGTTACATATTCATACCATAACTTGAGAAAACATTCACGCAACAGATGCGTTAAGAATCCCCTGGTCAGGGACCATAAAGACCGATTCGAATCCACCCGGAAAACCTGTTGACTCTGTGTTGCGCATCACATAGCGTTATTGCGCAACAGCCCGCCTCCGTCTGTCAGGATGCCCATGGATTCCAAGCGCCCTACGATCCGCGACGTCGCCGCCGCGGCCGGAGTCGCGGGCTCCACCGTGTCGCGCTACCTCAACGGCACCCTCGACCTCAAGTTGGAGACCGCTGGTCGGATCGACGCCGCGGTAGCCGTCACCGGCTACCAACGACCGGCCGGACCTGCGAACCCAGCAGTGCCCACCGCAGACGCCTCACCCACGGCGTCGGCCGTATCCACAGCACCCACCGGCCGTGAGCCGCAGCGCTCCTCCCCCGTACTCGGCCTCATCGTCCCCGAGGCCCTCAACCAGTACTTCTCCCAACTGGTCCACGAACTCTCCCAGGCCGCCCATCGGGCCGGCTGCGAACTCATCGTCAGCATCGCCTTCGACCAACCGGCCCGGCAGGAGACCCTGGTCGACCTCTTCTCACGGTTCGACTTGGCCGGGCTGTTCTACATCGGTACCCACCATGCGAACCCGGCGCTCGCCCGCGCCCTGACGGATGGCCTTCCCGTGGTCGTGCTCGACGACGAGCAGGCAGGGTTGACCCGAGCCACACAGATTCCCGCCACCGACCTGGTCGTCCACGACGACTACGCCGGCGCATTCCAGGCCACCAGCCATCTGCTGCGCCTGGGCCACCGCAGGATTGCCTGCGTCATCGGACCGGACTCCCTGAACTCCCAGTCCGAGCGCTTGCGCGGATACTCCGAGGCTCTGCTGACCGCCGGCGTCGACCCACATACACAGCTGATCGTCCGGGGCCCGTTCACACAGAACTTCGGGGCCTCGGCCCTGCCACACATTCTGGCCCACGCACCCACCCCCACCGCGGTTTTCGTCACCAGCGACATCATCGCTCTGGGACTGCTCGACGTGGCCCGATCCATGTCGGTCGATGTCCCAGGGCAGCTGTCGGTGGTGGGCTTCGACGACGCCCCGCTCTCACGTCATCTGCAGCCACCGCTGAGCTCTGTGCATGTGAGCCTGCGGGAGATGGCCAGGACCGCACTCGACCTCATGACCGCACGCCTGACCGAACCGAAGACCCCGCCGACGCGCGTCGTCGTCCCCGTCACCCTGGCCACCCGTGCCTCGAGTGCGGCATTCGCAGAACCCATCACCGACCCGAAGGGGCAACCGTGAGCATCAGAGTGTTCAAACCACGGCCGGACGGCCACCGACCCCGGCGCCGCACCCGCCGTCTGGCAGCCGCTCTGGCAGCCGGAACCTCGGCCCTGGCGCTGGTGCTGACCGGCTGTTCACTGGGCGCGGCGCCCGAGGGGGATACGGTCAGGGCCAGGTTCTCCGCCGACCCGACCACCTTCGACCCCGCTCTGCTGACCGCCGGCGACGACTACTACGCCGCGCGCATGCTTTACGACACGCTGCTGCGCTACGACGACAAGGGCAAGATCGTCGGCGGACTGGCCCAGGACTGGAAGATCGGTTCGAAGGGCGGCACCGTCACCCTGCGCGATGGCGCCACTTGTTCCGATGGCACGCCCATCGACGCGGACGTGGTCGTGAAATCCCTGCAGCGCTTCGTCGACCCGGCAACCAAATCGGCCATGAAGTCACTGTCCTTCGGATCCGGCGACGTCACGGTGTCGAAGAAGGACGCGAAAACCGTCGACATCAAGGTCAGCGAACCCTTCGGCGAAATCGAACCGGGCCTGACCGTGATCGGCTCCGGCATCGTGTGCCCGGCCGGCCTGGCCGATCTCAAGGGCCTCAAGGCCGGAACGGTGGATGGCGCCTTCTCCGGTCCCTACTCCGTGACCGAGGCCAAACCCGGTATCAACTACCGGTTCAAACTCAACGCGGACTACGCCGCCTGGCCGAAGTTCGCAGCGGACCTGCCCGGGCGCGTGCCCGGCACCTTGGACTTCTCCGTGGGCGCGGACACCTCGACGAACGCCAATGAGATCCTGGGCGGGTCGCTGGATCTGGGTGTCATCAGCCCCACCGACACGGATCGGTTCCAGAACGTAGCGACCATCATCATCGGCGAACAGTACGTGGTGTTCAACCAGGCCGACACCAGTCCGTTCAAAGACGAGAAACTGCGCAAGGCCGTGGGCCAGGTGCTGTTGAACAAGAACTACAACCAGATCGCCTACGCGGGCAAGAGCGACGATCAGCTGACAGTGGGCGATAAGAACATGCAGTGCGCCAATACCGACGCCTCGCTGCTGCAACAGTACGATCCGCAAGCCGTCAAGGACTCTGGAGTGCTCAAAGGCGTGAAGATGAAGTACGCGGCCTCGAACTCGTTTGGGCCCGGCGGCATCGGTGCGGAGTACATCTACCAGGAGCTGGAAAACGCCGGCGCCGACGTGGACTACGCCCTGACAGACAACGCCACGTGGGCCTCCCTGGTACTGGGACCGGAATCGGACACATGGGACATCACCCTGTTCGGCACCGTCAACCAGACCGTCACGCTGTGGACCTCGGTCAGCCGGCTGATGGGCGTGCCGATCGAGGACGGCGGCCGATCGATGACGCGGGCGAAGAACCCCGAGGGCGAGAAACTCGTCACCGAGGTCATGACCTCCGACGACGTCGAATCCAAGTGCCAGGCATATCAGAAGCTGCAGGCGAACTTCCTGGGCCGCGCCGATGTGGTCCCGCTGTCCGGTTCGGCGACCTTCTACGCATCGCGGGCCGGAGTGGAGTACCTGACGCCGAACAACCGCCAGGACTTCACGACCATCCGCATCACCGACTGATCCATCGACGAAGCGCAAGGTAGACCACCATGAAAACAGACGCCCTTCAAGCCGACAGTCGGCTGTTCTCCGTCATCCCGCCCTCCCTCATACCCAGTTGGTCGACCACCCCGTGGGCCAGATTCGCCTTCCGCAAGGTCGGCACACTGCTGCTGTCCTTCATCATCCTGATCTTCGTCACCTTCCTCATCGTCCAGCTGATTCCGGGTGATCCGGCGCGGCTGGCGGCGGGCCTGGAAGCCGATCAGGCCCAGGTCGAACAGGTCAGACGGGACCTGGGCCTCGACGCACCCTGGTGGGTGCAGTTCGGCCACTACGTCCAGAACATCTTCAACGGCTCCCTGGGCTACTCCTACCGGATCGGAACCGTGGGCACGCAGATCCTGCTACGCGCGCCCTACACGCTGATCGTCGCCTTCTCCGCGATCGTCATCACGATGCTCGTGGCGATCCTGGCCGGCATCGGCGTGGCCGTGCTGACCAGGGCCGGACGCCGCCGCTGGCTGGATGTGGCGTTCAGCTGGGTCACCGCCTTCATCGATGCGATCCCGGTCTACGTCCGCGGCACCGTGCTCATCATCGTCTTCGCACTGAGCCTGAGTGTCCTGCCGGCAGGCGGGGCCCAGAGCGCGTCCTCGTTCGTCCTACCGATCATCGCCCTGTCGATCGGCCCGGTCTGCTCGCTGTCGCGGGTGGTCCGCCGCGAGGCCGAAAGCGCCTTCGAATCCGACTTCATCCGCACCGCCGAGGGCTGGCGCCTGTCGCGCAACCGCATCAACTTCAAGTATCTGCTGCCCAATGTGGCGACCTCGGCACTGACCATGTCCGGCCTCATGCTCTCGGGCATGATCGGCGGGGCGCTCATCATGGAGCAGGTGTTCTCCTGGCCGGGTCTGGGCACCAGTGTCGTCAACGCCATCATCAACCGCGACTACCCGGTGGTCCAGGGCACCATTCTGGTCCTCGGCATGGTCGCGGTGATCATCAACATCATCATCGACATGGTGCTCGCACTGATCGATCCGCGCACTCTGACCCCCGGGAGCAACTCATGAGCCAGTCCATCTCCCCCGTCCCGGCCAAGGCGCCCGCAGCCCCGGACGGTCCCACGCCCGCACCGGGCAGGGCCACCGGCGCGCGCCGCCGCGGCAACGCCGTCTTCTACGCCGGCGGCATCATTCTGCTGGTCTTCATCGTGCTGGCCATCATCGGCCCCATGATCTTCCGCGGGCCGGCCACCACGATCGATGCGCTCAACACGCGCAGCGGAGCCGGTGGCGACCATCCCTTCGGCACGGACGGGTTCGGCCGCGATATCTTCGCCCGCGTCATGGTCGCAGCCCGCCTGACCCTGCTGTTGACCTTCGGCGCCAGCCTCATGGCACTCATCATCGGCACGCTGATCGGCGTATTGGTGTGGCTGGTGGGCTCCAAACTGCGCGCGGTGATCTTCCAGATCAACGCCGTGGCTGTGGCCTTCCCGTCGATGATCCTGGCGCTCATCGTCGCCGCCATCATGGGTCCGGGCTCGCTGTCGGCCATGGTCGCCGTCGGCATCGCCGGGATCCCGGCCTACATCCGCCTGACCGCGAACCTCTCGGCCAAGGTCGTCGGCGAGGACTTCGTGAACATGGCCGACCTGCAGGGTGTCAGCCGGCTGCGCATGGCGGTGCGCCACATCCTGCCGAACATCGCGATCCCGCTGTCCGTGGCCGCAGCGAACTCCACCGCGTTCACCCTGGTCGAACTCTCCGGCCTGTCCTTCATCGGCCTGGGAGTGCAGGCGCCGGACTACGACTTCGGCCGGATGCTCTCCGACGGCCTGGGCGAGATGTCCGGCCAGCCCTGGGGCGTGCTGGGTCCTGCCATCGCGATCACCCTGTTGGGCCTGGGCATCATGCTCTTCGGCGATGGTCTGGCCGCCATGATCGATCCACGCGTGGCTGCCCGTTTGGCCGCTGCCAAGGCCGCCGGACGGGCCCGCCGCCTGGGCGCGGCCTCGACCGGTGCCAAGGCCTCTGCCGCCGGGGCACAGGCCGACGGATCCGAGCCGGCGGGGGTCACGGTCCGCGACCTGACCGTGGCCAAACCCGAGGCCGACGACACCACGACCCCGCTGGTCGACGGGGTGTCGTTTAACATCGCGCCCGGCGAGATCCTGGGCATCGTGGGCGAGTCCGGATCCGGTAAGTCGCTGACCGCGATGACCCTGGCAGGACTGCCTGCCTCCGGCTTGACGGTGCGCGCCGAAACCCTGCGAGTGGGACGGATGGACATGCTGGGGGACAACTCCTCCGCCGAACTGGCAGGCGCCGTCAGCCTCGTCTACCAGGATCCGATGAGCACTTTCAGTCCTTCCCTGAAGATGGGCACGCAGCTGACGGATGTGTTCTGCCGCCACCTTGGCTGGAGCAGGGCGAAGGCCCACTCCGAACTGGTCAAGGCGCTGCAGGCGCTGAGCACCCCTGACCCGGAGCGAATCCTCAGCCTGTATCCGCATCAGCTCTCCGGCGGACTGCTGCAACGCTGTTTGATCGCCCAGGCCGTGCTACTGAACCCGCGGTTGCTCATCGCCGATGAGCCGACCACGGCACTCGACGTGTCCGTGCAGGCCGAGGTGCTGCGCCGGATCTACCAGTTCCGGCGCGACTCCGGGGCCTCCGTGCTCTTCATCTCCCACGATCTGGGCGTCGTCGAAGCGCTGTGCGACCGCGTCCTGGTGATGTACAAGGGGCAGGTCGTCGAGGAGTTGGCACCCGAACAGATCAGGACCAGGCGGGTGGAGCACCCGTACACGCAGCAGCTGCTCGACGCCGCCCTGTACCTGACCGAGGTGGACGGTGCGCACGGGCAGGCGAGCGCACCGGCCGACGGACCGGTCCAGCAGAGGGAAGGGAACAGGTGAACGCCATGACGGAGAACATCCTGGAAATCCACGAGGTGACCAAGCGGTTCGGCCACGGCATCTTCGCCAAGACAGTGCTCGACAGGGTCTCCCTGCGCATCCCCCGCGGTACCGCGGTGGGGCTGGTGGGCGAGTCCGGCTCGGGCAAGTCCACGATCGGCAAGATCGCCTGCGGCGTCTACGGCTTCGACGGTGGTTCGGTGCAATTGGCGGGGCAGACCTTCGAAAAGGGCGATCCGTACAAGAAGGCCGCTCGCGGGACGATCGCCTACATCCCGCAGAATCCCTTCTCCTCGTTCGATCCGCGCCGCACCGTGGGCCAGTCCCTGGTCGAGGCCCTGGACCCGCGAGCTCCCAGACCGGGTTCGCGCCGCGCCGAGCTGGTCCGGTGGCTGGATCGAGTGGCCCTGCCGGCTGACAGTCTGGAACGCTACCCACACGAGTTCTCCGGCGGGCAGCGACAGCGCCTGGCGGTGGCCCGCGGGCTCCTGCGCGATCCCGAGTTGGTGGTCGCCGATGAGATCACCTCGGCCCTCGACGTCTCCGTGCAGGCCCAGGTGCTCCAGCTGCTGGACGAGCTGCGGGCCGAGCGTGATTTCTCCCTCCTGTTCATCTCCCACAATCTGGCGGTGATCCAGAACGTCTGCGATGAGGTGCTGGTGATGAAGGGCGGGGCGATCGTCGAATCCGGTCCGACCGACCGCATTCTGTCCACCCCGGAGAACCCCTATACTCGGCACCTACTGAACTCGATCCCGGGCTCGCCCGGGTTCAGCCTGGATTCCGCCTGAAGCCGGGCGTCTGTGCGGAGAACGCCGCCTAGACATCCGACCACGAGCACACACACGACAGCAAAGGAGCACCCATGACTGACCCCGCTTTCGACTACTCCGCCTACGGCCCCGGCGCGGGCCCGGACTCGGGAACCGACGCCGCGGTACCCGCGGCTCCGGCCGTCCAGGTCTTCGCCAATGCCCGCGTGTTCACCGGCGAGGGCTTCTCCGAGGCCCAGGACGTCATCGTCGACCACGGCAGGGTGGCGGGCTTTGCCCCGGCGGGCCAGGGTGCCCGCGACGCCGCAGCAGCCGCCACCGCCGGCGCCGAACTGGCCCAGACGATCGACGTGGGCGGGGCGTATCTGCTGCCCGGCTTCACCGAATCCCACGGCCACCCCGTGGGCTGGGGCCTGAACAAGCTGACCCTCGACCTGCGCCCTGGCTCGGTGAGCAGTATCGCCGATGTCCTGGCCCTCGTGGCCGAGGCCGTGGCCGCACGGGCGGCCGGGGCCTCGGCCGATGCCGGTGATGCGGGTGCCGGGAAGTGGATCGTGGGCACCGGCTGGGACGAGACCTACTTCGCCGCGGCCCGGATGCCCACCCGCGCGGATCTGGACTCGGTGGCCCCGGACGTGCCCGTCTACATCGAGCGGACCTGCGGGCACATGGCGGTGGTGAACTCTGCGGCCCTGGCGGCCTCGGGCATCGACGATGACACGGCCGATCCGGACGGCGGCAAGCTGGTCCGCGATGCCGCAGGGCACTTGACCGGCCTGGTGCAGGAGGATGCGAAGGGCCTGCTGGCACTGCCGGCGGACACCGTGGCGGATATGGAGCACGGTTTCGCGCTGGCGCAGCGGGACTTCAACGCCTGGGGTATCACCACCGTCAACGACTGCCTGGCCAACCCCGACACCATGCGCCTCTACCAGCGCTTCCACGACGCCGGCCGGCTGAGTGTGCGAATGCGACCGTGGCTCTACGCGATTCCCCTGTCTGGCAATGTCGGGATGATGGACGCCGCGATCGACGCCGGCGTGCAGTCCGGGTTCGGCGACGATATGCTGCGCATCCAGGGTGTGAAGTTCCAGCTCGACGGCTCGCTGGGCGGCAAGACCGCGGCCACCTGCACCCCGTACGAACACACTCACGACACCGGGATCCTGACCCACCCGACCGACAGGCTGACCGAGGCGTTCGGACGTGCGGCCCGTGGGGGCCTGCGGATGGCGATCCACGCGATCGGCGATGCGGCGATCGGCCAGGCGCTCGAGGCCCTGGAGGCGTCGGGCGAACTCGACTGGGTCAAGGCCAACCGGGTGCGCATCGAGCACTGTTCCCTGCCCACCGATGCACAGCTGGACACCATGGTCGACTGGGGGCTGATCGCCTCGTCGTCGATCAGCTTCGTCTACCACCTGGGCGATTCCTATCCCGAGGCGATCGGCCAGGACCGCCTCAACCGCCTACTGCCACACCGCACCTATATCGACCGCGGGATCGTGGCGCCGGGCAATTCGGACCTGCCGGTGACCAATGGCAATCCGTGGGAGGGCGTCTACGGCGCGGTCACCCGCACCACCCGGTCCGGGCGCGTGCTCGACGAGGTCCAGAACATCACCCTGGCCGAGGCCCTGGCCATGTACACGAGCAATGCCGCCTACGGGAACTTCGAGGAGGACCGTGCCGGGGCGGTGGCCCCGGGCAGGTTCGCGGACTTCCAGATCCTGCAGGACAATCCCTTCGACCTGGCCCCCGAGGCCTGGCTGGACCTGGCGCCCTCGCACGTCTTCCTCGGCGGTCGCCAGGTGCTGTAGCGGGCGCCTGCGGCGCGCCGGCTCATCCACGCAACCGGCTCATCCACATAAACACCATCTGAGCGCGGGAACTACCTACTACAGTAGGTAGTTCCCGCGCTCAGATGGTGTCTGCGCGAGATCCATCCGGCGGAGCCCTATACAGTTGGGCCGCCAGTCGCGTACACGATCTGCCCCGTAACGTAGTCCGCGTCCGAGCTGATAAGGAACGCCGCGATGTTTGCTATATCCTCGGGCTGCGCCACTCGACGGAGGGCAATCTGTGATTCAGCCTGTTTCTTCATGTCCTCGAACGGTACGCCTATCCGCTCCGCTGTTTGACGGGTCATGGCAGTCTCGACGAACCCTGGAGCAATAGCATTGGCGGTAATTCCATATCGGCCCAATTCCAAGGAAAGCGTTCGCGTGAATCCCTGGATACCCGCCTTGGCGGCGCTATAGTTAACCTGCCCCCGATTCCCCAGCGCCGCAATAGACGATAGGTTCACTATCCGCCCGTTTTGGGCCTCAACCATGAATCCCTGGACTGCATGAGTAAGCATAAATGGCGCCCGAAGATGGATGTCCATGACTTCATCCCAGTCATTCAAGTCCATCTTGAACAGAAGGTTGTCACGAATGTATCCAGCATCATTGACCAATACTGTTGGCTTGCCGAGCGTCGTTACAGTAGATTCCACCACGGCCTCGACCGCGGACTCCTGGCGGACATCTGCAGTGATCGCATGGACTGGTCCAAACCCAGAAAGCCGCGCAGCGGTGCCCTCGAGAGTTTTTCCGTCGATGTCGACTGCCGCCACCGCGAGGCCCTCACGCAGCAGCCGCTCCGCGACGGCAGCGCCAATTCCTTGCGCAGCACCTGTAACGATTGCGACACGCCGATCCTGCTTCAATGTTTCATTCGACATTTTAGTTACCCCTTTACCAATACATGATTGAATACCAATATACTTGTATTCTTTCGACTACATTTCCGGCCACTTGGTAAGCCCTGCTGGCTCACTTAAGTCATGTGCTTTTGCTATCTGAGTTTCCGAAAGTCCAAGCCCTCTCAACACCGGAACCGTTCGATCCGTCCTGTCGGTTCTGCCTCTCCGAATGTCGCGCGTCGCGATGTCAATGGGTGGTCCCTCTATTCCCCATCCCGTCCCGTGCCGAGCAGCAAGCTGCGGATCCGCGTCCAGTTCATCGGGCGTCAGCACGGGGGACACACATGCGTCGACGGTCGCGAACTCTGCAGCCCAGTCGTCGCGCGAACGGGTTTTGAACTTCACCGCTAGGGCTTCTTCGATGGCCGGCCATTGCGATCGTGGGTATTGTGCCGGGACCTCGCCCAGGCCCAGGGTATTCCACAATCTAGCGAAGAACTGCGGCTCAAGCGCTCCAACGGCGACGAGCCGATCATCGGCTGTTTCATAGCAACGATAGAAGGGAGCTTCCCCTCCGATAACGCTCCGGCCCCGTTCTGGCGCTGCAGAGGTCTTCCACGTCGCATAATTCATCGGCATGAGTGCACGAACCCCGTCCACCATCGCCACATCCAGATATTGACCTTTCCCTGTGTCGTCCCGGTCAACGAGTGCAGCACAGATTCGAAAGGCCGCAACGAGGGAGCCCCCTGCGAAGTCCGCTACCAGGTTCAACGGAACAGTGGGGAATCCCTCGGTGGGCCCGAGCATTGCCAATACGCCGGTCTGTGCAAGATAATTGATATCGTGCCCAGCAGCTTGTGCCATCGGGCCCTCCTGCCCATAGCCCGTGATCGAGCAGTATACGAGGGCCGGATTGAGCGCGGACAGACGCGGGTATCCGGCCCCAAGGCGTTCGGCTACCCCGGGCCGGAAACTCTCAACGAAGACATCTGCCGTACTGACCAGACGGTCCAATGCCGCCCGTCCGTTTCCATCTTTCAAATTGAGCGAGATAAAGGTCTTGCCCCGCGATGCCTCCTCGATGGGTGTACCTGCTCGCCCACCCCCAATGGACACGACTTCGGCACCCAGATCCGCGAGCAACTGCGTAGCCACCGGCCCCGGTGCCAACCGGGACATATCGACAACCTTCACACCTGACAACGGCCCCGTCATAGTTTCCCGCTCCTTGCGTCACGGGATAGAGCACGTTTGTCTGTCTTCGCAGTTGCAGAAAGTGGCATCTGATCTAGGAAAGTGATACATCGGGGATGGGCGTATGCCGGTCCCTCTGCGAAGAAGTACTCCCGAAGTTCCTCCTCAGTTGTCTTCGCTCCGGTTTCCAGTACAACGAATGCAACAGGAACCTGGCCCTTCACCTCATGGGGAGAGGGAACCACCGCTACGTCCCTAACGGCAGCGTGCCGAGCCAGAATGGCTTCGACCTCAGCGGGGTATACCTTCTCTCCCCCCACGTTTATTCGATCGTCTGCACGTCCACGAAAGTACAGCCACCCATCGTCATCCTGGTATGCAAGATCACCCGTGGCGAACCAACCGCCGGGTTTGATCCGGCGAGCATTCTCCTCCGGACGTCCCAGATAACCCGGGGTGACACAATACGCGTTCCTACACCACAGCTCTCCGGTCCCCCCGGGCGGGATATCCTCTTCGTCAGAACCTACTATTCTCACTTCAAAACCTGGCAACGGACGCCCAATGCTACCTGCACGGCGCGGGCCGATCAGCGGATTCATCGACAAGCACGGTCCACATTCCGTCAGACCGTACCCCTCAACGAAGGTCGCATTGGGAAATACTCCGCTCAGCTGCGCACTAAGGCTAGGCGGCAGGGGAGCCGACCCACACGCGATGACACGCAGCGATCGGTAGTTCTGATCGGACAGATTGTCGGCTTCCGCGAGCATCATTTTAAACATCGCAGGCACGCCAATCGAATATGTAATGTGTTGTTCAGAAATCGTTCTCAGAACCATTTGTGGTTCAAAACCGGGCAACACCGTCACAGTGCCGCCAGTCAACAGAACCGGCAGGAGGCCGCACGCAGCCGCGTTCATATGAAACAGAGGGGCCGCCAAAACTACTCTGTCGCTCGGATTGAGATAGAGATTCTGACCGATCAGCTGTGAATCTCTCAGTAACATCCGGCCCGGAATCTGCACGCCCTTGGGGCGTCCGGTCGTACCCGAGGTGAATGCCAGCCAGGCCAACTCATCAGGGTCCACTAAAACGTCGGGAGACGCCGGTGACACGTTCGATAGCCAGCCTTCGTAATCGACCAGTCCGTGTGCCTCACCGTCGACGGCCACACTGAGCATGAGCGGGTTATGCTGTGCCAGTTTTGACACAATTTCTCCCGCCGCGGCACTGCCCAGTACCGCCAGTGCACCGCTGTCCTCAAGTTGTTCCTGGTGCGTCTGAACCGCCAATTTAGGGTTGACCGGCACTGCCACGAATCCACCGCGGATCGCACCCAATGCAGTCTCAACAAATCGCAAGTCGTTTTCCCACAAGATGAGCACACGGTCGCCGCGACGCAGCCCTGCAGCGGAAAGACCTTGCGCGACCCTGTTGATTCGGCGGTCTAGTTGTTTATAGGTAAGTCGCATTCCTGCTTGTACCAGTGCAGGCTTATCCGGGAAGAAGCACAATCCATAATCGGTGGCTCGACCTAAATTCTGCGTAAATAGGAAATCAGACATCATTGTCCTCAATCGTTGTCTTCAGATTTGAAAGCGGCGGCCTCTAGCCTCGATTTTTCACGGGTTGGGGTTTGTGCTTGATCGCGGCGTCGTTGTCTCATGTTGTAGGTGATTGTACTGTTCGGGTGTGATGTGCCTGCGCGTGTCGCCGCGGTGGTCGGGCCGTTCC
>NZ_JANIJX010000038.1 GCF_024580735.1 Brevibacterium moorei | reverse complement strand
ACGTCCGGTGACTCCGAAGCCGCCCCACGTCGTGGGTATCAACCTGCCGGAGCACGAAGCAGTCAGAAACTAGCCCGAGTGACTCCACACAGCTTGACACAGAGCGGTGTTGCAGGTTTGCGCATGTAATGACCCGGGACCAGCCCAATCACCCCAGCAGCGAGTGCAACAACAGGGGTTCGGTGCCGGCCAGCCCCCGCGAGAGGAAGATCCGGTGCCCGGTCGCGGGGACCTTGGCCCGGCCGGTGGCGATCTCGCCCAGAGAGGCGATCGCCAGTCCCGGCAGCGAGCCGGCGCCCTGATCGTACTGGGCGGGCGAATCGGTGTAGAGGAACGCGTCGTGGGCCAGATCGGCCGGCAGCTCCGCCCCGGTGCCCAGGCTGTGCACAATCGCGTCCGGCGTCAACCAGTCGGTTGCCAGCACGGGTTCGTCTGCGGTCGTCGCGCACAGCACGATGTCCGCTCCGGTTACGGCCTCGCGCGCGTCCGAGGCGGCACTCGCCTGCGCCAGATCGAGTTCGCTCCGCGCGCGCTCAGCCAGGGAGTCCCTGTGCTCGGCGTTCGGCGAGTAGATGCGCACCTCGCCGGCGTGCAGGCCGTCGACCCCGGTCAGGGCCCACAGCTGGTGATACGCCTGGATGCCCGAGCCGATCACGGCCACGGTCACCGAACCCGCACCCAGGGAGCCCGCGGCCAGGCTCAGCGCCGCTCCCCCGAGCGCACCCGTGCGCCGCGGCCCCAACAGGGTCCCGACGAACACCGCATCGACGCTGCCGGTCACGGCACTGTGGGCGACGACGACCTCCTGCGGAGCACTGAGCTTGGGGCGCACATAGGCACGGTAGCCCAGCACCTCGGACGTCCCGCCGGTGGTGAAGACCAGACGGTCGGCGCCTACCGGGTCCACGTCGACGTTGATCCGGCTGGGCGCCTCCAGTCCACCGCGGCCGTGTTCGGCCACGGCCTCGAGCATGGTGCGAACCGCATGTGCCGGGGTCAGTTCGGCTGTGATCCTGTCATCATCGAAAAGCTCCATGCCACAAGCCTACTTGCAGCCGGACGGCGTTCCCCCGCGTTTCACCGCGTGGTCGTTTTCGGTCCACGGCTGCAGGGCCGCGGGCACCGGAGTGGCCGCCCGTCTGCAAAGCCACACATCCGCAGATCCACCCGCACCTGGGCTCACACGCAGCGCCGCTGATACGACCGAATGCCTCAGATCACCTCGCGCTCGGGATGCCCTGCACCACCGGCAGCCGGGCCCGCGGCGCCGTCCTCGTCTTCCTCCGGCTTACGCACGAAGAAGGACAGCACGACCGCCGCCACAGCGACCACCGCGGCGATCAGGAAGGCGGCACGTGCACCCGGGGCCCCGGCCTCGGGCACGGACAGGCCGCGCGAGGTCCCCGCAGCCAGGATGCCGGAATAGGTGACCGTCAGCAGGGCGACGCCGGCCGCGCCGGCGACCTGCTGCAGGGTGTTGAGCACCGCGGACCCGTGCGAGTACAGGCGCTTGACCAGCGAACCCAGGGATGCTGAGAACAGCGGGGTGAAGCACATCGCCAGGCCCAGCGACAGGATCGTCTGGGCGATCATCAGCAGCACCCAGGAGGTGTGCTCGGTCAACGTCGCATAGTAGAACAGAACCGCGGTGGCGGCCACGGAACCGGGGACCAGCAGGGTGCGGGGGCCCCGGGCGTCGTAGATCCGACCCATCATCGGGCCCAGCAGGCCCATCAGCAACGAGCCCGGCAGCAGGATCAGGCCGGAGACCAGCGCGGACAGACCTGCGACGTTCTGCAGATACTGCGGCAGCAGGGTCAGGGTGCCGAACATCGCCAGCGCCACGATCGCCATGATGATGACCGCGATCGTGAAGTTCTTGCTGCGGAACACGCGCAGGTCCAGCAGTGCGGCCTCGCGGCGGGTGAGCGCGATCTGGCGCCAGACGAAGAGGGCCAGGGCCACGATGCCGGCGGCCAGCACGGAGCCGGCCAGTTCGACCTGGCCACTACCGAACTGGCTGAGACCGAAGACGATCCCGCCGAAGGCCAGCGCGGACAGCACCACGGACAACACGTCGAAGGGGGCCTTGCGGATCTCGCCGATATTGCTCAGCCACTTGGCGCCCACGAACAGCGCGATGATCGCGATCGGCAGGATGATGCCGAACAGCCAGCGCCAGCTCAGCGCGTTGAGCACGGCGCCGGCCAGGGTCGGGCCGATCGCCGGAGCCAGGGACATGACCAGGCCGACCCGGCCCATCATCCGCCCACGCGATGCGGCGGGCACCATGTTCATGATCGTCGTCATCAGCAAGGGCATCATCACACCGGTGCCCAGCGCCTGGACCACACGACCGGTCATCAGGAGGACGAAGCCGGGGGCCACCAGGCACAGCAGAGTGCCGACGGTGAAGGCCACCATCGCGGCGATGAACACCTGGCGGGTGGTGAAGCGCTCCAGCAGGTAGCCGGTGATCGGGATGACCACGGCCATGGTGAGCATGAAACCGCTGGTCAGCCACTGGCCCAGTTCCGGCGACAGGCCGAGGTCCCGGTTCAGGTGCGGGATCGCGATCCCCATGGTCGTTTCGTTGAGGATCGCCACGAAGGCGGCGATGAGCAGCACCCAGATCACGCCCATATTGAGCGTGGGCGCGGCGTGTGAAGCAGAAGACGCAGAAGATGCGGACGGTGCAGACATAAGAAAACTATTATGCCACTCTTCCACCCCTCACCAGAAGTTCCACTACGTCCCGAATTGTCGAAATCCGGGCCGAAACCCCGATATATCGACATTTCGGGACGTAGTGGAACGACGTAGTGGACCTCAGAAGGGCTCAGTCGAACAGTTCCTGGCCGATGTAGCGACCCTCGGCCGGGCGCGGGGGCAGGCAGAACAGGCCGGTGCCGCGGTAGAACACGTATTCGTTCATCAGATCCCCGAAATCCAGGCGCTGTTGCAGGCGCACATAGTGTTCCGGATCGTTGACATAGGCCAGGAAGTGCAGACCGGCGTCCAACAGCCCGCGTTCGTTCAGGCCGTCGGTGTAGTTGTACGGCCGGCGCAGGATCATCACATCGTCGTTGTTCTCCGGGGCCGACAGCGCGATATGCGAGCGGTGCGCGATCGCGGTGCCGTCATCCTCGCCGGCCGCGGCGAAGTCCGGGGTATCGAATTCCCCGTGCCCGGTCAGCGGTGCGCCGGAGTCCTTGTGCCGACCGAAGATCCGGTTCTGGTCGTCGATCGGGTCCGCGTCCCAGGTCTCCAGGTTCATCTCGATCTTGCGGCTGACCAGGTATGTCCCACCCTGCATCCAATCCACATCGTCGTCGTCGACCCACACCCACTGCTTGAACTGCTCATCGGTCTTGACATTGCGCGTCCCGTCCTTGAACCCGAATAGGTTGCGCGGGGTGTCCTGGCCCGCCTGGGCCGAGGCCCGGCCGAAGCCGATGATCGTCCACTTCGTGGTCGCCTGGGTCCTGGCCATCCGGGTCAGCACGCGGATCGCGTGATAGGCCACCTGCGGATCGTCCGAGCATGCGTGCAGGCATACGTCCCCACCCACATAGTCCTTGTCCAGGGTCGCATCGGAGGAGAACTCCGGCAGGTTCTTGAAGCGCTTGGGCCGTTTGGAGGCCAGATCGAAGCGCTTGTCGAAGATCCCCGGTCCCAACCCCAGCGTCACCGTCAGGTTCGCCGCGGGCAGGCCCTTGGCCTCGCCGGAGTCCAGCGGCTGGGCGTTCGCGCGCTCCGGCTCGATCACCGACAGTGCTTTGCCCTGCATGAGTGTGGCGATCGCCGCCGACCAGCGGGCCAGCAGCACCTGTAGCTCGCGCCCCGTGGCGATGTCCAGGTCGTAGGACATGAAGACCGAGTACTGCGGCGGCGGGGTCTGCACCCCGGCCTGGCCCAGCGGGCCGCCGGCCGTGCGGTAGAAGGGCACGGTGTCCTGGCCCGAGGCCCCCGCCGAGTCACCGCCGACGCTCCGGGTGGTAGCCACGGACACCCCGCTGACCAGGCCGCCAACCACCAGTCCGCCGACCCCTCCGGCCAGCAGACCGCGCCGGCCGAATCCGGCGGGTCCGGAATCCTCGCTCTTCGTCATGTTCACCATCCTAGAAAACCCGATTCAAAACCCGCCGGTGGTACCACTTGCGCTGGGTGGCACGAGATGCGCGCGCATCTGATGCCACCCAGCGCAAGTGGTACCACCGAAAAGGCGCGGGCACCCAACCCGAGGGGCACCCGACTTGCGAGTACCACCGAAAAGGTGCGGGCGCCCGGCCCAGGGGACCGGCAGATCAGCCCTGGTGGGTTGCGATCTTCTCCGCCAGCTTGGCCAGCGGGTCCTGCAGCTTCTGCACCGACTGCGACAGCTTCTTCGAATCGGACTTGCGCAGTTCCGGCGTCCAGGCCTTGAAGCCGCCCGGCACGGACTTGTCGCGGTAGCCGTCCAGCGTCGTGTCGACGTTCTTGAACTGTTCGTCGATCTGCTTGACCAGGTCGACGTCGATCTTCTCCAGCCCCGGCTTCAGGTTGCTGAAGGCCTGGGCCGCACCCTCGACGTTCGCCTGGAAGTCCAGCAGGTCGAGGTGGCTGAAGGCCTCCTCCTCACCGGTGATCTTGTTCGTCTGAACCTCTTCGAGCAGGCCGGCGGCGCCGTTGGCCAGGTCCTCGGGCGTGTAGGTCAGCTTCTTGACGATGTCATCGAGCTTGACCGTGTTCGCCGCCAGGTCCTTGGCGTACTTCTTGGTCCCGTCGGTGATCTTGCCGGACTTCCACAGATCGCGCTCGACCGCGTGGAAGCCGGACCAGCCGACCTTCTTGTCGATGTTCGAGGCGCGCATATCGATCAGGTAGTCCAGGAACTGCGAATTGTCCTTCGGGTTGCCGAACTGTTCGACGGCGGACTCGGCCTTCTCGTAGAACGGACGGGCGGTGGCGTAGGCCTTCTTGGCCGCGTCCACATCACCGGAGTCGACGGCCTCGGAGAGCTTCTTGGTCGCGTCGACCATGTAGCCGACCTGGTCCTGGACGTACGCGCCGTAGTCCTTGGCGCCGGCTTCCAGCAGGGTGCGGGTGTCGCCGCTGGGCTTGACGGCCTCGCCGGTGACCTTGAAGTCGATCTCCTCGGGGTCGCCGTTGGGGCAGTAGAGTTCGTAGTCCCCGCCGTCCAGGTTGACGCTGAAGGACACAGGAGCCAGACCCGGCGCCAGGTTCTCCTTCTCGCCCAGGATCCGGTTCTCCTGCAGCAGTTCGACCTCGATGATCGAGGACGCGGACTTGTTCTCCACGTTGAAGGTCGTGGGCCCGGCGGCCACCTCGGTCGCCGAGGTCGTGCAGACGTCCTTGCCGTCCTTGTTCTCCATCGTGATGTTGACGGTGTTGGCACCGGCCGAGGCGCTGCCGGCGGCCTTGGCGCCGTCGCCGCCGCCGGTGCCGCAGGCGGCCAGGGACAGCGACACGGCTGCCAGGGACGCCGAGGCCACGATGGCCTTGAGCTTGCTCTTCATAGTGTCTCCTTGTTTCAGGGGTTCGGGGTTCTCGGGGGCTCGGATGCCCTCAGGAACCGTTTCGGGTGGAAGGTTCTGCGGTGGCGGTGCTGCGTGCCAGTTGACGGCGTTGGCTGTAGCCCACATAGCCGGCGTAGAGGGCGGCGAGGACGAGCACGACCGGCAGCCAGACCTTGTAGAGCATGAGCTCCTTGGCCTGCAGTTTGGCGCCCGTGATCCCGTCCTTGGTGGCCTGTGCGGCCTCGGGATCGAGGCCGGCGGCCCCACCGGTCAGGGTGATGACCTTCTGGGTCTCCAGGCCACCGCCGGAGAGTTTGACGATCGTGTTCGGCGCGACCTGCGCGTCGACGATGCCGCCGTCGTAGGTGGTGACGCTGGCGTTGGCGCCGGCGGCGAGTTCGGCGGTGAACGGGCCCGGATTGCGCTGGGCGTTGACGCCCACCGGCAGCCGGCCCCCGTTGAGCTCGAGCAGCTGGTCGATCGTCAGCCGCTGCTTCTTCGCGGCACCCAGGTCCGGTTCGCGGCTCGTCTTCCAGGTCCGGAAGGCGGTGCTGCCACTGCTCGTGCTCACATCGTCTGGACCGAACTCATAGCTCGTGGTGCCCGAGGCGTCCCCCGAGCCACGCTGCCCGCCGGAGCTGCCGGACCCTTCGGATCCGCCCTGCCCGCCGACGGTCAGTTTCGCGTGCGCGTCGTCCGTCTGCTCGAAGCTCAGTTCGCTGCCATCTGCCGTGGTCACCCGACTGGCGGGGACCTCGGCCGCGGGCAGGCGCACGAAGGCCGCCATCCCGATGGCCACCAGTGCCAGTCCGGCGGCGAAGCCGAAGGACACGCGTGGGGCCAGGGCGGGGCCGGGGGTCCAGCGGGCCGGCCAGAGCAGGACCGCGAGCATCGGGAGGAGGAATAGGAAGTAGCCGATCACCTCGATCACGCGCGGATCGGCTGGAATGCCCAGCACGCCGGTGATGAGCGCCGAGCGGATGGTGCCGGGCTGGGCCAGCCAGCTCAGGTCGACGGTGCGCTGTTGGCCGATTTGGATCCAGGTGGCCTCGTGGGCGGTGCGCAGGCAGCTGACCACCAGGCCGGCTGCGACGAAGACCAGGAAGGGGCCGGTGATTTTGAAGAAGCGGCCCAGGTTCATCCGCACCCCGCCGGTGTACAGGCCCCAGCCGATCAGCGCGGCCAGGACGAAGCCCAGCACGGAGCCGAGCGCCGCCGGGCCCACCGAGCTGGAGGCCTGGAAGGTCGCCAGCAGGAAGACCGCGGATTCGAAGCCCTCTTTGAGCACGGCGAGGAAGGCCATGAGCGCCATCGCCCGGCCCCCTCCGCCGGCGCGGGAGGATTTGCCCTTGGCCAGGGCCGCGTCGGCTTCCTGCTCGAGGTCCGTCTTCATGCTGCGCGCATGGTCGCGCATCCACAGGATCATGGTGGTCACGAAGATGACGGCGACCGCGCCGATGACGGTCTCCAACATCTCCTGTTCGCGCTGCGGCAGCGCCTGGGCGACCAGTTCCAGGGTCACGCCCACGGCGATGGAGATGAGAATGGCGGCGATGACGCCCCACCACATGGCCTTCAGCGATTCGCCGCGGCGTTTGAGGAAGGTAGCGACGATGCTGACGATGAGCGCGGCCTCGAGGCCTTCGCGCAAACCGATGACGAATGTGGGTAGCACGGGTTCCTTCCCTGGCCGGTAACGCAGCCATAGACAGCCATGTAAACGTGCTCATGGCTTTGCTAAGCCTTGCCTGGGCGTTTTCATCGTACAGCGATTCGGACACGCGCTATAGCTCTTCGTCGGTGTATTCCCGTGAAAACGCTCACACCGGCGAAAAGCCGAGCCGTAGGCTGTGAGCATGGAGGCTGTGAGCATGGAACACGATGACACCGGCGATGACACCAACACGGTAGTGGGCGCCGACGGCCTGCGCCGCCCCGCCTGGGCGGCCACCGACCCGCTGCTGCGGGAGTACTACGACACCGAATGGGGCATGCCGGTGCGCGATGAGCGCGGCATGTTCGAACGCCTCAGCCTGGAGGCCTTCCAGTCCGGTCTGTCGTGGGCGACGATCCTGCGCAAGCGCCCTGCCTTCCGCGCGGCCTTCGCCGATTTCGACCCCGAGGCCGTGGCCGGCTTCGGCGACCGGGAACGGGCCGCGCTGCTGGCCGACGCCGGGATCGTGCGCAATCGGATGAAGATCGACGCGACGCTGGACAATGCGCGGGCCACCCTGGCCCTGCGCGAGCGGGGCGGGCTGGCGGACTTCGTCTGGGGCTTCCAACCGGACACCACGCCGGCCCCGCGCACCCTGGCCGAGATCCCGACCTCGTCCCCGGAGTCCGTCGCCCTGGCCAGGGCACTGAAGAAGGAGGGATTCCGGTTCGTCGGCCCCACCACCATGTTCGCGCTGATGGAAGCCGTCGGCATCGTCGACACCCATCTGCTGGACTCCCACCGGCGGGGCTCGTCCGGCATCTGGTGACACACTTAATGTGCACATGACACTAAGGTGGGGCTAAGGTGGAGTCATGCTTCCGGAAATCGTCGGCGTGACCGGCCTCGTCATCATCTTCGTCCTGGCCATGTGGCGCGGCATCAACATGGGTTTGGTGGCCCTGGCCGCGGCCTTCCTGGTCGGCACCTTCTACTTCCACCAGGAGGCCGAGGACATCGCGGCCCAGTTCCCCACCAAGCTGCTGGTCATCCTCATCGGCGTCACCTTCTTCTTCGGCCTGGCCAAACTCAACGGCACCGTCGACCACGTGGTGCACGCGGCGATCAGGGCCACCCGCGGCCATGCCTGGGCCATTTCGTGGGTGTTCTTCCTGCTCTCGGCCCTCATCGTGGGCTCGGGCGCCCAGTCCACGGCGGTCGTGGCGATCCTCATCCCGCTGGGCCAGGCCTTCGCGCAGCGCTATCGGATCTCTCCCCTGCTGATGGGCCTGGCCGTGCTCAACGGCACCAATGCCGGCGGCTTCTCGCCGGTGGCCGTGTACTTCAACATCGTCAACACCGTGCTGTCCAAACAGCACATCGACGTCGACCCCACCGGCGTCTTCATCTGGACCTTCATCGCCAATGCGGTGATCCAGGCGGTGGCCTTCCTGGTCCTGGGCGGGCCGGGCCTGATCCGCCGCGAGCGCGCGGAACGGAACTCCCGCGCCCGGGTCCTGGCCGCCTCGGGCACGGCGGGCTCCGCCGGTTCCGCAACCGCCGGCACCGCCGTTACCGGCGCGGTGTCCGAGGCCCCCGCCGCCTCGGGCACCGCCGATCCGTCTCTGGCCCCGGCCACTCCCTGGGGCGCGAAGAACACCATCACCGTCGTGCTGTTCGCGGCGATCCTGGGCCTGGGCCTGTTCGCCCGGCTCGACGTCGGCTTCCTGGCGATCGTCGCGGCGGTCGTGCTGCTGTTGATCTACCCCGGGGACGCGAAGGCCGCGGTGGCCCGGATCGAATGGAACGTCATCCTGCTGATCGGCGGCATCGTGACATATGTCGGGGTATTGCAGGAAGCCGGCGTCGTCGACACCATCGCCGGCGGCGTGGCCGGGATCGGCGCCCCACTGCTGGCGGCCCTCGTGCTCATGTACATCGCCGGCGTCGTCTCCGCCTTCGCCTCGACGAACGCACTGTTCGGGGTCCTGGCCCCTCTGGCCGCTCCCCTCCTGCTGGCCGGCGGCCTGCCGGTCACCGGGTTCACCATCGCGATGTGTGTGGCGGCCTCCGCAGTGGACTCCTCGCCGTTCTCCACCGGTGGCGCACTGGTCGTGGCCAATACCGAGGAGTCAAAGAAGGACGAGACCTTCCGCGGCATGATGATCTGGGGCATGGCCTGTGTGGTGGTGGTGCCCGTTGCGGTCTGGCTGGCGTTCATCGTCCCGTGATCGAACAGACTCCCCTGCCGAATCCACCCCATTCCCGGCACCGCTGACATAGCATGTGATTATTCTTACCGAAAGGGGAGAACCCTTGCGGCGTCTGGGATCCAGGGGGTGGAAGCGCGGGAATAAGGGCCGGGTGACTTGTATTGAAAACCCGGTGATCTAAAGTGGAGACAGAAGTTCCGTGGCACAAGCCGCCTTTTCACCGGCGGCCCCACTGCGGACAGGCAAGTGTTCACCCAGGGAACAGGGAGGCTGCGCTTCGTCGAGGAACAGATCCTTTGAGCGTACCGGGAAGGTCCCGGATCAAACAGTGCACCGGCCGGCGATTATTGCCCCGGTGCCCCGGTTTCAGCGCCGCGTCGACGTGGTCCGCGCGCTGTACTTTCCGCCTCGCCGCCCTGGTTCTGGTTGCTAGGAGGAAGCATGTTCGGTCCGCATAGAAGGAAGAAGCCCTGGAAGGCCGAGGACGTCACCGTCACCGAGCCCAAGGAGATCAAGCGCGCCATTAACGCCGCTGCCATCGGCAATGTGACCGAATGGTACGACTTCGGCGTCTACGGTTATCTGGCCGTTGTGATCGAGGGGATCTTCCTACCCAAGGACTCCGGCCTGGTCGGCCACATCATCGTCGCCGGCCTGTTCGCCGTGGCCTTCCTGGTCAGGCCGTTCGGCGGCCTGTTCTTCGGCCCCCTGGCCGATAAGATCGGGCGCAACAAGGTGTTGGCCATCACCATGATCATGATGGCGGCCGGCACCTTCATGATCGGCGTGCTGCCCGACTACGCGACCGTGGGCATGCTGGCCCCGTTCCTGCTACTGGCCTGCCGCCTGGTCCAGGGCTTCTCCACCGGTGGCGAGTACAGCAACGCCATGACCTTCATCTCCGAATACGCCCCGGACAGGCGCCGCGGCTTCTTCGGCAGCCTGCTGGAGGTCGGGACCTTCGGCGGTTACGTTATGGGCGCGACCATGGCCACGGTCATGCAGGCCGTGTCCTCCGAGGACTTCCTGTACACCTGGGGCTGGCGCATCCCGTTCTTCGTCGCCCTGCCGCTGGGCCTGGTCGGCGTCTACCTGCGCTCCAAGCTGGGCGACACCCCCGCCTTCGAGGCTCAGGAGAAGGCCGAGGCCGCACAGCAGAACACCGGACAGCCGGCCAAGAAGGAGAACGCCTACAAGGAGATCTTCAAGCTGTGGCCCAACCTGCTGGTGGGCGGTGGCCTGGTGGCCGCCTGGAACATCGCGAACTACATGGTCACGGCCTTCATGCCCTCCTACTTCCCGATGGTCGCCGAGATCGAGGGCAAGGCCGGCATCTCCAATATGTCCAGCCAGATCCTGCTCATCATCGTCATGGCCGTCTGCCTGGTGCTCATCCCGGTCTTCGGCCACGCCTCCGATCGGTTCGGGCGCAAGGCCGTGATCCGCACCGGGGCCATCGGCATGATCGTCCTGTCCATCCCAGCGGTCATCCTGGTCCGCGGTTCGAATGACATCGTGGTGCTCATCGGCCTGCTCATCATGGGCCTGAGCCTCATCTGCTTCTCCGCGACGATCCCGTCGACCCTGCCCAGCCTGTTCCCCACGAAGCTACGCGGTGGGGCCTCGGCGATTTCCTTCAACGTCTCGATCTCGCTGCTGGGCGGCACCACCTCGGTGGTCATGACCTCGCTCATCGGCGCCACCGGCTTCCTCATGTGGCCGGCCATCTACCTGATGGCCGCCGGCGTCCTGGGCCTGGTGTCCGTGCACTTCACCCCGGAGTCCAACGGCAAGCCACTGTGGGGCTCCACCCCCTCGGCCACCTCGCCGGAGGAGGCCGAGGAGGTTGTCGCCGAGCTCAACAAGGAGCTCGAGCCGGCGCGCTGAGGCTCCGTGGCCGGCCGCTGAGCCGGCCACTTCCTCTACACCGGGGCCCGGGGGCCGACTGTTGTCGGCTCCCGGGCCCCGGTGCGTTGGAACACTGGCATCCCGTCATGTGATGTGGAACACTGGAAAACAGTCAAGGACGACTGTTCCAGTGGATCGAGTACGACGAGGTACATATGAGCACCAACCACACCGACCCTGCGACCCGTCAGGGGACCTCCACCGGGGACACCGGCCTGATCCCGGCCTGGGTGCGCCGCAATCATTGGATGAACCAGGTGCGCATCCATGCACTCATGGCCCCGGACGAACCGGCACTGAAGGCCGATGGCCACACCACCACCTGGGAACAGCTGAACGCGCGGATGGACTCCCTGGCCGCGGCACTACAGCGCCGGGGACTGCAAACCGGCGACCGCGTCGTCCTGCTCACGCTCAACCATGCGGAGGCGATCCTGGGCGTGCTTGGCGTCAACCGGGCTGGCGGCATCGCCGTCCCCATCAACGCCCGCCTCACCCCGCCGGAGATCGCCTATATCGTCGAGGACGCCGACGCCGATACGATCATCGTCGACCGGGCGCTGGCCCCACTGGTCGCCGGCGTCACCGGGATCAGCGAGCGGCTGCGGCGCATCATCGTCGTCGACCCTGGCGGGGTCGCGGCGGGCGACGCAGGGCAGGCCGCCGCGGCGGCCTCGGCCGCGGAAACCACAGCAGGTGCCGAGGCCGGTACCGCAGCCGGCGCACTCGAGGCGATCGGCGGGCTGCCGACCGAATCCTTCGCAGCCCTGGCAGCCGAGGACCCTGCGGGGTTCACCGCCGTCGATGTCGCGGAGTCCACCGTCTGCCTCATCATGTACACCTCCGGAACCACCGGGCGGCCCAAGGGCGCAATGCTCGACCACATCAACATGTTCGCCCAGGCCGGCACCACGAACTCCGGGCGCACCGACCCGCGCCAGGACGTCGTCATCCTGACCGCTCCGCTGTTCCACATCGCGGCCTGGGGCCAGGTCGCCGCGAACCTCGTCAGCGGGGCGCCCACCATCGTCTACCCGCTGGGCGGCTTCGACCCGGTGGACCTGCTCGACACCTATGAGCGCGAAGGGGCCACCGTCGTGTTCAACGTGCCCCAGCAATGGCAGGCGATCTGCCAGGCGGTCGCCCGCGGCAAGCCGGGACGCCCTGGCGAGGTCAAGGGCGAACCGTGGCGGCTCAACCTCAAACACCTGAGCTGGGGCGCGGCCCCGGCCAGCGAATCCGTGCTGCGGGCAATGGAGGAGACCTTCCCCGACGCCGAGGTCACCGCGGCATTCGGACAGACCGAGATGTCGCCGGTGACCTGTTCCCTGGACGCCGAGGACTCGGTGCGCAAGATCGGTTCGATCGGCAAGCCCATCCCGACGATGGCCGCGCGCATCGTCGATCCGGCGATGAACGATGTCACCCCAGGCGAAGTCGGCGAACTCGTCTACCAGGGCCCCAACCTCATGCAGGGCTACTGGCGCAAACCAGAAGAAACCGCCAAAGCCTTCACCGGCGGCTGGTTCCACTCCGGAGACCTCGTCCGCGCCGACGACGAGGGCTTCCTCTACATCGTCGACCGCGCCAAGGACATGATCATCTCCGGCGGCGAGAACATCTACTGCACCGAAGTCGAAAACCTCCTCTTCGACCACCCAGCCGTCTTAGAAGCAGCCGTCTACGGCCGCCCCGACGAACGCTGGGGCGAAGTCCCCATCGCCGCCGTTGCGCTGCGCGAAGGAGCCCAGCTGACCCTGGACGAACTGCGCACCTGGCTCGACGACCAACTGGCCCGCTTCAAACAACCCAAGGACCTCGTCTTCGTCGACACCCTGCCCCGCAACGCCTCCGGCAAGGTCCGCAAAGTCGACCTGCGGAGGGCCGACGCCGCGGACTGAGATCCACGGACGGCCGGGACGGGCGGGGCAGGGGCCACGGGCGCGGGGGCCTGCCAGTGGGGACCGTAGACTGGTGATATGCCACTTCTTCAATCCCTGCAGGCCGGTCAGCCCGTCCCCTTCGGCGGAGACCGCTTCTCCACCGTCTCCCCCGAACTCGCCGCGGCCTTCCGACCCGGCGACCGGCTGTACGTCGTGCAGTCGACCGGCAATCTGCTGCACGTCACCGCGGACGTGCACGCGCTGGTGACCGATTGCGTGGACCAGGCCGCCAAGGCCGCAGCAGCTCTGCGCACCACCCCGGCCGCCCGCGTCGTGAAGTTCTACCGGGTCTTCGCCGAACGCCTCGTCGAGCACTGGGATGCCATCGCCTCGGCCAATGCCGCCGACGTCGACCGCGCCCAGGTGCTGGGCCGCTCCACCACCCGCCTGCGGGTCGATCGGCGGATGCGCGAGGACATGGTCGCAGGCCTCGAGGCCTGGGCCGATCTGGTCGAATCCCAGGTCGAGGCGGGCCAGTCGGGCCTGGCAGGCGAGGAACTCGACTTCGTCGACCACGGCGACTGGCAGGTCGCAACGGTGACCGCCCCGCTGGGCGTCATCGGCTTCGTCTTCGAGGGCCGCCCCAATGTCTTCGCCGACTCAGCCGGGGTACTGGCCACCGGCAACGCCGCGGTGCTGCGGATCGGCGGGGACGCCCTGCACACGGCACAGGCGATCGTCGACCACGCGCTTGCCCCGGCCCTGGCGGAATCCGGGCTGCCGGCCGGCGCGCTGAGCCTGGTGCCCAGCCGTGAGCGCTCGGCCGGCTACGCCCTGTTCAGCGACCGGCGCGTCTCCCTGGCCGTCGTGCGCGGCTCCGGGCGGGCCGTCGCCGAGCTGTCCAGCGTGGCCCAGCAGGCCGGAATCCCGGTGTCGGCCCATGGCACCGGCGGCGCCTGGCTGTATGCGGACCTCGACGCCGATGCCGAGCGCTTCGCCGCAGTGGTGTGCAACTCCCTGGACCGCAAGGTCTGCAATACGCTGAACGTGGCCGCGGTCTCCCGCGCCAGGGCAGAGGAACTCCTGCCCCTGCTGGTGCAGGCGGCCGACCGGGCGGCCGCCGGGCTGCGCCCCGGCGCACGGGCCCGTATCCATGTGGCGGCGGGCAGTGGCGCGCCGCTGGGCCTGGGCTCTGCACCGGAGTCGACGGACACGATCGACGTCGTGCGCGCCGAGGGGGTCGTGGCAGAGCCGCGCATCACCGTGCTGCCGATCGACGAGCTGGGCCATGAGTGGGAGTGGGAGGGAACGCCGGAGCTCAGCGTGGTCGTCGTCGAGGACATGGACGAGGCGGTCGAGCTGTTCAACGCCTACAGTCCACAGTTCGTCGCCTCGCTCATCAGCGAATCGCCGGAGGCCCATGAGCGCTTCCGCGCCGGGGTCAACGCGCCGTTCGTGGGCGATGGTTTCACCCGCTGGGTCGACGGCCAGTACGCCCTGGGCGAGACCGAATTAGGCCTGTCGAACTGGGAGCGCGGACGGCTGCTGGGCCGGTCCGGAGTGCTCACCGGCGGAGATCTGACCGCCCGCCGCATCTTCGCCCACCACGCGGACCCCGCCCAGCACCGCTGAGTGCGAGCGTGTGAGGAGAGGAACTTAGGGGAGGGTTCCCGCGGCAAGGGCAGGCTATATACAATGGGGGCATGGAGCAGATCACATTGGATCGCCTAGCCGGCGTTTCTCCCGCCTGGCAGGCCATCCTGACCCAGGTGGATACGGTCTCCGCAGAGCTCGGAGTCGCCGGTGCCGCCTGGCGCAATCCCCACGTCAATCGGTCCGGCGTCTACACCGCACCCCCGTTCTCCTCCTACAGCCGCTATGACGACCTGGACCGTTTCCGCATCCTGTGGTCGCGTGCCGCGGCATGGGAACAGGTCATCGCGAAGAACGGTTGGGCCCAGGTTGCGACGCCTGCCCAGCGCGCGGCAATGGACTGGGCCGCCCAGCCCGGCGCCCGGCCCGTCTCCGTGACGGTCCTGCGTCCGGCGCGCCGCGGGGCCGCTCCCCTGACCCTGGCCCGCACCGGTGCCGAAGAGGGTCTGACCCCCGGCATCATCGTGGGCATGGGCAATCGCATCACCCCCATCAGTGTGCTGCCCGAGTGCGGCTGCAACGCCTGCGATGAGGGCTCCGAAGCCGTCCTGGCCCAGCTGGACTCCGCGATCATGACGGTCCTCGACGGTTCCTGCGAGGCCGTGGTGACTCGCGATTCGACGAAGATCCGCACCCCGTTCGGGACCCGCAGCACGCAGTGCGCACCTGATGAGTGCAATAACTGTCCGCTGCTCATGCGCCCGGCCGCCTGGTTCGCCGATTGGGCGCCCATGCCGATGACCGCCATCCACGGACTGGCCGCCTGAACGGGTTTCTCTACCCGCCCCAGCGGTTTCCGCCTCGCGGTTTCCCTAGCCCTGAGCGCTGGGCAGATCGGCCAGCGCCCGGATGATCCGGTGCAGTTCGCCCACCGCCCGGCGCGAGGGGCGCAACACGATCCGCGGCAGGTCCAGGCGATCCTCATCCCTGACCTCGGCCGGCAGCGGCTCGGTCCGAGCGATGGCCCCGTCTTCGTGCGTCAACCCGGCGAAGCGCTGGGACAGGTCGGCGACCTCGGCGTCGGTGGGAGTGTGCCGCAGCCGGAGCACCAGGCGGTCCCCCACCCAGCGCAGACTGTCGTAATTGCGCCAGAAGCGGGCGATCTCGGCTCCTGCGGCCTCGGCTGAATCGGTGATGAGCACCCGGTCCAGATCACCGGGCGTGATCATCCCGTATGCTTCGATGTCCTTGCGCACGAATTCTTCGAAACCGCGCCAGAAGGTTCCTCCTGGTCGGTCGAGCAGCACGATCGGCACGGGTTCGGACTTGCCGGTCTGCTGCAGGGTCAACAGTTCGAAGGTCTCGTCGAGCGTGCCGAATCCCCCGGGCAGACAGATGAAGGCACTCGATTCCTTGACCAGCATGAGCTTGCGGGTGAAGAAGTACTTCATCGAGACACTGCGCTCATCGCCGGTGATGAGCTGATTGGGCTGTTCTTCGAAGGGCAGGCGGATCGAGACGCCCAGCGAGTTCTGGACCCCAGCACCCGTCGCCGCCGCCTCCATGATGCCGGGTCCGGCGCCGGTGACGACCATCCAGTCATGGGAGGCCAGGGTCGCCGCCACATTCTCGGCCGCGTTCCACAGCGGATCGTCGCGCTGGGTACGGGCCGATCCGAAGACCGTGGCCTTGCGGACGCCTGAGTAGGGGGCGAACAGGTTGAAGGCGGTGCGCATCTCCTCAATCGCCGCCGCCGCGATCTTCGCGTCGAGGCGCCGAGCGCCGTCTCCGCCCAGGCCCAGCCCGGTCCTGATGATCCGCCGGACCAGATCCTTTTGATTCGTCGCGCCCGAGGCCGCAATCAGTTCCGCGATCCCCGCTTCGATTCGCTGGGCCGGGTCCGGGGCTGCTGCGGTCGTTTCCTTACCGGGGGCCGGGTCTGTGGCATCGATTGTGGTGTGGGTGCGGGGCAGGGCGTCTCCATTCCTTAGATGATTCGTGCTCATGCCCCCCAGACTAGCCCGCCACACTGACACCCGGCCGGGTACCGGGCGACGCCATGGCCAACACGGGGCCAACACAGGGCCAACGCCGGTTCAACAGTGGGTGGGCCGGCGGTGGGTGGTCCGGGAGTTGATGGCCGGGGAGCGAACAGGCCGGTGCGATCCCGGAAGCTCACCGTGTATTCTCCAGACTCTCACATACCAACGGTCGGTGAATCGGCCGGGGGCCTGCCGCGGGCCCGGTAGGCTCGTAGGCATGGAGATGAACGCCGTCGCCCACTGGGCAGTGACGCTCATGGAAAGACTCGGTGGCCCGGGAGCGGGACTGGCCATCGCCCTGGAGAACCTGTTCCCGCCGCTGCCCAGCGAGGTGATCCTGCCATTGGCCGGCTTCACCGCCAGCCGGGGCTCCTTCACCCTGCCGGGGGTCCTGTTCTGGACCACCCTGGGTTCTGTGGTCGGAGCGCTCATGCTCTACGGCCTGGGAGCCTGGCTGGGGCGCGAGAGGACCCGCAAGCTGTTCGGCGCGATCCCGCTGGTGAAGGTCGAGGACGTGGAGAAGACCGAGGCCTGGTTCGACCGGCACGGGCCCAAGGCTGTGTTCTTCGGCAGAATGGTCCCCATCTTCCGCAGCTTCATCTCGATTCCCGCCGGCGTCACCCGCATGTCCCTGCTGCGCTTCACCCTGCTGACCACCCTCGGTTCGGCCATCTGGAACACGATCTTCGTATGCGCCGGCTTCTACCTGGGCGAGAACTGGCACGTGGTCGAGGAGTACGCCGACGTCTTCCAGAAGATCGTGATCTTCGCGGTGCTGGCCTTCCTCGTCTGGTTCATCGGCCAGCGCATTCTGCGCCGCAAACCCAAACGCAGTCCGCGGCACTGACCCTCCCCCACGGTGGGGGACCAGACTGCGCTACCCACTACTCAAGCGCCCCATCTGATCAGTGGCTCCACAATGGCATGTGTGACTCGATAACTCATGAGTTTTCGAGCCACGCATGTCATTGTGGAGCCACTCCGGGTGTACGCGGGGCCGAGGCGGCGGTTCAGATCAGCGGTTCGCCCGCCTCGGCGACGATTCGGCCGCCGGAAACCACGAGCTCGCGCCGCGGCACCCTGACCAGGGCATCGGGCACGTTCTCGGCGTCGATGAGCACCAGGTCCCCCACAGCGCCGGGCACCAGGTCGTGGACCTCGCGCCCCACGAAACGCGCCGCACCGGAGCCGGCCAGGCGCGCGACCTCGGTGAAGTCCTCGTCATAGCGCACCCCGTGGATCCGGGCGAACTCCCACGCCACGCGCAGGATGTCCCCGTCGCCGTACGGCGACCACAGATCACGGATGCCGTCGGTGCCCAGGCCGATCGGAACCTCGTGGGCGGCCATGTCCCGCCAGGGCAGAGGCGCGGCCTTCACCGGCGCCACCGTCGACCAGCTGATGCCGAGTTCCCCGAACTGCTCGACCAGCGACTGCTGCCGGGCCGCGGGCAGGTCGCCGAGCCCGAAACCGTGGGAGACGTTGACCCGCCCCTGCAGGCCCAGCGCTCTGGTCCGTTCGATGATGAGCTCGTACTCGAAGGCACCCAGCTCCGCAGGAGAGTGCAGGTGGATGTCCAAGCCACAACCGTGCCGGTCCGCGATCGCGAAGATCCCATCCAATTGCCCCACCGGGTCGCGGTCGATCGCGCAGGGGTCCAACCCGCCGATGTAGTCCGCACCCTCGGCGCCCGCGCGATCCAACAGGTCCAGCACTCCGGGCCGGCGCATCACGCCGTCCTGGGGGAAGGCGATGATCTGCACGTCGACCGCGCCGGACAGATTCGCAGCCGCCTGGCGCACGGCGGCGATCCCGTCGAGTCCCACACCCAGGTCGACGTCGACATGGGTACGGGTCGCCGTGGTGCCGTGGCGCAGGAATTCGCGCAGCACCGCCTCGGTGGGTTCGATGCCCGGGATGCCGAGGCGCGCGCGCTCCGAGCGTTCGTGGGCGATGCGTCCCTGCGTCGTGGCCTCGCCACCGTAGGGCTCCCACGGCTGTCCCCACCAGCTCTTGTCGACGTGCGCATGGGCGTTGATGAAGCCGGGCAGGGCCAACAGCCCACGGCCGTCGACAACGGTGGCAGCCGAGGCCGCGGCACCGGAGCCGACCTGCGACGCCCGTGCGGCATCGCCAGTGCCAGGGGTCCCCTGTGTCGCGTGACCGGTGCCGGACGGACGAGCGGCGCTGAAGACGCCGTCGACGATGTACAGGTCAGTCGGGGCACCGCCCCACGGGCGGACGTTCTCGACCACCAGGGTGCGATTGGAAGTGGCAGCGTCTGGCCGGGGCGCAAAGGGTTTGTCCATAGAGCACAGCCTACCGATCCTCGGCCGCCAGGCGTCGACCATACGGCCGAGGCGCGGCGGTTTCCACTGAAGATTTCCGCGGGTGCGGAATAGCCCCCGATGCTCACACGTTCATCTCTCTGGAGAGGTCCGGCCATCCGGGTTCGGGCCACTGAACCGAGGAGGACGATATGCGGATCGGTGTTATCGGCGCGACCGGCATGGCCGGGTCAGCCATTTACAAGGAGGCAGTCAAGCGCGGCGAGGACGTCGTCGCTCTGGTGCGCGATGCGCAAAAGGCGCAGGATGTGTTGGGCGCCTCGGGCGAACAGGTGCAGGTTGTCGACGCCTTCGCGCTGACGTCTGCGGACCTGGAGGGCTTCGACGCCATCGTCGATGCCTTCGCCACTGCGCCCGACCTGGCCGAACAGCACATCGAACTGGCCAAGCACCTGGTGTCGATCGCGGGTGCCACGAAGCCGCGTCTGGTGTTCATCCTGGGCGCGGGTTCCCTGCTGGCCGGCGAGGACAAGCACTTCCACGTCGAGGACATCGCCAAGGTTCCCGGCTCCGAGGCCTGGATCAACATTCCCAGCCAGCAGAAGTTGGAGCTGGACTACCTGCGCACGGTCGAGGGCGTCGATTGGGTGGGCGCCAGCCCACAGGACGCTTTCATCCCCGGCGAGGCCACAACGCCCAAGCTCGGTGGTGATGAACTGATGTTCGCCGCCGATGGGAAGTCCCATACGACCAACGGCACCATGGCGATCGCGATCCTGGACGAGCTGCAGAACCCGCAGCACCGCAACACCCGGTTCACGGCGTCCGACGCCTGAGCGCCTCCGCCCCTGCTGGTGGTGGCTCCACACACGCGCCGGTGGCAGCAAAACCCACGAGTTCTGCTACCACGCACGCACGTGTGGAGCCACCCCCGACCAAGCACGCCCAACCAGGCACCCCCACAGAAGTCACCCGGACACCAAACCGGGCGGGCACACAGCCGGCCACACGGGTCCACACACCCGCCCGTGAATGCACAAAAAGAAGAGAGCCCGCGTGCGAGCCCCACCCCACCAGGGCGGCTCAAGCACACAGGCTCCCTCATATACAAAAAATTGCGGCGGTGACCTACTCTCCCACACACTCCCGCATGCAGTACCATCAGCGCAATCGGGCTTAGCTTCCGGGTTCGGAAA
>NZ_JANIJX010000037.1 GCF_024580735.1 Brevibacterium moorei | reverse complement strand
GTTCTCGCAAGAGAATCAGACCAAAGCGCCTGCTCATTCGGGTTGAGTCCCGGGTGACTCAGGAAGCCTGGTGCTTCAGGTGCTCCCTGCGGACCAGACGGACGATGACGCGGATGATCATGAGCGCCAACAGCAGCATGCCGACGTAGCCGTTGAGCTGGTAGACGATGTTGACCAGCGTGGAGAAGTCGAAGGACATGCCGATGAACATGCCCACGATCGCCAGCACGATGGTCGTGATCTTGAACGAGCCGGTGCCGTCGGTGGTGAACCTGGAGCTGACGGTCCACAGCATCGGCACGGCGGTCGTGTAGATGCCGGCGAGGATCATCACGGAGATGATCGCGGCGATCGCCGGGCTCAGCTGCCGGGCCAGGACCAGCATGGGGATCTGCGCATCCCAGGTCTGGGCCAGGTTCGCCAGCAGGCCCAGTCCCACGACGATGCAGGTCGCGGCGAAGAAGAACCCGCCGAGGGCACCGCCCCAGACGGCCTCCTTGCGCACCTTGGCGGTCTTGCCCAGGGCAGCCAGGAAGGGCACGGTGGCCAGCATGTTGTAGCCCACGTAGCTGAAGCCGGCCATGAACCAGTTCGAGGCCGCCGCCTTGACCTCCAGGGTCGGCAGCAGGGTGTCCGATTCCTTGATCCCGCCGGGGTTCTGGATGATCCCGACGATGCCCAGGATGATCGCGACGATGACGATGAGCGGTCCGATCTTGCCGATGATGTCGACCAGCCGGTTGAGGCCGAACCAGGCGGTGACGATGACCAGCAGGGTCATGCCCACACCGCCTACCCAGGGCGAGACGCCGTACTGTTCGTTCGCGGTCGCCGCGGCGCCTGCGATCATGACGGTGAAGATCAGGAAGATGAATACGATCGTGAAGTAGTCGAAGAACGTGCCCAGGGCGCGGCCGCCGTAGTAGTGGAAGATCTTGCCGGGGCGCTCGAACCGCTCCCGCTGACCGGTGGTGAACAGTTCGACCATGATGAAGACGAACAGCACCATGACCAGCAGACCGGAACCGAAGACGCCCCAGCGACCATAGGCGGTGAAATACTGGAAGATCTCCTGGCCGGTGGCGAAGCCCGAACCGATGAGGAATGCGAGGATCGCTCCCGCATAGGTCAGGATGCGACCGGTGGTCGATCCGGTGCCGGTGTGCGTTTGGCCGCCGGTGGACGTGGCGGTACTACTGCTCATGGTGGCGTGTGCTCCTTGGGGTGTGTCTACGGGGTCGTGCTGCGGGTCTGACGGTGGATGGACTCACCCTCCACCGTCGGGGATTGACGAACACCTCAGACTAGTCGCCCCTGCACACAGTCCACACCCACGTCCGCATAGTGATACGACCGTACGGCGGGTGCACCACGGACTCCCCGCCGGGTGAAACCGCTCAGTCGATCAGACGGGCCGCGACGACCGTCCGGGCGGGCTTGCCCTGGACCACCGGCAGCTGGACCAGCAGCTGGCCTGCCGGCGTGTCCAGGGCGGTGCCGCGGGAACCGCCCGGACTGCGTTCGAGTGCCAGCGTGTAATCGCCCAGCCGGCTGATCGACAGGCCCTCGAGCTCTTGGACCACGGGCAGGCCGCGGGCTTCGGCATCGGCCGCTGGCCCCCGCAGTTCGGGACCATAGGGCTCGGGTGCCCCCGTCCCCCAGGCGCGCACGACCTCCTGGGTCGTCTCCTGCGGGCCGGTCTCCGTTTCGACCATGAAGGGCACTGACTCACCGCTTTCCACGATGGCGCGCACGGCCTCGGCGACGAAAACCGGATCGGCGGCACCGTCGTAGACCCAGCGCTTGCCCAGCACGGAGTGCTGCATGGTGCCGAGCAGGGAATTCTCCGCCCCGTCCAGGGGCGCATCCCGGTAGGACAGCGGGATCTGCAGCAACGGCAGGGACTCCTCACCGGCTGCCTCGGCCAGCACGGCGCGCCACCCGTTGGGGACCACGCGGACCAGCAGAACCTCGGCGCCCACCTCACCTGCTGGATCGTCGAAACGATAGCTGCCGACCTTGACCAACGAGGTGTCCTCGCCCAGCTGCGCCCACGGCTGGTAGGGCAGCCACTCGGAGATGAGTTCGAGCTTGCCCGGCTGGAGTTCGGCCTGATGGATGATTGCCACTGCGTGCTCCTTTGCGTTGCGGTATCCCGGGGCGTAGGCCCCGCTCACAGCCCCCGGGGATCGAATCGTGCTGGTGGTCTTCTGGATCAGGCCTTGCGGGTCCCCGGGATCCACTCCCCGTCCTCGGTGACGGTGTAATCGGCGAAGATCGCCGGCGCCTGCTCACGCATGATACGCGCCACCCGGTCGAAGACCAGCCGGATCTCCTCTTCAGCGCCCTTGGCCGTGCGCATCTCGATGACGTGTCGCAGGGTCCGCAGATTCGCAGTCCACACGATCCCGGTGGCCAGGCCCTCCGGGGCGAACCGGCGCATAAAGGACGTCATGTGCTTCTTGTGTGAGAACTTCTGGCCCTCTGAGTCGAGTCCGAAGTGTTCGGCCATCCACTTCTGGTGCTCCTCCATCTGATCGAGCAGCTTAAGCGAGCGCTCCATCAGCTCCGAGTCCTGACGCGCCCATTCCGGGAACCACAGGGGGATGTCGTCGAGGCGCACATAGCGCAGGGACTCCTGGCTGAACGCGGAGCCGGCACGGTGGCGGATCAGCTCATGCGTGAAAACCCGCGAGACGTTGTGGAAGATGAAGGTGAAGTTCGCATGTTCGAGGACGGAGCCGTGCTGGCTGCCGATCACATTGCCCAGGTAGGCGGTCGAATCCGTGCGCACGCGCGAGACGTTCTTGTTCAGGCCCGGCTCCCACGAGCGGTAGCACATGCGTCCGGCGAACTCGACCAGGTCCTCGGCATCGGGACTGTCCTGTTCGGCGACCCGGTCGGACCAGCTGGAACCGGAGACCTCACCCAGATATGCGTTGACCGCGTCCCAGTCCAGCTGGGGTTGGGCGATGAGTTCGACGGACGGTTCGACCTGGCGCACGGAAGCTCCTTGGAAGACGGGTGCGGACCAGACAAGCATAGTAGGACGCATCCGTGCGGAGACAGCCGGGTTCAGCTGGTGGAACCCGCCACCGGTACTGCGGCCGAGATGCCCGCCCGGCCGGCGGGGACCTCGGCGGCGGTGGAGGTCGTGCGCCGCAGCTGCGGCCGGCGCCAGCCGGTGCACCAGCGCCACAGGTACTCCACCGGTCCCATCCGGAAGCGGCGGAGCCAGGCGGTCGACCAGGCCCACTGGGCCAGGAAGACCACGCCGGCGAACAGCAGCGCCACCCGCCAGGCAACGGTACCGGCAGCGGCGGACATCTGCTCGGCCGGCTGGCCCGCCGGGCTTGCACCGATGCCGAACTCGCCGGTGAAGGCCAGGGAGAAGAGCAGGATCAACAGGGTCGCGCTGAGATAGTTCGTGCACGCCATCCGGCCCAGCGGAGCGAAAACCGCCACCAGCGGGCGGCGGACCGGGGTGGAGAGCAGGAAGATGAAGGCCGCGACATAGGTGGCGGCCATGAGCAGGCCCAGGCCCGCGGACAGGCGCGTGTCGGCCAGGCGTTCCAGCGCGGTGGTCTGGGCGAAGACCAACAAGGTCAACGAGGCGCCGACGATCGCAGTACTGCCGGCCGTCCAGCCGGCCCGCGGGCACGCCTCGATGCGCTGGGCCAGGCCGCGCACCCCGGCCAGGGCGCCCAACAGGAACAGCCCGGGAATCAGTGCCAGTCCCCCGCCGAGGCACACCCCGGCGGCCAGGAGGAACACCCCGGCCAGCCCCAGACAGCCATCCGTCCAGGCGCGCGCCCTGGCGGTGGCCCGCGGCAGCCGGCTGATCGGCACCAGCAGGACCAGGCCGTCCAGGGCGTAGGGCAGCAGGGCCTCGCCGGGTTGGAACAGCTGGTGGACAGAGCCCAACACCGCTAGGAAGAGCATCCGTCGCAGCAACTGCGCCCCCGTGTAGCCGCGGCGCCACATTATGCCGAAGCCCACCCCGAACAGCAGGCTGAAGATGGGGAAGAACCGGTTCTGCACGAAGTCCTGGAGCCAGCCGTAGGCGGGCAGGACTGTGCCCGAGGTGTCGATGACGGGCAGGTGCAGCAGCGGACCGATGTTGACCAGCAGGATCCCCACGAGGGTGAACCCGCGGATCGCATCCAGACCGTCGAGCCTGGCGGTGGGCGAGTCATCCCGGCCGGTGGGAGCGGGTGCGGGCTGTCTGAGATCCATACCCTCCACCCTAGGAATCCGAGGGCTCCCGCGGAATGCGGTGCGCACCCGTGCCCGGGTGGGGTTTTCCCCTCCTCCGTCTGGAGGAGGGGCGGGGTCGGCTCAGGGCACCCGGTGGGTCCAGGCCTCGGTGCCGAACTTCGTCTCCACCAGTTCCAGAGCCCGGTCCAGTTCCGCCTGGGTGACCTCGCCGATCCGGGCGTTCGTCAGGCCGATGAAGGCCCGCTGCATCGCGGCGATGACCTCCTGACGGGGCACACCGGTCTGACGACGCAGCGGGTCGACCCGCTTCTTGGCCGAGCGAATCCCCTTATCGGAGAGCTTCGCCTTGCCCACGCGCAGCACCTCGGACATCTTGTCCGCGTCGATGTCATAGCTCATCGTGTCGTGATGGAGCAGCGGCCCGTCGGTCAGACGCCGCTGCGCGGCCCCTCCGATCTTGCCGTGGTCGGAGGAGATGTCGTTGATCGGCACGTAGAAGGCGTTCACCCCCAGGTCCCGCAGCCCCTGCAGCACCCAGGTGTCCAGATACTTGTAGCTCTCCTCGTAGTCAAGACCCGCGACCAGGGATCCAGGGGCGTACATGGAGAAGGTCACGCAGTTCCCGCCCTCCATGAACATGGCGCCGCCGCCGGAGATCCGCCGGACCACCTCGACGCCGTACTTGTCCACGCCGGCCTGATCGACCTCGTTGACATAGGACTGGAACGCCCCGATCACGGTGGCGGTGTCCTCCCACTCCCAGAACCGCACGGTGGGGTTGCGGCGGCCGGCCGCGACCTCTTCGAGCAGTACCTGGTCCAGGGCCACATTGTGGCGGGTGGGGCGGACCACGTCGTGGATGAAATCCCAGTCGTGATCGTAGAACTCCGTGGCGCCCGCCATCCCCCGCTTGAGCGCCCAGGCCACGTCCGCGGCGGAGAAGCCGTGCAGGGCGGGTGCCGACATGCCCGCCTCACGGGCGGCCCCGGCCAGGGCCCGGTCGATGCGCTCGATGATCTGGGCGCGGTCGTCGGTGGTGGCCACGCCGAGCAGCGCCGGGGCGATCGCGAAGTAGCCCTCTTCCGGTTCGATGAAGAAGTCCCCGGAGAGCTGGAGTGCACTCAGCACCCCGTCGGTGAGGGTGCCGTCCAGGACGATCAGCTTGCCGCCGGGGACCTTGCGTTCGGAATGGAAGTCACGATTCTCTGAGCTCATAAGCCCAGCCTAACGCGTACCCTGGCGCCGATGACCCGGCTACTCCCCGGTCAGCTGCCGCCAGAGGAAGCAATAGGTCAGCGCGCGGGTCTCGGCGGCCTGGCGGTTGTCCGCGGCTGCGGAATGGCCACCGGCGGTGTCCTCGAAGAACCAGACCCGATCCGCGACCTCCTCCCAGTCCTCCATCTTCGCCGCCATCTTGCGCGCCTGCACCGGGCCCACCCGGTCGTCCGAGGTGGCAGTCCAGAACAGCACAGGCGGATAGTCCTGTGCCGCGCGCCGCTGGGAGTCGATCAGCTGGTACGGCGAGAAGGTCTTGATGAAGTCCCAGTCGTCCGTGTCCGGATCACCGTATTCGGCGATCCAGGAGGCACCGGCGGACAGCTTCGTATAGCGGCGCATGTCCAGCAGCGGCACCCCACAGCTGATCGCCCCGAAAAGCTCGGGGTACTGCGTGAGCATATTGCCCACCAACAGGCCACCATTGGAGCCGCCCGCACAGGCCAGATGTGAGGGGGTCGTCACGCCACGGTCGACCAGGTCGCGGGCCACCGCGGCGTAGTCCTCATAGGCGCGGTGCCGGTTCTCGCGCAGCGCCGCGGTGTGCCAGGTGGGGCCGTATTCGCCGCCGCCGCGAATGTTGGCGACCACGTAGACGCCGCGCCGACCGGTCGGCAGGGTGCCACCGGCCCCGGTTCCGACCGGATCAGTCCCCGCGGCCGAGGCGCCGGTTGCCGGGGCCGGCCCCGTCGCCTCGGCCCGGCCGGGGTTGGGCCCGGTCGTCCGGGTCAGCCAGCCCAGGCCGATGGTGGGCGCGTAGCCGGGCAGGCGGGAGAGCTCGAAGCCGCCGTAGCCGTCCTGGTAGACGGGGTTGAGGCCGTCGAGTTCCATGTCCGCCGGTGCCACCTGGAAGTAGGGCACACGGGTGCCGTCGGCGCTCGTGGCGAAGTGCTGGGTGACGGCGAAACCCGTCGCATCGAACAGTTCGGGCCCGTTCTTGATCCGTACGGGCTCCGTGGCCGAGGTCCCCCTGATGCGCGCCGCCGCACGCACCTGTGGACTGGGCTCCGGGGCCAGGGACTGCGCAGTGGCCGGCTCATGGGGACCGGCCGGCACGTCCAGGATCGTCCCGCGCATGAGCGTGGTGGGGGTGAGGAAACCGGAGACGGTCATCCAGAAGTCGTCGGCCGACTCATGGTGCTCATCGTCGGGATCTACCGCGGCGACGGACACCGTGTGATTGGCGGGCACGCCGGGCAGATCGCGGGTGGTGAAGCCGTGGCCCAGGTCGACCACGCGCACGACGGACTGCACATCGCGCAGCAGGCCCAACAGCATGTAATTGCGGGTGATCGACCAACCCTGCAGGCTGGTGTGCTCGTCCGGGGTGAAGAGGATCCGCACCGAGGTATCGCCCGTGGTGAAGGCCGCGAGTTCGGCCACGGCCAATCCGCCGGCCGGTACCTCGCCCCAGTCGGTGCGCGGACGCAGCAGGAGCAGTTCGCGGTCGACGTCGACGGATACGTCGGTGGGCACGTCGATGGTGGTCCACGGGACATCGGGGCGGCCGGAGGGGTCGTTCGCCCCGCCGGCGGGGGCCTCGGCCACAACCGAGCCGGCCGAATCGCTCCCGCCATCGGGCGCGTCGAGTGCTGCGAGGAAGTCCGGCAGGGGCGCGAACTTCAGGCGGGTGTTGAAGAAGTCCAGGACCTCGACGACGAACACCCGCTCGAAACCGCGGGTGTGGTCCACGGCGATGGAGATCTCCAGTTCGTCCAGCGGCACGGCCGCCACCTCGCGCGCCAGTGCCGGGTCCTGGCCGCGCTGCAGCACCCGCGCCGATGCCGGATAGGACGATTCGGTCATGGAGCCGGGGCCGAAGTCGGTGGCCACCAGCAGTTTGTCCGGTGTCAGCCAGCTTGCCTGGGCCTTGGCCGTCGGCAGCACGAAGCCGCCGTCCTCGGGGGCGAGGAATTCGCCGGTCCCCAGGTCGAATTCGCGGATCGTGTGCGCGTCCCCGCCGTCTGGGCTCAAGAAGATCAGCGCCCGGTCGTAATCGGGCCGGCGCAGGCGGGAGCCGTGGAACACCCAGTCGATCCCGTCGGCTGCGGCCAGGGCGTCGACGTCGAGCAGGACCTCCCAGTCCGGGGAATCGCTCAGATATTCGTCCCAGGTGGTGCGCCGCCAGATCCCACGCGGATGCGCCGCATCGCGCCAGAAGTTGTAGTAGTGGTCCCCGATCTTGGACACCCCGGGAATCCGGTCCTCGGAGTCCAGGGCGGTGTGGATGGCCGCGGCGGTCGCGTCGAAGTCGGCATCGCAGAAGTCCGCGCGGGTGCGGGTGTTCTGCCCCTGCACCCAGTCCAGGGCGTCCTTGCCGTGGATGTCCTCAAGCCACAGGAACGGATCGTCGGTCACTGTTCTTCTCCTCGTCTATGTCCATATACGACAACGTCCACTACTTGACGAAATGTCGAAAAATCGGCGATTGCGCCGGAAATTCGACATTTCGTCAAGTAGTGGACGGGTGGGGCCGGTGGTGGCTCAGGCGAGCTGGACCATCCAGCCCTCGGGGGCCTCGGCGCGGCCGTACTGGATGTCCAGCAGGGCCTTGCGCAGCGCCATGGTCTTCTCGCCGGGCTCACTGCCCATCTCGACGGTGAAGTCGGTGGACTTCAGCGCGCCGATCGGGGTGATGACGGCGGCGGTGCCACAGGCGAAGGCCTCGACGATCTCACCGGCGGCGGCGCGCTCGCGCCATTCGTCGACGGTGATGAGGCGCTCCTCCGGGGCCAGGCCCAGGCGTGGAGCCAGGTCCAGCAGCGAGCGGCGGGTCACGCCGTCGAGGATCGTATCGGACACCGGCGGGGTGACGAGCTTGTCATCGGAGGTGACCAGCATGAGGTTCATGCCGCCCAGTTCCTCCAGGTACTTCGATTCCGCGGCGTCGGTGAACATCACCTGGGCGCAGCCCTGTTCCTTGGCCTCGATCATCGCGCGGGTGGAGGCGGCGTAGTTGCCGCCCGTCTTCGCGAAGCCGGTGCCACCGGAGCCAGTGCGCTTGAGTTCATTGGACAGCCAGATGTCCACCGGCTTCACGCCGCCGGAGAAGTAGGCGCCCGAGGGGCTGGCGATGACGTAGTAGTCCGCCTGCTCCGTGGGACGCAGGCCCAGGAAGTACTCCGCAGAGAACGTGAACGGGCGCAGGTACAGGCTGACCTCGTCCGATTCGTCCTTCGGCGTGGGCACCCAGTCCTTGTCCTGGGCGACCAGGGCCTTGAGGGACTCGACGAAGTCCTCTTCGCTCATCTCCGGCAGGGCCATGCGCACGGCGGACTTGTTCATGCGGGCGGCGTTGCGGTCGGGACGGAAGGTCCAGATCGTGCCGTCTGCGTGCTTGTATGCCTTGAGGCCCTCGAAGATCTCCTGCGCGTAGTGCAGGACCGCCGCGGCGGGATTCAACGGGATCGGACCGAAGGGAACGACCTCACGGCCGTGCCAGCCCTGTTCGTCCGTGTAGCGGATGTGCGCCATGTGGTCGGTGAATTCCACGCCGAACGCCGGCTTCTGCAGCAGCAGGTCGCGGATTTCAGCGGGGCGGGGCTGAGGATTCTTGTTCACCTCAAAATTAGACATAACAGCTTTCTCTCTCACGAGATGGTCAGAACGCCGGAATGGCGTACTTCAGTTTATCGCCTCAGCCTATCCGTGCGGCGATCGCATCGCCGATCTCGCTGGTCGAGCGCTGCGCGGTACCGCGCTCGGCGAGGTCGGCCTCGGCTGCGGTGCGGATCGCCTTGGCGACGACCTCCAGGCCCAGGTTCTCGGCCATGAGGGCGCCCGACAGGATGGCTGCCGTCGGGTCCGCGATCCCCTGACCCGCGATGTCCGGCGCGGATCCGTGGATGGGTTCGAACAGGCTGGGACCGGTTCCGGACACATTGAGGTTGCCCGAGGCCGCCAGGCCGATTCCGCCGGTGACGGCGGCTGCCAGGTCGGTGACGATGTCGCCGAACAGATTGTCGGTGACGATCACATCGTACTGGGCCGGGTCGGTCACCAGGTAGATCATGGCGGCGTCCGTGTGCTGATAGTTCACGGCCACGTCCGGGTAGTCCGGGGCAACGGATTCGACAACGCGGCGCCACAGGTGGCCGGCGTGGACCATGACATTGTGCTTGTGCAGGTAGGTCAGCTTCTTGCGGCGCTTGTTCGCCTGTTCGAAGGCGAAGCGCACTGTCCGCTCGATGCCGTACCAGGTGTTCACGGACACCTCGGTGGCGACTTCGTGGACGGTGTCCGTGCGCATCGAACCGCCCTGGCCCACATAGGCGCCCTCGGTGCCCTCGCGGACGACGACGAAGTCGATCTCGCCCGGGTTGGCCAGCGGGCTGGTGGTGCCGGGGAAGAACTTCGAGGGCCGCAGGTTGACCCCGTGGTCCAAGCCGAAGCGCATCTTGAGGATGATGCCGCGCTCCAACACACCGGACGGGGTGGTGGGATCACCGCAGGCGCCGAAGTAGATCGCATCGAAGCCCTTGAGCTCTTCGAGTTCCGCATCGGTCAGGGTCTCGCCGGTCTCGTGCCAGCGCTTGGCCGAGGCCTCGAACAGCTTGGTATCCAGCGTGGTGTCGTCACCGGCGGCCGCAATGGCGCGGTTGAGGACCTTGAGGCCCTCGGCGATGACTTCCGGTCCGATGCCGTCTCCGGGCATCACTGCGATCTTGAAAGTGCTCATAGGGCAAGTCTAGAAGCAGCGTCTCATTATGCGTCTCAATGTCTCATATGGTGGCAAGTGAGCAAGGCGCCGGTAGAACTGGCCCGCCGCGGGCTACGCCGCAACCGACTCTCCAACGCGCGCCAGGACAGCACGCCCGCTCTTCTTCACCTTGATCCGCCAACCACAGCCTTCCCCTTCGTAGGTAGCGGGAAGCCGCACAAGAACAGGTGCTCCCACAGGCATCTCGTCCAGAGCGCACATGAACAAGGTGCACGTACCCTGCTCCGCGATCCGGTCCAGAGGAACCCTGACGACAAAGCCCGGATCGCCCTTCCGGGTCCCCGGCCTAGACTTTTTTCGCTCCACCGACCGCGCGGAATGGACCGGGCGCGCAGTATCGGTCTGCATGATGACCGCCACATCTCCGGGTACCGTTGACCTGCCGAGGAGAGAACGCAACCCCATCGTGGCCCCCAAAGTGCCGGCCCCGGTGGCCAATGCGCGCAGGGTACGGGCAACGGCCGCGAGCTTCCGCCGGTTCGATGCGGCCGGGTCGGCGCCGGACAACCCGATGGAAGCGCTCACGTGCAGGGTCAACCCGGTTGCGTCCGCAGACACCTTGTGCACTGTGAAATCGGGCTTGATCAACTGTTCGAGCTTGGCCAACCGATCCAGGCGTCGCCGGTTCCCCTGCACCAGGGCCACAATGCGCTCAGCTTGCAGTGGGGTGAACCGTTGTGACCACGCCGGGGCCGCAACGCCGAAGTCCCACTTCACCAATTCTCCAAGGGCCACCAGGGCGGCTGCTGCCGCCTTCGCCCACATGCGCTGGTCCCCGGGGCTGCTCTGCAACCAGTGCACGCTGTCAAAACGCCGCAGAATCTTGGTCCGCACAAGTTCACCGATCAGGTCCTCGACCCGGTCCGAGGACCCGACGAGGTTGTGCCCGATCGACACAACCGACTTCATGTATTCGAACGGGTCCGCTCGGCGCGACGAGATATGGCCGGAAGCCTCATGCCTGACCGCGACGTAAAGAGGCTTGCCTCCGGCGAATACGATGCGATCGGACTGCGCATAGACCTGGGACATGAAGATCCCGTCTTCCAGGCGAACAGCACCCTCGGCAAAGCGAATGTCACCCTCCAATAAGAGCGAACGTCGAATCATCCGCAGGCAGCACAACGAGGCAACCACGTCGGCCACTTCCACGGGTCCCGGCTTCAAGTGCCTGTTGAATGCCGCTACTCCCCGGCCCCCTTCGGTCCCCATCCGCGGCACCACGACATCCGCGTCGAATCGTTTGGCCGCGGTACCCATTTCACGCAGAGCCGTCGGCGCCAGAACATCATCATCGTCGACGAAGAGAACATACTCGCCCAGAGCCGCATCGACCCCGACATTCCGGGGTCGGCCCGGCCATCCACTGTTCGATTGGTGTATTACCCGAAGGCGAGCATCCGTGCGGGCTGCAGAATCGAGGATGGCAGCGGTCCCATCGGTACTCCCATCATCGACGATGACGACTTCAAAACCCCCAGGAGGCTCTTCCTGGGCTTGGATCGCCGCGAGAGTCCGGTGAATCGTGGCAGCGGCGTCGTGCGCCGGCATGACAATGGAGATCTGTGGAGGCATTTCCCAAGGTTCACATCGGAAAGCGAACCATGTCGTCCAAATCACCAGCTCTTGAAAACTTTGAACGTTCGAAGTCTTCACATTTTTCAGAAATACCCGTCGAACGGCCCGAAGCAGTGCAGCTACGCGCCCAGCCGGGCCGCAGCACATCGACTCCCGCCACAGCTACCGGTGTCGTACGCCGAGGCCGCACGGCCACCCGCTGTCACCTCGGCAATCGTTTATTAGACTGGGCCCATGCCTGATTCGATTCGCAACTCCCGCGCCGCAGCACTCCCGGCCAAGCTGTCCCGCACCTGGCTGCTGACGAACGCCGCCAAACCGGAACTCTTCGAACCGGCGCAGCGCTCCGAAGCCGACTCGATCATCTTCGATATGGAGGCCGCCGTCCCCGACACGCTGAAGTCCGAGGCCCGTGACAACGTCGTCGATGCGCTGTCGAAGGGGATGTCCGGCTGGGTCCGGATCAACGCCTCGACCTCTGACTACTGGGAGGACGACCTGGCCGCGCTCAACGGCCTGCCCGGCCTGCGCGGGGTGATGCTGCCCAATACGGAGAAGCCCGACCAGGTGACGCTCACGGCTATGCGCGCCGGAGCCGGCATGCCGGTCCTGGCCCTGATCGAGACGGCGGTGGGGATCGAGAACGCCACCCGCATCGCCGAGGCCCCCGGCACCTTCCGCCTGGCTCTGGGCACCAACGACTTCCGTAAGGACACCGGCGTGGGCGACGATCCCATCGCCCTTGCCTACGCTCGCTCCCGTCTGGTCATTGCGACCCGGGTAGGTGGACTGCCCGGCGCGATCGACGGTCCGTCCGCCGCGGGTGCGGCACCTGCGACGGTGGAGACCGCCTGCCAGTGGACGATCAAGATGGGTATGACGGGCAAACTCGTCCTGAACCCCGAGCAGGCCGAGGAGATCAACAACTGGTTGGCACCGAGCGCCGACGACCGTCGCTGGGCCAAGGAACTGCTCAGCGAGGCCGAGGCCGCAGGCGACGCCGCATTCGTCGACGGCTCCTACCTGCCGCGTCTGACCAGGGCCAAGAAGATCGCCTCCCTGGCCGACTCCTACGGACTCTGGAAGGCTTGAGCAACCGGGTCGCCACATCATTGGACCGGCTGTTTCAGATTCCACTGTTCGAACGGTGGAATCTGAAACAGCCGGTCCAATGATTCTGTGACTTCCGCTCCTGGCTGCGGTCCTCAGCCCCGCCGGCGGCGACTGATCACCATCAGCCCGATACCACCGATGAGCAACACGGCGCCGATGCCCGCGGCAGTCAGCTCCATACCGGTACGCGGCAGTCCGCCGTCGTCGTCCGCACCGCTCTCGCCGGACCCCGGCGCAGCGGGTTCGGTCCCCGCATCGCCAGCGTCGTCGGTGGGTTCCGATGTCGCAGGGTCGGTCGGTTCGGCGCTGACAGTTTCCGTGGGTTCACCCGGTGCCGAAGGTTCCGGCACCGAGGTCTCCGTCGGCTCGCCGGGCACCGTGGGCTCTGCGGTCTCGCTGGGCTCCGCCGGCCGGCCCAGCACGGTGAAGTCCAAGCGCGCGAAGGTCTTCGCGTTGTCGGCCGACTGCACCAGGATCGAATGTTCGCCCGGGTTGAGTGCGGGTACCTTCGTCGTCACCGTACCCGCAGCCGAGACCTCCACATCATCGGCCACAGTTACGGGATCCGAGTGGAAGACCACATCGACCTTCGTCCCGGCCAGTGAGTCCAGACCGGAGATCGTCAGTTCATCCCCCGGCCGGCCAGAGTCAATGCTCACCTGGGCATCGACCCGATCATCCGTGGGTGTGGACGTTGGCTCGTCCGTGGGCACCGAAGAGGGCTCGTCCGTCGGCTCCGTGGTAGCCGTATCAGTCGGCTCCGAACTCTCCGTAGGCTCCGGCGTACCCTCCGGCTCAGTCACCAAGATCTCCTTGGAGGTCTGACGGGTTTCATAGTGCGTGTAGTTATTCGCGATGGTCCATGTCGAGACGGAGATCTTATGACCGACATCTTTAGAGGTGAGCGCGTAGGTCTCCGGCATCTCCATACTTTCCCTGTCGGGATCGATATCCTCACCATCGCGCAGCCAGGTGAGGTTGTGACGTATCGGGAATTCCCTGCCATCCCCATAGTTGTCTGGGCCGTTCCATGGCACCGTCGCCTTCAGCGTCGAGCCGACTGTCGAACCCCCGGTGACCGTCAACTCACCGACGGGGGCTTCCGTCAAGGAGGCGATAGTTCCCTCTATGGTCTTCTCGGTCGAACCGGGCTTCGGCACCGTGTAAGTGGTTCCCGCTGCGATCCCGAAGTTCTTCGAGCCGAGGAACTGTGTGATGTGCCAGTCGGCGTTGCTGGTCTCGAACTGGGTGAAGTACGCCTTGTATTCCTTACCCGGTTTCAGCCCGGAGAACGTCCACTTACCGTCGGTCTTGGGTTCACAGGCATTGCTGTCATCGGGATCACTCGGGTCGAAGGGATTGCACCCCGAATCGGCCTCGGCCTTGGCCTCATCAGAGGGGATACCCTCGTACTGGCCGAACTCGTCGGGCTTGGCACCTGGATCGACCAGTTGCAGGCTTCCACCCCAGGCAGAGTTCTCATTGGTCACATGGAACTTCAGCGTGCCGGTCTGCGCGGCGTGGGACGGCGCTGCACCGGGGACGAGCAGCGCAGCCCCCAGGGCCGCCGCTGCGGCGCCGGCCCAGATCCTTCTACTTCGCCTTCTGGCCTTCGCTACGAATGTGCTCAACGCTCGCGTCATCGGTTACCTCTTACGGGGGTACGGGAGTGGGACTCATCCACCCTAGAGCTGCGGGGACCACCGCGACCGTATTCCGTGCCCGATCTGAAAAGTTCGCACGTTCAAAGTTTTCAGAAGTTTCGTCTTCCCCGGTCAGCCGCCCTATACACAAGGCTGGACCGACTCAGATGAAGACCAGGATGAACCAGATCCCGGCGGCCAGGCCGGGTAGTGCCAGCAGCACGTGCAGCCATTTGTGCATGAGCACGACGGCGGCGAACTCCCGGATGAAGGCACTGGGCACGTAATAGCGCGCGGTCTTCGACCCGAGCACATCCGCGTCCACTCCGATTCTGCGCGAGAGCAGCGCGGCCCGCGGAACGTGATACCCGTTCGTGGCGACCAGCAGATGGCCGGTCGCGGGCACGTCCCGGCGCGCGACCTCGGCGTCGGCGATCCTGCGGGAGAAGCGCAGGTTCTCCTCCGTGGTGCGCGAGCGGTCCTCGGCGATCACATCCGCGCCGCCCGCGACCGAACCCGTGCCCTCCTGCCCCGCCTCTCCTCCCCCGCCATCCTCGGCCAGTCGTTCCAGCAGGTATTCGGCCATGGCCTCGGACTCCGTCCGCGGCTCATCCGGACCCCGCCCTCCCGATGGGATGAGCGGCCCCGTCCATCCCGCACCGCGCAGGCGCCGGAACCAGGCCAGTCCCAAATCCAAGCGTGAGGCCAGCAGCGGCGGCACGCGGCCTCCGATCAGCCCGGAACCGAGCACCACCACAGCGTCGGGATCCGTGCGCGTAGGCCGGCGCGCGTACCAGCCGGTGAAGACGAGGAAGACCAGAAACGTCAACCCCACCTGAGCACAGCCGTAGAGCATGAGCAGCGCCAGTCCGATCCCGGCATTACCGAAGGCGAAAACGACCACAAGTCCCAGCACGGGCATCGCCAGCACCACCAGGCCCAGCAGCCCGGCAAGGGAATTGCCCAGCGAGCGGCCCTCCTTGCGGATCATCTGCAGTCCATTGCGCAGGAGCACGAAGGCAAGGGCCAGGATGGAGAACGGTGCCAACAGTGCTGCGACCATCAGCAGGATGTAGACGTTCAGCCCCAGATAGAACAGGATTTCGAAGACGGCCAGTGCCGTGAACCAGACCGCGCATACCAGCGTCACCGCGATGCGCAGGCGCCGAGGATCACCGGCTCGCATCCGCAGATACAGGAACCAGAGGAGAACGGCAAGCACGGCGTCGAACACCTTTCCAGTCTTTCATGCGGCAGGGCTGGCGTGCCTGAACGCAGCGCGATCAACCCCAACACGATGACACCTCACAACGGCGTGTCCGACCCCACTGGGGCCCCGCCCCACAACCGGTATAGTATTAAGTTATATAGTTCTTTTGATAGAATTCGCCCGATTCGCCGCTTCGGCCCGGGCCACCACTGTGAGACATCGTTCTCGTCCCTCCAGAAAGGAAGGCGCTTCGTCGTTGAGCCACGACACCCTCGGCACCACCAGCACCACGGATTCCCCCGGACATGCGCAGAAGAAGGCCACTGATTCCAAGCCCCGCCTGCTGACGCCCACCTTCATGATGGCCTGGCTGATCAACTTCAGCCAGTTCCTTGTCTTCTACTGCCTGGTCACCACCATGGCTCTCTACGCGATCAAGCAGTTCGCGGCCTCGGACACCACCGGTGGTCTGGCCTCCAGCGCCTTCGTCATCGGCGCGACCGTCGCCCGCCTGTTTACCGGCTATGTCGTCGACACCCTGGGCCAGCGCAGGACGCTGCTGGTGGCGCTCATCGTCGTCGCCGTCATCTGCGCGCTCTACGTCCCGGCGAACTCCCTGTCGCTGCTGCTGATCGTCCGGTTCGTCCACGGCCTGGGCTATGCCTTCGCCGGAACCGCGGCGATGGCCATGGCGCAGACGACGATCCCGGCGGCCCGGCGCGCCGAGGGTACCGGCTACTTCGCAGTCAGCGCCACCCTGGCCAGCGCCTTCGGACCCGCCCTGGGTCTCATCATCGTCAACCGCTTCGACTACACGATGCTGTTCTTGATCGCCCTGGGCGTCGCCGTCGTCGGAATGGTGCTGGGCCTCGTCCTGCACCTGGTGACCCACCAGTCCCTGGACGCGGAACAGAAGGTCCAGCGCAAGGCCGCCCGCGCGGCCGAGCCCAAGGCCTCGTTCTCGCTGCGCGATATCGCCCACCCCGCGGTCATCCCGATCGGCTGCTTCATGCTGCTCGTCGGCCTGTGCTACGCCGGAGTCATCACCTACCTCAACAGCTATTCCGAACAGCGCGACGTGGTCACCGGCGCCGGGTTCTTCTTCATCGCCTACGCCGGAGCCATGCTCGTCATGCGCTTCGTCCTCGGCAAAGTGCAGGATCAGCACGGCGACAACATCGTCGTCTACCTGGGCTTGGTCTTCTTCGCACTCGCCCTGGCACTGCTGGCCATCGCGAATACCAACTGGGAGATCGTCGTGGCCGGCGCTCTGACCGGCCTGGGCTACGGCACACTGATGCCCGCCAGCCAGGCGATCGCCGTGAACCTGGTGTCCGCCGACAAGCTGGGCACCGGCATCTCCACCCTGCTGCTGCTGACCGATGTGGGCGTGGGCCTGGGGCCGATCGCCCTGGGCATCCTGGTCGCCCAGACCGGCTACGCCCTGATGTACGGCATTCTGGCCGTCATCGTCGTGGCCGCCGGCATCTTCTACCACTTCGCACACGGCCACAAGCAGCACGCCGGCGCCAAGGCGCCCGCTGCACGCGAAACGGTCGCCTGAGCAACACACAAAGCCCCCTGTGTTGTGGATATCCACAACACAGGGGGCTTTGTGTGTCCGGCTGGGGGCTCAGCCTGCGACGGGCGCAGACCCGGCCGGCTCATCCGCTGTGACGACCAGGCGACCATCCACCGCGGTGGCCCGCACGGTCGACCCGGCGTCCGCGGCCTCGGTCACCAGCAGATCGGCGATCGCGTCGTCGAGCTCGCGCTGGATCACCCGGCGCAGCGGCCGGGCACCGTACTCCGGCTCGTAGCCATGATCGGCCAAGAGGTCCAGCGCGGATCCGTCGATTTCCAAGGCGATGTCCTGCGCGGCCAGGCGCTCGCGGACCTCGGCCAGCTGCAGGTCGACGATGCGGCGCAGCTGCGACCGGTCCAGCTTGGTGAACATCACCGTGTCGTCGATCCGGTTGAGGAATTCAGGGCGCATGACCTCCTTTAGCCGGCCCATCACCTTGGCGCGCAACTCGGACTCACCAGCGCCCACCGCCGCAGAGCTGAACCCCAACGGCGCACCCGATGCCGCGATGAACTCGCTGCCCAGGTTGCTCGTCATGATGACCACAGTGTTCCTGAAGTCCACCGTGCGCCCCTGCCCGTCGGTCAGCCGCCCGTCGTCGAGGACCTGCAACAGCATGTTGAACACGTCCGGGTGTGCCTTCTCCACCTCGTCGAGCAGCACGATCGAGTACGGATTGCGCCGCACCCGTTCGGTCAACTGCCCGGCCTCGTCGTAGCCGACGTATCCCGGGGGCGCGCCGACCAGACGGGAGACGGTGTGGCGCTCGCCGAACTCGCTCATATCGAAGCGGATCAGCGCGGACTCATCGTCGAACAGCGACCCGGCCAGCGCCTTGGCCAGCTCCGTTTTGCCCACGCCCGTGGGGCCCAGGAACAGGAAGCTGCCGATCGGCCGCGCGGGATCCCCCAGGCCGGTCTGATTGCGCCGGATCGCACGCGAGACCACCGCGACGGCGTCGTCCTGCCCGATCACACGCTCGTGCAGTTCGTCCTCCAGATGCGCCAAGCGTGTCTTCTTCTCCTGCGTCATGCGGGCGGCGGGGATGCCGGTGGCCCTGGCCACGACCTCGGCGATCTGCTGCGCGTCGACCGTCTGCGGCTCTCCGGCCGCGGACCCCGGCGCCGAGGCCGTACCCGGCTTGGCGCCCGTCGTCGCCGCGTCGAGTTCGCGGGTCAGCTCCGCCATCTCGTCGCGGATCTCGCCGGCCCGCTCGAAGTGCTCCGAGCTTATGGCGGAGTTCTTCTCCGCCTCCAGCTCCCCCAGGCGGGCCCGCAGGGCGGCGGTGTCGACCTTCGGCCCGCGCCGCAGGGACAAGCGCGCACCGGCCTGGTCGATCAGGTCGATCGCCTTGTCCGGCAGGTAGCGGTCGGTGATGTAGCGGTGGGACAGTTCGACGGCCGCGCGGATCGCCTCGGGCGTGTAGACCACCCCGTGGTGTTGCGCGTACTTATCTGCCAGACCGCTCAGGATCTGCACCGCGTCCTCGACCGAGGGCTCCCCGACCGTCACCGGCTGGAAGCGACGTGCCAGCGCGCCGTCCTTCTCGATCGTGCGGAACTCCTGCAGGGTCGTCGCCCCGACCAAGTGCAGTTCGCCCCTGGCCAAGCGCGGCTTGAGGATATTACCGGCATCCATCGAGTTCGACTCGCCGGAGCCGCCGGCGCCCACCACGGTGTGCAACTCGTCGATGAAGACGATCGCATCGCCGGACTGGGCGATCTCCTCGAGCACCCCGGTCAGGCGCTCCTCGAAGTCGCCGCGGTACCGGGTGCCGGCGATCATGCCGGGCAGATCGAGTGCCACCACGCGCTTGCCCGCCAGCTGGGCCGGGACCGAGCCCTCGGTGATCGCCTGGGCCAGGCCCTCGACGATCGCGGTCTTGCCCACGCCGGGTTCACCGATGAGCACAGGGTTGTTCTTGGTTCGCCGCGCCAGGATCTCGATGGTCTGTTCGATCTCCTCGGACCGGCCGATCACCGGGTCCAGCCCGTCCTCGGCCGCCAGCGCAGTCAGGTCCGTGCCGTATTTCTGCAACAGAGAGCCCTCGTCGTCAGGGGCCGTGCCCTGCTGTCCCCCGGACTGCTGCCCCTGCTGCTCGGCGGACTGCCGGGCGCCCGCGGCCGCGGCCTGCAGGGACGACTGGGTGACGCCGGCGGCTGCCAGGATGCGCCCGGCGGGCATGTCCTGGTTGAGCACGAGGGCGAAGAACAGGTGTTCGGGATCGATATAGGTCGACCCGAAGGCGCGTGCCACCTGGAAGGCGTCGAGCAGCGCGCGCTGGGCTGCGCCGGTCAGCGTGGGTTTGCCCTCGACCTCCTTGTCCGAGGCGGCCGGCAGCCGTTCCTCCACGGCCTCGGCCAGTGCGGCCGGATCCGCGCCCGCGGCCCGGACGGATCCAGCCGCCGGATCGTCTCCCAGCATGGTGTGCAGGATGTGCAGGGTGTCGACCTCGGCGTGGCCATGGTCGACCGCATAACGGCCGGCGGCGTCGATGAGTTCCCTGGTCTTCTTGCTCAGCTGCCGCGAGATGTCGATCGCGCGGCCCTGGCGATTCTGTCCCTGGCCCTGGAAGATGCGGGCGAGGAACTCCTCGAACGAGTCGCCGCCGCTGCCCTGGGGTCCATAGAATGTGGCCATGTTTCCTCCCTTTTCTATGGTGAAAACCTAGACTTGAGTGCGTACGACTCAACTAACACCGCAGGACGGGTGTTCTATTCCCGCCGGATCCGCGGTACGGTTGGTGGCACTACTTCCCGGACAACTCCCCGCACGACGCCCAACGGCAATGACGCATTCAGGAGATGATGAGGATGCCCAAGACCACAGGGTCGGGACGGCCCAGGAAATCCGAGCTGCCGGATACTCTGCTGCGCTCCGATGAGAAGGCGCAGCGGACGTTTGCGAAGGCCCACGATTCGGCCCTGGCCGAATACGGCAACGAGGAACAGGCCCATAAGGTCGCCTATGCTGCCCTGGAACACACGCACCACAAGGTCGGCGACCATTGGGAGCCCAAGGACTGAAAACGGCCCGCTGTCTGAAGGCTGCCCGCAGAACTGCGGACTCCGGAGACGGCGGGAAGAACCGCAGCGGCGGGCCC
>NZ_JANIJX010000036.1 GCF_024580735.1 Brevibacterium moorei | reverse complement strand
CGACCAACTGGTGGCACCGTGACGACGAACTACACGGTCAACCGGTCACCCCAGCACGCCCCAAACTGAGTCAAGCGGATTCCGGGAAAAATCTACCGAATCGCTTGACAAAGAACATAGGGACACCTCCCACCATCTTCCTGACCCGCCTGGCCCGCTCGATCAGGTCCCTGGGGCCGACCAGCAGCGAGCCGATCGGCGCGCCCAGTCCCTTGGACAGACACAGGGACACCGTGTCGAACCAGCCGGCGATCCACGCGGGGTCGCGCCCGGTGGCCACCGCAGCGTTCATCAGCCGAGCGCCGTCCAAATGGGTCGCCAGGCCGTGTGCGCGGGCCAGTTCGGTGGCCTGCTGCAGGTAGTCATCCGGCAGGGGGATGCCGTTGAAGGTGTCCTCCAGGGCCAACAGTCTGGTCATTGCATTGTGGAAGTCATCGGGCTTGATCGCAGCCGCGATGGCGTCGAGCGCGATGGTCCCGTCGGCCTCATTGGGCAGCGGTTGGGGCTGGATCGATCCGAGCACCGCACCGCCGCCGCCCTCGCTGCGGTAGACATGGGCCTGCTGGCCCGCGATGTACTCATCGCCTCGGCCGCAATGGGCCATCAACCCGGCCAGGTTCGACTGGGTCCCGCTGGGGAAGAACAGCGCCGCCTCCTTGCCCAGTCGCTCGGCTGCCAGCCGTTCGAGTGCCGAGGTGGTGGGGCAGTCGTCGTAGACCGCGTCGCCCACCTCGGCCGCCGACATGGCGGCGAGCATCTCGGGTGATGGACGGGTGACGGTATCGGATCGGAAGTCGCTGAGCGTGTGCTGCTGGTGCACTGTTTGGTTTTCCCTTCTGGTGGGGTCGGGCCGGGTCACCGGCGCTGGATTCCGTCCTGGTAGACCGCCGCGACCCGTTGCCGGATATCGCCTACACCCACCTGGGCCAGGTCGCCGTCGAACAGTACGATATCGGCGGCCAGCCCCGGTGCGATTCTGCCGACCCGGTCCTCGACGCGCAGGAGTGAAGCCGCGGTGGAAGTGGAGGCGGTCAGTGCGTCCTCGATGCTCATCCCGACGCCTGCCATAAGCTCGATCTCCTCGAGGTTCTGGCCGTGTGGGCCGACCCCGGCGTCGGTGCCCATCGCGATCTTGACGCCCGCCTCGTACGCCCGGGCGACGGCCTCGGCGTGGATCTGGGCGACGGTGCGGGCCTTGGCCACGGCGACCGGGGAGATCGGCATGCCCGCGTCCGCATTCTTGATCACGGCCAGGGGCGCCTGCAGGGTGGGGACCAGGTAGGCGTCATTGTCCAGGAACAGTTCGATCGTGGATTCGTCCAGATAGATGCCGTGTTCGATCGACCGGACGCCTGCGCGCAGGGCGTTGTTGATCCCCTGCGTGCCCTGGGCATGGGCCATGACATAGGTGCCCTGCGCCTCGGCCTCCTCGACGATGGTGCGGATCTCGTCATAGGTGAACTGGCTGTGCCGAGGGTCGTCGGAGGGGCTCATAACGCCTCCGGTGGAGCAGATCTTGATCTGATCGGCGCCGGCGCGCAGGATCTCCCTGGCCTTTTTGCGCACCCCGTCGACCCCATCGGCCACGGAGGTGGGCATGCCCGGATAACTCAGGCTGTTGGGCCCGGGGACGCCGGAGGGTGTGAGGCTGTCGCCGTGTCCACCGGTCTGACTCATCACGGTGATCGCCAAGCGCAGTTTGGGGCCCTCGATGTCGCCGCGCTCGAGGGCCAGGCGCAGGCCGGCATCCGCGTGCCCGGCGTCGCGGGCGAAAGTGACACCGCCGTGCAGTGTCGCCTTGAGGTTCACCACCGACTTGTAGAACGGGTAGGAGAAGGGCTCGGCGTACTTCATGAGGGAGCCGGCGTCCCACATCTTCACGTGCACGTGGGAGTCGATGATGCCCGGTGTCAGGGTCTTGCCGGTGGCGTCGACGACCGTGGGTGCGGGGGAGCTCTGTGCGGATTCCGCTGCCGCGGCGGTGCCGGCAGGGACAACCGAGGTGATGGTTCCGTCGGTGACGACGACGTCTTTGGCGCCGATGAAGGCCTGGCCATCGAAGACATGGGCTCCGGTGAAGATCTGGACGGTGTGGTCGGTGGTCATACGGGTCTCCTGAGCGCATTGCTTATGAGTGATGTGGCACACATAATGATACGTGTGCGGGGTGGCGGTGGCGCGTGCGGTCCGGCCATCGTGATGCGAGGATGGAAGGGCAGGGCGGACCAGCCGGCCTCGGCGCGACAGGGAGTACTCCAGCCGTGAATTCCAGGAAATCCATGAAAACAGCACTCGTTACAGGGGCCTCGCGGGGGATCGGGCGGGCCATCGTCGAAGACCTGGTGAGTGATCACGCGGTCTTCGGTGGGGCCTCGCGCCCGGTGGCGGAATCCGACCGGGTCACCGGGGTGGACTACTTCGCCTCCGATCTGGCCGCGCCTGCGGTCGACTTCTCCACCTTCCCTGACCCGGCCGCCATGCCCGATGGGCTCGACGTACTCGTCCAGTCGGCGGGAATTGCGATCCAGGATCGGCTGGAAAACCTCGACCGCGCGGCCTGGGAGAAATCCTTCGCCGTGAACGTGTTCGCCGTCGCCGAGATCACCCAGCGCTACCTCCCGGCATTGCGCAAAGCCCGCGGCACGATCGTGTTCATCAACTCCGGCTCCGGCCTCATGTCCTATCCGCGCGGCCTGCCCTACACCGCCACGAAGTTCGCCCTGCACACCCTGGCCGACTGCCTGCGTGAGGAACTGCGCGACGACGGCGTGCGCGTGGTCTCGGTGCACCCGGGCTTCGTTGACACGGACATGGGCAAGGCGGTGCGCGGTGGCGGCGGCCTGGACTACGATCCCGACTACTTCGTCAAGGCCGTCACCGTGGCCGAGGCGGTACGCGTGGCGGTCGACGCCGACCGTTCCGCGCAGTTTGAGACCATCACGGTACGTCCGGCCAAGAAATGAGGTCACACTCGATTGCACCCCGGGGCATCGAGAGTCCGGTTCATGTCGTCTGCAGGGCGGTGCTGGTGACATGAAGCGGACACTCGATGCAGGGGTCGTTCATCGAGTGTGAACGTTGACGCAGGTCACAGCGACCGCATAGCGTTAGGAGTGTTTGGGAACGCTCCCATGCCTCCCGCGCCTCCTATACCTCCCGCGACTCCAGTTTGAAAGGTGTTCCAACCATGCAGGCCAACTCCACCCACCCCTATCGTGTGGGCATTGTCGGGTTCGGGACCTCGGGCAGGGTGTTCCACGCTCCGTTCGTCCTGGAGCACCCGGCCTTCGAACTGGCGGGTGTAGTCACCCGTGATCCGGCCAAACGCGCTGACCTGGCGGAACTGGCCCCGCGGGCCGAGGCCTGCGATACGATCGAGGACCTGCTGGCGGCCCACGCTGCCTCCGACCTCGACTCCTCCAGTGCAGCCACCGGCCGGCGTTCTGGTCTGGACCTGCTGATCGTCGGCTCGCCCACGGGTCTGCACGCCGAACACGTGCGCCAGGCGATCGAGGCCGGCGTCACGACTCTGGTCGACAAGCCGATTGCGCCCACGGCGGCTGCAGCTCAGGAACTGTTCGACCTGGCCGATGCTCGCGGAGTCGGCCTGAGCGTCTACCAGAACCGCCGCTGCGACGACGACTTCCGTGCGATCAAGGCACTGGTGGACCACGCGGCCTTCGGGCGGGTCTACCGCTTCGAATCGCGTTTCGAATGGTTCAAACCCGCTCCCGGCAAGGGGTGGAAGGCCCGCACCACGGCGGCCGAGGGCGGTGGTCTGCTGCTGGACCTGGGCCCGCACTTGATCGACCAGGCCATTGAACTCTTCGGCTCGGTCGAACGCGTTGAATCGGTGCATCTGGACCGTCGTGCAGAAGGAGCCGTCGCAGAAGACGACGTGCGGCTGGATCTGGTCCACACCTCGGGCGTGGTCAGCGAACTGCGGATGAACGGGCTGGCGGCCGTCCCCGGCCAGCGCTTCCGGGTGCTGGGTACCTCGGGCGGCCTGGCCTCGGTCGGCCTGGACCCGCAGGAGCCCCTGCTCAAGTCCGGTATGCTGCCCGGCGACGCGCAGTACACCGACCCGAACGCGCCGGCCAGGACCCAGCGCACCGCCACGGTCTCCGGCACCGCCGTGGCCGAGGCCGCCCGGCTCGCCACCGCCGCCACCGGTCCTGACTCCACCGACCCTGCCGACAGCACAGTCGCCGGAATCGACGCCGCGCCGGTGGAGATCGCCCTGCCGGTGAGCACCTACCTGGACTTCTACGACCGGCTGGCCGCCTGGCTGGGCGGCACGGCGCCGGCGCCCGTGACCCGGGAGCAGGCCCTGGCGGTCATGGACGTCATCGAAGCGGCCCGCGCCGCAGCCAACTAAATAGCAGCCGCCACTAACCGAACAACGGCCCAGTGAAGAACAAGGAGCACCCCATGTCCGAACCCACCGCAGAACAGCCAGCCGTCGTCGTGATCGGCGCCGGCATCATCGGCGTCTCCACCGCCTACCATCTGGCCACCCGCCACCACCTGCAGGTCACCCTGGTGACCGACGGCAACCCGGTTTCGGGCGCCTCGGGCAGGTCGCTGTCCTGGCTGAACACGGCGGGCGCCACGAGCATCCGCACCCCCGAATACCATGGCCTGCGCCTGGCCGGGATGGAACGCTACCGGGCCCTGTCCGGCGACCCCGCCTCCGCCCGCTTCCTGCGCTTCGACGGCGGCTTCACCTGGGCCGACCCGGGCGAGTCCTTCAAAGCCCGGCACGCCGCCGAGGTCGACGTCGACTACCCCTCGGAATGGATCTACCAGGACCAGGTGGCCGAGCGCGTGCCCGGCGTCGCAGCCGACGTCGTCGCCCCCGAAGGCGGCATCCTCAACCCGAACGAGGGCTGGGTCGACCTGCCCGGCCTGGCCGCCTACCTGCTCCCGCGGTTCGTGGCCGCCGGCGGGCGGATCGTGGCCAATGCGGGCACCTGGAACGCCGAGGTCGCCGGCGGTCGCGTGACCGGCGCCCGGTCCTCACAGGGCCAGTTCATCCCGGCTGACCGGGTGCTCATCGCCACGGGTCCGTGGACCCCGGCACTGCTGGGCGAGCTGGGCGTGAACGTCCCGGACTCCACGCCCAAGTCGCTGCTCATCCAGGCTGCCCCCGCCGCTGCGCCGCACCCACTGCGCGCTGTGCTCAACACCCCGCGGGTGGCCCTGCGCCCAGCACCGAGCGGGCTGTTCGCGCTGGACTCGGACTGGGCGACGGCCGGGGTCGAGGTCGACGAGGCCGGCCGCTTCCACGTGGATCGGGCGGTGGCACTCGAACAGCTCGACGAGGCCAGGGCCGTGCTGGCGGGCAATCCGCGTCTGGAGATCGTGAACATCTGGGCGGGCATGAAGCCGGTGCCCGGCGACGGCGATCCGGTGCTGGGCCCGGTGCCAGGCATCGAGGGTCTGTCGGTCGCATTCACCCATTCGGGGGCGACCCTGGCGTTGATCGCCGGGGAACTGCTGGCCGGGGAACTGGCCACGGGCGTACCCGCGCAGCAGCTGGAGACGTTCCGGCTGTCGCGTTTCGCGCAGGGGCCGCAGGCCTCGGTGGCGTTCACCGGGCGCTCCGATGGGATCCGCAAGGTCAAGGGCTGAGCCGAACGCCGCCGGTAGCGGCGCACGCCTCCGGCTGAGCTGAGCTCCAAAGCGATCTGAGCTCTGCGGCACGGTCAGCGCAGGGCGTTGTGCCGGGCCCGCATGATCGCCCCGCACGACAACCACGACATGATGGCGACCGCAGAGACCGCCGATCCGATCGACAGCACAGATGCGAATGACCCGATGGAACCGATCGACAGGGCCGAACCGACGCTGCCGATGGACAGCACGGAGTTCTTCGACCCGATCGACAGAATCGATCCGGAGGACCGGATGGACAGGATCGACGGGGTGATGCCCTGGCACTTCTGCGTGTGCTGCGTTGCGTGGCTCATGAGGAGATGGTCCCATACGGAGGTTCGCCCGACCACCCCCTGCGGGAACTCGGCCGGCTGCGCGGCGGTCCGCGCGGCATCCCCCGCCGCCCTTGGCCACCCCCGCCCCGCCGCCCAGCGCACACATTCACCCGCTGTTCAGGCCGTGGTCAGGCTCCGGGAGGAGACTGGCGGTGTCCGATGGAAGATCCGACTCAGTAGAGGAGATACCCATGGAAGCCGCATACACAGTCGAGGCCCTGTCGACCGGTAATGGCAGGGACGGTCACGTCACCGCGATGGACGGAGCGCTGGAATTCGAGATGCGCACGCCCAAGGAAATGGGTGGCGCCGGTGGCGGAGTCAATCCGGAGGCCCTGTTCGCCTCGGGCTACGCCGCCTGTTTCCACAGTGCCCTGCGCATGGTGGGTGGGCAGGAGAAGGCGGATCTGGGCGATTCCACCGTGGGTGCCCGCGTGAGCATCGGCGACAACGGCCAGGGCGGGTTCCAGCTGGCCGTGGCCCTGGAGGTCGTCATTCCGAATCTGCCGCACGATCAGGCCCAGCGCCTGGCCGATGCCGCTCACCGGGTCTGCCCCTACTCCAATGCCACACGCGGCAATATCGAGGTCACGGTCACCGTCACCGACGACTGAGCATTGTCCTTATCGCCACACGGACCTGGATGTGAGTTCACGTTTTGAACTCACATCCAGGTTTTCGTTTTGACGGGATAACGCCGCTGCCGTCACGGCCCGCCCGACAGTGTCCCGCCTCATTAGACTGAACCCATGACGGAAACCACTGCGAACCCCGGTTCGAACCCCAGCCCCGCACCCACTTCGAATCCGGGGTCCGCCCCGGCCACAAACGCGGCCACAAGCGTGGATCCCACCAGCCAGTCGATGGACTCGGCAGCCGCAGTGCACCCGGTGGAGACCGCCTCCTTCGGCACCGATTCCGGCCCGCTGCTCATCATCCACGGCGGAGCCGGTGCCCGCCGAGCGCCCCTGTCCCCGGAAGACGCGGCAGCCGCCGAGGCCGGTCTGACCTCGGCCCTGGAAGCCGGGCAGGCCGTGCTGGCCGCAGGCGGTTCCGCACTCGACGCGGTACAGGCCGCGGTGATGGAACTGGAGAACGCCCCGCACTTCAACGCGGGCCGGGGTGCCGCGCTGACACTGGCCGGGCGGGCGGAGCTGGACTCGGCGATCATGGCCGGCGACGGTACGGCCGGGGCGGTGACCGCGGTGAAGAGCGCGAAGAACCCGGTGACGGCGGCGCGTGCGGTCAAGGAACGCACTCCGCACGTGCTCATCACGGCGCCCTCGGAGGAGTTGCTGGGCGAGTGGGGAGTGGAAACCGCGCCGGCGGAGTACTTCATCACCGAGAAGCGCCGGACCCAGCTGGCCGATTTCCTGGCCAAGCGCTCCGCCGGACAGACCCACGGCACGGTCGGAGCGGTGGCCCGCGATGCGGCCGGGCACGTGGCCGCGGCCACCAGCACCGGCGGGATCAGCGGGCAGATGGACGGGCGGATCGGCGATACCCCGATCCTGGGCGCGGGCACCTACGCCGACGACGCCTCGGTCGCGGTGTCGTGCACCGGCAAGGGCGAGTCGTTCATGCGCACGGTCGCCGCGCACTCGATCGCGACCCTGGTATCCCTGGCAGGCAGGCCCGTGGCCGAGGCCGCGGCCATCGCGTTGGACGGGGTCGCCGCCGCGGACGGTGACGGTGGCGTCATCGTGGTCCCTGCCACCGGTGCCGGGGTGATCGCCTACAACAGCGGCGATATGTACTACGGCGCGGCGACCGCGGACGGCCTGACCGTCCACCTCTGAGCCGGCTGCTCGCACACGGGCCGCCAGCGCATAAACACCACTCTGGCGCGGAAACCACCTGTTACAGCAGGTAGTTTCCGCGCCAGAGTGGTGTTTAGCGGATGCAGCGCCGCGAGCAGTCGTGCGCCGGCCGCCGGGCCCGGGCCTCAGTTGATGCCGGGACCGGAGAGCTCGTCCTCCATGTGCCCGGCCTCGTGCACCTTCTTATCGCGGGTGAACCAGGCGGCGAAGCACGTGATGATGACCGAGATGGCGATGGTGAAACCGGAGAAGAAAGCCGGCAGCAGCGGCATCAGGCCGAAGACGACCAGGGCCCCCACCACCAGGGCCGCGATCGTCACGCGCAGGTTCTTCGTCGTCACGATCAGCTGGACCAGCACTCCGCCCAGGATGGACGGCAGGATGTAGTTCTGGGCGACCTTGGTGATCTCCGGCGGGACAATGGAGACGACCCAGGAGCCCAGGATGCCGACGAACACCAGCATGAAGGACACGTGGATCACCGCTGCACCGCAGATCGCAGCGGTCGCCGCGAACTGGGCCTTGCGGGTGCCAGGAGTGGCCTTGATGGTCGACTGGGCGACGATCGCCGCCGGCAGCAGCTTGTTCGAGATATTGCCGATCATGAACGCCTGGTACATGCCGGCCGGCCCCAGGATCGGGAAATAGGTGATGGGCTCGACGACCCAGAACACCCCGAAGGCGGCGGCCGCGGCCAGGAAGCCCGCGATGATCTGGCCCCAGGAGACGTCCACATCGGTGAAGAACAGGACGTGGAAGGGGATATAGGTCGCGATCAGGAAGCCCGTGAACAGGGTGATATTGCCCCACACGTTCGTGGTGCGGGTGAAGTTCCGGTCCAGTGCCGACTTCTGCGTTGCTGAAATGCTCATGGTTCTTCAGTCCTTTCAGGCTGTGGTGCTCAGGCCGTGGCGATGCCGGCGGCGATGAGGGCGGCCATGATGGAGAAGCCCAACGCCCATTCGCGCAGCCAGGCCACCTCGAACTTCTTGGCGATGAGCAGGCAGATCGACATCACGATCGCGGATACGGCCACGGCCAGTAGATGCACCCCGGATTTCGGCAGTTCCTGCATGGTCAAAGTGGCGAATGCGGCGAGCAGTGCGGCTGAGGGAATGATCGCCATGAGTGCCGGATTGACCTTGGCGACCTTGTCCGAACCCTTCGACAGGATCGGGGTGAGGATCAGCGTGGCCAGCATCCAGCCGGCACCCGAGAGGCTCATGGCGAACAGGGCGACGGTGAACACATCGGCGTTCCAGCCCTCCCCGCCCAGGCCCGCGCCCATGGTGCCGGCGGCCGCGGTGGCCTCGGCGACCTCGGTCGCGGCTGAGCCGATCAGGCCGATGCGCACCAGCACCGGCGGTGTGCCGAACAGCGGCAGGATCGCGATCGAGACCAGTACGACGGCCAGCGACGGGCCGATCGCGGATACGGCTCCGGCGCGGAAGGCGGTATTGGCCTCCTTCTTCGTCATATCGGCGGCGGCGACGTTGCGCCGCACGGCCATCATGTAGATCGTGGACTGGATGATGATGACGGCGAATACCGCCATGGCCAGGACCCACAGGAAGGGCATATTGGCCAGCTGCAGAACGCCCGCGGTATCCGCGGATTGGGCAAGGGGCATGGAGAAGTCCTTTTGTGGAGTGGTGTGTGTCACCATTTCTACCATGAATGGGCGGTTTACGTGCTTGAAATCTGCCAGACGGACCATGGGTGTGGCACATTGGGATGAGATATAGGACACGTGACCGAAGCGGGGATTGAAATGGGGACGAAATGACGAGCAGCTCACCGAACCAGGCGAGCGAGGATGCGACCAGGCCGGACACGGCCATCGACTTCCTCTACCTGTCCGAGCCGGACATGATCCGCGCGGGCGTGACCGATATGCCGCGCTGCGTCGAGACCATGGAGGAGGTTCTGGCCCTACTGCACACCGGCGACTACCGGATGGCGGGGGACAACAACGACTCCCACGGCGCGCTGGTGCTCTTCCCCGCGGAATCCGAATTCCCCGATATGCCGCTGGCCACCCCGGACCGCCGCTTCATGGCGATGCCCGCCTACCTGGGCGGCTCCTTCGGCCAGGCCGGGGTCAAATGGTACGGCTCGAACATCGCCAACCGGGACAAGGGCCTGCCGCGCTCCATCCACACCTTCACGCTCAACGACGCGGACACCGGTGCGCCCCTGGCCATCATGTCCGCGAACCTGCTGTCGGCCTACCGCACCGGGGCGATCCCCGGCGTGGGCGCCAAGTACTTCGCGCCCGAGGACGCGAAGGTGGTGGGCATCCAGGGGCCGGGCACCATGGCGAAGACCTCCCTGGCGGCATTCATGGCGGTGCGCCCCGGGATCGAGACGGTCAAGGTCCTGGGCCGGGGCCGCGCCAGCCTGGACGCCTTCACCGCCTGGGTCGCCCGGCACTTCCCACAGCTGCTCGTCGAGGAGGTCGACAGCCTCGAGGCCGTGGTCCGCGACAGCGATATCGTCACCTTCTGCGCCTCGGGCGTGCCGAACGATCCCGCCCAGTACCCCACCGTCGAACGGGCCTGGGTCAAGCCGGGGGCCTTCCTGTCCATGCCGGCGGCGGTCAATATCGATGCGGGGATGGAAGCGCCCGAGGTCCGCAAGGTCGTCGACAACTACGGACTCTACGAGGCCTGGGCGGATGAGAACCCCGCGCCCACCCACCGCTACATTCCGATCCTGGGCTGCCGCTTCACCGACCTGGTGGCCGAGGGCAAGCTGGCGCGGACCGATATCGAGGACATGGGCGCGGTCGTCACCGGTCAGGCACCGGGCCGGAAGTCCGCAGAGGAGATCGTGCTGTACTCGGTGGGCGGCATGCCCGTCGAGGACGTCGCCTGGGCCTCGGTGGTCTACCGCAATGCGATCGAACAGGGCATCGGCGTGCAGCTGAACCTGTGGGACACCCCGGAACTGGCCTGAGCACCCACCCCAACCCAAAGTTCCACTACAACCTGAATTGTCGAATCTCAGCGTGAAACCGTGATTTTTCGACAATTCAGGTTGTAGTGGAACTCAAGAGGAGGGGGCGGTTACTCCACCAGTTTGCCCTTGGGGGAGTCGTCCATGTCCTCGGCGGCCAGGCGGGCGATTTCCTCATCCGGTTCCGGCAGGGTCTCGAAGCTCACCCCGCCGTCCGGGGTCCAGATGAAGTTGCCCTTGAGTGCGGGGTCCATCTCCGGGTAGTCGGAGCGGTTGTGGCAGCCGCGGGTCTCACGGCGCTCGATTGCGCACTCCAGGGTGGCGCGTGCAGCCAGTAGTGAGCCCTTGAGGTCGAAAGCATGGGCCAGATCGTCGAAGCCCGCGATGTCCGGATGCGCGGACACGTGCTTCTCGCGCTCGGCGATGTCGGTCAGTTTCGCCAGGCCCTCGCGCAGGCTCTCCTCGGAGCGGACCACGCCGGCGTGCTCGGTCATCAGATCGCGGATCTCGCGCTGCAGCTTGCGCGCGGACTCCGTGCCGGTGGACTCCAGCAGGGCGGCCATCTCCGCCCTGGCCTCGTCCACTGCGGCCAGATCGCGGGTCACGTTCAGGTTGTTCAGTGCGTACTCCGCTGCTGCCTCGCCGGTGATGCGCCCGTAGACCAGCAGTTCGATCAGCGAGTTCCCGCCCAGCCGGTTCGCGCCGTGTACCCCGGAGGAGGCCTCGCCGATCGCGTAGAGGCCGTCGACTCCGGTGGAGTGTTCCTCGGCGGTGACCCAGACGCCGCCCATCGAATAGTGCGCAGTCGGTGCGATTTCGATCTTGGTCGTCGTGATGTCGAGCATCTGCAGGTCGATCATCGTCCGGTAGACGCGCGGCAGCTTCTCCATGATGACCTCGCGCGGCAGGTGCGAGACGTCCAGGTAGACGCCGCCGTTGGCCGTTCCGCGGCCCTCGGCGATCTCCGTGTACCCGGCCAGGGCCACCCGGTCGCGGGTGGACAGCTCCATGCGCTCGGGGTCGTACTTGGACATATAGCGTTCGCCCAGCGCGTTCGTCAGGATCCCGCCCTCGCCGCGCGCGGCCTCGGAGACCAGGGTGCCGGCCGCGTCCTCGGGTTCCAGAATGCCCGAGGGGTGGAACTGCACGAGCTCGGCGTCGCGGATCTTGCCGCCGGCCAGGGCCGCCAGGCGGAACGAGTCGCCGGTGTTCTCATCGCGGCGGCTCGAGGTGCGCCGCCAGATCCGGTTGTGGCCGCCGGCTGCCAGGATGACGGCATCGGCGTGGATCTGCACGGGGGTACCGTCGACCACGTCGAAGCCGTAGGCGCCGAAGATCTTGCCGTCGGCGGTCAACAGCCGGGTGATGTAGACGGTGTCGATGATCGGCACATCGAGTTCGGCCGCGCGGTGCATCAGGGTGCGCTGGATCTCCAGGCCCGTGTAGTCACCGGCATAGCAGGTGCGGCGGTACTTGTGCGCCCCGAAGAAGCGCTGGCTGATCCGGCCGTCTTCCTCGCGGGCGAACGGCATGCCCCAGCGCTCCAGGTCGTCGATGCCACGGGCGGCGTTCTTGGTGACGACCTCGACGATCCGCGGGTCGGCCAGGAAATAGGATTCGCGCAGGGTGTCCGCGGCGTGCTGCTGCCAGGTGTCCTCCGGGTCCATGGTGGCAAGTGCCGCGTTGATGCCGCCGGCTGCCAGGGTGGTGTGCGCATCGTGCTTGCGCCGCTTGCCGACGGCCAGCACCTGGATGCCGCGTTCGGCCAATTCGATGGCCGCGCGCAGACCTGCGCCGCCGGTTCCGATGACCAGCACGCCGGTGGTCATGAGGCGCTCGCCACCGGTGGCGGGTCCGTTGTGGTGGGTGGTGTGAGGGGCGCTGTGGGATGTGCTCTGTGAGGCTGCATTCGTCATATGGGCAACCATAGTTAGGTTAGGCTGTATTCTGCCAATGATTTTTTTCTATGGAGTCCATTCGGGGGACGCATGAATATTTCCCACCTGCAGACGTTCCTGTCGATCGCCCGGCTGGGTAATTTCACCCGCGCGGCCGAGGAGCTCGTGACCACCCAGCCGACCATCACCCGGCAGGTGGCCGCGCTGGAGCGCGACCTCGGCGCTCCGCTGTTCGAGCGCGACCATGCCGGCGCGCGACTGACGGCCGCCGGCGTCGAGCTGCTGCCGATCGCCACCCGGATGATCGCCGACGCGGACACCGCGCGCCTGACGATCGCGGAACTGGCCGGGCTGAGCCGTGGCCGCGTGCGCCTGGGCGCCCCGCCCACCCTGTGCGTGTCCCTGGTCGCCGAGGTCCTGGCCGGCTTCCGCGCCCGCCATCCGGGGGTGGATCTGGAGATCATGGAGGCCGGCTCCCACGTCCTGTCGGAGCGGCTCGAGTCGGGGGAGCTGGACCTGGCGCTCATCGTCACCCGGGAGGGCGCCGGCGCGCGCGGGGAGACCGGTGGTCCCGGCGCAGGAGGAGCCAAGCCGGGCGCGGCCTCGACGCAGGTGGAACTGACCCCGCTGTTGCACGAGCGGCTGGTGGTCATCGGCCACCGCGCGCTGCCGGAGGAGTTGTCCCTGGCACAAGTGGCGGCCCTGCCCCAGGTCGCCTTCTCCCGCGGCTACGATCTGCGTCAGGCCACCGATGCGGCCTTCGCCGCGGCGGGCCTGGTGCCCCGGATCGCCGTCGAGGGGGCCGAGATGGACGCAGTGCTGCGCTTCGTGGCGCGCGGGCTGGGGATCGCGGTGGTCCCGGCGATGGTGGTCGCCGGCCACCCCGAACTGCACCACGCCAGGGTCGTCGACCCGCCGCTGGAGCGCACCGTGAACCTGGGCGCACGCGCCGGCGTGGGCACGGGGTTCGCGGCGTCCGCGATGCACGATTTCGTCCTCGCCGAGGTCGCGGCCCTGGCCGGCGCCGAGGCCCGGGCGGGCGGCATGGTCACGGTCCTGGCCGAGGCGCCGCTCAGCTTCGCCCCGTAGGCTGGTGGCATGAAGAACCTGTGGAGCATCATCGGCGCGATCCTGGCCCTCGTCATCGCCTGGTGGCTGGTGGGCGCGATCTTCTCGCTCATGCGCCTGGCCTTCAAGGGCGTGATCGTGGTGGGCGTGGCGGTGATCGTCTACTTCCTGATCCGTGCGCTGTTCACCTCGAACAAACGGTAGGGCGGTTGCGCGGGACGCGCAGTGTGCGAACCCGCCTGGGCCGGGTGGCGCCAGCGCGAGGCCCTGCGTGGGTCCGCGCCCTCACTGCCCGTGTTTGAGGTTCTCCTCCCTGGCGCCGCGGACGCTGTCGAACTGGATCGTCGTGTGTTCGATGGCCAGCGGGAAGTGCTCCTTGAGGCAGTCCTGGATCCGGGCCAGGATCTCCAGGGTGCTGCCGTCGTGGAAGCAGTCGTTGCGCAGCGTGACGTGGGCGGACAGGACCGGCAGGGACGAGCCCACCCGCGTCAGGTGGACGTCGTGGACGGCCGTCACCTGGTCGATGCCCTCGATATGGGCGACGATCTCGCGCAGGTCGAGCTCCGGTGGGGCCTCTTCGACGAGGATGCCGTAGACCCGGCGCAGCAGCGCCCAGGCGCGGGGCACGATGACGATGGCGATGAGCAGACCGGCCAGGGAATCCGCGTACTCCCAGCCGGTGGACCAGACGATGATGGCCGAGACGATGACGGCCACCGATCCCAGGCCGTCGGCCATCACCTCGAGGAAGGCCGCGCGCAGGTTGAGGCTGCCGTCCCTGGCGCCGAACAGCACCAGGGCGCTGACGATATTGGCCAGCAGGCCCACGATCCCCACGACGAGCACTCCCTGTGAGTGCACCTCGGCGGGGTGGAACAGGCGGGATATGCCCTCGTAGACGCCGTAGAGGCCCACCATCATGAGCAGGGTGGCCTGGGCGCCGGCGACGAGGACCTCGACCCTGGCCCAGCCCCAGGTGTGGGTGTCGGTGCGCGGGCGGCGCACGATGTTCGCGGCGAACACCGCCATGCCCAGGCCGATGACGTCGGCGGCCATGTGACCGGCGTCGGTCAGTAGGGCCAGGGAGCCGGAGACGAGGCCGGTGACCAGTTCGGCCAGGAAGACAAGTGCCGTGACGGAGAAGGCGATGAGCAGCCGGACGTGCGAGGTCGCGCCGCCGGGACCGTGTGGGCCGCCGTGATCGTGGCCCAGTCCGCCGTGACCGGGTGCGCCGTGACCGGGGGCACCGGTGCCGGCCCCCTCGTTTTCGGGCTGGGGATCGTGTTCGTGCATGCCGCCTCCCTTTCGAGCCGTGGAGCGGGATGTGGACCCGCGTGATATGCACGTATCAGTATGTAATTATATGTTCGGCGTCGAGCCTGTGGATATGAAGCGCGTCACTGCTGCAGTGCTGTGCGCGGTTACAGTGCCGCGCGTGCCTTCTCGATCAGGTCCTCCCAGACCTTCCGCTTGTCCAGCAGGATCCGGTAGGGCTTGTCAGCACTGCTTGCACCGCCGGCGTCCTGGTGGATGAGCAGGGCATTGGCCACCAGGGGGATGAAGCCGAATGCCTTGGTCGTGGCGTGTTCGACCGCGGTGATCCGCCGCAGCGGGATCTCGACGACCGGGTTCGACTTCGCCTTGTAGACGTGTGGCGTGAAGTGCAGGCGCTGGTTCGTCAGCACCAGGTCGCCGGCGGAATGGTCGATCCCGCGCTGCACGTTTGCCCGGCCGGAGTGCAGGATCGTTTCGCCGGGGCGCAAGGTGAATGCTTCTTTGTCCATGGTGGCAACAAGCCTAACAAGCTCCTGGCCCGTCCACGTCCAATAGGGTAGGGTGACCTTAGTACTGTCGTCTGCGCCGTCTGGGCGTCACAAGGAGTTCCATGATCGAGGTCCCCGCCGCGGCCCATCCCAATGCCGCAGTGCGCGCCCTGGCGGATGGGCTGATGAGCCCATACGACTTCCGTGCCCACCTGCGGGAGGTCGGCACCCCGCTGATCGACCCCGTCAAGGACCCTGACCCGGCGGCGCGCATCGCCGCGGGCCAAGCGCAGCTGGTCAACGTCACCTTCGTGCGCGATCTGGCGGTGCCGCACTCCGATACCCCGGCCAAGGTGCGCAGTCGCGCGGTGGACCCGGGGACCCGGGCGGCCTCGGGTCAGACCCAGACGACCGTGATGACCCTGATCGACCGCGCCCTGCCGGCCCGCGGGGTGTTCACCGACATTCCCGGAACCGAACTGCGGGTGCAGACCATCACGATGCCCGCGGACCTGAGATTCACCTATGCGCTCATCGACCTGGCCGATGATGGCAGCGCCTGGCTGGCCGACGACGTTTACAACAGGGTGGCCCAGATCGGCGATCCGAAGCTGGGCCGCCATATCGCGGAGCTGCCGCAGGCCCTGACCTTCGAGCCCGTGGTCCGGCAGGCGCTGGAGCAGGTCCGCACGGACGTTGAGACCGGCGCGCCGGTGGCCCCACGCCTGGAGGAGGTGACCTTCGACAGTCGGATCCTGGGTAATTCCCGGTCCGTCTGGGTCTCCCCGCCGCCGCCGGAGTACGTGGGGCCCCATCCCTACTTACTGCTGTTCGACGGGATCCCCGATCATTCCGCACCGCGCTTGCGCGATGCGCTGTTGGCCGCGGAGCTGATCAGGCCGGTGACCATCGTGTTGGTCGACGAGGCCGGACTGCGCGACAGCGAACTGACCGCCAACGATTCCTTCACCCGGGCCCTGGCGGAGGAACTGCTTCCACTGCTGCGCGAGCGCTTCGACCTGTCGACCGACCCCGCCGATGCCGCGCTCAGTGGGAAGAGCCTGGGCGGCCTGTGTGCGGCCGTCACGGCCCTGGACCGCCCCGATCTGTTCGGCAATGCGATCATGCACTCGCCCTCGGCCTGGTATCAGCGCCAGGCGGAGCTGCTGCCCGGCGTGCCGCGGGCCCAGCACGGCCAGGGCGCGGGGCAGGGCGAGCCCGAACTGTTCCTGGTCGAACGGTTCCGGCGCGCCGGCACCGAGGCCGCGGCCGGCGCCGCGCGGGTGCGGGTCTACCAGGAATGCGGGGACCTGGAACTGGGCCCGCCACCGGCCCACGCGTGGCAGATCCTGGCCAACCGCTGGCTGCACCAGACCATCGTCGCCGCCGGGTTCGAGACCGAATACCACGAGTTCCGCGGTGGGCACGACGCCGCCTGGTGGGACGGGACCAGGGCGCGGACGCTCATCTGGGCCTTCGGGGTCTGAGGGGACGTTCCACAGTGTTCTATGGCGTATCTCCGGCCGAGGAGATCCCGGATGACTTCGTGCGCGCGATGACCGAACGCGTGGCGGTGGGCGCGCTCATCGCCGAGCGCGCCCGCTTTCTCATCATCGAACACCGCAGGGTGCAGCCGCGGGCCCACGTCCGTGATCTGTTCCCCGAACTCTTCGCGGCAGCGCCCCCGGACTGGCACCACCACATCAGGGAATTCCTCGAGGACTACGGCTGTGGGCTCGAACCGACCAGGACCGATGCCGGTCAGGCCGCGAGCTTCGCCAGGGCGCGGGTCTGGCAGTCCTTCGAGACCTGCCGTGCCGGCTGCGATGCCTGCGTGTTCCGGCCGGATCCCGAACTCAACCGGGCCAGGCTGGAACTGCGGCCGGCCGGTTTCACCGAGCTGCGCACCGCCTTCCGCGATGCCACGGTCAAGCGTCGCCCGTTGAGCAATCCGTGGGCCGACGCGCTCGACGCGATCGCCCACGGTCAGGCCAAGCGCGGGGAGGCGACGTTTGCCTGGGTGCGGGACTTCTCCCGGCACCTGCGTACCGCCTACCCCCAGGCCTCGGCCCCGGAACTGCGCACGCAGCGTGGCCGGGTACAGGCTGCCGGCGGGGCCAAATGGACTCCGGCCGGGCGGATCCTGGACCGGGTGGCCGAGGTCGTGCGCGAGAGCTCGGGCGATGTCCGGATCGCGGAGTACCGGCTGCGCGACCACCTCGACCCCCGCTGAACTCCCGCCGAGGCGGGTGCCTCAGCCCTGCTTGGCGACCTCTTCCTCGTGGTCGAGCAGCTTCTGGAGCTTCTCCTGGGTCCAGTCGGCCTTGAACTCGAGCGCCCCGCCGTTGAGCTTGCGCACGGATTCCTCGATCTCGGGCGAATGGTAGGCGTCGGTGATCTTCTTCCAGCGCTCATCGTCCTTGTTCTCGGCCTTGACGACGAAGGCGTTGATATAGGCGTCGCCCACGTGCGAGCCCAGATCCTCCTGGTAGATGATCTGATCGGAGGTCAGCCCGCCCTTCTGCGCTTGGGTGTTGTTCACGACCGCGGCATCCGCGCCGCCGGCCAGGGCGTTGACGGTCTGATTGGTGTCGACCGGCTTGATCTTCAGGCTGCTCGATTCGATCTGTGCAGGGGTGGACAGGGAATTACCGCCACCCTTGAGCTTGAGCAGGCCCGCCGCCTGCAGGTTCAGCAGGGCTCTGGCCTGGTTGGTGGGGTTGCTGGGCAGGGCGATCGTCGCGTCCTTGGGCAGCTGGTCCAGGTTGCTGTACTTCTTCGAGTACAACGGCAGCGGGTAGACCGCGGTCGCGCCCACCGGGACCAGGTCCCCGCCGTTCTTGACGTTGAACTGGGACAGGAAGGCGATGTGCTGGAACAGGTTGATGTCGACGTCGCCGTTCTGTGTGGCGTTGTTGATCTGCACCCCGTCGGTGAAGTTCTTCACCTCCAGGTCGATGCCCTCGTCCTTGAGCTTGGACTTGAGCAGCTGGAAGTACTCCTCCGTGCCCGAATCCGTGCCGATGACGACCTTCGAATCGTCATTGGCCTTCGCCGCGCCACCGCAGGCGCTCAATGCCAGGGCCAGGCCCGCGGCCACTGTGCCCAGGGCCAGGCGTACGGGTGTCCGCTTCTTGCCGCGGGGCTGCGCGTGGGACTGAGTCGGGGAGGTCGTGTGGTTCTTGCGGATGCTCATAGCGGATCTCGTTTCGGTAGGTGCTTGGACGGCTGTTCTGGGACTGGACACTATGCCGATGCGGGGATAATTCGGACCGGGCTGTCATAAAAGTCAGGGTGGGGTGCCGGGCGTGACGAAGTGTTGCGCCAGGTGTTCGAAAATGACGTCCGATGACGCGCTGTGATCTCGTATATGACGGTGAAGGCCCAGGTCAGAGTGTTGATCTGCCTACGGTGTGGCCATGAACAGTGTCACTCGAGAACCCCATATCCGGTTCGTGGACGTGGAGAAGGTCTATCCGGCGCGCAAAGCCGCGAAGCAGCCAGAGGTGCGTGCAGTCGACGGCATCAGCCTCGACGTGCCGCGGGGATCGGTGCTGGGCATCGTCGGGTACTCCGGCGCGGGCAAGTCCAGCCTGGTCCGTCTCATCAACGCCCTTGAGCGGCCCACCGCCGGACAGGTGATCGTCGACGGGACGGACCTGACCACGCTCACGGAGAACCAGCTGGGTCCTGTGCGCTCGCGCATCGGCATGGTCTTCCAGCACTTCAACCTGTTCTCCTCGCGCACGGTGGCCGACAATGTCGCCTATCCGCTGCGCGTGGCGGGCGTGCCGAAGGCGAAGATCAAGGAGCGGGTGGCCGAACTGCTGCAGTTCGTGGGCCTGTCCGACCGTGCCAGGATGCGCCCCGGCCAGCTGTCCGGCGGGCAGAAACAGCGGGTGGGCATCGCCAGGGCACTGGCCAATCAGCCCGACATCCTGCTGGCAGACGAGGCGACCAGCGCCCTCGACCCTGACACCACGACCGAGGTTCTGGCCCTGCTGCGGGAGATCAACCGCCGCTTCGGCACCACGATCGTCGTCATCACCCACGAGATGGCGGTGGTGAAGGACCTGTGCACCGATGTGGCGATCCTGCAGGCCGGTCGGGTCGTGGAATCGGGCCCCACCTACCGGGTCTTCGCCGATCCACAGGCCGAGGTCACCAAGCGCTTCGTGTCCACGGCGATCCCCTCGGTGCCCACGGGGGAGTCGCTGCAGCGGCTGCGCGCGAACCACCACGGCCGGCTGCTGGCCGTGCGGATCACCGACCGGCTGTCCTCGGACGCCACGGGCCGGCTGTTCCAGAAATACGACGTCGAGTACGGACTGGTCTTCGGCGGGCTGACCGAGGTCAGCGACTCCACCGTGGGCACGCTCGTCTTCGAACTGACCGGTGGGCCCGCGGACATCGCGGCCGCCGCCGCGGACATCGGCGCGCGCGCCCAGGTCGAATTCCTCGACGGGGCAGAGGCCGGGCCGCCCGCCGGCGAGGGCGGGCCCGCAAGCGCGGCAGGGACCTCGGCCACAGCCGAACCGAAGCCCGAGACGAACGGAGAGACACGATGAAAACCGACTGGTCACTGCTGAGCCCCGTGCTACTGGAATCGCTGGGGCAGACCTTCATCATGGTGCTCGTGACGATCATCGCCTCGGGCATTGTGGGCCTGCTGATCGGCGCGGCCCTCTACGCCACCCGGCCCGGCAATCTGCTGGAACAGCCGGTGGTCTTCCAGATCCTGAATTTCCTGGTCAACATCATCCGCCCCATCCCCTTCATCATCTTCATCACCGCGGTGGGGCCGCTGACCATGCTGGTGGTCGGCACGACCATCGGCACCTCCGCGGCGATCGTGCCGATGGTGCTCATGGCCTCGGTGGTGATCGGCCGGGTGGTCGAACAGAACCTGGTGGCGGTGGACCCCGGGATCGTCGAGGCCGCGCGCGCCTGCGGGGCCGGTCGACTGCGCACACTGTTCGGCGTGGTGGTGCCCGAGGCCCTGGCTCCGCTGATCCTGGGCTACACCTTCATGCTCATCGCGGTGGTCGACATGTCCGCGATGGTCGGCGTCGTGGGCGGCGGCGGAATCGGCGATTTCGCGATCACCTACGGCTACCAGCAGTTCGACTGGCAGGTCACCCTGGTCACGGTGGTCATCATCATCGTGCTGGTCCAGCTGGCGCAGTTCGTGGGCAACAAACTGGCCAGCTGGGTGCTGCACCGGTAGGCGGCGCGGGGCCGCGAGTTGTGAGTCCGTCGTGGTCCCGGTTCTGAGTCGTGGTTTCCCGTGAGTCCGTCGTGGTTCCGGCTTGGGATCGTCGTTGTGAAGGGACGACTCCAAGCCGGAAC
>NZ_JANIJX010000035.1 GCF_024580735.1 Brevibacterium moorei | reverse complement strand
CCGCGAAGGGATGCTCAATCTGATTGTATCACCAGGCCGCGGTTCTAAAACCTAACCCTCAACAGTCCGGGAAGGACTGGCGGTTACTTCAGTGTTTTCCGCCTGGCAACACAGTTAACTATACACAGGCCTGGTGGGGCCCGCAAACCGAACAGACATGACACGCACCACACATGTCGGAAACCCACCCACTCCGTCCCCTTCGCTTCGCGTGGCCGGTTAGAGCCGGCCACGCGAAGCATACGAGAGGAGAGGGAAGTGCGGCTAGCCCTTGATCTCCGGGAAGTCCTCGTCACGGAACTCCCCTGCGGGCCGCTGCCCCGCCACCTCGGTCTCGCGGACCCGCAGCTCCACCCGGCGGATCTTGCCGGAGATCGTCTTGGGCAGATCCGCGAACTCGATCCGGCGCACCCGCAGCCACGGCGCCAGGGCATTCCTGGCGAAGGCCAGGATGTCGCGTGCGGTCTCTGCGTTCGGCTCCACCCCGTCCTTGAGCATGAGATAGGCCTTCGGCACTGCCAGGCGCACAGGGTCCGGCGCCGGCACCACCGCGGCCTCGACCACGGCGGGGTGTTCGATGAGCACGGATTCCAATTCGAAGGGCGACACCTTGTAGTCCGAGGACTTGAAGACATCGTCGGTCCGCCCGATATAGCTGATATAGCCCTCGTCATCCCGGCCGGCCACATCGCCCGTGTGGTAGAAACCGCCGGCCATGGCCTCGGCGTTCTTCTCCGGATTCCCCTGGTACCCCGTCATCAGGGTGGGGTGCGGAAGCGACAGGTCGATTGCGATCTCGCCTTCGCCAACGCCCTCGACGACCTCGTTCGTATACGGGTCGATCAGCACCACGGGCACACCCGGCAGCGGCCGGCCCATCGAACCGGCCTTAACCGGTTGCCCGGGCGGATTGGCCACGGATGCCGTCAGTTCCGTCTGCCCGTAGCCGTCGCGGATCGTCAGACCCCAGTTGTCCTCGACCTGTTTGATGACCTCCGGGTTCAGCGGTTCGCCCGCGCCGATCGCCTCACGCAGGGAGCCGGGCTTGGCCCCCAAATCCGCGTTGATGAGCATCCGCCACACGGTGGGCGGGGCGCAGAAGCTGGTGACATGTTCGGCCTCGAGCACTCCCAGCAGTGCCGCGGCGTCGAAACGCGTGTAGTTGTAGAGGAATACGGTGGCCTGGGCCAGGAAGGGCGCGAAGAAGTTCGACCACGCGTGCTTGGCCCAGCCGGGGCTCGACACGTTCAGGTGCACATCGCCGGGCTTGAGCCCCAGCCAGTACATGGTGGCCAGGTGGCCGACGGGGTAGGAGTAGTGCGTGTGCTCGACCAGTTTGGGCCGACTGGTCGTGCCCGAGGTGAAGTACAGCAGCACCCGGTCGTCCGTCTTATTGCCCGGATGGGGCTGGGGTTCCGGGGCCCGCTGGTAGGCGGCCGCGTAGGGCAGCCAGGCGGGGGCGGGCGCACCGGTGGGGGCCTCGGGCCCGGGTTCCGGGGAATCTCCCACGACGATGCGCAGATAGTCGCCGGGGACCTCGGCGAATTTGGCCGCGTCGGCGGTATTGCAGATGACTGCGCGGGCGTGCCCGCGGTCCAGCCGGTCGATCAGTTCGGCGGTGGTCGCGGCCTGGGTGGTGGGCATGAGGACCGCTCCCAGTTTGATGATGCCCAGCATCGACTCCCACAGCTCCAGCTGGTTGCCCAGCATGAGCACGACCGCATCGCCGGGGCCCACCCCGTATTCGCGCAGTTGCGCTGCGACCTGATCGGATCTGTCGGCCAGTTCCCCGAAGGTCAGGGCGTTGCGGGTGCCGTCTTCCTCGACGATCACCAGGCCCGGGTCGTCGTTGCCGCGGGCGTAGGAGTCGAACCAGTCGTGGGCGAAGTTGAATGTGTCTCCCACATCCGGCCATTCGAAGGACTCGAGGGCGGCTGAGTAGTCGGTGCGCAGCGAGATCAGCCGGTCGCGCGCTTCGTTGAGTGCTTCCGTTCCATTCATACCCTCCATTGAACCGCATTCGCAGCCGAATTTGTGGTGTGATGCACATCCGGGGCACACGGCGCAGTGTGACGCATATGGATCCGCGGTGTCAGAGGTCCCTGCTAGCCTGACCGCATACTCCAGGACGACGAGGCCCCGGACACCGTTCGGACCCCGGTTATAGGCGATGACGCCGGAAGAAAGGTGGCTCGACGATGAGCACGACGACATCCGACCGCGGATGGACCGCACTGTACCCCGCGCACGTCTCGCCGGAATTGGACGTGCCATTTTCCACCCTGGCCGAGGCCTGGGCCCAGCGGGTGCACCGCGCCCCGGACGAAGTGGCCCTGCAGTACTTCGACACCGAGCTCAGCGCCGCCCTGGTCGACCGGATGGCGGATGCCCTGGCCGCTGAATTCCAGGCAGAGGGCATGCAAGCCGGCGATCGGGTGGGCATCCAGCTGCAGAACATCCCGCACTTCGCGATCGCGGAATTGGCGGCCTGGAAGATCGGCGCGGTCCCGCTGGTGCTCAATCCCATGTACATCCACCGCGAACTCGAAACGATCCTCGATGATGCCCGACCCCGCGTGGTGATCGGTCTGGAGGGCTCGACGGGACCGCTGGAGGAGTGGTCCGCCCAGCAGGCGGGGACCTCGGTGCTCACGGCCAATGACCGGGACTGGCAGTCCGGGGCGCCGGATGGAGCATTCGCCAAGTCCACGGCCTCGGACACCACCGCACCCCGCGGGGACGGCGACCTGGCGACCATCATCGCTGCTCGTGACGGGCAGCGGCCCACACCCGTCGCCGGGCTCACGGGGGACGATCCCGCCCTGCTGACCTATACTTCCGGCACCACGGGACCGGCCAAGGGCGCCCTGTCGACCCACCGGGCGCTGCTGGCCGTGGCCTGGGGCAACCGTGCCTGGTACGACATCGCGCCCGGCGACCGGATCCTGGCCGTCGCTCCCCTATTCCACATCACCGGCGCGGTGGCCACGGGGGTCACCGCACTGACCGGCGACACCCGACTGGTGTGCATCAACCGCTTCACCCCTGCGCAGTTATTGCGCGCGATCAGGGAGTACCGGATCAACCATCTCCTGGGTTCGATCACCGTGTACAACGGGCTATTGGACCTGCCGGGGGCCACGGCAGAGGACCTGGCAACGGTCAAAACCGTGTACTCCGGCGGGGCGCCGGTGCCGCCGGCCACTGTCAAGCGCTTCGAGGACACCTTCGGCCACTACATCCACAACATCTACGGAATGACGGAGACCTCGTCGGCGGTGGTGGGCGTGCCCCTGGGCTGCAGGGCTCCGGTCGATCCGGGCAGCGGCACCCTGGCCGTGGGCGTGCCGCTGCCCGGCCTGGACGCGCGCGTGGTGCCACTGCTCGCGCCGGACGAGCCCGCGGGCGCTGTCGGATCAGGCTCCGCCGGCGCTGCCGACCCCGAGGCGGCCCCTTCCGGCCTGGCGCCGGGCACCCTACTGGGCGAACCGGGCGAACTGGAGTTGCGCGGCCCGCAGATCACTCCCGGCTATCTCAACAAGCCGGAGGCCACCGCTCAGACCTTCGACGGGCCGTGGCTGCGTACGGGCGATGTGGCGATTATGGATGCCGCCGGTTGGATCTACCTGGTGGACCGGTCGAAGGACCAGATCAACGTGTCCGGTTATAAGGTGTGGCCGCGCGAGGTCGAGGACGCCCTCTATGAGCATCCCGCCGTGTTCGAGGCCGCGGTGGTGGGTCTGCCCGATGAGTACTCGGGTGAACGGGTGGAGGCCTTCGTGTCCCTACAGCACGGCTCGGCGGGCGGAGAGGACCTGGAGGACGGGCTGCGAGCGCATGTGCGCGAACGTCTGGCCGCCTATAAGACACCCAAGCGGGTGCACATCATCGAGGAGCTGCCGAAGACCGCCACGGGCAAGATCCAACGCCGCAAGCTGCGCGGGTGAGTATATGGGAGCGGGCCCGCCCCACCCGGGCGATCACGCAGGAGCTCATCACGCGGCGGTTTCCAGGCCACGGGAGATGACCACGCGCTGGATCTGGTTGGTGCCCTCGAAGATCTGCATGATCTTGGCATCGCGCATGTACCGTTCGGCCGGGTAGTCCTTCGTGTACCCGGCCCCACCCAAGACCTGCACCGCATCTGTGGTGACCTTCATGGCGTTGTCGGTGGCCGTGACCTTGGCGATCGCGGCGTCCATACCGAACGGCAGGCCCGCATCGCGGCGCCGGGCCGCGGCGATATAGGACGAGCGCGAGACCGACACCGCGGTCGCCATATCGGCCAGCAGGAAGGCCAGACCCTGATGTTCGATGATTGGCACGCCGAAGGCCTCGCGCTCCTTGGAGTAGGCCACGGCCAGGTTCAGTGCCGCCTGGCTCACGCCCGTGGCCACCGCCGCGATCCCCAGTCGGCCTGAGTCCAGGCCGGACAGGGCGATCGACAGGCCCTGGCCCTCGTGTCCGATCAGGTTGGAGGCTGACACCGGAGTGTCGTCGAAGTGAACCAGGGAGGTCCGCGAGCCGGTCAGGCCCATCTTCTGCTCGCCGGGGTCGGCGGTGATCCCCGGTGAGTCCGCCGGCACGTGGAAGCAGGAGATTCCCTTGGAGCCCTCGCCGGTGCGGGCCATGACCGTATAGAAGTCGGCTTCGCCGCCGTGGGTGATCCAGGCCTTGGTGCCCTTGATGCGGTAGCCGTCGCCGTCCCGGGTGGCGGTGGTGCGCATGGCTGCCGGGTCGGAGCCGGCGTGGACTTCGGAGAGGGCGTAGGCGCCCAGCAGTTCGCCGCCGAGCATGTCGGGCAGTAGACGTTCGCGCTGTTCGGTGCTGCCGTAGACGGCCAGCGGATAGCAGGACAGAATATGGACGCTCACGCCCACCGCCACACTGGCCCAGGCTGTGCCGACTGCTTCCAGGGCCTGCAGGTAGGTCTCATAGGGCTGACCGCCGCCTCCGAATTCCTCCGGGTACGGCAGGCCCAGCAACCCCAAGTGGCCCAGTCTGCGGAACTCCTCGCGGGGGAAGATCCCCTGGGCGTCCGCCTGTGCGGATTGGGGTGCCAGTTCCGCCTGCGCGAACCGGTCGACCAGGTTCACGAACTCCGCGGCTTCTTCGCTGGGGAGGAGGCGGTTGACCTGCATGGCGGTGTCCTTACTGTGCGATATCGACGTTGCGGGTACTCGGTTCCGACCCGCTTTCCCTGCCCCTGTTCCGACTCGCCCACTCTGGCCTCGACAATGGGGCCGGGAAGGGGTCGCACCGAGGTTCAGGAAACCCTATCCGGTACTGTAGCACCGTTATCAGTACCAGTGATTACCGTTGCCTCGCCTTTCCCAGCCCGGCCGATGCACGCCGGTACACTAAGGGAATGCCGTCGATCCCACAGCTGCCGTCCATCCACATCCCGGGGACCAAGGGGCTACGCGCCAAGCAGAGCAGACGCCGCGAGGCCGTGCTGGGCAGTCTGGTCGACCTGTTCATGGACAATGGCTTCCTGGAGCTGAGCGTGGACGATATGGCCCGCCATGCCCACTGTTCCAAACGGACCATCTACCTGGTCGGCTCAAGCAAGGAACAGGTGATCCTGACCGTGATCCGCGGTTTCTTCAAGCGGGCCACCAGCTGGATCGAGGAAAGGCTGGACAAGGACGCCGACCCGATCGAGCAGATCGGCCAGTACCTGCGACTGATCGCCGAGGCCCTGTCTCCGGCCTCCGTGCAGTTCTTCCGCGACCTCGACGCCTACGAGCCCGCCGGCCGGATCTACCAGCAGAACACCCGGATCGCCGCCGACCACGTTAAAGACCTGGTCCGCGAGGCGATGGGCGAGCGCAACCAGGTGGACTCCGAATTCATCGGCGCAGTCGCCGGACTGGTGATGAACTCGATCCACCGCAAGGAAGTCGAGCAGGCCACAGGACTGGACGACGCCGCGGCCTATCGGGCCCTGGCCAACCTCATCGTCGCCGGCGTGCGCGGCGGCGAGGATATCTGACCGGCTCACTACTCATCCGGACGGAGCCTTCCGACAGGGTCCACCCACCGGCAGGATCCACCCGGTCCGTCTCGCCCTATTACGCGGCCCTCCAGGGCACCGCCCGTCGGTGAGACGCGCCGCAAACCGGAACGACCTCGGCGATATAGTCGCTTCAAAGTCCCCAATGAAGAGGAACGAGGTTATCGATGACCGATATTGCACCAACCACCGCCGGCGCGGCACAGGGCTCCGAACAGGCTTCCACGCACGCGGCCTCCGACGCCCGACTGCCGCTTGCCGGCGTGCGAGTGCTCGACCTGGGCGGGATCGGACCCGGCCCCTTCGCCACGATGATGCTGGCCGATATGGGAGCCGAGGTGATCCGCCTGGAACGCGCCCCGCGCCCTGGTGCCAAGGGCAACCGGGCCAACCCGGTCCTCGACCGTGGGAAGAAATCACTGACGATCGACCTCAAACACCCCCGCGCAGCACAATTGCTGATGCACCTGGGGCAGGAGACCGACATCGTGATCGAGGGATTCCGGCCCGGGGTGGCCGAGCGCCTGGGCCTGGGCCCGGCGGACTTCCAGGCCGTCAATCCGGCCCTGGTCTACGGGCGGATGACCGGTTTCGGACAGGACGGACCCCTGTCTCAGGCGGCTGGCCACGATATGAACTACATCGCCAGCTCGGGCGTCCTGGCGCAGCTGGGACGCGCCGCCGATCCCGTCACCGGGGCGCCGGCCACCGGTCCCGTGTTCCCCGTGAACCTGGCGGGGGACTTCGGCGGGGGCGGGATGTTCCTGGCCTTCGGCGTGCTGGCTGCCCTGACCCGGGCACGCGCCACAGGACAGGGTGCCGTGGTGGACGCGGCGATGGTCGAGGGCTCGAACGCCCTGTGGGCGATGATGCACGGCTTCGCGGCCATGGGCCAGTGGGGGGCGGGTGCCGGACGCAATATGCTCGACGGCGGAGCCCCCGCCTACGATCGCTACCGGTCCAAGGACGGGGCCTGGTTCTCCGTCGGATGTATCGAACCGCAGTTCTTCGCCGCCTTCGTCGAGCGCACCGGAATCGCGGACCGCTTGCCGGGGCCGGTGGGGGGATTCAACCACATGGACCCACAGTACTGGGATGAGCTGCGGCCGTTGTTCGCCGAGGCCATCGGCACCCGCACCGCCGCCGAGCTCACCGAACTGTTCGCCGGTGTCGACGCCTGTGTCTTCGAAATCCTCGACTTCCCAGCGGCCCAGGAACTGCCGCACAACCGGGCCCGCGGAGTGTTCTACACGGACTCCCACGGAGTGCGCCACCCCTCCCCCGCACCGAGGTTCCGGCCGGCGGGAAGCACCACGACCGCTGCGGTGGGCGGCGGCGAGACGGGGGCGGCGAGCGGCAGCGCTCCGAGCGCGTCCGAAGGAAACACGACGGGCGCACAGACCGGCGAAAGCGCCTCGCCGAGTACCGCCTGGGACTACGTCGTCCCCGCCGATGCGCCCGAGCTCGGAGCGCACAATGAGGAACTGTCCACCCGCCTGGGCCTGGACGCATCCGAGTTCGCCACACTGCGATCCGAGGGCCTCTTCGGCTGACCCACCCGAACACCAAGAAGCCACTCCCGTTTCACGTGAAACGGGAGTGGCTCCACTCATGCAACTGTGGCTCGATAACTCGTGAGTTATCGAGCCACAGTACCCTTTGTGGAGCCACCGGCAGGGCGCAGGCAATTACTTAATGGACACCCACCTCGCGAGAGCCACCGGCAGGGCGCGGGCGCTTACAGCCAGTCGTCGTCCAGGTCGGGCAGGGTCGTGTCGACTGCGGCCAGCAGGTCGAACTGCGGACCCGTGCGCGGCAGCTCATGGCTGAAGAAGTACCGCGCCGCCGCCCGCTTGCCGCGCAGGAAGTCGTCGTCCCCACGAGAGCCGGCTGCGGCCTCGGCGGCCAGGGCCTGTTCGAGCCACAGCCACGCCAGCGTCGTGTGCCCGAAGGCCTCCAGGTAGACCCAGGCATTGGCCAGGGCGGCACGCGGATCGCCGTCCTTCCACAGCGCTGCGGTGACCTCCTCGATCCGGCCCAGGTTCGCCTCGAGCGAGGCGGCCTGCTCGGCCCAGCCGGCCGCCGGCGTTCCCGCGGGCGCCTCGGTCACCTTGGCGATCGTGGCGCGCACCGTCTCCAGGTACAGCGCCAGGCCGGAGCCGCCCTTCATGATCACCTTGCGGCCCAGCAGGTCATTGGCCTGGATACCGTGGGTGCCCTCGTGGATCGGGTTGAGGCGGTTATCGCGGTAGAGCTGTTCGACGTCGTGGTCGCGCGTGTAGCCGGCCCCGCCGAGGACCTGGATGGCCTGGAAGTTCGCCTCCAGGCACCACTGGCTGGGCCAGGTCTTGACGATCGGGGTGAGCACGTCGAGCAGCAAGGCCGCCCTGGCGCGCTCGGCCTCCGTGGGCGCGGTCTGCTGGTCGTCCAGCAGGGTCGCGGCGTACATGATCAAGCCCAGCCCGCCCTCGACATAGGTCTTCGAGGCCAGCAGCATCCGGCGCACATCGGCGTGCTTGACGATCGGCACGGGTGCCGCGTTCGGGTCCTTGTTCTCCACCGGCCGGCCCTGCAGGCGGTCGCGCGCATAGGCCAGGGCGTCCAGATAGCCGTGGTAGCCCAGGGCGACCGCGCCGGCGCCCACCCCGATCCGGGCGCCGTTCATCATGTGGAACATGTACTGCAGACCCTTGGTCCGCTCCCCCACCAGGTAGCCAACGGCTCCGGCCGCACCGCCGGGCGTGTGCTCGCCCTCGCCGAAGTTCAGCAGCGTGTTCGTGGTGCCGCGGTAGCCCATCTTGTGGTTCAGCCCCGACAGTGCCACATCGTTGCGCTCACCCAGGCTGCCATCGGCGTTGACCAGGAACTTCGGCACGATGAACAAGCTCAGGCCCTTGGCGCCGGCCGGGTCGCCATCGGCGCGGGCCAGCACCAGGTGCACGATGTTCTCGCTGAGTTCGTGCTCACCAGCCGAGATCCACATCTTCTGTCCGTGCACGCGGAAGGTGCCATCGGCCTGCGGCACGGCGTGCGTGGACACATCGCCCAGACTGGAACCGACCTCGGGTTCGGACAGGCACATGGTGCCGAAGAAGCGGCCCTCGAGCTCGGGCATGACGAACCGGTCGATCTGGTCCTGGGTGCCGTAGGCCAGCAGCAGTGCGGCATTGCCCATGGTCAGCATCGGGTAGCTGGAGGTGCCGATGTTCGCCGACTGGAACCAGCTGAAGCAGGCGCGCGCCACGACATTGGGCAGCTGGATCCCGCCCAGCTCCTCGTCCAGAGTGCTGGCCGTCAGTCCGGCCTCCGCGAACTGGGCCAGCGCGGGGGCGACCTCGGGGATCATGTGGACGTGCTCGCCGTCGAAGGTCGGCTCGTTCGTGTCCGCCTTGCGCGCGTGCGGGGCGAAGTACTCCTTCGCGATGTCCTCGCTGACCTCGAGGACGGCATCGAAGGTCTCCTTCGAGTGGTTCTCGAAGCGTGGGCGACTGGTCAGGGATTCGACGTCGAGCCAGTCGTAGAGCATGAAGTCGATGTCACGGGCGGACAGGTACTTATCGGTGGACTTGGGGGTGTTCATCAGATCGACAGCCCTCCGTCGACGGGGAGCACGACTCCCGTGATGTAGCCGGCCTCCTCGCTGGCCAGGAAGCCCACGGCATCGCACATCTCCCTGGGCTGGCCGAACCGGCCCAGCGGGGCCTGGGCGGCCAGTTCCGCCTTCTTGTCCTCCGGGATCGAGGCGACCATGCGCGTCTCCGCGTTCGGGGAGATCGCGTTGACGGTCACGCCGAAGCGCGCCAGTTCCTTCGCCGCGGTCCGCGTGAAGCCGATGATGCCGGCCTTGGCGGTGGCGTAGTTGGCCTGGCCGATGTTGCCGTGCAGACCCGTGTACGAGGTGACGTTGACGATGCGTCCGAAGCCCTGTTTGCGGAAGTGCGGGGTGGCGGCGCGGGTGAAGCGGAAGGTGCCGCCGGCGTGGGTCGCCAAGACGGCGTCGAAGTCGTCGTCGGTGAGCTTCCACAGGACCTTGTCACGCAGGATCCCGGCGTTGTTAACGATCACGTCGATCCGCCCGGTGTCGGTGACCACTGTGTTGACCGCGGCCTCGACGTCGGTGGTGTCGGCGACATTGGCGACCAGCGGGCGGGCGCCGATCTCGGCTGCGCGGACGGTGAGTTCCTCGCCGTCCAGGTCGACTACATAGGTCGTGGCGCCGGCGGCGGCGAAGAAGCGTCCCAGCTCCAGGCCGATTCCGCGCGCCGCACCCGTGACGATCACGCTGCGGCCGGAGAAGTCATATGTCAGATTGCCCATGGGCATCCCCCCTGTACGTCTGTGTACATGTCATCTGTGGTCATCCGTGTGGATGCCCGTGCGGCGCGGACGAACCCGTACCACCATCCCCGCCAGAATAACTGATCGAACGTTTGGGAGGATACCTTTAGCGCTTGATCGTCAAAAGCATCTGCGCTTAGGCTTCCGACCTCAGCTCCTGTCCCAGAGTGCGGGCGAAGGCGCGCAGTTGCCCGTGGTCGGCACGCGCATAGCCGATGACGAGGCCGGTGTGAGGGCCGGAGACGGCAGCACCGACCGACTCCGCGGCAGGATAGTCCGACAGCGCCGCCACGCGAAACCCCCGCCGGTCCAGCCGACGGACCAATTCCCCGTCGTCGCGGCCGGGCAATTCCACGGTCACGTGCAGACCAGCATCGACACCCACGATGCGGAAGCCCTCCAGGATGCGGGAACCGTCCACGACCTCGCCCAGTGCATCGAGCAGTACACCGCGCCGCTCCCGGTAGACCCGGCCCGCGCGGACCAGGTGACGGCGCAACCCACCGGTGCCGATGAAGTCGGCCAGGGCACGGTCCACGATCCCCGGCACGGCAAGCCGCTCATGCACAGCCGCAGAGCGCACCTGTTCCCGCAGGGCCGGTGGCACATCCAGCCAGGCCACTCGCAGATCCGGCGACAACATCTTCGACGCGGTCCCCAGATAGGCGACATGGTCCCTGGCGCCGGGGATCGAGCGCAGGGCGGGCAGAGGTGCGACCCCATAGCGGAATTCCCCGTCGTAGTCGTCCTCGACGATGAGGGAGTTCGTGGACCGCGCCCATTCGACCAGTTCACGCCGCCGTTGCACGGACATCCGATGGCCCAGCGGATACTGGTGGGCGGGAGTCGTATAGAACAGACTGGCCCGCTTCGGCAGATACTCGACCACAGCGCCGTCAGAGTCCACGGGCACGAAGTCGGCGCTGCCCGCGCCCTTCCTCAGCTCCGTGTACATGGCGCCATAGCACGGGCTTTCCATCACCACGGGCAGGTCCGCCACCACATGGCGCAGGACTCCGACGGCGGGCCCGGTCCCGGGAAAGAGCAGTGGTCGCGCATCCGTGATGCCGCGACCGGTACGCAGATGTTCTGCCAGTTGTCCGGCCAAGGGGAGATCGCGGGTGTTCCACGGCTCCAGCGAGCTCATCGCATCGGCCGCGCGCCGCCAGGCGGAGCGCCATTCCGAGGTGCGCAGTAGACCGGCATCGGGGTGGCCAGGGGTTAGATCGACACTCGTCCCCACCACGTCACCATGGCCCGGTCCAGCACGGCCCGCCTCACCGTTTCCCGTGAAACATGCGGCTTCTCCCGGCCAGGCTCCCCCGCCGAGACCCCTGCCAGGACGCGGGTTCCCGTACCGCTGATCGAGGCGACCCGAGGTCTGTGCAGCCGCCCGCTCCCCCGCACCGACCTGGGGTGCCAGACCTGCCCGGGCCGCCTCGGTCGCACCGGTGCACACCCGAGTGCCGGAGCCCGGCACTCCCTCCAGATAACCGGCGGCGAGCAACCTGTCGTATGCCGCGACGATCAGGGTCCGCGAACACCCCAGCTCGACTGCGAGCGCTCGGGTCGACGGCAGCCAGTCCCCCGCGCTCAGCAGGCCATCGCGAATCGCGCGCAGCAGTTCCCGCGCCACCGCCGCAGCACTGCGCTCCGCCGGCCGCAGCGGGAATTCCAGGGTACGAGCATGACGTGGCATGGCCTCAACGATACCGGGGAGGAAGAATACCGGACTTCCGAACTCGATGATTCCGGCTATTCAACCAGGACCACAATCACGCTTGGCTGGGAGCATGACTGGAACCATGGAGCCCCTTACGCGCTACCGCGAACGCCAATCGACCGACCGCGCCGACCTGGATCGCCTGCTCGACACCGAATGGTGGGGCGTGCTGGCAGTGGTCCGCGGCGGCTGCCCCATCACCGTGCCGACCCTCTATGTGCGCGACGGCGATTGGCTGCTGGTGCACGGATCATCGGGCGCCCACACGCTGGGAGTGCGTGGCCGCAACGCCCGCGCCAGTTTCTGCGTCACCGCGATGGACGCACTGGTGGTCGCGGTATCGTCCTTCGACTCCTCCGCCGCCTACCGCTCGGCGGTTATCAGCGGCGTGTTGGAACCGGCCTCGGACCAGCAACGCGATTCCATGCTGGAACGGTTCACCGACGGCCTGCTGCCGGGGCGCACCGAGGAGATCCGGGCCTCGACGAAGAAGGAACTGGCCAAGACCAGCGTGCTGCGCCTGCCGATCGCCGACGGTGAGTGGATCTACAAGGCCCGTCCGATGACGGCACCCGGGGTGCCGGACGATCCGGCCGATGCCGGGACCTCAGCGTGGTCGGGGCTGGTGCCCATGACCCGCGGGTTCGGCGCCCCCGTCACCAGTGACTGGTGCACCGCCGAGGTCCCCACATCGGTCCGCAACCTCGCCGGCTAGGGCATGCCGAGGCCTGCCGCCCGAGTTCCACTACTTGACGAAACGTCGAAATTCAGCCGAAACCGCCGATATATCGACATTTCGCTAAGTAGTGGACTCTCTCCGAGTCGCGTGACTCAGTAGATCGCGACCAAGCGGCCCTCGACCTTGCCGTTGTGCAGGCGCTCCAGGCCCTCGGGGATCTCATCGAAGGTGATCTCCGTGAGCTTGGGCTCCAGGTCGCCGGAGGCCATGAACGCGTAGATCCCGGCGATGTCATCCTTCGATCCGCCATTGGATCCCTTGAGGGTGCACTGGTTGAGGATGAGCGAGCGGGTGTCGATGTTCGACTCCAATTTGCCCATGCCCACCAGCACCACGGTGCCGTCGCGCTTGATGATGTCCACCGCGTCCGAGGTCGTGGTGCCGAAGCCCGCATAGTCGACGATCAGGTCGAACTTCACATCGTCGAAGTCCTTGATCCCCTTGCGCACGTCCTTGACGCCGGAGGCCCTGACCAGGTCCCAGACGTTCTCGTTGACCTCGGCGACGTAGACGTTCGCCCCGGTCAACACGGCCACGCGGGCGCCGATCTGGCCCAGCCCGCCGAAGCCGATGACGCCGACGTTCATCCCGGCCTTCACCCCGCCGTTGGTGACCATTGCGGCGTGCGCGGTCATACCTGCGTCCGTGGCGGCCGCACCCTGGGCATAGCTCACGCCGTCGGGAATCGGGACCAGGGTTTCTGCGGGCACGACCATCTGCTCGCCGAAGCCGCCGTCGAAGTCATAGCCGGGAGCATTGCCAGGGCCGCCCACTGTGGGGCACACGCCCACGCGGTCGCCGGGGTGGAACCCGGTGACGCCCTCGCCCACGGCAATGACCTCTCCGGCGTTCTCATGTCCGATGGTGATGGGCTGCTTGCCCAGCAGCAGGATCCAGCCCGGATCGGTCATCAGGCCGACATCGGAATGGCACAGGCCCGCAGCCTTCATCTGCAGCACGACCTGTCCGGGTCCCGCAATGGGCGCCGGGACGTCCGTGAGTTCCAGGGGCTTGTCCGTATCGATGAACTGCCATGCCTTCATGGTGTTTCTCCTTCTCTTAGCTGTTCCACTACGCCCCGAAATGTCGGAATCAGCCAAAAACCCCGATATATCGACGTTTCAGGGCGTAGTGGACGGGGGTTGGGTGTTGGTGACCCAGGTGGGGAGCAGGGCGATGATCTGGTCCTGCAGTTCCTCGCGGGTGCCGATGCTCGCCTCTGCCTCGTCGGCTGCGAGCCAATCGACGATCACGGCCAGGATGCCGGCGGCGATGAAGGTCGCCGCACTGTCCGGATCGATCCCAGCCGGCGCCACCCGCAGCATCGTCTGCCGGGCTCCGGCGGCCAGGATTCCCTGAATCGTGCGATAGGCCTCACCGCTGACCCGCGCACTGCCGACGGCCCCCAGCACGACGGAGAACAGATGCCGCCTGGCCAGGAACTCGTCCAACAGGACCGAGGTCGTGGCCAGGGTCGCAGGACCGCCCGCCTGTGCCGAGCGCAGCTCGTCGTCGATCTGGGAGATCTCCACGAACCGCTCCCGGATCAGCTGCACCGCTATATCGTCCAGATCCTTGAACTGGGCGTAGAAACTGGTGCGGCTGATGCCCGCTTCCTTCGCGATCATCGCAACGCTCAGTTCCGCCTCCTGAGTCCAGGCCAGACGGTTCGCGGCATCGATGATCGCGGCCCGCGTCTTGGCCGGCCGCGGGTCCTGTGCCCGTCTCACACCCGATTCCCGTCCTGTCACGATCTCACCCTATCTCTTTTTCTGTGCATATGTTCAGAATTGATTTAGCCCCATGCTCCACCGACTGTAGTGCCACCGACCCCTGCGGACCCGCCTTTTTCGCAAGCACACCGTGCGTATTCCCCTTATCCACCGCTTAGACGTCGCATACGCACCGACGTGCAACGCCGGTCGGATCATCGAAACGCGCCCACGTGATCGCTCACATCCCCTAGATTCCGGGCGACGAACACCCTCCAGCCCGCCGCCCGCCGACACAGGGGAGTGACCGGGCGACTGTGGCCTCGGCCGTTGCATCGGTTTCGTTGAACGCGACCGGCAGCCTCTATACGCTCAAAGCGACTGTCCACCATCAACCGCACCCGCCCGGCGGCGGGAACCTCTGGAGGATTTCATGCGCGGAGCACTCGGATCGGATATCAAACGCGGACTGGCCCGGCCGGTCCAGGAACCCATGCCGAACCGCGCGAGCACCGCCGTGCTCGACGCCAGGGGCTCAAACCTGGTCGCCTCGCTGCGCACCCTGCTGCAGGTGACCGGAGACGAGGCCGAGCGCACCGTCCTGGACGCCCCGCACGATCTGGTGCGCTACTCCTCCGACGCCAGCCCCTACCGGCTGATGCCCAAGGTCGTGGTCCTGGCCCGCGGCGTCGACGACGTCGTCAAACTGCTGCGCTGGGCCAGGGAGACCGGGCACGGGGTGACCTTCCGCGCCGGGGGCACCAGCCTCAACGGCCAGTCCCAGTCCGACGATGTGCTCGTCGACGTGCGCCGCCATTGGACCGGCGCCCACGTCTTAGACGACGGAGCGCGGATCCAAATGCGTCCGGGCACCATCACGGCGCGGGCCAATGCGATGTTGTTCCGCCACGGCCGCAAGCTGGGACCCGATCCAGCATCCTCCGGCGCCGCGGCGATCGGCGGGGTCGTGGCCAACAACGCCAGCGGCATGACCTGCGGCGTGCAGAAGAACTCGTACTACACATTGGAGTCGGCCACCCTGGTGCTGGCCTCGGGAACCGTGGTCGACACCGGAGCCGCCGACGCCGATGAGCGTCTGCGCGAGGCCGAACCGGAATTGGTCGCGGGCCTCCTGGCGATCCGCGAGGACCTGCTGGCCGATCAGGACCTGGTGACACGGATCCGCAGCAAGTTCAGCATCAAGAACACCTCCGGCTACCACCTGGATGCCTTCCTCGACTCCGATTCCCCTGCCCAGATCCTGCGTGGGCTCTCGGTGGGGTCCGAGGGCACCCTGTCGTTCATCGCCGACACCGTCTTCCGCACCGTGCCCTTCGGCCGGTCCCGCACCACCGCCTTCTTCCGCTTCCCCACCCTGCAGGCCGCAGCCGCGACCGTGGCGGGGCTCAACGAGGCCGGCGCCGAGGCCGTCGAGCTGATGGACGCCGCCAGCCTGCGCGCCGCGGCCAGTGCCAAGGGCGCGCCCGCGTGGATCGCCGAGCTGGCCGAGGACGCGCAGGACGCCGTGGTGCTCACCGAAATCCGCGCCGACGACGAGGCCGAGCTGGCCGCCTTCGAGGACCGCGCCAGGGCCGTGGTGGGCTTAAACGCCACCGGGGACGCCGCGACCGGCGTGACCGGGGACTTCACCCGCGATGCCAAGGTCGCCGCCGGCTACTGGAGCGTGCGCTCGGGGCTGCTGGCGATCATCGGTGCCGCCCGCCCACACGGGACCTCGCTCATCACCGAGGACGTGGTGGTGCCGCCAGCGCAGCTGGCCGAGGCCTGCACCGATCTGCAGCAGCTGCTGGTCAAACACGGCTTCCTGGGCGCGGTCAACGGCCACGCCTCCGCCGGCAACCTGCACTTCTACCTGTATCTGGACGCCACCCGGGAGGACCAGGTCACCACCTACAGGGCCTTCATGGAGGACCTGGTCGACGTGATCGTGGACCGCTACGACGGGTCGCTCAAGGGCGAACACGGCACCGGCCGGAACATGGCACCCTATATCGAACGCGAATGGGGCACGGCCGCCATCGGCTTCATGAAGCGCACCAAGGCACTGCTGGACCCCGCCGGTCTGCTGGGCCCCGGCGTGTTCCTCAACGACGACCCCGAGGTCGCCTTCGAGAATCTCAAGACCATGCCCGTATTGGACAGCGAATTCGACCGCTGCATCGAATGCGGGTTCTGCGAGCCCGTGTGCCCCTCGCGAAATATCACCGTCACCCCGCGCCAGCGCATCGTGCTGCAGCGCGAAATGGCGCGCCAGGGCTGGGACGGCCCGGTCGAACAGGCGCTGGTCGACAGCTACGAGTACCACGCGGTCAACACCTGCGCCGGCGACTCCTCCTGCGCGATCGCCTGCCCCGTGGGCATCGACACCGGACACGTGATGAAGGAGGTCAGGCGCGATTCCTGGTCGCCCACCGCGCAGAAGGTGGGCGAGGCCATCGCCGCCGGCTGGGGCGCCACCTCCACCGGCGCACGTCTGGCCGTCGGCGCCGCGAACCTGTTGACCCGGACCACCGGCGCCGCCGGCGACAAGCTGCTGGGCGCCGTGACGAAGGCCGGCCGGGCCGTTGCCGGCGACGACCTGGTGCCCAACTGGCTGACCGCGATCCCCGGCACGGGACCTCGGGCCCCGCACACCGATGTCACCAGGGAACAGGCCGACGTCGTGCTGTTCCCCGCCTGCATCAACCGGATCTTCGGGGCGCCCAAGGAACCGGGCGCACCCCTGAACGTGACCGAGGCGCTCATCGCCCTGGCCGAGCGCGCCGGGAAGAAGGTGTGGATCCCCGAGGACCTGGGCGACGACTGCTGCGCCACCATCTGGCAGTCCAAGGGCCTGGACGCGGGCAACCGGTTGATGGCCGCGCGCGTGGTCGAGGACCTGCACCGCTGGTCGGACGGCGGGCGGCTGCCGGTGATCGTCGACGCCGCGTCCTGCACCCTGGGCGTGCTGCACGAGGTGGTCCCCCATCTGGACGCCCACCACAAGCAGCTGCACGATGAGTTGACGATCCTCGATGCGATGACCTGGGTGAACCGCGAGGTCGTACCCGAGCTGGGCGAGCATGAGAAGCTGGGCACCGTGGTGGTCCACCCGACGTGCTCGATGCACAATATGGACATCGCAGGCGATCTGCTGGCCCTGGCCGGCGAGGCCGCACAGAACGTGGTGGAGCCGATCGTCGCCACCTGCTGCGCGACCGCCGGGGATCGCGGGATGCTGCACCCGGAGCTCACGGAGACCGCGACCGAGGAGGAACAGGCCGAGGTCGCCGCCGTGGACGCGGATGCCTGGGTTTCGGGCAACCGAACCTGCGAGCTGGGCATGGAACACGACACGGGCAAGCCCTACGAATCGGTCATCGTCACCCTGGAGCGCGTTACACGGTAGACCTGCCGCGCGTTTTGTACCCCCAGTCCTATGGCATGGCCGTATACAGCCGCGCTATGGGACTGGGGCTAGAAAATGCTACGGCGCGACCACCACGATGGTGGCGGTGTCGCCGGTGTCCGCGGCGGCCTCGGCCACGGCGGTGTCCAGATCAGCGCCGGGAGCGGTCCAGGAGAACCAGTCATCCGGCTGTGCCAGGGCCCCAGCGCTGGCCAGGCAGACGGGTCCGGCCACCGCGTAACGGCCGAATTCCGCCTCGAGCGAGGCGTTGGGATAGCCCGCGGCCGCCCAGTACCCCTCCGGCAGGTTGCGCATCTTGGCGCGCGCATGGGCCAGCCGGCGGTGCAGGCGGGCAGCGCGCCATGCGGCCAGGCCCTTCCCTCCGGACGCTTCGCTTGGCCCGCCGCTGATACCGTCGGCGGTCTCAGCGACTTCGCGCCCACCGGTCCCAAGTTTGCCCGCCGCCTTCTGCCGTGCCGCGAAGAACCTCCGTTGCGACCCTCCGGCCATGTGCCGCACCCGTTCATCGGTCTTGACGATCGCCTCTTCGCCGGGCCCCGGCGGGGGCAGCAGCACGGAACAGTCGCCCAGTGCCAACCATTCCGTGGCCTCGGCGCCCAGGCGCACCAGGGCCAGCGAGGCCTCGGCACCGGGATCATCGGCCGAGGCGGGCAGGTGCGGGGCCGCCGAGATCGCGCGGTTGACGATCGCACGCAGTGACAGCTGTGGGTCGGCGGCCTGTTCCAGGGCGTAGGACAGGGCGCGGGCGTACTCCCCGCCGGTCTGGCCCTGCACCCCGGCCGGGCGGGGAGTTCCGGCCACCACCCAGGCCAGGCGGCCGGTCGAGCCCCAGGCGTCCTCGTTCTCGGGTGGCCGGCCGGGGGCGGGCAGGGCGCCGGTGGTGGTGGCTGCGTTGATGCTCATGTGGTCGATGCTCATGGTCTCGGCTCCTCAGCCAGTTCACGTGCTAGGCCGATGAGGCCGGGCAGCGCATCGCCGGTGCCTGTGGGACCAACCGGCGTGATCGCCTCCGTGCCCGCCCTGGCAAGTGGATACTGCAGTTCCAAGGGCACTGGCGGCGCTCCTTCCAATGGTAGGAAGACCACGCGGCTGTGGGCGACGCGGCGTTCGATCAGTTCGGGGATGACGCCGATCCCCCGGTCCAGGGCCACCAATTCCAACCATTCGTCGAAGTTCGTACACGTCACGATGTCGGTGGATTTCGCCTCTTCGGAAGGCCAGTCAGCCGGAATGAAGGAGCCCCCTGCCGTGTTGACGACGACACGGTGCGTGAAGACATCGTGCCAGGTCAGAGCACTGCACCGGCTCAATGCCGAGGCCGTGCTCACCGCCGCCAGGCGCCGTTCCGTACCGATCCGGACACTGCCGATCCCGGGGTCGGAGGACGGCCGCCGGGCGACGATGGCATCGACTCGACCCTCCTGCAGGGCCGCCACAGGATCATCGGTCCGGTGCAGGGTCACACGGACGCCGAGCTCGGCCTCGGCGCGATCGACCAGAGTGCCGGTGAAGGGATCGGGCCAGAGGAAACTGCAGCCCAGCGCCAGTTCGCGCTGGGAGCGCTCCACGACCGCGACCGCCCGGTCGATGCCGAGCACGGCGGGACGCACACGTTCCAGGAAGTCCCTGCCCACCATCGTCAGTTCCACCCTGCGGGTCGATCGTTCCACCAGGCGTACCCCCAGTTCACCCTCGAGGCTCGCCACCAGGCGCGTCACCGCGGGCTGGGACACACCCAATTCCGCCGCGGCGCCCGTATAGCTCCGGGTCCAGGCAACAGCCAGGAACGCCCGTAATTGGCGCAAGGACACATCCATAACCTCAGGTTATCAATCGGGCCGTGTGGCTATTTCCCTCACTGTGCCCAGACCCATAATGTGGGAATATGACTCATCCCACTCCCCCGGTTCCCTCGACCGAGGCCGCTGCCCCCTCCCGCGGTGAGCTGACCCGGCAGATCGTCTGGATCGCCGCCGGATTCGCCGCGGCTCTGGGCCTGGCCCGTTTCGTCTACACTCCCCTGCTGCCGCTGATGACGACGCAGGCCGGTCTGAGCGAGCAGGCCGGAGCGCAGATCGCGACCTCCAACTACCTGGGCTATATGCTGGGCGCCGGCCTGACGATGCTTGTCCCCCGATCGGGGGACAATCGGCATCTTTATCGCCTGTGCCTGATCCTCCTGGTGGCCTCCGAGGCGGCGATGGCCCTTGTGCCCGCCACCGGCTCGCTGCTGTTCGGGAGTTCTGCCGGTGGGACAGCCGGCGCAGCGAGTACAGCGGTCGCCGAGGCCACACCGGCCGGACCCGCGGCCGCCGGGTTCGCGACGCTGACGGTCTGGTGGATCATCCGGCTGTTGGCCGGGTTCTGCAGTGGCATCGTGTTCATCCACTGTTCCCGCAGCGTCGGCGGCAGCCCCCGGCTGGGCCTGGCATTCGTGGGGATCGGCGCGGGCATCCTGCTCTCCGGCCTGCTGACCGCGATCTGCATGTTCGCGGACCTCGGCTGGGCCGGCCAGTGGATCGCGGCCACGGTGGTGACAGGTCTGGTCGCAGCCCTGGCCTGGCACGGCAGCCGCACGCCGCGCAAACTGACGGGGGCCTCGGGGCCGGCGAACGGGGGCACCACGGTACAGCAGACAGACCCTTACGATATATTGCCGAGCCCCCGCGGTCATCTGCTGTCCAAGGGCGCGCTGACCGTGTCCTACCTGGGCGAGGGCATCGGCTACATCATCATCGGCACCTTCATCGTCGCAGCCCTGAGCGCGAGCCTGGGTGCCGGCGCCGCTTCCGGAGGCGCGGCCTCGGGCACGCACGGTGGTGCTGGTCCTGCAGGTGGTGCTGGCGCGGCCGGCAGTGGGCTGCCCGACTGGCTGCAGGCCGTACCCGTGGGCAATCTGGTGTGGATGGTCGCGGGCCTGGCCGCGATCGTCTCGATCCCCTGCCTGACCGCCCTGCGCGCGAGGTTCCACGTCCACACGCTGTTGCTGGCCTTCCTGGGCCTGCAGATCTTCGCGGCGGTCGTGCCGGCCTGCTTCCCCGGCGTGGTGGGCGACCTGGTGGGCGCCGTACTGTTCGGCGGCACCTTCGTCGCAATCGTCCAGCTCACCCTGGCCTACGGTGTGGAACTGCGGATCCGCAACAGCGCAGCGGTCCTGGTGACCGTCTACAGCGTCGGCCAGATTCTGGGCCCGCTGCTGGTGGCCCATGCGGTGGCCGGCGGAGTGCAGGGGTATCGTGTGGCCTTCACGATCGCCGCGGCCATCATCATCGTCTCAACCCTGGCCGCAGCCCTGGCCAGGCCCCGGCGCTTAAAAGAACACACCGATTCACACGCAAAATCACACGGAAAGAGTTGATCGACCATGTCAGAGCAGAGCACATCCAATCTGCGGACGCGACTGCGCGCCATCCCGGCGTTCCCACCGGATCTGCCGATCCTGGACCCGGCTACGGTGCCCGAGGATCCGGCGGGGCTGTTCCTCCAGTGGTTGGAAGCGGCGATCGAATCCGGCGCCAGGCAGTCCAATGCCTTCACCCTCATCACAGCGCGAGCCGATGGGACCCCGGTGGGCCGGACCCTGATACTCAAGGACATCGTGGACACGGACACCGCGGCCGAGGGATCACTCGGGATCGAGACCGCGGCAGGGACCGCAGCGGTGGGCTACGAGTTCTCCACCCACGCATCGTCGCGCAAGGGGCTGGAGCTGGCGGCCGAGCCGCGGGCCTCGCTCGTCTTCTTCTGGCGCGAGTCGGGCAGGCAGGTGCGCATCACCGGCACGGTACTGCTCGCCCCGGACGAGGTCTCGCAGGCCGATTGGCGGGGCCGTCCCAGTTATACGGGCCGGCCCAATCCGGATTGGCAGGTCTATCGGCTGGTCCCGGCGGAATTCGAGTTCATGCAGGCCCGTGAGGACCGCAACCATACCCGCATCGAATACACGCGGGCCGGCGCCACCTGGACCCACCACCTCGTAGAGACCCCCGCCGGCTAACCCTCCCCCACCCCACCGGAGTGGCTCCACACATGCGCGCGTGGCTCGATAACTCATGAGTTATCGAGCCACGGACACCCGAGTGGAGCCACCGGTAAGGCGCGGGCGCACGGCCCAAGGGGCACACAACCAGCGAGAGCCACTGGCAAGGCGCGGGCACACAACCCAAGGGGCATACGACTAGCGAGTACCACCGGTTGGGTGTTGGATCAGACCTCGGGGCTGACCGGGACCTTGGTGAAACCGGCGGGGCGTGCGGCCTGGTCGGCCAGGAGAGATTCGCGCGCTGCGTCGTCGAGGCCCAGCACGGACAGGGCCAGTGCCTTCGCACCGTCGATCACAGCCTGATCGGCCGCCTCAGTTGCGGCGTCGGCTGCGAATTCCGCGGTGTGCGGCACGCCCTCCTGACCGAGGAAGGCGATCGACGGGTGGATGCTGGGCACCACCAGCGACACATTGCCCATATCGGTCGATCCACCGCCCTGTCCACGGGGCACCACGTCCACCTTGCGGCCCAGGGCACGCAGGGCCTCGTCCCACACAGGAGCGATCCGCGGATCCTGTTTGAGCTCGTCGTAGCGGGGTTCGGTCCGTTCGGCCTTCCAACCACAACTGGTGGCGATCGCCGCACCTTCGAAACACTTGAGCATCTTGCCCTTGACCTCGTCCAGCTGGGGGCTATCGGGAGCACGCACTTCGGCCTGCAGCACGGTCAGTGCCGGCACGATGTTGGTCGCCTCGCCGCCCTGTTCGACGAAGGCGGACAGGCGGATACCGTCCTCCAGTTGTTGGCGCAGCAGACCGATGGCCACCTGGGCCAGAGTCGCAGCGTCGGCGGCGTTGATCGCCTTGAAAGGAGCGGCGGCGGCATGGGCTCCCCGCCCGGTGTATGTCACCTTGAACCTATCGACCGCCTGGGTCGAATACAGTCCACAGGACTTGTCGATGTCTCCCGAGGCGGCATGGGCCATGAGCGAGATCGTCGCCTCTTCGAACGCTCCCTGTTCCATCAGCAGGGCCTTGCCGCCTCCGTGTTCTTCTGCGATGGTGCCCAGCAGGACCACGGTCAGATCGTGCAGATCGGCCAGTTCCCCCAGCACCAGGGCGGCGCCCAGGGCCATGGCAGCCATCGTATTGTGGCCACAGGCGTGTCCCACACCGGGCAGCGCGTCGTATTCGCAACAGATGACGACGCGGAACCGGCCCGTGCCTTTGATCGCCTCGAACGAGGTGGGGATCCCGTAGGCTCCCCGTTCCACCGTGAAGCCCTGCTCTTCGGCCCGCGTGGCCAGGAGATTCATCGCCGCGTGCTCTTCGAAGGAAAGTTCCGGGTTGGCGTGCAGGACGTGGCTGGTGCTCAGCAGATCGCCGGAGAGTTCATCGACGAGGTGGGAGATCGTTTCGACGGTGTCGGCGTCAAGTGTGACAGTGGGCTGGGTTACGTTCTCGGTAGACATGGCCCAAGACTATAGAACCGGGCGCTGATCTGGGAAGATGCGTCCACGGGGTGGTCCTCACCACCCACAAAAAGAAGAGAGCCCGTGTGCGAGCCCCACCCACCAGGGCGGCTCAAGCACACAGGCTCCCTCATATACAAAAAATTGCGGCGGTGACCTACTCTCCCACACACTCCCGCATGCAGTACCATCAGCGCAATCGGGCTTAGCTTCCGGGTTCGGAAAGGGACCGGGCGTTTCCCCAACGCTCTCACCACCGCAAAACCACA
>NZ_JANIJX010000034.1 GCF_024580735.1 Brevibacterium moorei | reverse complement strand
GTGGTTTTGCGGTGGTGAGAGCGTTGGGGAAACGCCCGGTCCCTTTCCGAACCCGGAAGCTAAGCCCGATTGCGCTGATGGTACTGCATGCGGGAGTGTGTGGGAGAGTAGGTCACCGCCGCAATTATATTTGGTTGAGGGTCTTCGTATGGCCGGCTGGAGCTTAGCTCGCCGACCGTACGAGGGCCCTCTTCCATTCATTCACCGAGTTCCTCGGAACGGTTGACGCATTAGGGGAGCATGAAGTATTCGCCCCCGGCATAGAGCAGGGGCAGGCCAGCTCCGTCGGCCTGAGCGCAGTGTGCGACGTGGCCGACCACCAGTGTGTGCGTTTCAATCTCGAGGCGCTGAACGATCTCCATCTCGAAGACCGCCACGGCGTCGGGTATGTGGGCCGGATACCCGGTAGTGCCGTCGGCCAGCTCGACGCCGTTGAGCAGGCCATAGGTCGGCTGGCCCGGAGTCCCCAGCCACTGGGCCGTGCCCTTCTGCTGCGGTGCCAGCACGCTCAGGGTCATTCGCCGTGTGGTGTCGAGCGCATCTCCCATCCGCGAGCCCGCATAGACACTCACCGCCATGGTCGGCGGGTCGTAACTGACGTCGAGGTACGAATCGACTGTGATGGCCTGGACCGCGCCCTTGGATTCGACGCTGAGCACCGCGACGCTTTTGACGATTCTGCCTGCGACGCTCCGGTACCGTTCGGCGGTGGCATCCGCCATATCACTGCTGTTTTCCATGACGCTTCCATCCTAGAGGTCCTAGAATGGATGTCATGTCTGAACCGACCGAAACGATGCCGCGCACCGGCGGCGCTACGACGCTGGAGCGCGAAGAACTCACCGTCCCCGCCGAACCCGGCGATCATGAGCGCTTCTCCCACTATGCTCCGAAGGCCAAGATCATGGAGGCCATGGTCATGGGAACACCCGTCGTCGCCCTGTGCGGCAAGGTGTGGGTTCCCAGCCGCGATCCGGAGAAGTACCCGGTTTGCCCCACGTGCAAAGAGATCTTCGAGAAGATGCCAGAGGGCCCCAAGGATCCCAAAGGACCGAAGGAGTAAATGACGACCGCACACCGCGTGCCGGGTACCAGTGCGGCCGAAAACCTGTCACCGGCGTTCCCCGAACGCGCTGCGTGGGGAACGGCCGGCAAGCTGCGCGCTTGGCAGGCCGAGGCTCTGGAAAAGTACTTCGAGACCGAGCCCAAGGACTTCCTCGCAGTGGCAACCCCCGGTGCCGGCAAGACGACTTTCGCCCTGCGTCTGGCTGCCGAGCTCCTGGCCCGTCGGGTCGTCGACCGGGTTACCGTTGTCGCTCCCACCGAACACCTCAAGGTGCAGTGGGCCGATTCGGCTGCTCGTGTCGGCATCAAACTCGACCCCAATTTCAAGAACAGCCAGGGGCGGACCGGTCGAGGGTTCCACGGGGTTGCAGTGACCTATGCCCAGGTGGCGGCGAAACCGGCCCTGCACCACAATAGGACGGCTGCCGGCCGGACCCTCGTGATCCTCGACGAGATCCATCACGCCGGGGACGCCCTGTCCTGGGGCGATGCAGTACGCGACGCCTTCGAACCGGCCAAGCGGCGTCTGGCACTGACCGGTACGCCCTTCCGGTCCGACACCTCGCCCATCCCCTTCGTCACCTACGAGGCCGATGAAGAGGGGATCAGGACCTCGCAGGCGGACTATTCCTATGGCTATTCCCGTGCCCTGCACGACGGGGTGGTGCGTCCGGTCATCTTCATGACCTACTCGGGTGAGATGCGCTGGCGGACCAAGGCCGGCGATGAGATGTCGGCGGTCCTGGGCGCCGAAGCGACCAAGGACATCCACGCACAGGCCTGGCGGACGGCCCTCGACCCGCGTGGTGAGTGGATCCCGGCGGTGCTGCGCGCCGCCGACATCCGTTTGACCGAGGTCAGACGCGCGGTGCCAGACGCCGGGGGACTGGTGATCGCCACCGATCAGCAGGTGGCCCGTGCCTATGCCAAACAGCTCAAGGAGATCACCGGCGAATCGGTGACCGTCGTGCTCTCGGACGAAGCCGGCGGCTCGGACAAGATCGAAGAGTTCCGCACGTCCACGCGCCGGTGGATGGTTGCGGTGCGCATGGTCTCCGAAGGGGTCGACGTGCCGCGCCTGGCCGTGGGCGTCTACGCGACCTCCTCATCGACGCCGTTGTTCTTCGCCCAGGCGATCGGCCGCTTCGTGCGCGCCAGGAAACGCGGGGAGACGGCATCGGTGTTCCTGCCCAGCGTGCCAGTCCTGTTGGCCCTGGCGAACTCGCTGGAGCTCGAACGCGATCACGCCCTGGACCGGCCGAAGAGCGCCGAGGACCCGGACGAGGTGGTGCTCGACGATGCTGCACTGGAACGTGCCGAACAGGGCGAGAGCGCGTCCTCGAGCCTGCTCGACGGCAATTTCGAGGCTCTCGACGCACAGGCCTCGTTCGACCGAGTGCTGTTCGACGGCGGTGAGTTCGGCACCGGCGGGGCGGTGGGCTCGGAGGAAGAGCTCGACTTCATCGGGCTGCCGGGCCTATTGGAACCCGACCAGGTCGCGATGCTGCTGCGCACCAGACAGGCCGAGCAGGTCAAACGGCAGGGGACGACCAAGACCTCGGTCCCGGAAAACCAACCGCATACCGAAGAGCTCGAACACCGCGCGCTGAAGGAGGACCGCACCAAGCTGCAGTCGATGGTGGGGGCCTGGGCACGCCGCACGGGCAAACCGCATGGCACGATCCACGTGGAACTGCGCAACGCCTGCGGGGGACCGGCCGTGGCCGAGGCCTCCAGAAGCCAGATCGAGGACCGGATCAAGACCCTGCAACGCTGGTTCGTCGGCCGCAAATAACCCTCCCCACCCCACAGCGGTGTGGCTCCACTCGGGTGACTGTGGCTCGATAACTCACGAGTTATCGAGCCACAGTCACCCGAGTGGAGCCACTGGTAAGGCGCGGGCACTTGGCCCGAGGGGCACCTGTCTGGCGAGAGCCACTGGTAGGGCGAGGGCCCGGAGGGGGTCAGGCCTGGTAGTAGACCGTGGGCAGGGCCGGCTCACCCGGCTGCAGGCTGTGTGCCCGAGGCGGCAGTTCACCCAAGGACGCGGCATGTCGTGCCCGTGCGCGGCGCACTCCCTCAACACCCGTATAGGACTCGTCGATGACGCCGTCGACGACCAGGTCCACGGTCAGCGGTCGGCCGGTCGTTGCGGAATCCGGCAGGGCGGGAACGCCGATGGACTCCTCGGTTGCGATCGTGCCGTCGAAATTGCGCACAGCCTGTTTGAAACCGCCGTGGGATTCCTTGTGCGCCGAACGCTTCGCCACCGACACCCATTCCCCGGACTCCCCGTCACGGCGGGAGACCAGCTTGTAGACGAGCGCTGCGGTGGGAGCCCCCGACCCGGTGACGAGCTTGGTGCCGACCCCGTAGGAGTCCACGGGGGCGGCGCGCAGACCGGCGATCGCGTACTCGTCGAGGTCGCTGGTCACGGTGATCGTGGTGTTCACCGCCCCCAGTTCATCGAGCAGGGCCCTGACCTCGCCCGCCTGCATGGCCAGGTCACCGGAGTCGATGCGCACTCCACCCAGGCCGGGTCCGGCGACCTCGACGGCGGTGCGCACCGCCTGTTCGATGTCATAGGTGTCGATGAGCACCGTGGTGTCGATTCCCAGGGCATCGATCTGGGCGGCGAAGGCCGCGCGCTCGTCGTCGTGGAGCAGGGTGAACGAATGGGCCGAGGTGCCGATCGTCTTGAGCCCGTAGCGCAGTCCCGCCTGCAGATTCGACGTCGAGGTGAAGCCGCCGATCACAGCGGCCCTGGCCGCCGCCACCGCCGCCTGCTCATGGGTCCGGCGCGATCCCATATCCGCACACGGCCGATTACCGGCCGCATAGGTGATGCGCGAGGCCGCCGAAGCGACAGCAGAATCGTAATTCAACGTCGACAGCAGCAGCGTCTCCAAGACGACCGCCTCGGCGAAGGTCGACTCGACGGTGACCAGCGGTGAACCCGGGAAGTAGATCTCGCCCTCGGCATATCCGCGGATCGTTCCGGAGAACTCGAACTCGGCAAGATAGTCGATGGTGGCCTCGTCGACCACAGCGGTGCGGCGCAGGAAGTCCAACTGTTCGCCACTGAAATGGAAGTCGGCGAGCAGTTCTAAGAAGCGCCCGGTGCCGGCGAGAACACCGTATCTACGGCCGGCCGGCAGACTGCGTCCGAATGCCTCGAATAGGCTGGGCCGCCCAGCCGTCTCCGAGCGCAGCGCGGCCTGCAACATGGTGAGTTCGTAGTGGTCGGTCAGGAATGCCGAAGAGGCCGCCTGGCGTATGAGATCCTTCATAAAAGGAATCCTATTGCATGCCCAGAGCACGTCCCGGGTGGGCTTTCGCATAGGCTTAACGGGTGACGAACAGCGCGGGGGCCGGCAGCGCGGTCTTAGAGGATGCACCCACAGTCGCACGGCAGAGGGCCGGTGAGGACGAGTGGCTCACCATCGTGCTCAACGATCCGGTCAACCTGATGAACTATGTATCCTATGTGTTCCGCTCCTATTTCGGCTATTCGAAGGCGAAGGCCGAGGCCCTGATGCTGCAGGTTCACGAACGCGGCCGGGCCGTGGTCGCCAGGGGGAGCAGGGAGAAGATGGAGCGCGACACGCTGGCCATGCACGAATTCGGTCTCTGGGCGGAATGCCGCCGGGCTACGGACCGGGGGGAGTGAGATGCGCATTTCCGGCTCACACCGCCATCCGGTCGTCATCGACCTCGAAGCGAACGAACGCAGGCTCCTGACCGGGCTGTTCACCGACACGATCGAACTGCTTGGCGGCGCGCCGGCCGGCGCCGCGAACGCGGAAATCGGCGACACCACCGACATAACGGGGGAGGCCACCGAGGGCCTCGGCGCGATGTTCGAGCGGATGTTCACGATGGGGCCGCAGACGCCGCCGGAGGATCCGGCCCTGGCCCGGCTGCTGCCGAGTCTGGATCGCGAGGATCCCGAGCGCTCGGCGGAGTTCCGTCGCTACACGGAGCCCGAATTGCGGGAGTCGAAGCTGTCGAATCTGCGCAGGGCCCTGCTCGACTTGGACCGCTCGGGCCGCATCGACTTGGACCGGGAGGGCGCCCGGGCGTGGATGATCGCGGTCGGCGATGTGCGTCTGGTGCTGGCGGCCCGCCTGGGGCTGCAGACGGAGGCGGACGTACAGGCCATGGATACGGGCTTCGAGGAACTGAGCGAGGCCGACCAGATGCACATATCGGTCTACGATTTCCTCAGCTGGATGCAGGAGCGCATCGTAGACGAGCTGATGGACCTTGACGGGCTCAACTGACGGCGCAAGGGCTTTGACTAGGAGGAATGGGTGAACATGCAGCTGACTGCCGTTGGAACCTCGGGATCGTTCCCGGGGCCCGGCAACCCCGCGAGCAGCTATGTGTTGCGCGCAGACCCCTCCGCTGCGCCGATCGTCGTCGACATGGGGCAGGGAGCGCTGGGTGATCTGCAGACGCACACCGATCTGAGCACGATCGAGGCGGTGCTGCTGAGCCATCTCCACCCCGATCATTTCATCGACCTGACCGGGATGTACGTGGCGCGCAGCTATGATCCCCGCTTCTTCTGCGAGGGCGGGCGGCCGTTGTGCGCCCTGCCCGTGTACGGACCGGCGGGCACCGAGGACAGGCTACTGGCCGCTCACCATACCGATCCGGGCGCCAGTCCCGTGGCCGAGAACGCCCAGGACGCGAATCTCGACAGGGTCTTCGAGTTCCACGACCTGCACGACGGGGCGCACCTGCGTGTGGGCGGCCTGGAAGTCGAGGCGACGCTTGTCGACCATCCCGTCGAGGCCTATGCGATGCGTTTCACCGATGCGGTCGGCCGGGTGATGACCTATTCGGGGGACACCGACTATTGCGAGGGGATCGTGGCGGCGGCCCGCGGTGCCGACCTGTTCCTGTGCGAGGCCGCCTTCCAAGAGGGCCGTGACACCGTGCGCGGGATTCACCTCAGCGGTCGGCGGGCCGGCATCGTGGCCCGTGAGGCCGGTGTCGGCAAGCTGGTGCTCACACACATCCCGCCGTGGACCGATCCCGAGGTCGTAGCGGCCGAGGCCGCCGCCGAATTCTCCGGGCCGCTCGAGGTGGCCCGGCCGGGGCGGCGCTGGGACATCTGAGCGGCCGCACCGGCAGCCCATAAGCCTGAGAATCACGATAGACGAAGAGACGAGGAGTTCATTTCCATGACACGTTCAGACGGACGCGCGGTCGATCAGCTGCGCCCGGTGACAATCACCCGCAACTGGTTGGATCACGCCGAGGGTAGCGCACTCATCGAGTTCGGCCGGACCCGCGTGCTGTGCGCGGCATCCCTGTCCGAGGGCGTGCCCCGCTGGCTCAAGGGTCAGGGCAAGGGCTGGGTGACGGCGGAGTATGCGATGCTTCCGCGTGCCACCAATACCAGGAACTCGCGCGAATCGGTCAAGGGGAAGATCGGTGGGCGGACGCACGAGATCTCACGCCTGATCGGCCGGGCCCTGCGCGCAGTCGTCGACATGGACGCACTGGGGGAGAACACCCTGCAGTTGGACTGCGACGTCCTGCAGGCCGATGGCGGCACCCGTACGGCATCCATCACCGGCGCCTATGTGGCCCTGGCCGATGCCCTGGCACTGGGCAAGGAACGCGGGTGGATCAAGAAGTCCGCCCAGCCGCTGAAGGATTCCGTGTCCGCGATCAGCGTGGGCATCATCGACGGCACCCCGATGCTGGACCTGCCCTATGAGGAGGATTCCCGCGCGCAGACCGATATGAACGTGGTGATGACAGGTTCGGGCGCCTTCGTCGAGGTGCAGGGCACTGCCGAGGGCGCTCCCTTCGACCGGGCCGAGCTGGGCAGCCTGCTCGACCTGGCCACCGGCGGCTGTACCGAATTGGCGCGCATCCAGCGCGCGGCGCTCGCCGGGGCGGAGCCCCTGGCATGAGCCGGCGGATCGTGCTGGCCACGCACAATGAGCACAAGGCCAGGGAGCTCGGCGAGATCCTCACCCCGCTGTTGGGCGATGTGGACGTCGTCACCGCCGGTTCCCTGGGCCTGCCCGATCCGGTCGAGACGGGGGTGACCTTCGCCCAGAACGCGCTGCTCAAGGCGCGTGCTGCCCAGGCGGCCACCGGGCTGGACGCCATCGCCGATGACTCGGGAATCGCCGTCGACGTGATGGGCGGGGCGCCCGGCATCCTGTCGGCCCGCTGGTCGGGCACCCACGGGGCGGACCGGGAGAACCTCGAGCTGCTGCTGGCCCAGATGGCGGACATCCCCGATGAGCACCGCGGTGCGAGCTTCGTGTGCGCGGCCGCGTTTGTGGGAGCCGACGGATCCGAGATCGTCGAGCAGGGGCTGATGCCCGGTCGGCTGGCGCATGAGGCCCACGGCGCAGGAGGGTTCGGCTACGATCCGATCTTCCTGGTCGGTCAGGGGCAGCGGACGGCCGCAGAGCTCAGTCCGGAGGAGAAGAACGAGGTGTCCCACCGCGGGGCGGCGTTCCGCGCCCTGGCCGCCCATCTGGCCTAGGGATGGACGGGCGTGCGCCGTGGGGTGAGCCCTATTACACTTTGGGTGACGGTGTTCAACCCCAGGCGCCGCCCATCTAAAGGAGCATCATGAAACTTCGGAGCCTCGGCGCGGCCCTGGCCGTTGTGCTGGCACTTCCCCTTTCCGCCTGCAACGCAGGAGGCGGAACGCAGGCCGCCGGTGGCCAGGCGAAGGATTCGCTGATCGTCGCGCAGACGGCGGAACCGGCGAACCTGGACTACACCACGACCGGCGGCGCGGCCATTCCGCAGGCCCTGCTGGAGAACGTCTACCAGTCGCTGGTGCGGGTGGATCAGGACGGCAAGATCCAGCCGTCCCTGGCTAGGGCCTGGAAGGTCTCCGAAGACGGCAAGACCTACACCTTCGACCTGCAGACCGGGGTGAAGTTCGCCTCGGGTGCCGATTTCACCGCCGAGGACGTGAAGTACTCCTATGACCGCGTGCGCACCGGCAAGGGTTGGAAGAACCCGCTGAGCCAGAAGATGGCGATCATCGACTCCGTCACGGCCGATGGCGACGCCAAGGTCACCATCAAGCTCAAACAGCGCTCGAACTCGTGGCTGTACAACCTGGCCTCTCTGGTCGGGACGGTCTTCGACTCGAAGGACCACGACGATCTGGCGAACAAGGCCAACGGCACCGGTCCGTTCGCGATCGAGAAATTCACCCGTGGCCAGGACATCGTGTTCGCCGCCCGCGACGACTACTGGGCCGATAAGCCCAAGCTCAAGCAGGTCACCTTCAAGTACTTCAAGGACGGGGTGTCGGCCGCGAACGCGCTGAAGTCCGGTCAGGTCGATGTGTTGAGTAACCTGCAGGCCCCCGATCTGCTCTCGGACTTCCAGCAGCAGTCGGACAAATTCGAGGTCATCGAGGGCACGACGAACGGCGAGGTCGTCCTGTCGATGAACAACGCCGCCGGCATCTTCAAGGACAAGAAAGCGCGCCAGGCCGTGATGTACGCGATCGACCGGAAGGCCGTCATGGACACGGCCTGGGGCGGCCACGGCACCCTGATCGGCAGCATGGTACCGCCGACCGATCCGTACTACGAGGACCTCAACAACGTCTACCCCTATGACGTGGACAAGGCCAAGAAGCTCGTCGACGAAGCCGGGATCTCCGGCAAGAGCCTGACCTTCACGGTGCCCAATCTGCCGTATGCCACGGCGATCAGCAATATCGTGGTCTCCCAGCTCAAGGCGGTCGGACTGAACGCCAAGGTGCAGATCCAGGAGTTCCCCGGCGTGTGGATTCAGAAGACCCTGACGGACCACTCCTATGACATGTCGGTGGTCAGCCATGTCGAGGCCCGTGACATCCTCACGGTCTTCGGCAAGGGCTACTACACGGGATACGACTACAAGCGCATCGAAGCGGACGCCGCCAAGGCCGATGCCGGAACCGAACAGGAATACATCGACGGGATGAAGAAGGTGGCCAGGACGATCACCGATGACGCAGCAGCCGACTTCCTGTTCCTGCTGCCCAATCTCATCGTCGCGAACAAGGGCGTGACCGGACTGCCAAAGAACCAGATCACCGACGCGTTCCGGCTGGTCGACCTGGCCGCGGCCTGAGGCGTCCATGCTGCGGTTCCTCAGCGTCAGACTGCTGCAGTTCGCCATTACGCTGGTCATCGCCTCGGTCGTCGTCTTCGCCCTGCTCAACCTCTTGCCGGGTTCCGCGGCACAGGTGGCGCTGGGCGTGAACGCCACGCCCGAGGCGGTGGCCGCGCTCGAGGCCGAATACGGACTCGACCGGCCCCTGCCCGTGCAGTATCTGCACTGGGTCGGCGGTATTCTGCACGGTGATTTCGGTACTTCGTACGTCACGCAGGCCCCGGTCGGCCCTGTGATCTCCGGCAGCGTCCAGGTCACCCTGATCCTGGTGGTCGCAGCGGTCGTGGTGTCCCTGCTCATCGCCGTGCCGGTCGGCACCCTGGCCGCGGTCAGCCACCGGCGCCCGCTGGGTGCGGTGATCTCCGCACTGGGCCAGGTGGGGGTCGCGATCCCCAGTTTCCTGGCCGCGATCCTGCTCGTGCTGGTGTTCTCCGTGAATCTGGGCTGGTTGCCGTCCTCGGGCTGGGTCGTGCCCGCGGTCGATCCGGCCGGCTTCCTCCGTTCGCTCATCCTGCCGGTGCTGGCCCTGTCCCTGGTCCAGGCGGCGATCCTCTCGCGCTATGTGCGCTCGGCGGTGCTCGACGTCCTGGGCGAGGACTTCCTGCGCACGGCCAGGGCCAAGGGCCTGACCAGGGGCGCTGCCGTGGTCCGTCACGGCCTGCGCAACGCGGCGGTCCCGGTACTCACGGTCACCGGCCTGCAGCTGTCGGCCCTGCTGGTCGGCGCAGTGGTCGTCGAACTGGTCTTCGTGCTCCCCGGCATGGGCAGTGAGCTGGTGCGCGCGGTGGGCAACCGCGATTTGGTGACGGTGCAGGGGATCGTGTTGGTCCTGGTGTTCATGGTGTTGGTGATCAACCTGCTGGTCGACGTTCTGTACACGATCATCGATCCACGGATTCGGAGGGCGGCATGACAGAACCGATGCAATCCGGCACCCGCGCGACGACTGCCCCCGTTCGTCCCTCACGTCGCAAGAACGCGCAGCTGACGATCGGTGCGGTGCTCGTGGCACTCGTCGTCGTGCTGGCCCTGGTGTCCTTCATCTGGATGCCCTACGATCCCACCCAGGCGGATCCCGCCGCCAGGCTGCAGGGCGCCTCGGCCGCGCACTGGTTCGGCACCGATCAGTTCGGTCGGGACACGTTCTCCGCCATTATGGCCGGCGCCCGGATCACCCTGCTGGTGGGTTTGGTGGCGGTGGCGATCGCCTTCGTCATCGGTGTGCCGCTGGGCATGCTCGCAGCCCAGACCCGATGGTCCTGGCTGTCGGGCCTGATCATGCGCGGCAATGACCTGTTGCTGGCATTCCCCGCACTGCTGTTGGCGATGATCTTCGCCGCGGCCGTCGGTACCGGGATCGGACCGGCGGTGGTGGCGCTGGGGATCGCCTCGATTCCGGGTTTCGCGCGGGTCGCGCGTTCCTCTGCGCTGCAGGTGCTCAGCCGCGAGTACATTATGGCCGCGCAGGCCGGCAATCGGCGCCCGCTGGCCATCGCCTGGCACCATGTGCTGCCCAATATCGTCGGCCTCGTCATCGTCGAGGCCTCCGTGGCCTTCGCCCTGGCCGTACTGGCCGAGGCCGGTCTGTCGTTCCTTGGCCTGGGCACCCAGCCGCCCACCCCCTCCTGGGGCCGGATGCTGCAGGAGTCCCAGCAGTTCCTCTCCACCGCGCCCCATCTGGCACTGTGGCCGGGACTGTTCATCGCCCTGGCCGTGCTGGGCTTCAACCTTCTGGGGGATGGTCTACGCGACCGCTTCGATCCCAGGCTGAAAGGACGCTCGTGATGTCCACCCGCAGTGCCCAGTGGCCCCCCGTGCCGCAGACCGGCGACAGTGCCCCCGCCTTGCAGATCACCGGTCTGAGCATCGAGATCGGGGGACGGACGCTGGTCGAACCGCTAGACCTCACGATCGCCGCCGGCGAACGGGTCGGGCTGATCGGCGAATCGGGTTCGGGGAAGTCCTTGACGGCATCGGCAGTGATGGGTCTGCTGCCCGATGATGCGAATGCCTGTGGGGACGTTCGTCTGGCCGGGGCACGGGGCAACCTCCTGGAAATGACGGACCGGCAGCTCTCCCGGTTGCGCGGCAAGGCCATGTCGATGGTGTTCCAGGACCCGCTGAGCGCGCTGAACCCCCTGCAACGCGTCGGCGCGCAGGTCGCCGAGGTCATCGTGCTCCACGGCGGAGCCCCCACCCGGGCAGCCGCGGCCGCACGTGCGGTCGAGCTGCTGGCCAGCGTCGACCTGCCCGACCCCGCCGCGGCGGCGCGCGCCTACCCGCACCAGCTCTCCGGCGGCCAGCGGCAGCGCGTCGTGCTGGCGATCGCCCTGGCCAATGATCCGGCCCTGCTGATCTGCGATGAACCGACCACGGCCCTGGACGTCACGGTGCAGCGCAGCGTGCTCGACCTGATCTCCGCCCAGGTCGCCAGTCACAGTGCCGGCCTGCTCTTCATCACCCACGATCTGGCGGTGGTCGCCGGCCTGTGCCAGCGGGTCCTGGTGATGAACCGTGGCGTGGTCGTGGAATCGGGCAGCGTCGAACAGATCTTCACCTCTCCCGTCCATCCGTACACTCGCGGGCTGCTTGCCGCCAGTGATCTGGAGTCCACCGACTCCTCCGGTCGGTTGTTCACCATCGCGACATCGGGGGAGTACAAGGGGGCCCCGCTGCCCCGACTCGGACAGTCGGCTGCGCGGCAGACGGCGCAGCGGCCACGGCCCGAACGCACGGCCCCGGCCGCACACGCCGTCGAACCGGTGCCGGTCGATTTCGATCGGGCGGACGAAGGGGAATCGTTGATCAGCGTGGCCGATCTGCACAAGACCTATGCTCGGACCAGGCGTTTCCCCTTCGGCCGGGCAGATCGGGTCCACGCCCTGACCGGAGTGTCGTTCAACGTGAAACGTGGCGGCCGCTTCGGCATCGTGGGCGAATCGGGTTCGGGCAAATCGACCCTGCTCAAGATCCTCACCGGCTTGGAGACCGCCGACTCGGGCCGGGTCCGGGTGGCCGACATCGAGGTGACGGATCCGGGCCCGCGCGGCCTGTACCGGCTGCGGCAGGACCTGCAGCTGGTATTCCAAGACCCTTTCGCATCGCTGGACCCCAGGATGACGGTCGCAGACATCATCGCCGAACCCCTCATCGCCACCTCGCTCGACGCCGCGGCCAGGCGCTCCCGCGTGACCAGTGTGCTCGCCGATGTGGGTTTGGATGCAGATGCCCTGCAGCGCTACCCCCACCAATTCTCCGGAGGGCAAAGGCAACGGATCTCGATCGCCCGGGCCCTGGCGGGCAAACCCAGGGTGCTGGTCGCAGACGAACCGGTGTCGGCCCTCGACGTCTCGGTCCGCGCCCAGGTCCTCAATCTGCTGATGGACCTGGTGGACGAATACGGGCTGACCCTGGTCTTCGTCTCCCACGATCTTGGAGTCGTACGGCATCTGTGCACCGATGTGGCGGTGATGCGCGCGGGCCGGGTCGTGGAGGCGGGGCCCATCGAGCGGGTCTATACGCACCCGCGGGATGCGTACACGGCAGGACTGATCGAGGCGACACCCAATCTTGCCCGGGCATTGGAAGCCGCCCGGGGTATCTGAGAGGAGAAGGCATGACCGAGTTGGCGGACTACAGCGCGGAAGCACTGCGCGCCGGTTTCGCATCCGGCGATTTCACCCCGGTGGATGCGGTGGAATCGGTGGCGGGCCGGATCGAGGCCTGCGAACCCACACTCAACGCCCTGTGGGTGCCCACCGTGGACACGGCACTGGAACAGGCGGCCGCGGCAGCGGCCAGATGGCGGGCCGGTGCGCCGTTGGGCCCGCTGGACGGGGTCCCGGTGACGGTCAAGGAGAACATCGCACGCTCCGGCATCCCGATGCCGGCCGGCCACGCCGCCGGCACCCCGCCGGTGCCCGAGGAGGACGCGCCGATCACCGCTCGGCTGGCGGAAGCCGGGGCGCTGATCGTGGGGTCGACGGTCATGCCCGACTGGGGGATGCTCTCCTCCGGGGTGTCCAGCCGGCACGGGATCACGCGCTCGCCGCTGAACCCCGAGCTGACCACCGGTGGGTCCTCGGCCGGAGCCGGCGCCGCGGCTGCGGCGGGGTACGGGCCCATTCACATCGGCACCGACATCGGCGGCTCGATCCGCCTGCCCGGCACCTGGTTGGGCCTGGCCACGCTCAAGCCCAGCTTCGGCCGAGTGCCGCTGGCCTCACCGTACCTGGGCCGCTGCGCCGGTCCGCTGGCCAGGCGCGTGGCCGATGTCGTCGCAGCCATGGACGTCATCGGCCGCGCCGACGGCAGGGACTATTCCGAACTCCCGCCATACGCCGGAGCCTATACCGAGCCCTTCGATCCTGCCGAGCTGCGGGTGGCCGTGCACACGGACGCCGGGTGCGGCCTGCCGACCGACCCCGAGGTCGCCGCCGCGGTGGATGCCGCGGCGGATCTCTTCGCCGCGGCCGGAGCCACTGTCACACGCATCGAACCGTTCATGGACGGGGAGCTGTTGGGCCACACAGATGTGTTCCTGCGCGCCAGGTCCTGGGGCGATCTCAAGGCCCTGCCGGTGCATGAGCGGAGCCGGATTCTGCCCTATATCCGCCAGTGGTGCCTGGGCGGGGCGGATGCGACGGGACAGGATGTGTTCGCCGCCTATCATGCGATTCAGGAGATGCGGGAGCGGGCCAACGCGGTGACGCACTCATTCGATTTGGTGCTCTCCCCGGTCGCCCCGATGGCGGCCTTCCCCGCCGACTGGCCGATGCCCTGGGGAGACGACGCGGATCGGCCGATGGTCCACATCGGCTACACCCTGCCCTACAACATGGGGGAGCAGCCCGCTGCCACGGTCAATGCAGGATATACCGGGGATGGGCGGACGATCGGTCTGCAAATCGCCGGGGCCAGGTTCGCCGACGCCCGGGTGCTCGCGGCCGCCGCCTGGTACGAAGCGGCGGCCGCGGTGCCGGTTCCCGTCCCCGTGATCGGCTGATTGAGACGACGGTGCGCCCGGGTGCCCGCGATAGTGCGGGTCCCGGGCGCATTACTGTGCTTATTCGGCCCGGTTCACTTATTGGCCTGTGAGAATTCGATCGTCACCTTGTCGGAGGCGACCTTGACGGTCCCGACCAGGCGGCGGTCCGCCGAGGCGCGCCAGGTCGCGCCCTTCGTCTTCGTGCTCTTGGCCTTGAACTTGAAGGACTGGGACGAATCGGTCATGAAGGTGCCCGAGGTCAGATTCGGTGACATGGTCGCCTTCACCGCGGGGTTCTTCGGGCCCGACCAGCGGGCGTCCTTCTCCTTGGCGTCCTTGCCCAGGGTCTTGCCGGATGACTTGGTCTTCGGATCGATGAAGAAGGGGCACCCGGAGGGCGCCCACTTGTGCTTCGAGTAGCAGGACGTGAGCTTGTCGGACACGGCCTTGCGGACGTCCTTGGTATATGTGTTGTTGGCCTTGAGCGTGGCCTTCAACGGCTTGGGCGAAGCCTCATCCGTGCCGAAACCCGCGACCGAGGTCTGGGTGACGCCGTCGTAGTACTTGCCGCCGGGCACCTTGAGCTCATAGCTGCCGGGGAACACGACGTAGTTGGCGTAGCCGTCCTCGGGTTGGAAGGCCTGGCCGTTGAGCGTCATGCCCTTGACATCGGGCAGGGCCGTCTGGATCACGGACAGCTGTGGGGCCTTGAGCCGCCACTTGTCGAAGACGAACTTCTCCTTGCCGGCCTTGGTGGCCTGCAGCGTCATCTTCCGGTCCTCGTCGCCGAGCTTGTAAGTGGCCTCGATGCGGGCGTTGTCTCCATCGACCTGGGCCTGCCCGACCTGTACATCGCTGATCTTCGACGCCGAGTTCTTCAGATAGGCGTCGTTGGTCAGGAGCGCGTCGCTGATATTCTCCGGCAGACTGAACGGCGCCAGTTCCCTCACCCGGCCGATGTCCCCGGAGGACAGGGCCTGGAAGTACTCGGCGACGACCTTGTCGGGACCGTGGTTCTTCTTGTTCACCGAACTCAGCACGGCGGCTGTCACACCCAGACCGGCCAGCAGCACCACCACGACGATCGCCGAGATGATGAGCGGCCAGAACGCCGCCGAGCGCCCCTTCCGCTGCGGCTGCGCATCGGGGCCGCCCGCCGCGCCGAAGGCCGCGGGTCCGGTCGGACCACCCGGACCACCCGGGCCGGTCGGGCCGTCCTGACCGCCCCTAGCGCCCGGGCCACCGGGCCCAGCGGGGGCATTCGGGCCCGTGGGCGAACCCTGACCTGCCCGGCCGCCGGGACCCGTAACCGGACCTTGCGGAGGGACCGGGCCGTGTGGCTGGACCGGGCCCTGACGATTCGCTGCCGCCGGGGCCGGTTGCGGGGTGCCCGGGGACGGGGGCAGCGGGGTGATTCGCTGTGTGGCCTGTGGCTCCGTGGTCGCACCCTGGTTCTGGGAGCCCTGCTGCGGTGCACGATCCGGTTGCGGGGGAACCGGCCGGTTGGCCTGGGCGGGTTTGACCTTGGGGGGCTGAGCCGGTGGCTGGGGAGCCTTGGGCGGTGTGACCGGTTTGTGCTGGGGGACCGCGGGCATCGGGGTCGTAGCCGACCCCGTATTGGGTGACGAAGACGGGGCGTCTGTAGCCTTCTTCTCCGGGTTCGACGCCGGCTTTTCCTGATCGCTCATTGCTGTCCTTCGGGTCTCCTCGTGTCCGCCTGGTGAGCGGCTCGAACGGTATCCCAAACTATCAGAGTCACTTGTTTATTGGGTGTGTCGTCACTCCCCTCCGCCTGGGTGACTCGGGCAAGATGGCGTACGTGAGTAAAGAACGCAACACCATGGCCAGGGACCTGCTCGATGGGATGGCCGGCAGTCTTAGGGTGCTGCTGCCCGCAGTGGTGGTGGGATTCGCCCTCGCCGCCGGCGCCTGGGCGATGACCATCACCCAGCAGCTGCCGGCGGGATCGGTGTTCAGCTGGACCGGTACCGTGCTGGGGGTCTTCCTCGGTATGCCCGCGGGGGCCGGGGGCCTCCTCGTGGCACTGCCGCCGACTCTGCCCGTGCTGGGGTTGTGGGCGTTGATCTACGCTGGTGCGGCGAAGTTGCGCCGTAACAGGGCGGTCGAGGCCGTACCTGGCGTCGGCCCCCAGTGGACATGTGCAGCGGGGTTCGTGCTTCCGCTGGTGCTCGGCGCACTGTGCACCGGGTTGTGGGCACCTCTGCTCGAGCCCGGTCCGGTGGGCTGGGCGCGGGCCGGGATCGTCGTGTGCAGCGCGGCGCTGGTCGGCCTGCGGCCAAGTCCCCCGGCAGGGTGGGTCCGCGCCGTCGACGGGCTCGGCGCGGGATTCACCGAGGTACTCGGCCGGGCGTGGGAGTTGCTGCGGCGGGTGGTGGTGGCGCTGGGTGGCGCCGCACTGGTGCTGATCGTCCTGGGCATCGTGCTGCGCTGGAATTCCGCCTGGGACGTTGTCGAACAGTACTCGGCTCCGGCGATGGCCGCGGTGGGTCTGGGGATCCTCCAGCTGTTGTACGCTCCGACCCTCATGGCCTTCTCCCTGGCCTGGATTACGGGTGCCGGGGTCGACCTGTCGGGTTCGGCGACCGGTTCCGCCTATGCCAGCGATGTCGGAATGCGTCCGGGTATCCCCGCGCTGGCACTCATGCCGGGCCAGCCGGCCGGCTGGGTGCCCGTCCTGGCGGCCGTGGTCGTGTTGGCGGGGATGTTCGCGGTGCTGGGCCGGCGGGCCTGGCGGGACCGGGTCGATTGGCCGGTGGTGGGCACGACCGCCGTGCTGGTATACGTATCCCTGGTCCTTGTCGCCGTCTTCTCCTGCGGCGGAGTGGGGCCCGGCGGCCTGGCTCGATTCGGGTTGGATCTGGTGCGCTTCCCCGCCTTCGTGACGGTCTTCGCAATGGCCGGCGTCTGCCTGGGCAGGGTGGCGCAGGTGCTGTCCACAAAAGCCGTAGAGGACTGAACGAGAAAAGCCGTACGGAACTGCATGATTGGAACCGAATGATGCCGGCCCGTCGGTTCGGCCCCATCGGTTCAGTCGCGCAGGAGCCACCCGGTCTGGCCCGTCAGGGACTTCATCAGGTTCTCGAGCTTATCGTCGTAGGTCGTCTGGCAGCCCAGCGCGGCCTGTTCGGTCAGCGCGGACTCCCTGCAGTCCTGGAGCTCCTGCTGCATCGGGTAGAACGCAACATTGCTGATCGTGCCCAACAGACACCAGCCGCAGCCCAATATTGCAATGATCACAGTCGGCAGCCAGGTTCCCCCGCGCTTGGCACGGGTCGAGGCGATGGCATAGCGGATGGCCCAGATGATCCCGGCGGCGGCGAACAGCCCCGCGGTCAGGCGCCAGGGCAGGGTGTAGAGGCTGGTCAACAGCGCGGCGGCGAACAGCACCATCATGACCATGCCCTCGCGGCCGGCCCTGGCGATCAGCTCCTTTGTCTTCTCATCGGGTTCGGGGGGTGTCGGGTTGCCGGGGCCGGTGCCATTCGGATCAAAAGAACTCACCGGATCAGTTTGGCATAGAATATGAGCGTGCGTTGTGTGCTCTTGGCTTCCGGAACAGGTTCGTTGACCCAGGCGGTGCTGCGCGCATTCCCGCCACGGCCCCAGGATGCGCGCCCGGCGCCCTCCGACGGCACCGGGGTGGAAATCGTGGCGGTCGGCTCCGACCGCGCCGATGCGCCGGTGTTGGACAAAGCCGCGGCCGCGGGCGCCACGACATTCACCTGTCTGCCGCGCGACTTCGCCGATCGGGCCGCCTGGAACCGTGGACTGCGTGATCTGGTCGCGGGATTCGAACCCGACTGGGTGGTCAGCGCCGGTTTCATGCGCATCCTCGGCGATGAGTTCGTCACGGCCTTCCCACAGCGGATCATCAACACCCATCCGGCTCTGCTTCCGTCATTCCCGGGTGCCCACGGCGTCCGCGACGCCCTGGCCTATGGGGCTAAGGTCACCGGTTCGACCATCCACTTAGTCGACGAGGGCGTCGACACGGGTCCCATCATCGCCCAGTTCCCGGTCGCCATCGCACCGGAGGACACAGAGGCGAGTCTGCACGAACGGATCAAGGCGGTGGAACAGCGGGAACTCGTGAACCTGCTGGAATTCCTCGGCCGGTCCTCCCTCAGTCTGACCGGTCGGATCGTGACCGGTTATGCGCCCCCGGCGTAAACCGCAACAGCTAGCCCAAGGAGACAACGTGGAAGGCGTCCGCCCTATCCGTCGTGCACTCATCAGCGTCTATGACAAGACCGGATTGGAGGACCTGGCCCGTGGCCTGGCCTCCGCCGGCGTCGAAATCGTGTCCACCGGCTCGACCGCGGCGAAAATCGCCGCCGCCGGTGTGCCAGTGGTCAAGGTCGAGGACCTGACCGGGTTCCCGGAATGCCTCGAGGGGCGCGTCAAGACCCTCCACCCCCGCGTCCACGCCGGGATCCTGGCCGATACCCGCAAGCCGGAACACCTGGCACAGCTGGAGGAACTGGGCGTCGAGGCCTTCGAACTGGTCGTCGTCAACCTGTATCCGTTCCAGCAGACGGTGGCCTCCGGCGCCGGGTATGACGAGTGCGTCGAGCAGATCGACATCGGCGGTCCCTCGATGGTCAGGGCAGCTGCCAAGAACCATCCCTCCGTGGCAGTGGTCGTCGACCCCGCCCGCTATCAGGAGGTCGTCGCGGCGGCCGCCTCCGGGGGCTTCGACCTCGCCACTCGCAAGCAGTTGGCGAAGGCGGCCTTCGAGCACACCGCGGCCTACGACGTCGCAGTCGCCAACTGGTTCGCCGCGCAGCTGGACGAACCCGCGGACCTGCCGCAGTTCTTCGGCACCACGGGTGTCAAACTGCACGATTTGCGCTATGGCGAGAACTCGCACCAGAACGCCGCCGTCTACACCGACGGCACGCATGGCCTGGCCACGGCCACCCAGCACGGCGGCAAGGAGATGTCCTACAACAACTACCAGGACACCGACGCAGCCGTCCGCGCCGCCTACGACTTCGACCGACCGGCCGTGGCCATCATCAAGCACGCCAATCCCTGTGGCATCGCGGTGGCCGACTCCGGCGTCGCAGCGCACAAGCTCGCCCACGCCTGCGATTCGCTGTCGGCATACGGCGGTGTCATCGCCACCAATGTCGAGGTCGACATGGCCTTCGCGGAATCGGTGCGCCCGATCTTCACCGAGGTCATCGCCGCTCCGTCATTCGCCCCGGATGCCCTCGAACTGCTGCAGACGAAGAAGAACCTGCGCATCCTGGAACTGGGCGACTACCAGCCGATCAAGCGCGAGTTCCGCCAGATCTCCGGGGGTGTGCTCGTCCAGGACCGCGATAACTTCCAGGCCGCCGGCGACCAGGTCTCCGGCTGGCAGCTGGTGTCAGGGGAGGCCGCGGACGCAGCGACTCTGGCCGACCTGGAATTCGCCTGGCGCGCCTGCCGGGCCGTGAAGTCCAACGCGATCCTGCTGGCCTCCGGCGGAGCCTCGGTGGGCGTGGGCATGGGCCAGGTCAACCGGGTCGATTCGGCGCACCTCGCGGTGGACCGGGCAGGGGCCGAACGGGCCAAGGGCTCCGTCGCCGCCTCCGATGCCTTCTTCCCCTTCGCCGATGGCCTGCAGGTGCTCATCGACGGCGGCGTCAAGGCCGTTGTGGCCCCCGGCGGTTCGATCCGCGACGACGAGGTGATTGCAGCGGCCGCCGCCGCCGGCATCACGATGTACTTCACGGGAACGCGCCATTTCTTCCACTGAGCCGGGCCCTCGGCCCCTTTCCACGCCACCCAAGCGGGGGCGTGGAAAGGGGCGTGGTCCCATTTCGAAACGCTGGATCTACTGGAAGCGCAGGTTCTCCAACCCGACGATGCGCGACTGGTTCCTGGGCCTGTGCCTGGTGTGGATCGTCGTTTCGTGCGCCCTGATGTTCGTACAGTTCAGGCTGGCCGCCTTCGTTCTGGCACTGTGCCCGATCACGATCGCGATCATGCGACTAAGCCCCACCGGGTTCCAACACGCCTGGTCGAACCGCACCCCGGCATATGATGCGACGGTGGGGTTTTTGGCGGGTTTCGGACTGATCGTCTTGGCCGCCGTCGTGCCGGGGGGTTAGGCTGGGAGTACGTGTTCGGCATCGGCGTTCCGATGCCGGGCCGTGGAACCATCCGATCCGACTCGAGGAGGACCATATGGGAATCGAAGACTTCGCCAACAAGGCCAAGGACGCGCTGGACAACGACCAGGTCAAGGACAAGGTCTCAGGCGCGACCGACTCCGCGGCGGAATTCGCCAAGGACAAGACCGGCGGTAAGTTCGACGAGCAGATCGACGGCGCAGCAGATACCATCAAGGGCAAGCTGGGCGGTCAGTGAGCTAGTCGCCACTGCCGAACGGGCCCCTGTCCGGATCCACTGGATCCGGACAGGGGCCCGTTGGCGTTGGCCTGGTTTTCCGCCTTAGAGCTTGTCAACCGGGGCATAGCGCAGCAGCAGTCGCTTGACACCGGCCGAGCCGAAGTCCACCTGGGCGACTGTTTTATCACCGCTGCCCTTGACCTCGACGACGGTGCCCAGTCCGAAGGACTCGTGGGACAGTTTGTCGCCGGGGACCACGGAGATCGCCTCACGGCCGGGCCTGATCCGGTTCGGGAACCCGCCGAGGCCCTTCGACCCACTCGCCCGGGACGCGGAGCCGGAACCGAACGCCGGGGAGCCGAAACCGGCCGAACCACCGGACCCAGTGGACTCCCATTCGATCAGATCCTGCGGGATCTCGACGAGGAAGCGACTGGGCGGATTATACTGCGGCTGTCCCCACATGGAGCGGGTCTCGGCCCGGGAAATGAACAATCTGCGTTTGGCGCGGGTCAGACCGACATAGGCAAGCCGGCGTTCCTCGTCCATCTCCTGTTTCGAACCCATGGAACGCTGGTGCGGAAAGGTCCCGTCCTCCATCCCGGTGAGGAACACCACGGGGAACTCGAGGCCCTTGGCGGTGTGCAGGGTCATCAGGGTGACCTCGCCCTGATCCTGGTCGGGGATCTGGTCGGCGTCGGCGGAGAGCGAAACCGATTCCAGGAACTCCTCCAAGCCGGCGTCGGGCTGGCGCGTGTGGAAGTCCTCGGCCACCGCGACGAGTTCGGCCAGGTTGTCCACCCTGGCCTCGTCCTGCGGATCCCGGCTGGAGCGCAACTCATCGAGGTACCCGGTCTGCTCCAACACCGCCTCGATCACCCGCGAGGGTGCGGCCCCATCCGTGGTGGTGCGCAGTTCGGCCAGCAGTGTCCGGAAGGCCGCGAGCGGCTTGAGCGAGCGGGAGGTCAGCCCGGGGATCTCGTCCGTGCGCTCCAGGGCGTCGAAGAAGCTGATGCGCTCGCGGGCTGCGAAGGCCGCGACGAAGGCCACCGTGCGATCGCCGATCGACCGCTTGGGCACGTTGATGATCCTGCGCAGGTTGACATCGTCTGCCGGATTGACCAGCACCCGGGCGTATGCCAGGGCGTCCTTGATCTCCTTGCGCTCGTAGAATTTGGTGCCGCCGACGACCTTGTAGGGCAGGCCGGCACGGATCAGCGCGTCCTCGAGCGCGCGGGACTGCGCATTCGTGCGGTAGAAGATCGCGAAGTCGCCGTAGGTGTAGCCGGCGTCCTCGTCGCGCAGCCGGTCGATTCGATCGACGACGAACTGCGCCTCGTCGGCCTCCGTCTGCGCGACCCATCCGGTGATGAGCTCGCCATCGCCCCGGTCGGTCCACAGCCGTTTGACGCGGCGGCCCTCGTTGTTGCTGATGACCGCGTTGGCAGCACTCAGGATGTTCTGGGTGGACCGGTAGTTCTGCTCCAGCAGAATGGTCGTGGCGTCGGGGAAGTCCTTTTCGAACTCCACGATATTGCGCACCGTCGCGCCGCGGAAGGCGTAGATGGACTGGTCGGCATCGCCGACCACCGTCAGTTCTGCGGTGTCCACCTGCGCATCGGCCCCCGCCAGTGCGCGGATCAGCCGGTACTGGGCCGGATTGGTGTCCTGATATTCGTCGACCAGGATATGTCGGAACCTGGCGTGGTAGTTCGCGGCAACGGCGGGGAATGCCTCCAGCAGGCCCACGGTCTCCATGATGAGGTCGTCGAAGTCGTAGGCGTTGGCCAGGCGCAGCCGATCGGTGTAGCGGCGGTAGACGTCCAGCAGCACCCGGTCGGCGGGGGAATCGGACTTCATAGTGGCGGCGAAGTCATCGACGTCGACCAGATCGTTCTTCCGGTTGGAGATCCGGTGCTGGAGGGACTTGGGGGTGAACTTCTTGGAGTCGAGGTCGGCCTCCTTGACCACCTGGGTGATCAGGCGCAGGGAGTCTGCGGAATCGTAGATCGTGAAATTGGACTTGCGTCCCAGGGTCGCGGCCTCGCGGCGCAGGATCCGCACGCAGGCGGAGTGGAAGGTCGATATCCACATGGCTCCGGCCGCCCGGCCCACCAGGGAGGCGATGCGCTCCTGCATCTCCCTGGCCGCCTTGTTCGTGAACGTGATGGCCAGCACCTGTCCCGGGTGGGCCCGGCCGCGGGCCAGGGCATAGGCGATCCGCCTGGTCAGCACGGTGGTCTTGCCGGAGCCGGCACCTGCGACGATGAGCAGCGCCGAGCCGGTGTGTGTGACCGCCTGGGCCTGCTGGGGGTTCAGGCCCTCGAGCAGGTGTGCGGCCGTGTCGTCGTCGGACCGTCGGCCGGTATCGGCTCGTTGATCACCGCCGGCCTGTGCGGACGCGGCCGCCGAGGGCGCGGGAGCCCTGCGGCCGGCGGTCGGGGCGGTGTTGAGGAAATCGAAAGGAGAACTCATCACATCTGCAAACTAACAGGCGGCCCTGACACACCATGGTGCGGGCCGCCTATCGCTAGGAGGGAGTCGGGGAGAATCGGTCAGGCGTAGGGCAGGACCAGAGCCGCGATCACGGCGAGCAGGGCTGCGCCGAAGGACAGATGGGCGAAGGTGGCCGAGGGCTGCGGCTTGGCGTCGGCGGCTCCCGTATAGGCCTTCTGCCGCTTATTGCCCAGGAAGGCGAAGACCGCGACCAGAATGCCCAGCACCAGCTTGACGCCCAGCACCCCGCGCATGCCCATGGTCGCGCTGTGCTGTGCCTCCAGCAGGCCGAACATGATGATGCCGGTGAGCAGCTGCAGGTAGGATCCGTGCAGCATTCCGGGGATGACCTTGGGGTTCTTGATGTTGGCGAAATACGAGCCGACGATGATGGCCATGCCGAGCAGGTGGAGGAATAGGAGGACGCTTTGCAGAATTGCCATACGGCATATTTTAGTGGAAAGATAATCAACCGTATGCTTAGCTCCGCCTGGGTGAGCGGCTGCACATGCCGGTGTGCATGGGCTGTGGTTCAGGTGGTGTGACAGTGGACAATCCGCCATGGTGTAACGGCAGCACGCCGGCCTTTGGAGCCGTGCAGTCCAGGTTCGAATCCTGGTGGCGGAGCGTTGTGCAATCGGTCGGAAGGGAATGCGCATGACCGAACATCGGCCTGCAGCCGTCATCGTATTGGCCGCGGGAGCTGGAACCCGCATGAAGTCAGCCACACCCAAGGTGTTGCATCGGATCGGCGGTCGCACGCTGGTCCACCATGCGCTGGCCGCCGCGGCGGGCACGGGGGCGGATCACCTGGTCGCGGTGCTGCGACACGAGCGGGAACTGGTCGCAGGCCATATTGCGCAGTTGGCAGACGAACTGCCCCTGACCGTCGAATTGGCCGAGCAGGGCCAGGTCCCCGGCACCGGTGCCGCCGCTGAATGTGCGCTCGGGGTCCTGCCGGTGGATCTGGCGGGCACCGTGGTCGTGACCTACGGCGATGTGCCCCTGTTGACCTCGGAAACCCTCGACGAACTGGTGGGATTCCACGAGGCCGGTGGCAATGGCGTCACCGTGCTCAGCGCCCAGCTGGGCGATCCGACCGGCTACGGCCGGATCGTGCGCGACGCCTCGGGCGCACTCGAGCGCATCGTGGAGCAGAAGGACGCCGATGAGGCGACCCGCGCGATCACGGAGATCAACTCGGGCATCTACGCTTTCGATGCCGCGGTGCTGCGCACCTCGCTGGCCAAGGTGTCCACGGAGAACAATCAGCGGGAGAAGTACCTGACCGATGTCATCGAGATCGCCCGTGACGCCGGATCGCCGGTGGCCGCTCTGCCGATCGACGATGTCTGGCAGGTCGAGGGTGCCAACGACCGGGTGCAGTTGGCGGGTCTGGGTGCCGAGCTCAATCGTCGGATCCTTACGCACTGGATGCGCGAGGGCGTGACGGTGGTCGACCCCACCACCACCTGGATCGATGCGGATGTGGAACTCGCCGCAGACGTCACGATCCTGCCGGGCGTGCAGCTGCACGGGGCGACGAAGGTCGATACAGGGGCCGAGATCGGCCCGGACTCCACCCTGACCGACGTCGAGGTGGGCGCCGGCGCCAGTGTGATCCGAACCCACGGGAGCCTGTCGGTGATCGGAGCGGGAGCCAAGGTCGGCCCCTTCGCCTATCTGCGCCCCGGCACCGAACTGGGCGCCGACGGTAAGATCGGGACCTTCGTGGAGACCAAGAACGCCCACATCGGCCGGGCCTCGAAGGTACCCCACCTGACCTACGTCGGGGATGCCACGATCGGCGAGGAGTCGAATATCGGCGCCTCCTCGGTCTTCGTCAACTACGACGGGGTGAACAAGCACCACACCACCGTCGGCTCGCATGTGCGCACCGGTTCGGACACGATGTTCGTGGCCCCGGTGAACGTGGGCGACGGAGCCTATTCCGGTGCCGGGACCGTGATCCGCAAGGACGTTCCCGCCGGCGCGCTGGCCCTGACCTATGGCCCGCAGAAGATCGTCGAAGACTGGGTCATCGAGCATCGCCCGGGAACCCCCGCGGCGGAGGCGGCTGCTGCCGCGAAGAAGAAGTCAGAAGAAGACTAAACAGGGAACACGGGTAGAAGGGGAAGACACGTGAACTCAATCACGACGGCGGGCGAGAAGCGCCTCGTCCTGGTCACGGGACGGGCTAACACCGAACTTGCGGAGCAGGTGGCCGAGAACCTCGGGACGGAACTGTTGCCGACGGATCTGTACAACTTCGCCAACGGCGAGATCTATGTGCGGTTCGGGGAATCGGTGCGCGGTGCGGACGCATTCGTCATGCAGTCGCACTGTGCGCCGATCAACGACTGGGTGATGGAACAGCTGATCATGATCGACGCGCTCAAACGCGCATCGGCCAAGCGGATCACCGTGATCGCGCCGTTCTTCCCCTATGCCAGGCAGGACAAGAAGCACCGCGGCCGCGAGCCCATCTCGGCCCGCCTGCTGGCCGATCTGTTCAAGACCGCCGGCGCCGACCGGGTGATCACCGTGGATTTGCACACTGCGCAGATCCAGGGCTTCTTCGACGGTCCGGTCGACCACCTGGTGGCAATGCCGATCCTGGCCGATTACGTCAAGCAGAAGTACACCGGCGATCTGGCCGTGGTATCCCCGGACGCCGGGCGCATCAAGGTCGCCGAGAACTGGTCTGCGAAGCTGGGCGGTGCCCCGCTGGCCTTCATCCACAAGACGCGTGACATCACGCGGCCGAACCAGACGAAGGCCAACCGGGTCGTCGGCGATGTCGAGGGCCGCACCTGCGTGCTGGTCGACGACATGATCGACACCGGCGGCACGATCGTGCAGGCCGCAGAGGCCTGCATGAATGCCGGAGCCACGGGCGTTGTCATCGTCTCCACGCACGCGGTCTTCTCCGGACCCGCCGTGGAGCGCCTGGAGAACTCCGTGGCTCAAGAGGTCATCGTGACCAACACGCTGCCCTTGGAAGACGAGAAGAAGTTCGACAAGCTGACCGTGCTGTCGATCGCCCCGCTGCTGGCCCGCGCCGTGCACGAGGTGTTCGAGGACGGCTCGGTGACGAGCCTGTTCAATATCTGATAACATATTATCGTTTGCCTCGGCGAGGGAGGCCCGGTTGGGCTCTCCGTTATCGACGCGGTTCTTCGACACGCTCCTGCGGTTCACGCCCGGTCCTGTGTTCGAGCCCCGACGCCCGAGGAATCGAACCGATCAAAGGAGTGAAACATGGCTGATATCAATCTGAGCGCCGAACTGCGCGAGGGCTTTGGCAAGGGCGCTGCCCGCACCCTGCGCCGCGCCGGTCGCGTGCCCGCCGTCGTCTACGGTCACGGCACCGATCCCGTCCACATCTCGGTGGATGCGCACACCACCCGCCTGGCCCTGCGCCACGCGAATGCGCTGTTCGAGCTGGAGATCGCCGGGGGCGAGAACACCCTGGCCATCGCTCGCGAGGTCCAGAAGCACCCGGTGAGCCGCGAACTCGAGCACATCGACTTCGTCATCGTGCGCCGCGGCGAAAAGGTCGAGGTCGACGTTCCGCTGACCCTGGTCGGCGAGGCCGCACCGAGCACCCTGGTCCAGCACGAGGAACTGACCCTGGCGGTGCTGGCGGACGCGACCGCCCTGCCCGAGTCGATCTCGGTCGACATCACCGGCCGCGGAGTCGGTGAGCACGTGTTCGCCAAGGACATCGCGCTGCCCGCCGGTGTCGAGCTGGTGGCCGACCCCGAACTGCTGGTCGTCAACGTCTCCGCCGAGATCAGCGAGGCCCAGCTCGAGGCCGAACTGGGCGAAACCCCCGCGGACGACGAAGCTGCAGAGGAAGAGACCCCCGCAGCGGAGTGACCCGGACACCGGTGAACAACCGGTGATGTCCACGGCGGCCGCACACCGCACCTGAGGGTGCGGTGTGCGGC
>NZ_JANIJX010000033.1 GCF_024580735.1 Brevibacterium moorei | reverse complement strand
ACCAACTGGTGGCACCGTGACGACGAACTACACGGTCAACCGGTCACCCCAGCACGCCCCAAACTGAGTCAAGCGGATTCCGGGAAAAATCTACCGAATCGCTTGACAAAGAACATAGGGACACCCCTGGGAGTTCCACTACGTAACGAAATGTCGAAATTCCGCCCGAAACAGCGATATATCAACATTTCGGGACGTAGTGGAACTCTGAGGCCGGGGGCTGAACTGCAGGCTGCTTAGATCGGGGCGCCCAGGGGCAGCTGTGGGAGGGTGTCGTCGAACCGGACGATGCGCTCGACGATGTGCTCCCAGCGACGGCCCAGCAGGCGATTGCGCGGCTCGACCCAGGACACCAGGTTCAGGATCTCGAAGCGCACCGATTCGTGCAGGTCGGGGCTGAGCAGGCTCGCCGTGAAGCGGTTCAGCAGGGCCCAGGCGATCGTCTGCTCCGTCCTCCGCTCAGCTGACGCCGAGGTCCCCTCAGCACCGCGGCCTGCCGCCCCGAGAGCGAGCCCCTCGTCCAGGCTGCGCAGCGCACGGCCGGCGGACGCCTCGACGATGGCGGCCAGGACCTCGGGCGCCTGCTGCGCCACCCGGTTGAGGCGGGCCGGGGCCAGCAGGGGCGAGGCCACGGCCTCGGTGCCGGCGCGCACGATCGCCTCGATGTCGGGCGCACCCGAGGTCCGATGGGCGAAGCCGCCGGCGGGCGCCGTCACGCCCCCGGCCGGCGGGACCAGCAGCGGGCGGATGTGCGCGGGCACCTGCAGGAAGTCCGCGCCGAGCAGCCGGTTCACGGCCTGCAGCGCGGCCAACTGCTCAGCGACGGGTACGGCGGTTACGGCCCATGCGGGTGCGGCGGAAACCGAACCGGAAGCCGCTCTGGAAGACGGACCGCCGCCGACCAGTCCATAGGAGCGCCGGGTGCCGCCGATGGCCTTGAGGACGCTGACCGCGTGAAAGCGGTGCAGCAGGTAGAGCAGGCGGAAGCGGCGCTCGACCTCGTGCGGATCGGATCCAGCCGGAACCACGGCCGGACTGAACCGGGCCAGGGCGGCGGCGCGGACCTCGGCCACGGAGGCCAGGGTCTCCAGCGATTCGCCATGGGCCTTCCAAGTCGAGGCGGTGGCATCGGCATACCATTCCTCGCGCGAATCCGCGTCGGTCGAGTACGCCAGGGATGCCTCGGTGGTACCACTTGCGCTCGGTGGCACCGAATGCGCGCGCATCTCCTGCCACCCAGCGCAAGTGGTACCACCGGCCGGGCGCGGGCTCTCACCGACAGGAGCACCCAGCCCGCGAGTACCACCGGCCGGGCGCGGGCCGCCGCCGTAGAGCGCTGCGATCGCGTGGAGGTCCCACTCCCCCAGCCCCGTGGGGTAGGGGGCGCCGTCGCCGGTCGGGACGCAGGGCGCGCCCGTGGTGTCAAGGGCGAACACCGGCCCCGGATAGTCCATCACGGACAGGTGTGGGTGGTGGTGGCTGGCGAAGTTATGGGCCACGCCCAGCGAGTGCCCGATCTCGTGGGCCGCGAGCGCGGCCATCCGCGCCACCACGACCGATTCGACGAGCCGCGCCCCGGTCGGGCCACCGGCCTCGGATTCGGTCGGGCCGCCCGCCGCGGCCCCCGACTCCCCGTACGGCGCCAGGACGGCCTCGGTAATGGCACGGACCTCCTCGATGCGCTGCGAGCCCATGACCACGCAGCCCTTGAGGATCTCACCGGTGCGCGGGTCCAGCTGCCCCTTGCCGAAGGACCAGCCGCGGTCGGCGCGGTGACACGAGGTGATCGTGCCGTAGCGCGGATCGTAGAGGTCCTCGCCGGCGGGCAGGAGCTCGACGCGGAACCGGCCGGGGTGGCCGGCGGCGGCGAAGGCCTCGGCCCACCAGTTGAAGCCCTCGAGCATCGCCGTGCGGTACGGTTCGGGGATCGCGGGGTCCAGCCGGTAGACGATGTCGTGGGCCAGCCGATGCCGGGGTGCGTAGGTGCGCCGCGCGTCCGCATGCCCGACTTCGTCGAAGCGATGGGTAGTGAAGTAGGCCATCGCGCCGGACTCCGGGTCCAATGGCACCGGCTGGTAGCCGGGTTCGGGCAGCGGACGCAGGGTCACGCGCTGGGTGATGGTCACGGCCTCGGCCGGGGCGGGTGCACCGGGGCGGCCCGGAGGAGGGGTGGGGCCCGAGGCGTTCTCCGCCGTCCCGGCGGGCACGCCCGGATACGGCCCGGCCGAGGGATCGGCCTTCACCGCAGCCGTGCTTCCCGCCGCAGCATTTCCCGCCGCCGAGGCCCCACCGCCCACCGCTGTGCTGCCGGCCAGCAGCCCGGTTCCGGCGCCGGTCCAGGTGCCGGCTCCGCGTGGGGTGAAGCTCAGGGTCGCGTCGATCGCCAGGATGTCGTCGAACCATTTCACGTCGGCCACATGGCTGAGGTCGGGACGGAATTCGTAGGCGGTGCCGTGGCGTTTGGTCAGGGCCGCGGCGGTGCGCAGATAGTCGACGTAGCCCAGCGCGATGGGGTCGAAGTCGCCGGTGTCCGTGGAGGCGTCGCCGATCAGCACAGACTCTGCGAAGGAGTCGCGCACAGCCGTGGCGGCCGCCCGAGCGCCGGATTCGCTCCCGCCTGCGGCCTCGGGTACGGCCTCGGATTCGGCCCGGCCCGCGTCGCCCGCGGCAGCGCTCTCGTTCCGGCCCACGTCGCAGGCGGGCAGTCCGTATTCGGTGTTCTCCGCTACGACGGAAATCCCGCCGGTTACGGCGTCGGTGTCCAGCCGGACCACCAACCCGGGAATGGCATCGCCCCGGTCCACGCCCACCGCGGAGGTACCGAGTCCCCTGGTGACGATCGCATGTACGAGGAACCTCGAATGCTCCCACATATATCTCTCCATTTCTCAGTCCCGCGGGGTTCCACTACTTACCGAAATGGTGAAAAATCGCGGTTTCGGGTCGGATTTCACCATTTCGGTAAGTAGTGGAACTCAAGTGGTGGGGGTCAGCGGTGCAGGCGGGCCCAGGCGATGAGCGCCAGGGAGGAGGCGCTGTCCGACAGCAGGGCGTCGTCGAAGAGCACCTGCGGGGAGTGATTCGTCGCCGCGGTCTCCGGATCCACGCCCTCGGGGCTGGCGCCCAGGAAGTAGTACGCGCCTGGAACCTCCTCGAGTACATAGGAGAAGTCCTCCGAGCCCATCTGCGGATCGGGCGATTCGATGACGCGCTCGGCGCCGAAGACCCCGGTCAGCTCGTCGAGGACGAAGGCCGCCTCGGCATCGTCGTTGACCGTCACCGGGTACTGCTCGACGAACTCGACCTCGGCGGTGCAGCCGTGGGCTGCGGCGACGTGATCGGCCACCCGGCGGGCCACCTCGGGGAAGCGCCTGGTCGACTCGCGCGAGAGCGTGCGCACCGAAGCGCCCACCGAGGCGTGCGGCGGGATGACATTGATGGCGTCTCCGCCGGACATCTGCGTGAAGGCAGTGACCACCGGGTCGAACACGCTGAAGCTCGCGCCGATCGCCTGGTACATCGCGCCGACGTACTCGGCCGCCGGGCGCACAGGGTCGATCGACTTCGAGGGCTGCGAGGAGTGCCCGCCACGCCCGTGGAAGGTCACGTTCAGCCGATTCGCACCGGCCATCAGGGTGCCGGGGCGCAGCGTGAACACACCGCGCGGACCGGAGGAGACGTGCAGGCCGTAGGCGCCGTCGACCTTGCCGCCGACCGTGTCCCACATGCCCTCGTCGAGCATCACCTTGGCCCCGCCGTCGCCCTCCTCACCGGGCTGGAACATGAAGACGACGTCGCCGGGCAGTTCATCCCGGTGGGCGGCCAGCAGGCGGGCCGCGCCCACCAGCCCGGTGACGTGCAGATCGTGGCCGCAAGCGTGCATCGCGCCGTTGGTCGAGGCGTATTCCAGCCCGGTCTGCTCGACCACGGGAAGGGCGTCCATGTCCCCGCGCAGCAGGACCGTGACCGGCTTGGTCGCCGGTTCTTTCGCCGAGGCGCCACCACGCAGGATCGCCACGACCGAGCTCAGGCCGGTACCCGTGTGGATCTCCAGCCCCAGACCCTCGAGCTCTTCGAGGATCTTGCCCTGCGTATAGGGCAGCTGCAGGCCGATCTCCGGATGCTGGTGCAGATCGCGCCGCAGGGCTACGAGGTCATTGGACAGGGCCGCAGCCTCGGCACGGAAATCCGGCGTGGTGGACGTCTGGGACATGGGTGTACCTCCAAATAGAGTTGGCTCTCCCCTATCCAATCACGGTCGAAACGAAAATGAGACCTGGGTCCCATATCCCATGTGCGAACCCGCATCCCATGCGTGTATGCGCGCATGGGATGCGAACGGGTGCCCCCGGACCGCAGCTCAGCCTCAGCCCGGCCGCAGCTCGGCCTCAGCTCAGGATGCCCGCGATCGTCACCAGGTCGTGGAGCCCTGCCGGGATGCCCAACTCCGCCAGCCGGTCGACGAGGATCTGCGGCACCGCGGCGAGCTCCTCCTCACTGACGGGCTCGGCGTCCGGATCCGGCATCGGCTCGACCCGGGCCAGACCTGCGGCCGCCGCACGCCGATCCGGCATCCGCAGGTGGTGGTCGGTCAGCGCCTGGTACGCCTGCCCCAGATCGAGCAGGGCGTCGTCTCCGCCGTGCCGGCCGATCAGCTGCAGGGAAACGGGCAGCCCCATGCCCTCCGTGGCAGCGGCCTGCGGATCGGCAGCCGCTCCCTGGCCCGGCGCGGCGAATCCCATCGGCAGGGCCAGCGCGGGATGGCCGGTGGCCGAGTACGCCCCGGTCAGATTCCAGTCGTTCTGCGGCACCCCGCCCTTGAACACCAGCGGTGGGGCCACCTGCGGCCAGGTAGGCAGGGCGATGGCGACACTGCGCGATTCCCGGGCCGAGGCCCCTGCCGGCTCGTCCAGGGCCGCGAGCACCTCGTCGATCCGGTTCGCGTACTCCCCCGCCCGTTCCAGCGCGGCCCGGTAGACCGCGTCGTCGACCAGCGCCCCGGATGCCGCCGTACGCCGCATGGACCGACCGAAGTCATTCCAGCGCGCAACCAGGTCCTCCCGGTGCACGTCGAAGAGTTCGCGCACGAAGATCGTCATCGTCACGCGGACCATGTCGTCGACCGGGGGCAGCTCGACCACACGGACCTCGGCGCCGGCGGCGCGCAGATCCGCCAGGGCCCCGGCGAAGGCCGCGCCGACACCGGGCGCGATCCGCTCATCCCAACCCCGGGCGCCGTCTGGCACGCGGACCGGATCGCCCGAGTCGTCCGGGCCGCCCCCGGCCAGCAGCTCGGCGGGCACGCCGATCACGGTACCGCGCAGGTCCACCTGCGCCTCGTCGACCGAGGCCGGGTCCTCGGCACCGCCCGCAGCCCGCCCGCGCATCACATCGAGCAGGCGGCGGCACTCGGCGGCGGTGCGGGCCATCGGGCCCACCACGTCGAGGCTCGGCGCCCCGGGCAGGATTCCGTCCAAGGGCAACAGCCCAAAGCTCGGTCGCAGGCCCGTGATGCCGCAGAACGCGGCGGGGATCCGGCAGCTGCCCGAGGTGTCCGTGCCCAAGCCGGCATCGACCTCGCCCAGGGCGATCGCGCTCGCAGTACCGCAGCTGGAACCGCCGGGCCAGCGCGCGGGGTCCCAGGGATTGCGCGGGATCGGGAAGTCCAGTGCCGGGTCCGGCCGACCCACCGCGTGCTCGGCCATTGTCGTCACCCCGGCGATGTGGGCGCCGGCGGCGCGCAGCCGCTCCACCACCAGCGCATCGCGCCCGGCGCAGAAGTCGGGATCGTAGACGCGGCTCTGCGCGGTGGGGACCGCCTCAGCGCAGGCGATGAGCGCCTTGATGCCCAGGCGCATGCCGGCCAGGGGCCCGGTGCCGCCGAGGTCCCCCGCCTGCGCCGTCGGGAAGCGCCGCAGGAATACGCCCAGGCCATCGGTCAGGTCTGCGGCTCCGCTGCCGGCCACGCTGCCGGTTCCCGCCCCGCCGCCGGCATCCTCGGCAGTGCCGACTTTCTCTACATCCATCCCGTCTACAGTCACGCTCTCCACTATCCCACCGCCATGAGAGCCGCCACGCAGCGGCCTTGGTCCAGGAACGCGAAGCGCCGGGCCACACGCGGAGATAGACGTGCACCCGGCGGGCCGGGCCGAGTCGGGCCGACCCCCGGTTCACTTCGCAAGCGCGGATTCACATTGTGTGCTGGGATATCCGCACACAATGTGAATCCGCGCTTGCGATATTTCCGGCGGCGACTACGTTTACTGCCGGCCCACGCCCTGCTGCTGGAACAGCTCCGGGGCCGAGGTCCCATCCACTACCGAGGGATCGAACCGGTCCAGCTTGAACGGGGTAACGGATTCGGGTTCGCGGCCGGCCACGAACTCCAGCGCCAACCGTCCGTACAGCGCCGAAAGGGTCACCCCACTGTGCGACACCGCGGTGGAGACCCGGTGGTGTTCGTCGACGAAGCCCAGGATCGGGTGGCCGTCGAGCGGCAGGCTGCGCTCGGCCAGGATCACACGGTCCACGTGGATCGGTGCGGCCTCGGTGCCGGCCAGTCGGGCATTGACCTGCTCCTCCATATAGGCACGGACCTCCTCGAAGTGCTCTTCGGGGTCCGGCCCGTCCAAGTGGTATTCCAGGGCCGGCGCCTGGAGCACCAGACCGGATTCGCCGAATGGCCGGAAGTTCACGGCATCGGAGATGTAAACGCGGTTGAACTTCTGCGCTCCCGTGTCCGCATAGCCCAGGTAGCAGTGCGTGTCGACCGAGGTGGCCTCGCTGTGGAACATCGGCAGAATGGCACCGCCGGCCGCGGGCCCGCCGTTGACCGGAACCAGGTCGGCGACTTTGCCCAGGGCGATGAACACGTGGTCGAACGACGCCTGTTCGGCGGCGGCCAGGGCACCGCCGGCTTCGACGCGCTGGGAGGTGACCGTGACTCCGGTGGCCGTGCTGTCGACCGAGCTGATGCGCACCTGCCGGAATTCGGTTCCGGCTGCCACGGCTGCGGCCTTGAGAGCCGGGATGAAGCGCTCGACGTAGATGAAACCCTCAGTGGGGAAGAAGAGGGATTCGGATTCGCGCGGGGTGAAGGCAGGTTCTAAGACGGGGGCGTCTGCCGCGGCGATGGTCGTGACGGGGTAGCCGAGGCCGCTCATCCGGGCGCGTGCGGCGTCGCGGTCGGTAGCACTGGAGTGCTCCATGAAGCAGCCGGTGGTCACGTACCAGGGCTGGGCGGGGGCCAGTTCGGCCTGCAGCTCCGCGTGGCGGCGCATGCCGGCGACGTTGAGGTCGTGGTAGGCGCGCGGGTCCTTGTTGTTGGAGTTGACCCAGGCGAAGGAGGTCTGCGAGGTCACTCCGCCCCAGGGTGATTCGCTCAGGACGGTCACGTGGTGGCCGGCCCTGCTGAGTTCGTATGCAGCGGCGGAGCCGATGACCCCGCTGCCCAGGACTGCGACGTTTGCCATGGTTGTGCCTTTCTGTTGGGTGGTGTTGTGTGGCTGATGTGCCTATCGGCGCCGGCCTCTATATGCGCTCGCGAAACTGCAACATGCGGTTGTAGGCCGCCGTCGACTCCGCTCTCGCCTCGGACGCCAATTGCTGGGTCAGCGCGAACGACAGTGCGGTGGGCGCGATCGTATTGGACCCGCTGGTCATCACCGAGCTTGGCGTCTGCAAGACGATCGAGGACTCGTTGACGAATTCCGCGTTGACGATCTCGGTGATGACGATAGTTGGGATGCCCTTATCATCCGCCAGGGACAACAGCTCGCGGATTTCGGGGAACACCCGCAGGGGGCTGAAGATCACGATGCACGAGGCGTGTTCGGCAAGCGCCATATAGGGCGCGAGGGCGATCCCAGTTCGAGTACAGGACACTGCATCGAATCCGAAGGTGCGCATGTGATGGACGAAAGTCTCTGCCACATGCCCGGACTCCTCGACACCGTACGCGAAGGTACGCCGGGCGTTCAACAACGCCGACACAGCCTGGTCCCAGCAGCCCACATCGATGGTCGATCCGGTTTCGAGGACGAGGTCACCCATATCCGCAAGGATGTTCTGCAGCCGCTCATGCCCAACAGGTCCCGTGCTCAGCCGGCGATCGAGCACTTGCCCGGGGGAAACGCCCTTCGCAGTGATCTCCCTGGCAAGATCTCTTTTGAGCGCAGTCAGACCCTCATAGCCCAGGGCCTGCGCGGCCCGGATGACCGATGCGGTGCTGAGGCCCAGAGCCTTGGCGATATCGTCCGCCGAAGACGTCAAGGTGAGAGTCGCGTTGTGTTCGAAATACCTCACCACCTTGAGCTGATTGGGCGTCAGGTGTTCCACTGCCCGCGCAACCCGTGTGGAGAAACCAGTCGCGCCGTTGTCACCGGAATCCGATTGTGCCTGCAAAACTCCACCTCGTGTAACCGTTGATACACGACCACCGTGCATGTACTGTTCATTACATCACAGACGGACTGTGACCACTATCACTACACCAAGCACGGGAGGATGCCATGAGGGCAATCACCAAGGCCGGCACCATGACCGCGACGCTCGCTGTGACCGCATTGCTGGTCAGCGCCTGCGGTGGGGGCGGAGAGGGCACGGATACGGCCGAGACCGGCGATGCCCTGGCACCCGTCCCAACCGAGACCTTCGATGTCCAGAAGGATGAGAAGCTCGCTGCGCAGCTGCCCGACAGCATCAAGAAGGCCGGCGCCATCAACATCGCAGGCGCGGCCGGCAGCGCGCCCGACGTCTTCGTCGACGAGAAAGGCGAATTAGTCGGCTGGGAGATCGACCTGGTGAAGGCCGCAGCCGATAAGTTCGGCGTCAAGCCGAAGTTCAACGAGATCAGTTTCGACTCGGTCATCCCCGGGCTCCAGGCCGACCGGTACGATATTGCCTTCGGCCAGATCGGCATCACCAATGAGCGGATGAAGAAGATCGATCAGGTAGGAACGGCCTTGGGAAACCAGGGCATAGCCGCAACTTCGGATTCTGATATCAAGGTCGAATCACTCAACGACCTGTGCGGGAAGAAGGTCGCTACGACCCGCGGTTCCCGCCAGCAGGAATTCGGCGATACGCAGTCGAAGAAGTGCGTCGACGACGGAAACCCCGCCGTTGAAATGCAGGTCTACGACGACGGCACCAAAGCGAATATGGCGATGCTCAGCGGCCGCGCAGACGTCAGTTGGAGCGGTTCGACGGGAATGAACTACTTCGTCGCCAACAGCCAGGGTAAGGCGAAGATCGTCGGACACTACCTGGAGCCCTACCCCATGGGCGGTGCACTGCCCAAGGGCTCTGATTTCAGCAAGCCGTTCGCCGCATCCATCAACAGCCTGATTGCGGACGGCACCTACGCCAAGATCATGGACAAGTGGGGACTTGCCGACAATGAGATCAACAAGGTCGAAGTGAATCCCACGGTGAAGGATCAGTAAACACATGTCGGCTACCGCATCCGTTCCAGACATACCGCCAGCGGAGATCTCCGAACCCCTGAGAATTCACCGGCGAAAGACACGACTGTCATGGCTCATGGCGGCCATCGTCATCTTGATCGCGATATTCGTTGCCATTTCAGTCGCGAACAACCCCAACTTCGGTTGGTCCACAGTCGCCAAGTACTTCTTCAACGGCCAAATCATGCAAGGTCTGGGGCGCACCGCGATTCTGACGGTTGTCGCCATGGCGATCGGTATCGTCCTGGGCGTTCTGCTGGCCGTCATGCGGCTGTCGGGCAATGTCTTCCTCAATGCCGCAAGCTGGCTCTACACCTGGTTCTTCCGCAGTGTTCCCCAGCTGGTCCAGCTGATCTTCTGGTTCAACTTCGCCGCACTTTACAAGCACATCACCGTCGGCATCCCCTTCGGACCGGAATTGTACTCATGGAACACCAACGATCTGATTACCCCGTGGAGCGCAGCCATCCTGGGCTTCGGACTGAGCCAAGCTGCCTACACCGGTGAGGTTGTCCGCGCCGGAATCAAGGCTGTCCCGGATGGCCAGCGCCGCGCGGCGAAGGCACTGGGGATGTCTCCTCAACTGTCTTTCTTCAGGATCATCCTGCCGCAGGCCATGCGCGTGATCATCCCGCCGATCGGCAACGAAGTCATCTCGATGGTCAAGGGTACGGCCCTGGTCAGCACGATCGCACTGGCCGACCTGCTGTATTCGGCCCAGCTGATCTACTCCCGAACCTTCGAGACGATCCCGTTGCTCATCGTTGCGACGATCTGGTACCTGCTCATCGTGTCTGTGCTCTCCGTCGGCCAGTACTACATCGAAAGGCATTACAACCGTGGCAAGTAGAACCTCCACCGCTTCTTCGCCCACAGGGACCGGCGAAGTGATCGTCGACATCAGCCGAGTTTCCAAGTCATTCGGTTCGAACGATGTGTTCACAGATCTGTCGCTCCAAGTCAAGAAGGGCGAGGTCGTCTGCGTCATTGGACCATCAGGATCGGGCAAGAGCACCTTGCTCAACTGCGTCAACCACTTGGAGAAGATCGATTCCGGGTCCATCGAAGTGGACGGGCAGTACATCGGCTACCGGCGCAGAGACGATGGCCTCCATGAGCTCAGTGAGTTCGCCACGGCCAAACAGCGCCGGCACATCGGAATGGTCTTCCAGTCGTTCAATCTCTTCCCGCACCTGACAGTCAAGGAGAACGTAACATTCTCCCAGATCAATGTCCTCGGCCGGAAGGCCAAGGAGGCCAATGCCATTGCCGACGGGCTACTGGAGAGAGTCGGCCTCAAGGAGAAGGGAAGCGCTTTCCCCGAATCCCTGTCCGGCGGCCAACAGCAGCGAGTCGCCATCGCCAGGGCACTGGCGATGGACCCGACGGTCATGTTGTTCGACGAGCCCACGTCCGCTCTCGACCCGGAACTCGTCGACGACGTCCTCGTCGTCATGAAGGAACTCGCTCATGAGGGCATGACGATGCTGGTCGTCACCCATGAGTTAGGATTCGCCCGCGAAGTCGCGGACACGGTCGTCTTCATGGCAGAGGGCCGGATCGTCGAGCAGGGCCCTCCCGACGAGGTGCTGGGCAATCCCCAAGAGGAACGCACACAACAGTTCATTTCCCGCATTCATCACTGAACCATCTACAGAAAGCATCATCATGTCCCACGACTACATCGTCATCGGCGCCGGCGTGCACGGCTCCGCAGCGTCCTACTACCTTGCGAAGTCCGGCGCTTCCGTCCTGCTGCTGGAGGCGAAGACCGTCGCCTCGGGGGCCTCGGGCGGGGTCGGCAAGCGCGGGGTGCGGGCCAACGCCCGCGACATCCGAGAACTGCCGCTGATGAAGATCGCCTACGACATGTGGCCCGGAATCAACGAGGAGTTGGGCCTCAAGGTCGGCTATGAGCGCACCGGCGGGATCGAGCTCGTCGGCCCCGATGTCTTTGCTGACAAGAGCCTGCACGACCAGCTGAAGACCCGGGTCGGCGTCCAGTCGGCCTTCGGGATCGAGACCCGCATCATCGACAAGGCGGAGTTGGACACCCTGGAGCCGGGGGCCTCGGCCGAAACGGTGGCCGGTGCCCTGTACTGTCCGGCTGACGGCACCGGCGACCACACCGAGGTGACCCGCGGTTATGCGGCCGCGGCACAGGCCGCAGGTGCGGAGCTCAAGGAGAACACCCCGGTCACCGGCATCACGGGTAAGAATGCCGATGGCCTCTACACCGTCACCGCCGAAGACGGCACCGTCCACACGGCCACCCGTGGCGTACTGGTGACGGCGAACAGCTACAGCCGCCGGCTGCTGGCCGATTCCTTCGGCATCGACGTTCCCATCACCCGTTTCAACCCGCAGATGACACCCGTGCGGGCGGCCGGGGGCTTCACCTTCAAGCACCTGCTGGGCCACCACTCGCTGCCCTTCGCGGCGAAGACCATCACGATCGACGGTGAGGACATGGTCATGCTCTCCGGCGGACGGACCGGCGACTGGGACTACGAGTCCGAAACCGGCACTCCGCGCCCGGAAACGGCGGAGAAGTCCATCATCGACGCCACCTCGATCTATCCGGCCTTTGCCGGCGCCGAGGTGGTCGTGACCGACGCCTCCCGGCCCGAATCGCTGACGGTCGACGACATCCCGGTGATCGACGAAGTGCCCGGCAACCCCGGCGTCTTCTTCGCCACCGGCTGGTCGGGCCACGGTTTCGCGATCTCGCCGGCGGTGGCAACACTGCTGGCGGGGTGGATCACCTCCGGTGAGCGCCCCGCCGAGCTGGAGCCATTCACCTTCGCCCGGTTCCCGCAGGTCTCACAGGCCTGAAACCGGATCCCCCGGTTCACCGTCGAGTGGCGGGGACACGCCTAAACCCGAAGTCAGGTTCCGGCGTGTCCCAGCCACTCGACGGTTCGGGGCCCGGGTTGGTTCTCAGCCCAGTTCGGCCATGACGTCGAGGCCGACCTGCATATCGCGTGCCAGCTTGTCGCGATCCACGACCGCACCCTCCTTGATCACATGCCGGATCTCCTTGTACGCCGCAGCCGAGGTCAGCGGGTCGGCGTCAAGGATCAGCACATCGCCCTTCTTACCGACTTCCAGGGTGCCGACGACCTCGCTCACGCCATACGCCTCGGCAGGGTAGGCAGTCGCCGAACGCAGCACCTCCATGGGCTCCATCCCCTTCTCCCACGCGCCCTTGAGCCAGTTGAAATGGCTATAGCCCAGCTGCACACACTGATCGGGCACCGTGGGCTTGAGCGTGCCGGCCCTGAACCCGGGATGTTCGGTGATGCGCGGTCCGTAGGCGAATCCGTCGGTCGTCAACAGCAGCCGGGTACCGCGTTCGATCAGTCCCCGCTGGTTGATGTCGGAGTTCTCCCTTGCCCCGTGTGAGATCGCAGTACCGGGGAACGAGGCGCTCCACTTCAGGTAGTCATCGGTGCAGACCAGGGCCGCGGTCGGGATCCGCTTGTCTGCGATCCGGTCCAACAGCTCGGCCGGAGCGGGCTGCCCGACGGTCATATCGCCGTGTTGCAGCAGGTCCACCCCCAGGTCCACGGAGATCCGCAGGCTGTCGACCGAGGTCGTATGCGCCTGGGTAGGCAGGCCGTAACCGTGTGCCGTATCGTGGATCGCCTGCTGGGCGGCTTCGGAGAACATCAGGAAGACGGCGGCCCCGCTGGCGATGGCCAGATGGTCTGTGGCCGCCCACTTGATGAAGTCGACGCCGGTCTCCTCGATGTACTGTGCCACGGCCTCGGCGATCTGGGACACCGACATAGTGGTCAGACCGGGCCCGGTCCCCCGCTCCCATTCGTGATTGACCGAGGCGATCGTGTCCTTCTGCAGGAAGGTGCCCGGCGCCACGAAGTCATCGGATAACGGTCCGCCCAGGCCAATGATATTGCCGGAACAGTAGATCCGCGATCCCATGGTCTTCCCGGCGTTGATCTCATCGCGCACCCTGGTCGCGGCCGCAGCCGGCCCCCAGGTATCGAACACCGTCGTCACACCGTACTTCAGGGTCAGCTCGGCGGCCTCACGGGCCAGCTCGTCATAACGCCCTTGGAAGTCCAACAGGGTGTCCGCGGTACGCGCGGCGACCAGGTGGACATTGGCGTCCATCAGGCCGGGGATCGCGAAGCCTCCGCGCGCGTCGACTGTCTGCACGCCTTCCGGAATGCTCACCGCGGCGGCGGGACCCACCGCTTCGATGGTTCCGTCGGCGCCGATCAGAATGGTGCCGCCGTTGATCGGCTGGGCACCGGTCGCATCGATGACGGTGGCGTTGACGATTGCCAGTTGTGCCATGGGACTGAACTCCTTTGTTGTGGTTGCGTGGCTTCGGGCAGTCAGGTCGCGGCTACATTCTCAACCGGAAATGACCTCGGATTCCTCCGCTATCCAGCGGCGGACTTCGGACTGCAGAACGGTCAGTGGAACTGAACCAAGGCTCAGCACCTGGTCATGGAAGGCCCGGATGTCGAAGGCCGGCCCCAGTGCGGCCTCGGCCTCCGCGCGCAGGTCCTGAATGGTCAGCTGCCCCAGGTAGTACGCGGTCGCCTGGCCCGGCCAGGAAATGTACCGGTCGATCTCCGTGACGATCTCGTGTTCGGCGATCGCGGTGTTCTCCCGCAGGTAGTCCTGCGCTTGTTCACGCGTCCACCCCAGTTCGTGCATACCGGGGTCGACGACCAGTCGGACCGCGCGCCACATCTGGAAGGACAGCATGCCCATGCGCTCGTACGGGGTCTCGTACATGCCCATCTCATCGCCCAGCCGCTCGGTGTACAGACCCCAGCCCTCTCCGAAGGCCGAAATGTATTCGCGGCGGAACTCCGGCAGGTCCATCTCCTGGGCCAGGGAGAGTTGGAAGGAATGCCCCGGCGCTGATTCGTGCAGTGTCAGTGCCGGCAGCGAATACAGCGGCCGGGCCGGCAGGTTGTAGGTGTTGACCAGATAGCGGTCGGGGGCGCCACGTCCGAAGGTATCGAAGGCCGCGATCTCCTTGGGCGTTTCCATAATGGAGAAACGCCCGTTCGGCAGTTTGCCGAAGTACCGGTGCACCACTCCGTCGAAGGCCTTGCAAGTGTAGGCGGCTTCGGCCAACAGCTGCCGGGGCGTGGTTGCGTAGAACTGCGGGTCGGTGCGCATAAAGGCGAACAGTCCATCCAGATCGCCGGCGTAGCCGAGTTCCCCGGCTATCTTGTCCATCTCCGCACGGATCTTCGCAACTTCGCTCAGCCCCAGGTCGAAGATCTGCTGCGGATCCATTTCGGTGGTCGCATATTCGCGGATCTGCGAACGGTAGAACTGCGGCCCATCGGGCTGGTCGACCGCCGCGATGGATTCCGGTAGCTGCGGCAGATATTCCCCACTCAAGAACTCGTAGAGTCCTTGGTAAGCGGGCACTACCAGTTCGGTCAGGACTGAGACGGCCCGATCCTGCAGTTCTGCTACCACGGTGGCCGCGGTTGCCGTCGGCATCCGGGTGAACGGTCCGAAGAACGGAAGGGATTTCACATCGGAGGTCTGGGCGACCGACCGGACGGGTTCTTCCCGCCCCGTCATGCACACTCGGGCTGGGCCGAAGCCCCGCTGGAGGCCCGCCCGCATATTGTCGATCTGTTGGGCGAAGTACCGGGGGATCTGACCCAGCATCTGCAGATATGCCTGTGCCTGGTCCGCATCCGCCAGCGCCAGCCGGTAGGCGTCGAAGGCCAGGTCCCGCCAGAAGGCGGTGTCGGCGGTGGCGGGGCGTTCGAACATCCGGTACTGCTGTGCTTCGAGCAGGGTCTGGACCTGGTTGCGATAGACCTGGTAATCGACCAGTTCCTCCGTACTGAGCCCTGGAACGTCTACCGTATCCAGCTGGGTCAGAGTGTCTTCCCATTTCCGGGTGCGGCGATCCTGTGCAGTTACCGACACATCGGGAAGCGAGTCCCGTACCCCTGATTTCCAGCCCGATGAGCCGAATTCGCCTCCACGCCAGTTGCATTCCGACTCGATGATGTCGTACAACCGGTTTCCGGCTTCAGTCTGCCGGCGTGTGTCGGACGAATTCGCGCTCATCGTTCTTCTCCTTCTCGATTCCCGATTACTTCACGTCTACCGGCGTTCAGGCAGGCTGGTTGGATTCCGGCTTATCGGCCCGGCCGGTGCTCCAGGCGACGAAGTCCGCAATATCGTGCAGCTGGTCGATGCGCGAACCCGGGTGGGCGTACATCATGTGTCCGGCAGGGTAATAGCGCCGGACGATCTGGTTCCAGGACTTCTCGCTGATCCGCAGGTGGGCCAGCACGTGTTCCGAAGCTGCGAACGGCGTCGCACAGTCGTGATATCCGAAGGCGACGTAGACCTTCAGGTCCGGGTTCATCCGCATAGCGTAGGCCAGGTCCTCGGCGGTGGTGACATGGGAGTTCTCGAACTCCTTGTACGACCACGGGTGCACCCGGCCGGTCAGGACTTCGTAGGTGATATCGGATTCGTAGCCGAACTCGCTGCGCAGCAATTCGTTGATACCCACGGTGTACGGATACTGGATCATCGGGTACGAGGGGTCGTCTCCCAACACCTCACCGCTGAGCTTGCCCTGGTGTGCGGTCCACCTGGCATCCAGTCGTCCGGTCTTCAGCCGCTGGTCCTTGAGCAGCTCGTTGAAGAAGGTGAATTCGTCGACGCGCAGATCGGAGATCCGCACGAATTCGGGGTCGAGTCCAATCAGATCCGCCAGACGGGAACAGATATCCGCGTGTTCCTCCGCACTCAGGCGCTTGCCCTTGTCCAGTGCCCGTGAGTAGTCGCCATAGGCGAACTCGGTCGCCTCGGCGATCACATCCTCGGCGCTACGACCAGGGTGCTTGCCGTGGTACTGGGCGATGGCAGCGAAGGTCGGCAGGTAGTGCACGTACGGTGCTTCGTTGCCCTCGGTGAAGTCGATGGTCGCGAAGTCCAGGACCGCCGAGATCAGGATGATGCCGTTGAAGGCGATCCCGTGACGCCGTGCCAGGTGCCCGGCGAGCGCCGCAGCACGGGTCGTGCCGTAGGATTCCCCGGCCAGGAACTTCGGTGAGGTCCAGCGCTTGTTCCGGGTCAGCCACAGACGAATGGCCTCGCCGACGATGTCACGGTCGCCGGTGAACCCGTGGAACTCCTGATCCTTCCGGCCTTCCATCGGGCGGGAGTAGCCCGTGGTGATCGCATCGATGAAGACCAGGTCGGCATCGGCCAGGGTCGTCTCCAGATTGTCGGTCAGTCCGTAGGGCGGCTGTGCGGGTTCGTCGACGTCGTTGATGACGACGCGGCGCGGGCCGAACAGTCCAATGTGCAGCCAGGCCGATGATGAGCCGGGGCCCCCATTGAAGGCGAAGATCACAGGGCGCTGCGGGTCCGTCTGGCCTGCGGCGTCCGTCACCGTATACGAGGTGGAGAAGACTCGGGCTGCGGGCACATCACCGCAATAGACGCCATCGGTGACTTCCTCCTGGCCGATCACCGTGGTACCCGTGGTGACCCGATAGTTCAAGGGACCGGCGGGCAGTTTTATGGAGTGCTCACTGGTGACCAGGTCGTCCTGGGGTGCCGGGCTCGCCGTAGTACCGGGGGCTGGTTCGGTCGATTCGTGTGCCATGTGGTTGGTTGTTCCCTTCGGTTCTGTATCTGTGTCGCGTCTATGCGTCGTGTTGTTCGCGTGCGGTGTCCCATGCCGCGTTGATCTTCGGCACTGCGGCCAGGAGATCCTGGGTGTACTGTTCGCGCGGGTGGTCGAAGATTTCATCGCGGGCGCCCTGCTCCACGACCTTGCCGGTGCGCATCACCGCGACCTTGTGGGCGATCTGCCTGACCACGGCCAAATCGTGGGCGATGAAGATATAGGAGATGTCCCGCTCGCGCTGGAGGTCGACCAGCAGTTCGAGGACCTGTGCCTGGACGGAGACGTCCAAAGCGGACACCGCCTCATCGCAGATCACCAGCTTGGGTTCGACCACCAGGGCCCGGGCGATCCCTATCCTCTGAGCCTGGCCGCCGGAGAACTGGCGCGGATAGCGTTCGGAGTGATCGGGGTTGAGACCGACGCGCTCCATTGCCGCCTTGACCAGGGTTTTATAGCCGCCGGCGACCTTGCGCTTCTGATATCGCAGCGGAGCCGATATCACCTCTTCCACTGTGTGGCGCGGATTGAGCGAGGAGTACGGGTCCTGGAAGACGACCTGTACTCCGCTGCGGAATCCCAGCAGGCCCCTGCCGGATTTACCGGTGATGTCGGTGCCTTCGAACTCGACGGTGCCAGAGGTCGGATCGATCAGTCGGGCGATCATCCTGGCCGTGGTCGACTTGCCCGAACCCGATTCGCCCACGATCCCGATGGTTTCGCGGCGGTTGAGTTCGAAGGACACGTCGTCGACGGCGCGGAAGATGTCCTTGCGGCCCGTCTTGAACTCTTTGACCAGGTTATTCACCCGCAGCAGGGGCGTCGTCGTGTTCATGGTCGTTTCCCCTTTGCGGTTTCCGGTCCGGTGGCCGACCCTGTACCGATAATGGGCTCCGGCAGGTTCACCACATCGTCCAGGCGCGGGGTCGCAGCCAGGAGCTTTCGAGTGTAGGCGTTCTGCGGATTGGCGAAGATGCCCTCGGCAGTGCCCTGTTCGACCGTCTTACCGGATTGCATCACGGTGATGTGGTTCGAGATCTGACTGACCACTGCCAGGTCGTGGGTGATGAACAGCATCGCAGCCTGGGTATGTTCCTGCACCTCGGCCAGCAGGTCCAGGATGCGAGCCTGCACGGTGACGTCCAGGGCCGTGGTCGGTTCGTCGGCGATGATCAGGTCCGGTTCGCATACCAGCGCCATGGCGATCATCACGCGTTGGCGCATGCCGCCGGAGAACTGATGCGGATAGTGGTTCACGCGGCCGGCCGCGTCGGGAATCCGCACCCGGTCCATGGCCTCGGCGGCCTTCTTGAGCCCCGCGGCACGGCTGCCGCCCTTGTGCGCGCGGTAGGCCTCGGCGATCTGAAAGCCCACTGTGTAGTAGGGATTCAGTGAGGACAGCGGGTCCTGGAAGATCATGGCGATCTTGTTCCCGCGCAACTTGCGCATTGCCGCATCGGATTTGTGCAGCAGTTCCTCACCGTGGAACTTCACGCTGCCGCTGGCCTTGGCCTCCTTGGCCAGCAGGCCCATCACCGCAAGCGAGGTCATCGATTTACCCGACCCGGATTCGCCAACCAGGCCCATGGTCTGACCCTGGGCGATTTCGAAGGAGATATCATCGACGACGGTTCCCAGGGGGAACTCCACCGTCAGCCCCTGTACGGAGAGCACGGGGGTGTCCGTGGACGCGTTCGTCCGGCCGGTTTCGGCGGGAGTACTCATGTGCTGCTCACTCTCACTCGGGGGTCCAGGACCCGGTACAGCAGGTCGACGATGATATTGGCGATTACCACGGCGAATGCCGCTACAAGGGTCACGCCCATGATGACCGGCTGGTCGTTCACGGAGATCGCGTCGTAGGCGAACTTGCCGATACCGGGCAGGCCGAACACCGTCTCCGTGATGAGCGCACCGCCCAGCAGGGTGGCGAAGTCGACGCCCAGCAGGGTGACGATCGGGGTCAACGACGGCCGCAGCCCGTGGCGGATCAGGATAGGGCCAGGTTTGAGACCCTTTGCCCTGGCCGTCCGCATGAAGTTCTCCCCCATGGTGTCGATCATGTTCGTTCGGGTCAGCCGTGCATACATCGAGGCATACATAAGGGCAAGCACCATCCACGGCATGATGTAGGTGGCGAACCACTGTCCCGGGCTCTCACTGAACGGAACGGCGGTGGGGAATGGCAACCATTCGAGCTGGACCACCAACAGGTACTGCAGAACCAGTGCGACGAAGTAATTCGGCAGGGAGATGCCTGCCAGGGCGAAGGCCATCGCCCCTCGATCCCACCAGGTACCCTCCTTGACCGCGCTGATGACGCCGGCGGCCACGCCTGTCAGCAGCCATAGAACGGCAGCGCCGATGGCGATGGTCAGGGTCACGGGCATCCGATCCATGATGCCCTGCAGAACACTCTGGCCGGTCTGGAACGAATACCCGATGCACGGGGCCCCGCAATGGATCGCAGATGCACCCTCGCCGTAATCGCGACCCACGAAGATGCCAGCCAGGAATGCGAAGAACTGGGCGAAGAAGGGCTGGTCCAGTCCCATCTGGGTCCTGATCGTCTCGATCCGGTCCGGCGTACAGGTCTGACCGCAAATGCTGGCGGCCGGGTCCGGGGAAAGTTTGAAGAACACCAGGAGGGTGAAGAACACGACGAACAGCATGATGATGATCGCCGCGCCGAAGCGCTTGAGCAGATAGGAGATCATTCGAACCCTCCGGAGAAGATCTTCTGCAGGTTGTCACCCAGCACGGTGAATGCGAAGACGGTGAGGAACAGCAGGATGCCGGGAATCGCGAAGAACATCGGATCGCTGGAATACCAGGGAACAGCCGATGCGATCATCTGTCCCCAGGACGGATTCGGCGGGGTGATGCCCACACCCAGGAAGGACAGACCGGCCTCGGTGGCGATGAAGTTCGGGATCGCCAGAGTGGCCATCACGATGATCGTGCCCGACAGGTTCGGCAGGACCTCGCGGAACACCAGCGGCGCCCAGCCGGCCCCCGAGGTTCGTGCCGCCTCGACGAATTCCCGGTTCGCCAGTGACATGGTCTGAGCGCGGATCACGCGGGCTGTGGCCGGCCAGCTGAAGATGCTGAGCACGATCACGAGCAGGGCGGGACGATTGCCCTGGGGTAGTGCGGAGAGGATCGCGATCATGAAGATCAGGGCAGGGAAGGCCATGAGGAAGTCCATCAGGCGCGAAATCACGGCATCGACGATGCCGCCGAAGAATCCGGCCAGCAACCCCATAACCACGCCCAGGAGCATGGTGATGGCGGTGGCGCAGATGCCGACCAGCAGCGACACTCTGGCCCCATAGGCGATACGGGCGAAGATGTCGCGGCCGTTCTGTGGTTCGACGCCCAGCCAGTGCTCTGCGCTTATGCCACCCAGCGGAGCCAGTGGCAGACCGCCGGAGGACGGGTCCACCGCGGCTTCGTCATAGGTGAAAGGGTCCCAGCCGGACAGCCGGGTGACCAGCGGGGCGAAGATCGCCAACAGGACGATCAGTGCCAGAAATGCGAGAGAGAGGATCACCGAGGGCTTGCGGATAATCTTCCGGAAAGCCCGGACCCCAGGCGAGAAGGACTCGCCCGGGGCCGGTTGACCAAACTCTCCAACTTGGGTGTTGGGCGAGGCGGTCATGAGTGGATCATCCCTCCGGGTTCAGCAGACCGATTTGGTTGTAATCGATGTAGCCGGTCTTCGACGGATTCGCGAAGGCACCACCGATGTTCGTTCCCACCATCTGCAGCGGGCGAGGACGCACCAGCGGGGCGACTGGAGCGAGCTCCGCGATCTTGTCGCTGATCTTGATGTACTTCTCGTTCTTCGATTCCAGGTTCGGATCGATGGCGGCATCGGCGAACATTTTGTTCAGTTCTTTGTCGTTGATCTGCGACTGGTTCCGGTTGCCGGTCTCCGTGATGCGGGTGCCATCGTAGTTCGACTGCAGCAGGGATTGGCCGGAGAACCAACCGTTTCCGCACCAACCGGTGATGGTCATGTCCTTCTGCTGGCTGGGAGTGGCGACAACCTCGTAGAACTTGGCCTGGTCGATGACGTTGAGCTTGACGGTGACGCCTGCCTTGGCCAGGGACTGCTGTACGGCCTCGGCCTGGGCCTGCCACATCGGCAGGGCGCGCACGTCCATGGTCAGGCTCAGGTTCTCGGCCCCGGCCTCCTTCAGCATGGCCTTGGCCTTCTCCGGGTCGCCCTTGTTGCCGTCCGTCGCGTACGGATCCTCGGACTTATAGCCGGGCACGTTGGGCAACAGCAGGTTCGGAGCGGTTTCCGCCAGCTTCGGTCCGCCGGAGGCATTGACCACGCTGGACTTGTCGACTGCCCAGTTGAGCGCTTGGCGCACCTTGACATTGTTCAATGGCTTCTTGGTCGTATTCATGGCCATGTAGTAGTTGCACGAGGCCTGGCCCTGCACGGTCCGCGCCGCCAGCTTCTTATCCTGGGTGATCTTCGCCAGGTTCGCCGACACCACGGGGTTGGTCGATGACGCGATTGCGTTCTTGTCCTCGCCCTGACCGGAGATCAGCCGCTGGTCGATGGTGTTCTGGTCCAGACCCAGCTGGAACTTGTAGCCGTCCAAGTTCGCCGGACGGATATCGTCCGTTTCCTGCTTCCAGTTCTCATTGCGTTCCAGCGTCAGCGATTCGCCCCGCTTGTACTCCTTGACCTTGTAGGGGCCGGAGGAGATTGGATCCTTCTGAATCTGGTCGGCCTTGGTCACCTTGTCCTTGGGGAAGGGCACAGCAGGAGCGGTGGCCATCACCTTTGGAAAATCGGCCATCGGCTGTTCGGTTGTGATCTGAATGGTCCGGTCGTCGATCACCTTGATGGAATCGAGTCCCTTGGGATCCTCGAACACGCCCTTGTACTTCGAGGCGCCTTTGATATAACTCTGCACATCGTCCAGGCCGATGGCCAGGCTGGGATCCAGCGCGTGTTCGATCCCGAACTTCATGTCCTGGGCGGTGATGGGGCTACCGTCATCGAACGTGATTCCGTCTTTGAGCTTGAACGTCCACTGGGTGGCGTCCTTGTTCGACTTACCGGTGTCCTCGGCCAGGTCGCCGACCAGCTCGAGTTCGCCCGAATCACGGTTGTACTTGTACTGGACAAGATTACGGTAGAGCAGCTGGTAGAGGTTCATGACATTGCCGTCGCTGCCCATAGCAGGGTCCAGGTAGGAGAAGTCCGTGCTGCCCAGAATGGTGGCGACCCCGCCTTTCTGAGGATCACCGGTGTACTGGGCGAAACCGGTTTTCGCATCGACGTCGGCCTTGGAATCGCTGCCCGAATCGCCGCCACCGCAGGCGCTGAGGAACATGGCCCCGGCACTCAGCACGGCCACAAGAGGCAGTAGTCGCTTTCTCATGAAGTTATCTCCTTCAACTTGGTAACTACATGGTCGTCTTTGGTACGGCTACCCGCCGCCACTGCACGTGACACGACTCCGGGTCCACCGTGGGTGTGGGTCACTTGGATACTCTGAGCAAAACTGAAAAGCACCATGTGCTTCACCTCACACGGTTAATATAAGCTGATTGCAGCGATCATTGCAATAGGAGAAGCAGAATTGAGCATAGTTGCAACGTGGATTGACTCCCTAGCCGCCTCGAACAAGCTGTCAAAAGGGACCATCGCCGTCCTCAACGCCATCTCCGCCGACCCCGAACGCGCCTCCTACTGCAACACCCAGCAGTTGGCCGAAACGGCGGGAGTCAACGCCGCAACAGTTGTCCGTGCGGCTCAGGCCATTGGATTCGCCGGATGGCCGGCTCTGTCCACTGAGGTCCGCAACCGATTCCTGTCATCCCTCGACGTCCGCAAACACTATGAACATGCCAGCGCGGGCAGATCCGACCGCGCAATCACCGGAATGTCGAAGGACGCAGCACTCCTCCAGGTCTTGGCGGAAACACTGCAGGAAGATGACCTTGTCCGAATTGCAAGGATCATTGCAGAATCGCGCATGTCGACGGTCCTGGCCACCGGCTCGTGGGCCGGCCCAGCTCAGTTGTTGGCGCACAACAGCAGGGGCTTGGGCTTCAACATAGCGTTCGAGGGCGGGTCGGTGACCACAATGCTCAACGCGGTCCGGCTGCTTCACCCAGGAGACTGCCTGGTCGCCATCTCCGTCTGGAAGACGAGCACCGCCATCTACCAGATGTGCAGGATTGCCCACGAACGCGGCGTGAAGATCATCGTGATCGCCGATCAGCATTCCCATTTAGCCGACCTGGCCGACGAACTACTGCTGGTGCCATCGGAGGGAATGGGCCCGATGGCCTCGGCCACCTGCGCCGTAAGCCTGGTGCAGTGCATCGTCACGGCCTTGGCAGACCTCGATCCGGAGCGCAGTGCCGCCCGTTTGGAAGAACTGGATGATCTATGGCGTCAGACCGGTGCCGTCATGAGTGGGTGAGATCCGGATTGTAGGGTGTGGATCACACCCAACAGACATCCACAGCGAGCAGGAGACCCATGCACCACGACATCCTCATCACCGGCGGAACACTCATCGATCCACAGAATGGCTTGCACGGCGCCTACGACGTGGGCATCCGGGACGGGAAGATCAGCTATGTCGGGGCGGCCTCGGCCGGGGACATCCCCGCGGGACCCCCTGCCGCCGCACGCACGATCGATGCGACAGGACTCATCGTCACCCCCGGTTTCATCGACCTCCACTCCCACGCGCAGAACATCGAGGGCCACCGCCTGCAGGCCCAAGACGGAGTGACCACCACCCTGGAACTCGAATGCGGGGTCACACCCCTGCCGCCCACGGTCGAAGCCGCCGAAGCCCAGGGCAGGCCGTTGAACTTCGGGTACTCCGCCGGCTGGCTGCACGCCCGCGCGATCGTCATGGAGGACATGGACGCGGAACAGGTCGCGGCGCTCCCCCAGCTGCCGCTCGACGCCTTCGCCGCGGTGCAGTCCCTGGAGAACTGGAAGCAGCCGGCCGATGCCGCACAGATCGACCGCATCGTCGAACTGCTGGACGCGCAGTTGGCCGCCGGCGCCATCGGCATCGGCCTGCTGCTGGGCTATGCGCCCCTGACCGGCGCGGACGAACTGACCGCCGTCGCCCGGCTGGCCAAGAGCTATGGGCGCCCGCTCATCGTCCACGTGCGTTGGGGCTCCGGCGCCAGCCATGGAACGCCGGCCGGGGTGCAGGAACTGATCGACCTGAGCCGGAGCGCCGGGGTCGCCGTGCACATCTGCCATATCAGCAGTTCGAACTCGTCCGCAGTCCCCGGCGTAGCCCAGGTCCTGGCCGACGCCCACGCCGAGGGCCTGCCCGTCACCTTCGAGTCCTACCCCTTCGCCTATTCGTCGACCGTAATCGGCGCGGACTTCCTCGACCCGCAGAAGATGAGCGCCCAGGGCACGCCCGCGGACTCCGTGACCTATCTGCGCACCGGCGAACGCCCCGCCACCTATCAGCGCCTGGCCGAACTGCGCGCCCAGGATCCCGGCGGCCTGTGCCTGGCCGATTCCTATCCTGACTCCGAACAGGGCCCCGACGGTCTGCTGGTCCGCGCCCTGACCCTGCCACATTCCGTGTTCGCCAGCGACGCGATGCCGACCAAGCCGACCTCCGAGGGCCCTGCCGCCCACCCGCGCAGCACCTCGACCTTCGTCCGAGCACTCGCGTGGCTGCACCGCGATCTGGGCGTTCTGCCCCTGGCCGAGGTGGTGGCCCGGTCCACGACGCAACCCGCCCAGGTGCTGCGCGGTTGTGCGCCTGCGTTCGCAGCCAAGGGGCACCTGGGCGTGGGCGCCGACGCGGATATCGCGGTATTCGCGCTCGCGGAGTTGGAACCGGCCGCCCGCGCGGTCCCGGTCCAGGCGGCACGTGGGATGCGCTACGTCTTCGTAGCGGGCGAACCCATCGTCGCCGAGGGCCGCACGGTGGAGTCCGTGCAGCCGGGGCGCGCGCTCCTCGCGGAGTAGGGCCCGGCACATCCCAGCGCTCCACTGCGCGGGGATGCACGGGCCTACAATTGAAGCGATCTCGAAAGTCCCCACTCCCGAAAGACAGCTTCATAGTGCGCACTTCCCGCCCTGTTTCGACTGCACTCCGTGCCGTCCATCCCCGCATCTCCCGGATAGCCCGTCCGCTGGCCGCGGCGACTCTGGCGCTGGGCACGGTGTTCGGCCTCGCCGCATGCGATTCCGACTCCACCGCGAGCAGCCCCGCCCCCAGCGGCTCCGACTCCCAGCAGCTCTCCGAGCAGGAGGAGGCCGCACAGCGGGCGGCACAGGACGCTGAGTCCACACCTGCGGCACAGCCGAGCGCGACCTCGGCGCAGCAGGAGAAGAAGGCCGCCCGGTCGGGTGAGTCCGGCGCCAAGCTCGGCGGCGGCTCCGCCCTGGCACTGCTGGAGAAGCTCACGGTCAAGGGCAAGGCGCCGGCCACCGGCTACGACCGCGAGCGCTGGTTCGGCCGCGCCTGGTCCTTCGACTTCGACGGCAATGGCTGCCGGACCCGCGACGACATCCTGGCCCGCGATATGACGAACGTGAAGTACGCGAACGGCAGCACGTGCAAGATCGCCTCGGGAACCCTGCACGATCCCTACGACGGCAAGACCGACAGCTGGCGGATTGGTAAGAACTCGGTGGACATCGACCACCTGGTCGCCCTGCAGAACGCATGGGTCTCCGGAGCGCAGTATTGGAAGGGCGCGGCCGGTCAGCGGCAGCGCGAGTCGATCGCCAACGATCCGCTCAACCTGATCGCCGCCGACGCCTCGCTCAACCGGACGAAGGGGGCCGCGAACGCCGCCGAATGGCTGCCGGCCAACCGGGGCTTCCGCTGCCAGTACGTGGCCACGCAGATCAGCGTGAAGTACAAGTACTCCCTGTCCGTGACCTCGGCGGAGAAGGGCGCGATGAAGAGGGTCCTGTCCGGCTGCACCGGGCAGAAGGCGGCCGAGGTCGCAGTCCAGAAGGTCGCGACTGGCAAGTCGGTCGCGGGCCAGGCCACGAAGAAGGCGAAGGAGTCCTCGAGTTCCTCGCACAAGAGCTCATCGAGCAGTTCCTCCTCCTCGAAGTCGAGCTCCTCGAGCTCTTCACACAAGAGCTCGTCGAAGTCCGGCGGTTCCTCCAGCTCGAAGAGCGTGCACCCCGGCGCATTCTGCAAGCCGGCAGGGGCCACGGGTGTTGGATCGAACGGCCACACCTATACGTGCAAGTCATCTTCCACGGAGAGCCGCAACCGCTGGAGGCGCTGAGCGAACCCGGACGGTCCCGGGCCCGCCTCCCGGGACCGTGCAGGGGCCTCGGGGTTCGCATTGCTACACTGCGATGCGTACATACGTTCGATATCTCTCTTCCCCGAGGTTCACATTGCGCATCTTCGCCCACCGTCCACCGCACCACCGCACCACCGCCCCCGGGTTGCCGCGCCTGCTCAAGACGGCCCTCGCCTCGGCATTGGCGCTGGGCACCCTGATCGGGCTCAGCGGCTGCGATGAGCTCGGCGAGATCCTGGACGGGGCGCAGGGCGGATCGTCCAGCTCCACGGCCGGGGCGAAGCTCGACGGGACCAAGGCCACCGCGACCCTGGAGAAGCTCACGGTCAAGGGCAAGGCGCCGGCCAGCGGCTACGACCGGACCCGGTGGTTTGGCAAGGCCTGGGCATACGACTACGACGGCAATGGCTGCCGGACCCGCGACGACATCCTGGCCCGCGATATGACGAACGTGAAGTACGCCGGTGGCAGCAAGTGCAAGGTCGCCTCGGGAACCCTGGACGATCCCTACGACGGCGAAGTCGACAACTGGAAGGTCGGCAAGAACTCCGTGGACATCGACCACCTGGTCGCCCTGCAGAACGTCTGGGTCTCCGGAGCACAGTACTGGACGGGCACCGCCGGCCAGCGGCAGCGCGAGTCGATCGCCAACGACCCGCTCAACCTGATCGCCGCCGACGCCTCCCTCAACCGCACGAAGGGGGCTGCGAACGCCGCCGAATGGCTGCCGAAGAACACCGGTTTCCGCTGCCAGTACGTGGCCACGCAGATCAGCGTGAAGTACAAGTACCAGCTGTCGGTGACGTCCGCGGAGAAGAAGGCGATGCAGAAGATCCTGTCCGGCTGCTCCGACCAGAAAGCCGCGAAGGTCACCCCGCTGAAGATCAAGACGGGGCGTTCGGTCAGCCTGTCGAAATAGCCGGGTTCCCCGTCCCGGTGCGGATCCCGCGCCGGGTCCGACCGGCGGCGCCCGGGATCACACCACCGAGGTCATCCCGCCGTCGACGAAGATGTTCTGCCCCGTGACGAAGTCCGAGGCCCCAGAACACAGATAGATCAGCGTTCCCACGAGTTCTTCCTCCCTCCCCCAGCGGCGGGCCGGGGTACGGTCCTCGATCCATGCGTTGAACTGCGGATCGGCGGCCAGGGAGGCGTTCATCTCGGTGGCGAAGTATCCAGGGGAGATCGTGTTGACCTGGATGCCGTGTTCGGCCAGCTCGGAGGCCATGCCCTTCGTGAGCATCGCGATCCCGCCCTTGCTGGCCACATACGGGGTGATGCGGGCGCGCGCCAGCATCGACTGCACGGACCCGATGTTGACGATCTTGCCCGAGCCCCGTTCGATCATCCCCGGTGCCAGGAGGCGTGAGACGGAGAACGCCGCGGACAGATTCGCCGCGATCACCTCGTCCCAGTCGGCCGGATCCATCTCCCAGAAGTTCCCGCGGCGCTGCACCCCGGCGTTGTTGACCAGGATGTCCGGCACGCCCACCTCACCCACCAGCGCCGCGAGGGCGGCCTCGAGTTCCTCCCGCCGGCCCAGGTCCACCCGCAGCCGGCCGGCCGCCTCGCCCCCGGCCGAGGCGATGGCCGACTCCGTGCCCGCGATCGCCCGCGGATCCCTTCCGTGAACCACCACCCGGGCGCCTGCGGCTGCCAGGCCCAGGGCGAAGGTCCGGCCCAGCCCGCGGGAGGAACCGGTCACCAGGGCCAGCCTGCCCCTGATGTCGAATGGACCCGCCCCGCCCGCCTGTGCGTTCTGCATGCCAAACATCGCCGCCTTCGTGATGCTCCTATAGGTTGTCAAGCCCGGTCGTGATCATGGTGGTGGTGATCGACCATGGCGAGGTGGCCTACGCGGCGAGCAGGTATTCACGGTAGGCGATGACGAAGTCATCGTCTCGGCGTTT